>CAVUGY010000019.1:0-320803 GCA_963741125.1 uncultured beta proteobacterium
CAAGCACCTGACATGATGTTCGCCAAGGCCCTGCTCGCGTTCGTGGCGTGCCCCGGAATCGTGGCCATCGCCGTGCCCCTCATCTGGCTAGGTCTTCAGTCGCGCCTGCGACTGGTGTGGCCACCCGGCCTGCTGCTGCTGGCACTGGGCCTGCTCGGCTTGCTTTGGTGTGTGCGCGACTTCTACGTCTCGGGCAAGGGCACCCTGGCGCCATGGTCACCGCCCGAGCGCCTGGTCGTGGTCGGGCTCTACCGCTACTCGCGCAACCCGATGTACGTCGCCGTGACCATGATGCTGTCGGGCTGGGCCGCCAGCTGCGGATCGCTAGGGCTGCTGGCCTACGCCGTCACCATCGCGCTGGTTTTCCATCTGCGCGTGGTGTTGGGCGAAGAGCCCTGGCTGGCCAGAACCTTCGGTGAAGCATGGCATCGCTACTCGAGCCAGGTCGGGCGTTGGCTGTGGTGATCCGCCGGGCGCCAAGCGGCTTACTCGATGTTCTGCACCTGCTCGCGCATTTGCTCGATGGCGACCTTCATCTCCACGGCCACGCCGGTCAGCTCCAGCGCCGCGGACTTCGAACCCAGCGTATTGGCCTCGCGCTGCAACTCCTGGATCAGGAAGTCCAGGCGCTTGCCCACCTCGCCTCCCTTGTGCAGCAGGCGCTCGATTTCCTCGAGGTGCGCGCCCAGGCGCGCCAGCTCTTCGGCCACGTCGATGCGGATGGCAAATGCCGCGGCTTCGTTCAAGGCGCGCTCCTGCAAGGCTTCGGCGCCGACCGACTGCGTCGCACCGCTGGCCGACAGCGCCTCCTGCCAGCGTTCCAGGAAGCGCTTTTGCTGGCGCTGCACGACCGCGGGCAGCAGCGGCCGGGCCTGCTCGACGAGCGCGCGCAGATGAGCGATGCGTTCATGCAGCACGGCGGCCAGGCGCTGCCCTTCGCGGCCGCGTGCCTCGCACAGCGCGGTCAGCGCCTCGCGCGCGGCCTGTATGGCCAGCTCGTCCAGGCCTTCGCTGGTGGCGCCACCGCGGCACCATTGCAGCGCCTCGTGCACCGACAGCGGCGCGGCCTTGGGCAGCCAGCTCTGCACCGTGCCTTCGATGCGCGACAGGTGGCTCAATTGCTCGGCCCCAGGCGCAGCAACCACACCCTCGGGTCCACGCGCGCTGGTGACGCGCAACTCGACCTTGCCGCGCTTGATGGCGCCGGCCACCAGTTCACGCAAGGCCGGCTCCAGCGCACGCAATTCGTCGGGCAGGCGCAGCGACAGGTCGAGAAACCGGCCATTGACCGAACGCAATTCGGCGCTTACCAAGGCCGGCGCGCCGGCTGTGGCCGCAACGCCACCATCACCCTGCCGAGCCGCGCCAGCATTGGCACTGGCGTATCCGGTCATGCTGTAAACTGACATCGACCCTCGCAAGGATTCACCGGGCTGGCCCAAGTTTCCTTGTTCCCCCTCGGGGGCGGACGCCGCTAGGCGGCGGCCTTGGGGCTCTAACCACTCAAAAGCCACCGCCAATTATGTCAAAGCCCAAACCCGCCCCGCTGCCCGCGGGTACCGTGGTTGGGGGCTATCAGATCGTCAAGAAGCTGGCGGCGGGCGGTTTCGGGGTCGTCTATCTGGCCGAAGACGAGCAGCGCCATTTGATTGCGCTGAAGGAATACCTGCCGGCCTCGCTGGCCGAACGCTCGGCCGGCGAACTGACGCCGCGCGTCAAGCCCGACAAGTTGCCGCTCTACCGGCTGGGCCTGAAAAGCTTCTTCGAGGAGGGCCGCTCGCTGGCCCAGATCAGCCACCCGAGCGTGGTCTCGGTGCTGAACTTCTTTCGCGAGAACGAAACCGTCTACATGGTGATGAATTACCTGCAGGGCGACACCCTGCAGGATTTCATCGTCACGGCGCGCGACTTGAAGCGTGACAAGGTCTTTCGCGAATCGACCATTCGCTCGCTGTTCGACGAGATCCTGCGTGGCTTGCGCATCGTCCATCAACACAAGATGTTGCACCTGGACATCAAGCCGGCCAACATCTTCGTCACCAACGAGAACAAGGCCGTCTTGCTCGACTTCGGCGCCGCGCGCGAAGTGCTGAGCAAGGAGGGCAACTTCATCCGCCCGATGTACACACCCGGGTTCGCCGCGCCCGAGATGTACCGCCGTGACGGCTCGCTCGGCCCCTGGACCGACATCTACGCCATCGGGGCCTGCATCTACGCCTGCATGCAGGGCTACCCGCCCAACGACGCGCCGCAGCGCATCGAGAAGGACCGCCTGGCCCTGTCGCTGTCGCGGCTGCGCAACGTCTATTCCGACAACCTGATCGAAGTCACCGAGTGGTGCATGTCGCTCGACCCGCTGTCGCGGCCGCAGAGCGTGTTCGCGCTGCAAAAAGAGCTGGCCCGCGAAACCGAGCGCCGCTACACCAAATTGAGTTTCAGTGAGCGGCTCAAGCTGCAGCTCGAAAACCTCAAGGCCGGTGCGAAAGCGTGAAGTTCTCCGTCTACCAGGTCAGCCGCAAGGGGGGTCGCGAGAAGAACGAAGACCGCATGGGCTACTGCTACACGCGCGATTCGGGTCTGTTCGCGCTGGCCGACGGCATGGGTGGGCATCCCGAAGGCGAAGTGGCTTCGCAACTCGCACTGCAGACCTTGGCCGCGCTGTACCAACGCGATGCCAAACCGACATTGGCCGATCCGCTGCGATTCCTGCACGACGCCATCATTTCGGCCCATCACCAGCTGCTGCGCTACGCCACCGAGAAGGCCTTGATGGACACGCCGCGCACCACCGTCGTGGCCTGCGTGATGCAGGGCAACACGGCCTACTGGGCCCATTGCGGCGACTCGCGTCTGTACCTGGTGCGTGGCGACAAGCTGATTGCCCGCACCCGCGACCACTCGTACACCGAGCTGCAAGAGACGCTCTCGCACGTGGTGCCGATGGGCGAGAAGTTCAACCGCAATGTGCTCTTCACCTGCCTGGGCAGCCCCGGCAAGCCGGTGGTCGACACCGCCGGCCCGCTGCTGCTGTACGGCGGCGACCGGCTGCTGTTGTGCTCCGACGGACTGTGGGGCAGCGTCACCGACACCGTGATCACCGAACAGTTGTCCCGGCGCACGATTGCCGATGCGGCCCCCGAACTGGTCGAACTGGCGCTGCGCAACGGCGGGCCCAAGAGCGACAACGTGACCGTGCTCTCGGTCGAATGGGAGTCGGCCGAAGGCAGTGAAAGCGTGGCCGGCATTTCGACCCAGAGCCTGGGCGAAGAGGTCTTCGCCTCCACCATCCAGGCCGGCGTCATCGGCGATCTGGGCAGCGACGAGCTCGACGAGGCGGAAATCGAGCGTTCGATCAAAGAGATCAACGACGCCATTCGCCGTTCCAACGAGAAGAAGCCCTGATGACAGCCTTTGTTCGCAGCGGCGGCCGTGCCGCAGCGGCCCTGCGGCCGCTGCGCATCACGCGTGCCTACACCCAGCATGCCGAGGGCTCGGTGCTGATCGCCTTCGGCGCCACCCAGGTGCTGTGCACCGCATCGGTGGAAGAAAGGGTGCCGCCGCACAAGCGCGGCAGCGGCCAGGGTTGGGTCACGGCCGAGTACGGCATGTTGCCGCGCGCCACGCACACGCGCAGCGATCGCGAGGCCGCGCGCGGCAAGCAGAGCGGCCGCACGCAGGAGATCCAGCGCCTGATCGGCCGTTCGCTGCGTGCGGTGTTCGACCTGTCGGCGCTGGGCGAACGCACGATCACGCTCGACTGCGACGTCCTGCAGGCCGATGGCGGCACGCGCACGGCGGCCATCACCGGCGCCTTCGTCGCGGCGCACGATGCCGTGAGCTGGTTGCTGGCGCAGGGGCGCATCGCGGCCAGCCCGATTCGCGACCATGTCGCTGCGGTCTCGGTGGGTCTGCTGCACGATGCGGCGCTGCTGGACCTCGAGTACAGCGAGGATTCGACCTGCGATACCGACATGAACGTGGTCATGACCGGCGCCGGCGCCTATGTCGAAGTGCAGGGCACGGCCGAAGGCGCGGCGTTCACGCGTGCGCAGATGGATTCGCTGTTGCGGCTGGCCGAGCGCGGCATCGCCGAGTTGGTGGCCGCGCAGAAGGCCGCGCTGGCGACCAGCCTGCCCCGATGAGCGGGGGGCTCGCGGGGCCTGCAGGGTCATGAAACTGGTGCTGGCGTCGAACAACGCCAAGAAGCTGGCCGAGTTGCAGACGCTCTTCGCGGGCCTGCCGATCGAACTCGTGGCCCAGTCCGCGCTGGGCATCACGGAGGCCGACGAGCCGCACCACACCTTCATCGAGAACGCCTTGGCCAAGGCACGGCATGCGGCGCGCGAAAGCGGGCTGGCAGCGATCGCCGACGACTCGGGGTTGTGCGTGGACGCGCTCGGCGGCGCACCGGGCGTGCAGTCTGCCGTCTATGCCGGTGAAGTGGCCCAGGTCGATGGGCGTGAGCCGCGCCGACGTGCGCAGGACGAAGCCAACAACACCTTGCTGCTGGCCCGCATGCAAGGCCGCAGCGACCGGCGTGCGCGCTTCGTCAGCACCCTGGTCGCGCTGCGCCACGCCGACGACCCCGAGCCGCTGATTGCGCAGGGTCGCTGGGAGGCGACGCTGCTCGATGCGCCGCGGGGCGGCGGCGGCTTCGGTTATGACCCGCTGGTGTGGATCGAAGGCCTCGGTGCCAGCGTCGCCGAACTCGACGCGGCGCGCAAGAACGCCTTCAGCCATCGCGCCTTGGCCGCCGCGCAAATGCGTGCACTGATGCGCGAGGCTTGGCTGGTCGACTGACGTGAACCCTGCGCCGATCCGCATCCACCGCCAGGCCGCCGGCGCACAGATCCGCTTGGCTGCGCTGCCACCGCTGGCGCTCTACGTCCACCTGCCCTGGTGCCTGAAGAAGTGCCCGTACTGCGACTTCAACTCGCACCAGGCCAGACCCGGCGAGTTGCCGCAAGCGCGCTACCTCGAGGCGCTGATCGCCGACCTCGATGCCGCGCTGCCGCAGGTCTGGGGCCGTCAGGTGGTCAGCGTATTCATCGGCGGCGGCACGCCGAGCCTGTTTGCGCCCGAAAACATCGACCGCCTGCTGGCCGACATCCGTGCCCGCCTGCCGCTCGAGCCCGGCTGCGAAGTCACGCTCGAAGCCAATCCGGGGACCTTCGAGCGCGAACGTTTCCACGCCTACCGCGCCGCGGGTGTGACGCGGCTGTCGGTTGGCGTGCAGAGCTTCGACGACCAATTGCTGACCCGCATCGGCCGCGTCCACGACGGGGCCCAGGCGCGCGCCGCGCTGGCCGAAGCCCGCGCGGCCTTTGCCACGTTCAACCTCGACCTGATGTACGCGTTGCCTGGGCAAAGCCTGGCGCAACTGGACGCCGACCTCGACACCGCACTCGGGTTCGCGCCGCCGCACCTGTCGATCTACCACCTGACGATCGAGCCCAACACCGAATTCGCCAACGCCCCGCCGACACTGCCCGACGACGATGCCGCCAGCGACATGCTCGACCTGATCAGCGCGCGCACCGCGGCCGTGGGCCTGGCACGCTACGAGGTCTCGGCCTTCGCGCAGCCGGGCCAGCGCTGCACCCACAACCTGAACTACTGGCAGTTCGGCGACTACCTGGGGCTGGGCGCCGGCGCCCATGGCAAGCTGAGCTTTGCCGACCGCATCGTGCGCCAGGTGCGCTGGCGCGAACCGGCGATGTATATCGAGAACGCATTGGCCGGCAAGGCGGTGTCCAGCGAACGGGACATCACGGCGGCCGAATTGCCCGGCGAATACATGATGAACGCGCTGCGCCTGGCCGAGGGCTTCGAGCCGGCGCGTTTTTGCGAGCGCACGGGCCAGTCGATCGCCGCCATCGACAGCGCGCTACAGCAGGCCGAGCAGCGCGGCCTCATCGAGCGCGACGGCGCGCGCTGGCGGGCGTCGGCGCGCGGCTTCGACTTCCTGAACGACTTGCAGGCGCTGTTTCTCTGACGCCGTCGAGCTGGCGCTGCGACAAGGCCAGTTCGTCGAGCAACCAGGCGCGCAGCGCCAGCAGCGGCGGCCAGTCGCCCAGGCTGGGCACGAAGGCCAGCCAGTAGGCGTAAGCCTCCTCCTCCTGCATCAGCACCGGCGACAGCCGCACCAGCCGGCCATCGCGCAGGGCGTCGGCGGCGAGGATCTCGCGCGCCAGCGCCAGGCCGAGGTTTTGCTCCGCGGCTTGCAGAATCAATCCGGCATCGTTGAAGTCCGCCACCGGATTGACCCTTGTGCGCACAGCGCTGCAGCGCGAACCAGCGCTGCCACAGGGCCGCGCTGCCGAGCAGGGGTTCGTCGGCCAGCGCCGCGGCATCGCGGCCGAGCAGGCGGCGCGCGGCGTCGGGCGACCCGAGCACGATCAGCGGCGAATCGGTCAGGCACACCGCCTCCAGCCCGCGCCAGCTGCCGCGGCCCTGGCGCAGCGCGGCATGAAAGCCCTCGCGCTGCAGGTCGACGATGTTTTGCGAGGTGTGCAACTCGATGCCGATGTCGGGGTGCTTGTCGCGCCAGCGGCCCATGCGCGGCAGCAGCCAGCGCTGCGCGAACGACGACAACAGGGTGATGCGGATGCGCTGCTGTTCGTCGCCCGACGCCGCCGCCGCAGCCCGCAGTCCATCGTCGAGTTGCGACAGCGCCGGCTCCACCGCGCGCAGCAGCGCAGCGCCCGCGGCGTTGAGCACGACGCGGCGGCCGCGGCGATCGAACAGCGCAAAACCGACTTGCTCTTCGAGCAGCTTGATCTGCTGGCTGATGGCGCTGTGCGTCAGGTGCAAGGCGTCGGCGGCCGCGCGCAGGTTGGCGCCGCGTGCGACGGCACGAAAGGCGGGCAGGGTCTGGAGCGGCAGGCGGGCCATGGCGGTATCCCTAGTTGGTAAGCATAGCTGACCAGACTTGCCAGAACAAATCGCTTTTCTACCAGTCAGTTGGAAACTATTCTGACCAATACCGACATCCCCAGGAGCCCACCATGACCAGCACCAGCCTGCCCCGTCCGATCTCACTGCATCGCCCGACCTTGCTGCGGTTGATCGAAACCGCAAGCCAGCGCCTGGGCGCGCTGCACCGGCGATGGCTGGCGCGCCGTGCCACGCGCGCCGAATGGCGACGCAGCGCACAGGCCGAACGTGAGCTGGCCCACCTGAGCCCCGAAACCCTGCGCGACATCGGTGCGCCGCAGGGCCTGATCGGGCAGCGGCGCTGGCAGGACGAGCAGGAGGGCAGACAGATCCTGCGCATCCTCCAGCTGCACGGCTGGTGAAAGCGGCGCCGGGTCAGAGGCGATTGATCGACGACCCGGCCGTCGCGCGCAAACGCTCGAGCAGGTGCGGCGCGATTTGTGACAGCGGCAGCACTTCCTGCACCGCGCCATGGGCGATCGCTTCGCGCGGCATGCCGAAGACCACGCAGCTGGCTTCGTCCTGGGCCATGTTGTAGGCCGCCCGCGTCGCGCATCGCGCGCATGGCCTTGGCGCCGTCGGCGCCCATGCCGGTGAGCATGATGCCGAAGGCATTCGGGCCGACCACGCGAGCGGCGGACTCGAACAGCACTTCGACCGAGGGCTTGTGCCGGTTCACCGGCTCGCCGTCACGAACGCGGGCGATGTAGTTGGCGCCCGAGCGCTCGATCGCCAGATGCAAGCCGCCCGGCGCCAGGTAGGCATGCCCAGGCAGCACACGCTCGCCGTCGACGGCCTCGGCCACGCGGATGCGGGACAGCCGGTCCAGGCGCTTGGCGTAGCTGGTGGTGAAGCCGGGCGGCATGTGCTGCGTGATCAGCACCGCCGGCGCAGTCGGCCGGCAGGCCGATCAGCACGTCCTTGATGGCCTCGGTGCCGCCGGTGGAGGCGCCGATGAAGATCAACTTCTCGGTCGACAGGCGGCCCACGGCCGACGGCGGCAGCGCCGGCTGTGCGACCTCGCCGGCCGGGGGCGCGACCACCCGCCGGATCTGGGCGCGCGCGGCGGTGCGGATCTTGTCGGTGATGTCGTCGGTCAACTGGCGCATGCCGTCGGCCACGCCGATCTTGGGCTTGGCCACGAAGTCGACCGCACCGAGCTCGAGCGCGCGCAGCGTGACCTCGGCGCCGCGCTCGGTCAGCGTCGAGACCATCACCACCGGCATCGGCCGCAGCCGCATCAGCTTGCCCAGGAATTCGATGCCGTCCATGCGCGGCATCTCGACGTCCAGCGTGATCACGTCGGGGTTGGTCGCGCGAATCATCTCGCGCGCGACGAACGGGTCGGCGGCCACGCCGACGCATTGCATGTCGGACTGGCGGTTGATGATCTCCTTGAGCAGGCTGCGGATCAGCGCCGAGTCGTCCACCACCACGACACGGGTCTTGGCCATGCAGGGTCCGCTCCTCAGAACAGGTCGATCGATCCGCCGCCGCTGGCAGCGGGCTGGACGGTCTGGCCCGCCGCCACGCGTTCGATCTCGGCCAGTGCGGCCAGATTCGTGCTGGCCAGGCGCTTGACCAGCGCCTTGCCGCTGGCCGGCAGGAAGCAGATCTTGCGCGCGTAGATGTCCATCACGTCCTTGCTGACCACCGTGATGCGCTCGGTCTTCAGGTAGTCGAGCACGAAGTGGGTGTTGCGCTCGCCCACGTTCAAGGTCATGCCGCCGATCACCGCACCGCCACCGAAGACCTTGGCCTCCATGGTGGTGCGGGAAGCCCCGCGCTTGATCAGCTCGTTGATCAGCAGCTCCATGGCGAAGGAGCCGTAGCGGCCGCAGTCGATATCGCCGCCGTCGGGCAGCATGAAGTGGTTCATGCCGCCGATGCGGCGTTCGCGGTCCCACAGGCAGGCCGCGATGCACGAGCCCAGGGTGGTCATGATCAGGATGTCTTCGTCGTGGACGAAGAACTCGCCCGGCAAGACCTTGACGGCATTGTTCTTGAAGTGGGCGTCATAGAAGAAGAACGAAGCCTCGCCGGCGCGGCGCGGCGCGGCCTTCAAGCGCTTGAGCTTGGCGCCGGCGGTGAGCGCCGAGTCCGTCATCTGTGCGCCTTGATGACGCTGCGCGGCCATGCCGCCGCGCGCGACGGGCTGGGGGCAGGGCCCACGACATGGCCGGCCGCAGTGGGGGCGCGAGCGAGGGGCAGGCTCATGGTGATGGCGGGTGACGGTCGGCGACGGCAACGCGGTGCAGGGGCCAGTCTGACCGGGTCGCGCTGCGGGCAAGTGCAAAAACAGATGCCGATTCACCGCGCAATTCCGCGCCGCCGCCGCGCGGGGCCGCTGCTAGACTGGACTCCACCTTGAGCGATTCGCCCTCTCCCGTTGAGCCGCCTGCGGCCGCTGCGTCGGCCAGGCTTCGGCTCGACACGGCCATGTCGCTGCTGCGCCAGGCGGGCTGCGCCCCACCGGCGGGCGAGGCCGGCAGTGCGATCTGGTTGCAGGGCGTGGTCGACGCCCTGTGCGAATTGTCCAGCCGCGATGCATTGACCGGGCTGTCAAACCGGCGCCAATTCGAGATGGTCCTGGCCCGCGAGATCGATCGCGTGGCGCGCGCCGGCGAGCCGGCGCTGCTGCTCCTGGTCGATATCGACCACTTCAAACGCGTCAACGACAGCCATGGCCATGTCGCCGGCGACCTGGTGCTCAAAGCCGTGTCCGAGACCCTGCTCGAATGCGTGCGGCCGATGGACACGGTGGCACGCATCGGCGGCGAAGAGTTCGCCCTCGTGCTGCCCAACTGCCCGCCGGCCTTCGGGCCGACGGTCGCTGAGCGCGTGCGCGCCCGCATCGAGCAACGGCCGGTGACCATAGGCCTGACCAAACCGATCTCCGTGACCGTCAGCCTGGGCGGCGCTTTCGCGCCGCAATGGGTGCGCTCGTCGGTCAGGCTGTGGCTCGAGCGCGCCGACCTGCAGCTCTACAACGCCAAGACTGGCGGGCGCAACCGCGCGGCGTTCGAGCCCGCAGCGGTGTCGCAGGTGACGGCCGAAGAAAAGGGCCTGCTGTTTCGCTTGTCAGAGTTCGACGAATCCATCCCAGACGATTCCGCAAGGCGCCAACCCATGAGTGAAGCTGCGTCCAGCCACCGACAGCGCGCGCGCATCACCGCGGTCACCAGCGGCAAGGGCGGTGTGGGCAAGACCTTTGTCTCGGCCAACCTGGCTGCGGCCCTGGCGCAGCGCGGTGAGCGTGTGCTGGTGCTCGACGCCGACCTCGGCCTGGCCAACCTGGACGTGGTCCTCAACTTGGCGCCCAAGATCACGCTGCACGATGTCTTCACCGGCAAGCAACGTCTCGAGGACGCCATCATTCCGGTGGCCGGCGGCTTTTCGGTGCTGCTGGCCGGCTCGGGCATGGTCGAATACTCGCGCATGACGCCCGAGGTGCGCGACCAGTTGCTCGCCACCATCGAGGCCGTGACGCCGCAGTTCGACCGTGTCCTGCTCGACACCGGGGCTGGCATTTCCGATGTCGTGCTGTATACCGTGTCGCTGGCCCACGACGTGCTGCTGGTGACCACGCCCGAGCCGACGGCGGTGACCGACGCCTATGCCACCCTCAAGGTGCTGGCCGCGAGCCAGGGCCGGCGCGCACTGATGCTGGCCGTCAACCAAGTCCTCAAGCACGGCGAGGGGCGGACCATCCGCGGCCAGTTGCAGCAGGTGATCGACAGCTACGTCAACCCGGGCCTGGAGGCGCCGGTCAAGCTCGACTTGGTCGGCGAGATTCCGGTCGACCCGGCGGTGCGCGAGTCCGTGCAAAGGCGTCAGTTGTTGCTCGAGGTCTACCCGGGCTCACCGGCGGCGCAGGCGATACTGGCACTGGCCGCGCGCATCGCGCCGTGAGCCCCGTCTTCGATACGGCCGACTGGATGCGCAACCGGGGCGGCTGAAGGTGCTCCCCGGCGGGACACCGGCCTCAATGGCCCGCCAGCAAGACCAGCAGCGCGCCATGCCCACCATCGGCGGCGCTGGCCTGGGTGAAGGCGATGACCTGGTTCTTCTGCACCAGCCAGCGCTTGACCTTGTCCTTCAGCACGGGCTCGCGGCCCGGCGAGCCGTGGCCCTTGCCGTGCACGATGCGCACGCAGCGCAGGCCATCGCGCTCGGCTTGGCGGATGAAGGCGGCCAATGCGTCACGGGCGGCCTCGCTGCGCAGGCCATGCAGGTCGAGTTGGCGCTGAATGGTCCATTGGCCGCGGCGCAGGCGCGCCGGCACGTCCGGGCCTATGCCTGGGCGGCGAAAACTCAGCCCGGCATCGGTGTCGAGCAGGGTGCTCAGGTCCAGTTCGTCGGACAGCGTGGCGGCCAGGGCCTGCGCCTCGTCGCGCTGGCGTTGGCGGGGTTCGGGCGCCACCGCAGGGCGCGGCAGCTCGGCTCGCTGAGGCGCTGGCTGCGGCGTCACCGCGCCGACGCTGAGCGCAAAGCGCTGGCGCTCGGCCTGCTCGCGGGCAGCGGCCTGGGCCTCGATCTCGCGCCGCGCAGCATCTTCTTGTGCGCTGCGCGCCATGCGCTCCTTCAGCGCGGCCAGGCGCGCGAGGTCGGCGGCCTTCATCTACAGCAAGCCACGTTCGGCAAACGACATCACCGTGCCGGCGCCGACGATCAGGTGGTCGAGCACGCGCACATCGACCAGTTGCAGCGCCGCGCGCACGCCTTGTGTCACCAACTCATCCGCACGCGACGGCTCGGCCGCGCCGCTGGGGTGGTTGTGCGCCAGCACGACAGCCGCGGCGTTCAGCGCCAATGCGCGCTTGACGATCTCGCGCGGGTGCACGCTGGTCTGCGCCAGCGTGCCGTGGAACATCAGCTCGAGCTGCAGCAGGCGGTGGCTGGCGTCGAGGAACAGCACGGCGAAGGCCTCGTGCGTCAGCGGGCGCAGGTGCAGCGCCACGTAGTCCTTGACGCGCTGCGGCGAATCGAACAGCGGCCGCTCGGCCAGTTGCTGGGCCAGCACCCGGCGCGCGATTTCCAGCACCGCCGCCACCTCGGCGCGCTTGGCCGGGCCCAGGCCCTTGACCTTGGCCAGTGCCGGTGCATCGGCGTGCAGCAGGCCGGCCAGGCCGCCGAAGCGATCGAGCAGGGACTGTGCCAGTTGCAGCACGCCCAGGCCCGGCAGGCCGGTGCGCAACAGCAGCGCCAGCAACTCGGCATCGGCCAGCGCCGCAGCGCCACGGGCCAGCAGCTTTTCGCGCGGCCGAGCCTCGGCAGGCAGTTGCGTCAGCGAGTGCAGGCGGGTGTTCAAGGGCGGCCCCGTAAAATCGCGGCCAGTCTATCGCCCGCACGGGCCCACCTTGCCGCCACCGTGACCGCCATCCAGCCCGGTTCCTTCCTGACCCTGCACTACCGCCTCGCCGGCCCGGACGGCGCTGCCGTGGTCGATACCTTCGACGGCCCGCCGGCGACGCTGTCGCTGGGCACGGGCGAGCTCGCGCCGGCCATGGAGGCGCGCCTGATCGGCCTGGCCGAGGGCGCGCGCGAGAGCTTCGACCTGGCTGCGGGCGAGGCCTTCGGCGAGCGCAACCCGCAAATGCTGCAGCGGGTCAAGCTCGCCCTGCTGCACGAGGTGGGCGACCCCGACGCGCGTTACGGCGTGGGCGACGTGGTCCAGTTCCCCACGCCCAACGGGCAGGGCGCCTACGCCGGCGTGGTGCGCGAGGCCGGTGACGACTGGCTGCTGTTCGACTTCAACCACCCGCTGGCCGGCCTCCCAGTGCGCTTCGACGTGCACGTGATAGGAGTGCTGTAGATGCTGGCCGAGGTCTTGCTCGCCGAACCGCGGGGCTTTTGCGCCGGCGTCGACCGTGCGATCGAGATCGTCGAGCGCGCGTTGGCCAGGTTCGGCGCCCCGATCTATGTGCGCCACGAAATCGTGCACAACACCTATGTGGTCGACGACCTGAAGGCCAAGGGCGCGATCTTCATCGAGGCGTTGTCCGAGGTGCCACCCGGCGCGACGCTGATCTTCTCGGCCCATGGCGTCAGCCAGGCCGTGCGCCGCGAGGCCGCCGAACGCGGTTTTTCGGTCTTCGACGCCACCTGCCCGCTGGTCAGCAAGGTGCATGTCGAAGTCGCCAAGCTGCACAAGGAAGGCTATGAGTTCCTGATGATCGGCCACAAGGGCCACCCCGAGGTCGAGGGCACGATGGGCCAGCTCTACGACGGCATCTACCTGGTCGAGGAGGTGGCCGATGTGGCGCTGGCGCCGGTGAAGAACCCGGCGCGCCTGGCGGTGGTGACGCAGACCACGCTGTCGGTCGACGACACGGCCGAGATCCTGGCTGCCGTCAAACTGCGATTCCCCAACGTGCGCCAGCCCAAGCACCAGGACATCTGCTACGCCACGCAGAACCGGCAAGACGCGGTCAAGGTGCTGAGCCCGCAGGTCGATGTGGTGATCGTCGTCGGCAGCCCGACCAGCAGCAACAGCAACCGCCTGCGCGAGCTGGCCCAACGCCTGGGCCGGCCGGCCTACATGGTCGACCACGCCGCCGCCTTGCAGCCCGCCTGGTTCGTCGGCGCCGTGCGCGTGGGCCTGACCGCCGGCGCCTCGGCGCCCGACATCCTGGTGCAGCAGGTCATCACGCGGCTGCGTGAACTCGGCGCGCTGGCCGTGCGCACGCTCGACGGCGTGCAGGAGACGGTGCACTTTCCGCTGCCCAAGGGCCTGGGCGACAAGTCCATGGCCACGGTGGCGGCGCCACGAACTTCGGCCTGACGCGACACAAGAACTTCAACATGCTCGACATCAACCAACTGCGCCGCGACCTCGACGGCGTGATCGCCAAACTGCAAACCCGCAAGACGCCGCAGGAGTTCCTCGACCGCGAGCAGTTCGTCGCGCTCGAGGCCGAGAGAAAGCGCATCCAGACGCGCACCGAAACCTTGCAGGCCGAGCGCAACAGCCTGTCCAAGCAGATCGGCCACTTGAAGGCCAAGGGCCAGGACGTGGCGGCGGTGATGGCCCAGGTGGCCGGCCTGGGCGAGCGAACTGGCCGCGTCGGCTGCGCGAAACGACATGCTGCAGGCCGAGATCACCACGCTGCTGATGGGCCTGCCGAATCTGCCGCACGACAGCGTGCCGGTCGGCGCCGACGAGCACGCCAACGCCGAGGTGCGCCGCTGGGGCCGCCCGCGCGCCTTCGACTTCGCCGTCAAGGACCATGTCGACCTCGGTGCGCCGCTGGGCCTGGACTTCGACACCGGGCGCCAAGCTGTCGGGTTCGCGCTTCACCTTCCTGCGCGGCCCGGCCGCGCGACTGCACCGCGCGCTGGCGCAGTTCATGCTCGACGTGCAGACCCAGGAGCATGGCTACACCGAGTGCTACACGCCCTACATCGTCAACCGCGAAATCCTCGAAGGCACGGGCCAGCTGCCCAAGTTCAAGGACGACATGTTCTGGGTCTATCGGGGCGGCGACGAAACGGCTCAGCCCGAGCAGTACCTGATCTCGACCGTCGAGATCTCGCTGACCAACACCGTGCGCGGCCAGATCCTCGATGCCGCGGCGCTGCCTATCAAGCTCACCGCGCACAGCCCGTGCTTTCGCTCCGAGGCCGGCAGCGCCGGCCGCGACACCCGCGGCATGATCCGCCAGCACCAGTTCGACAAGGTCGAGATGGTGCAGATCACCCAGCCCGAGAAGAGCTACGAAACACTCGAGCAGATGGTCGGCCATGCCGAGGCGATCCTGCAAAAGCTCGAGCTGCCCTACCGCGTGGTGCTGCTGTGCAGCGGCGACATGGGTTTCGGCGCCAGCAAGACCTACGACCTCGAGGTCTGGCTGCCGGCGCAGAACACCTACCGCGAGATCAGCTCGTGCTCGAACTGCGAGGCCTTCCAGGCCCGGCGCATGCAGGCGCGGTTCCGCAACGCGCAGGGCAAGACCGAACTGGTGCACACGCTGAACGGCTCGGGCCTGGCCGTCGGCCGCACGCTGGTGGCGGTGCTGGAGAACCACCAGCAGGCCGACGGCAGCATCGCCGTGCCCGCTGCGCTGCGCCCCTACCTGGGCGGCCTTGCGGTCTTGAGGTGATGATGGACAAGCTCGCACACCTGGCCGACGAGTTGCTCGCCGCGCACGACCGCGCGGCGCTCGTCGAGCTGCCGTCGGCGCGGCCCGGCGGCCTGGCGCTGGACGAGGCCTATGCGGTGGCGCAACGCATCGCCCGCCTGCGCAGCGCGCGCGGCGAGCGTGCCGTCGGCTGGAAGATCGGCTTCACCAACCGCAGCATCTGGGAGCGCTACGGCGTGCATGCGCCGATCTGGGGCCCGGTGTGGGACACGAGCGCCACGCTGCTGGACGGCGCAGAAGCCACGCTGTCGCTGGCCGGCCTGTGCCAGCCGCGGCTCGAGCCCGAGGTGGTGTTCGGCTTCGCCAGCGCACCCGCGGCCGGCATGTCGCTGGCCGAGCTGCGCGGCTGCCTGGCCTGGGTGGCGCATGGCTTCGAGGTGGTGCACACCCATTACGCCGACTGGCGCTTCACGCTGCCCGACACGGTGGCCGACTTCGCGCTGCACGGCCGCCTGCGCATCGGCCCGCGCCGGCCGGTGCACGATTGGCCCGGTGTGGCCGAGGACCTGGCCGCGCTGCGCGTGGAATTGCTTTGCGATGGCACCGTCCGCGACAGCGGCATCGGCAGCATCGTGCTCGATGGGCCGCTGCACGCCGTGCGACATTGGATCGACGCCATGGCGACCACGTCGCCCACGCTGGCGCGTGGCCGCGGGCGAGTTCGTCACCACCGGCACGATCACCGACGCCTGGCCCTTGATGGCCGGCCAGCATTGGCAGACGCGGCTGTCCGATGCGCGGCTGGCGCCGCTGACGTTGCACACGGCGGCCTGAGGGGCCTGCACTACAATCGCAGCCCTCCCGCAGGCCCCGGGAAACACCAGGAGAGGTGGCAGAGTGGTCGATCGCGCCGGACTCGAAATCCGGTTTACTGTTATGCAGTAACGTGGGTTCGAATCCCACCCTCTCCGCCAGCACTGCCAATGAAATCTGGCAGAAACCCCAAGCAACCTAACTTTCAGACCAACTACTTGCGCTCGGTGCCTCCTACCCTGCACCGGGTGTGTCGGGGGATCTGTTGAAGTTGGAACCAAAGGATTGGATCGCGCTCGTTGCTCTGGCCGCGTCCGTCGTCAGCTTGTGGTGGACCTGGCGGCGTCAAGTCGTGGAAGACAGACACTGGAAGGCGTTGAACGCAGCTCGCTTGCGCCTGAAGGAAGTCAAGATGAAACCGTGGTTCGAGGTTTCTCGTGACGAGGCAATGACGATCGATTGGGGCCACCAAGCCCAGCTCGTGGGTGGGCAGCTACCTACGGGCCGGTTCCGACTGCCGTACGGCATCGTCGCTCGCCACCGAGACACGGCACAACTGGTCGCCGACTGGACAGCGGTGCAAACGGTTGCGATGGCAGAACGGGAAGCCCGGCGCCTGACCCTAGAACCGCGCTCTCTGGAACTCTGTCGATTGCTACGGCCCGAGTTTATCGTCGTGAACGCGGGCAAGACCGACGCTCGGGACTGGACATCAGCGGCATGGATGCGTGTTGACCAGGGCGAGTGGTTGAAAGCTCACCAATCGAACGCCGCGGTGACGCTCGGCCCCGACCAAGAGTCGGGGTTCTTCTTCGATGTGTTCCTCCCGCTTGGCGCGCCGTTTCCGGCGATGATTTCCTTCAAGGTGAAGCTGCACGCAATGACGGAAGAGGGTGAGGAAATCGCCCAGGAGGTCGTTGCTTCTTGGGACGTGGCCTCGGACTCGTGGTTCTACGGTTCCGGGAAGACGGAGCCGGCGATGGCAACGCAGTAGACGGGCGTCAGTGCTTGGTCGAGATTCGAGGGAGCCAGGGAACCAAGGTCACTTTGGGAACCAGATTTCCACACGGCCGGGTGCCTTGGCGGACCTCACCAATTCAGCAGGCGTTGCCCGGTACACCTTGGCGATAAAGGGCGGCGAGCGATCGTCAAGAAACGCCTCGATTCGCTGCAGGGTTTGCACGAAGTTGTGGGCAAGCTCGGCTGTCGTGACTTGACCCACCAGGATGAGGAGCGGCACCTTGAAGCGCTTTACTGCCTCCAGTTCGTTCGGGACGTACCGGATGCGGCCGTTGTGGGAGATTGCAATCCGGCCGTTCGTGCCGCAATGCTCCAGCCACTGTTCATCGCTGCCCTCAGGCTGGAACAGATTGCCGTGTCGTTCAATCGCGATCCCGGCGTCAGCCAGGATGCGCGGAAACTGCTTTCCGAGGTCGCGGTCAGTGAAGTAGACCCGACTCACGCCGCCCGGGAGTAAAGCACAGCTTGCTCGATCTCGTCGCGCGACAAATCGTAGTCGTTGGCCAGAGCCTCGACGGTCTCGCCGGCGTCAATGCGATCCGCAATGGCGGCCGTAGTAATCCCAGCACGCCGCACGATGGGGCGTCCGAACGCCACATGCGGGTCGATTGCGATGGGCCGCTCGGCTGCCCGCTGCGTCGAGCCAATGTAAGGGTACAGCCTCACCGGGAACTGCCACTCGTCCCACTCGACCCGCTGGAGGTGGTCCTCGAACATCTTGCGCATCGCCAGCTGGCCTGAGGCGCTCAGGTTGATGAGTTCCACGTAGCGGTCAAGGAACACCTGGCCGGCATGGGTTCGAAGCTCAGAGCTGAGCAGAAGCCGATGTAACTGCAGCTTCTTCTCCGCGAACGCGATCGCCTTGCGGAGTTCGGCCAGCGCGACGCCATGCTCGGTCCGTAACGCTCGCAGGACATGGGCCTCGATCAGGTTGTAGAACGACACCTGAAGGGGCTGCGTGCTCGCCGGCTCGATCAGGGGATAAAACTTGGCTTGTGCATCGCCCTTGGGGTATGCACGCCCGACCAGCCAGGTTCTCAGTGTTGCGGCGGGCAAGCGCAAGTAGCGCGCGGCCTCTGCAGGTCCGTACGCTGGTTGATTGCGGATGTCAGATGCGTCTGCCTTCATCGGGGTGGCTGGCCTGGCGTGATGCCGCCTAGGCAGGCGCCCATTATCCAGCTGCGCTGACGAGATGGGTCATTTCTCGCTTAGGTCGGGAAAGCCAGGGTCAGGGAGAGCCGGGGTTTGTCTCACTTGCCATGCGATGGCGACGAAAGGTTCGACCCCGGCACGGACTCACTCGCCCGTTATCGCCGCAGGCTGACCCGTGGTACCGAACACCACGTCCCAGAACGCGGTGGTCACGCCGTAAGGCCCACCCGCTCCCTTGTGGTGGTGCAACGCATGCAAGCGCTTGCGCTGGTTCAGCCAGGCGCCTGACGCGCGCCAGTAGTGAACGGCGTGGTGCGTGATCGAGAAGGCCAGGAATCCCGCCAACACACCGCAGGTCAGCGCACAGGCGCGCCAGATGTCGGCAAGGACCTGTGTTGGAAGGAAGACCAGCGTCGCGAACAAGAGTGCGGTGAAGTAGGTCGGCGAGCTGATCAGCGCCGTCGGTCGATCATGGTGCTCTGCATGCCACTTGCAAAACGGCGCCATGCCGTGCAACACGAAGCGGTGGATCAGGTATTCGATGAGCGTCCAGCCTGCGAGCCCGAGCAGGGCAAATCCTGCAAGCTCGGGCAGGCGCTCGTGTGGGCCGACCGCAAGGACGATGACTGCAAGCGACGGGATCGCCAGGCCGTAGAACGCGAAGTCGGCCAGGTAAGCCACCCGGGTGTGTTCCAAAGCGAACAGGCGCATCGCATTACCCCTCTGCCATCCATCGAAGACATGACCATCATCCGAGAGACCGGACTGAGTGACTCGAGCGTAGCAGTAGTCTGTGACGTCTCCCCGCAAGCTGGGCGGTATCGAAGGTGTCGTTGGCCGCTTCGACGGGGCTCGCCTGACCGGTTGTCGGCACCAAGAAGAGGTCTTGCTGATCATCATGGCGCCTGTGACAGCGAATGCACGCGCATGCCGAGGTGGTCGGGCGGTGGTGTCAGCCAACTCCTGTGTCGCAATGCGCGCTGGCCATCATCCAACCCCGCCGACCAGCGTGCCCGCAGGGTGTCCCGCGAGAAATCGATGTCGCGAAACGAGTCTTCGCCGGGCAGCGCCTTCATCACCAAGTGCACGATGTCGATGGAGTGATCGCAGCCGAGTGACAGCAACTGCTGCATCGCCGGGTCTCTGGCGACCGCGGGAGCCAGGCGCTGACCTATCAGGCGAACGGCGCGCCGCAGGTTCTGCATCCGTTCGTGGTCATCGATGTGCTCACGTGTGCGACTGGCATATTGAATGTCCTTCAAACGCCGCATGGCATCGCCCAGCGAGACGGGTGCCGCCTCGCTCGCGTCCCACAAGTCGACCATGAAACACAGGGTGTCGCGCCGCTCTGCATCGTCGAGCACCGTGTCCAGAGGGGTGTTGGAATACACGCCGCCATCCCAATAGGGCTCGCCATCGATCAGCACAGGGGCGAAGCCTGGCGGCAGGGCGCCGCTGGCCAGGATGTGCTCTGGCGCGATGGGTCGGTCGCCGCGGCGATTGTCGAAGCGGGCCAACTCGCCGGTCTTCACATTGACGGCGCACAGCGTCAGGCGAATGTCGGCGCGATTGAGGTAATCGAAATCGATCAAGTCCAGCAGCGTCTGGCGCAGCGGGCTTGTGTCGTAGAAACTCAGATCCGACAGCGGCATCGTGCGATTCAGGTCCCACGGAGTTGGAACCCGCGGCTCAAAGAAGCCGGGGATGCCAATCAGCATGGTCTGCCAGGTTTGCCAAGCCGAGAACCACGGGCCGGACCACCCGTTTGGCGCCAGCCCCACGTTACCCTTGATCGTCACACGCTCCCAGAAGGCGCGCAGCCGCTCCATTCTTGTTGAAGGTGGATTACCGGCGATCAGCGAGGCATTGATCGCGCCGATAGACGTCCCGACCAGCCAGTCCGGTGCGACGCCCCGCGCCTGCAGCGCTTCATAGACGCCAGCCTGATAGGCGCCGAGGGCGCCGCCGCCCTGGAAAACCAGGACGGTGTGCGCACGCGCGGTGCCGGGCACGGGAGAGGTTCGACGCATGCAGGGGCTTGGACGGACAAGTTCAATCTACTGTAGTCGCAGATGGTCCGATGGGGAGATTGGTCCACGATGCCGGGTGGGGCGCGAGTTCCGCCACGCTGAATCGGGCGTCGCGAAGGGCCGCTTTAGGCCGCGAGATCGGCAGAAAATGCGGGTCGATGAAGACGCCATTGGCCGATCGCCGCGAAGCCGGCTACGCGCTGGCGCAGCGCCTGCTGCAGATGGCTTTGCCCGGCCCGCTGGTCGTGCTGGCGCTGCCCCGCGGCGGGGTACCCATCGGCGCCATCGTGGCCCGCGCGCTGAATGCGCCGCTGGATCTGCTGCTGGTGCGCAAGATCGGCGCGCCCTGGCAGCCCGAGTTGGCGCTGGCCGCAGTCGTCGACGGCGAGCCGCCCGACCTCGTCGTCGATGAGGAAGCGCTGGCCATGGCTGGCGTCGACCGTGGCTACATCGAGGCGCAGGTGCAGCGGCACATCCAGGAGATCGAGCGCCGCCGACACGCCTACCTGCACGGCCGCGCACGCGCCAACATCGAAGGCGCGACGGTCATCGTCGTCGACGACGGCATCGCCACCGGCACCACGGTGCGCGCCGCACTCATGGCGTTACGCCGACGCAGTCCCGCGCGTTTGGTGCTGGCCGTGCCGGTGGCGCCCAGCGACACGCTGGCCGCCTTGCGCGCCGAGGTCGACGACATCGTCTGCCTGGCCGAGCCGTTCCCGTTCCACGCCATCGGCCTGCACTACCGCGACTTTCACCAACTCGGCGACGACGAGGTGTTGGCCGCATTGGCCACGGCGCCGGACGCCGAGGGCTGATGCTTGCTGCGGACGTTGGCCTGGTCGACGTTCAGGCCGGGTCCATTCCGATCTTCTTGATGGACCCGGCCGCCTCGGGCGCGGCCAGCAGGCGGATGAATGTTTTTGCCGCATCGGGCGCCGGTGAGGCCATGTGCAAGCCTGCCGAATACACCGTGAAGTTCTGCACCTCCGCCGGCAGCGGGCCCAGGAAGTCGATGCCCTTGACGTTGACCAACTCGCTGATCTGCTGAAACCCGAGCTCGGCTTCGCCCCGCGCGATGAGCTCGCCGACCGAGGCGCCGGAGGGCGGTTGCCGTACCTTGTCCTTGACTTGATCGTAGACGCCCAGCTTCTTGAACAACTCGACGATGTAGAGGCCGCTGGGTCCCGAGGAATAGGCCACCGAGCCCGCGGCCAGCACGGCCCTCCTGAGGGCCTCGCTGGTGCCTACGTCGGGTCGCGCCAGCCCGCTGCGCACGGCAATGCCGACGCCGGACCGGGCAAAGTCCGTCCTGCTGCCGACAACGAGCTTGCCCTCCTGGGCGAGTTTGTCGATGTTCTGCGCGGCGATCAAGACGATGTCGAAGACCTCGCCCGAGGCGACACGTTTGGCGATGGCGTCGGTGCCGCCCCAGACCACGATCACTTTGTGACCGGATGTCTTCTCGAAGCTGGTGATGATCTCGAGCACCGAGTCCTTGACCGCGTTCGCGGCAATGAGCTTGATCTCGGCCGCCCGAGACAGGCTCATGCCTACCGTCAGGGCCGCGAAGGCCAGCGTTCGAAGGAGCCATCTGGCAGGCTTGTTGTGCATGGTTGACCTGATGAAGTGGGGGGCGTCGATCCACGAATCCGACGCGGGCAGGATAGCGCAGCCCTTCGGCCACCTGCTTCTTCAGCGAGGCAGCGTCAATACCCCGTTTTCGTACTCGGCGATCGATGACAGTGCCACACTGCGCGCTGGGCGACATCGGAGGCCGCATGTTCAAACGCTTGGCGATGATCCTGGGTGGGCTGGTGTGGCTGCTTGCGCCCTGCCTGGGCGCCGATGAGCCGCAGCCCGCGGCCCAGCGCCGCGTCGGCACCGACACCTTCGTCTTTGGCGGCTCGGTGCGCATCGATCAGCCCGTGCCGGGCGACTTGATCGCCGCCGGCGGCAACGTCGATGTCGATGCACCCGTGGCCGGCGACGCGATGCTCGCCGGCGGCAACCTGCGCGTCAGCGCCAAGGTCGGGCACAGTATTTACGCCGGCGGTGGTCGCCTGCAGCTCGATGCCCCGATCGGCCGCAATCTGCGCGTCGGCGGTGGCCAGGTCGACGTCGGCGCCATGGCCGCCGTGGCCGGCAATGTCACCGTCGGCGGCGGCCAGGTCTCGCTGCGCGGGCCCGTCGAGGGCTCGGTGACGGTCGGTGGCGGCCGCGTGCTGATCGACGCGCCGGTGGCCGGCGATGTCGTCGCCAACGCCGGGCAATTGACGCTCGGGCCCCATGCGCGGCTGGCGGGCACGCTGCGCATTCGCAGCGGCAACGAGCTGGAGCGCGACCCGGCGGCGCAGGTGGCCGGGGCCATCGAGCAGCTGCCCTTGCCGGGGCGCAGCGCCTCGTCATCGACGCCCCGTGGCTGGCGCGAGCATGCACGCCGCGCCGCACCGTCCTGGTGGTGGACGCTGGGGCTGATGGTTATGGCGGCCTTGCTCGTCGGCGCATTGCCCGTCACCTCCCTGCGTGTGGCCGAGGGCCTGCGCACGCGCATCGGTGGCAGCCTGCTGTGGGGCTTCATCGCCTTGGTGTGCATCCCCGTCGCAGCGCTGATCCTGATGATCACCATCGTCGGCATTCCGCTGGCGTTGGTCGCGCTGCTGCTGTACCTGGCACTGTTGCTGCTCGGTTATGTCGGCACTGCAGTCGCACTGGGGCAATGGGCGCTGGCCCGGTTCAAGGCCGACGCGGCAGGCCGCATCGGCTGGCGCGTGGCTGCGGCCATGGCCGCCGTGCTGGGGCTGGCCTTGCTGGGGCGGGTTCCGCTGCTCGGCGGTGTCGTGACCTTGCTGGCCGTGCTGGCCGGCATCGGGGCGGTCGTGCGCCTCATGGCGCCGCGTCGGGCCGTCGCGCCGGGGTGATCGGCGCGACGGCGCTCGTCAGTCCAACTCGGATCGATCCGCAGCGCCGAGCAGGCATTGTGCGATCGCGTGGGCCAGGTCCTGCCGTGTATAGGGCTTGGTCAGGATAGGCCAGCGCAGCGGCACACCGCCGCTGCCGGCCACGTGGCGCGAGTAACCCGAGGTCAGCAGCACGCGCAACTCGGGGTAGCGCGCGGTGACGCGCCGGGCCAGTTCATGGCCATCGATGCCGCCGCCGAGCGTGATGTCGCTGAACAGCAGGTCGAAGGCCTTGCCGCGCTCTGCGGCTGCCAGCTCGGCAAACGCGGCCTCCGGGCCGTCGCAGGTGGCGACCGTGCAGTCCATCGACCGCAGGAAGGAGCGCGCGACATGGCGCACATCGACATCGTCTTCGACCAGCAACACGCGCAGGCCGCGCGGCAGTTCGGCCACGCTGCCTAAGCGATCGTCGGCGGCGACTTCGGTGCTGTCGGCGGCGGGCAGGAACATCGTCAACGTGGTTCCCGCGCCGGGCGTGCTGACCAGGTCGATGTAGCCATGCGACTGTTTGATGAAACCGTACACCGTCGACAAGCCCAGGCCGGTGCCGCGGCCGATCTCCTTGGTCGTGAAGAACGGCTCGAAGGCGCGATCCAGCACGTCGGGCGTCATGCCGCTGCCGTCGTCCTGCACGCTGATCCAGACCCGATTGAGGGCCATGTCGATGACCGCGCTGTCGGTGTCCAGCGCGCCCGGCCCCGCGCGAGCGCCATCGACATCGGGCGGGGCGCCGCTGCCACAGCGCAGCACCAGGGAGCCGCCGCCGGGCATGGCGTCACGCGCGTTGACGGCCACGTTGAGCAGGGCCGACTCGAGTTGCATCGCGTCGGCCAGACAATGCGGGCAGGTGCGCGGCGTTTGCACCGTGATGCGGATGTTCTCGCCCAGGGTTCGGCGCAGCATGTCGGCCATCGAATGCAGCATGGTGATCGGATCCACGGGCGTCGGCTCGAGCGCCTGGCGGCGCGCGAAGGCCAGCAGCTTGCCGGTCAGGTCGGCGCCGCGCTGGCCGGCCCGCGCGGCGGCGGCGACCAACTGGCTCGCCAACGCGTCGCCTTGCACCAGGGCTTGGTCCTGCAGCAATTGCAGGTTGCCCAGGATCACGGTCAGCAGGTTGTTGAAGTCGTGGGCCACGCCGCCGGTGAGCTGGCCCACGGTCTCCAGGCGCTGCACATGGCGCGCCTGGGCTTCGGCCTGCGCGCGCTGCAGGCTGGTCGACAACAGGCTGGCCAGGGCCTGCAGGAATCCGACTTCGTCGTCGCCGAATTTGCGCAACTGGCTGGACCACGCGCCGAGCACGCCGACGACCCGACCGCGATCGATGACCGGGACGCCGACGCAACTCTTGGCGCCTGCGTCGAGCAGCCGCCGCGGCACCTCGAAGCCCGGCTCGTGCGTGAGGTCGCCGACCACCATCGGTGCGCGCTGCGCGACCACATGACCCATCAAGGTGTCGGGCCGGTTGGCGTAGACGATGCGGTCGATCTGGTCGGCGTGCATGCCGCTGTAGCTGACGGGGCGCAACTCGAGCCGGTTTGCGCTCAGCATGAAGACGGCCACGACCTGCGTGTCCATCGCTTCCTGCACCATCGCCGGCATGCATTGCAGCAGCTCGTCGGGTTCGCGCGTATCGACCGCCAGGCGACCGAGCCGAACCAGGAATTCGTTGTAATGGGCGCGCTGCATCGCCCGCCTGACCCGCGGGTAGGCGCCGATGCCGCGCAGCGAGGCCACCACATAGTCGAGCTCGCCCACGCGCAGCGGGCTGAGCGCGATCTCGACCATCACCTCGCTGCCGTCGGCGCGCCGGGCCATCAGCTCGAGCTCGGTGCCCATCGGCCGCGCCTTGGGCGCAATCGCGTAGCTGCGGCGGTGTGCGGCATGGCGCGGACGCACGCTGTCGGGCACCAGTGCATCGACCGTCAGGCCCTCGAGTGCGGCCACGCTGTAGCCCAGCATATGGCCCGCCACCTGGTTGGCCAGCACGACGCGGCCTTGCGGGTCGACCAGCAGCACGCCGTCGGGGTAGGCGTCGAACAGGCCGATGAAGACCTGCGGGTCGGTGACATGGGCCGGGCTGTTCACCCGGCGCTCACCGAGGCCACCAGGATGTAGCCCGCGCCGCGCACCGATTTCAGGATCTGCGGCTGTTGCGCATCGGCTTCGAGCTTCTTGCGCAGGCGACCGATCAGCACGTCGACGGCGCGGTCGAACGGTGCGGCCTCGCGGCCACGCGTGCGTTCGAGCAGGAAGTCGCGCGACAACACGCGGCCCGGATGCTGCACGAAGACCGAGAGCAGATCGAACTCGCCGGCGGTCAGCGAAACTTCGTTGCCGTCGGGCCCGAGCAGGCAATGCGCCGCAGTGTCCAGCGTGAAATTGGCGAAGTGGTGGCGGCTGCGCGCGCTGTTGTCGCCGTTGGGGGCGGCCGGCGCGGCGCCGCTGCCTGCCGCCTCGGTGCGCCGAAGCACGGCCTTGACGCGGGCCAGCAATTCGCGCAGATCGAAGGGCTTGGTGATGTAGTCGTCGGCGCCGATCTCCAGGCCGACGACCTTGTCCACCGCATCGCCGCGCCCGCTGACGATGACCAGCCCGAGCGGCGCCACCGCGTTGGACTGGCGCAACTGGCGTGCGATGGCCAAACCGTCTTCGCCGGGCAGGCCCAGGTCGAGCAGGACCAGCGCCGGCGCGTCGCGCTGCATCAGCGCCATCAGCGCACTGCCGTGGTGCAACTCGCTTACGCGGTAGCCATGGCTGCGCAGGTAAAGCCCGAGCATGGCCGTGATTTCGGCCTCGTCGTCGAGGATGGCAATATGGGCGAGGGGCACATGGCGAAGTATGCCGTCTCGGCCGCGGTTTCAATGCACCATGAATACCGGCACTGTCATAGCCTGCAACACGGTGCGAGTAGCGCCCCCCAGCACCCACTCGCGGGCGCGGCCGTGGCTGTAGCAGCCCATGACCAGCAAATCGGCCTGCACATCGGCGGCCAGCGAAAGCAGCAACTCGCCGACGCGATGGCTTTCAGGCCCGGCGAGTGCCTGGCGGTGCACGGTGGGGCTGATGCCGTGGTGTGCCAGGTAGCGCTCGATGGGCTGCGGCGCGGGTGCTTCCCTGTGTGGGCTGTCGTCCCAGAGCGCCAGGTGCACACGCCGGGCCTGCTGCAGCAGCGGCAGCGCGGCGCTGACGGCGCGTGCCGCCTCGGGGCTGGGTTTCCAGGCGATCAGCACCGTCTGGCCCAGGCTGTCACCCGCACCCGCGTAGGGCATCACCAGCCCAGGCTTGCCGCTGGCCACCAGCACCGACGCCGCGAAGTCCGGTGCCACACCGGAGTAAGCGTTGGGCGCAGGGTCGTGCTGGGCCAGCAGCATCAGGTCGGCGGCCCAGGCCAGTTGCGTGAAGGCGCGCACCGGATCGTCCGCGGTTTCGTGCCAGGTGACCGGCGGCGTGCCGGCCGTACCGGCGCGCAGGCGCCCGTTCTCGAATGCGGCCTTGATGCGCTCGCGCTGCTCGGTCTCGTAGTTCATCAGCAGCGCCGCGCCCGGCGCGTCGGCGCTGAATGCGAACGGGTACTGCAGCACCGCCGGCAGCACCGCATACAGCGCGTCGACGCGCGCGCCATGGGCCTGCGCCAGACGCATCGCCAGTTGCAGCCGCGCACCGCCGTTGGCCGCGGCGTCCAGGTGCAACAGGATGGCTTTCAACTCGGTCACGGTCGTGCTCCTTGCTTGGTCCTGGGCACGGTAGGCCAGGCCGCACAGGGCTCGATTGAGATGGCGCAATGCCATGGCCTGCCGGCCGTGACGAGACTCAGGGTTGCGGTGTTGAGAACCCGCCACCTCATGTCGAAGTGGCGGGTCCGGTGAAGACCCCTGCTCTGCCTTGCACAGCGAGAGCAGTCTGAGAATGTCTTCATCCCTCCTGGCGTCGCGGACACCGGGACTTCCCCACAAGGTGGAGAACCTCACCTACACCGGACGGCCTTTGTCATGATCCTCAGGGCGCCGGCAGCCAGAGTATAGGCTGTGCAGTCGTCGTCACATTGATCATTTACAAGCGCGTCGAGGCACGAACCAGCTTAGAAAGGGCGATGGCCGACCCCGATCACGATGGACTGACTGCGCAGGAAGCGCGAAGGCGCTTCGAACTCGATGGCCCGAACGAGTTGGCGCCCTCGCGCCCGCGCAGCGTGCTGCGCTTGCTGCTGGAAGTACTCACCGAGCCGATGTTCTTGTTGCTGGTGGCCTGCGGGGTGATCTACCTGCTGCTCGGCGACCGGCATGAAGCGTCGATGTTGCTCGGCTTCGTGCTGGTGGTGATGGCCATCACCTACACCCAGCAGCGTCGCAGCGAACGCTCGCTCGAGGCCCTGCGCGACCTGTCCAGCCCCCGCGCGATGGTGCTGCGCGACGGCGCGGCGTGCCGCATCGCCGGGCGCGAACTGGTGGTCGGCGACATGGTGTTGCTGGCCGAAGGCGACCGTGTGCCGGCCGACCTGCAATTGCGGGTGAGCGCAAACCTGGCCGTCGACGAATCGCT
Organism: uncultured beta proteobacterium; assembly: GCA_963741125.1. GTDB lineage: Bacteria > Pseudomonadota > Gammaproteobacteria > Burkholderiales > Burkholderiaceae_C > CADEEN01. The sequence continues at coordinate 27,532 of CAVUGY010000019.1, forward strand.
GCTCACCGGCGAATCGGCGCCGGTGGTCAAGCATGCCGAGCCACTGGGCCTGCACGCGGCATCGTCCGCCGATCTGTTGCAGGCCTCGCACGCCTTCGCCGGCACCTTGGTCACGCAGGGCACGGCGCGCGGCGTCGTGCTCGCCACCGGCGCACGCAGTGCACTCGGGCGCATCGGCGCCTCGCTGCAAGCCATCGCCATCGCGCGCACACCGGTGCAGCGCGAGACGCAACGCGTGGTGCGCTGGGTGGCGAGCGTCGGTCTGACGCTCGCCGCCGGCCTGGCCCTGGCCTACGGCGCCACGCGGGGCGACTGGCTGCACGGCCTGCTCGCCGGGCTGACCTTGGCGATGGCCATCCTGCCCGAGGAGCTGCCGGTCGTGCTGACCATCTTCTTCGGCCTGGGCGCCTGGCGTCTGGCCCGCGAAAGCGTGCTCACGCGCAGCCTGCCGGCCGTCGAGCTGCTCGGCGCGACGACGGTGTTGTGCGTCGACAAGACGGGCACCTTGACGCAGAACCGCATGGCCGTGCGCCGCCTCTGGGTCGCGGGCCTCGACTTCGACAGTCGCCACAGTGCCGCTGCGCCGCTGCCTGAGGCCCAGCACGAGCGTACTCGAATTTGCGCTGCTGGCCAGCCACCGACGCAGTTTCGACCCGATGGAAGCGGCCATCACCGAGGCCGGTCAGCGCTGGCTGGCCGGCACCGAACATTTGCATGCCGACTGGACCCTGGTCGACGACTACCCGCTGTCGCGCGAGATGCTGGCGATGTCGCGCGTCTGGCAGTCGCCCGACCGGCAGGAACGGCTGATTGCGGCCAAGGGTGCGCCCGAAGCGGTGGTCGATCTGTGCCACCTCGACCACGCGCAAGGCGAATTCATCGCGGCACAGGTGAGCGCGATGGCGAGTCAAGGGCTGCGCGTGCTGGCGGTGGCGCGGGCGGTCTTCGCCGCCGGCCGCCTGCCCGGCACGCAGCACGACTTCGACTTCGAATTCCTCGGCCTGGTCGCGCTCGAAGACCCGCTGCGGCCCGACGCGGCGCAGGCCATTGCCGAATGCCGGGCGGCCGGCATTCGCGTGGTGATGATCACCGGCGATCATCCGCAGACCGCGCTGGCCATCGCCCGCCAGGCGGGCCTGGTGGGCGATGGCCAGTGCCTGACCGGATCGCAACTCGACGCCCTGGACGACGCCGGGCTGGCCGCGCGATTGGCCGACACGCATGTCTTTTGCCGCGTCCAGCCGGCGCAGAAGCTGCGCCTGGTGCAGGCCTTGCGCGCCCGTGGCGAGGTGGTGGCGATGACCGGCGACGGCGTCAACGACGCACCGGCCCTGAAGGCGGCGCATATCGGTGTGGCCATGGGGGCGCGTGGCACCGACGTGGCGCGCGAAGCCGCCCTGCTGGTGCTGCTGAACGACGACTTCGCCTCGCTGGTCACCGCCCTGCGCTACGGCCGCCGCATCTTCGCCAACCTGCGCAAGGCCATCACCTTCGTGCTCGCGGTTCACGTGCCCATCGTCGGCCTGTCCATCGTGCCGCTCTTGCTGGGCTGGCCGCTGCTGCTGCTGCCGGTGCACATCCTGTTCCTGCAACTGATCATCGACCCGGCCTGCTCGGTGGTTTTCGAAGCCGAGCCCGCCGAGGCCGATGCGATGCGCGTCCCGCCGCGCCGCACCGACGCACGCCTGTTCGATCGTGAGGTGATGCTGCGCGGCCTGGCCCAGGGCCTGGGCTTGCTGGCCATCGTGCTGCTGGCCTACCTCGCGGCGCGCATGGTCTCGGGCTCGGACGACGTGGCGCGCGCGCTCGGCTTCACCGTGCTGGTGTTGAGCAACATCGGCCTGATCCATGCCAACCGCTCGTGGGGCCCGAGGGCGCAGCGGCGGGCCCGGGCCAATCCGTCGTTCGCATGGATGGCATCGGCCACGCTCGTGCTGCTGGCGGCCGTGCTCGGCATCCCGTCGCTCAGCGGCCTGTTCGGATTCGTCGCACCTCCACTGTCGCTGCTGCTGCTCGGCGTCGCAGCCTCGCTGCTCGGATGGCTGTGGTTCGAGGGCGTGAAGCGCGTGGTCGGCCGAGGCCCTCATCGTGCCGCGGCATGACTGAGTCGACGCTGGCATGATTGCTGCATCTTCGGCGGGTGTCCTGCGCGCCAGACACCTGCCTGAAAAACAACCATGAGCATCCGCCACCTCGATTCCCTGTTCGACCCGCATTCGGTAGCCGTGATCGGTGCCAGCGAGCGACCGGCCAGCGTCGGCGCCACGGTCTGGCGCAATCTGCGCGAGGGCGGCTTCGCCGGCCCGCGCTGGGCGGTGAACCCGAAACACAGCCAGCTCGGGGGTGAGCCCGTGTATGCCGATATCGCCAGCCTGCCCGCGGCGCCCGAACTGGCGGTGATCTGCACACCCCCGGCCAGCGTGCCGGGCTTGATCGAGGCGCTCGGTGCGCGCGGCACCCGCGCGGCGATCGTGCTCGGCGCCGGCCTGGACGAGGTGCAAAAGCGCGCCATCTGCGCCGCGGCGCGGCCGCACCTGCTGCGCATCCTGGGCCCCAACTGCCTGGGCCTGCTGTCGCCGCACGCGCGCCTGAACGCCAGCTTCGCGCATGTCGGCGTGCCGGCCGGCAGCCTGGCGTTCGTCTCGCAATCGGGCGCGATGGTGACGGCGATGCTCGACTGGGCCAATGGCCGCGGCATCGGTTTTTCACACTTCGTCTCGCTGGGTGAACGTGCCGACGTCGACTTCGGCGACATGCTCGACTGGCTGGCCAGCGACGTGCGCACGCGCGCCATCCTGCTCTACGCCGAATCGCTCGAATCGCCGCGCAAGTTCATGTCGGCCGCCCGCGCGGCGGCGCGCAACAAGCCGGTGCTGGTGGTCAAGGCCGGCCGTTCGCCGCAGGGCCAGGCGGCGGCGGCTTCGCACTCCGGGGCGCTGGCCGGCTCGGACCTGGTCTACGACGCCGCGATCCGCCGCGCCGGCATGCTGCGCGTGAACACCTTGCAGGATCTGTTCGTGGCGGCCGAAATGCTGGCCCACTTCCCAGGCATGCAGCGCGGCAACGGCATCGAGGCGCTCGAACGCCTGACCATCGTCACCAACGGCGGCGGTGCCGGTGTCATGGCCGCCGATGCCGCGGCACTGGCCGGTGTGACCCTGGCGCCGCTGGCCCAGGCGACGCGCGAGCAACTCGACGCCGTGCTGCCGCGCACCTGGAGCCACGCCAACCCGGTCGACATCATCGGCGATGCGCCGGTCGAGCGCTACGTCAGCGCGCTGCAAACGCTGCTCGCCGACCGCGACAGCGGCACCCTGCTGTTCATGCATGCACCGACGGCCATCGTGCCCAGCGCCGAGATCGCCAGCGCCCTGGTGCCGGTGGTGCAGGGCGCGCCGGGGCGGCTGCTCAGTTGCTGGCTCGGAGGCCCGGCCTTGCAGACGGCGCGCGAGACCTTCCATGCCGCCGGCATCCCGAACTACGACACGCCCGAACAGGCGGTGCATGCCTTCTCGCTGCTCACGACCTACCGGCGCAATCAGGAGCAGTTGATGCAAGCCCCGCCGGCGCGGGCAGCGCAGGCGGCGATCGACACACCGCGCGTGCACGCCGCGGTCGACGCCGCCTTGGCTGCCGGCCGCGAGTGGCTCAGCCAGGCCGAGATCAAGGATTTGTTGCTGGCCTGCGGCGTGCCGGTGGCTGGCACCGTGGCGGTGCCGAACAACACGCGCGCGGCCCAGCGCGCCGCGGCGGCCATCGGTTATCCGGTGGTGCTGAAGATCGTGTCGCCGCAGATCACGCACAAGAGCGAGGTCGGCGGTGTCGCCCTCGACCTCGCCGACTCGGCCATGCTGCGCGACGCCGCCGCGGCGATGCGCAAGCGCGTGGCCCGCTTGCGCCCGGACGCGGTCATCAGCGGCTTCACGGTCCAGGCCATGGTGCGGCGGCCGCAGGCCATCGAGCTGATCGTCGGCGCCAGTGTCGACGCGCTGTTCGGCCCGGTGCTGTTGTTCGGCCAGGGCGGCACGTCGGTCGAGGTGGTGGCCGACCGCGCCGTGGCCTTGCCGCCGCTCAACGTGCCGCTGGCGCAGGCGCTGATCGCGCGCACCCGGGTGGCCCGGCTGCTCGCCGGCTGGCGCGACGTGCCGCCGGCCGATAGTGCGGCGGTGGTGGGCGTGCTGACGGCCCTGTCGCAACTGCTGGCCGACGAGCCGCGCATCGCCGAGCTCGACATCAACCCCTTGCTCGCCGACGCCGCCGGCGTGATCGCGCTCGACGCGCGGGTTCGCGTCAGCGCTGCCGCGCCGGGCGGCGCCGCGCATTTCGCGATCCGGCCCTATCCGGCCGAGCTGGTCGAGACCATCGAGTGGCATGGCCGCACCCTCACCCTGCGCCCGATCCGGCCCGAAGACGAAGCCCAGCACCTGGCCTTCCTCGAAAAACTCGACCCGGTCGACATCCGCATGCGCATCTTCTACAGCCGGCGCGCCATCGAGCGCAGCGAGCTGGCGCGGTTGACCCAGATCGACTACGAGCGCGAGATGGCCTTCATCGCCACCGGTGCGCTGCCCAACGGCCGCGAGGAAACCCTGGGCGTGGCACGTGCGATCTGCGACCCCGACAACCAGGACGCGGAGTTCGGCATCGTCGTGCGCTCGGACCTGAAGGGCGGTGGCCTGGGCGAGCGCCTGATGCGCAAGCTGATCGCGCACCTGCGCCAGCGCGGCACGCGGCGCCTGGTGGCTACCGTGCTGAGGGAAAACGAACGCATGCTCGAACTGGCGCGCGAACTGGGCTTCGAACACGACCGCGAGCAGCCCGAGGCCGGGACGCGTGCGATTCACCTGATGCTGTCGTGAGCAGTGCGCGGTCGACGGCCCTAAGAAAACGCTAAGGCGCTGCGGCCACCATGGCGATCAAGGAGTTGCCATGAACCGTACCCGATCCCGATCCCGATTCGCCGCAGCCGCCATGACGGCGGTGCTGGCCGTTGCGGCCCAAGCCACCACGCCGGCCGAGTTGCTCGCCGGCTACAGCGCCCAGGCCGGCGCGGCGGCCTCGGCGGAGCGTGGCCAGCAGCTGTTCACCACCCGCCATGGCCGCGAGTGGAGCTGCTCGTCGTGTCACGGCGCCACGCCTACGGGAGTCGGCAAGCACGCCTCGACCGGCAAGCCGATCAAGCCGATGGCGCCGGCCTTCAACCCGGAGCGCTTCACCGACCCGGCCAAGGTCGAGAAGTGGTTCCGCCGCAACTGCAACGATGTGCTCGGCCGCGAGTGCAGCGCTGGCGAAAAGGCCGACCTGCTGGCCTGGCTGACGACGCTGCGGCCCTGAACGCGCCGCGCCCACTCACCGAGACCTCGAATCCACCATGCCATGCCTCACTACGCCATGAAACCTCTTTATCGAACGACCTGCCTCGGCTTGCTCCTGGCCACCGGCTCCCTGTCCCCGGTCTGGGCCGATGAGCACCACGGGCCGGTCGCGCCGCTCCTGCCGCTATACAAACAGGAATGCGCGGCCTGCCACCTGGCCTATCCGCCCGGGCTGTTGCCGGCCGCGTCGTGGCAGCGTCTGATGAACCACTTGCCGCGCCACTTCGGCACCGACGCGTCGCTCGATCCGGCGACGGTCAAGACATTGACGAACTGGCTGGCGGCCAACGCCGGCACCTCCAAGCGGGCTCGCGAAGTACCGCCCGAGGATCGCATCACGCGCTCGGCCTGGTTCGTGCGCAAGCACGACGAGGTACCTGCCGCAACCTGGCGACGGCCGGCGGTGAAGAGCGCCGCCAACTGCGCCGCCTGCCATACCGGCGCCGATCAAGGAGATTTCAATGAACGAAACATCCGCATCCCACGCTGAGCTGCCTGCTGCAGCGCCCGACGGTGCGCCGGCCAAGCGCAAGGTGCTGGTATGGGACGCGCCGGTGCGCGTCTTCCACTGGTTGATGGTGGCCAGCTTCGCCGGCGCCTACCTCAGTGCCGAGAGCGAGCGCTGGCGCCTGCTGCACGTGACGCTGGGCTACACCATGGCCGCGCTGGTCGGGTTTCGCATCGTCTGGGGCTTGATAGGCACGCGCCATGCACGCTTTGCCAGCTTCGTGCGCGGCCCGGCGGCCGTGTGGCGCTACCTGGGCGCTTTGCTGCGCGGACGGCCCGAACATCACACCGGGCACAACCCGGCCGGCGCGCTGGCCATCGTCGCCCTGCTCGGCTTGACGCTGGCGGTTGCCGCATCCGGCTGGGCGGTCTTCAACGACATCGGCGGCCGCTGGTGGTCCGAGCTGCACGAGGGCAGTGCCAGCCTGATGCTGGCCCTGGTCGGCATCCACATCGCCGCGGTCTTGTGGTCGAGTTGGCTGCACCGCGAGAACCTGGTCGGCGCCATGATCGACGGGCGCAAGGCGGTTCGGCCGCAAGACGGCGTGCGCAGCGCCTGGCGCAGCGTCGCGACGCTGATGCTCGCGGCGGTGCTCGGCTTCTGGTGGCTGCAATGGCAGGCGGCGCCGGGCACCGGCGGGCAGGGCCTGCGCGAAGCGGGCAGGGCACAGATCCAGGACAAGGCCCATGTCGGCCACGACCGCGACGACGATTGACGAATGCCGCGTCGGCCGGCTCGACCGTGAAACACAATCCGGCCCATGCGCATCCTGCTGGCCGAAGACGATCCGCTGCTCGGTGACGGCCTGCGCGCCGGTCTGCGCCAGCTCGGTTTTCGCGTCGACTGGGTGCGCGACGGCCAGGCCGCCGAACGCGAGTTGCGTGGCCAGCCCTATGCCGCGGCGGTGCTCGACCTGGGCCTGCCGTTGATGGACGGCATGGACGTGCTGGCGGCCGTGCGCCGCGCCGGCGTCACGCTGCCGGTGCTGGTGCTGACCGCGCGCGACGCCGTGCCCGACCGCATCCGCGGCCTGGACAGCGGCGCCGACGACTATGTCCTCAAGCCCGTCGACCTGAACGAGCTGGCGGCGCGGCTGCGCGCGCTGGTGCGCCGCTCGCATGGCCAGCCGCAGGAAACGCTGGTCGTGCAAGACCTGGTGCTCGACCCCGCGGCACGCTCGGTGCAGCAGGCGGGACACAGCGTCGCGCTGGCCACGCGCGAGTTCGACCTGCTGCACGCCCTGATGCTCAACGCCGGCCGCGTGCTGTCGCGCGAGCAACTCGAGCAGCATCTGTACAGCTGGGGCCAGGAGGTCGACAGCAACGCCGTCGAGGTGCACATCCACCACCTGCGGCGCAAGCTCGCCCATCTGCTGATCCAGACCGTGCGCGGCGTGGGCTACTTGTTGCCCCGCGAGCGGCCGGCCGACCCGGGCCTGCCCCGATGAAGCCGCCCGCATCGCTGCAAGGCCGCTTGCTGCTGCTGGTGCTGGCCATGGTGGCCGGCGTCTGGCTGGTCACGGCCGCCCTCACCTGGGTCGACGTGCGCAATGAACTCGACGAACTGCTCGACGGCCACCTCGCGCAGGCCGCGGCCCTGCTGGTGGTGCAGCAGGTGCACGAGTTCGAGGACGACGACAGCCACGGCCTGGACACGCCCACGCTGCATCGCTACGCACCCAAGGTGGCGTTCCAGGTCTTTCACGACGGCCGCCTGATGCTGCGCTCGGCCAACGCGCCGGCCGCACCGATGGTGGCGGCCGGCGAGCGTTTCAAGACCGGGTTTCGGACCCTGACCATCGACGGCCTGGCCTGGCGCGTGTTCGCAACGCATGGCGCCGAGCGCGATGTGCAGGTCTATGTCGGCGAGCGCTCCGAATCGCGCGCCGCGATCCTGTGGGCGGTGCTGCGCAGCACGCTGTGGCCGATGCTCGCGGCGCTGCCGCTGCTGGCGCTGGCCGCCTGGTGGGCGGTGCGCAGCGGGGTGGCGCCGTTGCGCCGGCTCGCACGCGTGCTGGCCGAGCGCCAGCCGCAGGCGCTGCACCCGGTGGTGGTGGCGGGTGCGCCGGCCGAGATGCTGCCCATGCTCGACTCGCTGAACGCGCTGTTCGGGCGTATCGCCGAGCTGATGGACGCCGAGCGCCGCTTCACCGCCGATGCGGCGCACGAATTGCGCACCCCCATCGCGGCGATTCGCGCGCAGGCGCAGGTGGCGCTGGCCGAGGCCGACGAAGCGGATCGCCGCCACGCGCTGCAGGCCACGCTGATCGGCTGCGACCGCGCCACACACCTGGTCGAGCAGTTGCTGACCCTGTCGCGGCTGGAGGAGGGCGCCGCCACCCTGGCCGACCGCGTCGATCTCGGCGCCGTGGCCCGGCGCGTGCTGGCCGACGCCGCGCCCCGGGCGCTGGAGCAGCAGCAGGCTATCGAGCTCGATGCTGCGCGAGTCGATGCCGGTGCATGGCGATGCCACCTTGCTCGCCGTGATGCTGCGCAACCTGGTCGACAACGCGACCCGCTACAGCCCGCCGGGGGCGCGCATTCGCGTGGCGGTGGCGCGCGACGCGGGCCACGTGCGCCTGAGTGTGGAAGACAGCGGGCCGGGACTCGCCGAGGCCGACCTCGCGCGCCTGGGTGAGCGCTTCTTCCGTGTCATCGGCAACGGCCAGAGCGGCAGCGGCCTGGGCTGGTCTATCGTGCGCCGCATCGCGGCCGTGCACCGGGTCAAGGTGCGTGTCGGCCGCTCGAGCGCACTCGGCGGCCTCGCGGTGCACGTGGAGTGGCCGGCCTGAGCCGGCGTGGCCGGGCGAGTTTCCTCAGCGCGCCAACCAGGCCAGCAACACGATCGGCGAAGCGGCCATAGGGTGGCGCAAGCAGCTTCAGGCTCGACCAGCGGGCCTGGTGGAACACCGGGCGCAGCTTGGAAAACGTCTCGAAGCCCTCGCGGCCGTGATAGTGGCCCATGCCCGAGGCGCCGACACCGCCGAAGGGCAGGTCGTGCTGGCCGACATGCCAGAGCGCGTCGTTGATCGACACGCCGCCCGACATCACGCGCTCGAGCAGCATGTGCAACTTGCCCGGGTCGTGGCTGAAGGGGTAGAGCGCCAGCGGCCGCGGGCCGGCGTTGATGCGGGCCACCACCTCGGCCAAGTCGTCGTAGCCGATCAGCGGCAGGATCGGGCCGAAGATCTCGTCGCGCATCAGCAGGCTGTCGGGCGGTGCGTCGAGCACGATGTGCGGCGCGATCTTGCGCGTGGCGCGGTCGAACGGCGGGCCGGGTAGCAGCGGGATCAGCGTGGCGCCGCGCGTGCGCGCATCGTCGAGCAGCTGCAGCAGGCGCTCGAAGGCGCGCGCGTCGATGATCGCGGTGTAGTCGGTGATGCCAGGCTGGGGTAGCGCGCCGGCACGATCTGCCGCGCCAGCTCGACGAACTCGCCGATGCGCGAGCGCGGCAGCCAGGCGTGGTCGACGCTGGTGCAGATCTGGCCGGCATTCAGGCACTTGACATGCAGGATGCGCTCGGCCGCGGTGGCGAGCGGAAAGTCGTCGCAGACGATGGCCGGAGACTTGCCGCCGAGTTCCAGCGTGACCGGGCACAGGTTCGCCGCCGCGGCGGCCATCACCGCGCGGCCGGTGGCGCCCGAGCCGGTGAACAGCAGGTGGTCGAAGGGCAGCTGCGAGAACTCGATGCCGACGCCGCCGGTCTCGTCGAAGCATTGCAGCTTCTCCGGCGGGAAGTAGGCCGGCATCTTCTCGATCAGCAGTTGCGCCAGGTGGCGCGAGTTCTCGCTCATCTTGACCAGCGCGCGGTTGCCGGCGGCGAAGATGGAGGTCAGCGGCAGCAGGCTCAGGTTGAGCGGGAAGTTCCAGGGCACGATGACACCGACCACGCCCAGTGGTTGCGGGATCACGCGGTTGCCGGCCAGGCCGAAGCTCAGGCGGTCGATAGGGCGCCGCTGTGGCCGCATCCAGCGACGCAGGTGGGCCAGCGCGTGATCGATGCCGTCGACGACCGGGACGATCTCGGCGAGCAGGGTCTCGTGCTGCGAGCGGTGGCCGTAGTCGGCGCTGATCGCGTCGCACAGGGCCTGGCGCTGCTCGATGCACGAAGCGGCGCAGCGTACGCAGATCCTGCCGGCGCTGCTCTAAGCGGGGCACCGGGTCGGCGAGGTAGGCCAGGCGCTGCGCGGCCAGGGCGCTCGTCAGCCGGTCGCGGATGGGGTTGTCGGGCATGGTCGGCTTCTCGATGTCGATGCAGGTTCGACTCTATGCGACCTGATCGCCGCCGGTCGCGACGAGGCGCATGCGTTCGGTGCTGACGTGCATCAAGCCGCGCCGCACGCGGGCAGGGCGCGTTGCCGACAACCGACACCGCGACCCTGCCGGCGGTGCTACCTTGGCCGATTCACTGGACCAGGACGATGCCCAGAACACTGATCGAACCCTTTCGCATCAAGAGCGTCGAGCCGATTCGCATGACCAGCCGCGCCGAGCGCGAACGCCTGCTGGCGGCGGCGCACCTGAACGTGTTCAAGCTGCGCGCCGAGGACGTGCTGATCGACTGGCTCACCGATTCGGGCACCGGTGCGATGTCGTCGCGCCAATGGGGCGCCATCATGGAGGGCGACGAGAGCTACGCCGGCGCGCGCAGCTTCTTTCGCCTGCAAACGGTGGTCCGCGACATCACCGGCATGCAGCACTTCGTGCCCACCCACCAGGGCCGCGCGGCCGAGCGGGTGCTGTTCAGCGCGGTCTGCAAGTCCGGCCAGCTGGTGCCCAACAACTGCCACTTCGACACCACGCGGGCCAACCTGGAAGTGCTGGGCGTGGAGGCGCGTCGACCTGGTCATCGCCGAGGGCCTGCAACCGGCCCTGGTCCACCCCTTCAAGGGCAACATCGACCTGCTGCGCGCCGAGGCGCTGCTGCAGACTCAGGGTGACCGGATTCCGTTCGGCATGCTCACCGTGACCAACAACACCGGCGGCGGGCAGCCGGTGAGCATGGCCAACATCCGTGCCTACGCGGGCCTGCTCGAGCGCTACGGCAAGCCGCTGATCATGGACGTGTGCCGCTTCTGCGAGAACGCGATGTTCATCAAGATGCGCGAGCCGGGCTACGAGAACACCCCCATCAAGGCCATCGCGCAGGAGATGTTTTCATACGCCGATGGCGCGACCATGAGCGCCAAGAAGGACGGCATGGTCAACATCGGCGGCTTCATCGTGCTGCGCAGCGACGAATGGATGGACGCCGTGCGCAACCTGGAGATCCTGACCGAGGGCTACCCGACCTACGGCGGACTGGCCGGGCGCGACCTGGAAGCCATGGCCGTGGGGCTGCAGGAAGGCATGGACGAGGACTACCTGCGCTATCGCCTGCGCACCGCCGAGTACCTGGGCGAGCGACTCGACGCGGCAGGCATCGGCTTCGTGCGGCCGACCGGCGGCCACGCCGTCTACATCGATGCCAAGACGGTGCTGCCCGACATGCCGCTGGCGCTGTATCCCGGCTGGGCGCTGTGCAACGCGCTGTACCTGGAAGGCGGCATCCGCGGCGTGGAGATCGGCTCGGTGATGTTCGGCGTCGCCTGGACGACGGCCGGGAAACCTTCCACAGCATGGAGCTGGTGCGCCTGGCCTTCCCGCGCCGCATGTACACGCAGTCGCACTTCGACTACGCCGCCGAGGTGATCGCCGACGCCAAGACCCACGCCGCCAGCATCCGGGGTGTGCGCATCGTCAAGCAACCCAAGTACCTGCGTCACTTCAGTTGCGAGTGCGAGTGGGTGTGAATCGACGTAAGCGCAAGCGCCCGATATCGTCCCAATGTGCCCGCCGTGACCTTGCTGTTGGCCTGCCCCGGCCACCCACTGGGCGGCCTTACGCACACGCCGGCCGCGCGAGGCAAAATCCCTGCGGCGCGACGCTTCATCGCGCGCAGATCAAGGACCACCGCCGTGAACCCACCCGTGCCAGCCCCTCCTTTGCCGGACCGACTCTCGACCGACCCGCGCAGTCCGCATCACCTGAGCGCCGTGTTCGAACATGCCGTCGGCATTCGCTTCAACGACAAGGAGCGCTTCGATGTCGAGGAGTACTGCATCAGCGAGGGTTGGGTCAAGGTGGCCGCGGGCAAGACGCTGGATCGCAACGGCCATCCGCTGCTGATCAAGCTGAAGGGCAGGGTCGAGGCCTTCTATCGGTGACCGGCCTGGAAGCTCATTCCAGCATGAACGCGGAGAAGAAGTCGGCCAGGGCTCGATGCGCGCCCAGCGGCAGCACGTGGGCGATGTACTGGTCGGGGCGCACCACGACCAAGGCGCCTTGTCCGCGATCGATGCCCCGCAGATCGAAGATGTCCGGGCCATTCTTCAGATCCGGGCAGAACACTTTCCCGTAGTCGCGCAGGCCGTAGCGCCCCTTGGGCGGCAGCAGCAAAGCCGGCAGGGATTCGATCGCCAGCTCGCGGTGCCCCTGCTGGAAGATGGCGCGCAGGTCGAACACCGCGTCGATGTCTTGGTCCGCACGCGTGTACTTGCGCACCGGTGAATCCGCGGACTCCTCCAGGAATTTGCACAGCGCACGCAGTCCCGCCCCGGCGTCCAGGTGATCGTTCGTGCCGGCAAAGGCGTACAGGCGCCAACGGCCGTCGGCCTTGCCGGCATGACCCAGTTGTACCGGTTTGGCATCCATGATGCGAACCACCGGTGCGGAATGGAACCGCGTGCCGATCACGAAGCCTGTGGCCAGCCGCTGGTGCGTGGCCTCTGCGCAGATGACGGCAGGGCGGTAGTGCGTGCCCATGCCGGCCGTGAAGCGCCCGTGTTGCTCGAAATATTTCTGGAATTCTCTCGGGTCCACGCCCGTGGACTCGCCGCCACCGCCTTGCTTGGGGCGATCGCTGAACATCTTGGCCCACTCGCGGTCGAAGTCGATCAGCTCTTGCGCGACGACCTGGCGTTCGGCCGAATAGGTGTGCAGCAACGCGGGCGCGCACTGCTTGCGCAATACGGCGGCGAGTTTCCAACCCAGGTTGAAGGTGTCCTGCATCGAGAAATTCATGCCCTGGCCGGCCTTGGGGCTGTGCGTATGGCAGGCATCGCCGGCAATGAACACGCGCGGCAGGCGTGAGTCGACCTGCTCGGCGGGCACATCGTCGTACTTGTCGCAAATGCGCTGCCCGATCTCGTACACCGACCACCAGGGCACCTCCTTCACGTCCAGCGTGTAGGGATACAGGATGCGCTGTGCTGCGGCGATGAGCTTGTCTGGCGTGATATCGCGGTCGGCGATCCGCTCCTCTTCGTTCAGCTTGCCCATCTCGACGTACAGGCGCACCAGATAGTCACCCTCGCGCGGAATGACCAGCAGGTTGCCGTTTGCAGACTGCACGGCCACCTTGTAGCGGATGTCCGGAAAGTCGGTCACGGCCAACAGGTCCATCACGCCCCAGGCCTGGTTGGCCGAGTCGCCCACCAGCTGGCGGCCGATGGACTTGCGCACCACGCTGCGCGCGCCGTCGCAACCGACGACATAGCGCGCCTTCACCGTTTCCGTCTGCCCCGCATGGGCCGCGTCCGTTCGCTCCATCCGCACCGTCACCGGGTACTCCGCGGCAGCGTGGTCGACCACAACATCCAGCACGCGACGGGCATAGTGCGGTTCCAGCCGGCTCGGTGATTGGCGCATGACGTTCCAGATAGAAGTCGTGTACCCGCGCCTGGTTGAGCACCACATGGGGGAATTCCGACAGCCCGTCTTCCGTGTCCTGCACCCGGCCATGGCGCACGATCTTCTCGGGCTGCTTCTCGTCCGGCTTCCAGAAGGTCACTTCGTTGATCCAGCAGGCCTCCTTGAGCACCCGCTCGCTGAAGTTGAAGGCCTCGAACATCTCCATCGTCCGGCAGGCGATGCCGTCGGCCTGTCCCAGCTGCAGTGGGCCGTCCTTCTGCTCGACGATGCATGTGCGGATGTCAGGAAACGCCGCCAGCTGCGCGGCCAGGGTCAGGCCTGCGGGTCCGCAGCCGACGATCAGTACATCGACCTGCGTGGGTACCGCATCCGTGGCTGGGCTCGCTTCGGAAGAAGCCTCGGCAATGTGGGGGTCCCCCGGCCTGAAGCCGTTCAGATGAAATTGCATGGCGGTGTACTCGTCTGTGGTGGTCCTGGATCGGCCCTGCCCGGCCTTTCAAGGCGGGTTCCTGGCCGCAAGCTTGCCGAGCAGTTCGATCAGCATCGCATGCTCGGCGCGGCTCAATCGTTCCTGTAGTTCGCGTTCCATCGGATCGGCCGCGGCGGCCGCGTCGCGCGCGAGTTTGCGGCCCCTCTCGGTCAGCACCACGTGCTGCGAGCGTCCGTCGAGCGGGTTGCGCTCGCGCTTGATCAAGTCGCGTTGCTGCAGCCGGTCGAGCAGCAGCGTGAGGTTCGGCGCCGTCACGGCGAGCGCGCGCGCGAGCCGCTTGGGCGGGATCGCGCTGTTGGCCTGCACCAGTGTCAGCAGCGAGAACTCGACCTTCTTCAGGTCGAACGGCTTGCCGATGAAGCGCTCGAAGGCGTCGTAGGTGGTCACCGCCGCGCGCGCGAGATGAAAGCCCGCGATGTCGGCGAGCGGGCCGAGCGACAGCGACGTGGGCCGCGCATCCACCGCGGCGGCATCGGCCCCGGTGGTCGGCTTGCGCAGGCGCGTGTTCATGCGCCGACGAAGGGCAGGGCGGCGTCGCGCTGGCGCGCGCGCTGCCAGTGGACCTGTGCCTGCGGCAGCAGCCACTCAACGCCGAAACGCGCCGAGGCGAGCCACTGCGCGGCGCTGCGTCCGCCGGCGGCCGGCGCGCGCGCCGGGTCGAGCGCCGCTCGCGCGATGCGTGCCCAGGCCCAGGCCAGCAGCGCATGGCCGATGCCTACGAGCATGTCGTCGGCCGCGCGCAGCGGCCACTCCGGGTCTTCCTTCGCGCCGGCGAGCAGGGCCGATTGGGTCTCGCCCCAGGCCGCGAGCTGCCGCGCGAGCGCATCGCCGAACGGGCGCGTCGCGGCCTCGGCGCTGCACGCCTGCACCTCGTCGGCCAGCCGCGCACGCAGCGCCTCGGCACGGCGGCCGCCATCGTCGAGCAACTTGCGCTGCATCAAGTCGATGGCCTGGATCTCGTTGGTGCCCTCGTAGATCAACGCGATGCGGCTGTCACGCACGGTCTGTTCGATGCCGTATCCATGCACGAAGCCATAGCCGCCCCACACCTGTAGCGCCTCGTCGGCGCTGCGGTGGCCGAGCTCGGTGAACAGCGCCTTGGCCACTGGCGTCAGCAGCGCCACGTGCTCGCCCGCGGCCTGGCGGTGCGCAGGCTCGGGGTGTTGCTCGGATTCATCGAGCAACAGGGCCGTCCAGTACGCGACCGTGCGCGCGCCATCGGTGCGCGCCTGCAGCGTCAGCAGCGTGCGGCGCATCGCGGGGTGCCACGCGATCGGGTCGGCGCCGCCCGCGATCGCCCCCTGCGGGCGCTGTGCCGCGCGCATCTGCAGCCGCTCGGCGGCATAGGCCAGCGCGTTCTGCGTCGCGGCCTCGAGGTGGCCGATGCCCTGCATGCCCACGTGCAGGCGCGCCGCGTTCATCATCAGGAACATCGTCGCCAGGCCGCGATTGGGCTCGCCGACGAGCCAGCCCAGGGCGCGCTCGAAGCGCATCTGGCAGGTGGCGCTGCCCTTGATGCCCATCTTCTGCTCGATGCCGTCGCAGAAGACCGTATTGCGCGAGCCGTCGGGCAGGAACTTGGGTGCGATCGCAAGCGACAGGCCCTTGCTGCCGGGCGGGGCGTCGGGCAGGCGGCACAGCACCAGATGCACGATGTTGTCGGTGAGGTCGTGGTCGCCGCCGGAGATGAAGATCTTGTGGCCGGTGATCAGCACCGGAGCACCATTGGCCGCGACCGCGCCAGCCGTCGGCTCGGCCCTCGTGCGCACGAGCCCGAGATCGCTGCCGGCCTGCGGCTCGGTCAGGTTCATCGTCGCCAGCCACTCGCCGGCCGACCACCTTGCGCAAGTAGCACTCGCGCAGCGGCGGCACGGCGTGGTGCCGCAGCACTTCATAGGCGCCGTGCAGCAGGCCAGGGTACATGGTCCAGGCGTGGTTGGCGGCCGTGAGCATCTCGTAAAGCGCCGCGTTCAGCAGCTGCGGCAGGCCCTGGCCGCCGGCCCCGGGCGCGCAGGCGAGCGCCGGCCAGCCGCCGTCGACGAAGGCCCGGTAGGCCTGCGGGAAACCAGCCGGCGTGGTCACGCCCTCGGGTGTCCAGGTACAACCGGCGACGTCGCCTGGCGCGTTCGTCGGCGCGAGCACCTCGCTCGCAAAGCGGCCGGCCTGCTCGAGCACCTCGCGCGCGGTGTCGGCGTCCAGGCCCTCAAAGGCGGGCAGCGCGGACCACGATCGGCTTGCGTCGAGCACCTGGGTCATCAGGTGCAGCATGTCGGCCACCGGAGCGCGGTAAGTCCACACCGTCAGTGTCCCTTGGCGGCGGCGCCGAGGTAGCTTTCGATCACGCGCGGGTCACCGGCCAGCGCCGCGGCCGGGCCCTCGAGCACGATGCTGCCGGTCTCGAGCACGTAGCCGTGGTCGGCCACCTCGAGCGCGGCGCGCGCGTTCTGCTCCACGAGCAGAATGCTGGTGCCCTGCGCGCGCAGCCGCTCGATGATGCGGAAGATCTCGCGCACGACCAGCGGCGCCAGCCCCAGGCTCGGTTCGTCGAGCATCAGCAGCTTGGGGACCGACATCAGTGCACGGCCGACTGCGAGCATCTGGCGCTCGCCACCCGACAGCGTGCCGGCGAGTTGTGCCCGGCGCTCCTTCAGGCGCGGGAAAAGCTCGAACACGCGTTCGAGCTCGCGCCGCCAATTCGGAACGCGCTGCTTCATCGCGCGGTAGCCACCGAGCACGAGGTTGTCTTCCACCGGCATCGTGCCGAACAACTCCCGGTTCTCGGGCACGAGTGACAGGCCCTTCATCACCCGCTCCTCGAGCGAGAGGTCGGCCAGGTCCTGGCCGTCGAAGACGATCGTGCCGCGCGAGGGCAGCACGCCCATCAGCGCGTTCAGCGTGGTCGACTTGCCGGCGCCGTTCGGGCCGATGACGGTGACGACCTGGCCATGCTCGAGGCGGAAATCGAGCCCGGTGAGCACTGCGGCGCGGCCATAGCCGGCGTGCAGGTCCCTGACCTCGAGCAACGCTTCGTCATGTCCGCGCCACCCGGCCGCCCTGAGCGGCTGATACACCCGCCGAGGGGCGCATGCGAAGTGAGCTTTGCGCTGCGGCCATCCTAGTGCTCCGTGCCCAGGTAGGCGGCGCGCACGGCCGGGCTGGCCTGCACCTCGGCCGGCGTGCCTTCGATCAGCAGGGTGCCGTACTCCATCACGACGATGCGGTCGGTCATGCCCATCACGAAATCCATGTCGTGCTCGACGAGCAGGATGCTCATGCCCTCGGCCCGAAGCTGGCGCAGCACGTCGCCCAGGGCCTGTTTTTCCTTGTGGCGCAGGCCGGCGGCGGGCTCGTCGAGCAGCAGCAGGGCGGGGTCGGTGCACAACGCACGCGCGATCTCCGTCAGGCGCTGCGGGCCGAGCGCGAGGTTGCCCGCGAGCTCGTGCATCTGATGCACCATACCGATGCGCTGTAACTGTGCCTCGGCCTCGGCGAACAGGCACTTCTCCTCCTCGCGGTCGAGCCGCAGCATGGCCTGGACACTGTTCGACCTGCTGCGCAGGTGGCCGCCCAGCGCCACGTTCTCCAGCACCGTCATCTCCGGGATCATCTTCACGTGCTGGAAGGTGCGCGACACGCCACGGCGCGCGATCTCGCGCGATGTCAGGCCGGCGATCGACGCGCCGCGGAACGTCACTGCGCCGCGCGTCAGACGCAGCACGCCGGTAATCAGGTTGAAGGTCGTCGATTTGCCGGCGCCGTTCGGGCCGATCAGGCCGACGATGTCGCCCGCGCGGATTTGGAAGCTCACGTCGTTGACGGCCACCAGCCCGCCGAATTCCTTGCGCACCGCCTGCACGTCGAGCAGCAGTTCGCCGGGCACCGGCTTGTCGCGCGACGGCAGTGGCGCGGCGTGCGACCAGTTGCGCTCGCGCGGCGGCGCCGGCAGCCAGCGGCCGACGAAGGTCCACAGGCCGTCGGGGGCGTACTTCAGCACGACGATCAGGATGATGCCGAAGACGATGGTCTCGAAATTGCCGCTGGTGCCAATCAGCCGGGGCAATAGCACCTGCAACTGGTCGTCGATGATGCGCACGACGCCGGCACCGAGGAAGGCACCCCAGACATGGCCGACGCCGCCGAGCACCGCCATGAAGAGGTACTCGATGCCCTTGCCGATCGAGAACGGGGTCGGATTCACGGTACGCTGGAAATGCGCGAACAGCCAGCCCGAGACGGCGGCCAGCACCGCTGCGATCACGAACACGACGAGCTTGTAGCGGAAGGTCGAGATGCCCATCGCCTCGGCCATCGTCGAGCCGCTCTTGAGCGAGCGGATCGCGCGGCCCGGGCGCGAGTCGAGCAGGTGCGTGACGGCCAGCGCGGCGAGCAGGGCGAAGATCCAGATCAGGTCGTGCAGACCGCGACCGGTGCCCAACCCGAAGCCGAAGGCCTGCAATGCCGGGATGCCGAGCAGGCCGTCGTACTTGCCCAGTGCGTCGGCATTGCCCATCGAGTAGTACAGCACCAGGCCCCAGGCAATGGTCGCCAGCGGCAGGTAGTGGCCCGACATGCGCAACGTGATCGCGCCCAGCACGAGGGCGGCCAGGATGGCGAGCGCGACGCCGATGAACAGCGTGAACCAGGGCGAAACGCCCATCTTGGTGGCCAGGAACGCCGCCGTGTACGCGCCGATGCCGACGAACGCGGCCTGACCGAAACTCGTCAGCCCAGCCACGCCGGTGAGCAGCACGAGGCCGAGCGAGACCAGCGCATACAGGCCGATGTAGCTGCTTTGCGTGATCCAGAAATCCGGCACCGGCAGCGCCGGCAGCGCGAGCATGAACAGGGCGAAGGCGGGAAAGCCCCAGCGGTGGATAGACTGCATCTCAATCGTTCCTCGCCGTGCGGGTCGCGCAGGCTGCGCCAGAGCAGGACCGGCAGGATCGAGCCGAAGACGATCACCTCCTTGAAGGCGCTGGCCCAGAACGAGCCGAAGCTCTCGAGCAGGCCCACACCGAGCGCGCCGGCGAGCGCGAGCGGGTAGCTCGACAGGCCCGCGAAGACCGCGGCGACGAAGCCCTTGAGACCGATCAGGAAGCCGCTGTCGTAGAAGACGGTGGTGGTCGGCCCGATCAGCAGACCCGACAGCGCACCGATGAAGGCCGCCATCGTGAACGACAGGCGCCCGGCGGTGACGGAGGAGATGCCCATCAGTCGTGCGCCGAGGCGGTTGATCGCCGTGGCGCGCAGTGCCTTGCCGTACAGGGTGCGGTCGAAGTACAGGCGCAGCATCACGATCAGCGCGAGCGAGGCGCAGAAGATGATCAGGGTCTGGCCCGTGACCCTGAGCGGGCCGAGCGCAAAACGTTGGTTCCAGAAGCTCGGGTTGCGGAAGCCTTCCGCGCCGAAGAAGTACAGGCCCAGCCCGACCAGCGCAAAGTGCACGCCGACCGAGACGATCAGCAGCACCAGCACACTGGCGTCGGCCAGCGACTCGTAGGCCAGCCGGTAGATCAGCGCGCCGAAGGGCGTGACGAGCGCGAGCGTGAGCGCGGCCTGCGCCAGCAGCGGCAAGCCTCTTGGCGCGGCCCAGAGCGCCACCAGCGAGATCGCGACCGGGTAGGCCACGCTGCGCAGCACGGCCTTGGCGATGCGCCAACCACCGTGGCGGCGGTGCACGCCGTGCCAGATGTCGGCCAGCGCCACCGTGCCGGCCAGGATGAGCAGGAACCACACCGTGCCCGGCACCTTGCCGGTCTGCAGCAGTGCCAGGGTCAGTGCGCCGAAGGCGACGAACTCGCCCTGCGGGATGAAGATCACCCGCGTCACGGTGAAGAGCAGCACCGTGGCCAGGGCCAGCAGCGCATAGACCGCACCGTTGGTCAGGCCGTCGAGCGCAAGGATGCTGGCTATGTTGAAGTCCATCGTCGTTCCGCGGCCGGCTCCTTCGAGCAGTCACCGCGTCGTGCCGCGAGGCGCCGGCCTGACCGGACTGCCGTGGAAAGGGTCAGGCACCGTCGTCGACGGCACCCAGCGGGTCGTCAGTTCTCGACGACGAACTTGCCGCCGACGACCTTCAGCAGCACACCGGTCTCGTTGGTGTAGCCCCAGTGGTCGTCCTTGGTCCAGTTCATCACGCCGTGCGAGAAGATCGTGCGGCCCATGCCCTCGATCGCATCGCGCAACGCGGCGCGGAACTCCGGCGTGCCGGGCTTGGCCTTCTTCAGCGCCACCGGCAGCGTCTTTTCGAGCACGACGGCCGAGTCATAGGCGTGGGCGGCGAACTGGTTGCGCGAGCCGGCACCGTTGGCTGCCTCGTACTTGTTGACGAAGTCCACCGCCACCTTCTTCGACGGGTGGTTTTCGGGCAGCTGCTCGGCGATCACGGCCGGGCCGGAGACGACGTACGAGCCCTCGACGTCCTTGCCACCGATGCGCACCAGGTCCGGTGTCGCGGCCGCGTGCGTCTGGTAGATCTTGCCTTTGTAGCCGCGCTCGATCAGTGCCATGTGCGGCATGGCCGCGCCGGAACCAGAGGCGACCACGAGGATCGCGTCGGGATTGGCGGACGTCAGCTTCAGCGCCTGCGGCGTCACGCCGGTGTCGGTCCGCGCGAAGCGCTCGGTGGCGACGATCTTCAGGCCGGCCTTCTCGGCCCGGGTCGTCAATTCCTTCAGCCACAGCTCGCCGTAGGCGTCGGTGTAGCCGAGGAAGCCGACGGTCTTGACGCCCGACTTCTTCATGTGCTCGATGATCGGGTGCGCCATCACCTCGAAACCCTGTGGCAGGCGGAACATCCACTGATCCTGGCCCGGCGGCACGCCCACCGGCGCGGCCGACAACTGCACCGTCTTGCCCTCGGCGATGACGGGCGTCATCGCCGCCGACGTGGCGGTGATGCACGAACCGATGATCAGATCGACCTTGTCCTCGGTGAGGAAGCGGCGCGCGTTGGTCACGCCCTTGCCCGGGTCGGTGGCGTCGTCGAGGATGATCAGGTTGATCTTCTCGCCGGCGATCTGCTTCGGAAAGAGCTTGAACTGGTTCTGCATCGGGATGCCCAGGCCCGAGCCCGGCCCGGTCAGCGCCAGGCTCACGCCGATGTTGACGTCGGCCAGCGCCGCGCCGCCGGCCAGCAGCAGGGCGGCGGCGGCCACCAGGGTCTTCAGTTGGAACGACTTCATTGCTTGGTCTCCTGTGGAGCGGGGTGGAAAAGGGTTCATCGGGGTGCCATCCGCAACGCGCCATCGAGGCGGATCACTTCGCCGTTCAGATGACCGTTGGTCACGATGTGGCAGGCCAACGCGGCAAACTCCTCGGGCCTGCCCAGACGTTTGGGGAAGGGGATCGAGGCGGCGAGCGACTTCTGGACCTCGTCGGGCAATTGCGCCATCAGCGGCGTGTGGAACAGGCCCGGCGCGATGGTGCACACGCGCACGCCCCATTGCGCGAGGTCGCGCGCCAGCGGCAAGGTCATGCCGACGATACCGCCCTTGCTGGCGGCATAGGCTTCCTGGCCGACCTGGCCGTCGAATGCGGCCACCGATGCGGTATTGACCATCACGCCGCGCTCGCCCGAATGGGCGTCGTCCGGCAGCGGCGCCAGCGCAACGATGCGCGCGGCCGCGAGGCGTGCGACGTTGTAGGTGCCGATGAGGTTGACGCGGATCACGCGCTCGAAATCCTCCAGCGGCGCCGCCGATCCGTCCTTGCCGACGATGCGCCTGGCGCTGCCGATGCCGGCGATGTTCATCACGATGCGCGGCACGCCATGTGCGGCGGTCGCGGCGTCGAGCGCGGCGCCGACCGATGCGGCGTCGCAGATGTCGCAAGCGGCCGCAAGGCCGCCGATCGCGGCCGCCACGCGCTGCGCGCCGGCGGCATTGACGTCGAGCACCGCGACCTTCGCACCCAGGCGCGCGAGCTCGCGTGCGACGGCCTCGCCGAGGCCCGAGCCGCCGCCGGTGACGAGTGCGGATTGACCCTGGATGTTCATGCCTTGGCCTTGTTCGGCAGGATCAGGAAGGGGTCGGATCCACGGCCCTCGTACAGCGCCTCGACCAGCGCGGCGCGGTGCGTGAGCACGGCACGCTGATTGATCGAGCCCTTGTCGGTGACCTCGCCCTTGTCGATCGACGGCGGCTCGGCCATCACGTGCAGGCGGGCTGGCCGGTTGGCGCTGCCGCTGCCGGCGTGCCACAGCCGGTCGGCCAGATCCTGGAAGAACGTTCGCACCGGCGCGCTATGCAGCACTTCGGGCAGCGGCCGGTCGGCGGCGAGCCCCGACAGCGCACGGCAGGTGTCGGCGCGCGGAAAGATCAGCAGGCCGATCTCGTCGCGGTCGAGTCCCGTGACGACGACGTCCTGCACGCAGGGCGCGCCCATCGTGACCACCTTCGCGCGCAGAGGGCCGACGCTGACGAAGGTGCCGGTCGACAGCTTGAAGTCCTCGGCGATGCGGCCGTCGAACAGCAGTCCCATCGACAGGTCGCCCTCATCGACGAAGCGGGCGGCGTCGCCGGTGCGGTAGAAGCCCTCCTCGTCGAAGGCCTCGCGCGTCAGTTCGGGTTCGCGCCAATAGCCGGGCATGACATGGGGGCCGCGGAAGCGGATTTCCAACTTGCCGTCCAGCGGCACGAGTTTGACCTCGCAGCCCGGATTGGGCAGGCCGATGTGGCCGGCGCCGACCTCGTCGTGCATCGCGTTCGTGCAGGTCGGCGAGGTCTCGGTCATGCCCAGGCCGGTGATCATGCGGATGCGTTGCCCGATGGTGGCCTCGGCATGGCGGTCGAGGTGATCCCACACCACCTGTGAGAGGCCGGCGCCAGCGAAGAACATGGCCTTCAGGTCCTTGAAGAAGGTGCGGCGCAACTGCTCGTCGCTGTCCATCGCCAGCGCGATCTCCTCGAAGCCCTTGGGCACGTTGTAGTGCACCGTGCTCGCAATCTCGCGCAGGTTGCGCAAAGTCTCCTTGATACCGGCCGGCGTCGGCTTGCCCTCGTCGATATAGAGCGTGCCCCCGTTGTAGAGCGCGATGCCGACATTGTGGCTGCCGCCGAAGGTGTGGTTCCAGGGCAGCCAGTCGACCAGCACCGGCGGCTGCTCGGTCAGGAACACGCTCGACTGGCGGATCATCTGCTGGTTCGCGTTCAGCATGCGATGCGTCGTGATGACGCCCTTGGGCAGCTTGGTCGAACCCGAGGTGAAGAGGAACTTGACGATCGTGTCGCCGTTGACGCGGGCATGCGCGGCCGCGCCCGCGGCGCTGGCCGGTGTGGCCAGCAGGTCGGCAAAGGCCGTCACCGTGCGGCCTTCGACGCCGCCTCGGGTCATGACCAACTCGACATCGGGCGCGACCGTGGCGGCGATCGCCTTGGCGTACGCCGGCCCGCTGGCGAACACCAGGCCCGGCGTCAGCTTGCCCAGGATGTGCCGCAGCTTGCCGTAGTCCTGCGACAGCAGCGAATACGCCGCAGAGATCGGCGCGAACGGGACACCGGCCCACATGGCGCCGAACGACAGCGACAGGTGCTCGAGGTCGTTGTCGGAGAGGATGGCGATCGGGTGCTCGGCGCTCAGCCCGCGCGAAGCGATCGCCTGGCCGATGCGCTGCGCGCGTTCGAGCATCTGGGCGTAGGTGATGGTCTCCCAGTCGCCCCCGTCGCGCCGCTTGGCGACGAAGATGCGGTCGCCGGCGCGCTCGGCCCACTCCTCGAGGGTGTCGGTCAGGCGCTCGGGAAACCAGCGCAGCGTTTCCACCGGCTCGATCAGCAGCGCGCCGTCGGCGCGGTGCGTCAGTGTCGCCGAGGTGCAACCGCCGACCGCGCAGGCCCGGATATCCGGTCGACGGCTGGCGCTCATGACAGCTTCACCACTTTGCCGGCACGCCCTTCCAGGAAGGCGCGCAGCCGGTCTTGTGCCTCGGGCGTGCTCTCGGCCACCGCGGCCATCAACGACTCGGTGAACAGGCCCTCGCTCTGTGACTGGTCGGCGATGCGCGGCAGCGCGTGCATCACGGCAAAGTTGGACATCGGCGCGTTCTGCGCAATGCGTTCGGCCAGCGCCAGCGCCTTGGCCAGCGCATGACCTTCCTCAACCCGGTACTGCGACAGGCCGATGGCCAGGCCTTCCTCGGCGTCGAAGACGCGGCCGGTCATCATCAGGTCGGTCATGCGCGCCACGCCGATCAGGCGCGGGATGCGGGCCGACCCGCCTCCGCCGACGAAGATGCCGCGCTGGCCCTCGGGCAAGGCCGTAGTAGGTGCTGCTGTCGGCCACGCGGATATGGCACGCCGATGCGAGCTCGAGACCGCCGCCGACCACGGCGCCGTGCAGTGCGGCGATCACCGGCACCCGGCCGAACTGCAGCGCATCGAAGGCCGCATGCCACATGCGCGAATGCAGCACGCCGCTGTGGATGTCGCGCTCGACCAGCTCCGACAGATCGAGCCCGGCGCAGAAGTGCGCGCCTTCGCCACTGACGACGGCGGCGCGCACGCCCTCGGGCAGGTTGACGAACACCGTGTGCAACTGCTGGATCAGCGGATCACTCAGCGCATTGCGCTTGGCCGGGCGATTCAGGCGCACGTGCAGCACCGGGCCGCCGCTCGACACCTGCAGCAGGTCCAGCGAGGCGAGCAGGCCGGTGGCGGGGGTGAAGGCGGTGGTCATCGCGCGGGCCTTGGTCGTGGGTGCAAGAATAGTTAAGTAATTGAAATAGATGATCGGGGCAAACCCGAATCGTGTCGACAGATTGTGGTGCAAGAATGAGCAAAAACCCTGTATTCACCTTCGGAATCTAGTTCATTTGAGAAACTTTTGTCTGCCATCCGAGGAGCCGCCATGAAGACCGAAGACCTGATCGCCATCGACACCCACACGCATGCCGAGGTGTCGTGCCGCAATCCGTTCGAGAACTACGGCGAGGAATACGACCGTGCCGCCGACAAGTACTTCGGTTCCAACCGGCGGCCGACCATCGACGAGACGGTGGCCTACTACCGCGAGCGCAAGATCGGCCTGGTGATGTTCACGGTGGACAGCGAGGCGCAACTCGGGCGCCGCCGCATCCCGAACGAGGAGATCTGCGAGGCGGCGCAGAAGAACAGCGACATGATGATCGCCTTCGCGTCGATCGACCCGCACAAGGGCAGGATGGGCGCGCGCGAGGCGCGCCGCCTGATCGACGAGCACGGCGTCAAGGGCTTCAAGTTCCACCCCACGGTGCAGGGCTTCCTGCCCTACGACAAGATGGCCTGGCCGATCTACGAGGTCATCGCCGAATACAAGCTGCCCGCGATTTTCCATAGCGGCCATTCGGGCATCGGCAGCGGCATGCGCTGCGGCGGTGGCCTGCGACTGCAGAACAGCAACCCGATGCTGCTGGAGGACGTGGCGATCGACTTCCCCGACATCCAGATCGTCATCGCGCACCCGAGCTGGCCATGGCAGGACGAGGCGCTGTCGCTTGCGCTGCACAAGCCCAATGTCTGGATCGACCTGTCGGGCTGGAGCCCCAAGTATTTTGCGCCGCAACTCGTGCAGTACGCCAATACGCTGCTCAAGGATCGCATGCTGTTCGGCAGCGACTACCCATTGATCACGCCTGAGCGCTGGATGAAGGACTTTGACGAAGCCGGATTCAAGGACAAGGTCAAGCCTCTGATCCTGAAGGAGAACGCAAAGCGGCTGCTGGGTCTTGCCTGAGCGCGAACATGCACGCACCATCGGGAGATTTCAACCCGTTAACGATGCCGCGCAAGCCGCGCCCCTCCGCTGGATCGGCTGTCGACGGATCCGCGCAGCCCGCATCACATCGCCGCCGTGTTCGAGCACGCGACTGGCATTTGCCTGAACGACAAGGAGCGTTTCGATGTCGAGGAGTACTGCATCGGCGAAGGCAGGGTCAAGGTGGCCGCGGGCAAGACCGTGGATCGCAAAGGGCTATTCGCTGCTGATCAAGCTGAAGGGCAGGGTCGATCCGTTCTACCGTTGAGCGCCGCCATTGACGGCAAAATCGCACTCATGCCTGCCATCGTGCGCCGCGTTCACGCCTTCTCGCCGCTGCTCTTGCTGGCACTGGTGGCCTGCGCCACGCGTTCGGCCGACGTGTTGCCGCAGGCCGGCGACCCGGGCTTGTATGCGGCCTGGAGTTGCGACGAACTCTACGATGAAGCCGACCGCGTGCGCCAGCGCGCGGCGCAGGTGGCCTATGCCGTCGACGAGCGTTCGGGCAACAACATCATCGCCCTCAGCCTGGGTGTCACGGTGTTCTGGCCGGCCCTGTTGGCCATGCGCCCGAACGGCCTCGATGCACAGGCCCTGGCGCAGTTGCGTGGCCAGGACGAAGCGCTGCGTGTGGCGCAGCAGCGGCGGGCCTGCCCGCCCGCGCCCGAGCAGTTGGCGCCCGCGCGCGCGGCGGCTCTGCCGATCGCGCTCGGCGAGCGGCTGGTCTACGAGGAACGCGCCGAGGCGGGCGGGCCGGTGCGCGAACTCGGCCTGCGTGTGCTGGCCTTGCGCCGCGACGAAATCGAGTTCGCTGCCGATGCCGGCGGCCATGCACTGGCGCTGCGTTGGCAGCAGGATCTATGGGGCAATCAGCCGAAAATGCCCGCCGCCAGCGGTTGGCTGCACTGGAAACGCCTGCTGCGGCCCGGCATGGCGCTGGGCGACGTGGTCGACGGTGACGTGGTGGGCGGCGACAGTGGCGGCAGCGGGCGCTTGCGCGGCCAGGTCATTGCGCTGGGCGTGCAATCCGCGCTCGGCCGGCCGTTCGATGCGGCGGTGATCGAACTCTTCGGCGACGCCCCGCTGGGCGGCGCCGGCACGCGCCTGGACGGCGTGCTGGTGGTCGACCGCAAGAGCGGTGTGCTGCTGCGCCTGGAACTGCACAGCGGCAATCCCGAGTTTGCCCTGCGCCGCACGCTGACGCGCATCGAGCCCGCCGGCCCTTGAACGGCGGCTGCGCGCCGCTGTTTACGCAGCTTTACCCGGCAGCCGTCAGCCGCACACCGGCGGCGCTCATCGTCTGCACATCGCAACTACCGGAGCCCTTCGATGGCCCACTCCGCACGTCCCACGCTCAACGCCGCCCGCCTGTTCGGCGGCGTGATCTTGATCGCCTTGCTGGCCAGCGCAGCCCTGTCGGCCTGGGCCCAGGGCGGCCCCGGCATGCACGGCGGCGCGGGCATGATGGGCCTGCCGATGCAGGGCCGCCTGGTCGAACACATGCTCGACAGCGTCAATGCCACGCCGGACCAGCGCGCCCAGGTCAAGCAGATCACCGCACGCGCTGCCGCCGACATGAAGGCCCAGCACGAAGCCGGTCGCGCATTGCACGAGCAGGGCATGGCACTGTTCACCCAGCCGACCGTCGACGCCAACGCGGCCGAAGCGCTGCGCCAGCAGATGCTGCAACAACACGACCAGGCCTCGCGTCGCATGCTGCAAACCATGCTCGATATCAGCCGCGTGCTGACGCCCGACCAGCGCAAGCTGTTGGCCGAGCGCATGGCCAAGCGGCGTGATCTGATGCAGCGACACCTGCAGGAGCGAAAGGCGCTCGACGGTGCGCCCGCCCCGCGTTGAGATACGCGCTTGCCGTATGCTTGCCGAGAGCAGGCCCCGACGCCTGATGCGATCGGGGCCTTTTTTGCAGTCACTGCCCGAAGCGACGATGGCCCATGCGCAACGCCTGCTGCTGATCGACGACGATGCACGCCTGGCGGCGATGGTGGGTGACTACCTGCGCAGCGCCGGTTTCACCGTCGACGTGGCACCGACCCTGGCCGCGGGGCGTGAACGGCTGGCCGGCGAGGCCTACGACGCGCTGCTGCTCGACTTGATGCTGCCCGACGGGGATGGGCTGGGCCTGACGCGTGAACTGCGCAGCGCGGCGCGCACGCGGCGCTTGCCGTTGCTGATGTTGACGGCACGTGGTGAGGCGCTGGACCGCATCGTCGGCCTCGAACTCGGCGCCGACGACTACCTGGGCAAGCCCTTCGAGCCGCGCGAGTTGCTGGCCCGCGTCAAGGCGCTGCTGCGCCGGGCGCAGCCCGAGGCCGCGGCCGACGAGGTACTGCGTTTCGGCCGCCTGGAGATCGACCTCGGTGCGCGCCAGGCGCGCATCGACGCCAAGGCCTGCGACCTCACCGGCCACCAGTTCGAGCTGCTGGCGGCGTTGGCCCAGGCCGCCGGTCGTGTGCTGTCGCGCGACCAGATCATGGATGCCCTGCGCGGCCACCCGATGGAGGCCTTCGACCGCTCGATCGACGTGCACATCTCGCGCATCCGCGCAGCCATCGAAGACGACCCGAAGAACCCGCAGCGTGTACTGACCGTGCGCGGCGTCGGCTACCTGTTCGCCAAGCGGCAGGACGCAGGCAGCGACGCATGACGTCGTTGACGCTGCGCATCTACCTCACGGTGGTGCTGGCGCTGGCGCTGTTTGCCGGCGGCGCGGCCTGGCTGTTCCAGCGCGAGGTGCAGAACGAGCGCGGACGCTCCGAGGCGCAGGTCAGCGAGCGCATCGCCGCCTGGGGCGACCTGATCCAGCACTCGTTGCCGGCGGCCGATGCCCAGGCCGAGCAGCAGGCCTACGCCTTGCGTGAATGGTCGCAGCGCTTGCGCCTGCCGATGGCGCTCGACGATGCCAGCGGCACGCGCATCGGGGCCAGCGAGTCTTACCTGCGGCGCACCGAGCTGCCCGGTGCGCCGCGTGGCCTGCCGGTGCACCTGGACGACGGCCGCACGCTGTGGGTCATGCGCGCGCCGCTGCAGGGGCTGCGCCCCGACGGGCTGGCGCGACCCGAAGGCCGCGGCGGCCCACCGGCCTTCCTGCCGCCATGGCTGCACGGCGCGGGGCTGGTGGTGGTGTTGCTGCTGCTGTTCGTGGCCGTGGCGGCGGGGGCCTATCCGGTGGCGCGGCGTCTGACGCGGCGTCTGAACGCCTTGAAAGACGGCGTCGAGCGTTTCGGCGCCGGCGCGCTCGGCCAGCGCGTCGATGCCTCGGGCCGCGACGAGGTGGCGGCGGTGGCGGCCAGCTTCAACCTGGCGGCCGGTCGCATCGAGGCGCTGGTGCGTTCGCACCAGTCGCTGCTGGCCAACGCCAGCCACGAACTGCGCTCGCCGCTGGCACGGATGAAGATGGCGCTGTCGCTGCTCGAAGAGGCGCCCGCCGGCCTACAGCGCGAGCGGCTGAAGGCCGAGATCGGCACCAACATCGCCGAGCTCGACGCCTTGGTCGAGGAGGTGCTGCTGGCCAGCCGTCTGGACGCGCAGCAGGCCGGCCCGGCAACCGCACTGGTGGACTTGATCACGCTGAGTGCGGAGGAAGCCGCGCGCAGCGGTGCCGAGCTGCACACCACCCATGCCACGCTGCTCGTGCCCGGTGACGAACGCCTGTTGCGCCGGGCCTTGCGCAACCTGCTCGAAAACGCGCGCCGTTATGGCGGCAGCGAGGTCAGCTTGCAGGCCGAGCGCCACGCAGGCCCCCCGGCAGGGGCCGAGCTGCGTGTCTGCGACCGCGGCCCGGGTGTGCCCGAGGCGCTGCGCGAGCGCATCTTCGAACCCTTCTTTCGCCTGCCCGGCCATGCCGAGCGCGAGGGTGGGGTCGGGCTGGGGCTGGCGCTGGTCAAGCAGATCGCCGAGCGTCACCATGGCCGTGTGCGTTGCGAAGCGCGGGCCGGTGGCGGCAGTTGCTTCCTGCTCAGCCTGCCGGCAGGCTAGGGCGGCGCGCCGGCAGCGGCCGCGCCTTACCAGCGATCGGAGCGCACCATCGGTTGCCACCTGGCGTCACGCCGTTCGTAGACGCTGATGGCGCCGAAGACCTGCTCGCCGTCGGCGCCGAAGCGCATCGTGGTGGTTACGGGGGCGATGGCGTCGATGGCGACCAGCTTGGTGCGCAGCACGGCCGGATCTGACCGACTGGGCGCGTCGCAGCACGTCGGACAGCACGTAGACCGCGTCGTAGGCGTAATGGGCGGCCCACACCGGGTCGGATTTGTAGGCGACACGGAAGCGGGTCAGGAAGGCCGCGCCGGCCGGGAATTCGCTCGGATCGAGCGAACTCGAGGTCAGGAACAGCCGCTTCACGTCGGGTGGGCCGCTGGCGGCCTTTTGCGTCTTGGCCACGCTGGTCGCGAACACCGCCACCTCGGACAGCCCGGCGGCGTTCATCTGCGCCAGCAGGGGCAGCAGTTGGTGGTCACGCACGGCGGCCACCAGGACGTCGGGCGGTGCCGCCTTGAGCTTGGCGACGAAGGCCACGAAGTCGGTTGTCTTGTTGTTGACGGCCTGCACCAGATCGACCTTCTTGCTCAGCTTGACCAAGGCCGCCGACACGTCCTTGGCCATCGGGGTGCCGAAGGCCGTGTCCTCGTGCAGGATGGCGAACTTGTTGGCGCGCAGCGTCTCGACCGCGTAGCCGGCGATCGCCCGCGCCTGCAGCACGTCGTTGGCCACCAGACGAAAGGCGTTGCCTTCGCCCAGCTTGGTCAGCTCGGCGGCCGAAGACGTGAACAATTGCGGCACGTTGCCGCTCTTGTAGATCGGGATCACCACTTCGGTCACATCCGAGCTCAGGTGGCCGATGACGGCGATTACTTTTTGCTCGACCAGGGATTGGGCTGCTTTCTTGGCCTCCTCCTTGTCGCCCTTGTCGTCGATCGCGACGACCTCGAATTGCACTGGCTTGCCGGCGACCTTGTAGCCCGAGGCATTGATTTCGCTGACCGCCAGCTTGACGCCGTTGAGCAGGTCCTGGCCGCGGGCTGCCGAGGAGCCCGACAGGGGCTGCGCCACGCCGATCTTGACCACCGGCCCGACGCTGGGACCGCAGGCCACCAGCGTCCAGGCCGAGAACAGGGCCACCAGGCCGGACGACAGGGATGAACGAAATGGGCTCATGGGCGGGGACCTCGACGATGGTAGTGGCCGGACCGAAGGTGACTGACGGCGCCGGGCGAACTCTAGTCTGGCCCGCGCTCGCCACCGCGGCCCCGGGACCGCGGAAAGCCTGGGACCCAGGCCAAATTGCTCATCCCGAGCCGATTTGGGACATGCCGCGCTCGGCATAACGGGTAAAACGCCAGGCCGTGCCAGCCAGGCTGATGCGGCGCCATACCGCGCGTTTGCTGCCCGGCGTCAGCTCGGGCCAATGCTGCACCTCTTGCTCGGTGCGGCCGCAACCCTTGCACACGGCGTCGCCCTGCGCGGTCGAGCAAATGGCGATGCACGGCGCATCGGGCGTGCTTGCATACCAGGCCAGCCAGGCCTGCTTGGCGGCAGCCGGCATCGACTCTTCATCGCACTCGGCTTCGCGGCGGTAGGCCATCAAGGCGTAGACCTCGGCCAGCGCACGCACCGGGGCACAGGCGCTGAGGCCGTCGATCGAGGGCGAGCGCGCGCGCCACCAGTTGATGGCCAGCTCGATGTCGCTGATATGGATGCCGGCCATGCGGGTTGCCGAGTGGGCGCTAAGGATAGCAGCGCGTGCTGGCCCGCAGCGCCCTTGCGCGGGCCTTTGCGGGCTCTCAGCGCATGGCGCGCCGGCGCACGCAGTCCAGGTAGGCCATGCCGTCGGGCGGCCGGCCCGAACGTTGCGAGGTCCAGATCATTTCGCCCAGGCATTCCATGACCTGGTGCTGCGCCTCGTGCGCGGAGCCGAGATGCGAGCAGAGCAACTCGAACGCCTGCCTGATGCCGGCCGGCTGGTCGATGCTCAGCTGCTCGCTGATCGTCAGGTGCATCGACAAGTGCAGGAACGGATTCGTGCGCCCGTCGTCGACCGTATAACTGGCGGCGACGGCCGCGTCGACGTCGGCCAATTCGGCGTGGTACTGCGGGTGCTCGGCGATCCACTGCGCCGCCAGCGACTCGATCGGCGTCAGCGGCAGGGCCAGGCGCTGCTTGTCGTGCGTGGCGCAGAAAAAGCGGCGCACATCGTGTTGGGAAGGCGTGAACATGGTCGGACAATTGTGCGGTCAATCCAATGGAGGTCCCATGCAGGTCAGCACCGAACAACTCTTTACCCAGGCGCGAACGCAAAACGGCTATCGGCCGACGCCAATCAACGACGACACGTTGCGCGCACTGTACGAACTCGTCAAATGGGGCCCGACCTCGGCCAATTGCTCACCGGCGCGTTTCGTCTTCGTCAGGAGCGAGGCTGCCAAGGCGCGCCTGATCGCCTGCCTGGCGCCGGGCAATGTGCCCAAGGCCCAGCAGGCGCCGGTGACGGCGGTGATCGGCATGGACATGGCCTTCTACGACAGGCTGCCGGAGTTGTTCCCGCATATCGATGCGCGCTCATGGTTCGTCGGCCAGCCGGCGAAGATCGAAGAAACCGCGTTTCGCAACTCCAGCCTGCAGGGTGGTTACTTCATCCTGGCGGCGCGCGCCCTGGGGCTGGACTGCGGGCCGATGAGCGGCTTCGACAGCGCGAAGATGGACGCCGCTTTCTGGCCCGGCGGCCGGGTGCGCACCAACTTCATCTGCAGCCTGGGCGAAGGCGATCCGAGCAAGGTCCTGGCGCGCAACCCGAGGCTGTCGTTCGAAGAGGCTTGCAGCCTGGTCTGATGGCCGCCCTCATCACCGATCCCGCGTTCTACGGCGTGGCCGTGCCCGCCGTGCTGCTGATGGGCCTGGCCAAGAGCGGCTTTCTGATGGGCTTCGGATCCTTGGCCACGCCACTGCTGGCGCTGGTGCTGCCGGCGCCGCAGGCCGCGGCGCTGATGCTGCCGCTGTTGTTGGCGATGGACATCACCGGCCTGCGCCAACTCTGGCGCGAGCGTGATCGGCAACTGTTGCGGCTGTTGTTGCCGGCCGGCTTGATCGGCACGCTGGTCGGCACCTTGCTGTTCGGCCTGTTGCCGGGCAAGACCGTGGCGGCGGTGGTCGGTGGCCTGACACTGTTGTTCCTGGCCCAGCGCTTGATGTTCCCGCCGCGGCCCGACGCCGTGCCGCCGCCCAAGGTGGTCGGCTTCCTGCTCGGCATCGCGGGCGGGTTCACCAGCTTCGTGGCCCATGCCGGAAGCCCGCCGATCGCGGCCTATGTGCTGCCATTGCGTATGGAGCCGCTGCGCCTGAGCGCGACTTTGGCAGTCCTGTTCGCCGTCATCAACCTGTCGAAGTGGATTCCCTATGCCGGCCTGGGCCTGTTCGACACCCGCATCCTGCTCACCTCGCTGGTGCTGATGCCGCTGGCGCCATTGGGCGTAGGGCTGGGCATCTGGGCCACCCGGCGTGTCGCCGCCGACTGGTTTTACCGCATCGCTTACGGCGGTATGTTTTTGACTGGCGTGAAACTCTTGTGGGATGGCCTGCGCTGAAGCTGTTGGCACGATTTCCTTTTCCACTCGCCCTGCGTGGGCGACCTGCAAACGACCCATTGGCGAACCACCGCGTTCTCTTTGCCTACAGTGGCGCGGCAAAGTCGCGCCCGGGCAGGCGGCAGCGCTTCGGCGTGGCAGTCGGCGCAGCGCGCCGACCACCCCGCCATGAGCCCCTGCCGAGTGCCGCCTGCCGCGACGCACACAGGCCGCAAAGGGTATCGGGCGCCCGCAAAGGTCACCGATGCGCTGTGCCCAGGTCATCCGACAAATGGCCAGATCAGTCGCGGACCGTTTCTGTGCCCTGGCTGGCCAAGCCGCCCGTCTGCCTGCGGCTGTCCTTGCGCGCACGCTCGTCGGCCATGAATTGCTCCATTTGCCGGCGGCCGATCTTGGACAGCGCGATGAGCTTGGATTCGTCACGAAAATGCGGCGCGCTCTCGCGCAATTGCTCCAGGTTGTGGCGGCGAAAGCGCAGCGCCAGGTTGCGCGCCTGGTGGCGCTCGAAACCGATGGCTTCGAGC
The DNA here is from genome assembly GCA_963741125.1 of uncultured beta proteobacterium. Taxonomy (GTDB): domain Bacteria; phylum Pseudomonadota; class Gammaproteobacteria; order Burkholderiales; family Burkholderiaceae_C; genus CADEEN01. The sequence continues at coordinate 61,448 of CAVUGY010000019.1, forward strand.
ACGCTGCGACCGCTCATCAGCGCCGAGTCGAAGGTTTCGCGTTCGATGTGCGCCACGCCGCGCTCGTTGAGCTGGTACCAATGCTGCACATTGCGCGCGCGGGCCACGATGGCGAGGTGTGGGAAATGCTCATGCACCAGGTCGACCAGGGCCAGGCTCTGCTCGACATCGTCGATGGCCACCACCAGGACGCGGGCCTGCCCGGCGCCGGCCACACGCAGCAGATCCAGGCGCGTGGCGTCGCCGTAAAAGGCGCGCCAGCCGAAGCGGCGCACGGCCTCGATCTGCTCGCTGTCGTGGTCGAGCACGGTCGGGGCGATGCCGTTGGCCAGCAGCAGGCGGCTGACGATCTGGCCGTAACGGCCGAAGCCGGCGATGATCACCGCGGCCCGTTGCGGCTCGTCGATCTCGGCCATCGCCGCCCGGCCTCGGCCGCCCAGCCGTGGCGCCCACAGGCGGTCGACGCCCAGCAGCGCCAACGGCGTCAGCAACATCGAGATCGCCACCGCGGCCAGCAGCAGCGACGAGGTGGCGGCATCGATCACGCCGGCCTGGGTCGCGGCCTGGAAGACGACGAAGCCGAACTCGCCGCCCTGGGCCAGCAGCACCGTGAACAACGGCCGCGCGGCCAGCGGCAGGGCCATCATGCGCGCCATCGTCAGCAGCACGACCGTCTTCACGGCCAGGAAGCCGAGCACGAGCAGCGCGACCCGCCACGGGCTGGCCAGCACCACCGCGAAGTCGATGCTCATGCCCACGGCGATGAAGAACAGGCCCAGCAGCAGGCCCTTGAACGGCTCGAGGTCGGTTTCCAGCTCGCGCCGGTATTCGCTCTCGGCCAACAGCACGCCGGCCAGGAAGGTGCCCAAGGCCATCGACAGCCCGACCGCATGCATCAGCGCCGCGGTGGCCAGCACCAGCAGCAGCGACGCAGCGGTGAAGATCTCCGGTGTGCGACTGCGCGCGATCCAACGCAGGGCCGGGCGCAGGGCCAGGCGGCCGCCGAGCAGCAGTGCCGCGATCACCGCGACGGCCTTGCCTGCGGCCCACCAGGCGTCGCCACCGCCGGCCGACGCGAGCTGCGGCGCGAGCGAGGGCAACAGCGGCAACAGGGCCAGGATGGGGATCGCCGCTACGTCCTGGAACAACGCCACGCCGAGTACACCCTGGCCGGCCGGCGTGCGCTGCACGTTGCGCTCGGCCAGCACGGCCAGGCCGATCGCGGTCGACGACATGGCCAGGCCGAGCGCGGCGGCCAGGGCCACCGGCCAGGCGACGCCGACAGCGATGCCCAGGGTGGTCATCAAGCATGCGCTGACACCGACCTGCACCGAACCCCAGCCGAAGATGGGCCGACGCATGGCCCACAGCCGCTGCGGCTCGAGCTCGAGGCCGACCAGGAACAACATCAGCACGACACCGAACTCGGCCACCGTGAGGATGGTTTGCGCATCGGTCACCAGCCGCAGCCCCCAGGGCCCGATGACGATGCCCGCGACCAGGTAGCCGATGATCGAGCCCAGCCCGAGCGCGCGCGCCAGCGGCACCGCGATCACCGCCGCGGCGAGGTAGATCAGGCTGGTCGTGAGCCAACTCGTGGCGGGGTCCATCAGGGGGTCTCCGGCGGTCGGTCGATGCTCGGTACCTCGCGCACATCGCAGGCCGGGATGTCTTCGATCTCCGGCCAGTCCGGGTAACTGGCCAAGCGTGACGCGAAGGTCTGCGCATGGGCCGCGACCTCGGCCTGACTGGCCCGGTGCGCGCCGTGCAGCACCAGCGGCGGCAGAAATCGCATGCCGACCAGTTGTGCGGTCTGTTCGTACGGCGGCAGAAAGGCGTCGAAGAAATAGCGATTCAGACCGTCCGGGCGGTAGGCCTCTGCGCTGCCGCCCGTCGAGGTCACCACCCACAGGTCCTTGCCGTGTAAGGCCTTGCCGCCCGGGCCGTAGGCCCAGCCGAAGGCCAGCACCTCGTCGGCCCACAGTTTGAGCAACGGGGTCATGCCGTACCAATGGCTGGGGTGCAACCAGACGAGCAGGGCGGCGTCGGCCACGACGGCCTGCTCGGCGGCCACGTCGATCAGGTAGTCGGGGTACAGCGCGTACAGGTCGCGCACCTCGGCCTGCGCCGCACCGGCAGCGGCCTGCGCCAGCGCGCGTGTCACGCGCGAGTGCTCGAGGTGCGGATGGGCACAAAGAACGATGCTGCGGGCCACGGCTACGCTGGGGTGGGGGTTGGCGCTAGGGTCGGTGTGCTGAGGCACCGCTACCATAACCGGGAACGAACAGGAGGTCGCAGATGCCGGTGATCGTGGTCGCCAACCCGAAGGGTGGCGTGGGCAAGAGCACCCTGGCCACCAACCTGGCCGGTGCCCTGGCACGGGCCGGGCATGCGGTGATGCTGGGTGATGTCGATCGCCAGCAGTCGGCACGGCAGTGGCTGAGCTTGCGCCCGGCGGCGCTGCCGTCCATCCGCAGCTGGGATTTGGTCCACGATGACGTGGTGCGCCCACCCCGGGGCACGACCCATGTCGTGCTCGACACACCGGCCGGTCTGCACGGCAAGAAACTCGACGAGGTGATGAGAATCGCCGAACGGGTGATCGTGCCGCTACAGCCCAGCCTGTTCGACATCCAGGCCAGCCACGCCTTCATACAGGAGCTGGCGGCGCACAAACGTGGCGGCCAGGTGCGTGTGGCGGTGGTCGGGATGCGCGTGCGTGAGGGCACCATCGCCAGCGATCAGTTGCGCCACTTCCTCGACGGCCTGGGCGTGCCGGTGCTGGCCATGCTGCGCGACACGCAGTTGTACGTGCAACTGGCGGCACGCGGCGCGACCCTGTGGGACATTGCGCCTGGCCGTGCCGAACGCGATGTGGCCCAGTGGCAAGCCATCCTCGACTGGCTCAGACCATGAAACGCTTTGCGCAGCTGCAGGACATGGCCGCCACGGTGGGCCAGCCGCTGGCCGACAGCGACTGGATCAGCGTCGAGCAGGACCGTATCGACGCCTTTGCCGTGGCCACCGGCGATGAGCAGTGGATCCACGTCGACCCCGCGCGCGCCGCGGCGGGGCCGTTCGGCAGCACGATTGCGCATGGCTTCCTGACCCTGTCGCTGCTGCCGGTGCTGCGCGCGAGCGCGTTCGCCATCGATGACGTGCGCATGAGCGTCAACTATGGGCTGAACCGGGTGCGCTTTCCGGCGCCGGTGCCCGTCGGCAGCCGCCTTCGGGCGCGGTTCAGGCTGCTGGCGTTTGAGCCGCTGGCCGACGGCGCGCAGCTGATCGTCGAGTCGATGATCGAACGCGAGGGCGGGGGCAAGCCGGTCTGCATCGCCGAAATGGTCAGCCGCCACCATCGATGAGGTCTGTCGGCAATGAAAGTCCTGCTGATCGACGACCACCCGCTGATCCTGGCAGCGTTGCAGGCCGTGATCCGCGGCCTGGGTGACGACGTCGCGGTGGTCGGCGTCGGCACTCCGGCCGAAGCCCGCGCGGCACTCAAGAGCGACCCCGACCACGACCTGGTGCTGCTCGACCTGCAACTGGGCGAGGGCGACGGCTTCGAGTTGTTGGCCGAACTGCGCGCGCGCTACCCGGCGCTGCCCATCGTCGTCGTATCGGCATCCGACCGCGCCAGCGACGTGATCCGTGCCATCGACGCCGGGGCCATGGGCTTCGTGCCCAAGCGGGCCAGCAACGCGACCCTGTTCGAAGCCCTGCGCCTGGTCATGTCGGGAGGCATCTACGTGCCGCCGATGACCTTGGGTGCAGCCACCGGGCCGCCGGTCGCCGGCCCGCAGGCCGGCGCAGCCGCGCGCGCGCCGCTGCACCAGGTGAGCGCGACTTCGCTCGACGCGCTGGGCCTGTCCAAGCGCCAGGCCGATGTGCTGGGTTTCTTGTTGCAGGGCATGCCCAACAAGATGATTGCCCGCGAGATGAAGCTCTCGGTCGACACCGTCAAGGACCACGTGGCGGCGGTGCTGCGCGCCCTTGGTGTGTCGTCACGCACCCAGGCCGTGTTGGCCATCAGCCAGATGACGCAGCACGCCGGCGGCCACGCGGTGCCGGCCTGGACCAGAACGCCGCACTGATGGCCGAGGCGCACACGCACGCAGCGCCGCATGTCGACGGCCTGCGCGCGCTGTTCGAGCAGGCGCCGGCCAGCCTGGGCGGCAATGCGATCGGGATCGGCGTGATCGGCCTGGCGTTCTGGCCGCTCGCCGACTCATCGCGGCTGCTTGTCTGGCTGGCGGTGGCCGGCACGCTGTGGCTGCTGCGTGCAGCACATTACATGCGCTATCGCGCTGCGCGCGACAGCGAACAGGCCACCCTGCTCGCTTGGCGCACCAGTTGGCGCGTGCTGGTGCTGGCGCAGGGCAGCATGTGGCCGCTGGCGGTCTGGCTGTTCTGGGGCCTGGGTGCACCGTTTCACGAACTGGCCCTGATCGTCATCGCCAACAGCTATACCTTGGCTTCGGTGCAATTGCTGGCGCCGCAGCGCCGGCTGTTCATGGTCTTCACGGCTTTGGTGCTGCTGCCGACGATGGCCCGCGTCGCCAGCGATACCAGCCAGCCCTGGCATTGGCAGCTGGCCGCCGTGCTGGGCCTGGTCTTTGCAATCGCCATGTTGCTGGGGCGTGCCTACCGCGGTGCATTGGGCCAGGCCATCGAGCTCAAGCAACGCACGGAGCAGTTGGCCGCGCAGCTGCGCATCGAGAAGGCCGCGGCCGACGAGGCACGGCGCAGCGCCGAGGCCGCGAATCGGGCCAAGAGCCAATTCTTCGCCGCCGCCAGCCACGACCTGCGCCAACCGTTGCACGCCATGGGCCTGTTTGCCGAGGCCCTGCGCCAGCGCAGCCAGCGCGCCAACGATGCCGAGGTGGCCTCGCTGGTCAACAGCATCAACCAGAGCGTCGATGCCCTGGAAGGCCTGTTCGGCGAATTGCTCGACATCACGCGCATCGACAGTGGTGGTGTCGACGTGCACGTCGCTCCGGTCGGCATCAAGGACTTGTTCGCGCGCCTGCGCCTGACCTTCGAGGCGACCGCTTTCGAGAAGGGGCTTGCGCTCGGTTTTCACGGCGAACAACGCTTTGCCCACACCGACGGCCTGCTGCTCGAGCGCATCCTGCGCAATCTGGTCAGCAACGCGATCCGCTATAGCGAGGACGGCGGCGTGCTGGTCGCCTGCCGGCCCAAGCCCGGGGACCGCGGCAAACTGCTGCTGCAGGTCTGGGACAGTGGCATCGGCATCACCCCGGCCAACTTGCCGCGCATCTTCGACGAGTTCTACCAGGTGCAGAGCAGCCGGCCGCTCGAGGCTCACCAGCACAAGGGCCTGGGCCTTGGGCTGGCCATCGTCAAGCGGCTGGCCGACCTGCTCGAGGCCCCGCTCACGGTGCGCTCGCGGCCGGGGCATGGCACCGTGTTCACACTCGAAGTGCCGGCCGGGCGTGAGCCGCGTGGCCTGCCGCCGGCGGCCCCGGGCGCCGCCGCGCGTCTGGGCGTCACCTTGCACGGCCGCAGGCTGGTGGTGGTCGAAGACGAACCCGCCGTGCGCCAGGGCCTGACGGTCCTGCTCGAGGCCTGGGGCGCCGAGGTCCAGGCCCTGGCCGACATCGATTCGCTGCAGCATTGGCTGGCGACATCGGCCGCCGAGCCACCCGACCTGCTGCTGGTCGACTACCGCCTGCCTCAGGGCCGCACCGGCATCGAGGCCCTGGCGGCGCTGCGCGCACGCTGGCCCGGTCAGGTGTTGCCGGCCATCGTGGTCACCGGCAGCAGCCTGGGCGGCCATGAGGACGAGGCCGGCCGCCACGACTTCCACCTGCTGATCAAGCCGGTGCTGCCGAACAAGCTGCGCGCGATGGTGGCCTTCAAACTCGGCCTGCGCTGAGCGGCAGCGTTTGCAGACGACGCTGGCCGCCGCGCCAGCTCGTCATTCAACGATTCGGCAGAGCCTGCAGGAAGTCGGCGACGTCGGCGATGTTCTGCGGCGTGAGTTCGTGGGCCACGACTTTCATGATGCTGCCCTCGGGTCGCTCGTCCGTACGCTGGAATACCACCAACTGCTTGATCAGGTAGTCGACATGCTGGCCGGCCAGACGCGGGAATGTGGCGTTGCCCTGAGCCATGTCGCCGTGGCAGCTGTTACATGCAGGCACGGTCGTGCCCGGCACGCCCAGCGTGAAGATCGACTTGCCGGCCTCGATGCGGCCGGCGTCGCCTTCGAGCGGTTGCCGTTCCGGCACCTTGCCCGAGTAATACGCGGCCAGGCCCGTGATCTGCTGTTCGGTCAGGCTGCGACTCAGGCCCCACATGTACTCGAAGCCTGCGGGATCCTGCCGGTTGTGGCTCTTGAAGCCCTTGAGTTGGGCGACGATATAGGCGTCGGTCTGCGCCGCCAGATTCGGGAAGTTGGGCGACACGGCGGTTCCGTTCAAGCCGTGGCAGTTGGAACAAACCTGTTGAGCCATCGTGGTCGCGGACACCGCCGGGTTGGCCAGATCACGGGAGCGCTCCGGGTGGGCACATCCGGTAGCGAGCGCTGCCATGGCAGCAAGAAAGGCGAAGGTGGTGAGTTTCACAGGCATCTCCCGATGGATGGCGGCATTCAATACGCCGTCCAGGCGTAGAGAAAGAGCGTGTTGTTGTCGCGTGCGTTGCGGCCGAAGCCGTCGTAGTTGGTCGAGGTGCCGTTGAAGCGGCTGTAGCTGACGTACTGCGCCCCCAGGCGCAGATACTGGATCGGCGTCCAGAAGGTCTCGACAGTCCAGCCGCGTGTGGCCGGGTTGCCCGACAGGTTGCTGGCCGCACCGTCGCCCCGCACCAGGGTGCCCGTCTCGTCGTATCCCGCCGTCTGGTTGGCCGTATTGGTGGTGCCGCTGAGATTGAAGTAGCCGAGGCTGCCACCGTACTTGGCGTGGTAGGTGTAGGTCATCTTGGCCCGCAGCACATGATTGGTGTCCGCGGCGTTGGTGTTGGCCAGCGTGGCGGCGCCGGTCGGGTCGAAGAACGCTGCCGCCTGGTTGGCCTGGTCGGCCGAATAGCCGACATGGTTGCGCATGTACGCCACTTGCGCCGTTACGGTGTGCGGATCGAGCAGGTACTGGTACTGGGCGTCCAGTCCCAGATCCCGGAAGCGATGCGTATTTGCCGGGTTGGAGGTGTCCAGGTTGTCGTCGTAGGCCCGGGCCACCATGCCCGATGTGCCGAGCATCAGGTTGTGTGCGCCCCATTCGTGGTTGTAGGCCAGGCGCCAATAGGGACTGAGACCGTGCAGTTTGGTGTTGTCGGCGTCGGCGACGCCGGCGCTCATGAATCGCATCAGGCCCTTTGAGGTGGCGTACAAACCCAACTCGCCGTAGATCGTCCGATTCCAGAATGCATAGGCGCTGAGCCCGGCGAGGTTGCCGCCGGCACCGTAGCCCGGGTAGGGGGCATTGCCATCGATGAAGCGGCTGCTGCTCGGGCTGGGCACCGGCACGTATTGCATCCACGCGGCGGCGGTGTTCCACGGGTCAGCCAACGACGGGTTGTTGTTGGCGCTGAGGCCGACGATCAAGTCGCGCTGTTCGCTGATGAAGCGGTCGGCGAAGCGAATGTCGATGTTGTCGGCGTTGGTATGGCCATGGAAACTGCCGTTGTCCGCCTGCGTGGCATAGGGGTCGTAGGTGATTTGGGCGAAGGCCCCGATGTTGTCCGTCACCTTGCCGCCGAGGAACAGGCTGGCCGTGGCGAAGACCAGCGACCCGTTCTTCTGGAAATCCGCTGACGGATCCTCGCTCTTGCTCGTGTTGGCGACCTTCGAATAACTCACCACGGCCATTGCCGACACCGGCAATGTCCGCTGGCCGATGGTGTAGCCGGTCATCTTGAACAGGCGGCCATACGGCGTGAGTTCCGGGAACTGGCCGCCGGCGTGGCAGGCAACGCAGTTCTGCCCGGTCTGGCGATTGAACAGTGGAATGGCGCTCGCGACCTCAGGCAACAGCGCGACAGCGAGCATCGCCGCGGCCACCAGCCATCGTACGAGTCGGTGGCTGGCCTGTTCAGCAGAACAAGGCGTTAGGTAGAAATTCATGCGTCGATCTCCTTGGCGATTGACGCGCATCAGGCGCCCTGGACCGCGCCCTGCCCATGATCTATATCAAGCCGCGCAGACAGCCAACGCCTACATTGACTGATAGGCCAGCCGCACGTAGATCGGCGCGAAGGCCTCGGCCTGAGTCACTTCGAGCAAGCGTTCGCGTGCCAGTTCGAGCAGGGCGATGAAGGTCACCACCACCACGGCCACACCGCGCTGGGCATCGAACAAATCCTCGAAGACGGCAAAACGCCGGCCCTGCAACTTGCGCAGCACCAGGCTCATGTGCTCGCGCACCGAGAGTTGCGCCCGGCCGATGTGATGGTGCTGCACCAGTCGCGCACGGGCGAGGATGGCCTGCCAAGCCTCACGCAAATCCTCGGCCGCCACATCGGGCAGGCGCGGCGCCAGCGCTTGCTCGATGGCCACCTGTGCGCGCAGGAAGTCGCGGCCCAGCACGGGCAGCGCATCGAGCCGGGCCGCGGCCAGCTTCATCTGCTCGTATTCGAGCAGCCGGCGCACGAGTTCGGCGCGCGGGTCCTCGGCTTCGTGGCCTTCGACGCTCTTCCTCGGCGGCAGCAGCATGCGGCTCTTGATCTCGATCAGCATCGCGGCCATCAGCAGGTACTCGCTGGCCAGCTCGAGATTGCGCTTCCTGATCTGCTCGACATAGGCCAGGTACTGCCGCGTCACGTCGGCCAGCGGGATGTCGAGGATGTTGAAGTTCTGCCTGCGGATCAGGTACAGCAACAGGTCCAGCGGGCCTTCGAAGGCCTCGAGAAAGACCTCCAGTGCGTCGGGCGGGATGTACAGGTCGGCCGGCATCGCGAACAGCGGCTCGCCGTACAGGCGGGCCACCGCGATCGCGTCGACGGTCTGGGGCGGCAGCGCCGCGGCCAGCTCAGGATCGGGCGGCGGCGGCAGGGCGCCGTCGGCCACCTCGGCAGCCATCGTCACTTCGTTTTTGTTTGATAGACGTAGGGCTGCTGCGGCACATCGGCGTCACGCCACTCGGACTGCGCCTGGCGATCGATCACGCGGTCCCACAGCAGGGCGCGGCCGGCACGCTGCTGGGCTTCGAGCGCGGGCTTGTCGGCCTTGAGTTGGCCGATGAACTGCGTCACGTCGGACAGGTAGGGTTTCCAGAACAGGGGCATGGGGTGGGCCGGTGATAAAGCGCAAGTCAGGCCATTTTAGCGGTGCGACGCACTGCAGCCAGGATGCCGCGCAGGATCTCGAGCGGCGCAGGCGGGCAGCCGGGTACCTCGACGTCGACCGGAATTACGTTGCCGACGCGGCCGCAACTGGCATAACTTTCGCCGAAGATGCCTCCGCTGCAGCCGCAGTCGCCGATGGCCACGACCAGGCGGGGCTCGGGCGTCGCGTCGAAGGTCCGGCGCAGCGCCTCCTGCATGTGGCGCGACACCGGGCCGGTGACCAGCAGCATGTCGGCGTGGCGCGGGCTGGCGACGAACTTGATGCCCAGGCCTTCGAGGTTGTAGTAAGCGTTGTTGAGGGCGTGGATCTCGAGCTCGCAGCCGTTGCACGAACCGGCGTCGACTTCGCGGATGGAGAGGGCCTGGCCGAGGATGTCGAGAATTTCGCGCTGAATCCGTTCCACCTCTGCAGCCAGCAGGGCATGATCCGTCGGCGCCGGTTCGGTGACGATGCCGGTGCGCACGATCTGCTTGACGATGGTCCACATACGGAAGTCGCCCTAGAGGTCGTGCCCAGCGTAGCTGAGGTTGAAACTCTTGTTGATGAGCGGGAAGTCGGGGACGATGTTGCCGATCACGGCATGTTCGAGCACCGGCCAGTTCTGCCACGACGGGTCGTGGGCGTGGCAACGCCGGATGCGCCCCTCAGGCCCGAGTTCGAGGGCGACGAAAATCTCGCCGCGCCAACCCTCGATCCAGCCGGCAGCGATGGTTTCGCGCGACGGCAGCGTGATGGGCACGCGCAGCGCGCCCTCGGGCAAGCCGCTGCACAGCGCACGGATCAGCCGCAGCGATTCCAGCGCCTCGTCAAAACGAACGCTGACGCGCGCGGCGACGTCGCCATCGCCGTGGCGGGCGGCACGGACGGCGAGCTGGTTGTAGGGCGGCCAGTCGTGGTCGCAGCGCAGATCGGCCGTCTGGCCGCTGGCGCGCCCGGCCAGGCCGGTCAAGCCGAGTTGCGCGGCGAGCTGCGGCGTGACCGTACCGGTGCCGAGGAAACGGTCCTGCAATCCGGCGTGCTCGTCGTAGACCGCACGCAGCACGTGCAGCTCGGATTCGATCGCGTCGCACTGCTGCAGCATCCGTCCCTGCGTCGCTGGAGCTGGTTCAGCACTCACGCCCCCGGGCACCACGCAGTCCATCATCAGGCGATGGCCGAAGGCCTGCATCGACAAGCGCAGCCAGTCTTCACGCAGGCGCGAGAACTGCGTCAGCGCGAATCCGAGCGCCGCATCGTTGCCCAGTGCGCCGAGGTCGCCGAGGTGGTTGGCGACCCGCTCGCGTTCGAGCATCAGCGCGCGCAGCCACTGCGCGCGTAAGGGAAGGATGCAAGCGGCGGCCGATTCGAGTGCCATGCAATAGGCCCAGGCAAAGGCCACGGTCGAGTCGCCCGAGACCCGGCCCGCCAGGCGGTGGGCTTCGAGTGGCGGCAGTTCGGTAAAGCGCCGGTCTATGCCTTTGTGCGCGTAGCCCAGGTGCTGTTCGAGACGCAGCACCTTCTCGCCGACCACCGAGAAGCGGAAATGCCCTGGCTCGATGATGCCGGCGTGGACCGGGCCGACGGCGATCTCGTGCACCCCGTCGCCCTCGACGCGCACGAACGGGTAGTTGGACGGCAAGCCGGGTGTGGCCGCGCAGTCACCCGCCTTGCGCTCACACAGCGGGCGCCCGCCCGCAGGCCAGAGCCCATGATCGAGCCACGGCCGCGTATCGGCGGCACCCTCGATCGTGATGCCCAGCAAGTCGGTCGTGGCGCGCTGCATGCGGCCGGCGGCGGGAAAGATCGCGGCCAGGTCGGGGCAGTTCGGTGCCGAAGCGTCCAAGTCCAGGTCCAGCCAGACGAGCCCGCCGGGCAGTGCGTAGGCCGCGCAGGCGGCGAAGCCGCCGCCGGGACGGTCGCCGCGGCGATCCACGCCCCAGGTCGAGACCAGGCGTCCGCCCTCAGCCGCTATCGTGCGGGCGCCGGCGAGCCAGTGATCGCGATCGACCGGCGCGTGCCAGATCGGCAGCGGCGCAGGCAGCCGAACGAGGTCGAGATCCAGGCCCGGGATATTCATAGTCATAGCGATTCAGCCACCGATCATCCGCGCCGCTTCGCGATACCAGGCGTCGAGGTAGGGCGGGATGTACAGGCCCAGCATCAGCGCCAGCGCCAGGTGCACGAAGACCGGAATCAGCGCCGGCGCATGGGCCAGCGGCTTGAGCGTGGTCTCGCCGAAAACCATCGGCTGCACCCGACTGAAGACCGAGGCGAAGGCCACGCCCAGCGCAATCAGCAGGAAAGGCGTGGCCCAGGGCTGCTCGCGCATCGCGGTGGTGATGATCAGGAACTCGCTGGCGAAGACGCCGAAGGGCGGCATGCCCAGGATCGCCAGCGAGCCCAGCATTAGGCCCCAGGCGACGGTCGGGCTGACCTTGATCAGCCCGCGGATGTCGTCCATGATCTGCGTGCCCGCCTTCTGCGTGGCGTGGCCGACGGCGAAGAAGATGGCCGACTTGGTCAGCGAGTGCACGGTCATGTGCAGCAGCCCGGCGAAGTTGGCGATCGGCCCGCCGAGGCCGAAGGCGAAGGTCATCAGCCCCATGTGTTCGATCGACGAATAGGCGAACATGCGCTTGACGTCGCGCTGGCGGATCAGCAGGAACGCCGCCGCGACCACCGAGACCAGGCCGAAACCGATCATCATGCGGCCGGCCAGCGGGCTGCCGAGCGCGCCGTCGGTCAGCATCTTGCAGCGCAGGATCGCGTACAGCGCCACGTTGAGCAGCAGCCCGGAGAGCACCGCCGAGACCGGCGTCGGGCCCTCGGCGTGGGCGTCGGGCAGCCAGTTGTGCAGCGGCACCAGCCCGACCTTGGTGCCGTAGCCGATGAACAGAAAGACGAACGCCAGCGTGATGATGTGCGGATCGAGTTGAGCCTTGACGACGTCGAGGTTGGTCCACAGCAGGGCGCCACCTTCCGAGCCGATGACGCGCTCGGCCGCCATGTACAGCAGGACGGTTCCGAACAGCGCCTGCGCGATGCCCACGCCGCAGAGGATGAAGTACTTCCAGGCTGCCTCGAGGCTGGCGGCGGTGCGGTAGACGCTGACCAGCAGCACGGTGGTCAGCGTGGCGGCTTCCATCGCCACCCACAGGATGCCCATGTTGTTGGTCGTCAGCGCCAGCAGCATCGTGAAGCTGAACAGCTGGTACATGCTGTGATACAGGCGCAGCCGCGGCGGCGTCATCTTGCCGTGGTCACGCTCGATGCGCATGTAGGGCCGCGAGAAGATGGCCGTGGTCAGGGCGACGAAGGCGGTCAGCGTGACCAGGAAGACGTTGAGCGCATCGATCGAGAACTCATGCCCCAGCGCAAACCTCGGGCCGCCGGCGATGACCTGTGCGGTGAGCACGCAGGTCGCAAGGAAGGTGGCCAGGCTGAAGCGCGACGTTGATCTCCATTGCGACATTGCGATGGCCGAACAGCGCCAGCACCACGCCGCCGGCCAGCGGGATGCCGAGCACGAAGAACAGCACTTCCACGTCAGTCTTCCTTGAGTTTCTCGAGGTGGCGGATATCCAGGCTGTCGAACTGCTCGCGGATCTGGAACATGAACACACCCAGGATCAGCACGCCGATCAGAACGTCCAGCGCAATGCCGAGCTCGACCACCATCGGCATGCCGTAGGTGGCCGAAGTGGCGGCGAAGAACAGGCCGTTTTCCATCGACAGGAAGGCGATCACCTGCGGCACCGCCTTGGCGCGCGTGATCATCATCAGGAACGAGAGCAGCACGCAGGCCAGCGCAATGCCCAGCGAACCGCGGGCGATGCTCGAAGAAAGCTGAGCCACGGGCATCGCCAGATTGAAGGCGAAGATCACCAGCCCGATGCCGATCAGCATGGTGGTCGGGATGTTGATCAGCGTCTCGAGATCCCAGCGCACGTCGAGGCGGGCGATGACCCGGTGCAGCAGCAGCGGAATCAGCACCACCTTGAGTGCGAATGTGATGGCCGCCGACACGTACAGGTGCGGCTGCTGCGTCACGTAGCCGACAACCGCTGTGGAGATAACCAGCGTTGCGCCCTGCAGCGTGAACAGGTGAATCAGCGACAAGATTCGACGCTGCGAAATCATCGCGAAGGCCAGCAACAGCAACACCGCGCCGAGCAGGTTGATGAACTGCGTGAACAGGTCGTTCATGTCAAGGACCCCGCCGAATGTGTCGCATGTCCTGCGCGTCGCGGCGGGCGGCACCCGGCAGGGGCTCATGGTGGGGTGGTCGGCGCGCTGCGCCGACTGCGCTGCGGTGCTCGGCCTGGGGTCGCGCCGCACAACTCGCTGCGTTCGCTGCGCTCACTGCGCTCGAACAGGTGCGGCGAGTCAGATTACGAAGCGCGCTGCGCGCGCCGACCCCAGACCTGCGCTCCTCGCCACCCCACAAATCGCCGCTGCCGGGTACCGCCTGCCGCGAAGGCCACCGGGGTTGGTGTTCGAAGAGAAGACCACGAGTGTTCCTGCTCGGGCGCGTCTTTGCCGCGCCACTGCAACTGGTTGAAGGGCGTACGAGGGCGGTCATCTCATTTGCCCAACAGAATGTGCACCAGCAGGCCAATCACGGCGAGCAGGAAGGCGGTGGCCAGGAACTCGGGGACGCGGAAGATGCGCATCTTCGCGCTCAGCGTTTCGAGCACGGCCAGGCTCGCGCCGCCGATGGCCAGTTTGAGTACCAGCATCGGCAGGGCCAGCAGCAGCGCCAGCGGGGCGTGCGCATCGGCAATGCCCCAAGGGACGAACAGCGCCAACCCGATGCATGCGTAGGCGAACAGCTTGAGGCTGGCCGCCCATTCGAGCAGCGCCAAGTGGCGGCCCGAGTATTCGAGGATCAGCGCCTCGTGGATCATCGTCAACTCGAGGTGCGTGGCCGGGTTGTCGACGGGTACGCGGGCGTTCTCGGCCAACGATACGATCGTGAAGGCCACGCCGGCGAACGCCAGGCCGGGATAAATGGCCAAATCGCGCTGGGCGAGGGTCTCGACCATCGTCGTCAGCGAGGTCGACTGCGAGATCAGTGACGCCGAGAACAACACCATCAGCAGCGCGGGTTCGGCGAGAAAACCGATCAGCATTTCGCGTCGCGCGCCCAGGCTGCCGAAGGCGGTGCCGATGTCCATCGCGGCCAGCGAGATGAAGACCCTGGCCAAGGCGAATAGCCCGACCAGGGCGATCGCGTCGGCCACGCCGGACAGCGGCAGATCGGTCGACAGCGTAGGGATGATCGCGCAGGCCAGGGTCATGCAGCCGAACACGATGTAGGGTGTGGTGCGAAAGATCGGCGAGGCGTGCTCGGCCAGCACCGACTCCTTGTGGAACAGCTTGTGCAGTACCCGATAGGGCAGCAGCAGGCTGGGCGCCGAACGATTCTGCAACCAGGCACGGCACTGATTGACCCAGCCGGTGAGCAGCGGCGCGAGCAGCAGCGCGGCCACGATCTCGAGCAATTGCGATGCGAAGGCGTAGGCAGTCATGTCGGCAGGCTCAGCGCGTGACTGCGAGCAGCATGGCCATCAGCGTCAGGAAACTGAACAACAGATAGACCGCGATGCGGCCCTGCTGCAGCAGGCCGACCAGGCGCGCGAGACGCGCCACGACGGCGGCAATCGGCAGGTACAGCCAATGCCAGAAATGGTCTTCGACGGTGACGCGGTAGCGCGGCTGGGCATCGAACGGGCTCGGCAACTCGCGCTGCATGCGAAAGAAGGGCTCGAAGATCTGCCGGATCGGCTGACCGAAGCCCTCGGCCGTGTCCTGCATGCGCGGATTCGTCCAGGGGAAGCCGCAGGCCCAGGGCGGCGCGCGCCGCAGGCGTCCGTGATACAGCCTGCGCACCAACAGCCAGGCCAGCACGAAACTGACCGCCACACCGAGCAGAAAGATCACCGGCCCGTAGCTCGCACGTTCGACCCCGGTCGGTGCCAGCAGCCAGCCATGGGCGGCGACGGCCTCGCCCAGGCCCGCCGACACCAGTTGCCGCGTCACGGGATCGATGAGTTGGATGAACTGGTTGGGCAGCAGGCCTAGCGCCAGGCAGCCCAGCACCAGCCAGAGCATGCCGATGCGCTCCCAGCGCCCGGCGTCATGGGCCTGGGCGAGTTTTTCCTCGCGCGGCTGGCCGAGAAAGATGATGCCGAAGAACTTGACCATGGCATAACCGGCCAGCGCCGCGACCAGCGCGATCAGGGCCGCGAACACCGGAATCAGCATGTTGAGCACGGAGTGCGGCAGGCCCGGCGTGAACAGGAAGCTCTGCAGCAGCAACCATTCCGAGACGAAACCGCCCAGCGGCGGCAGGCCTGCGCTGGCCAGCACGCCGATCAGCGTGACCCAGGCCACCCAGGGCATGCTGCGCATCAGCCCGCCGAGTTTGCCCAGGTTGCGTTCACCCGTCGCGTGCAGCACCGAGCCGGTGCCCAGGAAGAGCAGGCTCTTGAACATGGCGTGGCTGGCCACGTGGTACAGGCTGGCCGTCAGCGCCAGGGCGGCCATCGGCTTCATGCCGTAGGCGGAGAAGACGACGGTCAAGCCTATGCCCGCCACCAGCAGGCCGATGTTCTCGATCGACGAATAGGCCAGCAGGCGCTTCATGTCGACCTGCACGGCTGCGAACACCACCCCGAACAGTGCGCTGGCCAGGCCCAGCGCCAGCAGCACCACGCCCCACCACCATAGTTGCGTGTGCAGCAGATCGAAGATCACCCGCAGCAGGCCGTAGATCGCAGTCTTGAGCATCACGCCGCTCATCAGCGCCGAGACCGGCGACGGCGCCGCCGGGTGCGCCTCGGGCAGCCAGACATGCAGCGGCACGATGCCCGCCTTGGCGCCGAAGCCGAACAGCGCCAGCCCGAATCCGGCCGAGGCCCAGAACGGCGACAGCGACTGGGCGCGCATATTGGCGAAGGTGTAGTCGCCGGTGTTGGCCTGCAGCACGCCGAAGCACATCAGGATGCCGATCGCGCCGACATGGGCCACCAGCAGGTAGATGTAGCCCGCACGCCGGATTTCGGCGATGCGGTGGTTGGCCGTGACCAGGAAGAACGACGACAGGGCCATGGTCTCCCACATCACCATGAAGGCGTAGGCGTCGTCGGCCAGGATGACGCCGACCATGCTGGCCAGGAAGACGTGGTATTCGAGGCACAGCAGGCCGGGCGGCGTGCCCTCGCCCTTGCGGAAGTAGCCGGCCGCGAAGGCCGAGACGCCGGCCGAGGTGGCTCCGATCACGACCAGGAAGAAGGCCGACAGACGATCCAGCCGCAGGTGGAAGGGCAAGGTCGGCAGGCCGATCGGCAGCACCGCCACTTCGGTATCGCCGAACACCGCACTCAGGGCCAGACCGAACAGCACGACACCCAGCGCACCGCCGGCCGGAAACAGGATGCGTGAGACGAATCTGAAGCGGCGCAGCGCAAACACGCCGGCCAGCCCGACCAGCAGCCAGGCCGCGAGCACGACGAGTACCCAGTCGAGGTGGATCCATTGCGTGATGGCAGCCGGCCCGCTCATGCGTCTTCGATCGTATGCAGGACGGCGCGCCGCGCGTCAGCCGCGCCGTGGCAACTTGCCCGCGGCGCGCGCCGCCGTGCGAGGCCGAGGCACACTGGCCGCTGGGGCCGGCCCGCTCTCGGTGCTCAGGCCGCTAGGCACATAGTCGACGCCATGTTGCGCCAGGTAGTCGCGGATGAGTTGGCGCACCACCTGCGAAGGGGTCTGGTCCTGGCGCGCGCACAGGCGCTCGAAGGCCGTCTTCTTGGCCGGGTCGATCAGCAGCGTCAGGCGGGCTGTCTTCAGTTCCATGCGCACGCAGCATGTTAACGCAATGTGCGTTCAAGTGCCATGCACAGCGCATGCCCGGTGCCCGGGCACGGCCGACGCCGCGTCAGGGCTGGTAGAAGTACGGATCCAGTACGCTGACCTCGGTGATGCGCCCCACCGGCAGGCCGTTGCGGTCGGCCACCTTGCGGATCGCCTCCGGCGCCGGGGCGTCGTAGATGCAAAAGGTGTTCTTGCGGTCGGGTGTGACGTAGGAATGAACCCAGGTCACGCCGTGCTCAGCGTTGTTGGCGATGACGCCGGCCACGGCCTTCTTGCCGTCGGCGTTCATCGGGATCGACAGGCCATCGGGAAAGCTGCGTTCGATCAGGTAGCGGGGCATGAAAGTCTCCTTGAGGTGGTGCAGCCCGCCATGGGGCCGCGATTGGCAAACCGGGAAAGCCGGCGTCGAGCGCAAGATCAGGGTGCTGCGGACGCCAGCACGGTCGCCGGCGCTTCGGGGTAGGCGTAGTCGGCGACGACCCAGACGGTGCCCAGGGTGACCAGCAGCGAGGCAACGAGGGCGGTGGCGCGGGTTTTGATCGAGGTGTTCATCAGGTTCTCCTTGGGGTGTGCACCGAAGTGCGTTGTTGACGGGATGGACTGTCGACGCCGAGCCCCCTTTCAGTCTTGAAGGCACCTGAAACCTGGCCTGAAACGTCCTGAAGACGGTAGATTCAGGTCATGGAAGCCCTTGCGAATCTGAGGTTCGGCCGCGTCGAGTTGCAGATCGAGCGCCGCCGCTTGCTGCTCGATGGCATGCTGCAGGCCGTCGGTGCGCGAGCCTTCGACCTGCTGGTAGCCCTGGTCCAACGCCGCGACCGGGTCGTGACCAAGAGCGAATTGCTCGACATGGTGTGGCCCGACCTGGTGGTCGAGGAGAACAACCTGCAGGTCCAGATCAGCAGCCTGCGCAAGCTGCTCGGGCCGCAGGCCATCGCGACCATTCCCGGGCGCGGCTACCGGTTCGCCGCCGCAGTCGACGGCGCCGAGGGCAGCAACGCCCAGGCCGGGCTGCCGGTCGCGCTGCCGGCCACGGCGCGCACCACCGTGGCCACGGAACCGCTGACCAACCTGCCCAGGGACTTGGCACGACTCTTCGGCCGCGAGACCGATCTGCAGGCGCTGCGCTCACTGATAGACGCGAACCGCTGCGTCACGGTCGTGGGCGCCGGCGGCATCGGCAAGAGCCGCCTGGCCCAGGCGGTCGCGCATGCGCAGGCCGAGCGCTGGAGCGACGGCGCATGGATGGTCGAGCTGGCCAGCCTGTCCGATCCGGATTTCGTCGCGCACACCGTGGCGCATGCGCTCGGGATCGCGATGGCCGGCAAGGCGGCGCCGCTCGACGAGCTGGCCGCGGCCCTGATGCCGCGCACGATGCTGCTGGTGCTCGACAACTGCGAACACCTGCTCGAGGCGGTCGCGACCCTGGTGCAGGCGGTCATGCAGCGCGCACCCAAGGTCGTGCTGCTGCTGACCAGCCAGGAGCCGCTGCGCTTGGCCGCCGAGCAGCAATACCGGCTCATGCCGCTGGCCGTGCCGTCGGGGACGGCAACCTTCGGCGCACGGGCCTTTGGCGCGGTGGCCTATTTCGAGGCCCGAGTGCGGGCAGTGGATCCGCGCTTCGTGCTGAGCGACGAGAGCCTGGCCGTGGTGATCGAGATCTGCCGCCGCCTCGATGGCCTGCCGCTGGCCATCGAGCTGGCTGCGGCACGGGTGGCGGCCCTCGGCCTGAATGCCGTTCACGACAAGCTCGATGCACGCTTCAAGCTGCTGACCGGGGGCTCTCGCGCCACCCTGCGCCGCCACCAAACCCTGCGCGCCGCGCTGGAGTGGAGCCACAGTCTGCTCGGCGAGGCCGGCCGCGCGGTCTTCCGCCGTCTTGGCGTATTTGCGGGCGGCTTCACGATGGCGATGGCGCAAGCCATCGCCAGCGACGAGCAGCTCGACGAATGGGCCGTGCTCGACGAATTGAGCGTGCTGGTCGACAAGTCGCTGGTCGTGGCCGACGCCGGCGACGTGCCGCGCTACCGCCTGCTCGAGTCGGCACGCGCGTTTGCGCTCGAGCAGCTGGCGGCCGGCGAGACGGCCGATACCCTGAAGCGACATGCGCTGGCGATGCGCGATTTCTTCGAACGGGTCGATGGCCTGAACCTCGACGGCGAATTGCGCACCGACGAGCTGCGGGCGCTGCTGCTGCCCGAACTCGACAACCTGCGTGCCGCGCAGGCCTGGGCGGGCGGGGCGGACGGTGATGTGGAAATTGCGGTGGTGTTGGCCGCCTGTGCCAGTGGGCTCGAAGAGTTCGCAGTCGAGTCCACCGGGTGGCTGCTGCCCTTGCAGCGGCCCGTGCAAGACGCTGCCGTGAGCCCCGCGGCGGTCGCGCGCTACTGGCGGGCGATCGCCAGCGCCAACGTGACCTTGACCGGCCGCGTGCCCCGCGTGCAACAGCTGCAGGCGGCCGACCGCGCCCAGGCCTTGTACAAGGCGCTGGGCCAGCCGCGCCGCGTCTTTTCCAGCCTGACCCAGCTCGCCGCGCACCGCATGGTGTCGGGCAAGTCGGCGGCCGCCCAGGAGGCGGCCGATGAAGCGCGCCAGCTGGTCGGCCCGGATTGGCCCGCCATGCTGCACTTTCGCCTGCTGCGCATCGACGGTTTCATCGCCGCGAGCGCGGGCCGGCTCGCCGAGGCGCTCGCCCTGAACGAGCAAGCAGTCCGTGTCAGCGCCGCGACGGGGGACTGGGTGGTCGAGGTGATGGCCCGGGAGGACCTGGCAGACTTGCTTTGGCAAACCGGATCGATCGAGGATGCCGCGCGCGAAACCACCCGCCTGCTGGACGACCTGCGCGCCAGGCCGCTGGCCGACCTGGACATGGCCGAGCCGTTCGTCAACGCGGTGGGCATGCTCAGCGAATTGGGCCGCATCGACGAAGCCTCGGCCATGGCTTGCGAAGCCCTGCCGCTGATGCGCCGCGCCACGCGCAAGGTGGTCGAAAGCTTTGCCCATCTGTTCTGGCGCCGCGGCCAGTTCGATGCGGCGTTGCTCGTCCTGGGCGCATCCGACTCTCGGCGCGCCCGCAGCGGGGATCAGTACTGGCCCAACGAGCAGCGGTTGATCGAAGCGGTTCGCGTGGCCCTGCAATCGCGAATCGATCCGGCCTATCGCGATCGGACTGGCCGTCGGCGCCGCGCTCGACGACAGCCAATTGTGCTGGCGATGCGATCGCCGAGGCCCTGCAGATACCGCGTGCCAGTGCGCACTGCGACGGTGCAGGGACGTTAACGCACACGCAGCCCCGGCACCGCGCCCGGCCAGGGCTCGAGCACGTACAGCCCCGGGTGGACTTTTCGTCGGCGTGGCTGGCGGCCAGGACCATGCCTTCGCTGAGGCCGAACTTCATCTTGCGCGGCGCCAGGTTGGCGACCACCACCGTCAGCTTGCCGACGAGGTCCGCCGGCTTGTAGGCGCTCTTGATGCCGGAGAAGACGTTGCGCGTTCTTCCTTCGCCGACATCCAGCGTCAGGCGCAGCAGCTTGTCGCTGCCCTCGACCAGTTCGGCATTGACGATCTTCGCGATGCGCAGGTCGATCTTGGCGAAGTCGTCGATCTTGATCTCCGGCTGCGAGCGCCTCGCCGCCGGGCAAGGGTCGGCGCTGGCTGCGGGTGCTTCGAACAAGGCTTCGACCTGCTTGGCGTCGACACGCTGCATCAGGTGCTGGTAGACGCCGATGCGGTGCGCGCCGAGTGAGCGCGAGGCGCGCGTGCCAATCCAGCGGCGTCACGTCGAGGAAGGCCTCGACCTCAGCCGCCAGCGCCGGCAGCACCGGCTTCAAGTACACGGTCAGGATTCGAAAGGCCTCGATGCACACGCTGCACACGTCGTGCAGGGCGGCGTCCATGCCCGGCTGCTTGGCCAGGTCCCAGGGCCTGTGCTGGTCGACGAATTCGTTGACGCGGTCGGCCAGCAGCATCACCTCGCGCAGCGCCTTGCCGAACTCGCGCTCCTCGTAGCAGTTCGCGCACGGCGTCGCCGGACGCGCGCACGGCCATCGCAGCAGCGCGCGGCCCTCGACGCCGAGGTCGGCCGAAAGCCGGCCGTCGAAGCGCTTGGCCAGGAAACCCGCCGCACGGCTGGCGATGTTGATGTACTTGCCGATCAGGTCGCTGTTGATGCGGGCGATGAAGTCCTCGGGGTTGAACTCGATGTCCTCGACCTTGGCGTTGAGCTTGGCGGCGATGTAGTAGCGCAGCCACTCGGCATTCAGTCCCACATCCAGGTAGCGCAGCGGCGACAGGCCCGTGCCGCGGCTCTTGCTCATCTTGTCGCCGCCCAGCGTGATGAAGCCGTGCACATAGATCTTGTCCGGCGTCTTGCGGCCCGAGAAGTGCAGCATCGCGGGCCAGAACAGGGTGTGGAAGTAGGAGATGTCCTTGCCGATGAAGTGGATCTGTTCGACCGCGGGATCGGCCATGAAGGCGTCGAAGGCCATGGGCTCGCCCGCGGCTCGCGCGCCGCCCTTGCCGAAGTAGTTCTTCAGCGACGCCAGGTAGCCGACCGGCGCATCGAGCCAGACATAGAAGTACTTGTCGTCGGTGTCGGGAATGCGGATGCCGAAGTACGGCGCGTCGCGGCTGATGTCCCAGTCGGCCAGGCTGACATGGCCCAACTCGTCGGTGGCAAACCACTCGCGGATCTTGTTCAGCACCTCGGGCTGCAGGCGGCCGGGTGTGGCCGTCCACTGCTGCAGGAATTCGATGCAGCGCGCCGCGCTGAGCTGGAAGAAGTAATGCGTGCTGACCTTGCGCACCGGTGTCGCACCCGACAGGGCCGAGACCGGGTTCTTCAGATCGGTGGGCGAATACACCGCGCCGCAGTGGTCGCAGTTGTCGCCGTACTGGTCCTTGGTGCCGCACTTCGGGCATTCGCCCAGGATGTAGCGGTCGGGCAGGAACATGCCCTTCACCGGGTCGAAGAACTGCTCGACGCTGCGCTCGGCGATCAGGCCCTGCTTCCTGAGCGCGCGGTAGATGTCCTGCGCCAGCTCGTGGTTCTCGGGCCCGTCGGTCGAATGCCAGTTGTCGAACGAGATGTGAAAGCCGTCCAGGTACTGCTTGCGGCCGGCGGCAATGCCGGCCACGAAGGCCTGCGGCGTCTGGCCGGCTTTCTCGGCCGCGATCATGATCGCCGCACCATGCGCGTCGTCGGCGCAGACGAAATGCACCTCGTGGCCCTGCATGCGCTGGAAGCGCACCCAGATGTCGGCCTGGATGTACTCCATCATGTGGCCGATGTGAAACGGCGCGTTGGCGTAAGGCAGTGCGGTGGTGACGAAGAGCTTGCGGGGCATGGTGGCGAGCAGCGCTCGGCAGCGGGCAGGACGGGCGTCGATTCTAGGCTGCGGCCTCCCGCGCAGCGGCCCGTAAACTGGAATGCAGCGCCATGCCACCGCCGCCACCGACCCGCCCGGCAAGATCGAGTACCGACCTACTGTGGGTGATCGCAGCGACGCTGCTCGTCTTTGCGCCCGCGTCGATGGCCCAGGCGAGCGGCGATGTGCAAGCCATGCCGACCCAGCGTGTCGAAGTCGTTGGTGTGTCGCCTTTGGGGGGGCCGCAGCCGCGTGACCGCATCCCCGGCAATGTGCAGACGGTGGACAGCGATCGGCTGCGCGAGTTAGGCCCACTGAACCTGCCTGAGTTGCTCGGCCGCCACCTGGGCAGCGTCAACGTCAACGAGACCCAGGGCAATCCCTATCAGGTCGAGGTCAACTACCGCGGCTTTGCCGCCAGTCCTTTGCTTGGTGCGCCGCAGGGCCTGTCGGTGTACGTCGACGGGGTACGCGTGAACGAAGCCTTCGGCGACATCGTCAACTGGGATTTGATCCCGAGGTCTGCGATTGCCGGCGTGACCTTGATGCCTGGCTCCAACCCATTGTTCGGCTTGAACACGCTGGGTGGCGCGCTCGCGGTGCGCATGAAGCGCGGCGACAGCGACGCCGGCACCGAGGCCGAACTGGGCCTGGGCAGCTTCGGCCGGCGCAGCACCGAGTTGTCGCATGGCCGCGCGCTCGGTGCCACGGGCCACTTGTTCGTTGCCGTCGATGGCTTTGCCGAAGATGGCTGGCGCGACCACTCGGCATCGAGATTGGGCCAGGCCTTCGTACGCGGCGGGCAGGCCGACAAGGACTGGAGCTGGGATTTGGCCCTGACGCAGGCGCGCACCAATCTGATCGGCAACGGTCTGCTGCCCGACACCCTGCTCGATGTGCGGCGCGAGTCGATCTACACGCGCCCCGACCAGACACGCAACCGGCTGACGATGCTCGCCTTCAACGCCAGCGCCCGGCTCGACGCGGCCAACTCGCTGGCCGCGGTGGTTTATTCGCGCCGCCTGCGCACCGATACCTTGAACGGCGACCTGAATGACGCGTACGACCCACCCGCGGTCAGCGATACCGGCGTCGAGAACCGCACCGCGACAGCACAGCGTGCAAGCGGCGTGGCGCTGCAGTGGACACTATCGCGGTCGGGCCGGCAGTTCATGCTCGGTACGTCGGTCGACCATGCAAGCACCCGCTTCGAGCAAACCCAAGCTGCCGGCAGCCTCGACGCGACGCGCGCCGTCGTGCCCGAACAGGACGCGGTAACGAACGCGCTGATCGAAGGCCGCACTCGCACGCGCAGCGTCTATTCGAGCCTGACCTGGTCGTTGACGCCGCAGTGGCACGTCACCCTTTCCGGCCGCTACAACGACACCCGTGTCACGACGGTCGACGTCGGGCGCATCGAACTCGGCCTGCCGACCACGCTCGACGGTGACGCGACATTCAAGCGCTTCAACCCGGCATTGGGTGCGACCTGGAACCTGACGCCTGCGGTCACCCTGTTCGGCGGCGTGAGCCAAGGCAATCGGGCGCCGAGCCCGATCGAACTCGGCTGCTCGGATTCGGCCAAGCCCTGTGTCTTGCCCAATGCCTTGCAAAGCGATCCGCCGCTCAGGCAGGTGGTCTCGCAAACCGTCGAGGCCGGCGTGCGCGGAGGCAACGCCGACGCATTACGCTGGAATGCATCGGTCTTTCGGACCGGCAATCGCGACGACATCCTGTTCGTCAGCAATTCGCTGGCGGCCGGTTATTTCCAGAACTTCGGCCGCACGCAACGCCAAGGCATCGAACTGGGTTTGTCCGGCCGCAGCGCTGGGTTCGACTACGCAGTCAGCGTCAGCCGGGTCGACGCGACATACCAGTCGAGCGCCTGTCTGGTGGCTGCGGCCAACAGCAGCGCGCAGACGGGCGCCGACTGTCTCGGTGAGAACGAGATCGAGGTCCGGCCCGGCAACCGCATGCCCAACATTCCGCGCCGAACATTCAAGCTCGACGCCGGCTGGAAGCCGGGTGACCGGCTGCGCATCGGGCTCAACATCACGGCCCAGTCGGCGCAGTTTGCGCGCGGCAATGAAAACAACGCACATCAGCCCGATGGCATCGATTACTTCGGTGCCGGTTCGGTGCCGGGGTTCGCATTGGCCAACCTCGACGCCAGTTGGCAGGTGGCGCCGGGCTGGAAGCTTGCGACCAAGCTCAACAATGTGTTCGAGCGCAAGTTCGCCAGCGGCAGCGCGCTGGCCGACAACGCCTTCGACGCCAATGGCGCATTGCGCTTGCCCGCCGAATGGCGCCACGAACGATTCGTGGCCCCGGGCGCACCGCGCTCGCTCTGGATCACGTTGTCGTACACGCTATCAAGCGCACCCTGAACAGGGCTTTGCAGTCACGGTGCTCGCAGGCCATGGGCTAGACTGCCGCGCAGTTGCGTTTGCGCTGGAAATCTCGCCCATGTCCGTCACCGAAGCCACCTTGCTCGAAGCGCTCAAGACCGTCGTCGATCCCAACACGGGAAAGGATTTCGTCTCGACACGCTTGTTGAAGAACATCAAGCTCGAAGGCGGTGATGTCTCGTTCGATGTCGAACTGGGTTATCCGGCCAAGAGTCAGGTCGGCGCGCTGCGCAAGGCGCTGATCGCGGCGGCGCGAACCCTGCCGGGGGTGCAAAACGTCAGCGTCAACCTGAGCAGCAAGATCATTGCGCATGCGGTGCAGCGCGGCGTGCAGTTGTTGCCGACGATCAAGAACGTGATCGCGGTGGCCTCGGGCAAGGGCGGTGTCGGCAAGAGCACGACGGCGGTGAACCTGGCCCTGGCGCTGGCGGCCGAAGGCGCCGCGGTGGGCATTCTCGATGCCGACATCTACGGCCCGAGCCAGCCGATGATGATGGGCATCGCCGGACGACCGGAAAGCGCCGATGGCAAGACCATGGAGCCGCTGGAGAACTACGGCGTGCAGGTGATGTCGATCGGCTTCCTGGTCGACGCCGACAACCCGATGATCTGGCGCGGTCCGATGGTCACGCAGGCCCTGGAGCAACTGCTGCGTCAGACCAACTGGGGCGAACTCGACTACCTGATCGTCGACATGCCACCGGGCACCGGCGACATCCAGCTCACGCTGTCGCAGAAGGTACCGCTGACCGGCGCGATCATCGTCACCACGCCGCAGGACATCGCGCTGCTCGACGCCAAGAAGGGCCTGAAGATGTTCGAGAAGGTCGGCGTGCCGATCCTGGGGCTGGTCGAGAACATGGCCGTGCACGTGTGCGCGAATTGCGGCCACGTCGAGCACATCTTCGGCGCCGACGGTGGCAAGAAGATGGCCGAGCAATATGGCGTCGACTACCTCGGCGCACTGCCGCTGAACCTGTCGATCCGCGAGCAGACCGACGCCGGCCGGCCCAGCGTGGTCAGCGACCCAGACGGCGAGATCGCCGCGATCTACAAGACCGTGGCGCGCCAGGTGGCGGTGAAGATCGCCGCCAAGGCCAAGGACTTCAGTTCGAAGTTCCCGACGATCTCGATCTCGAAGACCACATAAGGCATGCAGATGGATCGCCCGTCGATCCGCGTCGCGGTGGTCATCGAGCGCGAGAAGGCGCCGAACCGGTGGGAAGACTGGCGCTTTCGCATCGCCGAGGTGGTGCTCGACGAGGGCGGATTCGGTGCCGCGCCGCAAACCCTGCGCGATGACGGCAAGCTGGCGCGCGTCCTGCACCCGGGCTTGGAAGTCACGCTGCACACCGACGAAGCCGAGGGCTACTACCTCAACCTCGGCAGCGGCGCGCCGGTGTGGTTCGTGATGTGGCGCGTGGCCGACGACGATGCCTCGGCCGCTAGTCCCGAACGGGTCACCCTGTCGTACAACGAAGCGGCGCGCCTGCTCGACGCACAGGAGCGTGTCGACAATGTGCCGCTGCCGCCGCAGGCCTGCGAATGGCTGGCGGCGTTCGCGCAGGAGCATTACAAGCCCGAGATCAAGCAGCGCAAACGGCCAGCCTCGTTCCAGCGCCCGGAGGACCGGCGGTGAGCGAGTCCGCGGGCGGCTTCCTGTCGCGCTGGTCGCAGCGCAAGGCCAAGTTGCGCAAAGGCGAGGTGCCGGGCGACCCACCAGCCCCCGCCACGGTGAGTGCCGAGCCTGTCGAAGCCGCACGGCCGTCCGAGCCTTCGACCAGCTCGGAGCGAACGGCGTTGGGCGCTGCGCGCGCCGAGACGACAGCAAACCCTGCCGTGCCACCACCCACGCTGGACGACGTGGCCCAACTCGGCCGCGGCGCCGATATCCGCCGCTTCGTGGCGCCCGATGTGACACCCGAAGTCAAGAACGCGGCGATGAAGAAGCTGTTCAGCGACCCGCATTTCAACCTCATGGACGGGCTGGACACCTACATCGACGACTACGGCAAACCGGACCCGATCCCGCTGTCGATGTTGCGCCAGATGGTGCAATCGCAGGCGCTGGGTTTGTTCGCCGACGAAGACAAAGCCACGCTCGACGCGCCTGTCGCCGGGGCCACTCCGGATGGTGTGGCCGACGGCGACGCGGCACAGTCTGCCCCTGAACCCTCCAACACCTTGGCCGATGACCACCACGCTGCTGTGCGACTGCAACCGCTCGATGCCTCTGGATCGCTCCGCGATCCAGACGGCGCTGGCCAAGACGCCGGGCGCGAGCGCTGACGGCATCACGGCCGCGCACACCTTGCTGTGCCGGCGCGAGGCCGGGGCGTTCCAGCGGGCGGCCAAGGCCGGTGACGACTTGCTGGTGGCCTGCACCCAGGAGTCGCGCTTGTTCCTCGACCTGAGCGCCCAGACCGAGGGCGCGCCGAGCGTGCAGGAGCGGCCGATCCGCTTCGTCAACATCCGCGAGACCGGCGGCTGGTCGAAGGACGCCAAGGCCGCCACGCCCAAACTGGCCGCCCTGATCGCGGCGGCGCAGCTGCCGCCGGCCGACCCGGTGGCCACGGTCACCTACCGCAGCGCCGGGCGTTGCCTGGTCATCGGCGGCGCCGCAGCGGCCGAGCGCGCGGCGCAGATGCTCGGCAGTGAACTCGAGGTCAGCCTGCTCGTCGAGGCCGGGGACGGCGCGGGCGGTGCGCTCGGCCAGGGCCACGAGCGTGCCGTGCACAGCGGCCGCCTGACCCGTCTCAGCGGCTGGCTCGGCGCTTTCGAGGCCAGCTGGGTCACCGACAATCCCATCGATCTGGACCTGTGCACACGCTGCAACGCCTGCATCGCGGTCTGCCCCGAGGGCGCGATCGACTTCAGCTACCGCGTCGACCTGACACGCTGCAAGAGTCACCGCGCCTGTGTCGTGGCCTGCGATGCAGCCGGTGCGATCGACTTCGAGCGTGCCGCGCAAAGCAGCACCGAAAGCTTCGACCTGGTGCTCGACCTGCGCGCGCAGGCCGCGTTCGCGATGCACCAGCCGCCGCAGGGCTACTTTCATGTCGGCAACGACGGCGCCAAGCTCTTCGACGCCGTGCTGCAACTGCGCGAGCGTGTCGGCGAGTTCGACAAGCCCAAGTTCTTCCATTACAAGCCCAAGCTGTGCGCACACAGTCGCAACGAGCAGATCGGCTGCACGGCGTGCATCGATGTCTGTTCCACCCGCGCGATCCGCAGCGACGCCAGTCTGAAGGGCAAGGGTGGTGGCCGGGTGCGCGGGGCCTCGAAAGTCACGCCGGCCGCGCCGCAGCCGGGTGGGCAGGGCGGGGGCATCGTCGTCGAGCCGCATTTGTGCGTGGGCTGCGGCGCGTGCACCACGGTCTGCCCGAGCGGGGCCCTGGCCTACGCCACGCCGGGCACCGTCGACCACGGCAAGCGTCTGCGCGCCTTGCTGGCGGCCTACCGCAACGCCGGTGGGATCGACGCTGCGCTGCTGCTGCACAGCGAAGGGGCCGGTGCCAGGCTGATCGGCGAACTCGGCCGCGCTGCGCGCGTCGATCCGGGCCTGCAAGGCGTGCCGGCGCGCGTGCTGCCGCTCGGGTTGTGGCACACGGCCAGCACGGGCATCGATTCGTGGCTGGCGGCCATCGCACTCGGTGCCAGCCAGGTCTGGGTGTTGCTGACGGCCGAAGAGGCGCCCGAATACCGCCAGGCGCTGGCCGAGCAGATGGCCGTCGCGCAGGCGATCCTGGCCGGGCTGGGCTACCGCGGCGAGCACTTCAAGCTGATCTCGGTCAAGGACGCACGTGACCTGGCCGCATTCGATCGGGCGCTGCAGGCACCGGCCGCACAGGGCGTGCCCAAGGCCGCGGCGCTGGCCATGCAGGCCGACAAGCGCGCCACGCTCGAGATGGTGCTCGACCACCTGCTCGCGGTGGCGCCGCAGGCCAGCGAGGCGATCGCGTTGCCCAAGCCCGGCGCACCCTTCGGCAGCCTGGTCATAGACGCCGGCAGCTGCACGCTGTGCATGTCTTGCGTCGGGGCCTGCCCCGAGGCCGCGCTGGCCGACAACCCCGATCAACCGCAATTGCGCTTCATCGAGAAGAACTGTGTGCAATGCGGCCTGTGCGAACAAACCTGCCCCGAGGGCGCGATCACCTTGCAGCCCCGCCTGTGGCTGGCCGACGGCGGCAAGGCGCGCAAGGCCGCGCGCGTGCTGCACGAGGCCGAGCCGTTTTGCTGTGTGCGCTGCGGCAAGCCCTTCGGCACGCTCAAGGCGATCGAGGCGATGGTGGCCAAGGTCGGCGGCCACCCTGCATTCCAGGGCGCGGGCGCCGAGCGGCTGAAGATGTGCGGCGACTGCCGCGTCATCGACATCCACACCAACCCGAACGAGTTGAAGATCACGGATCTATGAGCCAGGTACTATCGTTTGCCGCGGCCGACAACGGCGAAGAATTGGCGCGCGCCGAGCTGTACGGCCTGCTCGCACGCCTGTGGATCGCGCCCCCCGATGCCGAGTTGCTGGCGCAGTTCGGCGTGGCCGTGACCGAGGCGCCGCAGCGCGGCAGTTTTCTCGAAGCGCCGTGGCAGTCGCTGGTGGCGGCCATGCGAGCAGTCACGCCCGCCTCAGCGGCGACCGAGTACGACGCGCTGTTCGGCGGCGTCGGCAAACCCGAGGTCTTCGTCTACGCCTCGTATTACCTGGCCGGATTCCTCAACGAGCGACCGCTGGCGCTGTTGCGCGCCGACCTCGCCGAGCTCGGGCTCGCACGCGACGAGAGTCGCGGCGAAACCGAGGACCATGTCGCCTGCGTCTTCGAGGTCATGCGTTACCTGATTGCCGGCGACGACGCGGCGGTGGCCAACCTCGAACGGCAGCGGCGCTTCTTCCGCAGCCATGTGCAGACCTGGGTCGACAAGCTGGCCGACGCCGTCGAGGCCCAGCCGAGTGCCGTGCTGTGGCGTGAAGTCGCCGCCTTCACGCGCGCCTTCGTCCAGGTCGAGGCGCAGGGTTTCGATATGCTGGAATAAGCGGATGAACAAAGTCTGCGCGCGCTGCGGCGCCGAAAATCCTGATCAGGCAAAGGCCTGCGTCGGCTGTGGGGGAGGGCAGTTCAAGCTGGTCGCCGCACCTGGTCCTGCGCCTCTGGTGGTCCCTTGCCCGGCCTGCAGACGTCTGAACAAGCCCGGCGCCAAGCAGTGTGCCAAGTGCGGCACGTCGTTGCTGGGCATCGATGCATTGACGGCGCCGATGCCGTTGCCCGCCGTCGCCGCCGCTTCGCCGGAACCCGACGCCGATCGCCAAGTCGGGGAGGCGGTCGATCTTCCCGACTGGGCGCGCGCGGCGGCCACGCCTGCGCGCAGCCCGATGTGGGTCGCGGCGCCCATGGTGGCGATCGTCGTCGCTGGCGGCGGCGGCATGGGCCTTCTTCAGCCGCGATGTGCCCGAGCCGGATCCGGATGCGATCGCATCGCCGGCAGCGGAGGCGGCAGCCGCCGACGTGACGCCCAAACCGGCCGCTTCGATGCCCACCGCTGGCGCGAGCGAGGACGCAGCAGCTGCACCGCCCGGCGCGCCAGCGGACCCGGTTGTGCCTGTGGCCAAGCCTGCCGCCGCTGGCGCGACACCGTCGGCGCCCGCGCCGCAGCGCACACTGGCGCAGGACCGACGCGAGCGCGAGGCGCGGGCACGCGCTGCAGCACTGGAGCTGCAACGAGCTGCCGAGCAAGAACGCTCACGACGCGACGCCGAAGCGGGTGTGCCACCTGTAACGGTGCCTCATGTGGTGACGAAGCCCGCTGCGGCATCGACGCCGGCCGCAGCGCACGCTGCACCGCGACCGACAGTGCAGGATGCCTGCTCGGGCAGCAGCATCTTCACCAAGCAGCTGTGTCTCGCGAACGAATGTCGCAAGCCAGCCAATGCCGGCGACCCGATCTGTGTTCATCTCAAGGAACTCCGGGACAGCGCCAGTCCAGGCACCGAACACTGACGCGATCGGGCTTGTGATCGGCCCCTGCCTGGCGCTGCGTGGGCCGGCATGCCAAGCACCGTCAGGCCCTGCAGTCAAGGCCCGAATCGACTGCTGTGCGTTATGAAACTAGGGGCATACCTGATTGCATCCCCACTCCGGATAGACCCTAATACGCGGCAGTCCGCGACTGTCGTGACGCGGCAAGGGAGACATGCATGAGCGTACGCATATCCGATGATTTGTCTCGGCGGCGCCTTTTTGGCGGTGCCGCTACCGCAGGCGCTTTGGCCGCAGCCGCCGTCGCGCTGCCCGCGTTGAAACCCACCGACCACGCCGTGGCCGCCGCCCAAAAGCCGATGCCCGACAAGGGCGGTGGCTACCAGGTCACGCAGCACGTGCTCGACTACTACCAGACGACCCGCGTCTGAACGTCGCGCGCAACGCGCCCGACCTGCCTTGCCCTCGCATTCAGGAGCTTCCATGTTGCTCACACGCAAGTCCGCCTCGACGGCCGGCGCGGGTTCGTCCGCGCTGATCTCCAGCCTGTCGCGTGGCCTCGGCCGGGCGATCCCGACCATGGACCGACGCGCCTTTCTGCGCCGCTCCGGCCTGGGCGTCGGCGCCGGCATGGCCGCGTCGCAGTTGATGCTGGTCAAGAAGGCCCAGGCGGCCGACGCGACCAAGGGCGCCGACGGCGCGAAGAAGGTGGTCGTCAAGCGCACGGTCTGCGGCCACTGCTCGGTGGGCTGCGCGATCGACGCGGTGGTGGAGAACGGCGTCTGGGTGCGCCAGGAGCCGGTGTTCGACTCGCCGATCAACCTCGGTGCACATTGCGCCAAGGGCGCGGCGGTGCGTGAAAACGGCCATGGCGAGTTCCGCCTCAAGGCGCCGATGAAGCTGGTCGAGGGCAAGTACCAGAAGATCAGCTGGGACCAGGCATTGACCGAGATCAGCGCCAAGATGCTCGATTTGAGGAAGCAGAGCGGCCCCGATTCGATCTTTGTCGTCGGTTCGTCCAAGCACAACAACGAGCAGGCCTACCTGCTGCGCAAGTGGATGAGCCTGTGGGGCAGCAATAACACCGATCACCAGGCGCGCATCTGCCACTCGACCACGGTGGCGGGTGTGGCGAACACCTGGGGCTACGGTGCGATGACCAATTCGTACAACGACATGCAAAACGCCAAGGCGGCGCTGTACATAGGCAGCAACGCCGCCGAAGCGCACCCGGTGTCGATGTTGCACATGCTGCATGCCAAGGAAAACGGCTGCAAGATGATCGTCGTCGACCCGCGATTCACGCGCACCGCGGCCAAGGCCGATGACTACGTGCGCATTCGTTCGGGCTCCGACATCCCCTTCCTGTTCGGGGTGCTGTACCACGTCTTCAAGAACGGCTGGGAAGACAAGAAATACCTCGAGGACCGCGTCTACGGCATGGACAAGGTGCGTGAAGACGTGCTCGCCAAGTGGACGCCGGACAAGGTGCTGGAGGCCTGCGGGGTCGACGAGGCGACATGCTTCAAGGTGGCCAAGACCATGTCCGAGAACCGTCCCAGCACCGTCGTCTGGTGCATGGGCCAGACCCAGCACACGATCGGCAACGCGATGGTGCGCGCCTCTTGCATCCTGCAACTCGCACTCGGCAATATCGGTGACCGCGGCGGCGGTGCAAATATCTTCCGCGGTCACGACAATGTGCAGGGCGCCACCGACGTCGGACCGAACCCCGACTCGCTGCCGGGCTACTACGGCCTGGCCGAGGGCGCGTTCAAACATTTCGCCGCGACCTGGAAGGTCGATTTCGAGTGGATGAAGAAGCAGTACGCGCCGGGCATGATGACCAAGTCAGGCATGACGGTGTCGCGCTGGATCGACGGCGTGCTCGAGAAGAACGAGTTGATCGACCAGGACAGCAACCTGCGCGGCATGTTCTTCTGGGGCCATGCGCCGAATTCGCAGAGCCGCGGCCTGGAAATGAAGAAGGCGATGGACAAGCTCGACCTGCTGGTCGTGATCGATCCCTTCCCGTCGGCCACGGCGGCGATGGCCGCGATGCCCGGCAAACCCGAGGACCGCAACCCGAACCAGGCCGTGTACCTGTTGCCGGCCTGCACCCAGTTCGAGACCACCGGGTCTTGCACCGCCAGCAACCGCTCCATTCAATGGCGCGAGCAGGTCATTGCGCCGCTGTGGGAGAGCCGCAGCGACCACATGATCATGTACCAGCTGGCGCAAAAACTCGGCTTCGACAAGGAGCTGACCAGGAACTACAAGTTCCAGAAGGTCAAGGGCAACGACGAACCGGTGCCCGAGGACATCCTGCGCGAGATCAACAAGTGCGTCTGGACCATCGGCTACACGGGGCAGAGCCCGGAACGGCTGAAGGCGCACATGCGCAACATGAACGTGTTCGACGTGCAAGTCGCTGCAGGCCAAGGGTGGCATCGACAAGGAGACCGGCTACAGCCTCGACGGCGACTACTTCGGCCTGCCCTGGCCGTGCTGGGGAACGCCCGAGATTGAAACATCCGGGCAGCGCCGAACCTGTACGACACCAGCAAGCATGTGATGGACGGCGGCGGAAATTTCCGTGCCAATTTCGGTGTCGAGCGCGATGGTGTCTCACTGCTGGCCGGCGACGGCTCGCATAGCAAGGGCGCCGACCTGACCAGCGGCTACCCAGAGTTCGACCACCTGCTGCTGAAGAAGCTCGGTTGGTGGGACGAGTTGAGCGAGGACGAAAGGAAGGCGGCCGAAGGCAAGAACTGGAAGACTGACTCGTCGGGGGGCATCATCCGTGTCGCAGTAAACGACCATGGATGTCACCCGTTCGGCAACGCCAAGGCGCGCGCCGTGGTCTGGAATTTCCCGGATCCGATCCCGCAACACCGCGAGCCGCTGTACAGCACCCGTGCCGACCTGGTCGCCAAGTACCCGACGCACGATGACAAGAAGGGGTTCTGGCGCCTGCCCACGCTGTACAAGACGGTGCAGGAGAAGAACAAGGACATCGGCAAGACCTTCCCGCTGATCATGACCAGCGGGCGCCTGACCGAGTTCGAGGGCGGGGGCGATGAGACACGTTCCAACCCCTGGCTGGCCGAGTTGCAGCAGGACATGTTCGTCGAGATCAACCCCAAGGCCGCCAACGACCGCGGCATTCGCAACGGCGAATATGTCTGGGTCAAGACACCGCCGATGGCCGCGGTGCCCGAGTTCAAGGGCCTGCGCGTCAAGGCCCTGGTGACCGAGCGCGTGAATGCCGAAACCGTGTTCCTGCCGTTCCACTTTGCCGGCCGCTGGGGCGGTGTCGACCTGGCGCCGTACTACCCGCAGGGTGCGGTGCCGGTGGTGCGCGGCGAGTCGGTCAACGCGGCCACGACCTACGGCTACGACAGCGTGACGATGATGCAAGAGACCAAGACCACCGTCTGCCAGATCGAACGCGCCTAAGGAGTTGATGACATGGCAAGAATGAAGTTCATCTGCGACGCCGAGCGCTGCATCGAGTGCAACGGCTGCGTCACCGCCTGCAAGGCCGAGCATGACGTGCCCTGGGGCGTGAATCGGCGCCGCGTGGTCACGCTCAACGATGGCGTGCCCGGCGAGAAAAGCATCTCGGTGGCCTGCATGCATTGCAGCGACGCACCCTGCATGGCCGTCTGCCCGGTCGATTGTTTCTACCGCACCGACGAAGGCGTGGTGTTGCACGACAAGGACGTCTGCATCGGCTGCGGCTACTGCTCCTATGCCTGCCCGTTTGGCGCGCCGCAGTTTCCGACCAATGGCGCTTTCGGTCTGCGCGGCAAGATGGACAAGTGCACCTTCTGCGCCGGCGGCCCCGAGGCCCATGGCAGCGAGGCCGAATTCGACAAGTACGGCCGCAACCGGCTCGCCGAGGGCAAGCTGCCGGCCTGCGCCGAGATGTGCTCGACCAAGGCGCTCCTGGGCGGCGACGGCGACGTGGTGGCCGATATCTTCCGCAATCGCGTGTTGATGCGCGGCAAGGGCAGCGAAGTCTGGGGTTGGGGCACCGCCTACGGCAAGCCGACGCAAGGAACCAAGTCATGATCATGCGCAGCACGATTGCCCTGGCGATGATGGCCGTGTGTGCCGCGGGTTGCGGCGAGAAGGCGCAAACCGCCGGAACGGGCAAGAAGTCCGACGCCAAGGCCTGGGCGGGTTCGCAGAGTGGCAATCTGGCCGAGGGCTGGAAGCCGGGCGACAAGGACAGTTGGGAGGCCCAGATGAGGCTGCGGATCCAGGGCCAGAACGAATATTCGCGCAGTGCCGCAGCCGCGGCGCCACCGAAGACGCCATGAAGCCGCCGGGAGCCACCATGCATGCGCTGATGCGAACGCTCCTCGTCGCGGCCGCAGTGACGCTGCCAGTGCTCGCACAGGCACAGGCGCCGGCGCCGGCCGAGGCTGCACCACCGGCCAACTTCGTCGCACCGGCCGAGCCCAAACCCGACGAGAACAACGCCCAGCGCGGCAAGACCCAGCCCGGCAACAACGCCCCGTTCTGGCGCGCGGTGCGCGACTCCGGCAACCAGCAGGGCTACACCAGCCTGCCGGGTGCCGAGACGGGCATGTTGATCCAGCCCTTCGTGCAGTACCCCGGCTCGCGCTTGGCGAGTGCCGGTGAAGCCTGGCGGCAGGTACGCAATCAGTGGATCATTCCTTACGGCGGCGCGCTGATCCTGATCGTGGCCCTGGCGATCGGACTGTTCTACTGGCGCCGCGGACCGATCGGCGGCCACATCGCCGATACCGGGCGCAAGATCGAGCGCTTTACCTACTTCGAGCGGGCCACACATTGGAGCGTGGCCATGGCCTTCGTCGTCTTGGCGCTGTCGGGGCTGACGATGGCGTTCGGCAAGTTCGTGCTGCTGCCGATCATCGGCGGTACCCTGTTCGGCTGGCTGACCTATGCCCTGAAGACGGCACACAACTTTGCCGGGCCGCTGTTCGCGGTCGCCCTGTTGATCATGATCGCGCGCTATTTGCGCGACAACCTGCCGCGCAGTGCCGACCTGAAGTGGTTGGCCAAGGGCGGCGGCTTCTTCAGCGCTGCCGAGGTGCCTTCGCATCGCTTCAATGCCGGCGAGAAGATCGTCTTCTGGGGCGGCGTGCTCGTGCTCGGCCTGGTCGTCGTCGGGTCGGGATTGATGCTCGACAAGCTGGTTCCCGGCCTGGCCTATCTGCGCGCGGACATGCAGGTCGCACAGATGATCCACTCGGCGGCGTCGGTGTTGATGATGGCGCTGTTTTGCGGCCATATCTACCTCGGCACGGTCGGCATGAAAGGGGCCTACGAAGGCATGCGCAGCGGCTATGTCGACGAAGCCTGGGCCAGGGAGCATCACCAGCTTTGGCACGACGACATCCGGGCCGGCAAAATTGCGGCGCAGCGCAGCGTACAAGCGGCGCCGCCGCTGGCCGGCCAGAAGACCTGAGGAGGGCGCATGAAGCGATTGATCAAGCCGTTCATCACGTTGGTGGGGGCCGCTGTTTGCGCGAGCTCGGTATGGGCCAAGTTGCCCGTGCCGGCGCAGACCGACGAGGCCAAGGCCAAGGCCGCCGAGGCCGCGGCGAAAACGGCCCATGGCAACAAGGTCGCCGACTTTCAGCTGTGCAAGTCGATGGACCGCACCGCAGTGCGCTACCTGGCCGAGGCCAAGAAGGCCGGCAAGCAAGCCAAGACGCCGACGGCCACGTCGCCTTGCGCCGACCCCGGCGCATTCGTCTACCCGCCGCCCGCGGCCGCGCCTGCTGCTGCAGCGGCGCCGGTTGGCAAAGCCCCTGCCAAGAAGACCTGATCGCAAGGCGGTTATAACGGCAGCGTCGGCGCGCTGGGCGTGCCTGCGGACTGACCGATTGCATGTTGCTGCCCCTGCCTGAACCTCGCACCGAGCGGCTGCTGCCGCGATTGACGCAAGCCCGAGCCGCGCTGACTCGCGAAGTCGAGGTGCGCGATGAATTCGGCCAGCGGCGCGTGATTCAAATCCCTGCCGAGCGGCCGTTGACACTGTTTGTCGACAAGCGCGAAGTCGTCACGCTGATGACGCTGGGCGCTGCGCCCGAGTTGCTGGCCCTGGGTTATCTGCGCAACCAGCGCCTGGTCGAAGCCGTCGATGACGTCGAATCAATCACTGTCGACTGGGCGGTCGAGGCCGCCGCAATCAAAACCCACCGCGGCGCCGCGCAGGCGATCCAGACCCGCACTGCGCGTCGAATCGTCACCACCGGCTGCGGCCAGGGCACGATGTTCGGCCACCTGATGGATGAACTCGACGCCGGCAAGTTGCCGTCGGCCGCCACGGCGCGCATCCACCAGTCGACGCTGCACCAGCTCAACGAAGCGATGCGCAAGACCGACAGCGTGCACCGGCGCGCCGGCTCGGTGCACGGCTGCGCGCTGTTTCGCGGTACCGAAATGCTGACCTTCGTCGAGGACGTCGGGCGCCACAATGCCATCGACACCATCGCTGGCTGGATGTGGCTGCAGGGCGACGCGGCGCTGGGCCAGGGCGCCGACAAGGTCTTCTACACGACCGGCCGATTGACCAGCGAGATGGTCATGAAGTCGGCCCAGCTCGGTGTGCCGATCATCGTCTCGCGCAACGGCGTGACGCAAATGGGCTATGAACTGGCGGTCCGCCTCGGTATGACCCTGTTCGGGCGCGCCAGCCAGCGGCACTTCATCTGCTACTGCGGCTTCGATCGTTTCGACGCCGAGCCTGAGCCCGAGCGTTCGCCGGTGCGCATAGTCAGTACCTGATCACGAGCGCAAGCATGCCGCTCAGCGCATCGCCGGGCTGTGCAGGTCACGCAGGTATGTCGGCCCCACGCGGGCTTCGATCTCGGCCTGCAGGGCCTTGCCCCAGCCGAGTGCAAAGAGGGCCTCAGCGGTGACGAACATCGGGCCGACCAACAGACCGCGGATGTCGTCCACGAATGCCGGCTTCTTGCCCTCGTAATAGTGGCCGACGAACTGGATCGCCCAGCCGACGACAAAGCTGCCCAGACCCCAGCCCAGCCAGGCTGCGGTGTTGAGTTGCGCCAGCGGCAATGCGGCCAGGATCAAGGCCAGATTGGCCAGGCTGACGGCCAGCCCGAGCGTCAGGTTGCCGCGCGTCAGGTACCACAGGGTCGTTGCGGCCCAGACCGCAGCGGCCGGTGAGACGGGCCAGCCCGCCATCGCCACGCTGGGCCGTGCCAGCAAGATGCCGATCGCGAATACGATCAACGGGATGCCGACGAAATGGGTGGCGATGTTGCGCCGGTCGCGGTGGTAGGCGGCGTACTTGGCCATCAGTTCGGTGGCAGCGCTCATGGCGGTCTCCTGCGGGCAAGCCGGCCACGATATTAGCGCGGCGCGGACTGCCGTGGCCGCCCGAGAGGGCATGCCTACAATCACCGACGAATGCCACAAGCCGGCTGTGCTCGCGTCCCGCGCAGCCAGGGCCGGTTCCTTGGGGCGGCCCCGATGGAACTGACATGACGATCAAGAGCGACAAGTGGATTCGGCGCATGGCCCGGGAGCAGGCCATGATCGAGCCCTTCGAGCCCGGCCAGGTGCGCGAGAACGCCCTCGGCCAGCGCATCGTCAGCTACGGCACCTCGAGCTACGGCTACGACATTCGTTGCGCACCCGAGTTCAAGGTCTTCACCAACATCTACAGCACGGTGGTCGACCCGAAGAACTTCGACGAGAAGAGCTTCGTCGACATCAATGCCGATGTCTGCGTCATCCCGCCCAATAGTTTCGCGCTGGCGCGCACGCTGGAGTACTTTCGCATCCCGCGCAACGTGCTGACGATCTGCCTGGGCAAGAGCACCTATGCGCGCTGCGGGATCATCGTCAATGTCACCCCCTTCGAGCCCGAGTGGGAAGGCTATGTCACGCTGGAGTTCAGCAACACCACGCCCCTGCCGGCCAAGATCTATGCCGGCGAGGGCTGCGCCCAGGTGCTGTTCTTCGAGAGCGACGAGGTCTGCGAAACCTCGTACAAGGACCGCGGTGGCAAATACCAAGGGCAGCGCGGTGTCACATTGCCAAAGACCTGAGCCCCGCGTTGCGCCATGGCCGGCGGCGCGGCCCGTCGATGTCGCGTGTCATTTGCCGACATTGAGGAAGGGGATCGGTGCACCGGCGTAGATGGCGGTCGGTAGCGCCCCGTTCCACTTTTCGGCCTTGATCTTCTCGACCTCGATGCGGCGCAGCTCGAGCACGTCCTTGTTCTGCGCCAGGGCCGCGTTCTGCACACGCAGGGCCTCGGCCTGGGCCTTGGCAATCGTCAGGTTGGCATAGGCTTCGCCGTCGGACTGCGCCTTGCGCGCGCTGGCCTCGGCCTCGGCGATGGCGACCTTTTGCTTTTGCTCGGCCTCGACCGTCTTCAGCTTGTTCTCCGCTGCCAGACGCAGTTGCTCCTGCGTGACCTTGTCGTTGATGGCATGCATGTAGGAGTCGGAGAACGCGAAGTTGCGCATGTCGATGTTGATGACCTGAGCACCGTACAGCGACAGCTTCTCGCGCAGCGCCGCGTTGATGTCGCTCGAGACCTTGGCCCGCTGCGCAATCAGGTCAGGGGCGGTGTACTTCGCGGTCACGGCCTTGAAGATTTCCTGCGTCGCCGTCTGCACGTAGGACGACAGGTTGCCGTCATGCGAGTACTTCTCGAAGACCTCCGAGACGCGGTCGGTGCCGATGCTGTAGCGCACGGTCAGGCTGACCTTGACCGGCTGGGTGTCGCTGGTGCTGCCTTCGGCGTTCTCGATGTCGGCCTTTTCGGCGCGGATGCTGAAATTCGACAGCTTCTGCCATGGCGGCAATACGGCCAGGCCTTCGCCTTCGATGCCCACGATCTTGCCGAATTGCGTGACGACGCCGCGGCTGCCCGTGGGCACCGAATAAAACGGCCACAGCAGCGCGCCGACGATCAAGGCCACGATGACGACGCCCAGACGGCGCCAGGGAAGTCTCGAAGTGGCGGCTTCCGAGAATTGCATGTTCAGTTCCCCCTAGCTTTGCCGCGCTGGTTCGGGAGCGCGGTTGGCCCGTCCATGCCCGGTGACTAGCGTGTCAGTGCGTGCACCACCGCGGTCTTCACGTTCGACATGATGTGGTCGGTGTAGGCGATCGCCATGGCCGAGAGCAGGAAGGTGATGTGGATCGCCGTCTGCGCGATCAGTACCTTGTCGGAGTAGTTGGCAGCGTTGATGAAGGTCTTGAGCAGATGGATCGAGCTGATGCCGATGATGGCGGTGGCCAGCTTGACCTTCAGCACCGAGGCGTTGACGTGACTCAGCCACTCGGGTTGGTCGGGATGGCCCTCGAGGTTCATGCGCGAGATGAAGGTCTCGTAACCGCCGACGATGACCATGATCAGCAGATTGCTGATCATCACCACGTCGATCAATGCCAGCACGACCAGCATGATGATCGTCTCGTTGAGGGCCACCGCGTCGCCGGTGTAGCCAATGCTCTTGGCCAGCATGGCGATCGACGTCTGGCTGCCGAAAGCGGCATCGATCAGGTGCCATAGTTCGAGCAGGAAATGCCAGACGTAGACGCCCTGCGCGGCGATCAGGCCCAGGTACAGCGGCAGCTGTAACCAGCGGCTCATGAAAATGAGCTTGGGCAGGGTGCGCATCTCGGGCGTCAGGGAGTCGGGGCGTCGAGTCATGGGGGAGCGGGGCAGGATCATGGCGGCCGCGGATTGTATGCAGGCTGGTCGCCGCGCCGGCTTTGCGGCAGAGTAAGGGCCTGGTCAGCGCACTGCCTAAACTGTCGCCCAGGCCAAACCCGAACTTGCAGGAGACACCCATGAGCAGCCCAGCCAGCCTTTACCCCGCGCCCGCCGCCTTGCAGGCCTCGGCCAATGTCGCAGGCCCGGCGGCCTACGACCGGCTGGTGGCCGAGGCCGCGGCCGATTACGAGGGCTACTGGTCGCGCCTGGCGCGCGAGTTCGTGACCTGGAAGAAGCCCTTCACCAAGGGCCTGAACCGCGACAACGCGCCGTTCTTCAAGTGGTTCGAGGACGGCACCTTGAACGTCTCGTACAACTGCCTGGACCGCAATGTCGAAAAGGGCCTGGGCGACAAGGTGGCGATCATCTTCGAGGCCGACGACGGCGCCGTCACCAAGGTCACCTACCGCCAACTGCTGAGCCGCGTCTGCCAGTTCGCCAATGCGCTGAAGGCCCGCGGCATCAAGAAGGGCGACCGGGTGCTGATCTACATGTCGATGAGCGTCGAGGGCGTCGTCGCGATGCAGGCCTGCGCGCGCATCGGCGCGATCCACTCGGTGGTCTTCGGCGGCTTCTCGGCGCAGTCGGTGCGTGACCGCATTCAGGACGCCGGCGCGGTGATGGTGATCACCGCCGACGAGCAGTTGCGCGGCGGCAAGCAGCTGCCGCTCAAAGCCATCGTCGACGAAGCCATTGCCATGGGCGGCTGCGAGTCGATCAAGGATGTGATGGTCTACAAGCGCACGGGCGGCACGATCCCGTGGAACCCGGCGCGCGACCGCTGGATGCACGAAGACGCCAAAGCCCAGCCCGAGACCTGCGAGCCCGAGTGGGTCGGCGCCGAACACCCGCTGTTCCTGCTCTACACCTCGGGCTCGACGGGCAAGCCCAAGGGCGTGCAGCACAGCACCGGCGGCTACCTGATGTACGCGGCGCTGACGACGAAATGGACCTTCGACCTGAAGGACAACGATGTCTTCTGGTGCACCGCCGACATCGGCTGGGTGACCGGCCATACCTATATCGCCTACGGCCCGCTGGCGCTCGGCGGCACCGAGATCGTGTTCGAGGGCGTGCCGACCTACCCCGACGCGGCGCGCTTCTGGAAGACGATCGCCAAGCACAAGGTCTCGATCTTCTACACCGCGCCGACGGCGATCCGCGCGCTGATCAAGCTGGCCGAAGCCAATGACGCGGTGCACCCGAAGAGCTTCGACTTGGCGAGCTTGCGCATCCTCGGCTCGGTCGGCGAGCCGATCAACCCGGCCGCCTGGGAGTGGTATCACAAGCATGTCGGCGGCGGGCGTTGCCCGATCGTCGACACCTTCTGGCAGACCGAGACCGGCGGCCACATGATCACGCCGCTGCCGGGTGTCACGACGCTGGTGCCGGGCTCGTGCACGCTGCCCTTCCCGGGCATCGACGCGGCCATCGTCGACGAGACGGGCACCGATGTGCCCAATGGCCAGGGCGGCATCCTGGTCATCAAGCAACCCTGGCCGAGCATGATCCGCACCATCTGGGGCGATCCCGACCGCTTCCGCAAGAGTTACTACCCCCCGGAGCTGAAGGGTTACTACCTGGCCGGCGACGGTTCGATCCGCGACGCCAAGACCGGCTACTTCACCATCACCGGCCGCATCGACGACGTGCTCAATGTCAGCGGCCACCGCATGGGCACGATGGAGATCGAGTCGGCGCTGGTCAGCTGCACCGAGCTGGTGGCCGAGGCCGCGGTGGTCGGCCGCCCCGACGAAACCACCGGCGAGGCGATCTGCGCCTTCGTGGTGCTGAAGCGCCCGCGCCCGACCGGGGACGAAGCCAAGCGCATCGCCACCGAATTGCGCAATTGGGTGGCCAAGGAGATCGGACCGATCGCCAAGCCCAAGGACATCCGCTTCGGCGACAACCTGCCCAAGACGCGCAGCGGCAAGATCATGCGCCGCCTGCTGCGCTCGATCGCCAAGGGCGGAAGCCATCACGCAGGACACCTCGACACTGGAGAACCCGGCGATCCTCGAGCAGTTGGCGCAAAGCCTGTAAACGCCACACACGAGTGGAGCCGTTCGGGCTAGGATCATGGCGCTGATCCCAGCGCCCAGGAGGTGCCCCATGCGCTCTGCCACAGGTTTGATTGGCTTATCGCTCGCCACGTTATTGGCCGCGCCGGCAGCTCAGGCGGCCGGCAGCGTGCAGGTGTCGTTCGTGCAGCCGGAACAATTTTCCGATGCCAGAGACGCGCGCCGTGACAGCACCGAAACCCTGCGCCAGCTCAAGAGCTTTCTCGAAGAGGAGGCCGTTCGTCATTTGACCGACAACCAGGCCTTGACCATCGAGGTCCTGGATGTCGACTTGGCGGGTGAGGTCCGTTACAGCTCGCATCTGCGCAACGATGTGCGCGTGCTCAAGGGCCGTGCGGACTGGCCGCGCATCACGCTGCGCTACACCCTGGAGGCGGCCGGCCAGCCGGCACGCCGCGTCGAGCAGACGGTGGCCGACATGGCTTACCTGCAGCGCCTGAACCGCTACGCCAGCGGCGAGCCCCTGCGCTACGAGAAGCTCATGCTCGACGAGTGGTTCGATGCGCAGTTCGGCAGCGCCGCGGCCAAGTAGGCCGCGCTGCGCGGCTCAACCGATCACGTAGGCGGCGGCGCCTGTCGCGACCACGGTGCCCTGGTCGCTGGTCAGGCGCATCTGGGTCGAGCCGATGCGCCCTCCCAGGCGCGTGACCAGCGCGGTGGCGGTGAACGACGCGCCGATGCCCGGGCGCAGGTATTCCACCCGCAGGTCGATGGTGCTCATCTTCGCGAATCGATGCATCACCTGCAGCGTCGTTTCGTCGGCATGCTTCTCGCCGGTCGCCACCATCAGCGCCAGGCCACCCATGGCATCCAGGGTGGCTGAAATCACGCCGCCATGCAGGCGGCCGTAGAGGTAGTGACCCACCAATTCGGGCCGCATCACGAGGCGGATGCGCGGCTCTGGCGCGCAGGCCGATTCGATCTCCAGGCCCAGGGTTTGGTTGAAGGTGATGCGGTGCTGGAACAGGTCGGTCAGCGCCGCATCGAGGCGGGCCTGTTCGTCGGCGCTGCGGCGCGAGGGAGGAATGTGCGCGGTCATGGCCCGATCGTAACGGGGGGCGCGCGCCGGGCGCGCGAAAACTGCGCCACACTCGATCCATGACCGAGCACCCGCCACGCCATCAGCGCCTAGACGCATTGCGCGGCCTGGCCATCATCTGGATGGCCGTATTTCACTTCTGCTTCGACCTGAACCACTTCGGCCTGCTCGACCCGCGGCAGAACTTCTATGTCGATCCGTTCTGGACCCAGCAGCGAGTGGTGATCGTCAGTCTGTTCTTGTTCAGCGCCGGAGCGGCGCAGGCCATGGCGCTCGACGCCGGTCAGCGTTGGCCGCGCTTCTGGCGGCGCTGGGCCCAGGTGGCTGCCTGCGCGGTGCTGGTATCGGCCGGCTCGGCGCTGATGTTTCCGCGGACCTGGATCAGCTTCGGCATCCTGCATGGCATCGCCTTGATGCTGATCCTGACCCGCTGTGCG
Organism: uncultured beta proteobacterium; assembly: GCA_963741125.1. GTDB lineage: Bacteria > Pseudomonadota > Gammaproteobacteria > Burkholderiales > Burkholderiaceae_C > CADEEN01. The sequence continues at coordinate 105,672 of CAVUGY010000019.1, forward strand.
GCGCCGATGCGCGTCTGGCTGTGGCCGCTTGGCTTGCTGTTGCTGTTGCTGCCGCAGTGGCTGCAACACCCCTGGTTCGACACGCGGTGGACCAATTGGATCGGTCTGGTCACCCGAAAGCCCTTTACCGAAGACTTTGCACCGCTGCTGCCCTGGCTGGGCGTCATGCTCTGGGGTCTGGCTGCCGGGCAATGGCTGCTGGCCCACCGGCGTGGCGTGGTTGCCGGGGGCCTGCCCATGGTCCTGCGGCCATTGGCATTGCTGGGCCGCTGGTCGCTCGGTTTTTACATGTTGCACCAGCCGATCCTGATCGGCTGCCTATGGGCCTGGCGCCAGGCCGATTTGCATTTTGTTACGGTGTGGGCTCAAGTTCTGCCGGGGTAGGTCGAAGAGACACGACAAGGGGCTGAGGTGCGGCTACCAAGCTAGCCCGTCGAAGCACCGGGAGTTACCACCATGTTGATCGCCGCCGTTTCATCCAGCCCCGTTCCCAACGTGCGCAACAGCGCGATCCCGACGATTGTCGATACGCGTGAGCGCACGCCTCGTCACGACGAGGCGCAGGGCGCTCGCAACAATGAATTGGTCGCCGCCATCCAGCAAATGGGTGGCGGCGATGGCGAGCAAGGCGCTGCCGGACCGCAGGCCGTGCTGGCCTTTGCGCACGCGCTGATGCACGACTTGCACAGCGTCGACGCGGGCGCGTCGGGGCCGGGCAACGGCCGTGCCTGGGGCCGGCGCAACTGGAGCGACTTGCCGCAGCGCATCGACGCGCTGGCGACTGCGGTCCAATCCTCGCTCGGTGAACAAGCCGCCGCGCCGGCCAGTGTCTCGCCGCAGGCGGCCGTCGCGCCAATGCCACCGGAAGTTGCCAAGCCGACCAACCCGGTCACCACGACCAGCATCGCCGTGCACCTGATGCAGGTACCGTCGTCACGGTTGGTCGAGGCCTATGCGGCCTTGCTCAAGGCGATCGGCCGGGAGGACGCCGCCAATGCGGCCGCTCCGCACACCGATTTGGCGGCGTTTCTCGACCAGCTGGCGAAACGCCTCGCGCCCGACGCCAGGCCCGAGTCGCCGGCTGCCAGCGCGCTGCATCTGACGGCTTGAGCGCCTTGCGCAGGCGCGTAGCCCACGGGGGCACTGGCCCAGGGCCCGTCATCCGCATGCCGCGGCTACCATTGCGGGCATGCAGCGTCCCGATTGCCACCGGCCCGTGAACCCATGGGGCGGCGCCCAGCGCATCGACGCCATGCGTCGCATACCGCCTGCGCGATGAGCGGCCGCGTCCTGTTCGGCTTTCACGCCGTCACGGTGCGCTTGAAGACCGCGCCCGAATCGGTGCTCGAAATCCACCTCGACAGCCAGCGACGCGACGCGCGCATGCGCCAGTTTGCCGAGCGTGCACGTGGGGCCGGCGCCAAGATCGTCGACAGCAGCGACGGACAGCTCACGCAATTGGCCGGCAGCATGCGCCACCAAGGCGTGGTGGCCCGCGTCAACGCATTGGCGCCGCGCCACTCGCTCGACGACGTGCTCGATGCCGTGTCGGGCCCACCGCTGCTGCTGGTACTCGACGGGGTGACCGACCCGCACAACCTGGGCGCCTGCCTGCGCGTGGCTGACGGCGCCGGTGCCCACGCCGTGGTCGCACCGAAAGACCATGCGGTGGGCCTGAACGCCACCGTGGCCAAGGTGGCCAGCGGTGCGGCCGAGACCGTGCCTTACCTGATGGTCACCAACCTCGCGCGTTCGCTGAACGAACTGAAGGAGCGCGACATCCGCATCATCGGTGCCAGCGACGATGCCGCGCGCACGCTTTACGACGCTGATCTCAGTGGTCCGGTGGCGCTGGTGCTGGGTGCCGAAGGCAGTGGGCTGCGCCAATTGACGCGCAAGACCTGTGACGAGTTGGTGCGTATCCCGATGGCCGGCGCGGTCGAGAGCCTGAACGTGTCGGTTGCCGCCGGCGTGTGCCTGTACGAAGCGCTGCGCCAGCGACAGCCGCGTTCGTAGCGCTGACGCGCCGTCAGATCCAGCCCGTTGCGCCGGCTGCGGCCCCGCCGGCGATCAACCACACCGGATTGATGCGGGTCTTCAGCGACAGACCCAAAGTGGCGCCGACCAGCAGCCACGCCGCAGGCACATGTACCAGCGGCGCGGCCAGCAGGCCGCCGCTGGTGAGCAACAGGGCGATGGTGATGGGGGCCATGCCGGCCACGAAGGCGCGCACGCCACGCTGCTCGCGCCTGCGGCTGCCCCAGCGCGACACGACCAGGGCCAGGGTCGTGCTCGGAATCAGCATGCCCGTCAGAGCGATCGCCGCGCCCGCGAAGCCGGCCACCGCGTAGCCGACGACCGGCACGAACAGCAGATTCGGGCCGGGCGCGGCCTGGGCCAGGGCGACGGCGGCGCTGAACTGGCTGTCGTCGAGCCAGTGACGCTCGTCGACGATGTAGCGGTGGATGTCGGGCGCAGTCGCCAGTGCGCCGCCGATGGCCAGCATCGACATGGCCAGGAAATGCGCGAACAAGGCCCAGGCGTCGGCCCCGCTGAGCGTCATTGCAGCGCTCCATGAACCACCGGCGTGTGCAACTCGCTCATCGCGTCGGCCCCAACCGACGCCATGCAACCCCGACCGCGATGCTGCCTATGCCGAGCACGGCGAAGGCCATTGGCCAGCGCAGCCCGCCCACGCTGGTCAATGTCGCCAACAACACCAGCGCGCAGGGGGTTCGGCCGAGCGGATTGAGTGCCAATGTGGGCAGCAACTTGCACGCGGTGGCAATGATCAGCCCGGCGGCAGCTGCGCCCATGCCGCGCAATACACCGGCCACATGAGGCTCGGTGGCAAATTGCGCGACCATCACGGCCAGCCCGAGCACGATGGCCAACGGCAGCGCGAGCAGGCCGGACAGGGCAGCGAAGGCGCCGCGCCAGCCAAAGAAGCGGTCGCCGACGATCAAGGCCATGTTGACCACATTGGGTCCCGGCAGGATCTGGCCGATCGACAAGGTCTCGGTGAACTGCTCGCGCGTCAGCCAATGCCGGCGCTCGACCAACTCGCGCTGTGCCACGGGCAATACACCGCCGAAGCCCTGCAGCGCCAGGATGCTGAAGGCGCGCAGCAGGTCGGCGGGCGAGCGGGGCGCGGGCGGCAGCTCGGACGCAGCGTGGCTGGGCATGCTCAACGCATGACCTTCAGTGCGTCGGGGTTGACGATGTTGGTCGGGTTCTGGTTGACGAAGTTGACGACGTTGTCGAACGCTGCACCGAAGTACAGTTCGTAGCCGTCTTGCTCGACATAACCCAGGTGCGGCGTGCAGATGGCATTTTCCAGCCGCAGCAGCGGATGACCCTGCAGGATAGGCTCGGTCTCGAACGTGTCGACGGCGGCCATGCCGGGGTGGCCACGATGCAGTGCCGACACCAACGCGCCCTCGACGATCAATTCGGCACGCGAAGTGTTGACCAACAGCGCGGTGTGCTTCATGCGCGCGAGATCGTCGACGCTCACCAATCCGCGTGTGGCCGGTACCAGCCGCAGGTGCAGCGACAACACATCGGCGGTCTCGAAGAAGGCCGCCCGCGTAGGCGCCGGCAGCAGGCCATCGGCGCGGGCCTTCTCGCGCGACGCGTCGCTGCCCCATACCGTGACGTGCATGCCGAAGGCGCGGCCGTAGCCCGCCACCCGCTGTCCGATCTTGCCGTAGCCCCAGATACCCAGGGTCTTGCCCTCGAGCTTCATGCCGATGCCGAAGTTGGGTGGCATCGAAGCCGACTTCAGGCCCGACTGCTGCCAGGCGCCGTGCTTCAAGTTGCCGATGTACTGCGGCAGCCGGCGCATGGCGGTCATGATCAGGGCCCAGGTCAACTCGGCCGGCGCAACCGGCGAGCCCACACCTTCTGCCACGGCGATGCCGAGCCGCGTGCAGGTGTCGATGTCGACATGCGGGCCGACTCGTCCGGTCTGCGAAATCAGCCGCAGCTTGGGCAACTTTTCCAGCAATTGGCGCGGAAAGGCCGTGCGTTCGCGAATCAGCACCAGCACCTCGGCGTCGCGCAGCCGGATCGACAACTGGCCGATGCCCTTGACCGTATTGGTGAAGACCTTGGCGTTGAGGCGATCGAGCTTCGCGGCGCAACGCAGTTTGCGCACGGCGTCCTGATAGTCGTCGAGGATGATGATGTTCATGGCAGGGCTCGCAAACGCGATTCTGCCTTGCGCGCTAGGATGCGCGTCGGCTTCAGAAGGAGACACCCATGTCCATCAGCATGCATTCCGCAAGCGCACCGGTATTCATTCGCATGTTTTCCAACCTGCAGGTCTGGCTCGACAAGGCCCAGGCCCATGCCGAGGTGCGCAAGTTCGACGCCAACAACTTCGTGGGCTTGCGCCTGGCGCCCGACATGCTGCCGTTCGCCCGCCAGATCCAGATCGCCAGCGATGCGGCCAAGGGCTGTATGGCGCGCCTGGCCGGGGTCGAGGCACCGAAGTGGGAAGACACCGAGGTCACCCTGGCCGACCTGCGCGCACGGGTGCAAAAGACGATCGACTACGTCAAGTCATTCAGTGCGGCGCAAATCGACGGCAGCGAGGGCCGCGAGGTCACGATCCCGGTGCGCAGCGGAGACCCGCTGAAGTTCAATGGCGAGACGTATTTGAAGCACTACGCGCTGCCGAACTTCTTCTTCCACACCACCACCGCTTACGCCCTGTTGCGCCACGCCGGGGTCGAGATCGGCAAGAGCGACTACCTCGGGCGCTAGGACCGCAGCTCAGTGCCAGCCGTCGAAGAACAAACTCAAGGGCGCCAGCCTGCGCTCGGCCTCGGCCTGCGAATGGTGCAGAGCCAAGGTGCGATAGACCTCGGGGCGCAGGTGCCACAACTCGGCCAATGACTGGGCGTGAGCCAGCAACTGGCGCAATGCCCGGCTGTCTATGGGTGGCAAGTCAGCCAGGCAGGTGAGCAAGGCATCACGCGCCGCGCGCGGATCACCTGCTGGCGCGCTCGACTCCGGCGGCCAGCCCAGGGCGCTGGCGAACTGCCGCCACAGCACCCTGCCGCGCCGCAGCGCAGGGCCGGCCGGGTTCGCCGCCAAAACGTCGAGCGCGACCGGCAGGGTCGGCATGTCTTGGGGCAGGGGCGCTCTGGGCATGCAGCCAGTGTGGTGCTTGCAGCGCGCGGCTAAAGCGTGAAATAGCACCGCTGCGGCAGCGCTGTTCGGCGCTGCCGGGCTGGCAATGGGTGGGCAGGGCCGGCGGCGTCAGACCCGGCCGTACAGCACTTTGCGTTGCGCGGTGTAGGCCCACCACGGGGCTGCCTGGGCGCCGCGCATGAATTCGGTCACGGCCATGAAGGTGTCGAGCACGCAGGGATCCTGGCGCTGGCCGGTGACGGCGCACAGCGATTGATAGAGCACAAAGGGGTCGCGGCCGCGCAGGTCACGCGGGGCGAGCACGCCGATCAGGCGCAAGTCGGCGGCCAGCGCCGGGCCGACATTGGGCAATTGCTCGAGCGCCTGGCAGGCGCCGGCATGTGCGGCCTTGGGTTGCTTGATGCGCATGTTCATGGCGCGGAAGGGCAAAGCCACCGTCACAGCATCATGTTGTTGCGGATCAGGCCCACGGCCAGGCCCTCGAGCTCGAACTGCGTCTCGCCCGGCGTGACGACGATGGTCTGGAAATCGGGGTTCTCGGGGATCAGCTCGATGCCGTGTCGGCCGCGCTTGAAGCGCTTGACGGTGACTTCGTCGCCCAGGCGCGCGACGACGATCTGGCCGTTCTTGGCCTCCTTGGACTTCTGCACCGCGAGCAGGTCGCCGTCCATGATGCCCACGCCCTGCATGCTCATGCCGCGCACCTTGAGCAGGTAGTCGGGCCGGCGCGCGAACATGCTGGCTTCGACGATGTAGGTCTGGTCGATGTGCTCCTGGGCCAGGATCGGGCTGCCGGCGGCGACACGACCGACCAGCGGCAGCGACAGTTGCGCCAGGCCCGGGCAGGCTGAATTGCTTGCCGCGGGCCTCGTTGACCAGCGCGTAGCGTGTCGGCACGCAGGCGGATGCCGCGCGAGGTGCCGCCCACCAGTTCGATCACACCCTTGCGCGCCAGGGCCTGCAGGTGCTCTTCGGCTGCGTTGGGCGAGCGAAAACCGAGTTCGGCAGCGATCTCGGCGCGGGTGGGCGGGGCGCCGGTGCGCTCGATCGCGCTCTGCACCAGGTCGAGGATTTGCTGCTGGCGGTCGGTAAGCTTGGGGCGTTCTTCCATCGGGGCCACCGTTCGATTCGAAGCTGGTCGTTTGTCCAGTGGCTGTATTTTTATCCAGATCGCGCAGCAATGCAATCCAAAATCGTCATCCTGGGTACCGGCGGCACGATCGCGGGCACGGCCGCCAGCCCCGCCGATGCCGTCGGCTATACGGCGGCGCAGCTCGGCGTGGCGCAATTGGTGACTGCGGTGCCACCGCTGGCTGGGCTGCCGATCGAATGCGAACAGGTGGCGCAGCTCGACAGCAAGGACATGGACTTCGCCACCTGGCAGCGCTTGGCGCAGCGCGCGCAGTACCACCTGGCGCGTGCCGAGGTCGCCGGCGTCGTCGTCACCCACGGCACCGACACGTTGGAGGAGACGGCCTACTTCCTGCACCGGGTGCTGGCGCCGACCAAGCCGCTGGTGCTGACTGCGGCGATGCGCCCGGCGACGTCGTTGCAGGCCGACGGCCCGCAGAACCTGCTCGACGCGGTGACGCTGGCGCGTGACGGACAAGTGCATGGTGTCAGCGTCGTGATGGCCGGGCGCGTCTGGGCCGCCGCCGACGTGCGCAAGCGCCACACCTATCGGCTCGACGCATTCGGTGGTGGCGATACCGGGCCCCTGGCTGTAATCGAAGAGGGCCGTGTGCGGGTACTTTGCGCCCAGTGCCGCGCGGGACCGGGTGTCGGCCTGGATGCGGTCGCGCGCGACAGCGCCGCATGGCCGCGCGTCGAGATCGTGCTCAACCACGCCGGCGCGAGCGGGTCCATCGTCGATGCCCTGATGGCACAGGGTGTTGGCGGCCTGATCGCGGCCGGTACCGGCAACGGCACGCTCAGCGCCGGTCTCGAAAGTGCATTGCGGCGTGCCGCGCAGGCTGGCGTGCGGGTGCTGCGCGCCAGCCGCTGCGCCGATGGTCCGGTGCTCGGTGGCGACGCGGGCGAGTTGCCCTCGGCCGGGGCCCTGTCGGCGGTGCAGGCGCGCGTCGAGCTGCTGCTGCAACTGCTCGCGCGCTGACCCGAGCCGACCGTCACCCGCACGCCGCCGCACTGCATGACCGAATCCGACGCGCGCCAGGTACTGCTCGTGCGGGCCGTGGAAACCGCAGCTGCGCGTGATGCAGCGGCGCTCTGGCGCGACGAGGATGCCGCATGGGCCGGCGCCGAAGCGCGGCGGCGCGTCGGCGAACAGGCCAGTGCCGAGACCTACCTCGCCGCGCGCGCCGATCTCGCGCTGCAACGCCTGGGCGAGCGCGATGCGGCGTGGCGCAGCGACCCGTTGCGGCCGGGGCCGGGCGCGTTGACCATCGGGTTGGTGTTGATGGGCCTCGTGCTCGCCGCGGCAATCGTCGGCAACGTGCTCGGCCCCGAGCGGCGCATCAACCTGCTGGCGCCGCCGGTGTTGGGATTGCTGGCGTGGAACCTGTTGGTCTACGTCGCGCTCGCCATCGGTGCGCTGCGTCGATGGCGCGAGCCCGCCGTCGTGAACCATGCGACGGGCTCAGGCTGGGCCGGCGTCGTGCGGCGCATTTCGGCGGCGGTGGCTGCGCGCGCCGGCGCTGCGCCGATGGCGGCGGTGCGGGCCCGCCACGCGGCCGACTGGGCGCTCGCCAGCGCCTCGTTGCAGGCGCACCGCATGGCCGCCGGCCTGCATGGCGCGGCGGCCTTGCTGGCGCTGGGCGTCGTGCTGTCGATGTACCTGTTCGGCCTGGCCTTGGACTTTCGCGCCGGCTGGGACAGCACCTGGCTCGATGCGTCGCAGGTGCAGCGCTTGCTGCAAACGGTGTTCGGCCCGGCGGCCGCGCTCGGCGGCATCGAGTTGCCCGATGCGTCGGCGCTGGCGCGGCTGCGCTGGGCCGAAGGCAGCGCCGGCGAGAGCGCGGCGCGCTGGATCCACCTGTACGCGCTGACGCTTGCCGGCGTGGTGATCGTGCCGCGCGTCCTGTTGGCGGCGATGGCCTGGATGCGTGCGCGCCGCGCGGCGCGGCAGATCGCGCTGCCGCTGGACGCGCCGTACTTCGAACGGCTGCTGCGCGAGCGGCCGGCGCAACCCTGGCCGGTGACGGTGCTGCCCTACAGCTACCGGCTCGGTGCCGAGCAACAGGCCGCGCTGGGGCCGGCCCTGGCCGCCGCACTGGGGGCCGGCGCCCAAGCGCGGCTGGTCGCGTCGCTGCCGCTCGGCGCCGAAGACGAGCTGGCGCGCCACCTGCCCGCCGACCTCGCCGACAGCGTCGCGCTGCTGTTCGCAGCCACGGCCACCCCCGAGCGCGAAACGCATGGTGCGTTCGTGCAGGCGATGGCCGCGCGGCGGCCCGCGGCGTCGCCGTCGGCGTTGCGAGCTTCGTCGCTGTCGGTGCTGGTCGACGAGTCGGGCCTGCGCCGCCAGTTCGGCGCGGCCGGCGACGCGGCGTTGCGCCTGCGCCAGCGCCGCGAAGCCTGGCAACGCATGCTGCAGGCCTTGTCGCTGCCGGCGCCGCACTTCGTCGATTTGGGCGGCGATCGCACGGAATGAGCGGCGCACCATCGCCGGCCAGCGCCGGCCCGCAGACCCTTTCGCTGAGCCTGGTGTCGCACACCAACGTGGGCAAGACCACGCTGGCGCGCACCCTGCTCGCGCGCGACATCGGCGAAGTGCGCGACGAGGCCCACGTGACCGAGAGCGCCGAGTCGCAGTTGTGGGTTGAATCGCCGGCGGGCGACCGCCTGCTGCTGTGGGACACGCCGGGCTTCGGCGACAGCCTGCGCCTGGCGCGCCGGCTGGCCCTGGCCGGCAACCCGCTTGGCTGGTTTCTGAGCGAAGTCTGGGACCGCTGGCGCGACCGCGCTTTCTGGTCGACCCAGCGCGCGCTGCGCCACGTGCTCGAGCAGGCCGACGTGGTGCTGTACCTGGTCAATGCCGCCGAGGCCCCCGAGGACGCCGGCTACCTCGATGCGGAGTTGCAGGTGCTCGGCCTGATCGGCAAACCGGTGCTGGCGCTGTTGAACCAGCTCGGCCCGGCGGGCGCGGCCGCCAACGCCGAGGCAGAAGACTCGCTGGCCGCGCGCTGGCAGTTGCGCCTGGCCGCCGCGCCCGGCGTGCAGGCGGTGTTGCCGCTCGACGCCTTCTCGCGCTGCTGGGTCCAGGAGGGCGTGCTGTGGCGCGCGATAGCCCAGGCCATGCCGGCCTCCAAGCGCGCCGCGTTCGCGCGCCTGCAAACCGCCTGGCAGCAGCGCCAGGCGGCGATCTGGCGCACCGCGATGGCCGAGCTGGCGCGCCGCATGGCGCGCGCGGCGCTCGATGTCGAGGCGCTCGAAGCCGAAGGCTGGCGCGGCCCGCTGCGCAAGGTCGGCAACGCATTGGGCAAGCTGCTCGGCCTGGCTGCCGACGGTGCCGACTCGGCGCGCGCCCGTGCGATGGCGGCGCTGGCCGAACGCCTCGACAGCGACCTGCGCCAGTCGACCGACACCCTGATCGCGTTGCACGGCCTGGACGGTCGCGCCGGCGGCGAAGTGCTGGAGAAGCTGGCGCGCCACTACGCGCTGCGCCAGCCGCTCGACGAAGGCCGCGCCGCACTGTGGGGCGGCGTGTTCAGCGGCGCACTGGCCGGGCTGAAGGCCGACATCGCCAGCGGCGGCCTCACGCTCGGCGGCGGCCTGCTCGCCGGCGGCGTGATCGGCGCACTGGCCGCGGCCGGCGCTGCGCGCGGTGTCAACCTGGTGCGAGGGCTGGAGCGGCCGCAACTGGCGTGGGACGTGCGAGTGCTCGATGCGCTGCTGGCCAGCGCGCTGCTCGGCTACCTTGCGGTGGCGCACCATGGCCGCGGGCGCGGCGCGTGGGTCGACGAGGCGCCGCCGGCGCGCTGGACGGCGGCGGTACAGGCGGTGCTGGATGCGCGGCGCGGCGAGATCGATGTCGTGTGGCGACAGCGCGTGGGTGCACTCGGTTCTGCGCCATCGGCGATGCGCGGGGCCGATGCTGGCGCGTCATCGACGTCGAACGCCGCTGTCACGATCGCGTTGCGCGACCTGCTCGAATCGGTGAGCGCCGATTTGTTGAGCAATCTGTACCCCGAAGCCCCTTTGCCACCATGAGGGGTGACAGCGCGCTCGTGTATCGAACGGCGGCTCTATGGGCGCAAGGCAATTGACGGCTCGCGGCCAATCAGTCCTCCGGAAGCGTCTGCTTTGGTCAAAGCTCAGGGTGTAGTGTCAAGTGGGCGCGCCTTGGAACCAGGGTCCCGATGTGCCTAGATTTGCAGGCAGTTCGCGTGCGATCGTGCGATCGCTTCTCCCAACTTTGCTGATTCAGTTCATTGACCCGGAAAGACTGCGGCACCTCATGCCACGGTCGCTGAGTTGCGCGACCACGACGCAGCCGACCGACTCTTGATGGAGTTCTCGGGCTATGGAATCTCCGAAATATGCATCGCGCGCAGAAACTCGTCATGAACTTCCCTCGCCGTCAGCTCAGTTCGGGAAAGCAGACCATGTCCAGCAGTGATCCGACTTGACGCGTCACTGCCCAGCCATACACATACGCAGGGGCGCTTGTATCCCCTGGGATCGTTTGGTGCGTTCAGAAGCACCTGCAGACCCTCGGTCTTTGAGAGTGTCGACACAACGCTCATCAGCGCCTTGTTGCCCAGCAACTTCAAGCGACCTTTGAATGTGACTCGGCCGCCAGCGGACACGGTCACGCCGCCGACCGCGGAGAAATCCCAAACTTCCGAGCGAATCTCGTGACTTCCATCGGGATCCCGGTAGTAGGCATACCAAGTGCCCTTGTACTGGCTTAGCCCACCGAAGGACAGTAGGTCAAGCTTGGACACGGCCCAAGTCGCGGCTGCGGCCACGATCGGCGTCGCCAGGGTCACCCATGCAGGTGTGTCTGCCATCGTGAGTACCTCCTCGAGTCTTCTTGCAAATCAAGCGCCGGTCTCATGGAGCATCCAAATGTTGGGCTCAACGTAGACTGCGCAGTCCGCTTCATGTGATGCGACAATGGGGACTATGCATCCTGGAAGCACGAATCTCTTGGTGCTCTGGGTGATGTCTGCGCCCCACGCTCGCCACTGTGCCAGAGACGCAGCGATGCTCATCGAATTCCTGCAGATGCCGACAACTCTCCCACCAACGGCCTCATGGGCGCGAATCCATGGGTCTACGTGACGTCCATCGTTCGCGCGCCACTGAATGAACTCAGTCATCGGCGCGTCAAGGGCTTGATCCTTCGTCACCGGTCGCACCGGCGCGACGACTCGCCGCATGCCCATGGCGCGCGCTTTCCGCAGATATTCCTCGATGAACATCGTACCGACACCATGCCGCCGGAATTCCGGGAACACCGAGATGGAGAGTATGCACAGGGCCTGACCCCGCTCCTCGCCCCTTGTGCCACCCACTGCAGCCTTGACTGCCCAGTCCCATCCCTCGTCAGGGAGGTTTTCGACGTCAACCTGGCCACCAAGCGGCACGGCGTTCGAGACACCCACCACACGCAATTGTGGCTCCTCGACTACGGCAACCATTTGCAGAGGCGCAAACCGACCGTCTATTGCCGCGGAATTCTCCCGGCCAACTCTGTGTCCGACAAGGAAGTTCGGCCAGATGTCCAGTGCGCGAAAACGCTCCTCCCAATGTTCCCTTGATACGTAGACTTCCGATGCCTCTTCGGCAGTGAGGAATGTCAAACGCATTCGGGGTCGCATGGCCAGTCGCGTGAAGCTATGACAGCGACGGCAGTCGCAGGGCGCACATCATCCGCTGCCCCGAAGCGTCGCAGCCCTCGAGTGCGAGGTTCGCGACAATTTCTTCGCATGCTCTTCGCGCGGCCTCGAAATTTGGACCGGACGTTATGACAGCGATGTGTCGGTCGCCCCAATCGGAGTCGCATCCCCAACGGCGGGCAGTTGCCAAGTCCGGCGATACGATCAACGAGTCTGAGCGAGATGCGCCCGCCGGATGCGAGGATGACAGGACCAAGGGTGCATGAATCTCACTTGCGGGACGCGGAAAATGCACTGTGGCCACGGGAGCACCGCTCTGCCGTGCCGCGATGCTGACGCTTTGGCCGCGCAGGGCAGCGAAGAGCAGGTGGTATGGATCGGACCCTGACGCCAGTCGAACAAGCTCCATGATGTTGTCTCCGGCGGGCCGCAGCTGGCCTTCGACTAGCGCCAGTCGTCGGTCCGGCGTGACGATGAACTCCCAGTGACTGATGGCGCATCCAACGCGAAGTTCGCCGAGCAAGCAGCCGACCGCGGCAGTCAGGCTTGGCACCAGCTCAGGCGGAAACGTGTGGCTCGGATAGCAATGCGCAACTTCGACATGGGTCTCGTGGTCGATGTACTTCTGCGTGATTCCCAGCAACTGATGTTCAGCTGAACGCTGCCCGCCAACGCTAATGAATTCGGCGCTGAACTCCGCACCAGCGTGCAAGTCTGTGGACCGCGGGATCCGCTTTTCGACAATGATTTCCGGGGCGATGACGATGCCGAGATCAAGCACAGAATCGGCCAACGGCGCGAGCTCCGCTCGAATCCTGGCGATCGCTGCCTCGACACCGGCCCAGTCTGCGGCCGAGTTGATCGCGATGGAGGCGTCCAGAGCATTGGGTTTGACGACGAAGCCCGAGTCCGAGCGGAAGCTGACTGTCTCCTCACCCTCCTCAAGCTCACTGAAGGAGCAATCCTTGTACCGAAGAAGGCTGTAGGGAACCGGATAGAGAGAATCGGCTCCCTCGCAAAGGGCATTCCACTTGTGTCGCAGACGACTCTTGCGAAGGGTGACGACAGCCGCATCAGGGTCCATGGTCGGCGTGGCTGAGTGTTCTGAAACCTTCGAGGCCAACTCCATTACATAGTCGTCAAGACCGAGCACGTACCAGCGACCGTTGCGTGGAATAGTTGAAAGCACGTCCTCAACCGGTGTTGGTGACAGTCTCGCCAGTCGATGGACGTGGTTCGGCTTCACGCAGGCTTGCAGATTCGGTTCGAGCTGCTCGCTGTCGAACATCGCAATATGGGGCTCAAACCCGTAGGCCATGGCCTTGGCAACAACCACCTGTCGGCGCCATCGGTGCGCACCGAAGAGCACCAGTGGTTCGGAACCCGGGGGCGGCTGTGCCATCGATGCCTCGCAAGTCTCAACGTGAGCAAACCCACACATTGTCAGGATGGTACTCATTCACGGCTTGGAGTTGCTGACGCCCGAATGGGTCGCGCGCCGGGTATACGGCTCCACGCCGGGCTGTCCGTCAGCCGCACGGGCCGGACAGGCTCCCCCGCTGATGGATGTCCGCATTGCGGCTACGAATTCGGCCGCATGTAGGTCGCTGAAGGGTCGCTATGCAAAGCTATCCATAGCGACCCCTATGCATAGATGCCGACTATGCGTAGTTCGATGCCTGCGTACCTTCGCCACCCCGAGCCAAGAGCTACGCATAGTCTGGGGCCACCGGCGTGCACGCCGTTGCACGCATCGGGATGGCATGCATTCTTCGGGATCACACCGCCAGCTGGCTTCCCGAGGTGGCGGGCACCGCGGCCGGAACCGGTGGCGCCATCGTCCACATGAGCAACGACCGCGAGCGCTTGCCGTGGGCGAACGAAAACTATGCAGAGCAGCGATCTCGATTTCGCGCCCACCTTGCCTCGTGAGGCATGCTGATCGGATCGCAAGCTACGCATAGTTGAGTCCTATGCATAGGGGTCGGTTCCAGCTACTGAAGGGCTCGAAGAGCGGTCATGCAAATCGCGAACCGGTAGGGCGAATGGTGCGGCTCAGCGCAGGACCGTCATGCCCTCCAGTTGCTGATGCAACTCCAGCCACCGCTCTTCGAGCATCGCCACTTCGGCGGCGATGTGTGCCAGTTGCCGGCCGGCGTCGGCGATGGACGCGGGGGCCACGCCACTGCTGGCGAGCGCGGCCTCGGTTTGTGCGCGCTCGGTGGCTGAGCTTGGCCAGGCGCTGGTCGATCGTTGCCAGCTCGTTGCGCAGCGGTCTCGTCTGGTCGGCCAGCCTGGAGCGCGCCTGGCCTTTGGCCTTGCGATCGTCGCGCGGGTGGCTGGCAGGCGGCGCGGCCGCCGGCTTGGTGCTGGGCTTGGCGCGGGGTGCGACAGGTGCAGGCGGCGCCACCACCGCAGCGCCGGGCACCGGCGGCGCCGGCTGGCCGCGTGAATTCGCGCGTGAGACGTCGAGCAGCCACTTCTGGTAGTCGTCGAGGTCACCGTCGAAGGGCAGCACGCCGCCGCGGGTGACCAGCCAGAACTCGTCGCAGACCTCGCGCAGCATGGCGCGGTCGTGGCTGACCAGCATCACGGTGCCCTCGAACTCGTTCAGGGCCATCGACAGCGCTTCGCGGGTGGTGAGGTCGAGGTGGTTGGTCGGCTCGTCGAGCAGCAGCAGGTTCGGCCGCTGCCAGACGATGCCGGCCAGCACCAGCCGCGCGCGCTCGCCGCCCGAGAGCGTGCCCACCGTCTGGTGCACCATGTCGCCGGCGAAGTTGAACTGGCCGAGAAAGTTGCGCAGGCCCTGTTCGCGTGCGTCCTGGCCGGCCACGTTGAGTTCGCGGGCCAGGCGCGTCATGCGCTGCAGGGGCGTGTCGTCCTCGGTCAGCAGATCCATCTCCTGCTGCGCGAAGTAGCCGATGGCCAGGCCCTTGCCCTCGGTCATCGTGCCGGCGATCGGCTTCAGCGCGCGGGCGATTGTCTTCACCAGCGTCGACTTGCCCTGGCCGTTGGCGCCGAGGATGCCGATGCGCTGGCCGGCCATCACGGTGCGGTTGACGTCGCGCACGATGACGGTCTTGCCGTACCCGCACTCGAGGTCGCGCATCGCCAGCATCGGGTTGGGCAGGTTCTGCGGCTCGCGGAACTCGAACGCAAAGTCGCTCGCCGTCAGCACCGGCGCAATGCGCTCCATGCGCGCCAGGGCCTTGACCCGGCTCTGCGCCTGCTTGGCCTTGCTGGCCTTGGCCTTGAAGCGGTCAATGAAGCGTTGCAGGTGCGCGATGCGCTCCTGCTGCTTGCCGAAGGCGGCCTGCTGCTGGCTCATGCGTTCGGCGCGCATCTCCTCGAAGCCCGAGTAGTTGGCGCCGTAGCGGGTGACCTGCGCCTCGTCGACGTGCAGCGTCACGCGCGTCACCGCGTCGAGGAACTCGCGGTCGTGGCTGATGATCACCAGCGTGCCGGCGAAGCGCTGCAGCCAGGCCTCGAGCCAGACCAAGGCGTCGAGGTCGAGGTGGTTGGTCGGCTCGTCGAGCAGCATCAGGTCGGCCGGGCACATCAGCGCGCGGGCGAGCTGCAGGCGCATGCGCCAGCCGCCGGAAAAGCTGTTCACCGCCGCGTCGAGCTGATCGCTGCGAAAGCCCAGGCCGAGCAGCATGGCCTGCGCGCGCGAGCGCGCGTCGAAGCCGCCGGCTTCGTCGATCGCCATGTGCGCGTCGGCCATCGCGTGGCCGTCGTGCGCCGCCTCGGCGGCGGCCAGCGCGGCGATGGCGGCGGTCAGCGGGCCGTCGCCTTCGAGCACGTAGTCGGTGGCGCCCTGGGTCGTCTCGGGCATCTGCTGCGCCACCTCGCCCAGGCGCCAGCGCGGCGGCATCTCGACATCGCCGGCGTCGGCGTGCAGGCGCCCGGCGAGCAGCGCGAACAGGCTCGACTTGCCGGCACCGTTGCGTCCGACCAGGCCGGCCTTCTCGCCCGGATTGAGCGTGAAGGTCGCGCCCTGCAGCACGACCTTGACGCCGCGACGCAGCGTGACGTTGCGAACCGTGATCATGCCGGGACCAGGACGGTGCGACCCTGCACGCTGCCCACGCGCAGCGCGTCCAGCGCCGCGTTGGCCTCGGCCAGCGGGCGCGTGTGGCAATGGCAGCGCAGCTTGCCGGCCGCGGCCAGCGCCAGCGTGGCGCGCAGGTCGTCGCGCGTGCCGACCGCGCTGCCGACGATGCGGAACTCGCCGCTGACGATGGCCAGCGCCGAGAACTGCAAGGGCTCGGGCGGCAGGCCGACGATGGCCAGCGTGCCGGTCGGCCGCAGGCACTTGAAGCCGAGATCGAACGCGGCGCGCGCGGCCGAGGTCACGACGGCGATGTGCGCGCCACCGAGCCCACGCACGGCCTTGGGCGTGTCGGGCGAGCGGGCGTCGAACGCGTGCGCCGCGCCGAGTTGCCGCGCCGCATCGAGCTTGTCGGCGGCGACGTCGATCGCGATCACCTCGGCGCCGGCCGCCAATGCGATCTGCAGCGCCAGGTGGCCGAGGCCACCGACGCCGACGACGGCCACCCGCTGACCGGGGCCGACACCGGCGTTGTGCAGCGCGCGGTAGCTGGTGACGCCGGCGCAGAACAGCGGCGCCGCCTCGACCGTGTCGAGCGCGTCGGGAACCGGCAGCGCATGGCTGGCCTTGGCGCGCATGAACTCGGCATAACCGCCGTCGACGGTCATGCCGGTGACGGTGCCCTTGCGGCACAGGTTCTCGCGCCCACCCAGGCACCACTCGCATGCGCCGCAGGCGTGGTGCAACCAGGCCACGCCGACGCGCTGACCGACCGCGAGGTGCGAGACATCGGCACCGCGGGCGACGACGCGGCCGACCACTTCATGGCCGGGAATCAACTGCGCCTTGGTGCCGGCCTTGAAGCCGGGCGTGTCGCCGTCGACGATGTGCAGGTCGGAGTGGCAGACGCCGCAGGCCAGCACTTCGAGCAGCACCTCGTCGGCCAGCGGCACGGGCCGGGGCAGGTCGAGCCAGGCCAGGGGTTGGCCGAAGGCCTGGAGAACGGCAGCTTTCATGATTGGATTGTCTGCGCTCAGCGGATGAGGGTCTGGCGGGTAAACAACAGCACCTGGTCTTCGCCCGCGCTGGTCGGCAGCCAGACACTTTCCAGGGTCGGGAACGCGGCCTCGAAATGGCCCCGCTCATGGCCGACCTCGAGGATCAGCACCCCATGCTCGGTCAGGTGATCCGGCGCGCCGGCGATCAGGCGGCGAATGAAGTCCATGCCGTCGACGCCACCGGCCAAGGCCAGGCGCGGCTCGGCCCGGTACTCGGCCGGCAGTGCGAGCATGGCTGCGGCATTGACATACGGTGGGTTGCACAGGATGGCGTCGTAGCGCCGGCCGGGCACGGCGGCCAGGCCGTCGCCCTGGTGCAAGCTGATGCGATCGGCCAGGCCATGCCGGTCGACGTTGATGCGCGCAACGGCCAACGCTTCGGCGCTGAGGTCGGCGGCGGCTATCGTCACATCGGGCCAGGCCAGTCGCCGCCAACACGGCCAGACTGGCATTGCCGGTACACAGGTCGAGCACCTGGCGGGTGGGGACCGGCAGCCAGGCCTCGGCACCGCCTTCGGCCAGCACTTCGGCAATCAGCGAACGCGGCACGATCGTTCGCTCGTCGACGTAAAAGGCCACGCCTTGCAGCCACGCCTCGTGGGTCAGGTAGGCGGCGGGCTTGCGGGTGACGATGCGTTGTTCGACCAGCGCCTGGATAGACGCACATTCGCTGGCCGTGAGCGCGCGTCCGGCCACGCCGTCGAGGTCGTCCAGCGGCAGCCCAAGCTGCCACAACACCAGCCAAACCGCCTCGTCGAACGCGTTGTCGGTGCCATGCCCAAACGAAACGCCCGCCTGGGTGAGGCGGGCGCATTGCTGCTCGATGGTCTCGATCAGGGTCATGTCAGCAATCGCTCCAGCACGCCGCGGTAGATGGCGGCCAGGCGGTCGATGTCCGCAGCCTGCACATGTTCGTCGATCTTGTGGATGCTCGCATTGCGCGGGCCCAGTTCGATCACCTGCGGGCAGATGGCCGCAATGAAACGGCCGTCCGAGGTGCCGCCCGTCGTCGACAGCAGCGGGCGCAGGCCACAAACCGCCTCGACCGCGGCGCTGACGGCGTCGGTCAGGGTCCCCGGCGTGGTCAGGAAGGGCTGGCCGCCGAGGGTCCACGCCAGTTCGTGCTCGACCCCATGACGCGCCAGCAGCGCCTGCACGCGGGCCTTCAGTGCGTCCGCCGTGCTTTCGGTGGAGAAGCGGAAATTGAAGTCGACGACCGCGTCGCCCGGGATCACGTTGCCGACGCCGGTACCGGCATGGATATTGGAAACCTGAAAGGTGGTGGGCGGGAAATGATCGTTGCCGCGATCCCATTCGGTGTTCACCAATTCGGCCAGCGCCGGCGCGAATCGGTGGATCGGGTTGTTCGCCAATTGCGGGTAGGCCACATGGCCCTGCACGCCGATGACGCGCAGCTTGCCCGACAGCGTGCCGCGGCGGCCGTTCTTGATCATGTCGCCGAGGGTGTCGACCGAGGTCGGCTCGCCGACGATGCACATGTCGAGTCGTTCGCCGCGTGCTTGCAGCATTTCCACCAGCCGCACCGTGCCGTCGACCGAAGGCCCTTCTTCGTCGCTGGTGATGAGCAGCGCGATCGCACCGGCGTGGTCGGGCACGGCGCGCACGAAGCCTTCGATCGCCACGGTCATCGCGGCGATCGAGCTCTTCATGTCGGCCGCCCCGCGGCCGAACAACATTCCATCGCGATGGCTGGGTACGAACGGGTCGCTGGTCCACTGCGCCAGCGGGCCGGTCGGCACCACGTCGGTGTGACCGGCGAAGGCCAGCGTCGGTCCTGGCCGCCGCCCGCGCCGCAGCGCCCACAGGTTGGTGACGCGAAACTGCGCCGGCCCGCAGACCAGTGTCTGGCAATCGAAGCCCAGGGGTGCCAGGCGCGACTTCAGCAGCTCCTGGCAGCCGGCGTCGTCGGGCGTGATCGACGGCCGGGCCATCAGGGCCTCGGCCAGGCGCAAGGCCGAGGGCATCAGGCCGATCGACCGACCTTGGCCGGAAATTTCACCTCGACCGTGGGGCGCACGTCGAGAACCATCTCGGTGAATATCTGCGGCTCGGACTCGTCGGCCTTGGGGGCCTGGCGCGACATCGGCGTGGATTCGTTCGACAGGCGCCACAGCAGGTTGGTCGGCGAGTCGGAAAAGGCCAGGCCTTCGTCGCGCGTGATGGTGCCGTCGTTGATCAGTTTGGCCAGGCTGACCTCGAAGGTCTGCGAGCCCTCGGCCAGCGACTTCTCCATGGCTTCCTTGACGCCGCTGATATTGCCTTGTTCAATCATTTCGGCGATCAGCTTGCTGTTGATCAGCACCTCGGAGGCGGGAATGCGACCACCGGCCTGGGCCCGGATCAGACGCTGCGACATGATCGCGCGCAAGCCCGATGCCAGGTCGGCAAGCAGTGCCGGCCTGGCCTCCGGCGTGTAGAACGACAAGATGCGGCCCAGCGCGTGGTAGCTGTTGTTGGCGTGCATGGTGGCCAGTACCAGGTGGCCCGACAAGGCGTAGGAGATCGCCGAGGTCATGGTCTCGCGGTCGCGAATCTCGCCGATCAGGATCACGTCGGGTGCCTGGCGCAACGCGTTCTTCAACGCCACCTGCAGGCTGTTGGTGTCGCGGCCGACTTCACGCTGATTGACCACCGACTTCTTGTTCGTGAACAGGAATTCGATCGGATCCTCGATGGTCAGGATGTGGCCGGTCATCTGCTGGTTGCGCAACTCGAGCATCGACGCCACGGTGGTGCTCTTGCCCGTGCCGGTGGCGCCGACCAACAGGATCAGGCCCCGCTTTTCCAACACCAACTCGCCGAGGATCGCCGGCAGCTTGAGCGATTCGAGGGTCGGGATCGTGAAGGGAATGCAGCGGAACACCGCGGCAATCGAGCCGCGCTGGCGGAACGCCGAGAGGCGGAAACTGCCGACCTTGGTGATGCCTACGCCGACATTGAGTTCACCGGTGTCGTCGAGCTCCTCGAGCTGTTGCGGCGTCAGCAGCTCGGCCAGCAACTGGCGCGGCTGCGAGTGCGACAAGGGCTGATCCGACAACTGCATGATCTGGCCGTTGATCTTGATCAGGATCGGCGTGTTGGCCGACAGGTAGACGTCGGACGCGCCCTTCTCGGCCATCAGGCGCAGCACGCGCTCCATGCTGCCGCTGCCGCTGCCGCCACCACCCACAATGCTGCCGCTCATGTCTTGCCGCTCCTGGGTTGCGCCGCGCCGCTTCAGGCGCGCAGCAACTCGTTGATGCTGGTCTTGGCGCGCGTCTGCGCATCGACCTTCTTGACGATCACGGCACAGTACAACGAGTACTTGCCGTCGGCACTGGGCAAATTACCGGAAACCACGACCGATCCGGCCGGGATCCGGCCATAGCTCACTGCGCCGCTGGCGCGGTCATAGATCTTGGTGCTCTGGCCGATGTACACCCCCATCGAGATGACCGAATTCTCTTCGACGATCACGCCCTCGACGACTTCGCTGCGCGCGCCGATGAAGCAGTTGTCTTCGATGATCGTCGGGCCGGCCTGCAGCGGCTCCAGCACGCCGCCGATGCCCACGCCGCCCGAGAGGTGCACATGCTTGCCGATCTGCGCACAGGAGCCGACGGTGGCCCAGGTGTCGACCATCGTGCCTTCGTCGACATAGGCCCCGATATTGACGTAACTCGGCATCAGCACCACGTTCCTGGCGATATAGCTGCCGCGCCGCGCCACCGCGGGCGGCACCACGCGCACACCGGTGGCGCGCATCTGGGCCTCGTCGAGGTGGGCGAACTTGGTGGCTACCTTGTCGAAGAAGCCCAGATCGCCGGCACGCATGACCTTGTTGTCGTTCAGGCGGAACGACAACAGCACGGCCTTCTTGACCCACTGGTTGACCGTCCATTGGCCCACGCCCTGGCGCTCGGCGACGCGGACTCGGCCCTTGTTCAGATCGGCGATGACCTGCTCGACGGCGTCGCGCAGTTCGGGCGCGTTGACCGCATCCAGCGTGGCACGCGACTCCCAGGCCAGGTCGATGATCGATTGCAATTGCTGTGTCATGAGAGGGTCTTCGAATAGGAGACGATGCGCCGGGCGGCCTCGACGCATTCCTCGACGCCGGCCACCAGCGCCATGCGAATGCGGCCGCGACCCGGGTTGACGCCCCGTGCGTCGCGCGCCAGCAGGCTGCCCGGCAGCACGGCGACATTGTATTGAGCGAGCAGCCCGCGGGCGAAGGCGACGTCATCACCACCCGGCACGCCGGCCCACAGGTAAAAGCCCGCATCGGGCAAGGCCACGTCGAGGACCTCGGCCAGCAGCGGCGTGACCTGCGCGAACTTGCTGCGATACAGCTCTCGGTTGGCGACCACATGGACCTCGTCGTTCCAGGCCGCAACGCTTGCCGCCTGTACCACGGGGCTCATCGCGCTGCCATGGTAGGTGCGGTAGAGCAGGAACTGTTTGAGCAGCGATGCGTCGCCGGCCACGAAGCCCGAGCGCATGCCGGGCACGTTGCTGCGCTTGGACAGGCTGGTCAGCATCACCAGGCGCCGGAAATCGTCGCGGCCCAGCGCCTGTGCCGCCTGCAATGCGCCGAGCGGCGCTTCGGCGCGGAAGTAGATTTCGCTGTAGCACTCGTCGCTGGCGATGACGAAGCCGTGGCGGTCCGACAACTCGAACAGCGCCTGCCATTCGGCCAACGGCAGCACCGCGCCGGTCGGGTTACCGGGCGAGCAGACGTAGAGCAGCTGCGTGCGGGCCCAGGTGGCGGCATCGATGGCGTTCCAGTCCGCCGCGAAGTTGCGCCCTGGATCGCTGTTGGCAAACGCGGTCTGTGCGCCGGCCAGCAAGGCCGCGCCTTCGTAGACTTGATAGAACGGATTGGGGCAGACCACGGTGGCGCCGGGCTGCGTCGGATCGATCACGGTCTGCGCCAGGGCGAACAAGGCCTCGCGCGAGCCATTCACCGGCAGCACCTGTGTGCCGGCGTCTAGCGTCACGCCATAGCGCCGCCGGACCCAGCCGGCCATCGCCTCGCGCAGCCGAGGTTCGCCGGCCGTGGCCGGGTAGCTAGCCAGGCCTTTCAAATGGGCGACAAGAGCGGCCTCGATCAAGGCCGGCGTGGCATGTCGCGGCTCGCCCAGCCCCAGGCTGATCGGACGGTGCGCGGGCGAGGGCGTGATGTCGGCAGTCAGCGCGCGCAGGCGTTCGAACGGGTAGGCATGCAGGCGCGCGAGCAGCGGATTCATCGGCTCGATGATAGGCCACGCACCCGCGTCGGCAAGGCCCCGTTGGGCAGGCGAGGCGCTCGCGGTGCAGGCGCAATCGCTGCGCGCCAGGAGCGCATTCACAGGCGTCCGGCGCAGCCCGGCGCGCCGCAACGGCAGGCCAACTTGCCCTGGTGGTGGGTTTCACCGTAGTGGACCGTGATCTCTTCTCCCGCTGCGATGGCTCGCAGGGCGTAGAACTCGACGCGACCCTGGCGTAGACACAGGCGGGCATTGGGCCGGCAGCTGTGGTTGGTGAAGCGCATCGGGTCGGCCGACGCGGAGAAGTCGATCGCTCGGCGCGGCGAGACCTCGACGATCATGATGCGCTCGTGACGCGTCGCGCGGATGCGTGCGTCGGCCACGCTGATCGACTGGCCACGAATCTCACCGATCTTCAGGCGCTGCGGGATCGCTTCGGCGGCAAAGGCGCCCTGACCGTCGATGCGGCTGGGCGCGACGTCGACGGCGAACTTCTGGTAGCTCGGCCGCGCCGCCGCGTCAGGCATCGACGCGGTTCGGCGGCAAGGCGATGCAGGGCGCGGGCTGCCAGCCCTTCTGCCGATACTCGGCGACCACTTCGGTGTGAATGCCGCCGCGCACGTTCCAGTCGGCGCTGATGCGCGCGAAGCGTGGCTGGGTGGCCTCGACGATGTCGTCGAGGATGGTGTTGGTCACCTTTTCGTGGAACGCACCCTCGTTGCGGTAACTCCAGAAGTACATCTTCAGGCTCTTCAGTTCCACGCACAGCTTGTCGCAGACCATCTCGATGCGAAAGCGCGCGAAGTCGGGCTGGCCGGTCAGCGGGCACAGGCAGGTGAACTCGTCGATCGCGAAGCGAATCGTGTAGTCGCGCCCGGGTGCCGGGTTGGCGAAGACATGCAACTCCTTGCTCGGTGCGCTGGGCGCGATGGCCGGGGCGGGGCGTTGTTTGGGCGCGGGCTTGGCCATCGGGTGAGGCTTGTTGGGGCAGGGATTGGTGAGGCTGCGATGCTATCATCCAGCCACTTCGCGACGCCCCTGCGCAGCGAGTTTTTCCTTATAAATCAATTACTTGGCGACGGCGACGGTGAACGTCGCCGTCGCCCTTTGCGGCCCGCCCATGCGCCTGAATTCGATCAAACTGTCGGGCTTCAAGTCCTTTGCCGACCCCACCACGTTCCAGCTTGCGGGCCAACTCGTCGGCGTGGTCGGCCCCAACGGCTGCGGCAAGTCCAACATCATGGACGCGGTGCGCTGGGTGCTCGGCGAGAGCAAGGCCAGCGAGTTGCGCGGCGAGTCGATGCAGGACGTGATCTTCAACGGCTCGGGCCTGAGAAAGCCGGCCAGCCGGGCCAGTGTCGAACTGGTGTTCGACAACACGGATGCCCGTGCCGGGGGGCAATGGAACGCCTTCGCCGAGATCGCCGTCAAACGCGTGCTGACGCGCGACGGCTCCTCGGGCTACTACCTCAACAACCAGCCCGTGCGTCGGCGCGACGTGCAGGACGTGTTCCTCGGCACCGGCCTGGGCCCGCGCGCCTACGCCATCATCGGCCAGGGCACCATCAGCCGCATCATCGAGAGCAAGCCCGAAGAATTGCGTCTGTTCCTCGAGGAGGCTGCCGGCGTCTCGAAGTACAAGGAGCGCCGCCGCGAGACCGAGAGCCGGCTGAAGGATACGCGCGAGAACATCACCCGCGTCGAAGACATCCTGCGCGAGTTGAACGCCAACCTGGACAAGCTCGAGGGCCAGGCCGTGGTGGCGCAGCAATACCGCGCGCTGCAAGACGAGGGCGCGCTGAAGCAGCATCAGCTGTGGTTTCTCAAGCACCGCGACGCGGCCAAGGAGGAAGAGCGCGTGAAGAAGGCGGCCGCCACTGCGGCCACCGCGCTGGAAGAACGCATGGCGCAGTTGCGCCAGGTCGAAGCCGATCTGGAAGTCGCGCGTCAGGCGCATTACCAGGCCGCGGACGGACTGCATGCTGCGCAGGGTCTGCTGGCCGAGGCGGCACTCGAAGTCAGCCGGCTCGAGGAGCGCATCCGCTATGTGGTCGAGAGCCGGCAGCGCGGCCTGCAGCGCCTGGACGAACTAAGTGCGCAGGACGCCACCTGGCAGCAGCGCAGTGCCGACGCCGATGCCGAGCTGACCGCGGCCGCCGAGCGCATCCATGCCGCCGACGAGATCGCCGCGCGGCTCGCCGCGCAATCCCAGGCCCAGGCGCAGCAACAGCCTTCGCTCGACGAGGCCCTGCGCGCCGCACAGGCGCGATGCAGCGAGCAGCGTGACCTGGTGGCCGAAGTACAGCAGCAGATCCAGTTGCTGGCGGCCGATAGCCGCAATATCGACGAGCAGATGCGCTCGCAACGTGACCGGCGCGAGAAACTGGCCGGCGAGCGCGAAGGCCTCAGTGCTCCCGACCACGCGCGTCTGTCGGCGCTCGAGCTGGCGAGCAGCCAGGCCAGCCAGGCCCATGCGCGGCTCGATGCGCAGCTGGCGTCGCTGAGCGACGAGGTGCCCGCGCTCGACGCGCGGCGCCGCGCGCAACAAGACACCAGCAACCGGGAATCGGCCGGGCAGGCCGACATCAGTGCGCGGCTAGACGCCCTGCGCGCGCTGCAGGAGAAGGTCCAGACCGAAGGCAAGTTGAAGCCCTGGCTGGCCAAGCATGGCCTGCAGGGATTGCAGGGCCTGTGGACCCAGATTCACATCGAAACCGGTTGGGAGACCGCGCTCGAAGCGGCGCTGCGCGAGCGGCTGAATGCGCTCGAAGTCGGCCGTCTGGAGACCGTGCGCGCCTTCGCCGGCGACGCGCCGCCGGCCAGGCTGGCCTTCTTCACCAAGCCGGCGGCGGCGATCGCCGGCACGCATCAGACCCTGGCCCGGCTGTCGGACCTGCTGCGTCTGGGCGACGCCGGCCTGAAGGCCCTGCTGGTCGACTGGCTGGAGGGTGTCTACACCGCAGCCAGCATCGACGAGGCACTGGCCGCTCGCGGCACGCTGACCCATGGCGAAGTCATCATGACGCGCGAGGGGCACGCCGTCTCGCAGTTCGCCGTCGCCTTCTACGCCCCGGACAGCGAGCAGGCAGGCATGCTGGCGCGGGCCCAGGAAATCGAAAACCTCGAGCGCCAGCGCAGGGCGCAGGCCCTGATCGCCGACGAAGCCCGGGCTGCGCTGGTGCGCGCCGAGGCGGCCTACACCGAGGCCTCGATCACGCTGGCGCGCGTGCGGCGGGAAACGGGCGACGCGCAGACCCGGGCCCACCAACTGCAGGTCGAGTCGATGCGGCTGACGCAGCAGGCCGCCGCCAGTCTGGCACGGGGCAGTCAGCTCGACGTCGAAATGGCGGAGATCGACGCGCAGCTGCAGGCCTTGTCGCAGCGGCGCGCCAGCGCTGAAGCGCGCTTCGACGCCTACGACATCGAGCTGGCTTCGACCCAGGAGCGCCATGCCGAACTCGACGAGGCGGTGATCGCCGCCGAACGCGCGCTGGCGGCCGCACGCGAACACAGCCGCGCGCTCGAGCACCAGGCCCAGGAGGCGCAGTTCGAATCGCGCAGCCTGGCCGCGCGCCGAGCCGAGCTGCAGCGCGCCATCGACACGGCGGCCGAACAGGTGGCGGCCAATGCGCAGGCGGCGCTGCAGATCCAGACCGATTTGGGCGCGCTGGACGATGCGCTGGCCCAGGCCGGGCTGCAGGCGGCGCTGGCCGTGAAGCTCGAACGCGAGGCGGCGCTGGCCGCGCAGCGCAGCCAGTACGACGACCTGACGGCCAAGCTGCGCAGCCTCGACGAGCAGCGTCTGAGCGTCGAGCACAGCCTGGAACCGTTGCGCGAGAGGATCACCAAGCTGCAGCTCGAACAGCAGGCGGCGTCGCTCGGTGGCGCGCAATACCTCGAGCAACTGGTGGCCACCGCCGTCGACCTGGCCGCGCTGGCGCAGTCGATCAGCGACGGCGGTGTCCGGCTGCAAGGCCTGCAGGGCGAGATCGAGCGCATTCAGCACGACATCGCCGCGTTGGGCGCCGTCAACATGGCGGCACTCGAAGAGCTGAGCAGTGCGCGCGACAGAAAGACCTTTCTCGATGCGCAGAACGCCGACCTGGCCGAGGCCATCGCCACGCTCGAAGGGGCGATCCACAAGATCGACCTCGAAACCCGGGCGCTGCTGGCGCAGACCTTCAACCAGGTCAACGAGCACTTCGGGCGCATGTTCCCGACCCTGTTTGGCGGTGGCACCGCCCGCCTGGTGATGACCGGCGACGAAATTCTCGATGCCGGCGTGCAGGTCATGGCCCAGCCGCCGGGCAAGAAGAACAGCACCATCCACCTGCTGTCGGGTGGCGAAAAGGCGTTGACCGCGATCGCGCTGGTATTCGCCATCTTCCAGTTGAATCCGGCGCCGTTCTGCCTGCTCGACGAGGTCGATGCGCCGCTCGACGATGCAAACACCGAGCGGTATGCCAAACTCGTCACCGAGATGAGCCAGGCCACCCAGTTCCTCTTCATCAGCCACAACAAGATCGCCATGGAAATGGCCCGCCAGTTGATCGGAGTCACGATGCAGGAGCAGGGCGTCTCGCGCATCGTCGCGGTCGACATGGATCAGGCGGTGACGCTGGCAGAGGCGGCTTGAAGTGACGATACGCTGCCCGAGGTCCTGACCGTGACCCTCACCACCGCGCTGGTCTTGGTTGCCGTCTCGCTGTTGGTGGTATTGGCTGTACATGGCCTGTGGAGCACGCGCCGGGCACGGCCCCGGCGGGCAGCGGCGTCCGATGCAGCGGCGCCCGCGGTCGAGCGTGTCGAGCCCTCGCTCGGTGGCCCGCCGTCCGTGTCGCCCTCGCTGCCTGCGGCCGGGCGTCGCGGCGGCGCCCGCATCGACGCCCTGATCGACGCGATTGCCAGCCTGACGCTCGAAGCCCCCGCCAGCGGCGAGATGTTGTTGGCGCACCTGCCGCCGTCACGCCGTGCGGGCAGCAAGCCGCTGCAGATCGAAGGTTTGAACGCCCTCAGTGATGAGTGGGAGCCCTTGTCGCTGGGCCAGCGCTACAGCGAGCTGCAGGCCGCGGTGCAATTGGCCAACCGCAGCGGCGCCCTGAACGAGATCGAGTATTCCGAATTCGTGCAGAAGGTGCAGGCCATGGCCGATGCCATAGGCGCCGTGCCTGACTTTCCCGACATGCTCGACGTGGTGGCGCGCGCCCGCGAGCTCGACGCCTTTGCCAGCCCGCACGATGCCACGCTGACGGTGTTGCTGCGCGCCAACTCGGTCGCCTGGTCGGTGGGTTATATCCAGCAATGTGCGTCGCGGCAGGGCTTCGTGCCCGGCGCGACGCCCGGACGTTTGGTCCTGCCCGCGGCCGAGGAAGGCGCTCCGCCCGTGCTGGTGCTGGCCTTCGACGCCCAGGCCGCGCTGGCCGACGACCCGGCATTGGCTGCGGTGCGCGAGCTCACCTTGGGTCTGGACGTGGCGCAGACACCGCAACAGGCCGAACCCTTCGCCGCCTGGCAGCAGGCCATCCGCGCGCTGGCTGACGACATGGATGCCAGCGCCGTCGACGACGAGGGCCGCCCGCTGACGCTGCAGCACTTCGCGGCCATTGCCGAGGAACTGAACAAGCTCTACCGCGCCCTCGATTCGCGCGACATGGCGGCCGGGACGGCGGTGGCGCGACGGCTGTTCCAGTAGGTGGCCGGCATGGCAGCGCAGCGGGCCATGGCCGAGCCGGCAGCACGTGCGGCGCAATTGCGCGCATTGCTGAACCATCACGCGCACTGTTACTACGTGCTCGACGCGCCGCAGATCGCCGATGCCGAGTACGACAAGCTGTTCCAGGAATTGCAGGCGATCGAGGCGGCGCATCCCGAACTGCGAACGGCCGACTCGCCGACACAGCGCGTGATCGGCCAGGTGCTGGCCGGATTTGTGCCCGTGCGCCACGCAGTTCCGATGCTGTCGATCCGTACCGAGACCGACACCACGGCCGGCGGCGCCGAAGCCTTCGACGCCCGTGTGCGGCGTGAACTCGGATGGGGGCCGCAGGCCCCGTCGCTGGACTACACCTGCGAGCTCAAGTTCGACGGCCTGGCCATCAATCTGCGCTACGAACACGGCGTGCTGGCGCAGGCGGCGACGCGCGGCGACGGCGAGACCGGCGAAGACGTGACGCAGAACATCCGCACCATCGGGGCCATTCCCCTGCGCCTGATCGCCTGCGACTCTGCGGTGCTCGAAGTGCGCGGCGAGGTCTACCTGCGCCGCGACGACTTCGAGGCGCTGAACCAGCGCCAACGCGAAAAAGGCGAGAAGACCTTCGTCAACCCGCGCAATGCCGCTGCCGGTGCGGTGCGCCAGCTCGACCCGGCCATTGCCGCACAGCGGCCCTTGAGTTTTTTCGCCTATGGCCTGGGCCAGGTCCAGGGCTGGGCCACGCCGGCCACGCACAGCGCGCTGCTCGATGCACTGGCCGCAATGGGCCTGCCCGTGAGTCAGGACCGCCGTATCGTCCAGGGCGCGCCGGGGCTGATCGAATTTCACCGCCGCATCGCCGAGCGGCGCGACGCCTTGCCGTTCGACATCGACGGCGTGGTCTACAAGGTCGACAGCCGCGCCTTGCAGGAGCAGCTCGGTTTTGTCTCGCGCGAGCCGCGCTGGGCGGTGGCACACAAGTACCCGGCGCAGGAGCAGCACACGCGCCTGAACGGCATCGAGATCCAGGTCGGCCGCACCGGCAAGCTGACGCCGGTGGCCAAGCTCGAGCCGGTGTTCGTCGGCGGCACGACGGTCAGCAATGCGACCCTGCACAACATTTTCGAGCTGCGCCGCAAGGGCGTGCGCGTCGGCGACACGGTGATCGTGCGCCGCGCCGGCGACGTGATTCCGGAAGTCGTCGGCCGCGTCACGGGCCGACGCGACCACTATGTACCCAATCTGCGCATGCCGCGCCTATGCCCGGTGTGCGGCAGCGCCGTGGTGCGCGAGAAGGGCGGCATCGACCACCGCTGCAGCGGTGGTCTGTTCTGCGCCGCGCAGCGCAAGCAGGCCATCCTGCATTTCGCCGGGCGGCGGGCCATCGACATCGAGGGCCTGGGCGACAAGCTGGTCGAGCAACTGGTCGACGGCGGCGTGGTGCGTGCGCTGCCCGACCTGTACCGGCTCGATGCAACCGCGCTCGCTGCGCTCGAGCGCATGGCCGACAAGAGCGCGGCCAATCTGCTGGCGGCGCTCGCCAAAAGCCGGCAAACCACCTTGGCGCGGTTTCTGTACGCGCTCGGCATCCGCCATGTCGGCGAGACCACGGCCAAGGACCTGGCCCGGCACTTCGGCAGCATCGAGCGCTTGATGGATGCCGGCGTCGAGCAGTTGCTGGCGGTCGACGATGTCGGACCGGTGGTCGCGCAAAGCATCCACACCTTCTTCGCCCAGCCGCACAACCGCGAGGTGGTCGAGCAATTGCGTGCCGTGGGCGTCGCCTGGCCCGAGCACGCCGGCAGCGCCGACAACCGGCCGCTGCCGCTGGCCGGCCAGACCTTCGTGCTCACCGGCGCGATGCCGGCGTTGTCGCGGGAAGAGGCCAAGGCCATGATCGAAGCCGCGGGCGGCAAGGTGGCGGGCTCGGTGTCGAAGAAGACGCACTTCGTCGTCGCCGGCGCCGACGCCGGCAGCAAGCTCGAAAAGGCGCACGCACTGGGCGTGCCGGTGATCGACGAGGCGGCATTGCGTGCGATGCTCGGGCCACCATGAAAGACCCATTGCTCGGCGTCGACCTCGGTGGCACCAAGATCGAGGTCGCCGTGCTGGCCCGCGACGATGGCCGCTTCCTGTTGCGCGAGCGGGTGGCCACGCCGCGCGGCAGCTACGACGCGCTGTTGTCGGTCGTCGGCGATTTGGTCCATCGTGCCGAGGCCCAACTCGGCGTGAAGGGCTTGCCGCTCGGCGTCGGCATCCCAGGCTGCGTGTCGCCGGCGACTGGTCTGGTCAAGGGCGCCAACACGGTCGCCCTCAACGGCCGTGCGCTCGACCGCGATTTGGCGCGCGTGCTCGCGCGCCCGGTGCGCATCGAGAACGACGCCAACTGCCTGGCTGTCAGCGAAGCCGTGGATGGTGCCGGTGCCGGCGCGCGCCTGGTCTTTGCTGCGATTCTGGGCACCGGCGTGGGCGCGGGCATCGCGTTCCAGGGCCAGGCCTGGACGGGTGCGCATGGCATCGGCGGCGAATGGGGCCACAACCCGGCCCCGCGCCTGGCCGACGACCGCGGCTTGCCCGCGCCGCATTGCTGGTGTGGCCGCGGCGCCTGTGTCGAGACCCTGCTCAGCGGTCCCGGCCTGGCCGCCGACCATTTGCGCCATGGTGGCGCCCTGATCGAACCGCGGGCGATCGCCAGTGCTGCGATCGCCGGTGACCCGGCCGCGCAGGCCACGCTGGAGCGCTATGCCGAGCGGCTGGCCCGCGCGCTGGCCCAGGTCATCAACCTGCTCGACCCCGATGTCATCGTGCTCGGCGGTGGCCTGAGCAATATCGGCGCGCTGTACGACACGGTGCCCGCGCGTTGCGCGCCGCTTGTCTTTTCCGACGTGGTCACCACGCCGCTGCGCCCGGCCGCCCATGGTGATTCGTCGGGCGTGCGGGGTGCGGCATGGTTGTGGCGCTCATGAGCACGATCGCGGCCCGGCCCGCATCGGCCGCGACCGGCCCATGCGCCGACCATTCGTCGCTTCGGTGGAGATCTCATCGATGACGGTTCGCGAGATCCTGAAAATGGGCGATCCCCGCCTGCTGCGCATGGCCGAACCGGTGCGCGCCTTCGACACGCCCGAGTTGCGGGCCTTGATTGCCGACATGTTCGACACCATGCATGCGGCCGAGGGCGCCGGCCTCGCGGCGCCGCAGATCGGCGAGAACCTGCAACTGGTGATCTTCGGCTTCGCCACCAATGCCCGCTATCCAGACGCGCCGCCGGTGCCGCGAACGGTGCTCATCAATCCGGTGATCCTGCCGCTGGGCAGCGAAGAGGAAGAGGGCTGGGAAGGTTGCCTGTCGGTGCCCGGACTGCGCGGTGTGGTGCCGCGCTTCTCGCGCATCCGATACCGCGGCGTCGATGCCCTGGGCCAGCCGATCGAGCGCGAGGCCGAGGGATTTCACGCCCGCGTGGTGCAGCACGAAGTCGATCACCTGATCGGCCGCCTGTATCCGACGCGCATGCGTGACCTGACGCAACTGGGCTTCACCAGCGTGCTGTTTCCCGAGCTCGATCCCGCGCAGTCGGCCGACGATTGAAGCTGTAAGGCGATGTGAAGCGGTCAGCCGCGGCGGTGCCTGAGGCGTTGAACCACCACACAGGCGCTGCCCGCGTGGCGCCGACGAGGAGACCGACCATGCCGAACCTGTCGACCCTGGCGCTGGGCGCGCCGCGCGCCCGCGCCTTCTTCAATCGTCTGGCCCTGCTCGGCGTGGCCGCCGTGGCCTTGCTGGCCGGCGCCGCAGCCTGGGCCGACCCGCCCGGCCGCGTCGGGCGGATCGCGTCAACCCAAGGGTCGGTCTGGCTGTTCGACGCCGAACAGGGCGAGTGGATCGCCGCGCAGCGCAATCGCCCGTTGACGGCCGGTGACCGCCTCTCGGCCGAGCGTGATGCGCGGGCCGAATTGCAGATCGGCTCGGCCACCCTGCGCGTCGATGGCGACAGCGAACTCGAGGTCGGTGAGCTCAACGACAACCAGGTCCGCCTGCATCTGCACCATGGCAGTCTGGCGCTGCGCCTGCGCAGCAGCGAATCGGCGCGCGAATTCGTGGTCACCACGGCCGAAGGCCGGTTTTTCCCGCTGCGCGCCGGCCATTACCGCGTCGACCAGGAAGACAACGGCAGCTTCGCCGGCGTGATGGCCGGCGCGTTGCGCTTCGAGGCCAGCGACAGCGCACTCGAGATCAACGCCGGCCAGCGCGCCGAGTTCTGGGCCGACCGCGGCGTGACGCACTTTAGTTGGGCCGCGCCGGCCACCGACCGCTTCGCGGACTGGGTCGCGCAACAGGACCGCGACGATGAACGCGAAGCCCGGCGCCGGCCCTATGTCTCGCCCGAGATGACCGGCGCCGACGATCTCGATCGCTACGGCGACTGGGACCGCCATCCCGAATACGGCGCGATCTGGTTCCCGGCGCGCATGGAATCCGGTTGGGCGCCCTACCGTTACGGCCATTGGGCCTATGTGCAGCCCTGGGGCTGGACCTGGGTCGACGATGCGCCCTGGGGCTTTGCGCCGTTCCACTATGGGCGCTGGATCTCCTGGCGCGGGCGCTGGGCCTGGTGTCCTGGCCAGTATGTCGCGCGCCCGGTGTACGCACCGGCGCTGGTGGCCTGGATCGGCGGCCCGCATGTCAGCATCGGCATCAACCTCGGAGGCCCGACCGTGGGTTGGGTGCCGCTGTCGCCGCGCGAGGTCTACCGCCCGAGCTACAGCGTGACCAACATCTACATCACCAACGTCAACAATGCCCATCGGCGCTGGCAGCCACCGCTGCGTCCCAACGAGCCGCGCAGCGGCCCCATCATGTACACCAACCAGGGTGTGCCGGGTGGTGTGACGGTGGTTGCACAGGATGTGCTGCGCGAGCGCAAGCCGATCGGCAAGGCCGTGATCACGCCGATCGACCCGGGCACGATCCAACGCTGGCAGACGCAGCCCTTGCAACCTGCCGCGCGCAACGGCGACCGGCCACCACATGACTTCGTGCCGCCGGCACCCGCGCCATCGCGCGTTGCAGCCGCACCGGGCGGGGCGGTGACGGCCGTGCCGTCCGCACCGGGTGCGGGGCGCATGACCCGTTGGGGGCAAACCGCGGCGTCGCCGCGCGTGGCGCCGCCGCCGGCCATGCCGACCACGCGCACCGACGCCGTGCAGACGCAACGGGGCCAGCCGCCGGTAGACGCGCGCGGCAGCTCGGCGGGCACGGACGCACCGCGACGCCGCAGGCGGCCGTACCGCAGCGCGACGCGCCGCCGGATCGGGATCAGCGCCCTGCGCAAGCCCCGGACAGGCCTCGCGGAGGGCCGCCGCGCACGGCGCCGCCGCAGGCGGTGTCGCCGGTACAGCCGCCCGTCCAGGGTGTGCGTGCCGCCCCTGCCGCGCCGCAGCCCCCCGCCGTGCAGCCCGCGCCGCCATCGGGCCGTACGCCGCCGGCGCGCGGGCCCAACGCCGACGAACGAGACGAACGTCAGGCGCCGGCGCAAGAGCGGCGCCGCGAGCAGCGGCCTGGGCAGCAGAACCAGTGACAGCGGCGCGGCCCGCAATGCGCTGGCCGCGCATGGCTCGGCTACGCTGTGCGCTGTTGCCACTCCGAGGATCGCCATGCCGACCCTGCCGACCTATGACGATGTCGCTGCCGCCGCGCGCCGGCTCGAGGGCCACGCCCACCGCACACCGGTGCTGACTTCGCGCAGCGTGGACGCCGAACTCGGCGCCCGCGTGTTCTTCAAGTGCGAGAACTTCCAGCGCATGGGTGCCTTCAAGTTCCGCGGTGCATTCAACGCCCTGTCGTGCTTCGACGCGCGCCAGCGCCAGGCCGGCGTGGTCGCATTCTCCTCGGGCAACCACGCCCAGGCGGTCGCCTTGGCCGCGCGCTTGCTGGGCATGCCGGCGACCATCGTCATGCCTCACGATGCGCCGCTGGCCAAGGTCGCCGCGACCCGCGGCTATGGCGGCCAAGTGGTGTTCTACGACCGCTATACGGAGGACCGCGAAGCCATAGGCGCGCGCCTGGCCGAGCAGCATGGCATGACCCTGGTCCCGCCGTACGACCATGCCGAGGTCATCGCCGGGCAGGGCACCGCGGCCAAGGAGCTCATCGACGAGGTCGGCCCGCTGGATGCCCTGTTCGTCTGCCTGGGCGGTGGCGGCCTGCTCAGTGGCAGCGCGTTGGCCGCGCGGGCCCTGTCGCCGGGAAGCCGGATTTACGGCGTCGAGCCCGAAGCCGGCAACGACGGCCAGCAGTCGCTGCGCAGCGGCAGCATCGTGCACATCGATACACCACAGACCATCGCCGACGGCGCGCAGACCCAGCATCTGGGCCAGATCACGTTCCCGATCATCCGCCGCGACGTCGACGACATCTACACCGCCAGCGACGGCGAACTGATTGCGTGCATGCGCTTCTTCGCCGAACGCATGAAGATGATCGTCGAGCCGACCGGTTGCCTGGGCTTTGCCGCGATGCGCCGGCAGGTGCTGAAGGGCCAGCGCGTGGGCGTGATCGTCAGCGGCGGGAATGTGGACATGGCCCGCTTCGCGGCCTTGCTGGCGGCATGAGCGCGCATGGCCGCTGCGGCGCACGGCGCGACGCCGCCCTTTTGATGCGTCGCCGGGCTCTGTCACACCGGCGGCAGCCTCATACTCGCCTATCCACCACTCCCCGCGGCCCTTGCACAAGGTCTGCCCGCACCCTCGGCGATGCACGGCTACCAGACCAAGCAAGAGCAGATCAGCGTGGTCGGCGTCGATGTCCTGCTGATCCGCTCGCTGCTCGATCGCCAGCAGTTTGCCGACCCGCTCGGCGCGGCGGATCGGTTGGGCATCTCGTCGGCCAGCTGGCCGCTGTTCGGCCTGCTCTGGCCCTCGGGCGCACAGCTGGCGGCGCGGCTCGCGGCGCGGCCGGTGCGGGCCGGCGAGCGCATTCTGGAAATTGGTTGCGGCCTCGGGCTGGCCAGCCTGGTCGGCCATCGCCGCGGCGCCGATGTCACGGCCAGCGACAACCATCCGTTGGCCGGGCCGTTCCTGGCCGAGAACGTTCGCCTGAACGCGCTGGCACCGATCAAGTACCGCCATGGTCACTGGAACGCCTCCGCGCTGCAACGGCAATGCGCGCTCGATGCGGGTCTGCAGGCGCTGCGCGGCTCCTTCGACCTGATCATCGGCAGCGACCTGCTGTACGAGCGCGACGAAGGCGGCAGCCTGGCGGCCTTCATCGGTCGCCATGCCGCGCCTGGTGCATGGGTCTGGATCGTGGACCCCGATCGCGACAATCGCGCAGCGTTCAACCGGCACATGGCAGGGCATGGTTTTGCCATGCAGCAGGAGCGCCTCGACCAGCCGATCGCCCCGGGTCGCCCAGCCTACAAGGGCAGGCTGCTCAGCTACCACCGGCCAACGGAGTTGCAATGACCGAACCGCTGCTGCTGTCGGTCACGCAGATTTCGACCTTCGACGGCAAGCGCCTGCTGACGCGGGCCACCGGGTTCTTCTTCGCCCGTGAAGAGCGTCTGTTCGTCGTCACCAGCCGCCATGTCGTGCTCGACGAGCCGAGCAAGCATTTCCCCGACCGCATCGAAATCGAGTTGCACACTTCGGCCGACAACCTGACGCAGTCGATCGGCCTGTCGATGCCGCTGTACCACGATGCCCGCAGCATCTGGCGCCAGGGCGAAGACCCGGCGGGCGAAATCGACGTCGCGGTACTGGAGGTCGACCGCGCCGCGCTGCCCGAGGCGGTGCTCTTGCGTGCCTTCACGCCGGCCCATCTGCAGGATTCGCTCGACGAGATCGAGGTCGGCTCGGCGCTGCTGATCGTCGGCTTCCCGCTCGGCTTCCACGATACGCTGCACCATCTGCCGGTAGTGCGCCAGGCGGTGATCTCGTCGTCGTTCGGCCTGCGCTTCCAGGGCCAGGGCTACTTTCTCACCGATGCACGCACGCACCGCGGCACCAGCGGCGCGCCGGTCGTCATGCGCGACGCTGCGGCGCCGGGCGCCGCCGAGCTGCCGTGGAAACTGCTCGGTGTGCATTCGGCGCGCATGGACATGAAGACGCGCGACCTCGAGCAGGACGAGTCGCTGGGACTCAATTGCGCCTGGTACGCCGATATCCTGATGACCTTGACGGAAGGCGTTCAATCCAACCTCGCCGACCCGCGGCAGCCTAGTGACCGGCCCGGCGTGCCGCACGGGCCAGCGCCGTGATCTGCCTTCAGCGCAGCAGTGGGCGCAACACCGGCCAGACGTTGCCGAGCATGATCGGGTGCGCCGCTTGGGTGGGGTGAATGCGGTCGGGCTGAAACATCGCGTCGGCGTCGGGGCTGTCGGCCACGCCTTTGAGCAGGAATGGCACCAGCGCCACGCCTTCATTGCGGGCGACGCTGACGAACACGGCCGCGAAGTCCGCGCCGTATTGCCGGCCGTAGTTCGGCGGCACCTGCATGCCGGCCACGACCACCTTGGCGCCACTGGCCTTGGCCGCCCGGACCATGGCCGTCAGGTTGGCCTGGGTTTGCGCGGGTGGCAGACCACGCAGCGCGTCATTGCCGCCGAGTTCGACGATCACATGCGTGGCTCGGTGCTGTGCCAGCAAGGCCGGCAGACGTGAGCGCCCGCCCGAGGTGGTGTCGCCGCTGATGCTGGCGTTGATCACCGTGGCGGCGATCTTCTCCTGCGCGAGGCGTTGTTCGAGCAGCGCAACCCAACCGCTGCCGCGGGCCAGGCCGTAATCGGCCGACAGGCTGTCGCCGACGACCAGGATCAGCGCCGGCCCCCCGCTGCCTGCGCCGGCGGCGCCGGCAGGCAGCACGGCGGCGCAGGCGGCCGCGAGCACGATCACGCTACAGTGTGCCCGCCGCCGCAGCCGCACTAACAAGCCGTCCCTCATGTCGTCCACACCCCTGATCGAAGTCGAGCATGTCACCAAGCAGGTCAGCGACTCCACCGGTGTGCTGACCATTCTCGACGACATTCATTTCTCGCTGCGCGAGCGCGAATCGGTGGCCATCGTCGGTGCCTCCGGCTCAGGCAAGAGCACCTTGTTGTCGATCGTGGCCGGCCTGGACCTGCCGACCGGCGGCACGGTACGGCTGGGCGGCATAGACCTGTTCAAGCTCGACGAGGACGCGCGCGCGGCAGTGCGCGCCGAACGGCTGGGTTTCGTCTTCCAGAGCTTTCAATTGCTGGGCAATCTGAACGCGCTGGAAAACGTCATGTTGCCGCTCGAATTGCAGGGCCGCAGCGAGGCGCGCACGCTGGCGCGTGAGATGCTTGCCCGTGTCGGCCTGGGCAAACGCTTGTCGCATTATCCCAAGCTGCTGTCGGGCGGCGAGCAACAGCGCGTGGCGCTGGCGCGGGCCTTCGTCGTCGAGCCCTCGGTATTGCTCGCCGACGAACCCACCGGCAGCCTGGATTTCGCCACCGGCGAGACCGTCATGCAGCTGATCTTCGAGTTGAACCGTGAGGCCGGCACGACGCTGCTGCTGGTCACTCACGACGACGCGTTGGCGGCGCGCTGCGAGCGCAAGCTGCGCATCGAGGCCGGGCGCATCGCCGCCGAGTGACCCTCACGAGGGCAGGAAGTCGACCGGCCAGCTGACGACCATCACCTCGACATCCTTGGCGCCGAAGTCGAACTGGCGGATGCGCGCCAGCAGCTTCTGCTCGAGCTCGGGTGTCTTCAACTCGGTCGACAGCACCCGGCAGCCGACGACTTCGCCGCCCGGCGAGATCTTCAGCTCGACCACCACCTTGCCCTGCAGCGAAGGCTCCTCGCGCAGGGCACGGTTGTAGAGGGCATAGATGGCGCCCTTGTTGCGCTCGAAGACGAGTTTGATTTCTTCGATCGACCGCGAAGCCTTGCCGCTGCCGCTCTTTCTGAGCGCGCCACCGGCACCATCGCCGCCCGCGCGTGCGCCACCGCCACCCAAGCCGCCACCGCCGCCGCCACCCGCCACGCCCTCGACCAAGGTCGTGGCGCGGCCGGCCAGGCCGCCGCCACCGGTGTTGCGGCTGAACGAGGCGGTGTTGATGCCGCCCGAGCCGCCGCTGAGGTTGGAGGTGATCAGGGCACGCGCCGGCAGGCCGGCCTCGCTGCCCGCGCCGACGCCCACGCCGACGCCGCTGCCCACGCCGGGCCCGGGCTTGATGTCCTGCTTCAACTGCACGGCCACCGGCGCGCCGCGCAACTCGGCCAACTGGTCTTTCATCGCCAGCAGACCGACCGCCGAGGCCTTGCGCCGGGCATTCTCGATTTCGCCGGGCGGTTTGTTCGGCTGCGGTTGGCGCGCCTCGGGTACGAGCGCTTGCTTGATCGGCTCCTGCTTGGGGGCCGGGATGTCGGCCTTGGCCAACGTTTGCGGCTCGGGGGCCTTCGTCGGCGTCGGCAGCGTTTCGCGCTCGAGCACCAGCTTGGCCAGCCGCGGCGGCAAGGCTTCGGGCTTGGCGCGATCTTCCTGCGGGCGCGGCATCAAGGAGAACACCAGGCAGGCCAGCGCCGCCGTTCCGACGACGCTGCGCAGGATGCGCTTGAACCGTGCTTCGTCGTCGAAGGCGATCGCCCAGGCGATCACCGGTGCGCGAAACGAGACCGTCGCGGCGCTCATCAGACCACCTCCATGCTGCGCACTGCGGTGTATTCGCCCTTCGGGCGGCCGTGCGGGCTCATGTCTTGACTGCCTTTCGTGTTACCGCAAACGACACGTCGTTGAAGTCGGCCCGCGCCGCAGTGACCATCACCTTGCGCAGCAGGCTGTAGGGGATGTCCTTGTCGCCCATGATCGTGACCGTCTTGCCCTGGGTCTGGTTCTCGGGGCGGATCGTCTGCCGCTTGGCCTGCAGGTCGAGTTCCTCCTTCAGGCCGGCAATCAGGTCGCCGTCGGTCGCGATCGCCTCCTTGACCGTGGCCACGCGCCGGCCTTCGACCAGGATGTCGGGGCCACTGACGGTGATGACCAGGGTTTCGCGCGGCGGCTTCTCGGCGTTCGATTGCGGCAAGGTCACGGCCCTGCCCGGGGTCAGGATTTCGACGCCGGCAGCGCTCGACATCAGGAAAAAGATCAGGATCGTGAAGATGTCGATCAGCGACACCAGATTCATGTCCAGGCCGGTCTTGTTGCGCTGTTTGCGCTCGGCGCGTTTTTCCAGCGGGGTCAGCTTCATCGTGTCGCCCCTCAGGTTCGCGTGGCGATCGGCGCGTCGCCGATCGAGATATCTGGAAACAGCGGCACCGGCTTGGCCTTCGCCGCGTGTCCGGCGGGTACTTCCCGCACGGCGTCCATCAACTGGATCAGCGTGTCGTACGGGGTTTCGGGTTGAGCCAGCAGGGTGGCGGTGGCGGTGTCGGGGAACTTGGCCTTGATCTGCTGCATGAGTTGCGACAGCGTGGCCAGGTCGTAGCCCCCGGCGCTGTTCGGGATGCGCTGGATCAGGCCACCGATGCGGTCGCCGACTTCGAGTGCATCGGCCCGCAGCACGATCTCTAGCTTGAGGTCGTTGACCTTCAACTGCTCGACCGCGGCGGACGACTTCGCCGGCAACGACAGGTCGATCACCGACAAGCGTGTGAAGACCGCGGTCGAAAGCAGGAATGGCACCAGTACCACGATCAGGTTGATGAAAGCCGTCACGTCCAATTCGGCGGTGTGGCGGCGAATGCGGCGGGAGCGCATGGCAGAGCCCTTGTCGAGTGGGGTTTCAGCGCGCGGCGCTCGACGCACCGGCCTCGGATTTGAGGCGCTGCGTGACGTTGAGGAAGCTGATCTTGGCGGCCTCCAGGCCGTCGACGATCTCGGCCGTGCGCGCCTGCAGGAAGGCATGGATCAACAGGAACGGGATCGCGACGGTGAGCGCGAACGCGGTGTTGTTCATGGCGATCGAGATCGATGCCGACAGCAACTCGGCCTTCTCGGCCGGGTTGACCTGCGACACCGCGGTGAAGCCCTTGATCAGGCCGATGATGGTGCCCAGCAGGCCGACCAGGGTGATGACGTTGGCGAAGGTGGCGATGTAGTGGGTGCGCTTTTCCAGGCGCGGCACGATTTCCATCATGCCTTCCTCCATCGCCGCGTCGATGTCTTCGCGGCGGGCCGGGCTTTGCATGCGTTGCAGGCCGTTGCTGACGATCTTGCCGACCGCGGCGTCGGAGTTGGAGGCCGCGTTCTGCACGTCCTTCAGGCGCCCGCCCTGCAGCAGCGGCAGCATATGGGCCCACAGTTTGCGGTTCTCGCTGCCCGCGCGCTTCAAGAAGATGAAGCGCTCGACCGCGATGGCCAGGCCGACGGCCATGATCAGGATGCTGGGGTAGATGGCCAGGCCGCTGTCCTGGAAGAATTTGACGGAGGTCTCGAAGAGGGTCATGGTGGGGCTCCTTGGGGCAGATTCAGTAGGGGTTCGAAACGGATGCGTCGAGTGTCAGCGCGCTGCGCCCGCCGTGGCCATCGCATCGGCCTTGGCGGCATGGAGTTGCTGGTCGTAGTTCACATGGCGGCGGAAGACATCGCGGTCGACCGGGGTCATCAGGCCGTCGAGCACGCTTTGGGCCGGCTTGCCGGAGAGTTCCCCCGGCAAGGGCTTTTTCCAGGGCACGATGTACAGCACCTTGGGCAGTTCGCGATTGCCGATGATCTGGGTGCGGTCGAGATCGGCGCGATCCTGTGCCGCGGCGCCGGTGGCGCCCAGCGCCAGCGTGGCCATGATCAGGGCCGGTAACTTCATGGGGCCTCCTTGCCGCCCTTGGCGATCTGGACGTTGATGGCGCTGTGCGGAGAAGGCTTGCGTTGGCGCAGGTCGGCCGCCCACTTGGTCACCGCCACGTCGCCGGCTGGGGCCAGCGTGAGGTAGCGGTCATACAGCTCGAGCGCCCGGGCGCCGTCGCCGAGATACAGGTCGTACAGGATGCCCAGGTTGAGTGTCGCGGCGGCGTAGCCGGCGTCCAACGCCAGCGCCCGCTCATAGGCCTCGCGCGCCTTGGCGAACTGGCCGTTGCTGCGATAGGCGATGCCGAGTTCGTTGAAGAACAGCGGTTGTTCAGGGCTGACCTGCACGGCGCGCTCGAGCGCGGCCACGGCTTCCTCGCTGCGGCCGGCCTGACGCAGGATCAGTCCGAGGTTGGCGTGCACGCCGCCGAGCTCGGGTTGAGCCTGGGCCAGCGCGCGCAGGGCACGTTCGGCCTCGTCGTGGCGGCCGGCGCGCTGGGCCTGCAGCGCATGCTCGAATTGGGCCTGTACCGCGGCCGAAACCGGCGCCGGCGGCGGCGTAATGGATGCTGCGGCAGGCGCAGGCGCAGGCGCGGAGATGGCCTGCTGCAGTGCTGCCCTTGGCCGCTGGCGTGCTCGCGCCGGCGCTGCTCGCGGTGGCCGCAGCCGGCGTGGTGTCGGTGGGTGTGTCCACCGTGG
The DNA here is from genome assembly GCA_963741125.1 of uncultured beta proteobacterium. Lineage (GTDB taxonomy): Bacteria > Pseudomonadota > Gammaproteobacteria > Burkholderiales > Burkholderiaceae_C > CADEEN01. The sequence goes on from CAVUGY010000019.1 coordinate 147,128, forward strand.
CGCAACCCGCGACGAGGGCCATCAGTGCCGACACCAGCGTGGACCGCGAGGCGCTGGCCAGTGGCCGATCAGCGGATCGCATCGATGGCTCCTTCGCTGCGTTCGTTCTTGCCGTAGCGCACCGGGCGCAGTTCGCGCAGCGCGACAAAGCTCTTCTTCACCCATTCGTCGTACAGACCTGCCGCAGCGCGGTGCGCGTTGGCCTCGTGCAGCTCGGTGGCCTTTTCCTCGAACGGGAAGGCTTGTTCTTCGAGCATCACGTTGTATTGCTCGAGGGCCGCGCCCTTCAGACCCTTGGGTCGCTGCGACTGCAGCATGGCTTTGCCGAAATCCTGGTACAGCGCGGCGGTGTGGAAGGTGGCCGAAGTCACGACCTCGGCCGTGGCACTGCCCGAGGCCTGGGCATAGGCCTTGAGCAGGGTTTCCATCTTCGCCTTCTTCAACTTCAACTGGCGCGCCAGCGGCTCGACCAGGGCCACTTTGCGGTAGTCGTCCAGCAGCGGTTGCGTGAGGGCCAATGCGGCCAGGCCGCCGATCGTGCGCGTGCGCTCGGTGCGGGCGGCGCCGGCGCGTTGGTCGGCGTCGCGGATCTCGCGCAATGACGCGCTTTCGCGCGCGAGCACGGCCGGCGTACGGGTCTCGCTCTTCAGGCTTTGCACCAGTCGCCAGCGGGCTTCGAGATGACGCTCGAAAGGCTCGGGATAGCGCTTGGCGTAGGCGGCGTAGACGCGCATGGCATGGTCGCGGGCGCCGGCCTTGTCATGCAGTTCGGCGGCCTGCCACATCGACTCGCGGGCCAACTGCGCATCGCCCTGGGTTGCGGCCATGCGTTCGAACTCCGCCGCCGCGGGGCCCCAGCGGCGTTGCTCGAGGTAGATGGCGGCCAGTTTGCTGCCAGCCTCGCCGGCCAGCGCGTGCTTGGGAAAGGTGTTGCGAAAACGCTCCAGCGTCTGCGCCGCGCTGTCCCAATCCTTCAGGCTGATCAGCGTGGCGGCGGCATCGTACAAGGCCGCGGCGTGCACGGCCGATTGCGGTGCCGACTCGGCCACACGCGTGAACAGGGCCACGGCTTCGCGTGCCTGCCCGTCGGCGCGGGCCTTCTCGCCCTGCTTGTAGATTGCCGCGGCCTGGCGTTCGATCAGCTCGCTGCGCCCGGCGCCTGCGGCCGGTGTCAAGGCCAGGGCCTGTACATAGGCTTGTTCGGCGCGATCGAATGCCGCGGCCTCGAAAGCGGCGTGCGCGGCCACCGTCCAGGCCACTCGACGTTGTTCGTCCGCCGCCGGTGGATCGAGGGCCAGCACCTGCTGCGCCACGCGCTCTGCGCCTTCGATGTCCTTCAGCGCAAACATCTTCTCGGCCGCCTGTGTCAGCACCGGGCCTACGCGTGGGTCGCCCTTGAAGGTCGCACCGAAGCGCAGCGCGCTGGTGACAGCCGTCTGCTGCAGTCCGGGCAGATCGGCGGCCGCAGCGCGTTTTTCCAACTGGCTGCGCGCCAACAATGCGCTGTAAGCCGCGTCGGCGCTCTTGGCGTGCACCGGAAAGTCGTAGGCGGCCTTGTCGTATTCGAGCGCGGCAGCGGCAAAGCGGCCGTCGTCGTAGAGCAGTTCGGCGAGCAGGAACTGGTGGCGCGGGGTCTCGCTGTCCTGCGGGAACGAGGCCACGATCTCGCGGTACCAGCGCGCGGCCTCATCGACATCGGCGGCGGCCTTGGTTTTCTGTGCGGCGGCGTGGTAGTGCCGCGCCAATTCAGCCAGGTGGGTCTTGACCAGGGGCTGCGCCGTGGCCTGCCAGCCGGCGGCGTTGGCGCGGCGGAATTCGCTGGTCGCGCCGTAGTGCTGCACATATTCCTTCTTCGCGTCCAAGGCCAGGCTGGGCAAGCCACTGCGCTCATAGATGCCGATCACGCGGGCCTGCAGCACGGGGGCCTGGGCATGCAGCGGCTGACGTCGCGCAAAGGCAGCGAAGGTGTCGGCGGCGTCCTTGGCCCGGTCTTGCTTGATATAGAGCTCGCCGAGCTGCTCGTGAATGCGAAATTCATAGGAGCGGCGGATGTCGTCGACGATGTAGGGTGGAATCGAGTCGGCGCCGCGCAGGTTGGCCAGGCTGACGCTGGTCACGCGCAAGGTGTCCTCGACCAGTTCGCGGTCGGCGCGCGACAAACCCTTCAGGCTGTCGAGCGGTTCGTCACCGCGGCCGGCGATCTTCAGATCGAGCACGGCGAAGAAGGACTGCAGGCCCTCTTCCAGGCGGCCCTGCTTGTACAAGGCCCAGCCGTGCATGTACAGCGCACGGTCGTGGTATGGGGTCGGGCTGGCGCGCCCGGTCAGGCTGCCGTAGGCCTGCTCCGACTTGGCGTACTGGCCGGTATTGAACAGCAACTCACCGCGTCGGAATTGAGCCTCGTCACGGTAGGCTGTCTGCGGGTAGCGGCTGACCAGCGTGTCCAGCCTCGCCAATGCGATTTCCAGCTGGCCGCCGAGTTCGTGTGCGCGTGCCAGTTGGTACAGCACCCGATCGTTGCCCGGATCGTCGGGATAGGCCGCGAGGTAGGCCTGGTACTGGCTGATGGCCACGCGGTAGTCAGGGTTGGTGCCGGTGCTCGCGCTCTGGTTGTCGGCGCTCTCCATGGCCAGGTCGCCGATGCGGCGCAGGGCCTCGGCACGCTGCGGTGCGTGCGGCGCGATGTCGAGGAAGCGCTGGTAAGCCGCTGACGCCTGCTCCGGCGTCGTCGCGGCGAGCACGTCCGGCTTGTTCTGCGTCGTGGAGCCGGCTCTGGTGGCCAGCGTGGCCAGGGTCGGTTCATTGTCGGGCGAACTCGGCGGCCGGCTGGCACAGGCGGCCAGCAGGACGGCCAGGGCCAGGGGCGTGAACTCAGCGCGGCGCATGCTCATCGCTCCTGGCCACGGTGGCGCGGTCGATCAATTGCGCGATTTCGAAGCGCGCCTGCATGGTGTAGGCCAGCAAGCGTTGCTTCTGGCCCAGCAACGCGGCTTCGGCGATCTGTTGCGCCACGCCTTGCTGTTCGTTCTTCAGCGCGAGCACCCGCGGCAGCGCGACGTCGACTTGCCGGGCCAGCGCGTCGATGCGTGCGGCAAAGCCCTGGAAGCGCGCCGGCTCGTCGCGCTGCGCCTGGGCCAGCGCGGCCTCTTTCTGGCGCGCCTCGTGCAGCGCGTTGTCGGTCTGGCGCAGGCTGTTCTTGGTGGTCCAAAGGCGCTGCGGATAGGCCTCGGCCAAGCTGCCATGTCAGCACGCCCGCGGCACAGCCGGGCCCGCTCGCGTGCGGCTGCCAGTTCGGGCGCGTCGCCAGACTGCGCGAGGATGGCCTGCACCGCAGCCAGACGCGTCAGCATGTCGCGCTCGGTCGGGTCGGCAAAGGCCGTTGCATCCGATTCGGACTCGACGATCGTCAACTCGCCCGCCAGGAGTGCACCGCGCACCGAGAGTTCGACCAGGCTGCTCTCGCTCAATTGGGCCAGGACTTGCGGCAGGCGTTCGCTGAAGGCCTGGCGCCGATTGGCCAGCATGTCGCGGAACACGACCAGCGTATCGCGCCATTGCTGCAAGTTGGCTTCGAGAAAGCGCAGGTCGCGCACGTTCTTGAAGGCCTCCTGGAACTCGTGCTCGGCCAGTACCTGGGACAGGTGTGCGGCGTGCGGCATGGCGGGCAGCTTGTTCAGGGTCGCCGAACCAGCCCATCTCCTCGGCCGGATTGCGTTCGAGCAGGGCGTCGATCATCCTGCCGCTGCGGATCGACGCTATCGATGCATCCAGGCGCAGACCCTCGTTGTCGAACTCGGTGACCGCCTGTTCGTAGAACTGCAGCGACTGGCCGTAAGCCCCCATCTCGGTGTATGCCAAGGGCACGGCGATGCGGGCTTCGAGCACCGCCGGGTCGCTGCCGTCGCGGCTGGCCAGTTCGTTCCACGCCGCCAGTGCCTGCGCCGGTTGTTTGCGCGCCTCGGCAACCCAGCCGAAGCCGAGCAGGGCCTTGTTGGCGTGCAGGCCGTTCAGCCGCACGCGCTCGAGCAGGCGGCGGGCATCGTCGGGGCGCTGCTCCTGCAGTGCGGCCACGCCGAGTGCGAGGTTGGCGCGGTCGCGCAGGCTGCGCTGTTCTTCGTTGTCGGCGGGCGTGCGGCCGATCTCGTCGAGCAGGGCCTTACCGCGGGCGACCTCGCCGCCTTTGACCAGGGCCACACCGAGGTTGAAGCGTGCAAACGGGTTGGCCTGCTTGGCCTCGCCCGTCATCGCGCCGAGCAGATTCGCGGCGCCGGCGAAGTCGCCACGCGCCATCAGCAGTTGGGCCCGCAACAGGTCATGCTCCTCGGCCAGTGGCGGCGGCAACCGACCTTCGATATGCGCCAGGGCCTCTTCGGCTTGCGCGTGCAGGCCGCGCTGGTAGCGAATCTTGCCCAGGTAGAACCAGGCCCGGTCGCGCACCGAAGGCGCCGCGCCCTTGTGGATCAGTGCGGCAAAGATCTGGCCGGCCTCGTCGTGCACACCGTACGACAGCAGCAGGCCGCCGCGCAGCACCTCGGCCTCGTCGCCATGCGGCGCCACGCGCTCGAAATACCTGCGAGGTCATCAGTCCGGTAATGGCGCTGAAGTGCTTGTCCTGGAAAAAGTTGAACAAGGCGTCGCCGTAATGCAGCGACCTGACCGGCCGGGCTTCGATCGAGCTCGACATGCCCTGGGCCCGCGGCGGTTCGGCAGGCTCGGCCGCGCGCGCCGGCCCTGCGGCCACGAGCAGGCCGGCCAGCAGCAGCGCTGCACAAGAGTGTCGAGAACGCGGATCCATCGTGATGCTTACTGCCAGACCTTGACGTCGAATTCGGGTTGCAACTTGCCGCTCGAGTCCTTGATGCGCAACTCGACGTAGCCGGGGCCGGTGCCCTTGTCGAACTTGACGGTCGCGCCGCGCTTGTAGTCGCGCTCGTGCGGGCCACGGCCGGTGAAGAAGGCCACGATCTCGTGGCCGCCGCTCTTCAGGTTGCCGAGGTACAGGCGTTGCACGCCGCCGCGCTGCAGGGCTTCGACCTCGTGCGGCGTGTACAGGTGATTGGCCACCAGCTTGTCGTCGAGCTTGATCTGCACCGAGTCGAGTTCGAACAGCTTGCCGACATCCATCGAAACGAACAACGCGAGCTGAGTGTTGGCCGGGAACAGCAATTCTTCTTCGAGCACCAGCAGGTCGCGGTTGAGCTTGATGACGTCGCTCTTGGCTTGCTGTACGCGCGTGTCCAGGCCGGCGGTCGTCGCGGTCGGCGCCGGCTGGGAGGCGGCTTTGCCGTCGGCGGTCTGTGCGCCGACACCGAGGGTCACGACGGACAAGGTGAGGGCGGCGAGGGAGTGGCGGAAGGTACGCATCATGCGAGGCCCCGGTAGGTCAGTAGGTGGCGGTCAGGTACAGCTGCAATACAGTGGCGCGCAGCGAGTACAGATTGCCGGTGCGCACGTCGGTGAAGTTGTTGTATTTCAGGTTGTAGAACTCGAGTCCCGCATTGGCTTTCAGGTCGTACTGGCCCGGCTGCTTCTTCCAGTCGAACGTCAGCTTGCCGCCGACGACGAAGTTGTTGAAGTCCGAGAGCTGGCGATTGCGCGAGATGTAGGTGGTTTCGGCCGTGGCGTTGTCGCTGTAGAACAGCGCGGCGTTTTGCTTGTAGTAGCGCACGAAGCCGTCGGCCAGGAACGATTCGCCCAGATAGCGGCTGTAGCCGGCCTCGACGGTGTGTGCCTTGATGGCCCAGTTGTCCCAGAAGTAGCGATACTCGACGCGCAGGGCATCGCGCGAACCCAAGTCGCCGATGGCGCGCAACTTGACGCGCACGCGACGAACGGGTCGTCGGCGCACGCTCGGGCACCGCCGCGCCGAATACCCGCGCCACGCGGTAGGGGTTGCCGAGATAACCATCGTCGGAGATGGCCTCGACATTGACGCTGGCCAGCCACTTGGGTGTCAGGATCTGGGTCACGCCGACGCGGTACTGCCAATGGGTGGCACGGTCGTTGAAGCTCGGATCGCCGGTCTTGCCGACATCGTCGGCCGCGCGCGTGAAGCCGACGTTGACGGTGGTCATGCCAGCGAAGGTTTCCTGTGCGATGTCCAGCGACAGGCTGCGCGTCTTGTAGTCGGGTTCGCTGCTGGCGCCCAGGCCCAGGGTGATCAACGAGTCGCGTACTGCATAGTCGAGTGCCAGGCCATAGTCGTTGCGCCGCTCCTTGTAGGGGCTGGCCGTGGTGACGACGTCGATCGAGGCGTTGCTCACTGCGTCGACATACAGCGACCCGCTCAGCGAGACCTTGTCGGCAATGCTCTTGCGTACCAACACGGCCGGGCCGTTGGCCGTGACCCCGCCGCCGCTGTAGGCATGAAACAAGGCCTCGGCACGGTCTTCCGGCAGCGCGGTCGCGCGCGCGGCCCCACCGGCGAACAAGGCGCCGAACAGGCCGGTCAGCAGGCCGCCGAGCGCGGCCAGGGCGCGGCGGAGTCGTTCACTTGCAGCCACAGCCGCCTCCCTGCACACCGGTCGCGCCGCGCGCGGCCTCGCGGATGTCACGTACATGCTCGCTGTGCTTGGCCGCCAGTGCATCACGGTTCCAACGCATGATCGGATCGGCCAGGCGCTCACGCTCGAAGGGCTTGACCCAGGGCTCGGGCGCGGCGCAGCCGCCGAGCAGGGTGGCGCCGAGCAGGCAGGTCAGGGTCAGCAGGCAGCGCATCGTGATCATTCCCGCAGCAGGCTGCGCAGCTGCTCTTCGTAGGTGCGCTCGACGCCGTCGCGGTAACCGCGGTGGATGTGGCGCACACGGCCGTCGCGGTCGATCAGCAGCGTGGCCGGCATCGCGCTCATGTCATAGCTGCGGCTGACCCGTTTGTCGGTGTCGAGCAGGACCGGGAATTGCACGCCGAGCTTGGTCGCCAGCTCGACCGCGGCGCGCGGATCGTCGTCGATGTTCACGCCCAGCAGCACGAAGCCCGCCGAGCGGTAACGGTCATACAGCCGGCTCAGGTGCGGCATTTCCTGTCGGCACGGGCCGCACCAGGTGGCCCAGAAGTTCACCAGCACGACTTGGCCGCGCTGCTCGGCCAGGCGCAGATTGGCGCCACCCACGCTGCGCAGCGTGAAGTCGGGGGCGGTGGCGCGACAGTTGCACGGCGGCCGAAGCCGCGCCGACCGCGGCGGCCAGCAGCAGCGACAGCAGCCGGCGAGCCGGCAAGTTCGGTGGCAAGGGGTGTGGCGCATCAGAAGTACCAGGTGAAGCCGCCGCTCAGCTCGAGGTTGTGCGTGCTTTGGCGTTTGCCCAGCAGATCGAGCGAGAAGACATGGTCGCGCATGTCGACTTGCAAGGCCGCACGGTCGAACAGCATCAAGCGCCCGCCGAGGCCGAAGCTGATGGTCTGGCAACGCTGCTCGTTGAACTTGGTGCTGCCGACGCCGGCGATCAGGTAGATCGCGGTCGCCTTGGCGCTCTTGGCGGTCGGGAACACTTCGCCGGGCAGCAGGTTGTAGCCCGCCGAGAAGTCGTAGTAGCGCAGCTTTTCCTTCGGGTCGACGAAGATGCCGCCGGGCAGCACTTGACGGAAGGCTTCGTCGCTGACCTTGCTCTGGCCGAGCGTGGCTTCGACGAACCAGTCTTCGGTGACGTGGTAGCCCAGGCGCAGGCCGATGCACCGGCGCAGCGCCGAAGTTCTGCGTCGCGTAGGTACCCGCAAACAGGCCCAGGGCGATGTCGTTGGACGGGAACTTCGGCAGCTTGAGCTCGCGGCGCTCGACCTCGGGCACCACCACCTGGTTGTTGTCAGGGCGCGGTGTCGATTGCGCCAAAGCGCCGCAACTGCCCGACAGGGCCAGCACGGACAGGCAGGTCAGGGAAATCTTGTTCATGTTCTCGGCTTGGATGGGAGGGGGTCAGAAGAAGAACGACACACCGGCCGTCACAGCCCGGTACTCAGTGCTGCGCTGGTCCGAGACAAAGGCCGTATACAGCGCCCAGTCGGTACGCAACACAAAGCGCTCGCTGACGTAATAGCGCAGGCCGACGATGGCATGGGCCAGCTTGGCGTCGGTGTTGGCCGCGCCGACCAGGCTCTGATTGGGAAAGTTCTTGAACTGACCCACACCGATGCCGAAAAACGGCGACAGGCGCTGGTCGCTCCAGGGCTCGCTGTGCAGCGACGCATGCCAGAAGTTGGTGCCGGAAAATACGCCTTGCACCTGGCCTGCAGTGGCCTCCAGCGACAGCGTGTCCGCGAGTTTGTAGCTGGCCCACAGCTTCAACATCGGCTCGGACTTGAAGCGGCCTACGGCTGCACCCATCTGCAGGCGGCGCGCGAGGTAGTCGTCGAGCGCGATGTCGCGAAAGGTCTTGCTCGCGCCTGCGGCGGTGAGCGTGGTCTCGAGCTGCTGGCGCTGAACCCAGCCGATCTGGCCCCCTTCGGCGCGCACCTTGAACCAGTCCGTGTGGCGCATCTCGACCACGACCGCCTGGCCGCGATCGACGACGAAGAAGACCGGGTAACCACGACCGGGTCCGGTACGCATCTCGAGGAAGGGGTCGGCCACGGTCAGCCGCTCGCTGGAGCCGGTTGCGACCGAGCTCGATGGCGTGGCCTGCACTTGTGCCTGTGCGGGCAACAGCGCCGCGGCCAAGCAGACCAGGCCGACCGCGCCGCGCGAAAGAGTCGTGGTCATCATTGGCTGTTGCACACACCCGTGGTCGGGTCGGGCGGCGTGAACATGGTGTCGGCGGCGCTGCTGAATTCGTCTTGACCCTGGGGCATCGGACGGCCGATCCAGTAGGCGATGAGCTTGGCGTTGGGGTCGCTTTGGTCAGCAAACACCACACCGCCCCCGTGCAGCACGTTGAGGGTCAGTGGCTTGGCCAGCAGGCGGCTTTGGATCGGTGAACCGATCACCGCCGACCCCTGCGCCGAGTAGAAGTTCTTGTACATGTCGCTGGCGCGGATCACATCGGCCGAATTGGCCGGGTCGCTCAGGTCGACGGCCAGCGCGCCCGACAGCACGCGAAAGGCCCCGCCGGTGCCGGTGGTGTTGTCGTGGCAGCCCGACGAGGCGCAGGTGTTGGTCGAGATCACGCCGCCCTGGTTGATTTGCAGCCGGGCCAGGAAGATCGGGTTGATGCATTTTTGAAAGTAGACGAACGAGAGCTTCTGTCCGCCCGCGGCGGGCGGGTTCGACAAGGTCGGCGGGTTGCCGAGCGGATTGCCTCCGCCGCCGCAACCCGCGAATAACGGCAGCGCCGAGCGCTGCCGTGCCAGAGCCTCGTTCGCCGTCGCATCAAGGCGTGCACCCCGCAGAGATCCAGCTCGCGATCGCGACATACCCCGCGCTCGCCGTGGCCAGCACCGGCGTCGTCTGCCCGATTGCACCGGCCGGGTGCGGCAGCGTCGAAGGACGCATCAGCAACGCATTGGCCGGCGCATTGCAGGTGTCGGTGATCATGGTCAAGGTCACGTTGTAGTCGCCGGCGGGGTTGCCGGTGAGCACGAAGCGATTGCGTGCGAACGATGGCGCGGTTTGCGCGGCGCCCGCATTGCCGACCGGCTGGTGGCAGGCCACGCAGTGGGCTTGCAGGACCGGCAGTACGCTGGCTTCGAATGTGGCCCGGCTCAGTGCCACCACGCCGCGTACGCTCGCACTCTGGCTCGGGTCGTTCAGGTACTGGCCGCCGAGGTCCATCCATTCGCTGATCAGGCGCTTTTCTGCCGCATTGAGCAGGCTGGCATGATTCGGCGCCGTGCCGCCGGGCGTCGGGTGCACGCTGCGGGCCTCGGCGCTGGACTTGAGCGTTTCGCCGAACATGATCTCCGTCAGGCGGCTCGTGCGCGCGATGCCGTCGGCATTGCCGGCCATGTTCTCGACCAGGGCGGGCAAGCGGTCGATCACCGGCACGCCGTTCTCGAGGTGCGTCACCGGCTGACCGTTGGCGCCGATGCGTGGATCGCCGATCAGCAACTCGTCGTAGGAAACCATGCGGCCGCTGCCGCCGAAGGTGGCGCGCAGATCGAGCATGGCAGCGTCGGCATGGCAGCTGGTGCAGGTGCCGGCGCCGGCCACGCCGCCCGCACTGCGCGTGCGGGTCCAGATCGGCGCGATGTGGTCGGGGTAGTTGATGATGCCGGTGCTCGGCGCCTGGGTGGCCAAGTCATCCGCGGCGACGGCGTTGCCGGTGTAACGCAGCGTTATCGGGGCGCGCGCCTGAATGCCGCTTTGCGCGGTGTCGGCCCAGATATCGCTGTAGGACGGGTCGGCCTGCAGGAGCAGCTGCGTTGGCGTCGAGCCGCGTGCGCAATGCGGCCATGGTCTCACCCGACTGGTGCTGGCTGGACAAGGCGGCCTTGATACCGCTGGCCAAGGTATCGACGATCGTGCCGGCGTTCAGTGCAGCGCCGCGGCGCGGGCTGTGGCAACCGTCGCAGGTGCGGCGCTCACCGGGCCGCACCTGGATCCAGTTCAGGTGCGTTTGCAGTGAGCGCCCCTTGCTGTCGAGCACCGACAAGGCCAAAGGCGTGTCGGCCTTGACCAGCAGCTTGAACGAGCCATCGGGTTCGATCGGCGCGTAGCCCAGGATCTGTTGCGGCTCGAACTCGGTTTCGCCGATGGCCTGGCGCATGCCGGTCATGCCCGCCACCGGCGCCACGGCCTGCGTGGCGCGCACGAAGCGCGCCGGGGCGCACAGGTAGGCCGGATCGGCCGGGTCCTTCATCTTCAGCAGGTCGGCCACGCTGGCCCGTGTGTCGGTGCTGTCGATGGGCGTGGTCTGCGCGATGCCGCGCGCACAACCGGCCGGCATGTCGACGGCGGCGAGCACCGTTTCGCCCATGCGTTGCAGGCCGTCGGTGTCGTACACGCTGCGCACTTCGATCAGGGCCAGACCCTGCGCCGCAAGGGCAGGGTCTATCACGGTCGGCTGGGTCGGGTTGGGTTCGGCCCGCGCCTGCAGCGGTACCGGGTCGGTGTACATGTAACCCGCCGGCGGTGCGGCCACGATCAACCAGGTTTGCACCTTCGGGTCATACATGTAGACGGCGTACGACGGCGGCACATTGTCTTGCACCGCGTCGGCCTGGACTTCGGCGATCGGCCGCTCGGTGGCGCTCAGGCGCGTGATCTCGGCCTGGCTCAGCGTGGCGCAGGGCACCACGTGGCCGTTCTTGGTGACTTCGCAGGGGCGATACGAGACCAGCACCCGGTCGGTGCCGTCCCACAACGGGAACGGCGTGGTGACGCGGCCGAACAGCGACAGGCCACGATCCATGTTCAGCGGTTTGCCGGTGATCTGCACCTGGCCGCCCGTGACCGGGGTCGAATTGTTGGCCGGCGTGTTCTGCTCGGAATAGTTGGCCGCATCGATCATCATCAACGCGCCGCCCTCGCGGGTGCCCGACAGCGACATCAGCGACGACACCAGCTGGCCGGCGTAGGCGCCCTTGGGATCCATGTCGCGCGGGTGCAGGAAGCTGTTGCCCGGGCTGTGCGAACCATAGAGCACGAACATGTCGGTGCCGTCGGGCTTGGTGCGGAAGATCGCGAAGCGGTTGCGCGGGCCGACATGCTCCCAGCGCGCGAACATGATGTCGCCATTCGGGCGCACGACCGGGTTGCGGTCATGGCTCTGATTGACCGAGATCTGCGTGATGGCGCCGCCTTGCAAGTCCATGGTGTGCAGGTTGAGCACGCGCTCGCGCTCGTATTCGTCGACGGCGTAGGTGTTCACGCCGTTGAGGGCGGTCTTGGTCAGCTCCTGGCGGTTCGACGAGAAGACGAAACCCTGCGACGCCGGCAAGTAGGCCGGGTCGACATCGTCGTCATCGGTCGACGAGGTGATGCGGCGCAGGCTGCCAGCCGCCAGGCCGCCGCTGGTGTCGTACTCCCAGATGTTCCAGCGCCCGGTACAGGCCGGCACGCCGTTGACGGTAGCGGTGTTGGTGGTCGGGCAGGTCATCGCGAAGACGATCTTCTTGCCGTCGTAGGAGACCTCGGGGTCCGACACGTCGCCCACGCCCTGCGTGATGCTGGCCGTGACATTGAACTCGCGCGCACTGGCCGACGACTTCTCTCTGATGATCAGGTCACCACCCGGCGCGCTCGGAGTGCCGTCAGTGGGGTTGAGGCCCAGCGTATTCAGGCGTTTGGCGTAGGCCAGCGCCACGTCGCCGTTGACGATGACGGTGTTGGCGGCGTCGTTGCTGCCGCTGCCGCAGCCCGCGCCAACCAGTGCTGCGGCAAGGCTGGCGATGCCGACGATGCCCATAGGCTTGTTCATGTGGTTCCCCCTGGCTTGCTCTAGCGCCCGCTTAGCGGTCGATGACAGTGACCTGGCGCCGGTCTTGTTCTGCAGCAGCGGAATGGTTGCGCAGGCCGGTCGAATAATGGAGTTGCCCTTCGGCGTCGACGACGACGGCGTCGACCCCGGGCTGCGATTCGATGAGTGCCATGCCGCGTTCGACGCCGAGCACGAACAGGCTCTTGGACATGGCTTCGGCGGTCAGGCCGTCTGCGGCGAGGATCGTCACGCTGTGGATCGCCGCCGGGGACTGGCCGGTGGCCGGGTCGATGATGTGGTGGTGGCGCACCCCACCCTGTTCGAAGTAGCGCTCGTAGTCGCCCGAAGTCGAGACGGCCGTGTTTTCGAGTGGCAGCACGGCGACCAGGGCTGTGGCCCTGCGCGGATGGCGCACGCCGATGGTCCAGGGCCGGCCCCGGCGGTCGCCGATGACACGGCTGTCGCCGCCGGCGCTGATGTGGGCGTGGACTATGCCCCGTTGCGCCACGATGGCCGCCGCGTTGTCGACGGCGTGGCCCTTGGCGAAGCCGCCGAGGTCGATGCGCATCCCCGGGTGCGCGAAGGCCAGCGTGCGTGCGGCCCGATCGAGCTTGAGGCCCCGCCAGCCGATGGCCAGCCGCGCCGTGGCCAGCGCGGACCCCACCGGCGCGATGCCCGCGCGGTAATCGTAGAGTTGGCCGACGCTGGCGTAGCTGATGTCGAAGGCGCCGCGTGACAGGGCCGAGAAGGCCAACGCCTTCTCGATCAGGCCGAACATTTCGCCGGACAGGCGAACCGGCCGTGCGGCCGCATGGCGATTGATGTGCGAGAGTTCCGAATCGGCCCGGTGCGGACTCATCAGGTGGTCGATACGTTGCATCTCGGCCATCACGGCGTCGATCGCCGCCTGGCCGGCGGCCTGGTCCTCGGCCCAGAGCTCGACCGTGATGGCCGTGCCCATGCTGGCCTCCTCGCGCTTGAACCAGCCGCCGGGCGTGACAAATGCACGCTGCGCCTGGCGCACCAGCGCGGCGCTGCGCGAAGCGAGCATGGCAACGGCGTGCACCTCAGTGCACCCCGGCCGGCAATGCGGGCAAGCAATCACACACGCTACGGACCCTCCATCCGGATCGGCCAATCTGGGCCTGGACCCGGCGGGCGAATCTTCAGCGACTTATGTCGGTGGCCGGCGTGGAATTGTGTGCAAACGGGGTAGCAATTACATGCTGTCGCCGAACAGGCTGCCGGCGTTGGTTTTGTGCCCGGCGCCCGGCGGCGCATGTGTATGCAAACGCAAGCGGCGGTCGCCGCGGGTGACGGCAGGCTGCGCCTCGCGCGGCTCAGCGCCGCAACTGGAGCGGCGTGCAGTGAATTTCGCTGCGCACCGAGTGGGCGATGAAACACTCCTCGTGCGCGCGCCGGTGCAGGTGCTGGAATTCAGCCGGGTCCGGTTCGCGCGAGCCGCCGAAGCGCACTTCAGGCCGCAGGGTCACGCTCGAGATCCACAGCCTGGCACCGGCATCGCGGCTCATCACGCCGACGGCCGCGTCGCGATAGTGGTCGACCACGTAGCCTGCGCCGGCGGCGATCGACAGGAACCACAGCATGTGGCAGGCCGCGAGCGAGGCGACGAAGGCTTCTTCGGGGTCGACGGCCGCCGCGTCGGACATGGGCAGCGGCACCACCGAGGGTGACGCCGACCCAGGCACCTCGGTGCCGCCGTCGAAGCGCAGCCTGTGCCTGCGGCTGTAGCGGTGGTCGGTGAAGGCTTCGTTCGCGGCGCGTTGCCAGGACACTTCGGCAGCGTATTCGTGCTTGGGCAGGTTCATGGTGGACTGAGCTGCAGAAACTGCGCCACCGCCACCGCGGTGCGCGCCGGGTCTTCCTCCTGCGGCAGGTGGCCGAGGTCATCGAAGACGACGAGTTTGGCGCCGCGAATGTCCGCGGCGAAGCGTTGTGCGTTGACGGCGGGCAGCAGGCGGTCGCGGCCGCCCCACAGCACCAGCGTCGGCAGCGCCAGGGTCTTGATGCGTGCCACGTGTGCGCCGGATTCAAGCTGTTGCAGGCGCAATGCGAGCGCGTGGCGATTGCCCTCACGCAAGGTCAGTTCGAAGTAACGGTCGATCAGCTCGTCGCTGACGCGTGACGGGTCGGCGTACACGCTGCGCAGGCTGGCGGCCACCAGGGCGCGTGGCAGCAGGTGTTCGCCGATGCGGTTGAGTACCGGTATGCGGGCGAAGCGAAAGCCGATAGGGATCTCGTCGGGCGTGAATGCGTAGCCACTGGCATCGACCAGGATCAGCTTGTCGAAACGCTGTGGCGCCAGCGTTACCGCCCGCCAGGCCACTTCGCCGCCGAGCGAGTTGCCGCCGATCGTGGCGCGCGCCACATGCAGCGTGTCCAGCAGGTCGAGCACGAAGCGGGCGTAGGTATCGCCACGGTAGTCGTCGCCTGCGTACTGGCCGCCGAAGGGACCGGTGAGACCGAAGCCCGGCAGATCGAAGCGGATCACGCGTTTGCCGGCCCTGAGCGCGTCTTCCCAGCCATCCCAGGTATGCAGGCTGGCGCCGGTGCCGTGCAGCAAGACCAGGGGTGCCGGGTCGGCGCGCGGGCCGACGTCGCGCAAATGCACCAACTGGCCCTTGACCTCGATGAACTCCGACGGCGGCGGCGCCCAGCGTGCCACCAGGGTCTGCACCGGGCGCTCGGGCGCGCGGCTGAGCGCAATGGCCACGGCGGTCAGGATCAGCAACAGACCGAACAGGCGCAACAGGTGGGCGGTCATCGGGCGGCCGGCGGAGTTCGACCACAATTCTCGCCCATCGCTCGACGGTGAGGAGGCTGTGATGGGCAAAGGCCGACTGGAGGCGTTCAGCGACGGCGTGATCGCCATCCTGATCACGATCATGGTGCTGGAAATGAAGGTGCCGCATGGGGAGAGCCTTGCGGCGCTGACCCCCGTGCTGCCGGTGTTCCTGAGCTACGTGCTCAGCTTCGTCTACATCGGCATCTACTGGAACAACCACCACCACATGCTGCATGCGGTGCACCGGGTCAGCGGGGCGATCCTGTGGGCCAACCTGCACCTGCTGTTCTGGCTCTCGCTGATGCCCTTTGCCACCGGCTGGATGGGTGAGAACCATTTCGCGGCCACACCCACGGCGCTGTACGGGGGCGTCTTGCTGATGTCGGCCGTCGCCTACTGGATCCTGCAGCAGCTGATCATTGCCTCGCAAGGGCCCGACTCGCTGTTGAAACGGGCGGTCGGCGGCGACTGGAAGGGCAAGGCTTCGCCGATCGTCTACATGCTGGCGATAACGCTCGCGTTCTGGCAGCGCTGGCTGGCGCTGGCGCTGTATGTACTGGTGGCGCTGATCTGGTTGGTGCCCGACAAGCGCATCGAGCGCGTCATTCACCACGACCCGACATGATGGGCCTGGCTGGCGGTGCCAGATCAGGGCCCAGCGTTTCACGCTCGTCGAAGACGAAGCAGCGCCCGCGCCAGTGCGGCGCCGCGGGCAGACGCTCGAAGTAGCGCAGCACCCCGCCATCGAGTTGGTAGACATGCTCGAGGCCGGCGCCCTGCAGCGCCAGAGCGGCCTTCTCGCAGCGGATGCCACCGGTGCAATAACTGACCACGGTGTAGCCTTCGAGTTCTGCACGGCGGGCGGCCAACGCGACGGAAAAGTCGCTGAACTTGTTCAATCGCCAATCGATGGCACCTTCGAAGGCGCCGGCATCGACTTCGAAGCCATTGCGCGTGTCGAGCAGGCGCAATTTCCGGCCGGCATCGTCCTGGCCGCGATCGAGCCAGCGCGCCAAGGTGCCGGCATCGATCGCCGGCGCGCGAGCATGGCACGGGCGCAGCTGCGGCTGATTCATGCGGATGATTTCGCGCTTGACCTTCACGCGCAGGTGGCGAAACGGTAGCCGATCGCTCCAACTCTCCTTGGCCTCGAGGGCCGCCAACGCGGGCGCGGCGCGCACCTGCGCCAGCCAGTGGCGCAGGCCCTGCTCGGCGCCGGCCACGAACAGGTTGATGCCTTCTGCAGCCAGCAGCACGGTGCCTTTGACGCCGCAGGCCATGGCTTGCCGGTACAGCGTCTCGCGCCGCTCGGGCAGGCGGTCCAGGACCACGAAGGCATAGCTGCTGATATTGAGGAAGCGGACGGACACGCTGCGATTTTAGGAGCCCGATGCGGCCCGGACGGGAGCCCACGCTCTCTACAATCGAACCATGTCTTTCGTCCACCTGCGTACGCACACCGAGTTCTCGGTCGTCGACGGTACGCTGCGTGTCGCGGACGCCGTGGCGTCGGCGCGCGCCGACGCTCAAGTCGCCTGCGCCATCACCGATCTGAGCAACCTGTTCGGCACCGTCAAGTTCTACACCGCCTGCCGCGCCGCCGGGCATCAAGCCGCTGATCGGCTGCGACATCTGGCTCGAACCTGAAGGCGCAGAGAAGCAGGGCAGCCGACTGCTGCTGCTGGTGCAGAACGACGCCGGTTATCTGCATCTGTGCGAGCTGCTCGCGCGGGCCTGGACCAGCAACGTCGCAGCGCGCGCAGGCGCTGGTCAAGTGGGACTGGCTCGACGAACTGGGTGCCGGCCTGCTGGCCTTGTCGGGCGCCGACGGCGGCGCCATCGGGCAGGCGCTGCTGGCCGGCGACACGGCGCGCGCCGAACATGCTCGCGCGGCGCCTGGCCGGCGTCTTTGCCGGGCGTTTCTTCATCGAGGTGCAGCGTGCCGGCCTGGCCGAGCAACGAAACCCATCTGCGCGCGGCCGTGCCGTTGGCGGTGCGGCTGGAGCTGCCGGTCGTCGCCACTCACCCGGTGCAGTTCGCCGAGCCGGACGACTTCGAGGCCCATGAGGCGCGGGTCTGCGTTGCCGAGGGCGAGACCCTGGCCAATCCGAAGCGTGTCAAGCGCTTCTCGCGCGAACAGTATTTCAAGACCCAGGCGCAGATGGCGGCGCTGTTTGCCGACCTGCCGCTCGGCCCTGGCCAATACCTTGGCGGTGGCGCAGCGCTGCAATCTGCAACTCACGCTTGGGCAAGCCGCGTCTGCCCGACTTTCCGACACCCGGATCGACGGCGTCGCGGTGCCGATCGAGGCACATTTTCGCCAGGCCGCGGGCGCAGGCCTCGAGCAGCGCCTGGCCAGGCTGTACCCGGATGTCGGCCGAGCGGGAGCGCCAGCGTCCGCGTTACGCCGAGCGCCTCGAGTTCGAGGTCCTGACGATCGTCAAGATGGGATTTCCGGGCTACTTCCTGATCGTGGCCGACTTCATCAACTGGGCCAAGGCCAACGGCTGCCCGGTCGGTCCCGGCCGCGGCTCGGGCGCGGGCTCGCTGGTGGCGTATTCGTTGTCGATCACCGACCTCGACCCGCTGGCCTACAACCTGCTGTTCGAGCGCTTCCTCAACCCCGAGCGGGTCTCGATGCCCGACTTCGACATCGACTTCTGCCAGGCCAATCGCGAGCGCGTGATCGACTACGTCAAGGCCAAGTACGGCCGCGACGCCGTCAGCCAGATCGCCACCTTCGGCACCATGGCCTCGAAGGCGGCGTTGCGCGACATCGGCCGCGTGCTCGGCATGGGCTACGGCCATGTCGACAGCATCGCCAAGTTGGTGGTGGCGCCGCCGGGCAAATCGGTGACGCTGGCGCGCGTGCCGGCCGAACCCGATCCGGGCCTGATCTACGCGCGCAAGGAAGAGCCCGAGATCGACCGTCGCGAGGCCGCCGAGGAGGAGGTGGCCGAGTTGCTGGCGCTGGCGATGCGCGTCGAGGGCCTGGTGCGCAACGTCGGCATGCACGCCGGCGGTGTGCTGATCGCGCCGGGCAAGATCACCGACTTCTGCCCGCTCTACCAGCAGCCGGGCAGCGACTCGGCGGTGAGCCAGTTCGACAAGGACGATGTCGAAGCCATCGGCCTGGTGAAGTTCGACTTCCTGGGCCTGGCCACGCTGACCATCCTCGAGCAGGCCAAGCACCTGGTACGGGCCCGCCGGCGCGGCCGCGAGGCGTTCGATTACGACCAGTTGCCGCTGAACGACGCCAAGGTCTACCAGTTGTTTGCCAACGCGCAGACCGAGGCCGTGTTCCAGTTCGAAAGCCGCGGCATGCAGGGCATGTTGCGCGATGCCAAGCCGAGCCGCTTCGAGGACCTGATGGCCCTGAACGCGCTGTTCCGGCCCGGGCCGATGGAGAACATCCCGATGTTCTGTGCGCGCAAACATGGCCGCGAGGCCATCGAGTACCCGCACCCGCTGCTCGAACCGGTGCTGGCCGAGACCTACGGCATCTTCGTCTACCAGGAGCAGGTCATGCTCGCCGCCCAGGTGCTGGCCGGCTACTCGCTGGGCGGCGCCGACATTCTGCGCAAGGCGATGGGCAAGAAGAATGCCGACGAGATGGCCAAGCAGCGCCAGATCTTCCGCGACGGCGCGGCCCGGCAGGGCATCGCCCTGGTCAAGGCCGACGAGGTCTTCGACCTGATGGAGAAGTTTGCCGGCTATGGCTTCAACAAGAGCCATGCGGCGGCCTACGCCCTGCTCGCGTACCACACCGCGTGGTTGAAGGTGCATTGCACGCGCCGAGTTCTACGCCGCCAACATGACCGTCGAGTTGGGCGACACCGACAAGTTGAAGACGCTGCTCGGCGACGCCAAGCAGTTCGGCATCAGTTTCGAGCCGCCCGACATCAACCACGGCGTCTACCGCTTCGAGCCGATCAACGACAAGTCATTGCGCTACGGCCTGGGTGCCGTGAAGGGCACCGGGCAGGGCGCCATCGAAGCCATCGTTGCCGCACGCGATGGCACGGGTGAGCGCGAAGGTGAGGGCGGCGGGCCTTACCGCAGCCTGTTCGACTTCGCGGCGCGCATCGATCGCCAGCGTGTCAACAAGCGAGCGGTCGAGGCGCTGGTCAAGGCCGGTGCTTTCGACGCGCTGCACCCGGACCGGGCCACTGCCCTGGCCAGCGTCAGCCTGGCCTTCGACTGGGCCGAGACCCAGGCGGCGCATGCCGACCAGGGCGGGTTGTTCGACTTCGCGGATTCGCATGCTGCGAGCACGCAGGAGCCGGCGCTGGTGTCGGCCGAGCCCTGGAGCATCAAGGAACGCCTGACGCTGGAGAAATCGGCGCTGGGCTTTTATCTGTCGGGCCATTTGTTCGAGCAAAGTGCTGCCGAGGTGCGCCTGTTTGCCAAGCGCCGCATCGCCGACCTGGTCGACACCCGCGAACCGCAGCTGCTGGCCGGCATCGTCGGCGACCTGCGTGTGGTCAACGGCCAGCGCGGCAAGGTGGCGATCTTCAAGCTCGACGACGGCAGCGAGTACATCGAAGCGGTGGCCAACGAAGACCTGCTCGAGGCCCATCGCGAACGGCTGCGCGACGATGAACTGGTCATCGTGCAGGGCAAGGTCCAGCCGGATCGCTTTGCCGGGGGGCTGCGCCTGAACGTCAACCAACTGTGGGACCTGCCCGCCGCCCGCGCGCGCTTCGGCAAGTACCTGGCCGTGGCGGTCAATGGCAAGGCACCCCCGGTGGCCGACGTGATCCGTACCTGGCCGGCGAAGACCTTGGCCACCGAGCAGGGGCAGACGCATCAGGGCCTGGCGATCCGGCTGCAGCTCGAGCGCCAGGCCGTGCAGGTCGAGCTCGACCTGGGCGACGCCGCGCGGTTCTGGCCCAGCGACGAAGCGCTGGCGCGCTGGAAAACGCTGGCCCACGAAGGCCGTGCCGCCGTGGTCTACGAGTAAGGGGCAGCGGCGGGTTCGGCGCCTGCGCCGAACGGGGCAAAGCGCTTACCGGCGCCAGTCGTTCACGAACTGATGCGATTTGCCCGCTCTGATCGATCGATTGCGCGCTGCCAAGTGCCTAGACTCTGCGGGCATGAACGTGGCGCACGACAACACGACCACCGGCCTGGTGCTCACGGGCGGCGGTGCGCGTGCGGCCTACCAGGTCGGGGTGCTCAAGGCCGTGGCCCGCATCCGCCGCGAAAGCGGCGCTCCACGCCACAATCCGTTCGGTGTCATCACCGGCACATCGGCGGGCGCCATCAACGCCGCGGCCTTGGCCTGCCATGCCGACCGCTTCGATCTCGCGGTGGCGGGTGTGGTCAACATCTGGCGCCACTTCAGCGCCGACCAGGTCTACCGCGCCGATGCCTTTGGAGTGGTACGCACCGGTGCGCGCTGGCTGACGATGCTGACGGTGGGCTGGGCCATCGCGCGCTGGCGTCGCGCGCGGCCGCGCTCGCTGTTCGACAACGGCCCCCTGGCCGAGTTGCTGCAGCGCGTGGTGCGCTTCGAGCGCCTGCCCGATCTGCTGCGGGATGGTCATCTGCGCGCACTGGCCATCACCGGCTCGTCTTACAGCAGCGGCGACCATGTCACCTTCTGCCAGACTGCCGGACCTTTCTCGCCCTGGCTGCGCTCGCAGCGGGTGGCCGTGCCGAGCACGATCGGGCTGGCACACCTGATGGCCTCGTCGGCGATTCCCTTCGTCTTTCCGGCCGTGCATCTGGACATGGGTGGTCACGGCGAATGGTTCGGCGACGGGTCGATGCGCCAGTCGTCGCCCATCTCGCCGGCAGTGCACCTGGGCGCCGAGCGCATCCTGGTCATCGGGGCCGGTCGCATGAACGAGCCGGCCGGGCGGCATGTGTTCAGCAACGGTTATCCGAGCCTGGCCCAAATCGCCGGCCATGCGTTGTCGAACATCTTCCTCGATGCCCTGGCCGTCGATGTCGAGCGCGCGCAGCGCATCAATCGAACCCTGGCCTTGCTCGACCCCACCTCGCGCGCGCGCACGCCGCTCAAGCCGCTGGACGTCCTGGTCATCGCACCGAGCAAGCGCCTGGACGACATTGCCGCGCGCCACGTCAGCAGCCTGCCCACGGCCGTGCGCGCGATGCTGCGCGGCATGGGTGTGGTGGGCGAAGGGCGCGAGGCGCATGGTGGCGCGGCGCTGGCCAGCTACCTGTTGTTCGAAGCGCCCTATACGCGCGAGTTGATCGAGTTGGGTGCCGCCGACACCATCGCGCGGCGCGACGAAGTCATCGCCTTCTTCGGCTGGCCGAGCAAGATCATGCCGCGTGAGCAGCGTGAGGCCTGGCCGACGCAGGCCGGCGGTCTCGATTGCCCGACCGACTTGATGCCGCTCTGAGCACTGCGGGACAAGGGCAGGCCTTACTTCAGCGCCTCGAACTCCCACACCAGGTGGCTGCAGGCGCCGCGCCGTTCGCGGGCGCGCTGGCGCAGCCGTTCGACGAAGGTCGTGGTCAGCGGTTCATAGTCGTGTTGAGGCTTGACGCGCAACACGCGGCGCACTTCGAAGTCGCCATGAAAACCGTACATGCGCGCGGTCAAGGTCGGCCGCGTGAAGTAGTGATGCGTATCGCAGGTGATGATGTTGACGTGGGTCGGATCCTGGAATGCCGCGTGGTGAGGGTAGGCGGGCGTCAAGGCGTAGAACAGGCCGCCGGGAACGAGTACGCGCCAGATCTGGTTCATCAATTCAACAAACGGTGCGCGCGTCGATTGGCCGTCGGCTGTCGGCAGCAGGCGCGGCACATGTTCGAGAAAGTCGTAAGCCGACAGCGAGTCGAAAAAGTTCTCCGCAAAGGGGATAGGCTCCAGCGCCAGATTGGCCGCCTTGAAGTTGGCGCCGGGCTCTGCGACGCGCAGATCGATGCCGAACAACTCGTCGCGGCGGTAGGGGTTGCGCGGCACGCCGCCGCAGCCGAGGTCCAGATGCCTTGTCATGGTGGGCATTGTCGGCGATGACCGATGCGCGCCAGCCAGTACGCAGCTTTCAGCCGCAGCGTGCGCCGGTCGTGCATACCCAGCCGGCGCCTTTTGGCGAGCAGTTCGGCCGCCGTGGCCAGGTGGCCGAGCTTGATCATTGTGCGGCACAGGTCGTGTGCATCCAGGCCGCGCGCCAAGCTGTCGGGTAGGCCGCTCACCAGCTCGTGCAGCGCGGCCGCCGGCAACACGCGATGCAGGTTGAAAAGGCCGTGAAATCCGAAGGTGGCGTGGCTCGGAACGATGCGCTCATAGGAGAATCGTGCCGCCAGGTCGACGGGCGCAAAGCGCAGACCATGTTCGCGCTCGAGGCGCTCACGGTTGTCATGGCAGATACAGAGGTCTTCGGGATGGCTGATGCTCAGCGCCGGATCCTGCAGCGCCACTAGCAGCTTTCTCGACCGTAGCGAGAAACCACCGTTGCCGACCGCGCGATCGGCCGGCTCGTTGCGCAGCGGCGCGCCGATGTAGTCGTAGTGCAGGAATTGCGGGTCCCATTGCCTGGCATCCAGGACGTATCCGTCCCACTGCACGACCAGCAGATGCGAGCTGGCCACATGCGGCAGTAGTCCATGCAGCATGAAATGCGAATATTCCGCGGTGCTGTCGATCTGCGCCGGCAGCACGCGAACACCGGGCGGCGCAGTGGGCACGAGTTTCGGATCGGTGAACAGGAGTGTTTCGGCAACGCGCAAGCGATCCAGGCAGTGGCTGAGCGCAGCCAGGGCCAGCGCCGGCATGCGTGTGTCGACACAGACGAGGGTGACGTCAGGCAGTGCCAGCATGGATGGGTCCGGCGAGAACCTGGCGATAGACCGCAATATGCTCTGCTGCGCAGCGTTGCCACGAGAAGCCGCGCGCGTGGGCCGCAATGGATTCGGCACGTCCCGGTTCAGCGACGGCGGCGATGCCGGCTTCGATCACCACGCGCATTGCAGCGCCGTCGAAGCTGTCGAAGTAATGTGCCAGTGCGCCGCCCACCTCGGGCAGCGACGTGCATCGCGACAAGAACACCGGCTTGCCGAAATGCATGGCTTCGATGGGCGGCAGGCCGAAGCCCTCGGCCAGCGAAGGAAAGACAAAACCGGTGCAACGGCGGTAGAGCCAGGCCTTTTGCCCCTCCGCGAGATCGAGGTGCAGGCTGACATTGGTCAGCCCTTGCTCGGTGACCAGGCGTCGAACCGTGTCGACGTAGGGGCTCGCGGCTCCGGCCAGGACCAGCCGTCGTTCGGGCCATGCGGCGGCCAGGCCGAGCAAGGCGACGATGTTCTTGGTTGGTGCCATGCGGCTGATATGGAGCAGGAACGGTGCGTCGCCGATGCCCGCCACCGGTTGCGGCGCGATGCCTGTCAGGTCGGTGGCGCCGTTGTGAATCACGCTGACCGGTATGGGCAGTGGCGCGAGTTCGCGCGCGATGTCACCGGCCACGTAATGCGTGATGGCGATCGCCGCGTCGCACGCGCCGAGCCGCCGGCGCAGGCCGGCCCGGTAGCGCTCGATCTTGGCCGGCGTCTTGCTGTGCAGGAAATTCAGATCGTGCACGGTCTGGATGCGGTGTGCGGCACACAGCGGCGCGCGCAGCCGGTTGTGCTGGTGCAGTGTGTGCCACAGCGCGAAGCGCGTGCTGCGCAGATGCAGCCAGCGCTGCGTGGTGTGCGTGTCCAGGTAGCCGACTTCGCTGCCGAACTGGCCGTGCCAGCGTTGCGGCAGATGCAGGTGCAAACGCCAGCCGAATTCGTCGCGCAGGCGCGGTGCCTCGAGGGCCAATGCCTGCGCCAGCTGGCGCGAGAACTCGCCCAGACCGTCGTGCCAGTGACGCACGCGGCCAAGGCCGAGGCCGATGTGTATCGTCACTCAGCCACCCGGCGCACCAAGCAGGGCGTCGACATGCGAGCACACCTCGTCGACCGTCGGCCAGGCGGGCCAGCGGCGCACGACCTGCACCCGCGGCCCCCAGGGGGCCCATTGTTCGGGCTTGGTCGGCCCCAGCACCGACAGCACCGGCGCACCGACAGCGGCCGCCAGGTGCGCCGGCCCCGTGTCGTTGCTGACCACTAGCGCCGCGCGCCGCAGCAGGCCGCCGTAGACCCCGAGCTTGACGCCGGCCAACAGCTTCACGCCTGGATGACTGTGGCTGATGATCGCCTCTTCGCCGGGGCCGGGGCAGGCCAGCAGGTCGCGGTTGTGCGCACGCAGCGCACGGGTGAATGCGGCGAAGGCCGGCCAACACTTGTCCTGCTTCTCGAACTGGCCGCCGGCGAACGGGCAGACGACGACGAAGCCGGGTCGGATGCCCTGCGTGGCGAGCAGTGCGTCGGCGCTGGCCTGATCGGCGGGCGTGGTCTTCAATTCGATGTGCGGCGGCGGCGACGCCTCGATGCGCAGCAGTCGGCAGGCGAGTTCCCAATAACTGACCAGCGCATGGCCGCCATAGGTGATCGGCTCGGCCCGCGCGAGCAGGAGGCTGCGTGCCTCCTGTGCATAGCCCACGGCGCGCAGGCCGGCAAGGCGCATCTCGAGGGCGCCGGAAAAGGAGGTCGGCAGCAGCAGCGCGTTTTCGCGCTGTGTGAACTGGGCATCGGCAGTGCGTGCCGCGCGCTTGAGCGAGCGCAGTTGCGCCACCCGTTCGCGCAAGGTGCTCGGGCGCACGTGGACGGGCCAGTCTTGACCGGCAAGTAACGCCGGAGCCCAAGCCTTGCCGACCAGTTGAAGTTGGTAGCCGTGCGCCTGCAGCAGCTGCAAGGCCGGGACGCCGAGGATCACGTCGCCGACCCAGTTGCGCAGGCGAACGATCAGCGGGCGCGGCGTCATGTGGGGCTGGGTTCAGGGGTCGCGGGTGAAACAGCGCAAGCGACGCCGATCATTGGTGCATGCCATTCTGCCATCCGGCCGCGGTCCGTGATCGTCATCGGAGCGCCCGAACGGTCATCGTCTTGGCCGCGGCGTCGGTCGCTCGCACGTCGAGGTTCGGGACCAGCGTGCCGACATGTGTACCATGCTCGCTCGCGTGCCGGGCTCACTGCGACTGCCGACCGTGCAGCAGCGCTGGGCGCATGACTTGCGCGCTGCCGAACGTCGCCGCCGTGCGATCGGACGAAGCGGGCTTCGGCATTGCAGAGCTACTGACAAGGACCGATCGATGCACCCCAGCGCTTTGAAAAACGGCAAGCTGTTCTTCGACACCTACGCGGCGTCGCTCACGGGAGCGACCGTCGTCGACATCGGCGCGCAGGATGTCAACGGGTCCTTGCGCGACGTGCTGCCCGCCGGCCTGCGCTATGTCGGCGTCGACTTCGTCGCCGGCGCCGGCGTCGATGTCGTGCTCGACGACCCGTACAAGCTTCCGTTTGCCGATGGATCAGTCGATATCGTGGTGAGCAACTCATGCTTGGAGCACTCGGAGATGTTCTGGCTGACCTTTCTTGAAATTCTCCGCGTCCTGCGGCCCAACGGACTGTGCTACCTCAACGTACCTTCGAATGGGGATTTTCATCGCTACCCGGTCGATTGCTGGAGGTTCTATCCGGACAGCGGCAGGGCGCTCGTGACCTGGGCGCGCCGCAATGGCCTGCGGCCACAGCTCCTGGAGTCGTTCGTCAGCCGCCAGGACATGGACATGTGGAATGACTTCGTCGCCGTCTTTGTCAAGGACGAGCAGTTCAGTTCGAACTTTCGAGCGCGCATGATCGACCGCAAGCTCGACTTTGCGAACGCAGTGGTGGCGGGCCGAGACGAGATCGTCAACTTGCAGGCCCGCACCGAGGACCAGTCGAACATGCTCTACCGCTACAAGGCACGGCGCTGGCGCAAACAGCGCAGGAAGGCTGCCGCCCACTCGGCATTGCCTGCACACCCATGACGACAGCCTTGCCACGCGCGGCCGAGGTCATCGCATTGCACGATCAATTGCTGGTCGCACCGGGCTGGCCTGCCGACGAACCCGCAGCCCGCGACGACAGCCTGTGGCGCTGGGTGCAGGCCAATCACCGCTTCAATTGCCGGCTCTGGGCCGAGGAAGATCTGGCACGCCGGACCACGGTGAGTGACGCCGAGATTGCAGCCAACAAGCGCGCCATCGATGGTTTCAATCAGGCGCGCAACGACGCGACCGAGCGCAGCGACGAGATCCTGCTCACCGCGCTGGGTCTGGTCGATGCCGCCTCTGCGCGCACCGATGCGCCGCGTGTCGACTGTGCCGGCCGGTGCACGCCTGAACAGCGAGACCGCTGGTTCGATCATCGATCGCATGTCGATCATGGCGCTGAAGGTGCACGCCATGCGCGCCCAGACCCAACGCCGTGACGTCGATGCGGCGCACATCGACAGCAGCCGCGCCAAGCTGGCGCGCCTGGTGCAGCAGCGCGACGACCTGGGCACCTGCCTCGATGCCCTGCTCGCCGACGCCAGGCAGGGCCGCGCCTACTTCAAGGTATACCGGCAGTTCAAGATGTACAACGACCCGCGCTTCAATCCGGCGCTGGTGGCCGAAGCGAAGACGCGCCGCTGAGCCCGGTCCCCTCGATGCGGGTTCTGATCGTCAAGACCTCGTCGATGGGCGACGTGGTCCATGCGCTGCCGGCCGTCAGCGACATCTGTCGCGCACATCCCGGCGTGTGTATCGAATGGCTGGTCGAGGCGCCGTTTGCTGCGATTCCCGGGCTGCATGCGGGTGTACAGCGCGTGCACAGCCTGCACTGGCGAAAGTGGCGCAAGCGATTGTGGGCGCGCGAGACACGCGCCGCGATGGCCGACTTGCGCGGCGAGTTGAGACGAGAGCGCTACGACCTGGTGCTGGACCTGCAGGGCCTGTTGAAGAGTGCGCTGTGGGGCCTGCAGGCGAATGGGCCATTGGTCGGCTACGACCGAGCCAGTCTGCGCGAGCCGCTGGCGTCGCTGTTCTACCAGCGACGCGTACCGGTGCCGCGGCAATTGCAGGCCGTGGAGCGCAATCGGCGCCTGGCCGCCGCGCACCTGGGCTACACGATGCCGCTGTTGCCGCCGCAGTTCGGCATTCATGCGCCCAGCGGTTCGTGGCAGGTCGGTGCCATGAGCGCTGCCTTGATCGCCTGTGCCAGCCGGCCGGAGAAACTATGGCCCGAGGCACACTGGATCGCGGTCGGCCGGCGCCTGCGTGCGGCGGGCCTGGCGCCCGTGCTGGTGTGGGGCAGCGACGAGGAGCACGCACGCGCCGAGCGCATTGCCGCCGGCTGCGACGGCGTGGTGCCGCCCTTCCTCAGCGTCGCCGAGACTGCCGGCGTGCTCGGCCAAGCGCGCCAGATCGTCGGGCTGGATACGGGTTTCTCGCACCTGGCCGCCGCCTTCGGCCAGCCGACGATAGGGATCTACTGCGACCATGAGCCCGGGCTGGCCGGCATCACCGGCCCCGGACCGGTGGCCAGCCTCGGCGGCAAGGGTCAGGTCCCTGCACTCGACGACGTGCTGGCGCAACTCGAGCGCCACCTCGCGCTGGCGACTTGACTACTGGTCTTCGAGTCGCTGCGGCGGGTAGCTGTCCCAGCACAGGCAGCCGGGGCATTGCCAGAAGTAGTGCTGGGCTTCAAAGCCACAGGCCGCGCAGCGGTAGCGCTGCAACGGCTTGGCGGCCCGCTCGACGGCGGCGATCACTCCGGGCCGCGGGTTCGGGTCATCGTGCAACACGGCTGCCGCAGCGGACAGGGTCGGCAATTGCAGCAGATGGTCGGCGTGGCGCTGTCGCATGCGATCCCGGTCTGGATCGAGCGTGTCCATGGCCTGCAAGAGTTCAAGCGATGGCTGTTTTGCATACTGCGCCTGGATCACGGCCAGCGCGTCGTCCGACTGGCGCGCTGCCTGCGCACTCTTGGCGTAGTCCTGCCCGACCAGCGGGAACACGCCCGGGTGGCGTTGCAGCAATTCCTGCCATGCGGCCAGGGCCTCGGCGTGGCGACCGGTGTGCGCCAGCCGTTGGCCGGATTGCACCCAGGGCCGTGGCGAAGCGGGTGCGGCCTCGCGAGCCTTGGCCAACGCGGCGTCGGCCTGCAAGGCAAGGCCGCGCTCGTCGGCCTCGAGCGCCAGCTCGCACCAATGATGCGCAATGCGTGATGCGAACGACCCGCTGCCCGTGCGCTCGAGCTGCATGGCATCGTCCACCGCGGCGCGCCAGTCGCGCGAGCGTTCGTGCAGCTGCAGCAGCGCCAGGCGGGCCTCGGCATCGAAGCGCGTGCCGGCCAGTGCCCGATAGGCCTGCTCGGCGCGGTCGAACAGGCCGGCCTTGAGGTAATCCTGCGCCAGCGCGTACTGCGCACGCTCGCGCTCGGTCGCTGGGAGGTCGGCGCGCTGCATCAGGTGCTGGTGCACGCGCACCGCGCGCTCGAACTCACCGCGGCGACGAAACAGGTTGCCGAGTGCGAAGTGCAGTTCGGTGGTGTCAGGGTCGCCCTGCACGGCTTCGATGAAGGCGTCGATGGCCTTGTCCGGCTGCTCGTTGAGCAACAGGATCAGTCCCTGGTAATAGGCCCTGGGCGAGCTCGTTTGCTCGCGCCTCCACTGGCGCAGGTCCACGCGCGAGCCGATCCAGCCGAGCGCGAATGCAAGTGGCAATGCCAGCAGCACCCAACCCAGGTCGAAATCCATCACATGGCTTCGCGCGGTGCCACTGCGGCTTCGGCGCCAAAGGCCGAAGGCAATTGAGTCGTCGGCGCCGTGGTGGCAGGCACGTCGACCGGGGGGCTGGCCAGGCGTGCGACACGGCGCTGGCGCCACCAGCTCGGCACCATGGCCAGGACGCCGATCGCACAGCCGGTGGCGAAGGCGGTGAGCACGACGATGACCATGGCTGCGTGCCATTGCAGGCCGAAGAACCAATGCACGGCCACCTCCTGCTGATTGTTCAGCGCGAAGGCAAACAGGGCCAGGAAGATGACGGCTCTGACGAGCCAGGCAAGCACACGCATCGGCCGGCGATTCTACGGGTGCGCGGCGGTCTGGAAATCAGCTGTGCGTCGTGCGGCCGGTCGGCAGATCGATGACCGGTACGTTGGCGTCGACCGCTTCGCGCAGGGCCTTGCCCGGCTTGAAGTGCGGCACCAGCTTCTCTGGAATGGTGACCTGCTCGCCGCTGCGTGGGTTGCGTCCCACGCGCGGCGGCCGGCGGTTGATGGAAAAGCTGCCGAAGCCGCGGATCTCGATGCGGTGCCCACGCGCGAGCGCGTCGGACATCGCATCGAGCATGGTCTTGACCGCGAACTCGGTGTCGCGGTTGGTGAGCTGGCCGAAACGCTCGGCCAGCGCAGTCACGAGGTCGGAGCGGGTCATGGGACCGACCGATGCCCGGATCAGCCGTTGTCCTTGCTGTTGTCCATCTTGGCGCGCAACAGCGCACCCAGGCTGGTCGTGCCGGCGTTCTCGCGCTCGGTGCTGGCCGACAGGCGCTGCATGGCTTCCTGCTGGTCGGCGCTGTCCTTGGCCTTGACCGACAACTGGATCGCACGCACCTTGCGATCGACGTTGATGATCATGGCCTCGACTTCGTCGCCTTCCTTCAGCACGTTGCGCGCATCCTCGACACGGTCGCGGCTGATCTCGGAAGCGCGCAGGTAACCCGTCACGTCGTCGGTCAGCTGGATCTCGGCGCCGCGCGCGTCGACCATCTTGACCTTGCCGGTGACCAGGGCGCCGCGGTCGTTCAGGGCGGTGTAGGTGGCGAACGGATCACCATCCAACTGCTTGATGCCCAGGCTGATGCGTTCGCGCTCGACGTCGACCGCCAGCACGATGGCCTCGACCTCCTGGCCCTTCTTGTAATTGCGCACCGCCGCCTCGCCCGGCTCGTGCCAGGACAGATCCGACAGGTGCACCAGGCCGTCGATGCCGGCGACCAGACCGACGAAGACGCCGAAGTCGGTGATCGACTTGACCGGGCCCTTGACACGGTCGCCGCGTTTGACGGTGGCGCTGAACTCTTCCCACGGGATTGGCCTTGCACTGCTTCATGCCCAGGCTGATGCGACGCTTGTCTTCGTCGATCTCCAGGACCATGACCTCGACTTCGTCGCCCAGGGCCACGATCTTGGCCGGCGACACGTTCTTGTTGGTCCAGTCCATTTCGGAGACGTGGACCAGGCCTTCGATGCCGGGTTCGATCTCGACGAACGCGCCGTAGTCGGCGATGTTGGTGACCTTGCCGAACAGGCGCGTGCTCTGCGGGTAGCGCCGCGACACGCCATGCCAGGGGTCGTCGCCGAGCTGCTTGATGCCCAGCGAAACGCGATTCTTCTCGGCGTCGAACTTCAGCACCTTGGCCGTCAGTTCCTGGCCGACGGTGACGACTTCGCTCGGATGACGCACACGGCGCCAGGCCATGTCGGTGATGTGCAGCAGGCCGTCGATGCCGCCGAGGTCGACGAAGGCACCGTACTCGGTGATGTTCTTGACCACGCCGTTGACGATCGCGCCTTCGTGCAGCGTTTCCATCAGCTTGGCGCGTTCCTCGCCCATCGAGGCCTCGACGACGGCGCGGCGCGACAACACGACGTTGTTGCGCTTGCGGTCGAGCTTGATGACCTTGAACTCCATGGTCTTGCCCTCGAACGGGCTCATGTCCTTGACCGGACGCGTGTCGAGCAGGGAGCCGGGCAGGAAGGCGCGAATGCCGTTGACCAGCACCGTCAGGCCGCCCTTGACCTTGCCGTTGACGGTGCCGATGACGAATTCGCCGGAGTCGAGCGAGTTCTCCAGCGACAGCCACGAGGCCAGGCGCTTGGCCTTGTCGCGCGACAGGATGGTGTCGCCGTAGCCGTTTTCGAGCGCATCGATGGCGACGGAGACGAAATCGCCGACCTGGACTTCGAGCTCGCCCTGGTCGTTCTTGAATTCTTCGATCGGAACATAGGCCTCGCTCTTGAGGCCGGCGTTGACCACCACGAAGCTGTGCTCGACGCGAACGACTTCGGCCGAGATGACCTCGCCTGCGCGCATGTCGCGCTTTTGCAGGCTGGCTTCGAACATGGCCGCGAACGAGTCGGGGGCCAAGGGGGTGGCGGTTTGGGCTTGGGACATGGTGTGATGATTCCTGGCGCCGGCGAAACTCAGGAGGTGGTGTGCCGACAGGTCTGCCGCCGGGTGGCGACTTGGGTTGCTGATTGCCGCGCCGGAGAGGCGCGGCGGCCTTGGCGGCCGCTCGCCTA
Organism: uncultured beta proteobacterium; assembly: GCA_963741125.1. Lineage (GTDB taxonomy): Bacteria > Pseudomonadota > Gammaproteobacteria > Burkholderiales > Burkholderiaceae_C > CADEEN01. Next base: position 178,395 of record CAVUGY010000019.1, read on the forward strand.
TGCGAACGGCCTGCGCCGCGCCCACGTGTCCAGCACCCACGCTACCGATTGCTCGATGGTGACTGCGGAGTTGTCGAGCAACAGCGCATCTTCGGCTGCTTTCAAGGGCGCGACGGGGCGCGAACTGTCGCGCTCGTCGCGCGCCTCGAGGTCGGCGCGAAGAGCGTCGATACTAGCCGAAATTCCCTTTGAAATCAATTGCTTATGCCGCCGCTCGGCACGCTGGCTGGCGCTCGCGGTGAGATACACCTTGAGCGCCGCGTCGGGGAATACCACGCTGCCCATGTCGCGGCCGTCGGCCACCAGGCCCGGGATGCGGCGGAAAGACAACTGCAGCCCATGCAATGCCTGTCGGACCGCCGGCAGCGCCGACACTCGCGAGGCCGCCAGCCCGACCGCCTCGTCGCGCAGCCGGTCGGTGACGTCTTCGTCGCCGAGCCAGATATGGCCGGCGTCGAAGCGCAGCGGCAAGGCGGCGGCCAGCGCGGCGATCGCTGGTGCGTCGGCTTCGAGGGCGCTGTCGAGCAGCCCGCTGCGCATGGCGGCCAAGGCGGCGACGCGGTACAGCGAACCCGAGTCGAGCAGGTGGTAACCGAGGCGCGCGGCCACGGCCGCGGCCAACGTGCCTTTGCCCGAGGCGGTCGGACCGTCGATGGTGATGACCGGTACCTGATGCGGCTCGGCCCGTGCCAGAGTGCAAAGGGCCTCGAAGTAGTCGGGGAAGGTTTTGGCCACGCAGCCCGGGTCTTCGATGCGCACGGGCACCGGTGCCTGCGGCCGTGTCGCAGCGCACAGGCCGTTGCATGCGGCCAGCGAGGCACACATGGCCATGCGGTGGTCGTCGTAGGTGTGCAGGCACGCCGCATGCCACTGCACGGGTGGGGTGATGCGAATCGAAGTCGCGCCCTTCGTCGATCGCGGCGCCGAGTTTGCGCAGTTCGGTCGCCATCGCGGCGAGGCGATCGGTCTCCTTGACGCGCCAACTGCCGACGTTGGTCAGTGTGCTCGGGCCGTCGGCATACAAGGCCATCATGGCCAGCGTCATCGCGGCGTCGGGAATGTGGTTGCAGTCGAGCGCGATGGCCTTGCAGCGGCCAGGCGCCGCGCCGAACCTCCAGCGCATTGGCCTGGCTGCGTACGTCGGCGCCCATCGCGCGGGCGGCGTCGACGAAGCGGATGTCGCCCTGGATCGACGCGTCGCCGACGCCCTCGATGCGCAGCGGCGCGTCGATCGCGGCGATCGCGCCGAGGGCAATGAAGTACGAGGCCGACGAGGCGTCGCCCTCGACGTGAATGGCGCCCGGCGAGCGGTAGCGGCTGGCCGCGGGAATCGTGAAGCGCTGCCAGCCTTCGCGCTGCACGGCAACGCCAAAGCGGGCCAGCAGCGCCAGCGTGATTTCGACGTAGGGCTTGGAGATCAATTCGCCGTCGACTTCGATGACCACCGGGCCGCCCGTGCTGGCCAGCGGCAAGGCAAGCAGGAGCGCACTCAGGAACTGGCTCGAGACGTCGCCGCGCACACGGATCGGTTGGTCGGTGGCCAAGCGGCCGCCGCTCGGCCGTGCACGGCCAGCGGTGGGTAGCCGTCTTGGCCGAGTTCGTCGACGGCGCAGCCGAGTTGACGCAAGGCAGTCGACCAAGTCGCCGATCGGCCGCTCGTGCATGCGCGGCACGCCGCGCAACTCGAAGCGCCCGCCCTGGGTGGCCGCGATCACGGCCAGGGCGGCGGTCAGGGGTCGCATGGCGGTGCCGGCGTTGCCGAGGAACAGATCGGCCTGCGCTACCGCGAGCCTGCCCGCGAGGCCATGCACTTGCACCGTGGCACCGCCTTGGCGCGTGATGCGGCAGCCGAGCTGCTCGAGGGCCGCCACCATGACGCGCGTGTCGTCGGAGTCGAGCAGATCGTGGATCTGGGTCGTGCCTTCGGCCAAGCCGGCCAGCAGCAGGACGCGGTTGGAGATGCTCTTGGAGCCCGGCAGTTGCACCCTGCCGGAGGCAGCGACGAACGGGGGCAGGTCGAGAAACGGTATCGCGTACACGGCCGGCAAGTTCAGCGCGCGTTGGGTGGCTTGGTGCCGCCGGTGTTCATTTGCCAGCCACCGCGCGCGTCGGCGGCCTGGCGCAGCAAGTCTTCCAGCGCTTCGACATTGCCCGAGCGCATGACATGTTCCAGCGCATCGAGCGTGTGCCGAAAGCGCAGCGATTGTTTGAGGATCTCTTCGCGGTTGGAGACCAGGATGTCGCGCCACACGGTCGGGTCGCTGGCGGCGATGCGCGTGAAGTCGCGAAACCCGGGTCCGGCCAGGGCCAGGAAATCCTGGCCCGAGGGTTGTTTGACCACCGCGCTGAAGAAGGCAAAGGCCAGCAGGTGCGGCAGGTGGCTGACGGCAGCGAACGCCGCGTCATGGTTTTCCGGCGTCATCCTCAGCACCTGCGCAGCCGAGTGCGGCCCAGACATCGGTGGCCTTTTGCACCAGATCGGGATCGGTGCTGGGCAAGGGCGTCAGGATCACCTGGCGGCCGTTATAGAGCGAGGCGTCGGCGTGGGCGAGGCCGGTGGCTTCCTTGCCGGCGATCGGATGCGCGGGCACGAAGTACGACACACGTTCCTTGAGCACACGACGCGCGGCGTCGACCACGTCGCGCTTGGTCGAGCCGACGTCCATGAACAGCACGCCGGGCTCGACCAGGTGGCGGATGGCCCGGAAGGTGCCTTCAGTGGCGGCTACCGGCACGGCGATCAAGACGATGTCGGAACCCGACACGGCCAGCAACGCCGACTCGGCGGCGTCGTCGATGATGCCGAGCTTCTTCGCTCGCTCGGTGGTCGACGGCGACTTGCTGTAGCCGATGACGCGCTTGACCAGGCCGGCGCGCTTCAACGCCAGGGCAAAGGAGCCACCCATCAGGCCGCAGCCGATCAGGCCAAGCTGGTTGAACATCGGGTCGCGAGTGGGTTAATGGATGTCCAGAGGATACGTGCCGAGCAACTTGTAGAACGCGCATGCGCTGCGCAGCTCCTGCAGTGCTGCGACCACATGCGGTTCGTCGGGGTGGCCGGCGATGTCGATATAGAAGTAGTACTCCCACTGGCCTGATCGGGCCGGCCGCGACTCCAGGCGCGTCATGGATACGCCGTGGATCTTCAGCGGCACCAACATGTCGTGCACCGCACCCGGCCGGTTGGTCACCGAGACCACCAGGCTGGTGCAATCGTGGCCGGAGGCGTGCGGCTGGGGATGCCGCTCGGGGTGGCTGACGATGGCAAAACGGGTGCGATTGTGCGGGTCATCCTGGATCGCGGGCGCAACGACGTGCAGACCGTATTCGCCGGCCGCGCGCTCGCTGGCCAGGCCGGCCAGCGAGGCATCGAGCGACGCCAGGCGGGCGCCCTCGGCATTGCTGGTCACCGGCCGGCGCTCGACGTTCGGCAGGTGGTCGGCCAGCCAGGCGTGGCATTGCGCCAGCGCCTGCGGATGGGCGCAGATGGCGCTGATGGCGTCGAGCGATTCGATCTTGCGCAACAGGTTGTGGCGCACGAGCAGACTGGTCTCGCCGATGATGGCCAGCGGCGTGGTGAGGAACAGGTCGAGCGAACGCGCGACCACGCCTTCGGTTGAATTTTCGACCGGCACCACGCCGAAGTCGGCCGCGCCGCCGGCGGCACTGCGGAAGACCTCGTCGATGCTGGCGCAGGGCACGCAGACGATCGACGAGCCGAAGTAGGCCAACGCAGCCTGCTCGCTGAAGGTACCCGCCGGCCCGAGGTAGGCCACGCGCATGGGTGTCTCCAAGGCGCGGCAGGCAGACATGATCTCGCGCCAGATCGGTGCCACGCTGGTGGTCTGCAGCGGGCCATGGTTGCCGGCCTTCAAGCCGTCGATGACCTGGGCCTCGCGCTCCGGACGAAAGACCACCGAACCCTCGCGCCGCTTGATCGCACCGACCGCCAGCGCCAGCTCTGCGCGGCGGTTGAGCAGGGCCAGCAACTGGTGGTCGACGGCGTCGATCTGCTGGCGCAGGGCTGGCAAATCGGGATCCGGTGCTGCGGTATCGGCCATCGACGGGTGTCGGCAATGCGCCGGCTACTTCTTCGGTCCCGACGCCGCGCCACTGGCTGGCGTTGCCGAGATACCCAGGCGCTTGGCCAGGTTGGTCTCTAGGGTCTTCAGGCGGGGCTCGATCGCGCTGCGGGTGTCGTTCATCACTTTTTGCGCCAAGAGGCTGCCGAGTTCACCGTCGAGTTGTTGCAGCTTTTTCGATACCGGCGACTCGAGCCAGGCGATCACCTGCTTCAATTCGTCCTCGCTGAATCGCTCTTCATAAAGCGGCATCAGCGTCGACGGCGCAAGTTCGGTTGCGCGCTTGCGCAGCAGCGGCTCCACATCGTCATAGAACTTCTTCACTTCGGCCTGCACATCCTTGGCCGCAGCGTCGCGCTTGTCGGCCGCCAGGCGCGGGATCACCTGGCTGGCAGCCTGCAGGAAACGCTGCGAGGTCTGGGTCGCGATCTGCAGCCCGATGTTTTCGATGCCAGACTGCTGCAACTGCAGCAGCGTGGCGGCCAGTTCCTTCTTCGTCTGTGCCTGCGCGTTTGCGCTCGCGCCGAGCGCGATCAAGCTCGCCAGCCACAGCACGCGCCACATCAGGAACCCTCCTCGCCGGTGGGCAAGTCGCTGTCGCCGTTGCCGGCATCGTTCTCGACGATGCGTTGCAGGCCGCTCAGCGCGGAGCCGTCGTCGAGCGCGATCAGCGTCACACCCTGCGTGGCGCGGCCGAGTTCGCGAATTTCCGAGACGCGGGTGCGGACCAGCACGCCGCGGTCGGTGATGAGCATGATTTCGTCCTCGGGACGCACCAGCGTGGCGGCGACGACCTTGCCGTTGCGCCCGCTCTGCTGGATGGCGATCATGCCCTTGGTGCCTCGGCCATGGCGGGTGTACTCGGCGATCGAGGTGCGCTTGCCGTAGCCGTGCTCCGTGGCCGTGAGCACGGACTGCGTCTCGTCTTCGGCCACCAGCATCGCGATCACGCTCTGGCCTGGCTCGAGCATCATGCCGCGCACGCCGCGGGCGTTGCGGCCCATCGCACGCACGTCGTCCTCGTCGAAGCGCACCGCCTTGCCGCCGTCGGAAAACAGCATCACGTCGTGCTTGCCGTCGGTCAGCGAGGCGCCGATCAGAAAGTCGCCCGGGTCGAGGTCGACGGCGATGATGCCGGCCTTGCGCGGATTGCTGAATTCATCGAGCGAGGTCTTCTTCACCGTGCCCAGCGCCGTGCCCATGAAGATGAAGTGATCGGCGGGGAAGGTGCGGAAGTCGCCCGTCAGCGGCAGCACGACGGTGATCTTCTCGTCGCCCTGCAGCGGGAACATGTTGACGATCGGCTTGCCGCGCGACGCGCGCCCGCCCTGCGGCACTTCCCAGACCTTGAGCCAGTAGACGCGGCCGCGGTTGGAGAAACACAGGATCCAGTCGTGCGTGTTGGCAATGAAGAGCTGGTCGACCCAGTCGTCTTCCTTGGTCTGCGTGGCCTGCTTGCCGCGGCCGCCACGGCGCTGTGCGCGGTACTCGCCCAGCGGCTGGCTCTTGATGTAGCCGGTGTGGCTGAGGGTGACCACCATGTCGGCCGGCGTGATCAGGTCTTCGGTGCCCAGTTCCTGCACGTTGCGCTCGATCACGCTGCGCCGCGCGGCGAGCTTGCCGGTGCCGAACTCGGCGCGCAACGCGGCCAGTTCCTCGGCAATGATCGTCGTCACGCGATTGGGTTTGGACAGGATGTCGAGCAGGTCGGCGATTTGCGGCCATCACCTCCTTGTACTCGCCGACGATCTTGTCCTGCTCCAGGCCGGTGAGGCGCTGCAGGCGCATCTGCAGGATTTCTTGCGCCTGGTCGTCCGACAGGCGGTACAGGCCGTCGGACTGCATGCCGTAGTGCGGCGGCAGGCCCTCGGGTCGGTAGGCGGCGCGGCCGCCGGCAGTCTCGGCCTCGGCGCGCTGCAGCATCTCGCGCACCAGGGCGCTGTCCCAACTCTTGGCCATCAGCGCGGCCTTGGCCACCGGCGGTGTCGGTGAGGTCTTGATGGTCTCGATGAACTCGTCGATATTGGCCAGCGCCACGGCCAGGCCTTCGAGCACATGGCCGCGCTCGCGCGCCTTTCTTCAGCTCGAACGCCGTGCGCCGCGTCACCACCTCGCGCCGGTGCTCGAGGAAGATTTCGAGCAACTGCTTGAGGTTGCACAGGCGCGGCTGGCCGTCGATCAGGGCCACCATGTTGATGCCGAAGGTGTCCTGCAGCTGGGTCTGCTTGTACAGGTTGTTCAGCACCACCTCGGGCACTTCGCCGCGCTTCAACTCGATCACCACGCGCATGCCGGACTTGTCGCTCTCGTCCTGGATGTGGCTGATGCCTTCGATCTTCTTTTCGTGCACCAGCTCGGCGATGCGCTCGAGCAGGGTCTTCTTGTTCACCTGGTACGGGATCTCATCGACGATGATCGACTGCCGGGCGCCCTTGTCGATGTCCTCGAAGTGGCACTTGGCGCGCATCACGACCTTGCCGCGGCCCGTGCGGTAACCCTCGCGCACGCCATTGACGCCATAGATGATGGCGGCCGTCGGGAAGTCGGGCGCCGGAATGATCTCCATCAACTCTTCGATGCGTGGCCTCGCCGTCCTTCAGCAGGTGCAGGCAGGCGTCGACGACTTCATTCAGGTTGTGCGGCGGGATGTTGGTGGCCATGCCGACCGCGATGCCGGCCGAGCCATTGATCAGCAGGTTGGGCAGCCGACTCGGCAGGACCAGCGGTTCTTGCTCCGAGCCGTCGTAGTTGGGGCCGAAATCGACGGTGTCCTTGTCGATGTCTTCCAACATCTCGTGGGCGATCTTGGACAGGCGGATTTCGGTGTACCGCATCGCCGCCGCGTTGTCGCCGTCGACCGAGCCGAAGTTGCCCTGGCCATCGACCAACATGTGGCGCAGCGAGAAGTCCTGCGCCATGCGAACGATGGTGTCGTAGACCGCCGTGTCGCCATGCGGGTGGTACTTGCCGATGACGTCGCCGACGATGCGCGCCGACTTCTTGTACGGCCGGTTCCAGTCGTTGTTCAGCTCGTGCATCGCATACAGCACGCGCCGGTGCACGGGCTTGAGGCCATCGCGCGCATCGGGCAACGCCCGCCCGACGATGACGCTCATCGCGTAATCGAGATACGAGCGCCGCATCTCCTCTTCGAGGCTGACGGGCAGGGTTTCCTTGGCGAAGGAGGTCATAAACGCGAGGAGGGAGGGGCGCAGCGGGGGTCGCGGCCGCCAGGTGAAGGGCTCGATTCTATTCGGCGGCGGCTGTAGCACTGGCGCAACAGCGGGGCGACCGCCGGTGTGCGCGCAGGCCAAAATGCAGCGCACCTGGGAACCTCTGGCACAATGAGTTGGTCGGTGGTGAGCGCTCGACAAACCGGGCGTTCGCCGGGTTTTCTCGCTTCCGATCCAGACGTTTCGCAGGCAACTGCGGCTTTCCTCGAGAGGACAATCAATGAAGAAACTGAACAAGGTTGCGATGCTTTTCGCATCGGCTGCGCTTGCCGCCCCGATGGCCGTATTCGCTGCTGCCCACATGGGTGGTGCACCGAAGGCCATAGACAACTGGCGCAACGTCGACGGCACCACCTGGAAGAACGGCAGCAACGAGCTTTGCTGGCGCGACGCCTTCTGGACCCCGGCGACTGCAGTCGAATCCTGCGACGGCGCGCTGAAGCCGCCGCCCCCGCCGCCCCCGCCGCCTCCTCCCCCGCCCCCGCCGCCCCCGCCGCCCCCGGCCGTCGTGGCGCCTCCGCCGCCCCCGCCGCCTCCGCCGCCCCCGCCAGCGCCGGTGAGCGAGAAGGTGACCTTCGCCGCGGACGCGTTCTTCGACTCCGGCAAGTCGGCGTTGAAGCCTGAAGCCAAAGCCAAGCTGGACGATCTCGTCAGCAAGACCGCAGGCATCAACCTCGAAGTCATCATCGCTGTCGGCCACACCGACACCGATGGCTCGCCAGCGATGAATCAGAAGCTGTCGGTGGCACGCGCCGACGCCGTCAAGGCCTACCTGACCGAGCAAGGGCGTCGAGAAGAACCGGGTCTACACCGAAGGCAAGGGCGAGAAGCAGCCCGTCGCCGACAACAAGACCAAGGAAGGCAAGGCGAAGAACCGCCGTGTCGAGATCGAGGTCGTCGGTACGCGCACCCGCAAGTAATCGGCTCGCCGATCCAAGCCGAGAAAACCCCGCTGCGGCGGGGTTTTCTGTCTTTGGAGTGCCCGTTGTCGAACGGACGGCCGCTGCGGGCCTGTGCCGGTCGCTTAGCATTCCGACATGACGATCAACGCCGATCCCCAGGAACTGGCCAAGTTCAGCGAACTGGCCCACCGCTGGTGGGACCCGACCAGCGAGTTCAAGCCGCTGCACCAGATCAATCCGTTGCGGCTGGACTGGATAGAAAGGCTGGCCGGTGCGTCGGGCCTGCGTGCAAAGCAGATCCTGGACGTGGGCTGCGGCGGCGGCATTCTGGCCGAGGCCATGGCCCGTCGCGGCGCGGCGCAGGTGCTGGGCATCGATCTGGCCGTCAAGCCGCTGAAAGTGGCGCAGTTGCATGCTCTCGAGGGCGGGGTCGACAACATCGACTACCGCGAAGTCGCCGTCGAGACGCTTGCCGCCGAGCGAGCCGCGGACTTCGATCTCGTGACTTGCATGGAAATGCTCGAGCATGTGCCTGACCCGGCCTCGGCGGTGCGCGCCTGCGCGGCGTTGGTCAAGCCGGGCGGCCAAGTCTTCTTCTCGACACTCAACCGCAACCCGAAGGCGTTCCTGTTTGCCATCGTCGGCGCCGAACATGTGCTCAGGCTGCTGCCCAAGGGCACCCACGAATACGCCAAGTTCATCCGGCCGAGCGAACTGGCACAGTGGTGTCGCGATGCCGGCTTGCTGCTCGAACAGACCCGCGGCATTCAATACAACCCGCTGACCGGGCGCTACTGGTTATCGGACGACACCAGCGTGAACTATCTCTTCGGCTGCCGCGCTCCGATGGGATGAGCACGGCCACGCAATTGGTGCTGTTCGACCTGGATGGCACCTTGATCGACAGCGCCCCGGACTTGGCCGGCCGCGGCCAACGCCATGCGGATTGCGCGATCCCAGGCGCCGCTGCCGCTGGCAGCACTGCGCCCGATGGTCGGCGCGGGTGCACGGGGCATGGTCGGCACGGCGCTCGGCGTGAAACCGGGCGACGAGGCATTCGATGCCCTGCGCCAGGAGTTTCTCGACCGCTACCAGGCCGCCCTGCTCGAGCTGACGACCGTATTCGCGGGCATGGCGCCGGTGCTCGACCGCCTGGACCAGGCCGGCCGGCGCTGGGGCATCGTGACCAACAAGGCCGAGCGCTTCACCCAGCCCATCGTCGCCGGCCTGCATCTGGACCGGCGCGCGGCAGTGGTCATCAGCGGCGATACCACGCCGCACAGCAAGCCGCACCCGGAACCCCTGCGCGAAGCGGCGCGCCGCGTCGGCATCGAGGCGGCGAAATGTGTCTACATCGGCGACGACCAGCGCGACATCGTGGCCGGCCGCGCTGCCGGCATGGCCACCCTGGCTGCGGCCTGGGGCTACCTCGGCCAGGGCGAGCCGATCGACGCCTGGGGCGCGCACGCCGTACTCGCCGAACCGGCCGCGCTCTTGCATTGGCTGCAACTGGCCTAAACTACGTGCCTGAGGGGCCGACCTGGTTTCGACGTGGGTTCGGATCCGACGCAGGGCATGCCGAGCACCAGTTCGCTCGTAAATCCACTGGAAACAAAGTAACTGCGAACGATCAAACGTACGCACTCGCCGCTTAAAACCGGTGAGCCTCTCAACGGCAGGCCGATGGGCCGGGTTGAAGGTCGCAAGACCGACGACTGAGAGGTCATTCACATCGGCTGGTGCTGAGCCGCGTCATTCGGTTCAGGACGAGATCAAGTGACTGGCTCCGAAAGTAGCGTGCTGCTGCGCGACTCGAGGAGTGAGAAAACAAATCAGCCAGCTACGCATGTAGAACTGTCCGGTGATGGCTTGCGGACGCGGGTTCGATTCCCGCCGGCTCCACCACTCACGGCTGCGCCTCGCTATGGCGTGGCAAGGTGACCTGCACACGCAGGCCGCCGAGCGGCGAGTCGAGCAATTGAATCTTCGCGCCGTGCATCTCGACGACCAGCAGCACGATCGACAGCGCCCTTTGCATGCGTGCGAACAGGAAGTCGATGGCATTGACGATGGGCACCAGCTCGCGCGGCGGATCGACCTCCGGGAGCAAGGTGACTTCGAGTGGATTGCGCAAGCGTAGGGCGTCGGCCAGGGCGTTGATGGAACGCAGCGCGCGGCGCCACCGCTTCGTGAGGCCACGGGGTGTCGCCCTGGACGACCTTGACCGATTAGGCGTCTACCGCCTCGGCGCCGAACTGGTAGCCCTGGCCGCGCACGGTCCTGATCAACTTTGGGAGCAACTTGCGCCGCAGGTGGTGGACGTAGACCTCGATCGCATTGCTTTCGATCTCTTCGCCCCAGCCGTAGAGGGCGGCTTCGAGCTTCTCGCGCGACAGCACCTGGCCCTTCTGTCGCACCAAGGCCTCGAGCACCCAGAATTCGCGGTTGGTGAGCGGCACGATCTTGCCCTGCCAGGTTGCAGTGCGGCGCGAGGGCTGCAAACGCAGCTCGCCGTGCCTCAACTCGCCCTGACCCAGCGCACCAGACCTGGCCAACTGGCCGCGTCGCGTGACGGCGCGCACACGCGCGCATACCTCGTCGAGGTCGACCGGCTTGACCAGGTAATCGTCGGCGCCATGCTCGAGCATGCGCACTCGGTCACCAAGGCCCCCGTTGGCACTGATCACGATCAACGGCAGGTGCGGATCGTGGTCGCGAATGTCTTGCAGACATTGCTCGCCGGTGGTATCGCCCAGATGCAGGCCCAGCAGTACGCAGTCGTACTCGAACGTGCGCATCGACGCATTCAACCCGTCTGCCGATTGGATCCAGTCGACCGCATAGCCCGCGCGCAACAAGGCTTTGCGCGCGGCACCACCGAACAGCGTGTCGTCTTCGAGCATCAGCAGGCGCATGGGTGTGGGCAGTGAGGTCTTGACCTGAAGCATGCAGTCGCGAGTGTCGTCGGCCGCCGCGCGGAGCGGCAGTTCAGCTCCGGCCCGATCGTGATATGGCACCGCTTTACGAGCGCTGGTGCTGGCGCAGGAACCCGTGGCCACCGGCCCGGAATGGCACTGCGCGGCGATTTGCCGCACCAACGACTGCGTTTTGCTCGAACTTGCAACGCGCCAACAGTGCGGTGCTGTGGCATGACGTGCCGGTCGCGCTGATGGGCACGCAAGTTCGCCTGCCCGAAGCGTTGGTGCAGCACAAGAGCCGTAGTGTGACGCGCCAGCCCTTGCAGGCCGAGAAGCCTGTTTTCAGCACCCGGGTCCGTGCGCATTGGCGGGCGGCGCTACCATCGCCGACTTCGTGATTCGCCCCGGAGCAATGCGCTATGGCCATGGACGTTGTCGACTACGAGATCAAGGGTGCCGAGATGCAGTTCGTCGAGATCGAACTCGACCCGGGCGAAGCTGCCGTCGGCGAGGCCGGCAGCATGATGTACATGGAGGCGGGCATCGCCATGGACACGGTCTTCGGCGACGGCTCGGGCGGCGGTGGCGGCGGCCTGCTCGGCAAGCTGCTCGGCGCCGGCAAGAGGCTGATCACCGGCGAGTCGCTGTTCACCACGGTCTACACCAACGGCGCCACGCAGAAACAAAAGGTCGCCTTTGCTGCGCCCTACCCGGGCAAGATCATGCCGATGGACCTGCGCACGCTGGGCGGTACGCTGATCTGCCAGAAGGATGCCTTTCTGTGCGCGGCGCGCGGCGTGTCGTTGGGTGTGTACTTCCAGCAAAAACTCGGCGTCGGCTTCTTCGGCGGCGAGGGCTTCATCATGCAGCGGCTCGACGGCGACGGCCTGGCCTTCATCCACGCCGGCGGCAGCATCTGCAAGCGCGAGCTGCAGACCGGCCAGACCCTGTTCGTGGACACCGGCTGCCTGGTGGCCATGACGCAGACGGTGAATTTCGAGATCCAGTATGTCGGCAAGATCAAGACTGCGCTGTTCGGCGGCGAGGGCCTGTTCTTCGCCAAGCTCAGCGGCCCGGGCACGGTCTGGCTGCAGAGCCTGCCGTTCTCGCGCCTGGCCAGCCGCGTCTTTGCCGCCGCGCCGCAGCGCGGCGGTTCGCGTGAAGAGGGTTCGCTGCTGGGCGGCTTTGCCGCCGGCGGCCTGCTCGGCTCGATCATCGGTGGCGATGACGCAGACGCGTAGCCTGGTGGCGCGAGCCTGGTGGCCGCGGCTCGCCATCTGGGTGCTTGCCATGGGCTGCGCCCTGCCTGCGCATGCGGCGAGCCTGCAGCTCGAGGAGCTGACCTGGCCGGAGTTGCGCGATCGCATCGCGGCCGGCGCGACCACCGTGCTGATCCCGATCGGTGGCACCGAGCAGAACGGCCCGCACATGACGCTGGGTAAACACAATGTGCGCGTCAAGCTGCTGGCGACGCGCATCGCCGAGCGGCTGGGCAACGCGGTGGTGGCTCCGGTCATCGCTTACGTACCCGAGGGCGCGATCGACCCGCCGACCGCGCATATGCGCTACCCCGGTACGCTCACGATCACCAACGCGGCCTTCGAAGCCACGCTGGAAGGTGCGGCGCGCAGCCTGCGCCGGCATGGCCTGCGCGATGTGGTCCTGCTCGGTGACCACGGCGGCTACCGCGCCAGCCTCGACCGCGTGGCGGCCAAACTCAATCGTGAATGGGGCGGCGCGTCGCGCGTGCATGCCCTGCCCGAGTATTACCGCGCGGCGGCAGACGACTTCGATGCGGCGCTCAAGGCACAGGGGTTTACCGGCAGCGAGATCGGCCCGCATGCGGGGCTGGCCGACACGGCACTGATGCTGGCGCTCGACCCGTCGCAGGTACGCATGGACCTGGCGGCGTCCCGACCGCGCGGTGGGGTGCCCGACGGCGTGGCCGGTGACCCGCGCCGCGCCAGCGCCGAACTGGGGCGCAATGCGGTCGAGCATATCGTCGCGGCGTCGGTGGCGGCGATCCGCGCTCGCACCAGGCCGGCGACGGCCAATGCGCCATGAACGACAGATCGATGGAGCCTCGGCGATGAGCATGAGATGGAAGACAGCGGTGGTCGGCACAGCGATGTTGGTTGCCGGGGTGGTGTTCGTCGGCCTGCCACGCGATGGGGCGCTGGCGCAAACCGCGCCGGCCTCGGCGCCCCCTGCGGCGCCGGTGGTCACGATGCTGCCGGGCATGCCGGCCGTGCCCGATGCGCGCAACCTGTACAGCGAGACCGCGGCCGGCAAGCTCAGCCCGGCGCTGGCAGGCGACCTGGTGCGCATCTACGTGCCCAACCTGCGCTCCAACGACGTCTACGTGGTCGATCCGCAGGCGATGAAAGTCGTCGACCGCTTCAAGGTCGGCATCGGCCCGCAGCACATCGTGCCGGCGTGGGACTTGCGCACCCTATGGGTCACCAACAACGCCGAGGGCCGCAGCGACGGCAGCCTGACGCCGATCGACCCGAAGACCGGCAAACCGGGCAAGGCGGTACTGGTCGACGACCCCTACAACATGTATTTCACGCCCGACGGCAAGTCGGCCATCGTGGTCGCCGAGGCCAGGAAACGGCTCGACTTCCGCGACCCGAAGACGATGGCCGCGCAGTACTCGATCGACGTGCCCGGCTGCCCCGGCGTCAATCATGCGGACTTCGCCATCGACGGCCGCTTCGTCATCTTCACCTGCGAGTTCTCGGGCACCCTGGTCAAGATCGACCTGCCCGGGCGCAAGGTGCTGGCTTACCTGAAGCTGCGCATGCCCAAGATGCGCTACAAGGCCGCAACGCTCGAAGCCGGCAAGGTCTGGGAGCCCGGCGAGACCGAGCTGTGCACCGTCGATCGCGGCATGCCGCAGGACATTCGCAGCTCGCCCGACGGCTCGCGCTTGTACATCGCCGACATGCATGCCGACGGCGTGCATGTGATCGACGCCGAATCCTTCAAGCAGATCGGCTTCATTGCCACCGGCGTCGGTGCGCATGGCCTGTACCCGAGTCGCGACGGCAGACACTTGTATGTCGCCAATCGCGGCTCGCACCTGATCCACGGGCCGAAGAACGGCAGCGGCAGCGTGACGGTGATCGACTTCGCCAGCGAACAAATCGTCGCCCGCTGGGGCGTGCCCGGTGGCGGCAGCCCCGACATGGGCAATGTCAGCGCCGACGGCAAGTATCTGTGGCTGGCGGCGCGCTACGACGATGTGATCTACCGCTTCGACACCGCGAGCGGTGCGGTCGAACAGATCAAGGTCGGCGCCGAGCCGCATGGCCTGACGGTGTGGCCGCAGCCGGGGCGCTACTCGCTCGGGCATACCGGCAACCTGCGCTGACATGTCCGGACCATGCAAGCCTGCGTTCTCGTATAGCACGACGAACAGTCTTGCCACCTGAAAGACCTGACAGGTTGACTCGACGCAGCCACGACGTTCCTAGGGGGTTGACTGCGGTTGAGGGGAGCAGACCATTGTCTGCTGCCACTGCAATTCGCCGACTCCTATGTTCAAGTGGATTGAAGAATTCATCGCATCCGACTATGCGATATTTGTTTTCGGCGGGATATTGGTGCTTTCGTTCGTGCTCGGATTGCTGACCGGCCCTTCGTGGGCTCGCTATTTGGGTCGGGTACGGGCGCGGTTCATCGCTGATTTGGCCAACTCCATGCGAGAAGGTGCCCCAACTGACGACAACCAGCAGCCGTTGTCCAAACAGCCGGAGTTGCCGCCAAAGCAGTGACCTCTTGCTAGGCGGCTTGTCCGCCGAGGGCGGTTGCCAACGTGCAGGCGCGTATCCTGCGCGCCGATGAAGCACCTACTCGATGCCTTCTGGCGCGCCGCCGCCTACTGCATGCACCCCCGCGTGATTGCGCTGTCGCTGGCGCCGCTGTTGCTGGCCGGCGGCTCGACGCTGGTGCTCGGCTGGTTCTTCTGGGAGCCGGCGGTGGATGGGGTCAGGGCTACGCTGCAGAGCTGGTCGCTGATCGACGCGCTGCTGAAGTGGCTCGAGGCTCTGGGCGGCACCGGCCTGCGGGTCATGATTGCGCCCCTGGTGGTCGTGGCCTTGGCCTTGCCGGTGATCGTGCTGCTGTCGTTGTTGATGGTGGCGCTGTTGATGGTGCCGGCACTGGTCTCGCTGGTGGTCAAGCGCCGCTTTGCGAGCCTCGAGGCCCGGCGTGGCGCGTCGTTGTGGCAGTCGCTGCTGTGGTCGCTGGGCTGCACCCTGGCCGCGCTGCTGGCGCTGGCGCTGAGCGTGCCGCTGTGGTTCGTGCCGCCGCTGGTGTTGATCGTGCCGCCATTGATCTGGGGTTGGCTGACCTGCCGCGTGATGGTCTTCGACGTGCTGGCCGAACACGCCAGCGCCGACGAGCGCCGCATGCTGATGCGCGAGCAGCGCTGGCCGCTGCTGGTCATCGGTGTCGTGTGCGGCTACCTCGGCGCCGTGCCGACGCTGCTGTGGGCCTTCGGCGCGGCGGCACTCATATTCGCGCCGCTGCTGGTGCTGGTATCGGTCTGGCTGTACACCCTGGTGTTCGCCTTCGCCGCGCTGTGGTTCGCGCATTTCGCGCTGGCGGCCTTGCACGAATTGCGCACCGTGGCCATGGTGCCACCCCTTCATCCCGTCGAGGCCCTGCCCCCACCATGAAATTCGGCCTGCTCATCATTGGCGACGAAATCCTCTCCGGCAAGCGCGAGGATAAACACCTGCCCAAGCTCATAGGCCTGCTGGCGCAGCGCGGACTGGCGCTGGCCTGGGCGCGCTATGTCGGCGACGATCGCGCACTGATCACCGAGGCCTTGCGCCATGCCTTTGCCAGCGGCGACGCCGTCTTCAGCTGCGGCGGCATCGGCGCCACGCCCGACGACCACACGCGCCAATGCGCCGCGGCTGCGCTGGGCGTGGCGCTGCAGCTGCACCCCCAGGCCAGGGAGCTGATCACCCAGCGCATGAAAGACCAGGCGGCGGAAAAAGGTGTCGCGTTCGAGCCCGATGCGCCCGACAACATCCACCGCCTGAACATGGGTGTGTTTCCGCTCGGCGCGCAGATCATCGCCAACCCGTACAACAAGATCCCGGGCTTCACGGTCGGCGAGGTGCATTTCGTGCCCGGCTTTCCGGTGATGGCGCACCCGATGATCGAGGCCCTGCTCGACACCCGCTACCTCGCGCTGCACGGCACGCTGCGCGAGGCCGAACGCTCGGTGATCGTCTACGGCTCGATGGAGGCCACCTTGACGCCGCTGATGGAAGCCGTCGAACGCGATCACGTGGGTGTGCGTGTGTTCAGCCTGCCCAGCGTCGACCATCCGGTGCATGGCCGCCACATCGAATTGGGCGTCAAGGGCCGCGAGGCCCTGCTGCCGGCGGCCTATGCCGCGCTCTGCTCCGGGCTGGCTGCCTTGGGCGCGAAGATAGGCCCCGAACTGGTGCGCTGAGAGGTCTGGATGCGCTCCTAGTTGGTGCCGCAGCGTGCTTTGATTTGGGGCATGTCGCCCGTGCACAGAGCCAGCTGCGGCGCACCGGCTGCGGGCATGCTTTCTGCTACATTGCCCTGCGCTTTTTTCGCATCCCACCCAATCCAAAAGCCCCGCTAGGAGAGCCCTGATGGCCAGCAAGACCGTTGCCGACGTGATGAAGATGGTGAAGGACAACGAAATCAAGTTCGTTGATTTCCGGTTCACCGACACACGGGGCAAGGAACAACATGTCACCGTGCCCGTGTCGGCGTTCGACGAGGACAAATTCAGTGCCGGCCACGCCTTCGACGGCTCGTCGATCGCCGGCTGGAAGGGCATCGAAGCCTCGGACATGCTGCTCATGCCCGACCCCAATACGGCCAACGTCGACCCCTTCTTCGAAGAGCCGACGCTGCTCTTGACCTGCGACGTGCTCGAACCCGGCGACGGCAAGCCCTATGAGCGCGACCCGCGCTCGCTGGCCCGTCGTGCCGAGGCCTACCTCAAGAGCAGCGGCATCGGCGACGCCGCCTACTTCGGCCCGGAGCCCGAATTCTTCGTCTTCGACAGCGTGCGCTGGAACGTCGACATGTCGGGCAGCTTCTCCAAGATCGAGAGCGAAGAGGCGGCCTGGAGCAGCGGCAAGGAATACGAGCATGGCAACTCGGGCCTGCGGCCGGGCGTCAAGGGCGGTTACTTTCCGGTGCCGCCGGTCGACAGCTTCCAGGACATGCGCAGCGAAATGTGCCTGCTGCTCGAGCAGCTCGGCATCCCGGTCGAAGTCCATCACCATGAAGTGGCCACCGCCGGCCAGATGGAGCTCGGCACCAAGTTCAGCACCCTGGTCCAGCGCGCCGACTGGCTGCAGTTGCAGAAGTACGTGGTGTTGAACGTGGCCCACGCCTACGGCAAGACAGCGACCTTCATGCCCAAGCCCATCGTCGGCGACAACGGCAGCGGCATGCACGTGCACCAGAGCGTGTTCAAGGACGGCAAGAACCTGTTCGCCGGTGACGGCTACGCAGGTCTGTCCGACTTTGCGCTGTACTACATCGGCGGCATCATCAAGCATGCCCGGGCGCTCAACGCCATCACCAATCCCGGCACCAACAGCTACAAGCGCCTGGTGCCCGGCTTCGAGGCCCCGGTCAAGCTGGCCTACAGCTCGCGCAACCGCTCGGCGTCGATCCGCATCCCTTATGTGCCCAACCCCAAGGGCCGGCGCATCGAGTGCCGCTTCCCCGATCCGCTGTGCAACCCGTACCTGGGCTTCTCGGCCATGTTGATGGCCGGCCTGGATGGGGTGGAAAACAAGATCCATCCGGGCGAAGCGGCGACCAAGGACCTGTACCACCTGCCGCCGGAAGAAGACGCGAAGATCCCGACCGTCTGCCACAGCCTGGACCAGGCCCTGGATTACCTGGACAAGGACCGCGCCTTCCTGACCAAGGGCGGGGTCTTCACCGATACCTACCTGGACGCCTATATCGAGCTGAAGATGCAGGAAGTGACGCGATTCCGCATGACCACGCATCCGCTAGAGTTCGACATGTATTACGCCGCCTGAGCGTCGATTCGACCAATCGGTCACAAGGCAAGGGGGCGGCGCAAGCGGCCCCTTTTTTCTTGTGCACCGGGCCTGGGCCACAATGCGTTGAATGGCCATGACCCAACTCATTGCAGGCAAGCGCTGGCTCGGCATGCTGCTGCTGTGCGCCGGCGGTGTGGCCTCGGCCGAGAACGCCACTGTCTACCGCTGCCCCGGGCCGCCGATCCTGTACACCGACCAGATCACGGCGCTGCAGGCCAAGGAGCGCGGCTGCCGCACGATCGAGGGTGCACCCATCACGGTGGTCTCGCCGCCCAAACAGCGGCCGGCTGCCGCGCCGGGGCGTCCGGTCGAGGGTGGCAAGGTCGATGCCGGCGAACAGCGCGCCCGCGACAGTGACGCGCGCAAGATCCTCGAGGCCGAACTGCGGCGTGAAGAGGCCAGTTTGGCCGAGCTGCAAAAGGAGCTCAACAGCGGTGAACCCGACCGTCGCGGCGATGAGCGCAACTACCAGAAATACCTGGACCGCGTCGAAGCGATCAAGGCCGCCATAGACCGCAAGCAGAACGATATCGCGGCGCTGCGGCGCGAACTGTCCAAGCAGCCGCCAGCCAAGGAATAGCTCGGCCATGCCCGCACCGGCCCGCGCCGCCGACCCGCTGGCCGCCTTCGACCTGCTGGCCACCATGGTGGCGCTGGTACAGCCCGACGGCCTGTGCCTGCACGCCAACGCCAGCTTCGAAAACACCCTCGGTGTGGCCCGCCGTGCGCTGCTCGCCACTTCGCTGCCCGACTGGCTGGCCGAGCCCGCCCCGTTGCGCGAGACCCTGGCCGCGGTGGCGGCCAACCGTATCGCCAGCGGCCGCTTCGACGGCCAGGTGCGGCGGCCCGCCGGCGGCCATACCGAGCTGTTGCCGGTGCATGTCATCGTCAACCAGACCGAGGATGCCGGGCAGGTGCTGGTCGAGATGATCGAGATCGAGCAACAGACGCGCCAGGACCGCGAAGAGCGCACCCAGGGTCAGGCCGACGCCAACAAGGAGCTGGTGCGCAACCTGGCGCACGAGATCAAGAATCCGCTCGGCGGCATCCGCGGCGCGGCGCAATTGCTGGAAATGGAGCTCGAAGGCAAGCGCGAACTGATCGAGTACACCCAGGTCATCATTGCCGAGGCCGATCGCCTGCAGTTGCTGGTCGACCGCCTGCTGGCGCCGCACCGCCGCGCCCATATCGTGGCCGACGTCAACGTCCACGAAGTCTGCGAGCGGGTGCGATCGCTGGTGCTGGCCGAATACCCGCGCGGCTTGACCGTCAATCGTGACTACGACACCTCGATCCCCGAGTTCCGCGGCGACCGCGAGCAGTTGATCCAGGCCGTGCTCAACATCGCCCACAACGCCGTGCAGGCCTTGGCCGAGCGCATCGTCGCCGGCGACGCCGTGCTGACGATGCGCACCCGCATCACCCGCCAGGTCACCATAGGCAAACAACGCTGGCGCCTGGCACTCGAATTGCATATCGAGGACAACGGACCCGGCGTACCCGAGGCGATCCGCGATCGAATCTTCTTCCCCTTGGTGACGGGGCGCGAGGGCGGATCGGGTCTCGGGCTGACGTTGGCGCAGACCTTCGTGCAGCAACACCAGGGCACGATCGAATGCACCAGCCAGGCGGGCCGCACGGTATTCACGATCCTCATTCCCTTGCCCTGACAACGAAGCATCTGCGCATGAAACCCATCTGGGTCGTCGATGACGACCAATCGATACGCTTCGTGCTCGAAAAGGCCCTCGCACGCGAGCAGTTCCCGGTCCGCGCCTTCGCCAACGCCCGCGACGTGCTGGCCGCGCTCGACAGCGACGAGCCGCAGGTGCTGGTCAGCGACATCCGCATGCCCGGCGGCTCCGGGCTCGACTTGCTGGCCAAGATCAAGCAGCGCCTGCCCGGCCTGCCGGTGATCGTCATGACCGCCTATTCCGACCTCGACAGTGCGGTCTCGTCCTTCCAGGGCGGTGCCTTCGAGTATTTGGCCAAACCCTTCGACGTGCCCAAGGCGGTCGAGCTGATTCGCCGTGCGGTCGAAGAGAGCCTGCGCGAAGCGGTGGCCGGCGAGCGGCCCGGCGAAACGCCCGAGATGCTGGGCCAGGCGCCGGCCATGCAGGATTTGTTTCGGGCCATCGGGCGGCTGTCGCAGAGCCATGTCACGGTCTTGATCACCGGTGAAAGCGGTTCGGGCAAGGAATTGGTCGCGCGTGCATTGCACAAACACAGCCCGCGCGGCGACCAGGGCAGCAACGGTCCGTTCGTGGCCATCAACACCGCGGCGATTCCGAAAGACCTGCTCGAGAGCGAGTTGTTCGGCCATGAGCGTGGCGCTTTCACCGGCGCCCAGACTTTGCGCCGCGGCCGTTTCGAGCAGGCCGATGGCGGCACCCTGTTCCTCGACGAAATCGGCGACATGCCGTTCGACCTGCAGACGCGGCTGCTGCGGGTGCTCTCCGACGGCCAGTTCTACCGTGTCGGTGGCCATCAACCGCTGCGCAGCAATGTGCGCGTGATCGCCGCCACGCACCAGAATCTGGAGCAGCGAGTCAAGGACGGCGTCTTCCGCGAAGACCTCTACCATCGGCTGAACGTCATCCGCCTGCGCCTGCCGGCCCTGCGCGAACGCCCCGACGACATCGCCATGCTGGCGCGGCAGTTCCTGCTCAAGAGCGCCAAGGACCTCGGTGTCGACGCCAAGCGGCTGTCCGATGCGGCACTGGCGCGCCTGGTCGGATTCGACTACCCGGGCAACGTGCGCCAACTCGAGAACATCTGCCATTGGCTGACGGTGATGGCGCCGACGCAGGTGGTCGAAGTCAAGGACCTGCCGCCGGAGTTGCTGGCCGAGGCGGTGCCCAGCGTCGCGCGCGCGACAGCCGCGGCGCCGACGGCCTCGCCCGCCGTGATGGCGACGCCGACACCGGACGCGGCAATGGCACCCGCCGCCCCGCGCGCCGGTGCTGCCGGCTGGCTGGCCGACCTCGAACGCGAAGCCCGCGTCCTGCTCGACGCCGGCACGCCCGAGGTCTGGGAGGCACTGACGCGCCAGTTCGAAGCCAAGCTGATCCTGACCGCACTCGACGCCACCCGCGGCCGCCGCATCGAGGCCGCGCAGCGGCTGGGCATCGGGCGCAACACCATCACGCGCAAGATCCAGGAACTCGGGCTCGACGACTGAGGCGGGTACGAAGCGCCGTGCCGCGTGCCCGTCAGGAACACAGCGCCTTGATGTCCTCGGGCACCGGGATCGCCTTCAGGCGGGCCGGATTGGCGGGGTCGCGAATCACGAAGGCGCGCACTTCGGTGCCTTCGCAGATCAACTCGCCCGCGCGCCTGACCGTGTGCCGGTGGCGAAAGGTCTTGGCCGCCCAGGCCTCGATGCTGGTGTGCACTTCGAGCGTCTCGCCATAGGTTGCCGACTTCGAGAACGTGGTGTGGATTTCGAGCAGCGGCGCGCCGACGATGCCGCGCGTGTTCAGCAACTCGCGCCAGGGCGGCACGCCGCAGGCCATGAAGAAGGCCAGCGAGGCCTCGTCCATCCAGCGCGAGAAGTTCGGGAAGAAGACGATGCCGGCCGGGTCGCAATCGCCGAAGTGCACGTCGACCAGGTGGATGTGCGACTTGTTCATGCCTTGACGACCTCGTCGTCCTGCGCAATCGATGCGAAAGGCATTTACGCGGCCAGCCGCTGCTCGCGGAACAAGCCCAGCTTCTCCTGCGCCACACGGTCGGAATACGAGAACAGCACCAGGTCTTCGGCAGCCTGCAGCGTGTAGGCCATCCAGCCGGGCACGACGACGATGTCGTGCGGCGTCAGCGCGAAGCGCTCGCCGCCGACCCGCAGCTCGCCGCGGCCTTCGGCGACGATGAACACCGTGCTGTCGCTGCCGCGGTAGGGCAGGGTGGCGAAGCCGAGCGGCAGCAGCCGGATCATGGTGGCCATGGTCGGCATGGCCCAGCCGCCGTCGGTCGGGTTGACGAAGCGCATCAGGTGGCCGGCATGGGCATCGGGTGCACCGGCGCGGGTCAGCGCCTGCAGGGCCTCGCGCGTGCGCTGGTAGGGGTAGTTGAAGACCGGCGAGTTCAGCGACGGGTTGCGGTAGCCCACCGGCAGCAGCCCTTGCCCGTAGCGCGCCAGCGCGTCGCCGGTCGGGCGGGTGATGGCGGCCTCGTCGGCATGGTGGTCTTCGCGAAAGGTGCTGTTGAAGAAGGCCGCGATCGGAATGTCCAGGCCGTCGAGCCAGACCATCGGGCCGCTGTCGTCATGGCCGTGGTGGTGCCAGGTCCAGCTCGGTGTGACGACGAAGTCGCCCGGCTGCATGATGGTCTTCTCGCCCTCGACCGCGGTATAGGCGCCGCTGCCTTCGACGATGAAGCGCAGCGCGCTTTGCGTGTGGCGGTGCGCCGGTGCGACCTCGCCGGGCATGATCAGTTGCAGACCGGCGTAGAGCGAGTTGCTGATCTGCGAGCTGCCGGTCAGCCCCGGGTTCTCCAGGATCAGCACGCGGCGTTCGGCCTCCTTGGCGCTGATGTGTTCGGCCGCTTCGAGCACATGGGCACGGACCTCGGCATAGGCCCAGCGGTGCGGCACGCCGACAGGGGTGGGTTCGGCGGGCACCAGCGATTTCAGCCGCGTCCACAGCGGAGCCATGTGCAGCGGGGCGATGCGGTCGTAGTAGGCCTCGCGCGTATTCATGTCGGTCTCCAGAGGGCGGCGATCAGGCGGCCAGGCAATTCTCGACCCGCCAGCCGTGCAGCCATTCCAGCGCATCGTAGAAACGCTCGGGGCTGCGCCCGTGCCACAGATCGTCGACACGCTGCACCGGCGTCGAGGTCGCGACCTCGATGCGGCCGGTGGTCATCGCGCCTTCGAGCAAGGAGCCATGCAGGTCGGCGCGGTGGATCACGGCATAGGGGTTGCCGAAGCGCTCGCGAAAGGCCACGCCGGTGGGGATGCGGCCGACCAGCGAGGCGTCGAGCGCGTCGTGCATCACCATCTCGTCGGTGTAGACGGCGCGTGCGCGGGCGATCTCGCCCACGCCCAGGGCGTCGAAGGCCGCGAAGCCGTTCGGCCCCAGCTGGATGCCGGCGCCGATCTCGCCGAGCTGCGCCGCCTGTTCGAGCACCTTGACGGCAATGCCACTGCGCGCCAGCGCCAGGGCCACCGCGATGCCGCCGATGCCGCCGCCGGCGACCAGGACCGGATGTTTGTCGGGCGATGAGCTGCGCTGCTGCCGTCATGCCAGCTCCAGCACGACGGGTGCGTGGTCGCTGGGCCGCTCGTTCTTGCGCGTCGCGCGATCGATGGTGCAGGCCTGCACCGAAGCCTTCAAGGCCTCGCTGACCAGGATCAGGTCGATGCGCAGGCCCTGGTTCTTGCGAAACGCCAGGTTGCGGTAATCCCACCACGACCAGGATTTCGGCGGCTGCTCAAAAAGGCGGAAGGCGTCGACCAGGCCCAGCGCTGATCAGCTTCTTCAGGTGATCACGCTCTTCGTCGGTGCAATGGATCTGCCCGGCCCAGGCCACGGGGTCGTAGACATCGCGGTCGTCGGGTGCGATGTTGAAGTCGCCGAGCAGCACCAGCTTCGGGTGCGCTGCGATCTCGTCGGCCAACCACTCGCGCAGCGCGCGCAGCCAGCGCATCTTGTAGTCGAACTTGTCGCTGCCGGGCGCCTGGCCGTTGGGGAAGTAGCCGCCGACGATGCGTACGCCGTCGACCGTGCCGGTGATCACCCGCGCCAGGTCGTCGGCAAAGCCGGGGATGTTGCGCACCACGTCGCTGGCTTCGCTCCTGCGACAGCAGCGCGACGCCGTTGTAGGTCTTCTGGCCGAACCACTGCGCCCGATAGCCCGCGGCCTCGATCTCGGCGGCCGGGAACTTGTCGTCGGTGAGCTTGGTTTCCTGCAACACCATCGCATCGGGCTGGTGGGCGGCCAGCCAATCCAGCAGTTGCGGCAGGCGTACGGCGAGCGAATTGACATTCCAGGTGGCGAGTTTCATGGCTGTACGAAATCTGTGAAATCCAATGTCGTAGAAGTCGAATGGGCAAGCCCGCGGCTACGCAACTAGGCCGAAGAATGCGACGCCGGCCACTTATACCGTGCTGTCGCCGTTACGAAGCTAGGGGTTGCCCACGGGCTGTTGCCGCGCGTACCGTGTGTCGTGCGCCGTGTCGCGTTCGAGCGCTCGGCATGTCGCCTACGGTGAGCGCTAGACCAGTGGTCGATGTTCACCGTTGAATCTGCCACCGCTATCGTTTGGGACGGGATCCATCATCATGCGCAGCGCCCCTCGCTTGGCCACCACCACAATGACTCGCTCCGTATGCTCCTTGCGCTCGGCACGTTCGATGGCGTCGATGCTGTGCGCGCTGGTGTCGGGTTGCGGCATCATCGGTTCCAAGAGTGATCCGGAGTATTCGACTTTGGGCGGTGGTGCGGATCGCGTCAATTCTGCGGGTGTGCACGAGTTGTTCGGAGGCGGATTCGAGCGCGTCGACCTGGTGCAGCTGCTGGTGCCGCAGGGCTTACGAGACGATGAAAAGGCGAAATGCGCAGCCGTCAGCGACATCACGTCGGAGTCGTACGCGGGTTGCTTGGTCGACAAGGCGTTCACCCGCTATCACGCGGACGACCGTGCGATAGCGCCCGCTGTGGCCGCGTCTTCCGCGACTCGAGATACGCCCATGACACGCAACGTCATTCAAGATCGGATCATTGCGGCGTCGAATCAACGATGCAATGTATTTCTGAACTACATCCAGCGCCACCAGGCGGCTACCAACTTCACCCTTGGATCGTTGACCAGTCTTCTCGCCGGCAGTGGGGCCATAGCCACCGGCGCCACCACGGCGCGCGCGCTGGCGGGCAGCGCCGGGATCGTCAGCAGCGTGCGGGCCGAATACGACCAGACCTACTTCTACAACCAGACGGTGAGCATCATTTCCAAGGGCATCCGGCAACGCCGAAAGACCTTGCTGGCTGAAATCGATGCGCGCCGCAACACGGAACCTGGCAATAGTGTCGTGGCCTATACGATCGAGCGTGCAGTCAGCGACGCACTCGTGTACCACGGCGCTTGCACAATCATGGCTGGACTCGAAGAGACGAATACTTCCCTGAGTCTCGATGCGGGTCTGGACGATATGAAGGCGAAGTTGACGAAGCAAAACGCATTGAGAGAGCTTCTGCAAAAGGTGGCACCCGCGGCCACCAGTGCATCGGAGCCGACGCCACCTGCGCCTGCGGCATCAGGGGCAGGCGGCTAGACGGACACCAGATCGATTCTTGCGTCGCAACCGACTTGACGCAGACGGACGCGAGCCTGAGGTATCACGGTCGAGATTCATGACTTTCGGCGGTAGCTGACGAAGGCGTAGCGCGTGGCGTCGGCACTACGGCGCTCGTCACGCGAGGTCTCGACGAATTGAGCCTTATCGAAGAACGGGAAGTGGGCATCGGCATGCTCGAAGGCGGTGTCGATTTCGGTCAACACCAGTTCATCGGCCTGCGCCAGGGCGGCGGCGTAGAGCTCGGCGCCGCCGATGACGAAGGCCCTGGCCGCGCCGCTGGCCAGGCGCAAAGCGTCGTCCAGCGACGCCGCGGCTTCGGCGCCTTCGGCCCGCCACTGCGCATTGCGCGTGACGACGATGTTGCGCCGCCCGGGCAGGGGCCGGAACCTGGGTGGCAGCGAGTCCCAGGTCTTGCGGCCCATGATCACCGGGCAGCCCATGGTCACGGCGCGGAAGTGCTTCTGGTCCTCGGTCTCATGCCATAGCAGTTGGCCGCCGCGGCCGATCGCGTGTTGGCGGTCGAGTGCGGCGATCAGCGCGAGCGCGGGCCGTCGAGTCATGGCGGCAGATTGTCGCCGCCTGCCGGCCGTGCGACGCGCCGGGTGGCGCTGGCCAGCGCGATGGCGATGCACAGCGCGGCCAGCCAGTCGGTGGCGCGCGGCACTTCGCCGACGACGGCCGTGGCCGAGGCGATGCCGACCAGCGGCACGGCCATCACCGAGAACGCGCTGGCCTGCGCCGGCAGCACGCGCACCAGGCCGAACCAGATGATTTGTGCGAAACCGAAGTTGAGGAACACGCCGTAACCCAAGGCCCACCAGGTCGGGGCATGCCACTGGCCCCAGGCGGGCCAGGGTTCGAGCAGTGGCGCCGCGATCCAGAAGAAGAATGAGCCGAACAACATCATCCAGACCGTCACCGCCTCGGTCGGTGCGCTGAGCGAGCTGCGGCGCATCAGCAACGTGCCCAGCGCCCACGACAGCGCCGCGACCTGCAACCACAACACCCCGACCGGATGGCCCGCCAACGCGGTCAGTTCGTTGGCCGCCAGCAGCCCGACGGCGGTGATCGCCGCCACCACCGCCAGCCACGAGCGCGCATTCATGCGTTCGCCGAACCACAGCACCGACAGCAAGACGGTCCAGACCGGCATCGTGAAAGCCAGCACCGCGGCGCGGCCGGCCGGCAACTGCGACAGGCCGATGATCGAGCACAGGTGCCAGACGATGATGTTGGGCAGCGCCAACCAGGCCAGGCGCAAGGCGCTGTCGCGGCTGACTGCCAGCGGCACGCCGCGCCAGGCGCAAAAGGCGATCAAGGTCAGGGTGCCGCCGCTCATGGTGAGGGCACGAAAGAACAGCGGGCTGACCTCGCGCAGCGTGAACTTCATCATCGGCCAGTTCAGGCCCCAGAGCAGGGTCAGCACGGCCATCAGCAGCCATTGGCGGCGCGTCAATGTCATAGCCTGCGCCTGGCCGAAACGCCGATGCCGGCAACGATCAAGGCGAAGGCCAGCATGTGGTAGCCACGCGGCGCCTCGCCGAGCAGCAGCGCCGACAGCAGGGCGGCGAACAGCGGCGTCAGGTTGGCGAAGAACGCTGCCAATGCCGGCCCACCCAGCGCCACGCCCAGGCCCCAGCAGCGGTACGCCACGATCGAGGGGCCGAGGGCGACGAACAGCAGCGCGCCCAGGACCCAGGCATTGCCCCAGTCGATGGCTGTCGTCTGTGTCCAAGCCCCTTCGCCCGCCGCCGCCGCCCCCGCCGCGAGCAGGCCGAACAGCATTTGCACCAACAGCAGGCCGGCCCAGCCCCAGGCCTCGAGCGTGGTGCGCGAAGGCGGGCGCAACCACGCCGGCGGCTGCACCAGCAACCAGCTGTAGATGGCCCAGGCAAATGCACCGATCAGGATGTAGATATCACCGGCCAGCAACTGCACGGCGGCCAGCACGGCCCAGGAGCCACGCGAGACCACCAGCACCACGCCGGCTAGCGACAGCAACGCGCCGGCGAGCTGGCGTGCGCTGACCCGCTGGCCGAAGCCCAATGCGCCCACGGCCAGCATCCACAGCGGGCTCGAGGCGGCGATCAGCGTCACGTTGAGCGGCGTCGACGTGGTCAGCGCCAGGTACTGAAAGGCGTTGTAGGCGCCCACGCCCAGGCAGCCGATGGCCAGCAGGTAGGGCCAAGCCGCGCGGATGTCGGCCAGCCGGCGCAGGGCCGGCCAGCCCAGCGGGGCGAGCAGGAGCGCGGCCAGCACCCAGCGCATGAAGTTGAGCGTCAGCGGCGGCACATGACCGACCAGCAGGCGGCCGACCACGGCATTGCCGGCCCACATCAGCGGCGGCATGCTCATCAGCAGCACGATCCTGGGGCTGAGCTTCGAACTGATGGAACTCATGAATAGGCCCAGCGCGGCACGACCTGGCCGCGCGCACAGCAGTCGATCAACTGTTGCAGGCGCCGCTGGCGGGTGGCTTCCTGCTTGGCGCTCACGATCCACCACATCGCGTTCTTGCGATACGACGGCGGGCGGCTTTGAAAGTCGGCCCAGGCGGCGGCGTTGGCGCGCAGGGTCGCGGCGTAGGCGGCGGGCAGCTCGGTGCTGCGCTGCTCGTACGAGTAGATGCCGACCTTGTTTTCGCGCCGGGCCGCGAAGGCCGCCAGCCCGGCAGGCTGCATGCGGCCCGCGGCCGACAGCACCTGCACCCGCGCAATGTTGACGGCACTCCAGATGCTGCTCGACTTGCGCGGCGTGAAGCGGATCGTGTAGCTGAGTTCATCGATGCGCTTGCGCACGCCGTCGATCCAACCCACGGCGAGCGCTTCGTCGACCGACTCCGGCCAGCTCACGCTGGCCTTGCCGCTGCCGACCTTCCAGTAGCCCAGCAGCAGCTCGGATCGGCTGGCATGGTGGCCGGCAAACCAGCGGCGCAGGGCGGCCGCGTCGCGGAAGAATTTGGGCGTCAGCGTATCGACTTTCATGCCGGCATCACCGCGCCGCAATGCCAGCATTGGTCGAACGGGCCGTCGATGAACTCGTTGCAGTTGCGGCATACCCAATGCCGCCAGGGTGGGTGCTTCAATTGGGCGAGCAGCGCACGCGCGGCGTCGAGTTCGGCGTCGTCGTGAACCCAGATCTCGGGCAAGGCCTGGTCGGGCGGGATCTCGCCGGCGATGCTGCTGGCGTAGGCGCGCTGCACGCTGACCGCAAAGCCGGCCTGGGCCAGCATGTCGCACCACAGGCGGGCCAGCGCGAGGTTGGGGGCTTGGGCGAGGCGGCGCATGGTCAGCGTCGATTCTCGCTGCTCGCATAATCCCCGCAGTGGTTACCCCAGAACCGAGGAGAAGCCCCATGAGCAAGGCAGTTCAGATCCAGCAGTACGGCGGCCCGGAAGTCATGCAGTTGGTCGAGGTCGAGGTCGGCGCGCCCGGGCCCGGCGAGGTGCGCATCCGCCACCAGGCCTGCGGCCTGAACTACATCGATGTCTACCAGCGCACGGGGCTGTATGCCAACCCCTTGCCGCTGTCGCTGGGCATGGAGGGGGCCGGCGTGATCGAAGCGGTGGGCGAGGGCGTCACGCACCTGGTGGTGGGCGACCGCGCGGCCTATGCCAGTGCCCCGCCCGGTGCGTACAGCCAAGTGCGTGTGATGTCGGCCAAGACGGTGTGCAAGCTGCCCGCAGGCATCGCCTTCGACACCGCGGCGGGCATGATGTTGAAGGGCCTGACGGCGCAGTACCTGCTGCGCAAGACGCACCCGGTCGAGGGCCTGCAGGCCGGCGATTACGTGCTCTTTCACGCCGCGGCCGGTGGCGTGGGCTTGATTGCCTGCCAATGGGCCAAGGCGCTGGGCCTGCAGTTGATCGGCACGGCAGGCAGCGCGGCCAAATGCGCACTGGCGCTGTCGCATGGCGCAACCCACGCCATCGATTACAGCAAGGACGACTTCGTCGCCCGCGTCAAGGCCATCACCGGCGGCAAGGGCGTCAAGGTGGTCTACGACTCGGTCGGCAAGGACACGTTCGACAAGAGCCTGGACTGCCTGCGCCCGTTCGGCCTGATGGCCAGCTTCGGCAACGCCTCGGGGCCGGTGCCACCATTCGCGCCCGGCATCCTCGGCCCCAAGGGCTCGCTGTACGTGACGCGACAAACCCTGTTCACGCATATCACCACCCGCGAAGCCACCCAGGCCATGGCCGACGATTTGTTCGCGGTGGTCGGCAGCGGCGCGGTGAAGATTCGCATCGGCCAGCGCTACCCGCTGTCCGAAGTGACGCAGGCGCACCGCGACCTGGAAGCGCGCAAGACCACCGGCTCGACGGTGCTGATGCCCTGACACCCGCAAGCCGCGGCGTTCACTTCAATCCCGGTCCGGCGCTCCGAGCGGGAAGTAGTGCCGATACGGTCTCGCCTCGTCGACGGCTCTGGCGAATGAAGGCCAGGCGAGCAGACGCGACCGGTACGCACGCAGCGTCGGAAAGCGGTCTGCAATGGGGTGAACCCAATCGGCATAGAAGAGCGACGGTGCTGCCGCGCAATCAGCCAGGCTCAGGGTTTCGCCGGCGGCCCAGGTACGCCCTGCCAGCCTTTGTTCCAACCAGGCATAGGCCAGGTCGAGTACCCGCCTCGCTTGCGCCATGGCTTCATCTTTGCGAGCGTTGTCCTTCCTGAGGGCCTCGAAGACGGGTTTTTGCATCGCCGTCATCACATCGTTGTCGAAGAACCGGTCCAGGAATCGAACCTCCAGCGCTTCGAGCGGATCCTCGGGTAGCCAGCGAACCCGGCCGCCGTGCCTGAGCATCAGGTGTTCGATGATGATGGTCGACTCTACGATCGTGCGCCCATCGTCGACCAGGATCGGGAAGCGTGCGAACGGCCAGCGCGCCTTGAGTTCCGCCATCGCCGACGGGTCTTCCAGCGTTCGATACTCGAAGGGCAGGTCGTTCTCGTAAAGGGCCACCAGTACCTTCTGGCAATACGACGCGAAGGGATGGGCGTAGAGCGTGAGCGACATGAAGCACCTTGGGTTCTAGAACACGCGATAGCGAAGGTAGGCCGCCTGTGGATCTTCGCCGGCGCGTATGGCACGCGCCATGTCGCCCTCGGTGGCCATCTTGCGCTCGGCCGCGCTGACCACGGCCTGCACGTCCGTGGCGCCTATCAGTACGATGCCGTCGCGGTCGGCCAGCACATGGTCGTCGGGCAAGACCTGCAGGCCGCCGATGGCGATGGGTTCGCCGAACGCCTCGGCACGCCAGGCACAGACGATGTCGATCGGCGTCTGGAATCGAGCGAACACGGGGAAGCCCTGGTCGGCCACCGCCTGCACGTCGCGGCATCCGCCGTCGACGATGTAGCCGAGAACGCCCTTGATGGCCAGTGCCTCGGCCGACAGGCCGCCGAACAGGGCCCGGGTGTCGTCTTGCGGCTGGCAGACGACGACATGCCCGCTCGGCGCGCGCGACAGCAAGCCGGCCCACTCGTACAGCGAGGTGTGCTTGTCGAGCGTCGGATCGGGTCGGCCGCGGATCGTGAACACCGGCCCGGCAGCCTTCATCGTCGGCGCCAGGCCAACGATGCTGCGTGGCAGCACGCGGACCACCAGCCCCAGGTCCTTCATGACGTCGTGAATGACCGAGCTGTGGCAGGCCTGCAGGCGTTCGGCGATGGTCATGGTTTTCCTCTTTCGCGGGCGATGCGCGCGGAATTCGTCTGCGGATCGGTCGCGCCTACATTCGTGTGAACAGGCCCCTATTCGAGCATGCCGAGCAGCAGGAAGATCAGGAACCCGACGAAAAACATCGTCGTCGTGACGGCCGTGTCGGCTGACTCATGGGCTTCGATGAGCAGCTCTTCGGTGACCAGGAAGAGGAGCGCCGCGCAGCCGAACGACAGCACTCCGGCCAGCGTGTGCACCGACGCGTCGGCGAGGACGGTTCGCCCGAGCACGGCGCCGACGATCATCAGGCAGGCGATGCCGGTCGGTGCCAGCACACGCACTGCAAGCCTGGCCGCGCCGAACTGGACGGCCATCGCCAGGCCTAGCGAAAACAGTTCGAGCGTCAGCGCGACGGTGAGCAGGACACCCTGCTTGAGCCCGGCGGTCATCGCGATGCCGATCAGAAGCCCGTCCAGCAGGAGGTCCACGGCGATCGGCACCAGTTGGCCTGGCGACGGCGCGCGGGTGCCGGCATGCTCGCCGCCACGATTGAATCGCTTGACCGTCGCGTCGATGACGAGCATCAGAGCGACGCCCGCCGCGAACGTCCAGCCGACTTCCAGCGGATCATGTCCCCGCCGCACCTCGGGCAGCAGTTCGACCGCGACCACCGAGAAGATGACACCGGCTGCGAAGTGCTGGATGCTGCTTCTGACGATGTTGCCGGGCGGGCGCCAAGCCGCCATCGTCGCGCCCAGGAATGCGGCGGCGACGGGGATGGCCGAGATCAGGACGACCTGTAGAACGCTGGGGGTCATCGTCTGACCGCCGCACGGTAGGCATGCCACGAGGCGTGGCCGAGCACGGGGCCGACCACCAGCAGGCCGGCGAACCAGGGCAGCATGGCCGCCACCACCAGCGCGGTGATCAGCGCGCCCCACAGCAGCATCACGCCGGGCTCGGCCAGCACCAGGCGCAGGCTGGTCAGGGCGGCGGTGATGGCGTCGACCGGGCGGTCGAGGATCAGCGGCATGGCGACCACGCTGATGGCGAAGATCAGGCCGGCGAAGACACCGCCCACCGCCAGGTAGGCCACGATGAAGCCCAGGTTCTCGGGGTCGAGCAGGGCCAGCAGCGAACCTCTGAAGTCGGGCATGCCGTCGAAGCTGACGGCGAACACGATCAGCGCCGCACGGCCCCACAGCATTTCCAGCACCAGCAGCACGAAGCCGAAGATGGCCAGCGTGCCGGTGCGCGTATCCCAGGCCAGCATCGAGTCGCCGAAGTCGGGTTGCACGCCGCGCTCCAGGGTCTGGCTGGCCCGGTACAGGCCCAGGCACAGGAAGGGCCCGACGAGCAGGAAACCGGCCGACAGGGCCAGCACATAGGCCGCGGCGTTTTGGTACACCTTCATCAGTGCCCAGCCCATGACCATGAAACATCCGCCGTAGAACAGGCCGATGGACGGGCAGCGCGCGAAGTCGCGGGCGCCCAGGCCCAGCCAGCGCAGCGGGTCGCTCCAGCGCAAGGCGTTGAGCTCGATCGGGGGCGAGGCGGCGGGGTCGCGGCTTGGGGTGTCGGTCATGCTCAGATGATGTTGTGTTCGATCAGGGGATCCCTGCGCTGCACGCGCTCCGCAGCCAGCGGCGCCAGGTCCAGCTTGCCATAGTGTCCGTTCGTCATGCGCTCGGCCATCGCGCGGCCGAGGGCCGGTGCGTGCTGCATGCCGTGGCCGGAGAACCCGCAGGCGATGAAGGCGTTGGCCCAGCCTGGCACCGCACCGGCCACGCCGTTGTGGTCGAAGCGGTTCATCTCGTAGTAGCCGGCCCAGGCCGAGCGCACGCGCAGCGCCTCGAAGGCCGGGATGCGCGCCGCCAGCGTGGGCCAGATCAGCTCGTCGAACATCTGGTGGTCGATGGCCTCGAGCGGTGCCTCGTCGGCGACCTCGCCGCGGGGTGGCGCACCGGCGATGAAACCCCGGCCTTCAGGGCGCAGCCACACGCCCGAAGGGTCGATCAGCAGCGGGCAGCCGGGCAGGCGCGCGGGCGAGTCGAGCACGAACACGTCGCGTTTTTCGGCGTGTACCGGCAGCGCCAGTCCCAACTGGGCGGCCAGGCTTGCGCTCCATGCACCGGCGGCGATCAGCACGGCATCGGCGGCGTGAGCCCGGCCACTCGAGTCGCGCACCGCGTGCACGCGGTCGCTGCGGGCATCGAAGGCCACCGCATCGGCGTGCACGAAGCGTGCGCCGCAGGCCTGCGCCTTGCGCTTGAAGGCGGCGTGCAAGGCCGGGCCGTCGAACCAGCCCTCGCCACGCACGCCATGCGCACCGAGGGCCAGGCCGTCGGTCGCCAGCCAGGGCCAGCGTGCTCGCAGCGCGGCGGGGCTCAACAATTCGATATCGGCGCCATGTGCACGCTGCAGCGCGTGGTTGGCGCGCAGTTGCGGCGCGCCGGCGCTGCTGGCCAGGTACAGGTAGCCGGCCTCGACCAGGCCGATGGCGGGCCGCTCGCCGTCGACTTCGAGCTCCTCGCCGACCCGGCGCAGGAATTCGATGCCGGCCTGCGACAGCGCGATGTTGATCGGCGTCGAGAACTGCTGGCGGATCGAGCTGGCCGACAGCGCGCTCGACGCCCGGCGGTAGCTCGGGTCGCGTTCGAGCACGGTGACCGACGCGCCATGGTCGCGGGCCAGAAAGCAGGCGCTGGCCGCACCGATCACGCCGCCGCCGATGATCACTACACTGCTTGTTGTCATGTCGCTGCGAGTGTATTCAGCCGCCGAGGTCCATGCTGCGCTGCCCTGGGCCGCACTGGCACGGGCGCTCGAGCAGGCGTTCGTCGCCGGCCAGACCGAGGTGCCGTTGCGCCACGCTCACGCACTCGGCGGCGGCGCTTCGCTGCTCTTGATGCCGGCCTGGTCGGCCGACGCGCTGGGCGTCAAGCTGGTCACGGTCATGCCGCAGGCCGCGGCGCAGGGCCTGGCCACGGTGCAGGCCAGCTACCTGCTCAGCGATCGAACGAGCGGCGCACCGCTGGCGCTGCTCGATGGCGATGCACTGACGGTGCGGCGCACCGCCGCCGCCTCGGCCCTGGCCGCGCAACGCCTGGCACGTGCCGATGCGCGCACGCTGTTGATGGTCGGCGCCGGGCATCTGGCGCCTTGGCTGGTGCGCGCCCATGTGGCATTGCGGCCGGCTTTGTCGCGGCTGTTGATATGGGCCCGCCGCCCGGACAGCGCCCAGGCCCTGGTGCGGCAGTTGCGCAGCGAAGGCCTCACTGCCGAGGCGGTGGCCGACCTGGCCGCTGCGGTGGCCCAGGCCGACATCGTCAGTTGCGCGACCACGGCCACGTTGCCGCTGGTGCAGGGCGTGTGGCTGCAACCCGGCACGCACCTGGACCTCGTCGGCGGCTATCGCGCGGACATGCGCGAGGCCGACGACGCGGCAATCGCCCGCTGCGAGCGCATCGTGGTCGATACCCGCGCCGGCGCGCTGGCCGAAGCCGGCGACCTGGTGCAAACGCTGGCGCGCGGCGTCATCACGCCGGGACGCATCAGCGGCGAGCTTGCCGAACTGCTGCGCGGCGACTGCGCCGGGCGCACGGCAGCCGAACAGATCACGCTGTTCAAGTCGGTCGGCACCGCGCTGGAAGACCTTGCGGCGGCGCAGCTCGTGCTGCGCGGTTGACCTGGGCTCGTCACACGCCGGCACTCCCGCCTTCACGCTGCCAAACGATTCGGCAGCTTCATATCCACCACGATCGCGGACCACGGCACATGTACGCGGCCGTCTTCCGTGCGCTGCACGGCAAGCCACTCTGAGAGCGCAGCCACATCAGCGTGCACGTTTTTGTAATCACGATCCAGCTTGCGTGCCAGCTCCGCGGTCGTCAGCGGCCCCGTCTCGCGCAATCGTGCGATCAGCTCCCACCGCTTGGGCGTGAACACCGCGAGCATTTGCCCGACTTCGGCAAAACCGACACCGAAGTGAGTCTTGGGCGTCTTGCCGCGCCGCAAGGCCTCCATCGCGCCCTGCGCACGCGCCATGTTGTCGGCGACGGACTCGACCAACGGTCACATTGAGTACGGCCCTGGCAGGCACGGTAGTCGAAAGCTTGCTCATATCGAGGCCTCCACATCACGCATGAAATCCGTCAGCAGGGTTGGAACGTCGATGAACTTGTAGGGCTTCTCCGTGTCGCCGACATGACGATGGTCGCCCTTGCCGCGTTCGTTGTCGTAGCCCACAACGCGCTCACCATCGCGTGCAAACACGAGCCTGTACTTGAATCCATGATCGGACGGCGGCACCGGCTTTGGCACCGCCCAGACCACGATTTCGATTGTCCCGCCTGCGTACGCGTCGCGCGTGCGAAGGATTTGCGTTGCCTCGGGCATATGGTGAATTGTCACACATATATGGCGTTGCAGGCCATACAGTGACCGGCTGCTTGTCGGCACCAGCGCTGAGAACAGTGCCGAACTTCCGAGAAGGTCGCCGAGAATGGGGCCACGAAATTGCCAGGGAGGCAAGCACACCGTGTTCGAGAAGCCGCCCACTGCGCTGTACCGGTGCGCGCTGCAAGTGCGCGGCGATGCTTGAGTTTTCAGGGCGCTACGCGCAGCGCTGGTTGACCCAGCGCATGGCACACCTGTCGCCCACGGCGCGCGGGCTGCTGTGGTCTGCGTGCAGCGGCGTGCTCTTCTGCACGCTCAACGCCACCATGCGCGGCCTGGCGCAGCAACTGCCGCCGCTGCAGGCGCAGTTCCTTCGCTACCTGTTCGGCTTTCTCATCATGCTGCCGCTGCTGCTGCGCGCCGGCGCCACGGCTTACTGGCCGCGCCAGGTCGGTGGCCAGTTCACGCGCGGTGCCGTGCATACCGTGGGGCTGATGCTGTGGTTCCTGGCGCTGCCGCACATCCCGCTGGCGGCCAACACGGCGATCGGTTTCACGACCCCGCTGTTCATCATGCTCGGCGCCTTCGCATTCCTGCACGAGGCGATGCGCTGGGACCGCTGGCTGGCCACTGCGATCGGTTTTGCCGGTGTGTTGATCGTCGTCGGCCCCAAGCTCGTCGGCAGCGGCGGCGGTTACCACCTGCTGATGCTGGCATCGGCCCCGCTGTTCGCGGCCTCGTTTCTGCTCACCAAGGTGCTCACGCGCAGCGAGCCTGCGGGCGTGATCGTGCTGTGGCAGGCGATCAGCGTCACCCTGTTCAGCCTTCCGGCGGCCCTATGGGTGTGGCAGGCACCCAGCGCGTGGCAGTGGCTGGGCTTCGCCTGCTGCGGGATGTTGGGCAGTGCAGGGCACTACTGCCTGACGCGCTCGTTCAGCATTGCCGACATCTCGTCGACGCAGTCGGTGAAATTCCTCGACCTGGTGTGGTCGTCGCTGCTCGGCTGGGCCCTGTTTGCCGACATCCCCGCCGCCACCACCTTGTTCGGCGGCGTCGTGATCTGCGCCGCCACGCTGTGGGTCGCGCGACGCGAGCACTATCGGGGCAACGTTGCCCGCGAGCTCACGGGCGCGCGCGCTGAGCCGTAGCACCTCACTCTCTAGCGCGTGCAGCCCACCAAGCGCCGCGCAAGTTCACGGCGCTGCTCAGAGGGGCTCATTTCGGGCTGTGCAGGGTGCCGGGACAGAAGTGATCGCGCTGCGCCGGTGCGGCGCGCAAATGTTGCGCGAGGTAGTACGCGGTCATCTCACGTGCGTTGGCCCGCTCGGCCTCGGGCAACAGCGGGCCGACGGCAGCGATCCAGCCTTCAGTGCAGGCTGCCGCGGGTGCATCGCTCGCGGCACAGTCAAGCAGGCCTTCGAAAGCGCGCCGCCACATTGCGAACGCCGCGCGATCCATGGGCCCGCCGTGGCCAGGCACCAGGATCTTGAACGGCACTTCGTCGAGTCGCGACAGCGCCTGGCGCCAGCGTGGCGCGCAGGCCGTATCGAGAAAGGGCACGGGCAGTGTGACGAGATCGCCCGCTGCAAGCACGCCCATGGCCGGGTCGTAGACCCAAAGGTCACCGGCGGTGACGGCGTAAGACTCGAAGCCGACCTGCAGCGGCTTGCCGATGACATCGATCGTGCGTGCAGCGTCGAGCGTGACATCGGGCAGCAACTTGGGGCCTCGGTCGATCAGCGCGATGTCGATACGCAACATCGCTTGCGTTTGCGCATCCATCTTGCCCGCGTCGAGCATCGCCTGCATGTCGCGCCGGCTCGCTGCGAGCCAGCCCTGCAGCGCGGGCGCTACCGCGTTCGAGGCAAACACTTGCAGGCCAGGTACACGCTCGCGCAACAGGGCATTGCCGCCCAGGTGGTCGAGGTGCCAATGCGTGTTCACCACCGCGACGATCGGCTGGGAACGCGTGGCCGAGAAGTCGAGCAATGCCGAAGTGTGTTCGACGTGACGACCCGTATCCACAACCACCAACCCGCGCGGGCCGACGAAGATGACGCTGTTCCCGTCGGGCTGATGCCCCGGCGCAAAGGTGCCGGGCAGCATGAATACCCCGTCCGCCACGCGTTCGGGCGCTGTGGCTGCCAGCAGCGGCAAGTGCATGAACGCTGCCAGCAACAGAGGAACGATATTCAGATGCTGCACGCGCCAAAGCCTGCGGCATCGGCGGTGCCGGGGCAAGGCCGAGTGCGACGAAGTGACGGTTTCAAGCCATGGGTGACGTTGGCGGCCATGGTGGGCGTAGGGCCGGCATCGTTGTCGGGCATTCGCCCTCTGGCGCCGGCAGAGGGTTCTGACTGTGAAGTCGAGGCCAAGCCCGGCAACGGGCCTTTGCGACGAGACGGGTCGAGCGACAGCTCTTGCGGCCCACGACTGCCGGGAGTCGACCCACGCACGCTCGAGCGCAACAAGCTCAGGTCCAGCTTGAGAGCCAGTACCGCAATCGTTGCACGCCTGGATGGCTCTGCGACAGACGCATCCCTGGAGCGACCATGAGCGGCTCGACTCACGCCTACCAGCTCGCGGCTCCGGGTACCTTCATGTCCTGATGGAGCACCGCGACCGCCTTTCGGGATCCGCGGGCGCACGCGGAGTGAGTGCGCCCGCCAATCGCCCTGGACACGCACGGCGCTAGGGCCGCTACATTCTCGACGGCAGTGCCTCGCCGACACCGCCCGTGGCCATGCGCCACGCGCCGACAGGGCCGCTTCTCGGCTCGGTGCGCGCAAAGCATCGGCTCTCATCGACGACGGCTGCCGCGAGGAGATCCAGGGACCCAAGGTGCACGACGACGAGCTGGGCTGCAGCGAGCTGGTACTGACAGCAAAGCCAGGGGCCAGCCAGGAATGCGCACCTGTACACCGACATTCCGCTATCTGGAGCTTGCACAGCGCGAGTGCTCGATGGTGAACCCGCGGCCACCGCCAGACCGAGCGTGGCATGCCCGCTCAGCGATGGACAGGTGCCCCCAAACCGTGGCGCGCTGCTCGCCGGCGTCGCCAGACCACAGCGCCTAGTCTGGACGACTAACCCGTCCGGAGCGAGTTCCGACCCGCCACCCCGAGCGTTGGGAATCACCGGCGCGCAGCCCACTGCCAGCCATTCTTCACTGAAGACCTGCTGCAAGCGGGCTATCAGCACACTGACGCCGCGAAACGGGCAAGGTAGCCGAGGGTGCCGTCACCGACAGGCGTCGCTCGATGCGGGACTGGCCCGCCCAGCGCGCACAGAACACCTGCCGGCCGTGACGCGAGCACATCAGCGCACCGATACCAGCCGCACCAGTCAGGGTGCAACCAAACTGATGACGCCAGCTGCCGCAAGGCATCGAACGACCGTCGATGGTCCAGCACGCCCCATCGCCGCGAAGTGTCAGCGATCCCCGACCCACGTGCTCGGATCGAGCTCGGTCTCGACCGGCCCATCACCTCCTGCAGGAGCAGGCAACGTGCGCCGGAGCAGCGATGGGCATTCACGTCACACGGTCGAAGCGCGCGTGCTGATGAGCGGGGGACCGTCGCCGAAGGCGGCGATGGGCCTGATCGGGCAGACCTAGCGACGCGTGGTGTCTGGAGCTGGGCACGGACCGCGCAGGCAGCCGCAGGGCGGACCGAGTCCCACGCTCTCCAACATCGCGCTGCACGACTCGACCACGAGTTTGAACCAGAAGAACGTCTCCGACGCCGGCGGCATGTTGAGCCGCGCCAGCGGACGCGCAGCATCGACGTGCTATCGACACGACCTCAAGTGAGGTCAGGCCGCGCCGACGATCGCGACGCAAATAGGTCGATCGGCCGAATTACGCATGGAAACGGCGCGCGGCAAATCGCCAAAGTACCGGGTCGGCAACCGCAGCTGCGGACGCCACAAGGTGGCCGCTAATCGCGAACGAACGTACTCAGCACCGCGAGGCTACCCAGCGTCATCGGGCCACATGTATGAGGCTCCTGAGTACTGGACAATCAAGAATTGATGGCTGACCAACACTGCAAGGGCCGCAACGAGTCGCACACCATCAACAATTGTTAAGGGTCTTCATGCGATCCTTCGCGTTCGCAGTCGTGCATTGGGACGCGCCGCTGATTGTAGGCCCAATCGCGGCCCGCCAGATGATAGGAACATAGGACTGCCGGAAAGCAGTTGAACCTCGCGACCGACGGGTTGGCCGGGGCCGTGAAACTCGTCGCTCAACCCCAAAGAGCGGCCCGTCGATTCGGCGAGCACGGAACGGCTGATCTTGGCGGGCACGGGCTGCTCCGTTCGACCCTGCGCAGTCCGCCAGTCTCGCGTCAGCGTGAGCGCCAGCGATGCAGCGCTTGCACTCATCGCTGCGGGGCGCTCGCTAGCGCCGCACGCGGCGCCCTTCCTCCCCTCGTCAGACCTCAATGCGCCGACTTCGCCAGCCAAGCCTTCACGCCTGGATGGTCGCCGACGGCACGGTACAGGCGCAGGAGTTTCGGGCAGTGATCGAGCACGGTGGCGGGCACGTGATCCAGCGTGCTCGAGGTCAGCCAGCGGACCACCATGTACAGCTTGATGTCGGCAACCTGAAGAGCCTGACCGCCGACGAAGGGGCCGTCGCCGAGTTGGCGCTCGACGTGTTTGCCCCAGGTCGCGAGTTCGTTCGCAGCCAAGGCCTCGCGGGCCACGCGCTTCTGTTCGGGGTCGGTAATGCGCAGCGTGGGCGTGATCGTGTGGCGCAGTTCCTCGACGGCGCACATCAGCGCTTCGTGCCGTGCGGCCTCGAAGGCGTCGGCCGGATGCAGGCCGTGCTGGCGGCCAATGAGCACCAGGATGGCGTTGGAATGCGCCAGAGGCGGTTTACCGGGTATCTGCAGCACCGGCATCGCGCCGAACGGCATGCTCTCCTTCAGCGCTGGCCAGTCGGCGCTCTTGACGCGCACGTCGTCGAAATCGATGCCGGCCAGGTGCAGCGCGATGCGGCATTCCTCGCCGCGGCTGCCGGCGAAGTCGAAATAGGTCAGGCGGGGTTTGTTCATCGGGGCCCTCGGGTCAATGGCGAATGACCGCCAAGCCTACACGAATGGATCGGACGGCTGCTGCATCGCCTGCTGCGCGGCGTCGGCCCGGCAATGTCAAGCCAAGCTCAGGCGCCGGCCAGCTCGTCGAGGAAGCTGCGGATGCGCCGGGCGTTGGTGCCGATGTCGCTGCCGCCGATGCGCGACAGCGAGCGCATGTCGACCAGGCTGCCATGGCCCTGCGGGCGGATGCGGATCACCACGTCGTCCTTGAAGCCGAAGAGCAGCGTCGTCGCGGTGGCTTCGATGCGCAGTTCGTCGGGCACGGCCGCCACGATCTGCCAGCCCATCGCCCGCGCGATGCGCTCGGCGCGTTCGAAGGCCTGGGCCGGTGGCACGGCCAGCACGAGCGGCACGATGTCGGGGTAGCCGCGGCGCTGCTGCTCGCCGGTCTCGGCCTGGTAGTCGACCGGGTTGCGCGCGCCCTGGCGCAGCGGCAGCACGGCCACGAAGCGGGGTGGGTCGAAGGTGTCGGTGCTGATGTCGTGGATATTGGGCAGGCTTTGCGCCTGGCGGTAGAGGTAGAGCGGCGGGCCGGCAACGAGCGCGTTGACCACGATGGCGGCGACGGTGATCGCGCGGCCGCGCCTGGCGCCGGCCAACCACAGCAGGCCCCCGGCCAGCAAGGCCAGGCCGGCGCCTGCGATGGCGGCAATGGTGGCCCAGCGCAAGACCAGGAACGCGCTGCCCAGGCTCAGCACCGAGCCGCGATAGGCGGGCCCGGCCAGCAGTGCCGCCGCAGCGCTCAGCATGCCGCCGAGCAGCGTGAGCCAGGTCAGGAGATCGCCGATGCGCAATGCGGTGCGGTTCATGGAGGCCTCTTCGTGATGATCAGCCTGCGCGGCGCACGCGCCGCAACTCGTCGACGATCAGCAGCACTGCACCCAGCGTGATCGCACTGTCGGCGAGGTTGAAGCTGGGGAAGTACGAAGCGTTCCAGTGCACCTGGATGAAATCGACGACGTAGCCGTGCAACAGGCGGTCGATGACGTTGCCCAGGGCGCCGCCCATGATCATCGTGACGGCAAAGCAGAACAGTTTTTGTGCCGGGTGGCTGCGCAGCATCCAGACGATGAAGGCCGCGGCCGCCAGACCCAGGCCGACGAAGAACCAGCGCTGCCAGCCCGCCGCGCCGGCCAGGAAGGAGAACGCCGCGCCGCTGTTGTGGACCCGCACGACGTTGAAGAACGCAGTCACCTCGCGGCTGTCGCCGAGCTGGAAGTAGCCCAGGATCAGCGTCTTGGCGAACTGGTCGAGGACGATGACGATCAGCGCCAGGCCGAGCCAGGCGACCAAGCTGGGTGCGCCGGATGAAGAGCGGGCCATGTTCAGGCCACCGCGCGGGTTTCGCCCGCGCCGTACAAATTGCTGCTGCAGCGGCCGCACAGCGCCGGGTGTGCCGTGTCGCTGCCGACATCGCTGCGCCAGTGCCAGCAGCGCTCGCACTTGGTGGCGGCCGAGGGTGTCACCGCCACGGCCAGCGTTTGGCCGCGCGCCAGTTGCGCTTGCGAAGTGATCAGCACGAACTTCAAGCCCTCGCCCAGGGCGGACAGCAGCGCGTGGTCGGCTTCGTCGACCGTCAGCACGACCTCGGCCTGCAGCGACGAGCCGACTTTGGACTCGGTGCGCAGCGCTTCGATGGCCTTGTTGACTTCGTCGCGGATGGCACGGATGCGCTGCCACTTGGCCAGCAGCGCCGCGTCGGGCGCGTCGAAGCGCCAGTAGGTCTCGGTGAAGATCGACGCTGACTTGCCCGGAGCCAGGATCGGCCAGGCCTCTTCGGCGGTGAACGACAGGAACGGCGCCATCCAGCGCAGCATGGCATGCGTGATCTGCCACAGCGCCGTCTGCGCCGAGCGGCGGGCGAGCGACTTCGGTGCCGTGGTGTACAGGCGGTCTTTCAGCACGTCGAGGTAGAACGCGCCCAGATCTTCGCTGCAGAACAGCTGCAGCTTGGCCACCACCGGGTGGAACTCGAAGCGCTCGTAATGGGCCAGCATCTCGGCCTGCAACTCGGCCGCGCGCGACAGCGCCCAGCGGTCGATCTCCAGCAACTCGGCCGCAGACACCGCGTCGCGCGTGGCGTCGAAGTCGGCCACGTTGGCGAGCAGGAAGCGCAGCGTGTTGCGGATGCGGCGGTAGCTGTCGACCACGCGGGCCAGGATCTTCTTGTCGATCGGCGGGTCGCCGGCGTAGTCGGTCGAGGCGCACCACAGCCGCGCGACCTCGGCGCCC
The DNA here is from genome assembly GCA_963741125.1 of uncultured beta proteobacterium. Taxonomy (GTDB): domain Bacteria; phylum Pseudomonadota; class Gammaproteobacteria; order Burkholderiales; family Burkholderiaceae_C; genus CADEEN01. The sequence continues at coordinate 221,309 of CAVUGY010000019.1, forward strand.
GGGTCCTTGGTGAACTCGCGGATCTCGATGATGTTGCCCAACGACTTGCTCATCTTGCGGCCCTGGCCGTCGACGGTGAAGCCGTGCGTCAAGAGGCCGCGATAGGGAGCGCGGCCTTCGAGCGCGCAGCCGATCAGCAGCGACGAGTGAAACCAGCCGCGGTGCTGGTCGTGGCCTTCGAGGTACAGGTCGGCCTCGGGGCCGGCCTCGTGGTGGCCGTCGGGATGGCTGCCGCGCAGCACGTGAAAGAAGGTCGACCCGGAATCGAACCACACTTCGAGGATGTCGCTGCTCTTGCGGTAGTGCGCGGCATCGGCGGCACCGAGGATCTCCTCGGCGGTAACGCGGCTCCAGGCCTCGACACCGCCCTGCTCGACGATCGCCGCGGCCTGATCGAGGATGGCCATCGTGCGCGGGTGCAATTCGCCCGAGTCCTTGTGCAGGAAGAAGGGCAGCGGCACGCCCCAGCTGCGTTGGCGGCTGATGCACCAGTCGGGCCGGTTGGCGATCATGTCGCGCAGGCGCGCTTTGCCGTTCTCGGGGAAGAAGGTGGTAGCGTCAATCGCATCCAGAGCCAGCGCGCGCAAGGTGCGCGTGGCCTTGTCCTTGCTGAACACGCCCTCCGTGGCCGCCGTTGCCTCGTCCATGCGGATGAACCATTGCGCTGCGGCACGGTAGATCACCGGCGTCTTGTGGCGCCAGCAATGCGGGTAGCTGTGCGTGAGGGTGCTGGTGGCCAGCAGGCGCCCGGCATCACGCAGCGCGTCGATGATGGCCGGCACGGCTTTCCAGATATTCTGGCCGCCGAACAGCGGCAAGTCGGCCGCGTAGCTGCCGTGGGCCTGCACCGGATTCAGGATCTCGTCGACCCGCATGCCGTGCGCGGTGCAGGAATTGAAGTCTTCGACGCCGTAGGCCGGTGACGAGTGCACGATGCCGGTGCCGTCCTCGGCGGTGGCGTAGTCGGCCAGGTAGACGGGTGCAAGGCGGTCGTAGCCCGCGGCCACATGCGCCAGCGGATGACGGAAGGTGATGCCGGCGAGCTTCTCGCCTTTCGTGGTCGCCACCACGTGGCCCTGCAGGCCATAGCGTGTCAGGCATGGTTCGACCAGCGATGCGGCCAGCAGCAACTGCCCGCGCTCGGTGTGCACCAAGGCGTAATCCAGCGCCGGGTTCAGGTTCAGCGCCTGGTTGGCCGGGATGGTCCAGGCGGTGGTGGTCCAGATCACCGCGAAGGCCTCGCCGACGATCTCGGGCAGGCCGAATGCGGTGGCCAGCTTGTCGGGCTCGGCGCAAAGGAAAGCCACGTCGATCGCCTGCGACTGCTTGTCGGCGTACTCGATCTCGAGTTCGGCCAGCGACGAGCCGCAGTCGAAGCACCAGTACACGGGTTTGAGGCCGTGGTAGACGAAGCCGCGTTCGATGACGCGCTTGAAAGCCCGGATCTCGCCGGCCTCGTTGGCGAAATCCATCGTCCGGTAGGGGTGCTCCCAGTCGCCGAGCACGCCCAGGCGCCTGCGATCGGTCATCTGCTGTGCGATCTGCCCGGTGGCATAGGCGCGGCTCTTGGCCTGCATCTGGTCGCGACTGAGGTTACGGCCCTCGGCTTTCTCGATCGCGTTTTCGATCGGCAGGCCGTGGCAATCCCAGCCCGGCACGAAGCGCGCATCGAAGCCCGCCAACTGCTTGGACTTGACGACCATGTCCTTCAGGATGTTGTTGACCGCATGCCCGATGTGCAGCACGCCGTTGGCGTAGGGCGGACCGTCGTGCAGCACGAACAGCGGCGCGCCATGGCGTGCCGCGCGCAGCTGCTTGTACAGGCCCTGGTCGTTCCACTGTGCGATCCAGCCCGGCTCGCGCTTGGGCAGGTCGCCGCGCATCGGGAACGGCGTGTCGGGCAGGTTCAGCGTGGCGCGGTAGTCGGTGGCGGTCGTCGGTTCGGTCATGGTGCAAGGGCCTGCGGTGGGCGCCGTGGGTGCGGCGCGGGGCGCTCATCGTCGGGGCCGGCTGGCGTGGGTGCGGGCCGGCGGCGGGCTCGGTGATCGAACCCGGCTAAATTCGGTCGCGCGAGGTTTGCCGATGCGTGGCTGTGCGCCAGCGCAGCGGGTCGAGTGCAACCATGCAAAAAGCCATGGCGGCCATTCTACCGAGGCGCTCGGTCGCCCTCAGCCCTGCGCTGCGAACCAGGCCCGCGCCTGCGCCACGTCCTGGGTGATGGCGTCGCGCAAGGCGGCCAGCGAGTCGTACTTGCGTTCCTCGTGCAGCCTGTGCAGCAGCTCGACACGGATCACGCGGCCATAGCCGCCTTCTGGCCCCAGCGCGGCGGGCCAGTCCAGGCAGTGGGTTTCCAGCAGCACCTGGCCACCGTCTTCGATCGTCGGGCGCACACCCAGGCTGGCCACGCCCGGCAGCGCATGGCCGGCCAGCCCGTGCACGCGGACCACGAAGATGCCCATCGCCGCCGGCCGCGGGTGGCCGAAACGCAGGTTCAGGGTGCGAAAGCCGTCGCCCCGGCCGGCCTGGCTTTCGCCCAGCGCGCGGCCCAGCCTGCGCCCGCGTTGCACATGGCCGCTGATGCTGTAGGGCCGGCCGAGCAGGCCCGCGGCGCCGGCCATGTCGCCCGCGGCCAGCGCCTCGCGCACGGCGGAGCTCGATACGCGCTGGCCGTGCACCTCGTAGCTCTGCATGCGCGCGACGTCGAAGCCCGCGGCGTCGCCGGCGGCGTCGAGCATGGCGTAATCGCCGGCGCGCCGGGCGCCGAAGCGAAAGTCGTCGCCGACCAGCACATAACGCGCACCCAGTCCGCGCAGCAGCACGTCGTCGATGAAGGCCTGCGGCGTCTGCGCCGCGAAGCGCTCATCGAAGCGCAGCACCACGGCCTGTTCGATGCCGCAACGCTCGAGCTCGGCCAGCTTGTCGCGCAAATTGGCGATGCGCGCAGGGGCTTCGGCTGCACGGCCGGCCCTGGCGGCGAAGAAGTCACGCGGGTGCGGCTCGAAGCTCACCACGCAGGACGGCACGCCGCGATGCCGCGCCTCGCTGGTCAACAGGGCCAGCATGGCCTGGTGGCCGCGGTGCACACCGTCGAAGTTGCCTATCGTCAAGGCGCAATGGGGCGCGATGCCGGGGTGGTGGAAGCCGCGCAGGATTCGCATGGCGGCGGATTATCGGGGCGCGAACAAGGCGTCGCGGTCGGCGGCACCCAGCCAGCGCCATTGGCCCGGCGCCAGCGTCTGCGGCAGCGCCAACCCGCCGACCGCACTGCGGTGCAAGGCTTCGACGCGGTTGCCGACCGCCGCGACCATGCGTTTGACCTGGTGGTAGCGACCTTCAGTCGAGCGTCAGCCGCAGGCCTGATTCGCCGGTGCCTTCGCAGGCCATGGCGCGTACCGGTTCGGGGTCGTCGTCGAGCACCACGCCGGCCAGCAGGCGCGCCACCGTGTCTGCCGCCAACGCATGTTTGCAAGCTCACCTCGTAGACCTTGGCCACATGGTGTTTGGGCGAGGTCAGGCGGTGGATCAGCGCGCCGTCGTCGGTCAGCAGCAGCAGGCCGGTGGTGTCGGCATCGAGGCGGCCGACCGATTGCACGCCACGCTCGCGCAGCGGCGCGGGCAGCAATGCCAGCACGCCGGGATGATGGCGTGGCTTGGCCGAGCATTCATAGCCGGCGGGTTTGTGCAGCATCAGCACGGCCGTGGCGTGGTACGGCCAGGGCTGGCCCTGCACGCTGAACACCAGGGCGTCGATGGCAAAGGCGGCCTGCGGGTCGTCTTGGGTGACGCCGCCGATCTCAACCTGGCCATCGGCGATCAAGGCTGCGCAATGGCGCCGTGTGCCGAAGCCCTGGCTGAACAGGATCTGCGCCAGTGTCTGCGTCGCGCTAGCGGTCACCACAGCGTGTCACAACAGCGCGCCGAGGTCGCGCGCGGCCGGCAGGCCGGGCAGGCCGGTGGCGTGGAAGATCGCGCTGGCCACCGCACGGGCCGTGACCTCGGCCGCCAGGGCCCCGATCAAGGTCAGGTTGCCCGTCGCGCCGCTCGCGCCGGTGGCCAGCGCGAACAGCGTGTCGCCGTCGTAGGGGGTATGAACCGGGTTGATGCAGCGCGCCAGTCCGTCGTGCGCCATGCCGGCCAGCTTCTGGCATTGCGCCTTGTCGAGCTGCGCATCGGTGGCGATGACACCGATGGTGGTGGCCATGCCGGCCTGCAAACGCGTCGGCAGCTCGCCGCGTGCCAATGCGCTGGCGCAATGCACCAGATGGTGGCCATCGGCGCTGGTGCGCGCACCGGCCAGCACCTGGCCGCTGTCCGCGTCGAGCACGTCGCCGCTGGCGTTGACCGCCACCAACGCGGCGACGGTGAGCTTGCCGACGCGGATAGCCGCGCTGCCGATGCCACCCTTCATCGCCCGCTCGATGCCGAACAGCTTGCCGACGGTCGCGCCGGCGCCGGCGCCGACATTGCCTTGCGCCGGCTTGGCGCTCGATGCGGCCTCGCAGGCCGCGTAGCCCGCCGCGGCATCGGGCCGTATCGACAGGTCGCCCTGCCACAGATCGAACAGCACCGCGGCGGGCACGATGGGCACACGCACCGCACCGACGGCAAAGCCATGGCCGCGCTGTTCGAGCCAGCGCATGACGCCGCCGGCGGCATCGAGGCCGAAGGCGCTGCCGCCGCTGAGCAGCACGGCGTGCACGCGGTCGACCAGGTTTTCGGGCCGCAGCAGATCGGTCTCGCGCGTACCGGGTGCACCGCCGCGCACGTCGACGCCGGCCACCGCCCCGGCGGGGCACAGCACCACGCTGCAGCCGGTGGCGCGCAGCGGGTGCGTGAAGTGGCCGACCGTCAGGCCGGCGACGTCGGTGATTGAGTCGTGCATCGGGGCCTGATTCATGACCAAGCAAACGCCGCGGAACCGGCTTTGCCGGGCCGCTGGCGTTGCACCCTTGAGGGGGAGCGGCGAAGCCGCTCGGGGGTGGGCCATCACGCGAAGACCCCGGCACTGTCCTGCATGCGCTCGCTGACTTCGCCCAGGTGGTGCAGGGTGTCGCCCCAGGTCAACTCGAGCATCGTCAGTCGCTTGAAGTAGTGGCTGGCACGGGCCTCGTCGGTCACGCCGATGCCGCCATGCAGCTGGATGCATTGTTGGCCGACGAAGCGCATCGACTGCCCGAGCTGGACCTTGGCCTGCGACAGTGCGCGCCGGCGCTGCGGCGCGGGCGCGCCGAGTTTGAGGCTGGCGTAGTAACTCATCGAGCGCGCCAGCTCGAGTTGCATCTTGACGTCGGCCATGCGATGGCGCAGCGCCTGGAAGCTGGCGATGGCCACGCCGAACTGCTTGCGCGTATTCATGTACTCGACCGTGATCGCCACCAACTCGTCCATCAGGCCGACGCCCTCGGCGCAGGCCGCGGCAATACCCACATCGGCGGCCTGCTTCGAGCGCCGCCATGCCGTCGGCCAGGACCAGGGCCGCAGGCGAGGTTGCCAGCGTCAACTCGGCTGCGCGCGCCCCGTCCTGGGTCGGGTAGGCGCGCACCGCGCAGCGGCCCCGTTCGACCAGGAACAGCGCAAGCGGCGACACCGCATGCGGCCCGAGCCGCGCCGGCACCAGGAAGGCGTCGGCTTCGTCGCCGGCCGGCACCAGGCTCTTGCGCCCGGTCAGGGTCCAGCCGCCCGCGGCCTGGCTGGCGACCGTGGATACGGCGTCCAGCCGGTAGCGGGCACCTTGTTCCTGCTGGGCGAGCACGACCAGGGCCGATCCGTCGGCGATGCGCGGCCACCAGGCGGCCTGCAGGCCGGCGTCGGCCCGGCCCATCAAGGCGGGCGCGACCAAGGCGCCCGCGGCATAGGGCGCGTTGACCAGGCCGCGGCCGAGTTCCTCCATCACCACCATCGCTTCGACCGCACCCAGGCCGAGGCCGCCATGACCGGTGGGTACCGCCAGCCCGGTCAGGCCGAGCTCGGCCAGCTCGGCATATACCGCGCGCGTGGCGCCACCGGCCTTGGCCAGCGCATGGCGGCGAGCAAAGGTGAAGCCCTTGTCGACCCAGCGCTTGACCGCGTCGCGCAGCGAGTTCTGATCGTCGGTGAAGTCAAAGTCCATGTTCAACTCCCGAGCACGGTCTGCGCGACGATGTTGCGTTGCACTTCATTGCTGCCGCCGTAGATCGTCGTCTTGCGGTAGTTGAAGTAGGTGGCTGCCAGCGGCGCGCAATGCGCCGCGCCGACATGGTCGCCCTGCCAGCCGGCGGCCATCGCTTCCTTGATCAAGGGCAGCGCGAAGGGCCCGGCGGCCAGCATCATCAGCTCGCTGTAGCGCTGCTGGATTTCGCTGCCGCGGATCTTCAGCAGGCCGGCGACGTCCAGGCTTTGCTTGCCGCCGCGTTCGGCCGCCAGCACGCGCAGCACCATCATCTCCAGCGCCACGATGTCGACCTCGAGCAGTGCGATCTGGTCGCGAAAACGCCGCTCGTCCCACAGCCCCTCGGCCTTGGCGATGCGCTTGACGCGTTCGAGCTCGCGCTTGGCGCGGTTCACGTCGGCGATGTTGGTGCGTTCGTGCGAGAGCAGGTGCTTGGCGTAGGTCCAGCCCTTGTTCTCCTCGCCGATCAATTGATCGGCAGGCACTTCGACATTGTCGAACCAGACCTCGTTCACCTCGTGCGCACCGTCGAGCATGATGATCGGGCGCACCGACACACCGGGCGTCTTCATGTCGATCAGCAGGAACGAGATGCCGGTCTGCGGCTTGCCCTCGTTGCTGGTGCGCACCAGGCAGAAGATCCATTCGCCGTACTGGCCCAGCGTGGTCCAGGTCTTCTGGCCGTTGACGATGTAGTAGTCGCCGCGGCGCTCGGCCTTGCACTTGAGCGAGGCCAGGTCGGAGCCCGCGCCGGGCTCGCTGTAGCCCTGGCTCCACCAGACCTCACCGCTGGCGATGCCGGGCAGGAAGCGCCGTTGCTGCTCGGGCGTGCCGAAGGCCATGATCACCGGGGCCACCATCACCGGGCCGAACGGCACCACGCGCGGCGCACCGGCCAACGCGCATTCCTCTTCGAACAGGTGGCGTTGCACTGCGTTCCAGCCCGGGCCGCCGAACTCCTTGGGCCAGCCCCAGCCCAGCCAGCCCTGCTGGCCGAGGATACGGGCCCAACGCTGGTGGTCTTCGCGCGTCAGCTGCAGGGCGTGGTGCACCTTGTGGCTGATGTCGGGGGGCAGGTTTTGCGCCACCCAGACGCGAATCTGTTGCCGAAACGCCGTTTCTTCGGGGGTGAAGTTCAGGTCCATGGCGATAGTGTGTGGCCGCGCAACGCGTTTTAGCACGATCGCTCGCTGGCCCCGGCGACCCTGGCCTGCGGGCGGCTGCTCAATGCCGGCTGCGCTGGATGGTCGAGCGACGCGGCAAGAGCCAGCCCCACAGCCGGCGCGGCTGGACGGGCGCGCTGGTGGGCGGCAGCGCCGGCGCGGCGGCGTTGTCGCTGGGGCGCGGCTTGACCATGACCGTGCGGGCAGACGTGGCGGGCCCGGCGCGTGGCGCGGACGCCGCCGGTGCATCGGCCGGCGGTGGGGCGAGCCAGGCCAGGATGGGCTGCCATTGGTCGAGGTCGGTCTGCACCCGCGACGGCGGCAGGTCGAAGATCGCCAGGCCCCGCTCGGCGCAGCGCACGTAGTTCTGGGTTTCGCGCAGGACGCCGAGGAAGGGCAGGTCGAGCGCCTGGGCCCAGTCGCGCAGCACCTGTTCGCCGCGGGTGCGTGCGTCGATGCGCATGCCCACCGCGGCGACCCTGCAGCGGCCACTGGCCACGCGCGGGTGGCGGCGCAATTCGGCATAGCAGTCGGCCGCCGACTCGCGGTCGAACGCCGAATGACACACCGGCATCAGCAAGGCGTCGGCGAACATCACGGTGCGCGCCAGATCGAAACCGTGCAACGCGCCCGGCGTATCGAGCACCAGGTGCGACACGCCGGGCGGCGCGTGCAGCGTGTTTCTGGGATCGACGACGCGCCCGCTGATGGCCACCACCGGCGGCCGCACCGTGGCGCGCCGGCGCAGCCAGGCCAGGGATGAAGCCTGGCGATCGAGGTCGCCCAGCATCACGCCCAACTCGTGATTGGCCAGGCAGGCGGCGAGCTGGGTCGCCAGCGTGCTCTTGCCGCTGCCACCCTTGCGATTGACGATGGCGAAAACGGGCATGCGCCTGCCGCGTCAGTCGGCCTTCGCGCCCGAGGCCTTGACCACCGCTTCGTACTTGGCATGTTCGCGGCGAACGAACTGCGCGAAGGCTTCGGGTGTGGACGGCGCCGGCTCGGCCATCAAGCTGGCCAGGCGGGTCTTGACGGTGCTCGAGTTCAGGGCCTCGACGAAGGCGCGGTTCAGGCGCGCCGTCACATCGGCCGGCAGCCCGGCCGGCCCGAACAGACCGAACCAGGTGTGGATATCGAAGCCGGCCAGGCCGAGGTCGCCGGCGCTGGCCGCGATCGTCGGCAAGCCCGGCATGGCCGTCGAACGCTGGGCGGTGGTAACGGCCAATGCGCGCAGTCGGCCGCTGCGGATATTGGCCGCCGCCGCGGCCAGGTTGTCGAAGTTCAGGTCGACCTGCCCCGACAACAGGCCCAGTTGCGCCGGCGGCCCGCCGGCGTAGGGGATGTGGACCATGAACACACCGGCCTGGGTCTTGAACATCTCACCGGCCAGGTGGCCTGCGCTGCCATTGCCGCCCGAACCGTAGTTCAGCTTGCCGGGGTTCCTCTTGGCGTAAGCCACCAGGTCGGGCACGCTCGTGATACCCAGGCGCTGCGCGGTTTCGCTGTTCATGACCAACACGTTGGGCACCTGCGCCACCAAGGTGATCGGCGTGAAGTCGCGCAGGGCGTCGTAGGGCATCTTGCCGTACAGCCAGGGGTTGATGGCATGGGTGGCCACCGCGCCCATCACCAGCGTCGTGCCGTCGGGGCTGGCCTTGGCCACCGCATCGGCGCCGACATTGCCGCCTGCGCCGGGGCGGTTCTCGACGACGACCAGGCCCAGGCTGTCCTTGACGCTCTCGGCCAGCGCGCGTGCGGCGATGTCCAGCGGCCCGCCGGGCGGGTAGGGCACGACCAGGCGGATCGCACGCGGCTGTTGCGCCCAGGCGCCGGGCAGCGGCCACGACAACAAGGTGCAGGCAAGGAGTTCGCGACGGCGCATGCAGGTTCCCGGAGCTGTTGGGCGCAGTCTAGCGGGCGGGGGTCAGCAGCGACAATCCGCGGCCAGGACCAATCGACCGATGATCCAATACCGAATCGAACTGCACGACCTGCACGCTCACCTGTACCGCGTCACGCTGAGCGTGCCGCAGCCGGCCGGCGAGCAGTGCGTCAGCCTGCCGGTGTGGATTCCGGGCAGCTACCTGGTGCGTGACTTCGCACGCCACTTGTCGCAACTGCAGGCCCGACAGGGCCGCAAGCCCTGCGCGCTGCGCCAACTCGACAGCAGCAGCTGGTCGATCACCTGCGCAGGCCGCGGCGCGCTGACGCTGAGCTACCTGGTGTATGCCTTCGACCCCTCGGTGCGCGCGGCGTTCGTCGACCGCCAGCGCGGATTCTTCAACGGCACCAGCCTGTGCCTGCGCGTCGAAGGTCGCGAGGCCGAGGCCCATCGCATCAGCTTGGCTGGCTTGCCACGCGGCTGGTCGGTGGCCACGGCGATGAGCAGCGATGGCGCCAAGGGCTGGCTCGCCGCCGACTACGACGAGTTGGTCGACCATCCGTTCGAACTCGGCCCCTTCTGGCGCGCCGGCTTCAGCGCCGCCGGCGTGGCGCACGAGATCGTGGTCGCCGGTGCCTGGCCGGGCCTGGACGGCGACAGGCTGCTCGCCGACGCCCGCCGCCTGTGCGAGACGCAGATCGCCTTCTGGCACGGCAAGCGCCGGCCGCAGGCCACCGTTCGCGGCCTACAAGTTCCTGCTCCATGCCGTCGAAGACGGTCACGGTGGTCTCGAACACCGTGCCAGCAGCGCGCTGCTATGTGCGCGCCGCGACCTGCCGCGCAGCGGCGCAGCGCGGCAGCGACGAGGGCTATCAGTCGCTTGCTCGGCTTGATGTCGCACGAGTACTTTCACGCCTGGAACGTCAAGCGCCTGAAGCCGCGTGAACTCGAACGCATCGACTACACGCGCGCGAATCACAGCTCGCTGTTGTGGTTCTTCGAGGGCTTCACCTCGTACTACGACGAGCTGTTGCTGTTGCGCGCCGGCCTGATCGACGCCGCGCAATACCTGAACGGGCTGGCCAAGACCATCAACGGCGTGGCCAACACGCCCGGTCGCAAGGTGCAGAGCGTCGCGCAGGCCAGCTTCGACGCCTGGGTCAAGTACTACCGCAGCGACGAGAACACGGCCAACGCGACGGTCAGCTACTACGGCAAGGGCGCGCTGGTGGCGTTGGCGCTGGACCTGACCCTGCGCCGCGAGTGCCGTGCAACGCTCGATGCGGTCATGCGCCAGCTGTGGCGGGCCAGCCGCGGCGCCGCGATCGACGAGGCCGACATCGCCAAGGCCCTGTGCGAAGTCGGTGGCCGCTCCTACCAGCGCGAACTGGCGGCCTGGGTGCATGGCCGCAGCGAGTTGCCCTTGACCGCGCTGCTCGATGCCGCCGGCGTGCGCCAGGGCCACGGCCCGCCGAGCCTGGGCGCCGGGCTCGGACTGCGCTTGTCGGAAGCGGCGCTCAGCGGCGTGCAGGTCAAATCGGTGCAGGCCGGCAGTGCAGCAGCGGCAGCCGGCGTTTCGGCCGGCGACGAGTTGCTCGCCGTCGACGACTGGCGCATCCGCCGGCTCGACGACGCCCAGCAATGGCTGGCGACCGGGCGGCCGTTCGAGTTGCTGCTGGTGCGCGAGCAGCGCGTCATGCGCTTGAGCGTTCAGCCCGAAGCCGCGCCGCGGCCGCCGCTGACATTGGCGCTGGCCGACAAACCCGCCGCCGATGTCGCGGCCCTGCGCCGCGGCTGGCTCGGTGTGTAGGCCGGTACCGAGGCGGTGACGGCGGTGAGTCCTCAGGCCGGGTCGGTGCTGCGTCGTGCCGGCCCGGACCCCGCGCGCGCCCGGCGCGTGGCCGCTTGGTGCGCCGTGCTGCTGGCCGTGCTCCTGGGTCACAGCCTGGGTGCGCTGTGGCTGCGCGACAACCTGGTCGGCTGGGGCCATGGCGAGCAGCCGATGCCCGAGCGCATGGAAGTGGCGTTCGTGCAGGCCCTCGAGCCTTCCGCGCCGCCTGCCGTGCCACCCGCCCGCGTGCTCAGAAAGCGCAGCATGCCCCGCGCGGCGCTGCCGGCGGCTTCGGCACCGCTGGCCGAGACCGAAGCGCCACTGGCCATGGCCGAACTGGTGCCGCTGATAACGATACCCGATGTACTGCCTGTGACCGTCGCGCCGCCGGCGAGCGCCGCGAGCGCGGCGACCCGCGTCGCCGACGCGGCCAGCGCGCCGGTCATCGTGGCCGCGGCAGTGGCAACGGCAGCGGCGACGCCGGCCTTCGAGTGGCCGCCATCGACGCGCCTGACCTATGTCCTCAGCGGCAACTACCGCGGCGAAGTGCATGGCAATGCGCGCGTGCAATGGGTGCGCCAGGATTCGCGTTACCAGGTGCATCTGGACATCAGCATCGGCCCCAGCTTTGCGCCCTTGATTTCACGCCGCATGACCAGCGACGGCGAACTCGGCGAGCGCGGCCTGACGCCGCGCCGCTACGACGAAGCGACGCGGGTTCTGTTCCAGCAGCCGGGGCGGGCCACCGTGCTGTTCAGCCCCGAACGGGTCACGCTGGCCAACGGCAGCCAGCACGAGGCCCTGCCCGGCGTGCAGGACACGGCCAGCCAGTTCGTGCAACTGACCTGGTTGTTCACCACGCAGCCCGAGCTGCTGCGTGCGGGCAATACGGTGACGCTGGCGTTGGCGCTGCCACGGCGCACCGGCCGCTGGGTCTACGACGTGCTCGGCCAGGAGAAACTGGCCACGCCCATCGGGGTGCTCGATACCTACCATCTCAAGCCGCGGCTGGGCGAGCGCCGGCCGGGCAACGAGTTGAGTGCCGAGGTCTGGTTTGCGCCGACGCTGCAGTACCTGCCGGTGCGCTTGCGCATCAGTCAGGATGCCGACACCTTCATCGACCTGCTGCTCGATGCAGCACCCCTGCAAGCCGCGCCGGCGCCGGCCGCGAGCGTGCCGCGCTAGGCGCTCCTGCCGCGCCCGCCTAGACGTCGTTGCTGGCGACGAAGCGTGTCGCGAAGGCGTCGGCTGCCGCTGCGCCGCGCACCTTGCGCAGCACCAGCACCGCTCGCGCCAGCAGCGGCTGCAATTCCGCCATGTTCGCGCTGCGCTCGATCTTGACGTTCAGCGTTTCCGCGTTCGGACCGAGCTTGTCGGTGAGCTGGCGTGCGGCCTCGCGGCGCAGGGCCTCGAACGCCAGGCTGAAGGCTTCGGGTCTGGGCAGTTCGCTCGGTTCCGTCGGGGCAAATGCGGCGCTGGACTCGGCCGATTCCGGCGGTGCTGCCGTCCTGTCGATGAAGCCGTTGGCCAGCAACTGGCCCAGGCTGCCCTCGAGGTCGACCGTGACCAGCGTGGCCAGGTCTTCGACGGTCCTGCGGCCATCGACCAGGATCAGTGCACTGCGCAGCCGCGGTGCCAGGCGGTGGGCCCGCGTTTCGATCTCGGCAATGCCCTTGGCGGTCTTGCGATACACGGTCGTCATAGGGCGGGCAGGATAGCGCCAAGCGGCTCGGCTGCCATCGGGGTGACCTCCCCGTCGGCGCAAAAAATCCATGCGCCCGTGCGTCCACTTGCGTGAGATCGGCCAGTCGCTGCGATGCCCGACCGGCCGGGCATCGCAGCGCGTGGGCAACGGCGAGCCGCCCACGTATAGTGCGCTGAGAGCGCTGCAGCCGACGCGCGGAGCAAGGAACCATGAGTTACGAATTTATTCTCATCGAGCGCCACGACAACGGCGCCGGCGCGCTGGCCACCGGCCTGATCCGGCTGAACCGGCCCAAGCAGATGAACGCGTTGAACGATCGCCTGATGGACGAGCTCGGCCATGCGCTGCTGGGTTTCGATGCCGACGCGGCCATCGGTTGCGTGATCATCACCGGCAGCGACAAGGCCTTTGCGGCCGGCGCCGATATCGGCGCGATGGCCGACTACAGCTACATGGACGCCTACCTGGGCAACTACATCACGCGCAATTGGGAGGCCGTCAAGAGCGTGCGCAAGCCGGTGATCGCGGCGGTGGCCGGCTTCGCACTGGGCGGCGGCTGCGAATTGGCGCTGGCTTGCGACTTCATCATCGCCGCCGACAGCGCCCGTTTCGGTCAGCCGGAGATCAAGCTCGGCATCATCCCGGGCGCCGGCGGCACACAGCGCCTGCCGCGCGCGGTCGGCAAGAGCAAGGCCATGGACATGATCCTGACCGCCCGCATGATGGACGCGGTCGAGGCCGAACGCGCCGGCCTGGTCAGCCGCGTGGTGGCAGCCGACAAGCTGCTCGCGGAAGCCCTCGCCGCCGCTGCCACCATCTGCGGCTTCGGTCTGCCCAGCACGATGTTGGCCAAACAATGCGTCAATCGCGCCTTCGAATCCGGGTTGGCCGACGGCGTCAGCTACGAACGCATGGTCTTCCATTCGCTGTTCGCCACCGCGGACCAGAAGGAAGGCATGGCTGCGTTCGTCGGCAAGCGCAAGGCCGAGTTCAAACACCGTTGAGAGACCGCGACATGGATGACGACGCCCAGACCCTGGCCGGCGGTTGCACCTGCCGCTTCGTGCGCTATCGACTGACGAGTGCGCCGATGTTCGTGCATTGCTGCCATTGCCGCTGGTGCCAGCGCGAGACGGGCACGGCGTTCGCCCTCAACGCCTTGATCGAAGCCGACCGGGTGCAGTTGCAGGCCGGCGAGGTCGAGCGTGTGAATACGCCGAGCCTGAGCGGCAAGGGTCAGCAGATCTCGCGCTGTCCGCGCTGCCGCATCGCGCTGTGGAGCAACTATGGCGGCGGCGGCGACGCGGTGCGCTTCGTGCGCGTGGGTACGCTGGACGACCCCGACCGCTGCCCGCCCGACATCCACATCTTCACGGCGTCCAAGCAGCCCTGGGTCGTGCTGGCGCCGGGCACTCCCGCCGTGGCCGAGTACTACCGCGCCAGCGAACAGTGGCCGGCGGCGAGCCTGGAGCGGCGCGCCGCGGTCATGGCGCGCGCGCAGGCTGGCACGCCCGGGCCGGCGCGCTGAACCGGCGCGGCGTTTCGACGCCCTCGCCGTCTATCGTCAGGCGCCGTGTTTGTCGGCTTCCGAGGTGAAGCTGTCGGCGTAAAAGGCCTCGGCCGGCAAGGCGCATCGGCCGACGAAGTCACGCTCGGCCGCGCTGACCATCACCGGCGCGCCGCAGGCGTACACCTCGTGGCCCGACAGGTCAGGCAGGTCGGCCATCACGGCCTGGTGGACCAGCCCGGTGCGGCCGTGCCAGTGGTCTTCGGGCCGGGCCTCGGACAGCACGGGGATGTAGCGCAGGCTGGGCATGGCTGCGGCGACGGCCAAGGCCCATTCGTGTTGGTACAGATCGGCCTTGCTGCGGCAGCCCCAGTACAGCACCGCGGCTCGCGTCATGGCTCTGGCTTGCATGTGCTCGATGATGGCCTTGATCGGCGCAAAGCCCGTGCCCGAGGCCAGCAATACGATCGGTCGCTGGATCGGGCCGTCGCTGTCTTCACGCAGGAAGAAGCTGCCGAACGGGCCTTCCAGGCGCAGGATGTCTTTTTCCTTCATCGCGCTGAAGACATGATCGGTGAACTTGCCGCCGGGCATGTGACGCAGGTGCAGCTCGATGGCCGGCGGATTGCCCAGCTGCTCCGGCGCAGTGGCCATCGAGTAGCTGCGCCGCGAGCCGTCGCGCAGGATGAACTCGACATATTGTCCGGCGCGGTACTTGAAGGCGACCGTGGCCGGCAGTTGCAGCTTCATCACGGTCACGTCGGCCGCGACTCGCGTGAGCGCGGCCACGCGGGCCGGCATCTTCAGCGGCGGGTATTCGCCGGCACCGGCCACGGTGCGCGCCTCGACCACGCAATCGGTCTGCGGCGTGGCGCAGCAGGTCAGGATCCAGCCGGCCTGTTCTTCGGCCGCCGACAGGGCCTTGGTTTGATGCACGCCGTGCACCACGCGGCCTTCGACGAGACGGCTCTTGCACGAGCCACAAGCGCCGTCGCGGCAACCATAAGGCAGGCCGATGCCGGCGCGGATGGCGGCCGGCAGGATGGCCTCGTCGTCGGCGACGTCGAACATCAGGCCCGCAGGCTGAACCGAAACTTTGAAATGCATGGCGGCAGACCGGGCCTTCTACACTGAGCGGAATTGTGCCCCCTGGTTTGCAGCCGCCCGATCGCCACCCATGTTCTTGCCCTGCAGAGCGCGCCGCCCGGTGTTGTTGATCGTCGGTTGCGGCGATGTCGGCCTGCGTGTGCTGCGCCTGGTGCGCCGCTGCTACCGGGTGCTGGTGCTGACCTCGTCGCCGGCGCGTGTGCCGGCCCTGCGCGCGGCAGGGGCCGTGCCGCTGCTGGGCGATCTGGACGATGCGGCCTCGCTCGGCCGCCTGGCCGCACTGGCCGACGCGGTGCTGCATCTGGCGCCGCCGCCGGGCGAGGGCCGCAGCGACCCACGCACGCAACATCTGCTGCAGGCCCTGGCGCGCAGCCCGCGCCTGCAGCGCCTGGTCTATGCCAGCACCAGCGGTGTGTATGGCGACGCGGGCGGTGCGCGGCTGGACGAGACCTGGGCCGTCCATCCATTCACCGACCGCGCACGCCGCCGCGTCGATGCCGAAGCCCGCGTGCGCCGGCATGGCCGCGCCATGCGCGTGCGTGCGAGCATCCTGCGCGTGCCGGGCATTTATGCGCTCGACCGCAAGGGTGGCGACCCGCGCGAGCGGGTGCGGCGCGCCGTGCCGGTGCTGGTGGCCGGCGACGACGTCTACACCAATCACATCCATGCCGACGATCTGGCGCGTGCCTGCGTGGCCGCGTTGCTGCGCGGCGCGCCGCAGCGCGTCTACCATGTCAGCGACAACAGCGAAATGTTGATGGGCGAGCACTTCGATGCGGTGGCCGATGCCTTCGGTTTGCCCCGGCCACCGCGTGTGACACGCGCCGAAGCCGAGCGCCACCTGTCGCCGCAGCAAATGAGTTTTCTGGCCGAATCCCGGCGCCTGGACAACCGGCGCCTGCGCGACGAACTGCGCCTGCGCCTGCGCTACCCGACGCCGGCGCTGGCCTGGGCGGCCGCGGCCTGACTCAGACCCCGTCGGGCCGCTTGATGGCCTGTGCGCGGTCGACGCTGCGCAGGCCGATGTCTTGGCGCATGCCGTCGCGCTCGATCTCGAGGCGCACGTCGCGCTCGGCCGGGCCGCCGGACCACAGCCGCGTCCACAGCGTGTCCAGCGTGCTCACCGCCGCGCCGTCGATGGCCACGATGCGGTCACCGACACGCAGACCGGCAGCCTCGGCCGGGCTGTCGTCGGCCACGCGCACCACATGCAAGACACCGCCTTGCTCGATGCAATTCACGCCCAGCCAGGCGCGACGGCTGGCGCTGGACATGCCGCTCGTGCGCAGCTCGGCCAGGATCGGGCGCAACAGATCGGTGGGCACGAACATATTGCCCGGCACACGCGGGCCGTCGGCGGGTTGGCTGGCGCGTGTGTCGGCGACCACCAGCGAGCCTATGCCGACCAACTCGCCGCGGCTGTTGAACAGCCCGGCGCCGCTGTGATCGGTGCGCGGCGGTGCGGTGAAGAGGGCGTTGTCGATGCGGTACTCCCAGTAGCCGGCGAAGCTGCGCCGCGACACCAGTTGCGCCATGCTGAGCTGGCCGCTGTCGCCACCGCTGGCCACCAGCAAGGGCTCATTGGTCGAGACCTCGTGCGAACCGCCCAGCGGCGCCGGTGCGATGCGCAAGGGTGCCAGGGGCTGCAGCAGGCCGAAGCCGGTGGCCAGGTCGTAGCCGACCACGCGGGCCGGGACGGCGCGGTCATCGTCGAGCACGAGTTGCACCTGGTCGGCCTCGAGCACCAGGTAGCCGATCGTCAACACCAGTTCGTCGGGCCCGATGACCACCCCCGAGCCCTGGCGCAGGCGGCCCAGGGTGGCGATCGAGCGCGCCCCTTCCAGCGCCAGCGTCTGCACCCCGACGACGGCCTGGCTGGCCCGTTCGAGGGCGCGCGACTGGGCTTCGAGCGGACTGCCCTGGGCGGCACTGCCCAGCGGCAGCGTGAGAGCCCATCCAAGAATCAGCAGCATTCGGCGCATGGCACACCTCGAGCCTGGTCGCGGTAGGCACAGGATGCGCCTAGCCGAGGCGCGATGCAATGCCCGCGTTCGAGCTGTTCCGCGCTTTCGTATCAGTTGTCGCATCGGGCGTCGCGTGACCCGTGACGCAAGCAACGCGCGGCTGGTCGTGCGTTGGTTCTGCGCATCGCGGCAGGCGGCACCCGGCAGGGGCTCATGGTGGGGTGGTCGGCGCTGTGCGCCGACTGCGCTGCGGTGCTCGGCCTGGGGTCGCGCCGCACAACTCGCTGCGTTCGCTGCGCTCACTGCGCTCGGACAGGTGCGGCGAGTCAGATCTACGAAGCGCGCTGCGCGCGCCGACCCCAGGCCTGTGCTCCTCGCCACCCCACAAATCGCCCCTGCCGGGTACCGCCTGCCGCGAAGGCCACCGGGGTTGGTGTTCGAAGCGAAGACCACGACTGTTCCGCAAAGGCGCGCCCGGGCAGGCGGCAGCGCGCCTGCGGGGCGCCGAGGAGCGCAGGCCTTGTGGCCGCGCGCGCAGCGCGCTTCGTAAACTGACTTGTCGCACCCTGTCTGAGCGTAGCGAACGCAGTGAGCGCAGCGAGTTGTGCGACGGGCCACAAGGCCGAGCACCGCAGGGCAGTCGGTGCGCAGCACCGACCGCCACGCCGAAGCGCTGCCGCCTGCCCGGGCGCGACTTTGCCCCGCGCCACCGTTGGCAAAGCGGATCCTAGCGGCGGCGGCCGAACGGCGCCTGGCCGCGCCAGTAGCGGATCATCAAGAAGCCGCCGAGCATGCCCCCCAGGTGGGCGAAGTGCGCGATACCGCTCGGACCCATCACGCCCAGCACCAGTTCGAGGGTCCCGAACACGGCGACGAAGTACTTGGCCTTCATCGGGATCGGTGGCAGCAGCAACATGATCATGCGGTTCGGGAACAGCATGCCGTAGGCCAGCAGCAGGCCGAAGGTGGCGCCCGAGGCACCTAGCGTCTCTGCCCGCGAGCCGATCAGGTAAGTCCAGCCCAGTTGCACCAGCGCGGCAGCGGTGGTGCTGGCAAGCAGAAAATGCATGAAGCGTTTGCGGCCCCACAGGCGTTCGATCTCGGCGCCGAACATCCACAGCGCCGAGCATGTTGAAGAACAAGTGCCACTCGCTGCCGTGCAGGAAGGCATAACTCAGCAGCTGCCAGGGCATGAACTGGCCGCTGCTGAGCGGCCACAGCGCGAACCACGCACCCAGCGGCACGAACTGCTGCAGACAGAACACACCGACGCAGATCAGGATCAGCGCTTTGGTGACCGGTGGAAGTGACGGCATTTGGGATTGGTTGGTGCCCGGGGCCGGACTCGAACCGGCACGCCTTGCGGCGAGGGATTTTGAGTCCCTTGCGTCTACCGATTTCGCCACCCGGGCAGGGTAGAAAGGCACGCGGTAGCGCGTGGGCGCGGATTATGGCATGCAGGCACAGCAGGCCTTTCGGCCGCTGCGACAATGCGCCGAGGACGCTGCCATGCCCGCCATACAAGACCTCGAAGACGTGATCGGCGACGACGCCGCTGGTGCGGCTGCAGCGCCTGCCCGGCGCGGGCAATGCGCAGCGCGGCAATCTGATCCTGGGCAAGCTCGAAGGCAACAACCCGGCCGGTTCGGTGAAGGACCGCCCGGCGATCAGCATGATCCGGCGCGCCGAAGAGCGCGGCGACATCAAGCCCGGCGACACGCTGATCGAGGCCACCTCGGGCAACACCGGCATCGCGCTGGCGATGGCCGCGGCGATCCGCGGCTACCGCATGGTGCTGATCATGCCGGAGGACCTGTCGGTCGAGCGCGCGCAGACCATGAAGGCCTTCGGTGCCGAACTGATGCTGACGCCGCGTTCGGGCGGCATGGAATACGCGCGCGATCTGGCCGAGCAGATGCAGGCGGACGGCAAGGGCCGCGTGCTCGACCAGTTCGCCAATGCCGACAACCCGCGCATCCACTACGAGACCACCGGCCCCGAGATCTGGCACGACACCGAAGGGCGCAGTCACGCATTTCGTCAGCGCGATGGGCACCACCGGCACGATCACCGGCGTGTCGCGCTACCTGAAGGAGAAGAATCCCGCCGTGCGCATCGTCGGCGCGCAGCCCAGCGAGGGTTCGCGCATCCCGGGCATCCGCAAGTGGGCCGAGGCCTATCTGCCCAAGATCTACGACCCACCTGCGTCGACGAGATCGTGCTCGTGAGCCAGGCCGATGCCGAAGACATGGCGCGGCGCCTGGCGCGCGAAGAGGGTCTGTTTGCCGGCATCTCGGCGGCAGGCGCCTGTTGGGTCGCGCTGCGTCTGGCCGAGCGGCTGGAGCGACGCGACCATCGTCTTCGTGGTCTGCGATCGCGGCGACCGCTATCTGTCGACCGGCGTGTTCCCGGCATGACGTGAATCGAGCTACCGCTTCTGCCCGCACTGCGCCGGGCCGCTGGCCGCTGATCGCAACTCGAGGAAGACGGCGGCGCCGAAGGTGCGCCTGCGCTGCGCGGCCTGCGGCTGGACGCATTGGAACAACCCGACCCCGGTGCTGGCGGCGGTGATCGAGTGCGCCGACCGCGACGGCCAGTTGCTGCTGGCGCGCAATGCGGCCTGGCCGGGCCGGCATGTTCGCGCTTGATCACCGGCTTCATGGAGGCCGGCGAGACGCCGCGAGGACGGCATGGCCCGCGAGGTCGCGCGAGGAGACGGCGCTGCAGCGTCGACGCGCTGACGCTGATCGGCGTCTACGACTTCCAGCGCATGAACCAGGTCATCATTGCCTACCACGCGCTGGCCCGCGGCGAGGTGCGCCTGTCGCCCGAGCTGGCCGAGTACCGGCTGTTCGCGCCGCAAGACGTGAAGTGCTGGCCGGCCGGCACCGGCTATGCGCTGGCCGACTGGCTGCGAGCCGCGGCCATGAGCCCCAGTTCATCGACTGGGCGGCGCGCACCTAGAATCGGATCGCTGGCGAAGGAATGTCTGCGATGGAAGCGACCAGAAAGAACTCGACACCCGCGGGCTGAACTGCCCGCTGCCCATCCTGAAGGCCAAGAAGGCGCTGGCCGACATGCACAGCGGCGAGGTGCTCAAGGTGGTGTCCACCGACCCGGGCTCGGTGCGCGACTTCCAGGCCTTTGCCCGGCAGACCGGCAACGAGCTGGTCGAGCAAAGCAGCGGCGACGACGAGTTCGTGCATTACCTGCGCCGGCGCTGACGCGCCGCGCGCGCCGTCACAGACTCCAGCGTGCCGCAGGTAGGCGCCGAAACCCAGGCCCGAGTTCCGGGTGGTCCAGCGCCAGTTCGACATTGGCCTGCAGAAAACCCTCCTTGCTGCCGCAGTCGTAGCGCTTGCCTTCATAACGGTAGGCAAAGACCTTCTCGCGGCGCAGCAGGCCGGCGATGCCGTCGGTGAGCTGGATCTCGCCGCCCACGCCGCGCGGCTGGTTGGCGATCTCGTCGAACACGCCGGGCGTCAGGATGTAGCGCCCGACCACGCCCAGCCGTGACGGGCGCTTCGGCAGGGCGGGCTTTTCGACGATGCGCGTCGACGTTGAGCAGCCGGTCGTTGACCGGCAGTGCCGGCGACGATGCCGTAGCGCCGCGTGTGCTCGGCCGGCACTTCCTGCACCGCCAGCATCGAGACGCGCCATTCCTCGAACTGCTCGACCATCTGCGTCAGCACCGGCGGCTCGCCGACCATCAGGTCGTCGGCCAGCAGCACCGCGAACGGTTCGTTGCCGACCAAGCGGCGCGCGCACAGCACGGCATGCCCGAGTCCCAGCGCCTGGGCCTGGCGGACGTAGATGCATTCCATGTCATCGGGCTTGACGCTGCGCACCACGTGCAGAAGTTCCTGCTTACCCGCTTGTTCGAGGGCTACTTCCAGCTCGAACGTCATGTCAAAGTGGTCTTCAATGGGGCGTTTGTGGCGACCTGTCACGAAGATCATCTCCCGAACGCCGGCGGCGTACGCCTCTTCGACCGCATACTGAATCAGCGGTTTGTCGACGACCGGCAGCATCTCTTTCGGTTGGGCCTTGGTGGCCGGCAGGAATCGTGTGCCGAGGCCTGCGACTGGAAAGATCGCCTTTTTGATGAGCATTTACTTACACAGCTTACGGGGGAGACGGGCCGATTCTGGCACGCGCAAATGGCGTGTGCGGCGTGAAAGCTGCGCGGGGGCCGCATGGACGTCTTGATCGTCGAGCCGCTCGAGCCCGAGGTCATGCAGTGGCTGGGCGAACGCCATGCCGTGCGCTATGCGCCTGAGTTGGCCAACGACCCGCGTGCGTTGCGCCGGGCGTTGTTCAACATCCGGGCCCTGATCATTCCGGCCTCGGTGGCCTTGGACTCGCAGGTGCTGCACTTCGCGCCGGTGCTGCGTGCGGTCGGGCGCCTGAGCTCGGGCGCCGAGAACATCGACCTCGATGCCTGTGGGCGTGCCGGCGTCGAGGTGGTGCGCAGCGTCACGGCCAGCGCCGTGGCCGAAGCCGAGTTCATGATCGGCGCGCTGCTGGCCATGCTGCGCCGCGTGCCGGTGGTCAATTCGGAAGGCTTGCTGGTCGGGCGCGAACTGGGCGGCGCAACGGTCGGCCTGATCGGCATGGTGCCGGCGGCGCGCGCGCTGGCGCAGTTGCTGGCCGCCTTCGGCACTCGCGTGGTCGGTTATGACCCTTCGGTGCATGCCTCCGACAACCTGTGGCACCGCTGGCGCGTCGAGCCGCTGCCGCTGCGCGAGTTGATGGAACAAAGCGACGGCGTGTGTGTGCAGCTGGCCTACTTCACACGCTACCAGGGCCTGATCGGCGACCGCTTCCTGCCGTTCTGCAAGCCCAACCAGGTGTTGGTCAGCATTGCGCACTCGAGCATGTTCGACGAGGCCGCATTGGCCGAGGTGCTGGCCACCGGCCGCATGGCCGCGGCCTGGTTCGACAGCCTGGAGCCCGGGGTCCTGGATCCCGGCCGGCCGCTGCACGACATCGACTCCCTGCAGATCACGCCGCGCGTGGCCGCCACGACGCGCGAGTCGCGCATCCGCAGCGCCTGGGCCGTGGTGCGGCGCATCGATGAACTGCTGACGGCGAACACCTCGCCGCAGCGCACCGAGTTCAAGGAATCGTCTACAGACGGGACGCTTGATCTTGCAGCCGACGAAGCGTCTGACTGAACTCGGCCAGACGCTGGCGCTCCTGCTCGACCACCGCCGCCGGCGCGCGCGCGACGAAGCCCGGATTGCCCAGCTTGGCCTCGGCCTTGACGACCTCGCCCTGCAGGCGTGTGATCTCCTTGGCCAGGCGGGCCTGCTCGGCCGCGACGTCGACCTGAACCTCGAGCGCCAGCCTTGCGTTGCCCTGCACGGCCACCGGCGCATTGCGCGTGGCCAGCGTGAAGGCTGCCTCGTCGGGCAATGACCTGAGCTCCGACAGTTTGGCCAGGGCCTTCAACAGGGGTGCGGCGGCGTCGAAGAACGCCGCGTCGCCGAAGGCCAGCAGCGGCACACGCTCGGCCGGTGACAGCGACATCTCGCTGCGCAGGTTGCGGCAGGCACCGACCACGGCCTTGAGCTGGGCGACCCAGGCGTCGGCGTTCGCGTCGATGCGCTCGGGCTGCGTCATGGGGTAGGGCGCGCTGACGATGCTGTGGGCGGCGCCGGCCACCTTGCGCTCGGCCACCGGCGCGACCCGCTCCCACAGCTCGGCAGTGATGAAGGGCGCGAGCGGGTGCAGCAGGCGCAGCACGACCTCCAGCACGCGGATCAAGGTGCGCCGCGTCGCGCGCTGCTGTGCCGCGTCGCCGGATTGGATCTGCACCTTGGCGATCTCGAGGTACCAGTCGCAGTACTCGTCCCAGACGAACGAATAGATGGCGTTGGCCACGTTGTCGAGCCGGTAGTCGGCAAAACCCTGCGCGACGGCCGCCTCGACGCGCTGCAGCTCGCCGACGATCCAGCGGTCGGCGGGCGAGAAATCCAGGTATCCCCCTGGCACGCATTCCTCGGCGCCGTGCGGCGCGAAGCCGCAGTCCTGGCCCTCGCAATTCATCAGCACGAAGCGCGTCGCATTCCAGAGCTTGTTGCAGAAGTTGCGATAACCCTCGCAGCGCTGGGTGTCGAAGTTGATGTTGCGGCCCAGGCTGGCATAGCTGGCCATGGTGAAGCGCAGCGCATCGGCGCCGTAGGCCGGCATGCCGTTCGGGAATTCCTTCTTCACGCGCGCGGCGATCTTGGGCGCCGTCTCGGGCCGGCGCAGGCCGGTGGTCGATTTCCTGACCAGGGTGTCGAGGTCCACGCCCTGGATCAGGTCCACCGGGTCGAGCACATTGCCTTCGCTCTTGCTCATCTTCTGGCCATGGGCGTCGTGCACCAGGCCGTGGATGTAGACATCGCGGAACGGCACTTTGCCGGTGAAGTGCATCGTCATCATGATCATCCGCGCGACCCAGAAGAAGATGATGTCGTAGCCGGTGACCAGCACGCGTCGAGGGCAGGAACAGGTCCTGTTCGATGGTCTTGGCCGGCCAGCCCAGCGTCGAGAAGGGGACCAGCGACGGCGAATACCAGGTGTCGAGCACGTCTTCGTCGCGCGTCAATGGGCCTGTGTAGCCGGCGGCGGTGGCTTTGCTGCGGGCCTCGTCTTCGCTGCGCGCCACGAACAGTTCGCCGCCGCTGCCGTACCAGGCCGGAATCTGGTGGCCCCACCAGAGCTGGCGCGAGATGCACCAGTCCTGGATATTCTTCATCCACTGGTTGTAGGTGTTGACCCACTGCGGCGGCACGAAGCGCACCTCGCCCTGCTCGACCGCGCGGATCGCTCTGCCGGCGATCGACTGGCCATCAGCACCAGGCTTGGTCATGGCCACGAACCACTGGTCGGTCAGCATCGGCTCGACGATCTGGCCGGTGCGCGCACAGCGCGGCACGGTGAGCCGGTGCTTCTTGGTCTCGACCAGCAGGCCCAGGGCCTCGAGGTCGGCGACCACGTGCTTGCGCGCGACGAAACGGTCCAGGCCGCGGTAGGCCGCCGGCGCGTTGTCGTTGATCGTGGCGTCGAGCGCCAGCACGCCGATCATCGGCAGGCCATGGCGCTGGCCCACCGCGTAGTCGTTGGCGTCATGCGCCGGCGTGACCTTGACCACGCCGGTGCCGAATTCGCGGTCGACATAGGCGTCGGCGATGACGGGGATCGTCCGGTCACACAGCGGCAGCGACACCTGCTTGCCGATCAACGCGGTGTAGCGCTCGTCGTCGGGATGGACCATCACTGCCGCGTCGCCGAGCATGGTCTCGGGCCGCGTGGTGGCGACCACGACCGACCCGGTGCCGTCGGCCAAGGGGTAGCGGATATGCCAGAGGAAGCCGTCCTCCTCTTCGCTCTCGACCTCGAGGTCCGACACCGCCGATTGCAGCACCGGGTCCCAGCTCACCAGGCGTTTGCCGCGATAGATCAGGCCTTCTTCGTACAGCCGCACGAAGGTCTCGTTGACCACCGCCGACAGGGTGGCGTCCATCGTGAAGTACTCGCGCGTCCAGTCCACCGTGTCGCCGATGCGCCGCATCTGGCCGGTGATGGTGTTGCCGCTTTCCTGCTTCCACTCCCAGACCCGGGCGACGAAATTCTTGCGCCCGATGTCGTGCCGGCTCTTGCCTTCGTCCTGCAACTGGCGCTCGACGACGATCTGGGTGGCGATGCCGGCATGGTCGGTGCCCGGCAGCCACAGCGTGTTGAAGCCGCGCATGCGGTGGTAGCGCGTCAGCGCATCCATGATCGTGTGGTTGAAGCCATGGCCCATGTGCAGCGTGCCGGTCACGTTGGGCGGCGGCAACTGGATGGCAAACGAAGGCTTGGCCGCATCCAGCGTGGGCGCGAACAGGCCCGGCTCGGCCCATGTCGAGGCCCACTGGGCTTCTATGGTGGCGGGTTCGAAAGACTTGGCGAGTTCGGTCATGGGCGGGCGGAAATTCAAGACAGCACGACACAATCCATGTCGATGCGCAAGCGGGTGGGTCGGATTCTAGGTGGCGCAAGCTTGGCGCCCAGGCGTGGGTGCACGGCCATGTCGGCATCCTGGAGGCCTGGGCCCGGCCGCGCGACACTGGCATGCTCCGATCCCGGAGCTGACAGGAGTGCGCGATGCGCGAGGTCGATCTTTTCGTCATTGGCGGTGGTTCGGGCGGCGTGCGCGCGGCGCGCGTGGCCGCGCAGCATGGCGCGAGCGTGGCCCTGGCCGAGGAATACCGCGTCGGTGGCACCTGCGTCATCCGCGGCTGCGTGCCGAAAAAGCTGATGGTGCTGGGCTCGCGCTTCGCGCAGGCTTTCGGCGATGCCACCAGCTTCGGCTGGACGCTGGCCGGCGCGGCCGATTTCTCCTGGCCCGCGCTGATGCGCCAGGTGCATGCCGAGGTCACGCGCCTGGAAGGGGTTTACACCCGCAATCTCTTGCAGGCCGGCGTGGCGCTGCATGCCGAACGCGCGCGGCTGCTCGACGCACACACGGTGCAGTTGGCGGCCAGCGGCGAGCGCTTTCGCGCCCGGCAGATCCTGATCGCCACCGGCGCCCAGCCGTCTGCAGCAGCGGACATCCCCGGTGCCGACCTCGCCGCCAGCTCCAACGAACTCTTTCTCTGGCCCGAACAACCCCGCCGGGTGGTGATCCAGGGTGCGGGCTACATCGCGCTCGAATTCGCCTGCCTGCTCAACCGGCTCGGTTCCGAAGTGACGCTGGTGCTGCGCGGCGACAAGGTCTTGCGCGGGTTCGACGACGAGGTGCGCGAGTCGCTGCAAGCGCAACTGGTGGGGCAGGGCATTCGCATCGTCACCGGCGCTCGCCTGAATGCCATAGCGCGGCAGGCCGACGGCTTGTCTGCCGTGCTCGACGACGGCCGTACGCTCAGCGCCGACGCCGTGCTGCGTGCCCTGGGCCGACGCCCCCACACCAGCGACCTGGGCCTCGAGGCGGCCGGCGTGGCGCTGGACAGCGGGGGCGCGGTGCGCGTCGACATCGACGGCCGCAGCAGCGTGCCGCATATCCATGCCGTGGGTGACGTGACCGACCGCGTGCAGCTCACACCGGCCGCGATCCGCGAGGGCCAGGCCTATGCCGACCAAGTCTTCGGCGGCCTGGCGTCGCGCCATGTGCATCTGGGCGCGATGGGCCTGGTGCCGTCGGCCGTGTTCACCACGCCCGAGGTCGGCACCGTGGGCCTGACCGAGAGCCAGGCCCTGGCCGCGCACCCCGACATCGACATCTACAGCACCAATTTTCGCAGCATGAAGGCCGCCTTCAGCGGCAGCGAAGAACGCACGCTGATGAAGCTCGTCGTGCATCGCAGCAGCGGCCGCGTGCTCGGCTGCCACATCGTCGGCGCCGAGGCCGGCGAAATGATCCAGCTGATCGGCGTGGCACTCACCGTGGGCGCGACCAAGGCCGATCTCGACGCCACACTGGCGGTGCACCCGACCGCGGCCGAAGAACTGGTGACGATGCGTACGCCCATGCGCCGGCACGGGCTGGGATGAAACCAGGCGGTCCGCTGGGGAAGGTCGGCATGTGCGTTGTGGGCAGCGGCGCAGCAAAGTCGCGCCCGGGCAGGCGGAAGCGCTTCGGCGAGGCGGTCGGTGCTGCGCGCCGACCACCCCACCATGAGCCCCTGCCGGGTGCCGCCTGCAGCGACGCGCTGCACCAAAGCAAGAGCGGCGCTGCGAGGAACTACATGAACAAGTGCTCGCCCGCGTTCTCGCCGCCCAAGACGACGTAGTTCACCTTGCGCAGGTCGGTCAGTTGGCTGCCGCCGGCGTAGCTGATCGAGCTCTGCAGGTCTTCGCGCATTTCGCGCAGCGTGTCGGCAAGCGCGCCCTTGATCGGCTCCAGGATGCGCTTGCCTTCGACATGCTTGTACTCACCCTTGTTGAAGTCCGAGGCGCTGCCGTAATACTCCTTGTACAGCTTGCCATCGATTTCGACCGTTTGGCCCGGGCTTTCTTCGTGGCCGGCGAAGAGCGAGCCGATCATGACCATCGCGGCGCCGAAGCGCACGCTCTTGGCGATGTCGCCGTGGTGGCGGATGCCGCCGTCGGCGATGATCGGTTTGGTGGCCACGCGTGCGCACCACTTCAGCGCCGAGAGCTGCCAGCCGCCGGTGCCGAAGCCGGTCTTCAGCTTGGTGATGCAGACCTTGCCCGGGCCGACGCCGACCTTGGTCGCATCGGCGCCCCAGTTTTCCAGGTCGATCACCGCCTCGGGCGTGGCCACGTTGCCGGCGATGACGAAGGCCTGCGGCAGGCGGGCCTTGATGTGCTCGATCATCTTGCGCACGCTGTCGGCATGGCCGTGCGCGATGTCGATGGTGATGTAGTCGGCGCCCAGGCCCTCGGCGGCCAGGCGGTCGATGACCACGGCGTCGCTGTCCCTCACGCCCAGGCTGATCGAGACGAACAGCCCGCGCTCGCGCATGCGCCGGGCGAACGCCACGTTGTCGAGGTCGAAGCGGTGCATGACGTAGAAGTGCTCGCTGCGCGCCAGGCTCTCGGCGATGGCCTCGTCGAGCACGGTCTTCATGTTCGCCGGCACCACCGGCAATTTGAAGCGCCGGCCGCCGAACTCGACCGACGGGTCGCATTCGGCGCGGCTCTGCACGCGGCATTTGCGCGGCAACAGCAGGATGTTGTCGTAGTCGAAGATTTCCATGATCGCTCCAGCAAAGGGTTGCGAGCGCTTGACCGGGTGCCGGTGCATCGTCATTCGCGAAGCCGCGAGCCGGCGCGGAGCGAAAAACAAAAACCGGGCGCCTGAATGTGGGCCCGGTGGCCGATTCTACGCGGCTGCCGCGGGCCCTTTGCGACCGCTGCCCGGGGCCGCGAACAAGCTTGCCAGATCGGCACTCGACGAATGCCCGACCTGCGCCCCCGCGGCGGCCAGCCAGCGCTGTGCGCGGTCGCGGCCGAGGTCGCGCAGCCTTTCCAGGAACGGCCGATGGGCGATCAGGCGCGACTCCTGCGTCAGCGCCGACAGCGCCTCCTCGGCGTCGATCAAGTGGGTGCGCAAATGCACCAGCCGGCGTTCGAGCCGGCCGAAGGGCCAGGCCGAGGCGCGCGCGGCGGCGCAGGATTCGGAGAGCAGCGTGGCCTCGCGCAGGAAGGCCGAGTTGAAGGTGAATTCGAGGGCCCGGGCGCGGATCTCGTCGGCGCCGACGGGCACCTCGGCGTAGATCAGCGGGCTCAGCATCACGATCAGCAGGTCGGGCGCGCCGTGGCGCACCAGCGGGAACAGCGCCGGGTTGGCGCTGTAGCCGCCGTCCCACCAGGGTTCGCCGTCGATCATCACCGCATGCTGCAGCGAGGGCAGGCAGGCCGAAGCGAGCACGGCGTCGACGCTGAGGTCGGTGTTGTCGAAGATGCGCAACCGGCCGCTGTTGGCATGCGTCGCGGCGATGAACAGCTGTGGTGCATCGGCCCGGCGCAGGCGCTCGAAATCGATTTGTGCCGTCAGCAAATCGCGCAACGGGTTGAGGCCCAGCGGGTTGAGCTGCAGCGGCGACAGCAGGTTGGCCCAGTGCATGAACAGGCGCGCTGCCGGCGCAAAGGCGGGGCTCTCGGCGGGGCCGACCAGCAGGCCGTCTAGCGACACGCTGGCCGCCACCGACAGCCAGAATTTCTCCAGCGCCGCCCGCGCCGCGTCGCGGCCGCCTGCGCACAGGCCATGGGCCATCGCCACCGCATTCATCGCCCCGGCGCTGGTGGCGCTGACCGCGGTGATCGGGAAGCGCCCGTCTTCGAGCAAGGCGTCGAGCACGCCCCAGGTGAAGGCGCCATGCGCGCCACCGCCCTGCAAGGCCAGGCTGATCGGTGTCGGCCGAGCGCGAAAGAGATTCATGGGGTGGGCCAATGGTGCATCACGATGATGACAAGCAGGTAACGTGCCGTACGACTCCTAGAATCCCTGCATGCCCCTGCCTGTCGAAGACCTGTCGCCCGATGCCACCCAAGACCGCCTGCTGCGCCACCTCAACCCCGAGCAACTCGCCGCCGTCACGCTGCCGGCCGAGCCGGCGCTGATCCTGGCCGGTGCCGGGTCGGGCAAGACCCGTGTCCTGACCACCCGCATCGCCTGGCTGCTCAACACCGGCCAGGTCTCGCCCGGCGGCCTGCTGGCCGTGACCTTCACCAACAAGGCGGCCAAGGAGATGCTGACGCGGCTGACGACGATGCTGCCGGTCAACGTGCGCGGCATGTGGATCGGCACCTTCCACGGCCTGTGCAACCGCTTCCTGCGCGCGCACTGGAAGCTGGCCGGGCTGCCGCAGTCCTTCCAGATCCTCGACAGCGCCGATTCGCTGTCGGCCGTCAAGCGCGTGATCAAGGGCATGAACCTCGACGAAGAGCGCTTCGTGCCCAAGCAGGTGGCCTGGTTCATCGCCAACCACAAGGATGCCGGCCTGCGCCCGCACGACGTCGAACAACGCGACGAGCAGACGCGCAAGCAGATCGAGATCTACCAGGCCTACGAAGAACAATGCCAGCGCGAAGGCGTGGTCGACTTCGCCGAGCTGATGCTGCGCACCGTGGAGCTGCTGCGCGACAACGACCCGCTGCGCGCGCATTACCAGCATCGCTTCCGGCATGTGCTGGTCGACGAGTTCCAGGACACCAATCGCCTGCAGTACCGCTGGTTGCAGATGTTCGCGCCGCCGGGTGACTGCGGGCCAGAGCCTGTTTGCCGTCGGCGACGACGACCAGAGCATCTACGCCTTTCGCGGCGCGCGGGTCGGCAACATGGCCGACTTCGAGCGCGAGTACCGCGTGCCGCGCGTGATCAAGCTGGAGGAGAACTACCGCTCGTTCGGCCACATCCTGGATGCCGCCAACGGCCTCATCGCGCACAACCTGCACCGCCTGGGCAAGAACCTGCGCACCGATGCCGGCCCCGGCGAGCCGGTGCGCGTGGTCGAGGTCACCAGCGACTACGCCGAGGCGCAGTGGCTGCTCGACGAGATCCGCCAGTTGCACCGCGGCGGCATGCCGCGCTCGGAGATCGCGCTGCTCTACCGCAGCAATGCGCAAAGCCGGGTGCTGGAAAGTGCGCTCTTCAACGCCGGCATCGCCTACCGCGTCTATGGCGGGCTGCGCTTTTTCGAGCGCGCCGAGGTCAAGCATGCGCTGGCCTATCTGCGCCTGCTGGAGAACCCGAACGACGACACCAGCTTCCTGCGCGTGGTGAACTTCCCCGCGCGCGGCATCGGCGCGCGCACCCTGGAGGCGCTGCAGGACGCGGCCCGGGCCAGCGGCCGCAGCCTGTACCAGAGCGTGGGCGCGGTGGCCGGCAAGGCCGGCGGCAACCTGGGCGGCTTCAATGCGCTCGTCGACTCGCTGCGCGAAGCCACGCGCGGCCAGACGCTGCGCGAAATCATCGAAGCCGTGTTGCACCAGAGCGGCCTGATCGACTTCTACCGCACCGAAAAGGAAGGCGCGGACCGGATCGAGAACCTGGACGAACTGGTCAACGCCGCCGAGGCCTTCGTGACCCAGGAAGGCTTCGGCAAGGACGCCGTGGCCCTGCCGGTCGACGAGCAGGGGCCGGGCGCCATCGCCGGCGGCGTGCCGCTGGCAGGCGCAGGCGCGTCGACGCCCGGATGCCGACACCGGCGAGATCATGTCGCCCGCTGGCGGCCTTCCTCACCCACGCCGCGCTGGAGGCCGGCGACAACCAGGCGCAGGCCGGGCAGGACGCGATCCAGCTGATGACGGTGCACTCGGCCAAGGGCCTGGAGTTCGACTGCGTCTTCATCACCGGCCTGGAGGAAGGCCTGTTCCCGCACGAGAACTCGATGTCCGACCACGACGGCCTGGAAGAAGAGCGGCGCCTGATGTACGTGGCCATCACGCGGGCCCGCAAGCGCCTGTACCTGAGCCATTCGCAGACCCGCATGCTGCACGGCCAGACGCGCTACAACGTCAAGAGCCGCTTCCTCGACGAGCTGCCCGAGGACACGCTGAAGTGGCTGACGCCGAAGCAACCAGGGCTTCGGCTCGGGCTATGCGCGCGAGTACCAGAGCGCCTGGGCGCGCGGCAGCGGCATGGGTTCGATGGTCGGTGCCGGCCGCGTCGCGGCCGCCCCGGCCTCGCCGCCGCCGTTCACGCCGCGCGCGCCGGCCGCGCATGGCCTGCGCTCAGGCCAGAGCGTGTTCCACACCAAGTTCGGCGAGGGCGTGATCCTCACGCTCGAAGGCCAGGGCGACGACGCCCGCGCGCAGGTCAACTTCGGCCGTCACGGCGCCAAGTGGCTGCAGCTCTCGATTGCCAAGCTCACGCCGGTGAACTGACGTGCCGGGCGCTCGCGCCCGGCACGCTGCCTGGCCTCAGGCCATGACGCCGGCGGTCGAATTGGCAGCACTGGCTCGCAGCCAACGCAGCTGCAACGCCAGGCCGACCACGAACAGCAGCAACAACACACCGTAGATCGGCCCGAACGCGGGGGCCTCGGCGTTGGGCAGCACCGGCTGGCCGGGCGGCAGGCGCGTCAGCGTTTCGGTGAAGCCGGGAATCAGCTGAAACAGCATCGTGGTCGAGTAGCCCACGGCCTGCACGTAGCGTGACCAGCGGCCGAACATGGGCGTGAGCGCCGCCGCGGTGCCCAGCAACAGCGCCAGCAGCGTGAGGATGGACAAGGCATGCGGGCGGCCCGAAGCCGCCATGCTGAAAAATGCCCAAGCCGGTGAGCGCGGTCAGCGCCGTGGTCACCAGGTAGGTGTGCCCAAGAGAATTGGTGGTCGTGATCTCCTTGTAGCGGCCCAGCGCCCAGAAGCCGCTGACGACGGCCACCAGGCTGATGGCGGTATGGATGATGCCGAGTGTGGTCAAGCCGAGCATGGTGATCTCCTCCAGATCGACGGTAGTGACTCCCTTTATTCGGCGCGAACTGTGGCAAGGAGTCGGAACCAGGGCAAGGCGATGCCGACCAACCGCACAGGCGCAAGGGTCATTGAACCAAAGACCCAAAGCACCGCACCGAGAGTGGGGGCGCACCGCTACGGCGGTGCAGACGGAGTGCAAGGGGCGAACCACCACGCTCCTGCGCGAACAGGCGCAGCGCGAACCGCCCGGCATCGGTGTCGCGCAGGCGCAGGATCTCTTCGCGCATCGCGGCCGGTACGTCGTCGAGCGCGGGCTGAACCGCGCGGCATTCGGCAGGCAGCAGCACCGGCGCCGCCAGCGCCGCGAAGCCCAGGTCGGCGGCGGTGAATCGGTCGCCCGCCAGAAACCGGCGCCCGTCGTTCAGGCGTTGATCCACCTGGCGAAAAACACTTCGCACCCGCTCGAGCGAGCGCTGCGCGCTTTCCGGCGTGATCTTGTATGCCGAGCGGACCAGGCGGCGCGCCAGCGGCGTGATCAACGGCAGCAAGCCCGCCTCGCAGCCACGGCACACCGCGCGACCACAGCGCCCGCAGCAGCTTGGTCTGCGGCAGCAACTGCGCGTAGGCCCAGCGCCGCGTATGCGGGCCGAGCTCGGTGTCGAACTGCTCCTCGAGCGCGTCCACCTCGCGCCGCAGCGCGGCATCGCGCGGGTACAGCAGATCGCCGCCGCAGACCGCATCGGCATGCACCAGGATATCGGTGGAGGCTATGAAACGACGGCTGCCATGCACCAGCACCGGCACGGTGCCGCCGCCATGACGCGTCGTCGCAAGCCGGTGCAGCAGCGGTGCGTGCGCCTCTTCGCGGTAGGGCAGCGCGACCCGATCGAGCGCCCAGCGCGCCTTCTCGCAATAGTGGCTGAGCGGGATGGTGATGAGGATGGCGGGAGCGGTGTGGCTGTTGGTCATGGGTGCATAGCCGGTGATCAAACGCGCATCAACTCGTCGATTTTTCAAATGGCGTGCCGATCAATTGCAGTGGGCGGACGGAGAACGTAGGCCAGAGAAAGTGCGCTCGATGGGTGGGCCGGACATTGCCTCTCTCACACTCATCTTGGCGCTTCGTGGACGGTGAACGCATCAGGCGGAGGCGGGTCGCCGTGCGCTACGAGGAAGGTGGTAATGAACGCGCTCGGCACAAGAAGAAGGAGAAACGCTACGGTAATCCGAACGCTACGTCGCCAGCGGCGCCCAACTATCAGGACGAAGACGGCAAGGAGTGCGAACAGTAGATAGGCGAGAAGCATTCAGGGATGGTGGTGAGGATGGCGGGAGCGGAGTTGCTGTTTGGGGCCAGATTGTGGCCGTCCGCTTTGGCATCGGGCTAGGTGTCATTTTTTGATCGCCTCATTCGCAAGAATGCACCAAGGCTACAGGCTGCAAGCGTGAATGCAGCGTACGCGAGAGTGACCCCTGACGAGGTGGCCTGAGAGAGTGCTACGAGGCCGAAGCCACAGACGGCAACTACCAGCACATGTAGCTGCGGACGATCACGCGCGAATGCTGCGGTGAAGTAGCCGGCAGCAACGGGCGGCGCGATTACCAGAAGTGCAAGCAGGAAAGACGAGACGCTCCAAAGGCTGACAGATGAATCCCTGGACTCGGGAATGACGGCTGCGACCAGCGTACCAATGAGGAACGCCGGAAGGATGTAGCACGCGAGCAGAGCGGCAGCCAGTACCTTCCAGTCGAGCGCAGTGAGTCGGAGTGGCACGTGAGCCCTAGCGAATGGCGCTCATCTGACGCCGAGGTGAAGTTGATCGAAGGCGCGGTGACGCACTGCGTCGGATAAACGATTCACCTGAGGGGTGGCCTGACGCCGCACGCGACGGGGAATCGAAAAGCGCAGCATCCGGTTCCCCTTGAACGATTGGCTAGAGGTCATGCAGCAACGCGAATGTAAACATGGCCGAAGCAACTGCGTGATCTCTTCACAATGGCAACTGCCATCGACGCTCGTTTGGCTGTTGCTGACGACGGACTGAGGCTTACTGGTGCGGAAGGATGAACTTGCATGAACTGCTAAATCTTGGAAAGAGCTTCGTCGAACTGCTTTCGGAGCTCGTCTAATTCTTCCAACGTCTGTGCCGCCAATTTCGATCCCGATACATCACCAAGGTACTTGTTGCAGGTCTCATCGTAGGTCCCGAGAAGTGTTCTCATCTCTAGCCAGAGCAAACGAACTGGCGATCCGCTTCCGCCATGTGGCAATGTCTTCAGATGCTCGCCTGCGTGGTGGACTACACGCTCCAGATGACCAAGATAGCTAGGTCCCAGCAAGATCGACGGTCCGCCTTGGCCGCGGATGGATACGACTGCGCCGTCGTCACCCTGCTCGAGTACTGCGATCTCTTCATACTGCTTGAGCATGTGAAGTCCTCCAGAATTTCGACGCCTAACGAGACTGGCCATTAACCCGATTTTCGGTGCGCCGAACAGCGGCGATCCGAGTTGGAACGCGTGAGCGATGCATGTTCCGGCGTTAGCTTGGTGATTCAGCTGCATTGAACCCCGAAGGCGTGTGGCGCGTCAATGCGCGCTTGCGGCCGTGCAAGAAAGGTCGCCGAGAGCTTGCGCCCTTTTAGCCTGTTCGCATCGCCTTCGTCGCGATCTTCTCGATGTTGTGCACCAAGCAGTACAACTGCGACAGCGTGCTCACCTTGGCGCGGCCGCGCAGCGTGAAGCGGCTCATGCGCTTGTGGTCCCGGATGTTGGCGAAGACCGGCTCCACGGTGGCGACGCGCCGGCTGTAAAGCGCACGGCCTCTTGCAGAGTCGATGGCTTTGCGCATCTTCTGGCTCGGGTCGCTGTCATCGACCAGTGCGCGGCCGAACAGGCTCACGTTGCGGCCCTTGCCGCTGGACGGGTTTTTCAGGCAGTGGTGTCCGAGTTCGCTGCCCCGACAGTCCTTGTCGCGCTAGCGCATGGCGTTGTCGGCAATCGGCGCGGGGATGTTGCGCTCGTCGTGCAAAGTGCGGATGTTGTCGTCGTTGTAGTAGCCGTCGTCGGCGGTAATGAGGGTGTTGTCGTCGCACCAGCCCTGTACCTTGTCGATCATCGGCAGCAGCATGGCCTGCTCGGAGCCCGAGCCGACGATATCGGCTGCAACGATGAGCTGGGTGCGCGCTGCCCACCGCGGCTTGTGCGGCCTAGCCCTGGATGACGCCCTTGCCGGTGGCCGTCTTTTCGCTGTCGGGGTCGGTAAGGTTGGTTTTGGGTCAGGTGTCACTGCTGATGGTATGCGCACGGTGTTGCTTGAACCAAGGTGTAGCAGCTTTGGAGAAGAGCAATGTCAGTGCCGACAGATGCATCGCTACGGCGAACCAGGCTAGCCACAGCTGCAGGGGATAGTTCGGCTCCGATCCGGCCCTTGCGTCAGACGGAAGCAGATCCGGAGCCCAAAGCAGGATAGCGACGAGTACCGCGAGGCGCGCAAGGCGCCAACCTCGAACGACAAGGACCGCTATCGCAATGCCCAAGAACACTTCAAGGGCGAGAGGAACGCTGAACCAAGGATAGGCAAGGAACTCGGGAACTGATTGGATGCCGCCGCCGATTGCCGATATGAAGACGGCCCACACGGCGCAGACAGCGGTTGTGGCTGACAAGATGAGGATCGCGGCGGCGACAACTTGGAGAGGCGGTCTTTGCTTCATGGTGGACTGGCGGCCTGACGGGCGGTGGTGACGCCAACGTTTGATCTCACCCGAGTGCGTAAGCGGGCGAAGCCCGCTGTGGCACTTCGGGTGCGGCGAAGGGCTTCGGACATGCGACCGAACGCGCGGCATGATTCGGGGTGCTCATGATGTGCGACGCAGTCGTTTCGGATTGGCCCTCTCGAAGGCGGTGAGCAATCCGTCGACAAAGACTTGAACATGCCGCCACATCTCTTCAGCAAGAGCGACACCATCATGGCCAGGGCGCCAAGACAGCAGGTACCAGTGCGCGACCTGCTGGGTTGGAAGCTCGGGAACGGGTAGTACTACTTCCCCCGAGGATCTCAGTTCAGCGCCGGTGTGCGGGTGGTTCACCAGCGCAGAGTGCAGGACAAAGTTCGCTAGTGCGCGAGTCTGACCGACTGGGCTAGCCTGGAGAGCGGCGAAGAGTTTCTCGCATCGGCTCTTTAGGCGCTTTGGCTTCACTGCGGGGAGCAGTCCCTGCTTCGGGAACTTCTTCGGATTTCCGGGACGTCGCTCCATGCGCTCGACGAGGATGCGGCTCCACATCAGGACCTCCGCGAACGCGAACCAGGCATCGACTGCTGCCTCGTGCCCAAGCCCGTATGGAATACCCGGCTGAGCCTTGAGTTGGTTGTGATCAACCCACGCTCGCAGCTCATCGATGCAAGCTTGCAGGCGGATCAGCGCGCCCTCGATGCCGCCGGCAGCAACGAGGACTTCGCTTAGAAGGTGACGTGAGAGCTCGCCTGAGACGTACGAACCCGACACCCTTCGGCCCAGTGCCTTGTAGCGTTGTTGTAGCTGCTCGCATCCTTCATAGACCAGGGGATCACCATGCCAGTACTCGCTGGCAAAGCCGAGTGGGGCCAACGCCATCGCTGGATGGTTCATTCGACTCGACCACTCGGTGAGCTTTGTCAACATCTGCGATCGACCAATGGCCTAAGTTCCCGAGGCCCAACGAGACTGGGCAATAACTCGATCCACCGATCCAACAAGGCGACCTTCAATCGTCCGCTGCGGGGCGAACTTGCGGTGTGTAAAACGGGCCAAGAATTCCGGCATGAACAAGTTTCCTGTTCACGCCCGCTGGCGCGCCGCGGGCGCACCAATGTCGCCGCTCAGCGGACCAGCGTCAAGCGCAACGCCACCACACTACAGCAGCCCAGCCCGCTTGACCGCGCGGTAGCGGTTCACCAGTTCGGCCGCCAGCCTATCGGGCTCGACATCGACCAGCAGCGCGTCGCGCGCCGCCAGGCGGGCAAAGGCGTCGTGCCGCGCCTGCGCAAACAGGTGTGCGCCGGCGACTTCGACGGCGCGCGCCGCATCGGCCAGCGGCTGCTCGGCCAGCTCGCGCAGCGCGCGTTCGCGCAGGCTGGCCAGCAGCACCAGGTGGCGGCTGCGCAGCAGCGTGAGCGCAGGGCCGAGTTCGGCCGCGTCTTCGTCGCGGAAGTTGGTCAGCACCACGATCAGCGCGCGTTTGCGGTGCACCTGCATCAGGTCGCGCGCGGCCAGCAGGTAGTCCGAATGCGTGGCGTCGGGCTGGATGTCGTGCAGCGCGGCCATCAGCGCGTTGAGCGTGGCGTGGCCCTTGCGCGGCGCGAAGGCGCGGCGGTCGGCGTGGCCGAAGCTCAGGGCCCCGACCTCGTCGCCGTCTTTCAGGGCCACATGGGCCAGCAGCATCAGCGCGTTCAAGGCCTGGTCGAAGTGGCTGCCATGCGGGCTGTTCGCCCCTTCGTCGGCGCGCATGCGCCGGCCGCAATCGAGCAGGAAGATCACGCATTGGTCGCGCTCGTCCTGGAACTCGCGCACGATGGGCCGCGATTGTTTGAGCGTGGCCTTCCAGTCGATGTGGCGGATCGAGTCGCCGGTGCGGTATTCGGCCAGTTGCTTGAAGTCGGTGCCCTCGCCGCGCTGGACTTGCGTCTTGATGCCGATGTCGGCCAGGCGCCGGTCGGTGGCCAGCCAGGCATAGCGGGCCACGGCGGCGAAGTTCGGGAATACCTGGCGCGTGGTGGCCTCGCCGACGCGGCATAACCACTCGAAGCTGCCGCCGCGGCTGGTCACGCGCAGCGCCGCGGGCTCGAAGGCCACGCGGCCGCGGCGGCGCGGGCGCACGCTGTAGCGCAGCGCCGTGTCGCTGCGCGGCTGCAGGCGCACGGTGATGGGCAGGCCTTGCGCCTCCAGGCTGGCATCGCTGTGGTCGATGAACTGGAGCAACCAGCCCTGGCGGCCGGGGTTGGACAGCGTGCCGGTGATCGTGCACGGCGCGCCCAGCGCAAAGGCATGCGGCGGGCGCCGCGCAAAGGTCAGCGGCGCGGCGCGCCAGGCCCGCCAGGTCAGCGTGGCGTCGACGGCCAGCCATGCCGCGGCCAGCAGCGCAAAGCCCAGGGCCGCCGAGGCGACTTGATCCAGCGCCACACCGGCCAGCAAGGCCGCCAGCGCCAGCAGCGCCGCGGCCAGCAGCGCGCGCACGGCCGGCGCGGCTGGGCAAGACGTGGCGGGTGTTCACAAACGCGGCGCGTCCACGCTGTCGAGCAGGGCGCTCATCAGGTCGTCGACGCGGCGGCCTTCGAGCTGGGCATCCGGCGCCAACAGCACGCGATGCCGCAGGACAGGCAGGGCGAAGCGCTTGATGTCGTCGGGGGTGGCGAAGTCGCGCCCGCCCAGCAGCGCGGCGGCGCGCGCGGCCCGCACCAGGGCGATGGCGCCGCGCGGCCCGGCGCCGTTCGACAGGCCCGGCCAGCCGCGCGTGGCGCGCACGATGCGCACCGCGTAGTCGATGACCTTGTCGTCGACGCGGATCAAGGCGCTCATGCGCTGCAGCGACAGCACATGCCTTGCGTCCAGGCGCGCGCTCACGTCGGCCAGCGGCAATTGGTCGCCGGCCTGGGCGGTGGTGGTGCGCACGACGATCGCGGCCTCCTCGTCGATCGGTGGGTAGCCGATGTCGATCTTGAGCAGGAAGCGGTCGAGCTGGGCCTCGGGCAGCGGGTAGGTGCCTTCGGTCTCGAGCGGGTTCTGCGTGGCCAGCACCATGAACGGCTGCTCCAGCGCCAGCGTCTGGCCGTCGAGCGTGACCTGGCGTTCCTGCATGGCTTCGAGCAGCGAGCTCTGCGTCTTGGCCGGCGCGCGGTTGATCTCGTCGGCCAGCAGCAGGTGCGTGAATACCGGGCCGCGCATCACGCGCAGGCTGCCCAGCGCCGAGCCCGGGTCGCTGCGGTCGAGCACGGTGTGGCCGGTGATGTCCGAGGGCATCAGGTCGGGCGTGAATTGCACGCGCGAGTAGCTCAGCGACAGGGCCTGGGCCAGGGCCCGTGCCAGCAGGGTCTTGCCCAGGCCGGGCACGCCTTCGATCAGCACATGGCCCGACGCGAGCAGCGCGATCAGCACCTGGTCGACCGCCTCGCGCTGGCCGACGACGGCCTTGCCGATTTCGTCGCGCAGCGTGGCCAGCACTTCGGTGGCGCGGCCCAGGTCGGTGGCGTGGATGGACATGGTGGACTCCCTCTTCTGTGGTTCAAGACATCGCGTCGAGCCGGCGCCGCGCCGTCTCGAGCAGGGCCAGGCGATCGGGCAGCTCGCGCCGCGTCGGCACGAGCCGGGTGTCGAGCGCGCGCTGCAGCGCCTCGGCGGGCAGGTCCGCCGCCTTGGCCATCGCCGCGGCGCGTTCGGCCAGGCCCAATCGCTCCAGGCCGGGCAGGCGTTTGCGCGCGGCTTCGTCGAGCGCGCGCCGCGCCGCCCGCAGCAGCGGCGCGCCGCCGCGGCGCAGCACGAAGGCCGCGCTGCCGCGGATCTGTTCGGCCACCGAGCGCCGCGCCGCCGGCGGCTCACTCGCCAGCGGGCCAAAGCGCAAGGCGGCGCGCCACAGGGCCAGCGCCAATGCGGCCAGGGCCAGGGCGATGGCCGGGCCGGCGCGCTGCCACAGCCAGAGCGGCAACGCGTCACGGGTTTCGTTGACCACGAACCAGATCTCTTGGCCGGGGGCAGCACCCAGCGCGGCCACCACGGCCAGTGCATGGTCGCCCCAGAACAGGCTGCGGTTGTCGAACAGGCTGTAGGCATTGATCGCGGTCACGCGGCCACGGCCGACCGCCACGCGCAGCAGTTGCGGGCCGCGCGCGTCGTTGACCGACCACAGCGCCGCCTGCCTGGCCTGCAGGTGGCCGAAGCCGGCCACGCTGCACAGGCGAAAGCTGCGCGGCGCACCATAGGCCGCGGGCAATTCGGCGCTTTCGTTCAGGGCCGGGCAGACGTTGTTCGGCTCGTTGCGCGGGCCGACCAGCAGCCGTGGCGGGCGCTCTGGCCGTGGCGGGGCCGGCTTGGGCGGGGCCGGGCTGGCGTCGGTCTCGACCTTGTGCCGCTGCTCGCGGATCGGCACCCAATCGATCTCGTCGCCGAACCAGCTGAAGTTGGGCAACACCAGATGGCCACCGCCCTCGACCCAGCGCCTGAGCTGCGCGTCGCGCTCGGGAAACAGGTTCCACTGCGGCGAGAACAGCACCAGGGTGGCTTGCGGTGGCGGCAGGTGGTCGAGGTTGTCGGGCGAGACCACGTGCACCCCGAGCCGGCGCAGCAACTGCTTGGCGGCGAAATGCCTGTCCTTCGCGGCTTCGCCGCGGGCCGGCGTAGGCACCAGCACATCGACCCATTCGGTGCGTGAGACGAACCACAGCCCGCCGGCCAGCAGCAGCGCCAGCGCCAGCAGGCCGAGGCTGGTTTCGCGCGACAGCTTCATGGCGCTGCACCGCGCCGCGGCAGATGGGCGTCGAACTCGGCGCACAGCGCGAGCACGCTGGC
Organism: uncultured beta proteobacterium; assembly: GCA_963741125.1. GTDB lineage: Bacteria > Pseudomonadota > Gammaproteobacteria > Burkholderiales > Burkholderiaceae_C > CADEEN01. Next base: position 262,012 of record CAVUGY010000019.1, read on the forward strand.
TTCGTCGGGCGGGCGCGCGCCGTACACCGCGGCCTGCCATAACCCGACCAGGCGGGCGAAGAAGGCGCTGGCCGCTGCCGCGGCGTGGCGCGCCGCCAGCTGCACGCATTCACCTTCGGTGCTGGCTGCGCGCACCGGCACACCCTGGCCATGGACCAGGCGCGACAGCGCACCGCGGTAGAGCAGCGACAGCGCGGCGCGGGCCTGCCCACGCTGCCACAGCGAGCGTGCCGCCGCGCCGATGTCGTCGGGCAGGCTTTCGGGGCGGATGTCGAGGTCTCGCACATGGGTCGGCAGCGTCAAGGCGCGCGCCGCGGCGTCGTCGCCACGCAGCGCCAGCCATTGGCGCAGGCGCAGGCCGATCAGCACCAGGGCCACCGCGCCGAGCAGCCAGACCAGCCAGCGCCCGGCTTCGCTGATCCATTGGATAAAGCCGCTCAGCCACGCCGGCGCCTCTTCGCGCCGCGGCGCGGCTTCGTCGCCGGCTTTCCAGCGCAGGCTGCGTTCGGCTTTCAGGCCCTGAATGTCGGGGTCGGCGTGGACGATTTCGGTGGCGCTGCGCACCTGCTCCACCGAAGGCGCACCCGGCTGCGCCGCCGCGTTGCAGGCGACGCACAGGGCGAACAGCAACGCGCTAGCGGCCGAACGCATGGCGAAAGGCCTGCTCGATGTCCCAGGCCTCGAGCTCGACGCGGCGGTTGAGGTACATCGCCAACCCGGCGGCGACGAAGAACGGCTCCAGCACCAGCACCACCATGGCGTAGCTGGCGGTCAACACGGCCTGACCGGCGAGCCCGCTGTCGTTGCTCAACCAGCGCCAGACGTCGTCGAGGCCCTGGCGCGGAATGAACCACGCCACCAGCGCGGCGACGCCGACCAGCAGCACCAGTTCGAGATTGGCGTAGACGAACTGCAGCCCCATCGCTGCGCCACGCTGGCCGGCGAGCAGTTGTGCGCGGCGCAGGCGCCAGGCCTTGCCGCGCAGGCCCTCGAGCTGGCCTATCGGCTGAGTGAACGAGCGCCAGGGCGACAGCCGCGCCAGCGTCAGCGTGGCCAGCCACTGGCCGGCGAAGACGCTGCGCCGTTCGCGCCACAGGTCGGCCGCGGTCGTCGCTTCGCCGAAGACGGCGCGGGCGAGCACGAACAGCAGGCTGCGATCCAGCCAGGGCTTGAGGCAATAGACCAGCACGCCCGGCAACCAGGGTGCGATCTCGATGGTGGCCAAGGCCAGCAGCAGCGCCGCGGCCCAGACCGGCGCGTAGCAGCGCCAGATCGAGCGGGCATGGCTTTGCACCAGGGCCACACCGAGGTCGGCCGCCTCGCCCATGGGCCGCGGCCGCAAGGCGATGGCCAGGGCATCAATCTGCATGACGTGGCCTGCCCATCAGCCCCAGCCAGCCCAACACCAGCAGCCAGCACAGGCCACCGACGCCGTACTTGACGGCATCGGGCACCCAGCGCGCCGACGACCAGAAGGCCTCGACGCAGGCCGCCACCAGCAGCATCGCGAATACGCCGTAAAGAATGGGCACGGTGCCCAGGGCGGCTTCACGCAGGGCCAGCAGCCGCGTGCGCCGGCCGGGCGCCAGCAGGGCCTGGCCCAGCGCCAGGCCGGCCGCACCGGAGAGCACGATGGCCGTCAGCTCGAAGGCGCCATGGCCGATGACGAAGCTGTGGAAGTTGCCGCCCAGGCCACGGGCCACCAGGTAGCCCTCGATGCTGCCGGCGAAGACGCCGTTGAAGACCAGCACGAGCAGGCTGCCGATGCCGAAAAAGATGCCGCTGGCGAAGCTGCGAAAGGCGATGCCGATGTTGTTCATCACGTAATGGCCGAGCATGGCCACGTCGGTGTCGGCGCCGCGCTCGCGGCCGAAGGCCTCGGCGGCGGGGTCGTACATCTGCTCGAACTGACGCAGCGACGCGGCGTCGTGCACCGTGAGCGCGAAGCCGGGGTCGAGCGCGGTGGCCACGGCCATGCCCGCCAGCGGCAGCACGAAGGCCAGCGTGGCCACCAGCAGGCAGCCCGCATGGGCGCGCACGGCGCGCGGGATGTCGAACAGGAACAGCCGCGCCAAGCGCGCGCCGCCGGCGTCGGGCCGGTGGTAGATGACCTGGTGCGCGCGCTGTGTCAGGCTCTCGAGCCACTCGACCACCTGCACCGGGTAAGCACGCGCACGCGCCAGCGCGAGCTGTTCGCAGGCACTGCGGTAGAGCCAGGCGATGCGCGCAGCCGTCGACCTGCCGGCGCCGCCTTGGTCCTGCCTTCGATCACGTCCAGGGCGGCTTCGAGTTCGCGCCAGCGCGGCGCGTACTGGGCCTCGAACTGCAGCGGCGTCACTTGGCGATCTCCGCGCGCCGGCCGAGCAGCCATTGCGCCAACCCTGCCAGCCGGGTGCTCGCGACTTTCGGCGAGCGGCCCTGGTAGCCGGTGATAGCCGCCGCCAGCAGCGCCAACTCGCCCAGCCGCGCTTCGGTGAGGCGCGTGCTGCGGCCGGCCCAGGCCAGCACCGCCGCCTGCTCGGGTGGCGTCAGCGCGCGCAGCGGCGCGATGGGGTCGGCGGCGGGCAGCGCGCCATGCAGCCTCGGGCGCTGCACATACACGACCAGGGTGCCGGCGGCCAGGTCGCCGATGCGCTTGAAGTCACGGCGCCAGAGCATGGCGACGACGCCGAAGGCGTAGGCCAAGGGCAGAAAGTCGGCCGCACGCAGCAGGTTGCGCAGCATCGAGGCCGCAGGCGTGATCGGCAGGCCGCTGTCCATCACCACGCGCAGCCCCAGCGCGCGTTTGCCCGGTGTGGCACCGCCGGGCAGGAGTTCGAACAGCACCGGGTACAACCACTCCAGCGCAAAGGCGAAGACCAGCAGCAGGCCCATGCCGAAGCGCTCGAGCTGGGCCAGGGCGAGCGAGGCCGCGGTCCAGATCGCCAGCCGAATCAGGAAATCCACGCCGTAGGCCAGGAAGCGCTGCAGCACGCCGGCCGGGCGCAGGGCCAGGGCGATGCCTTCGGGCGTTTCGGCAGTGGTCAGCGTGTCCAGCGGCATCGGGCAGGGCTCGTCGATGTCGATGGCCGCCGCGCTCGGCGGCTCGGCGGCCGATCAGGTCTTGACGACGAGGGTGTCGGCAATGTGGTCGTGCAGGCAGCGGCGTGATTCGCGAAAGATCAGCAGCGAATCGATCAGCCCGTAAAGGCCACCCACGAAAGGCAGCAGGCCGATGACATAGCCGATGCCGTAGCGTGCGCCGAGCAGCCGCACCAGGCTGGCGCGCCCGCCATCGGGGCGCACGATGCGCAGACCGAGCAGGCGTTTGCCCAGCGTCTGGCCCTGCGTGGCCAGCAGATAAGCGTTGACGGCGGTGAAGGTGATGAAGCCCAGCACCAGGTTGGTGGCCATCACGCGCATCAGGCCCGCCTTGAGATCGGGGGCAAATACATTCCAGCCCGTGACCTGACCCAGCAGCCAGAGCAAGACACCGACGATGACGCCGTCGATCAAGGCCGCGCCCAGCCGGGTGCCGCGCCCGCCCGCGGCCATGCCGTCGACCGCGATGTCGGCCACCTCGGCCTGCGGTGGGGCAAAGCGCGCGCTGGCGCTGGTGGTCTGAGTTTCCATGCCGGTCCCGCTGGGTGGTCGTCGGATCTGGCGGTCATCCTAGCCCAGCGCTCGCACCCGCACGGGCAGGGAAAACCAAGCTCGTCATGCGCTGGCCGGCCGGGCGACGTCGTCGCCGTCGCCGAAGCAACCCTGGTAGGTGTAGAGCAGGGAGACGTAGAACGCCGTGGCGAACATCAGGCCGGCGGGCACGGCCGCAAAGCGCACCAGTTGCGGCAGGCCGAGCAAGGCCAGCAGGCCGCCGCAGAAGACGCCGAACAAGACGATGGCCAGGCTCCAGACCAGGCCGTAGATCAGGAAGGCCATGCGGTTGCGCCAACAGGCCAGGGTGCTCGAGAACAACGACTGGCCCACGCCCTGGCCCTGCCACCAGACCAGCGCCGGCGCGTGCCAGAACGGAATCGACAGCAGCGCCGTGGCGCCTATGCGCAGCGCCAGGCCCTGGCGCAGGCCGGCATCGACGAGCAGCTCGTCGATCTGCTGTTGTGCGGCCTCGTTTTGCGCACTGGCCAGCAGCAGTTGCAGGCGGCCGAAGGCGCCGCCATCGAGCGCGTCGGCCGCCAGCATGGTCAGCGCAGTGAGCAGGGCGTACAGGCCGCACAGCAGCAGCAACTGCTTGCGCCGCGCCTGGGCCTCGGCGCTGGCGGCGCGCAGCGGCTCGAGCATCTGCCCGGCGTGCACCGGGCCGTCGTCCTGCGCCGAGCGCGCGGCGATCATGAAGCCCAGGCCGAGCAGCGGCAGGGCCATCAACAGCAGCACGGCACCGACGTAGGGCAGGACCAGCAGGACCAGCGAAGCGAACAGGAACAGCGCCAACAGCGCCGAGAAGGCCAGCGGCCGTTTCAGGAACAGGGCGAAGGCGCGGCTGACCCAGACCGCGCCGTCGCGCGGCCGGGCCGCGAGGATGCGCAGCGTCACCGCGTCGACCCCGGGCGGTGTGCCGCTTCGGCGGCGGCGCGCGTCGGGCCTGTCGGCAGGGCGCGCCTCATGAGAACTCGGGGTGCCAGGGCGCGACGATGCGCTCGCGCAGCACGCGCTCGAAATGCGCCGGGTCATGGGCCTTGAGCAGCGAGGCGTCGCGCGGCAAGTGCAGATCCCACAGGCGCGACAGCCAAAAGCGCAGGGCCGCGCCGCGCAACAGGGCGGGCATCAGGCGGCGCTCGTTGCCGCTGAGCGGGCGCACCGCGGCATAGGCCGCGACGAAGGCCTGGGCCCGGTCGTCGGCCATCACGCCGCTGGCCAGATCGACGCACCAGTCGTTCAGGCACACCGCGATGTCGAACGCCAAGGCGTCGACACCGGCGAAGTAGAAGTCGAAGAATCCCGACAGGGTGTCGCGCCCGTGCCGGCCGGCTTCGAACATCACGTTGTCGCGGAACAGGTCGGCATGGATCGCGCCGCGCGGCAGGCTGGCATGGGCCGGCGAGGCTGCGAGCTGCTGCTGGTAGGCCAGTTCGCCATCGATCAGCTCGCGCTGCGCCGGGCTGACGAAGGGCCGCACCAGCGGTGCCGTTTCCAGCCACCAGGCCAGGCCGCGCAGGTTGGGTTGCACGGCCGCAAAGTCTCGACCGGCCAGGTGCATGCGCGCGAGCATGTGGCCGACCTGCGCGCAATGCTCGGCGTCCGGCGCCAGCTGGTGGCCACCGCCCAGCTTGTTGACCAGCGCCGCCGGCTTGCCCTTGAGCCGGTGCAGCAGTGCGCCGCTGGCGTCGGCCTGCGGCTCGGGCACCGGGATGCCATGCCGGGCCAGATGGCGCATCAGCTGCAGGTAAAAGGGCAGTTGTTCGGCGCTCAGGCGCTCGAAGATCGTCAACACCCAGTGCCGGGTCAGGCCCTCATGCTCGGTGTCGACGAAGAAGTTGCTGTTCTCGATGCCGGCCTGGATGCCGCAAAAGCCGCTCAGCCTACCGGCCACCAGGCGTGACACGAACTCGCGTGCCTCGCTCTGCGCGACCTCGGTGAAGACAGCCATCGGACCCGGGTCAGAACTTGAGGACGTTCCAGACGCGGTGCCCGGCTGCGCCCTGGCTGCCGCCGCGGCCGAACGAGGGATCACGGCCACCCGGCATGGGCACGACTTCGTATTCGGCGGCATGCTTGGGCTTGACCACCAGGCTGGTGTTGAGGCCGCGCACGCGCAACTCCTCGATGCGCACGTTGTCGTCCTCGATCACGGTGCGCTGCACCTTGGGCTCGGTGGGGCTGCGGTCCTGGGCCGCCACGGCTCCGGGCAGGAGCAGGGTCAGGGCCAGCGCAAGCAGCGGTTTCATGGCCGAGATTCTAACGATTCCGCTCTGCCGGGCCCTGCGCGTCGCGGCGACAATGGCTGTCATGAGCGAAATTGCCGCCCTGCCTGTCCTGCTGCTCGTCGACGGCTCGAGTTACCTGTACCGGGCCTACCACGCGATGCCCAACCTGACCGGCCCGGGCGGTGTGCCCACCGGGGCGGTCCATGGCTTTCTCGCCATGCTCAAGCGCCTGCGCAGCGATTACAACGCCGAGCATGCGGCCTGCGTCTTCGACGCCAAGGGCAAGACCTTTCGCGACGACTGGTACCCGGACTACAAGGCCAATCGCTCGCCGATGCCCGAGGCGCTGGTGCAGCAGATCGCCCCGATCCACGAGGCGGTGCGCCTGCTCGGCTGGCCGGTGCTCGAGCCGCCGGGCATCGAGGCCGACGACGCCATAGGCACCCTGGCCCGGCGCGCGGCGGACAGCGGGCATCGGGTGGTGATTTCGACCGGCGACAAGGATCTGGCGCAACTGGTCGACGAGCGTGTCACCCTGATCAACACCATGAGCAGCGAGGCGCTCGATGTGGCCGGCGTGACCGCCAAGTTCGGCGTGCCGCCGACAGCCATCGTCGACTACCTGGCGCTGGTCGGTGATGCGGTCGACAACGTGCCCGGCGTCGACAAGGTCGGGCCCAAGACGGCGGTCAAGTGGCTGACCGAATACGGCTCGCTCGACGGCGTGGTGGCCGCGGCCGACCGCATCGGCGGTGCGGTGGGCGAGAACCTGCGGCGCGCGCTCGACTGGCTGCCGATGGCCAGGAAGCTGGTCACCGTGGTCACCGATTGCGACCTCTCGGCCCAGGTGCCGGGCTGGCCGGCGCTCGATGCGCTGGCCCTGCGCGAAATCGACCGCGCGGCGCTGCTCGACTTCTACAACCGCTACGGTTTCAAGGCCTTCAAGCGCGAACTCGAAGCGCCTGCATCGGCCGCGCCCGACCGGTCGACCACGGCCGATGCCGGCGACCCGGCGCCGGCACCGGTGCCAGCAGCAGCGTCTGCGCCACGCAGCTACGAAACCATCCTCACGCAAGAGCGCCTCGACCACTGGCTGGCCAAGCTGCGTGCGGCGCCGCTGGTGGCACTGGATACCGAAACCACCTCGCTCGACGCGATGACGGCGCGCATCGTCGGCATCTCGTTTGCCGTCATGCCCGGCGAGGCGGCCTATGTGCCGCTGGCCCACAACTACGGCGACGCGCCGGCGCAGCTGCCGCTCGACGCCGTGCTGGCGCAGATGAAGCCCTGGCTGGAAGACGAGGCCGCGGCCAAGGTCGGCCAGCACGTCAAGTACGACACCCACGTGCTGGCCAACCACGGCATCCAGGTGCGTGGTTATGCGCACGACACGCTGCTGCAGAGCTATGTGCTGGAGGCGCATCTGACGCATGGCCTGGAGAAGCTCGCCGAGCGGCACCTGGGCCGCCACGGCCTGTCCTACGAAGACCTGTGCGGCAAGGGTGCGAACCAGATCCCGTTCGCGCAAGTCGAGGTAAGCAAGGCCGCCGAATACTCGGGCGAAGACAGCGAGATGACGCTGGCCGTGCACCAGGTGCTGTGGCCGCAATTGCAGGCCGAGCCGGGCCTGCGCTTCGTCTACGAGAAGATCGAGATGCCGACCAGCGCGCTGCTGGCGCGCATCGAGCGCCACGGCGTGCTGATCGACGCGGCCCTGCTGGCGGTGCAAAGCCGCGAACTCGGCGAGCGTATGGTGGCGCTCGAGCAGGAGGCCTATGCGCTGGCCGGCCAGCCCTTCAACCTGGGCAGCCCGAAGCAGATCGGCGACATCCTGTTCACCAAGCTCGGCCTGCCGGTGAAGAAGAAGACCGCCAGCGGCGCACCGTCGACCGACGAAGAGGTGCTGGCCGAACTGGCCGCCGACTACCCGCTGCCGGCCAAGATCCTCGAGCACCGCGGCTTTGCCAAGCTGAAGGGCACCTACACCGACAAGCTGCCGCTGATGGTCAATGCGCAGACCGGCCGCGTGCACACCAGCTACGCGCAGGCGGTGGCGGTGACGGGCCGGCTGGCCAGCAACGACCCGAATCTGCAGAACATCCCGATCCGCACGCCGGAGGGCCGACGCGTGCGCGAGGCCTTCGTCGCGCCGGCGGGGCATGTGATCGCCAGCGCCGACTACTCGCAGATCGAGCTGCGCATCATGGCCCACATCAGCGGCGACGAAGGCCTGACACGCGCCTTCGCGCAGGGCCTGGACGTGCACCGTGCGACGGCCAGCGAGGTCTTCAACACGCCGCTGGCCGAGGTCAGCAGCGAGCAGCGCCGCTATGCCAAGACGATCAACTTCGGCCTCATCTACGGCATGGGGGCCTTCGGCCTGGCGCAGTCGCTCGGCATCGAGCAGAAGGCGGCGCGCGACTACATCGAGCGCTACTTCGCGCGCTTTGCCGGCGTCAAGCGCTACATGGACCAGACCAAGATCCAGGCCGCCGAGCGCGGCTATGTCGAAACCTTCTTCGGCCGCCGCATCGTGCTGCCCGAGATCAAGGGCGGCAGCGGCCCGCGCCGCGCCGGCGCCGAACGCCAGGCCATCAATGCGCCGATGCAGGGCACGGCGGCCGACCTGATCAAGCTGGCGATGATCGCCGTGCAGCAGGCCATCGACGAGCAGCGCCGCGCCACCTGCATCGTGATGCAGGTGCACGACGAACTGGTCTTCGAGGTTCCCGACGCCGAGGTCGAATGGGTGAAGTCGGAGGTCCCCAAGTTGATGGCCGGCGTGGCCCGGTTCAGCGTGCCGCTGTTGGCCGAAGTCGGCATCGGTGCGAACTGGGATCAGGCGCACTGAGCACGGACTGACGGCGCAGCCCTCACCGGCTGGTGGCTCGCGCATCCAGAGGCATCGCTTATGCTCGGCGCTGGGGAGCCCAGCACTGGCCATCGTCGGCCGGCGGGCGGCGAGGAGCCATGAACGAAGAGGCTTATCCGGACGCGTTACCTGCGCATTACCGCCTGCATTGGTACGAATTCGAACGCGTGCTCGGCCAGGGTGGCTTCGGCATCACCTACCTCGCGCACGACCACAACCTCGATCTGCAGGTGGCGATCAAGGAGTACCTGCCGACCGACGTCGCACAGCGTCGCTCGGATGCCAGCGTGCGGCCGCGCACGCAGTTGCTGGAGGAGCGTTACCGCTGGGGCCTGGCGCGCTTCATCGAGGAGGCGCGCACGCTGGCGCGCTTCGACCACCCGAACATCGTGCGCGTGCAGTCGGTGTTCGAGGCCAACGACAGCGCCTACATGGTGATGCGCTTCGAGCAGGGCGAGAACCTCGGCACCCTGCTCGACCGCCGCGGCACGCTCGGCCAGGACGAGCTGCTGCGCGTGCTGCTGCCGGTGCTCGACGGCCTGGAGCGGGTGCACGAAGCCGGCTTCATCCACCGCGACATCAAGCCCGAGAACATCCACATGCGCAGCGACGGCAGCCCGGTGCTGCTCGACTTCGGCTCGGCGCGCTACGCGCTCGGCCGCAGCCAGTCGATGACCGTGCTGGTGGCGCCGGGCTACGCGCCGCTCGAGCAATACCACGGCGATGCGGACACGCAAGGCCCGTGGACCGATATCTATGGCCTGGCAGCCACGGCCTACCGGGCGATCACCGGTGCGGCGCCGCCCGATGCGGTGCAGCGCGCGCGCGGGCGGCTGGGCAGCACGGCCGACACCCTGCTGCCGGCGGCCAGTGTCGGCCAGGGCCGCTACAGCGCGTCGCTGCTGGCGGCCATCGACCATGGCTTGCAACTGGCCGAAGCCGATCGGCCGCAGAGCATGGCCGAGTGGCGGCGCGAGCTGACGAGCAACACGGCGTCGGTGCGTTCGCCCGCCGCGCCGCCGCCAGCGCGGCCGATCACGCCAGCGCCAGCGCCGGCGCCGCAACCCACACACCGCGTGACCGCGGTTTCCGCCCCCGGGCACGCGTCCGCTGCAGAGACCCCAGCGGCGGCGCGATCGGTCGTCATGCCGGTGCTGCTCGCTGCGGCGGTGATGGCGCTGGCCATTGCCGTATGGCTGCTGTGGCTGCGTAGTGCTCCAGATCGAAGCCTGAAGTCGGATGACGCAGGGCACGCAGGTGGCGCAGCGTCGGGCGCAAGTAGCGTCGTCGCCAATGCGGCCTCCTCGCCACCGGCGCCGGAAATTCACGCCAACGCGGCACCGATCAGGGAAACCATCCCTGCACCCCGAATCCCTTCTGCGCCTGCAGGAGCAGCAAGGCCGCCTCAAGCGTCACCGACGGCTTCGTCTGCGGTACGCCCTGCGAAGGCTCCAGCGGTCGCAGTCGCTGCCAGTGCGGCGAATGTCCCTGCAAGCGCACCCATATCGGCGTCCCGCGGCATCAGTCGCTGTGTCTTTTCCACCGGCGGCCACGGCATCGGCCGCGCCGCCATCCGCACCCGCGCCCGCGGTGGATCTGCTGGCCGCTGCCAACGAGGCACTGCGTCGCGGCGACAACGCCGAGGCTGATCGCCTGGCGCGCTCGCTGGCCAATCAGGGCCATGCCAGCGCGATGGAACTGGTGGGCCGCATGGCCGAGGAGGGGCGCGTCACCGTGCCGAATGCGCTGCAGGCCTATATCTGGTACAGCCTGGCCGTGCGACATGGGCAGGTCTCCGCACGACCGTCCGCGGAGCGTGTGAAGCGTCTCCTGCAGCCTGCCGAGATTGCGCAAGCCGATGCCTTCGTGCAAAACTGGCGCCGAGACCAGCGCTAACCCATGCACACCGACCCACGCCGACTCCGGCCCACGCTGCTCGTGGGCCTGGCGGCGTTCGTGCTGGCACTGCAGGCCCTGCTCACGGGCTGCGCCACCGACCCCGAGAAGATGGCCGCCATCCGGGCGGTGAATGCCGCCTTCCAGGCCGAATACGAGCGCATCCTGGCCGACGCCGGCACGCGGCGCGTCGCCTTGCCGCGTCGCGACGCCCTGGTGGCGCTGCGGGTGGCGCTGGCCGGACTCGGCATGCAGACCGAGGCCCAGGATCTCGACCTCGGCCTGCTGGTCAGCGTCGGTCCGGCGCCGCGGCCGTTGAGCGACGCCGAGTGGGCCCAGGCCTCCGCGCTCGACACGCCGTTCCTGCAAAGCGTGATCAAGCCTATCGTCGGTGTGGCGGCGAACTTCGTGCATTTCGAGCCACAGGGGCTGGACGTGGTGATCTCGGCCACCGTGATCGGGCAGGGCTCGGGCAGCGAGATCGCCCTCACCGTACGCCTGCGCGAGACGGCAGCGCCGCGCTCGGGGTGGCCGCGGCGCGAGTACGTGGCGCCCAACTTGCTGCGCTTCGGGCTGGCGAAGATCTGGGCCGCCTACGAGCGCGAAGTGCGCGCCAGCCTGACGCGGCCCTGAGTCAGCTGTCGACGAATATGTTGCGGCGTGAGTGATCACCAAGGAGACTTTTCATGCCCTACCGAACTCGTACGCTGTCTCGCACCTTGCTGAGTGCTGCCCTGTTGGTCACGCTGGCGGCATGTCAAAGCACGCCCAAAGCCGTGCTCGTCGACGCGAGCACGCGCGACCAGACCGGCGCGAGCGCCTTCTGGATGCAGGCCGACATTCCCGGCAAGCCGTTGAGCAACGTGTTCCTGCGCGGCTCGCCGGGCAGCGGCAATGTGTCGGTCGAGGTCGACCCGACCAGCGTCGTGACCATCACCTCGCTGGCCACCGACAACGACAGCGGCGTGCAGCGACTCGAGCTGTTCGCCCTCGTGACCATCCAGCGTGTCAGCGGCAATGGATGGTTCACGATCAGGGACCATGTGTCGAACAATTTCGGCGGCGTGACCAGCACGCCCGTACCCGGGCCGGTGCCCGTCACGGCACGGATGAGCACGACCATCGACTTCGGTGCGCTGTCGCAGGGGGCCGATTGGGTCGTGGTCGACCTCGCGGCGGTCGCCACCAGCGGCGCGCCGCCGGCGTCGAACTTGCCGGCGAAGACCGACATCATGGTCCTGTACTGGAAGCGTCCCGGCACGCCGCCCTGAGAGCGTGGCGCGGGTGGCACTGACCTGGGTCAGACTACCGGCAATCTCGAAGATCCAGGCATCAGCGAGCCAGGAGGTCCTGATAGACCGCCTGTGTCTCCGGCGAGGCTTGCAAGTGCAGCCGCGCGGCGAGCAGGGCACACAGGTGCTGGTAGGCGGCGGCAGCCCGTGAGGTGTCGCCGCGCCGGTGCAGGGCCAGCATCAGTTCGCGGTGGAAGGGCTCGTGCAGTTCGTCGGCCTGGATGCAGCGCGCCCAGGCGTCGACCTGGGCCGCAGCCCGTTCGTCGGCCTCGGCCGGCCAGGCCTGACCGAGCGCGCGCAGCAGACGCGCGCGCAGTTGCTCGCGCCGCGCCAGGTAGGCGCTCTGGTCGCTCTCGTCGGGCAGGAACGGGCCGCGGTAGAGGGCGACGAGTTCGCCCGCCAGCGCGCGCATTTGCGCTGCGGGCGCGGCCGCATCCGCGCAGGCGTCGACCTCGGCCACCAGGTGATCGAAGGCCCAGGCGTCGATCCAGAAGTGGGTCGGATTCAGGCTCAGCCGGCCTTCGCGCAGCAGCACGGCTTCGTCGTCGCCGAGCAGGCGCCGCAGCCGGTGCAGCGTGGCGGTGAACGACTTGTAGGCGTAGTCGCCGTCGACATGCGGCCACAGCGCATCGGTGAGTTCGTCGACGCGCACATGGCGCCCGCCGATAGGCCACCAGGACCTTGAGCAACTCGAGCGGGCGCCCCGGGCCTTTCGCGGACGATTCGATAGGCTGGCCCTCGCGCAGCAATTCGAAGCCGCCGAGCGTGCACAGCTCGTAGCGCCAGGCCCAACGTCGCAGCCGTCGGGCCTGGGCGGGCGGGCGCAGACCCAGGCGTCGCACCAGGCCCTGCGCGACATCGACCTCGATACCTTCGCGCAGGGCCTGCGCGAGCACGGCCGCTAGCGCGCCCGGCGCCAGGCCGAGCACCTGTCGCACACCCAGCGTGCGCAGGCTGGACATGGCCTGTCGCAGGCTGTGGGATGCGACGGCGTCGTCATCCTGCGCCATGTCGATCGCTGCGTGCACCAGACGCAGGCTGGCCTGCAGCATGCTGCTGCCGATGCGCTGCGCCAAGGCATCGGCGCCGGCCAATTGGGCCTGCGCCGCCACGCGGTCGCCGCCGTGGATCTCGGCCTGTGCCAGCGCCAGGCGCGCCAGGGCCTCGATCCACGGCGCGCCGACTTCGATCGCCACATGCAAGGCGCCGCGTGCCTCGCGCAGGGCCAGCGCCGGTTCGTGACGGGCCGCCGCCAGCGCCGCATGCAGCAGGTGCAGCAGCGCGCGCTCGCCGCGGCGCAACAAACGGCCCTCGAGTGCTTCCAGCGCCTGGGCGGCCGCTGCGCTGTCGTCGCGCGCCAGGGCCACGGCAGCGCGCAGCATGGCGCGCCAGAGCAGCGGCCCGGCCAGGGCGCGGGTCTGGGCCTCGAGGGCTTCCAGGCCGCGCCAAGCGGCCTCGGCATCGCCGTCGAGCCAAGACCGCACGACCTCGACCAGCGCTGCCGCGTCGGCGTGCGCGCCGCTCGGCGCCAGGGCGCTCAGCGCGGCGCCGATGGCGTCGGCAGCCGCCGCATCGCCGCGCAACAGGCTCGCCAGGCGGCGCAGCACGAGCGCGCAGGCGTCGCTCTCGCCGAGCTTTGGCGCGGCACACCAGGCGACGAAGCCTGCCGCGCCCGGGTCGCGCAGGAACAGCGCCGACATCAGCGTCGTGCGAATCGTGGACGCTGCGCCGTCGGCCAGCGCAGCGAGTTCCGTCAGCCAGGGGTCGAGCGCGGCGAGGTCGTCGAACTCGCTGACGATGGCCTCGACGATGCCGGCGCAGGCGCGGCGCTGCGTGGCCTGGTCGGCACGTTCGCGCGCCAGACGCCAGGCCTGCTCGAAGCGCTGGCGCGCGGCGCGCGGACTCTCGGCCAGACGGCACGCGGCGTCGGCGCAGAGCAGCGCTGCGTCCGCTTCGAGCATCGCCGGTGGCATGCGTTCGAGCCAGCCGAGCAAGGTGGCGCGGCGGCCTTGGGCGAGCAGTGCGTCGGCCTGTTCGGCCACCGCGGCGGCCATCGCCGGCCAGTCGCCGGCCTGTGCAAAGAGGCCGACGGCATCGTCGTGCAAGCCGGCCTGCACGAGCAGATGGGCGCCACGCACCAGGGCTTCGGGGGCCACGGCCTCGGGCCGCTCGCGCGCCGCGGTGCGCAGCAGGAACTCACGGTACAGCGGGTGCATCGCGTAGACGCGCTGGGTACCGGCCAGCACCTCGCGCACGAAGTAGTCGTTGTGCGAGAGGTTGAGCAGCAGGCGCGCGGCACGGGCATCGCCGCTGAGGCTGGTTGCGATCTCGGCCGTCAGGCGCGGCAGGCAGGCGATGGACAGCAACACCTGGCGCGAGGCCGGCTCGAAGCGCGCGAAGATCTCGCTGGCCAGGTAGTCGAACAGCACCGCCGGCGTGCTGCCGTCGGCCGGCGCGGCGAACTCGCCGGTCATCTTGGCATGTTCGAGCATCAGCACGATGGCCGCTGCCCAGCCCTGCGCCTGAGCCTGCATGCGGCCGGCTTCGGCGGCATCGAGCGGGCGCCCGCGGCGCTCGGCCAGTGCCTGCAGCTCGGCGAGCGACAGCCGCAACTCGTCGGCGCCCAGACAGACCATGTCACCGTTGGCGCGCAGCCGTGCCAAGCCCGGCGGCGGCTCGTCGCGGCTGGTCACCAGCACGGCGCAGTGGCGCGGTACCTGGGTCAATCCATGCTCCAGGCAGCGCCGCAGCGGGCTGCGCTCGTCGCTCCAGTCGAGGTTGTCGATCACCAGCGCCGCGCCGGCCCCGGCCTCGGCGAACAGGCGCCGGAAGAAGGCGCGCGCATAGGCCGGCAAATCACCTCGTGCCGTGGCATCGAGCGCGGGCAAGGACTCGGGCGCCACGCCGATGCGTTCGGCCGCATGGGCCAGGAAGTGGAAGAAGGATTCGATGTCGTCGTCGTCGCGATCGACCTGGTACCAGGCGGCGCGGTAGTTGCGCGCCGCGACATAGCTCGCAGCCAGCGTACTCTTGCCGCTGCCCGCCGGCCCCGCGATCCACGCGACCGTGCGCGAGCTGGTGCCGTCGAGCCGCGCGAACAAGGCCTCACGGGCCACGATGCCCGCGATTTCGGGCCGCGTGGTCTTGACGAACGCGGTGGTCGACGGTTGGCGTGGGGTGGGCGGCATCGGTACGGCCACTTTAGCGACTCCGTGGCCCGCCGCGCGGCTCGCGCAGGCCCCGCAGCCGCAGCTGTAAGTCATTTGTGGGTCAGCTGCGGGCTGCCGGGCGCAGCCGGCTGCGCATCATGACGGCCAGGGAAACCCCCCTGTCCAAGTGAAGGATCGATCGATGAACACGCTCAAGTCCACTGCAAGCCTTGCAACCCTGATCGCCTCGGCAAGCCTGACGGCGTGCTACGTGCTGCCGATCGGCCCCGACGGCCAGCCGGTCTATCCGGCCTACCCGCCCGCGGCGCAGCATGCCTATCCCGCAGCTGCGGCACCCATGGTCGCCATGCCGACGGTGCTGCAGGCCCGCCTCTACCCGGTGAACGACGCGGCCTCGCAGACCGGCATGCTGAGCGGCACGATCACCGCTGCACCTGGTGGCAAGGGTTACTTCCAACTCAATTACCGTGGCGACATCCTGACCGGCGAGGCGACGCGGGTGTCCAACGACGAGCGCCGCGGCGTGGCCAGTGCCTTCGGCCAAGGCGGGCTGTCGATGAGCTGCGAGTACCAGATGAGAGACCAGCGCCAGGGCGCCGGCACCTGCAACTTCTCCAACGGCGCGCGCTATCAGGTGCACATCGGCATCTGAGGCCGAGGCCTAGAACTTGATGCGCCCGAGCCAGATGTCGCGGTACATCGCCCAGTCGCCGATGAAGCTGTAGACCGGGTACTTGAAGGTGGCCGGCCGGTTCTTCTCGAAGAAGGCGTGGCCGGTCCAGGCAAAGCCGTAGCCGCAGAGCAGGCCGTAGAGCAGGTACTGCGGCCGCCCGGTGGCGACCAGCATCAGCAGGCAGACCAGGGCCAGCGAGGTGCCGACGAAGTGCAGGCGACGGCAGCTGCGGTTGCGGTGCTCGCCCAGGTAGTAGGGGTAGAACTCGGCGAAGGTCTTGAAGGCGGTCGGGTCGGTGGGGTTCATGGCGATTCGATCAGTACAGGGCTTGGCGCAGCGCATTCAACACGCCGTCGGGGCATTCCTGCATCAGGAAATGCCCGGCCGGCACCGGGTGCACGCTGGCCTTGAGCACAGCCGCGACGGCCTGGGCACCCCTGGGCAGCGTCATCTGGTCGAACTGGCCCAGCACCAGGTGGCTGGGGCATTGCACCCGCGCGGCGGCCTCCAGGCCCTTGGTGTAGCCATGGCAGGCGGCAAAGTCCTTGTGGAAGAGCAGCGGGTCGCCGCTGCGCGCCAGCACCTGGTGCATCAAGGCCCGGCCGCTGCCGCGCAGCCAGACGCCGGGGCCCGGATAGGAGGGTTTGGCGGCCAGGGTCGAGAACGAATAAACGATTACGCGCTCGATGGCGGCCAAGGGGTCGCTTCGGCCCAGCTCGAGCAGGGCCTCGGGCACCGGCATTGGCACCGCGGCGCCGAGCATCACCAGTCGTGTCGCTCGGGCCGGCGCGCGCGCGGCCGCCTCGAGCGCAATCAGCGAACCCATGCTGTGGCCGGCCAGCGCGGCCTCGCGCACACCGGCGGCGTCGAGCAGGGCCAGCAACCAGTCGGCCATGGCCTCGACGTGGGTCAGCGCCGGGCCGGCGCTCTGCATGTGCCCGGGCAGGTCGGGCGCCAGCACGGCAAAGCCGTGATGGGCGAACCAGCGCGCCAGCAGGGTGAAGTTGCCATGATCCATCATCGCGCCGTGGAGGAAGACCACGCAGGGCAGGGCAGGATCGAAGGGCTTGCCCCCGGTATAGGCGTAGGCCTCGCGGCCCTGGACTTGCAATTTCATACGGCCTTCTCGGCGGCCTTCAGGGCGCGCTTCAAATCCTCGATCAGGTCGGCCGGGTCTTCGAGGCCGATGGACAGGCGGATCGTTCCAGGCCCGATGCCGGCCGTGGCCAGCGCCGCATCGTCCATGCGGAAATGCGTGGTCGACGCCGGATGGATCACCAGCGAGCGGCAATCGCCGACGTTGGCCAGGTGCGAGAACAACTTCAAGGCCTCGATGAAGGCCACGCCCTGTTTGCGTGAGCCCTTCAGGTCGAAGCTGAAGACCGCGCCGCAGCCCTTGGGCAGCAGGCGTTGCGCCAAGGCATGGCTGGGGTGGCCTTCGAGCTCGGGATAACCGACCGCGGCGACCATGGGGTGGGCGACCAGGAAGGCCACCACCTTGCGCGTGTTCTCGACATGTCGCGCCATGCGCAGCGGCAGGGTTTCTATGCCCTGCAGCACCAGCCACGCGGTGTGCGGGCTCATGCAGGCACCGAAATCGCGCAGGCCTTCGCGGCGCGCGCGCAGCAGGAATGCACCTTCGCTCGACTCCTCGGCAAACACCATGCCGTGAAAGCCGGCATAGGGCTGGTTCAGTTCGGGGAAGCGCGCGGCCTGGCTCCAGTCGAAGTGGCCACCATCGACCAGCACGCCGCCGACCACGGTGCCATGGCCGCACAGGAATTTGGTGGCCGAATGAAAGATCAGATCGGCGCCATGGGCCAGGGGCTGCATCAGGTAAGGCGTGGTGAAGGTCGAGTCGACCAGCAGCGGCACGCCGGCCTCGTGCGCGATCGCTGACACGGTCGGGATGTCGAGCACGTCCAGGCCCGGGTTGCCCAGGGTCTCGCCGAACAGCAGCTTGGTGTTCGGCCGCAGCGCGGCGCGCCAGCCGTCGATGTCGCCCGGCTTGACGAATGTCGTGTCCACGCCAAAGCGTGCCAGGGTGTAGCTCAGCAGGTTGTGCGAGCCGCCGTACAGCGCCGAGCTGGCGACGATGTGCGAGCCGGCGCCGGCCAGCGTGCAGATGGCCAGGTGCAGGGCGGCCTGGCCGCTGGCGGTGGCGATCGCGCCGGCCCCGCCTTCGAGGGCCGCCATGCGCTCCTCGAATACGGCGTTGGTCGGGTTGCTGATGCGGCTGTAGACATGACCCGAACGTTCGAGGTTGAACAGCGAGGCCGCGTGCTCGCAGGAGTCGAAGACGAACGAGGTCGACAAGTGGATGGGCAGCGCGCGCGCGCCGGTCGCAGGGTCGGGCGCCGCGCCGGCGTGCAACGCCAGCGTGTCGAATCCGGGGTCGGCGGGGCCGGGCATGGGGTGCTCCCTGGGCAGATAAGCTGCCAGTCGCGGGCATTGTGTGCTATGTTTTTCCGGCCACCACAAAACCTGGAGCCGTCATGAAAGTCAGCGACATCCTGCGCGTCAAGGGCAGCACGCTTTACACGATCACGCCCGAGGAGCCGCTGGCCGATGCCTTGCGCACGATGGCCGCGCTCGACATCGGCTCGCTGGTGGTGATGAGCCATGGCGAATTCACCGGCATGCTGACCTTCCGCGAGGTGATCCAGGCCGTGGTGCGCAACGGCGGCGCGATCGGCGAGACCATCGTGCGCAGCGTGATGGACGACTTCCCGCTGACCTGCACGCCGGAGACCGAACTCGACGAGGTGCGGCGCATGATGCTGCAACGCCACGCCCGCTATCTGCCGGTGATGGACCAACGCACCTTGATGGGCGTGATCTCGTTCTACGACGTGGCCAAGGCGGTGGTCGACTCGCAGGATTTCGAGAACCGCATGCTCAAGGCCTACATCCGCGACTGGCCGGTCGAAGAGACGCAAGAGGGCAAGGCCGAGTAACGCCAGCGTTCCTGGTTCGCAGCTGAACTTCTCTCCCCGTTGCGTCCTGCGCATCGCGGCAGGCGGCACCCGGCAGGGGCTCATGGTGGGGTGGTCGGCGCTGCGCGCCGACTGCGCTGCGGTGCTCGGCCTGGGGTCGCGCCGCACAACTCGCTGCGTTCGCTGCGCTCACTGCGCTCAGAACAGGTGCGGCGAGTCAGATTACGAAGCGCGCTGCGCGCGCCGACCCCAGTCCTCCTCTCCTCGCCACCCCACAAATCGCCCCTGCCGGGTACCGCCTGCCGCGAAGGCCACCGGGGTCGGTGTTCGAAGCGAAGACCACTACGACTTTGCCGCGCCCATCTCAACCCGCAAATGTCTGCTCGCGGCCCGGCGTGCGCCAACGACGGCGCACCCGCTGTCACAATCGAAAAGCCCAGCAGCGAATTCACACCCTGAACCATGTCCGGCTCCACCTTCGGCCACCTCTTTTGCGTCACCAATTTCGGCGAGAGCCACGGCCCGGCCATCGGCTGCGTGATCGACGGCTGCCCGCCCGGCATGGCGCTGAGCGAAGCCGACATCCAGCCCGACCTCGACCGCCGCCGCCCCGGCACCAGCCGGCATGTGACGCAGCGCAACGAGGCCGATGCGGTGCAGATCCTGTCGGGCGTGTTCGAGGGTTTGACTACCGGCACGCCGATCGCGCTGCTGATCCACAACACCGACCAGCGCAGCAAGGATTACGGCAACCTGCTCGACACCTTCCGTCCCGGGCATGCCGACTACACCTACTGGCACAAGTACGGCCTGCGCGACCCGCGCGGCGGTGGCCGGGCCTCGGCGCGCCTGACGGCGCCGATGGTGGCCGCCGGCGCGGTGGCCAAGAAGTGGCTGCGTGAGAAACACGGCACCGTCTTTTGCGCCTGGATGGCGGCGCTGGGCGAGATCGAGATTGCCTTCGAGAGCCTGGCCGAGATCGGCAACAACCCGTTCTTCGCGCCCAACGCCGGCATCGTGCCGCGGCTCGAGGCGGCGATGGACGACCTGCGCAAGTCGGGCGACTCGGTCGGTGCGCGCATCGAGGTGCTGGCGCATGGCGTGCCGGTGGGCCTGGGCGAGCCGCTGTACGACAAGCTCGACGCCGACATCGCCTACGCCATGATGGGCATCAATGCGGTCAAGGGCGTCGAGATCGGCGACGGCTTCAAGGTCGTGGCGCAGCGCGGCAGCCAACATGGCGACGAACTCAGCCCGCAGGGCTTTCGCAGCAACCATGCCGGCGGCGTGCTCGGCGGCATCTCCACCGGCCAGGACCTGCGCGTGGCGATCGCCATCAAGCCGACGAGTTCGATCCGCCTGCCGCGCGCGTCGATCGACCGCGCCGGCCAGCCGACCACGGTCGAGACCCACGGCCGCCACGACCCCTGCGTCGGCATCCGCGCCGCGCCGATCGCCGAGGCCATGCTGGCGCTGGTGGTGATGGACCATGCCTTGCGCCAGCGCGCGCAAAACGCCGACGTGGCGCTGCCCGTCGGCCCGATCGCCGGCAGCGCGCCGTGAGCGAACGCGGGCCGCAGGGCTCGCTGGTCCCGTACGGCGCGCTGGGTTTTGCCTACTTCGCGTCGATCGGGCTGTTCAACCCCTATGCGCCACTGTGGTTCCAGTCGCTCGGGTTCTCGACGCTCGTCATCGGCTCGATCGCCTCGCTGCAATCCTGGACCCGCGTCGCCGTGCCGTACGCCTGGAGCTGGCTCGGCGACCATTGGCAGCAGGGCGCGCGCCGCGTCGAGCTGGTGCGCATCGCCACTGCATTGATCCTCGTGGCCTCGCTGGGCCTGCTTTGGCTGCGCGATGTGGTGCCGGTGGCGACGGTCGTGGTCCTGATCTTCCTGGCCAATGCGGCGGTCGTGCCGCTGGCCGAAGCGGCGGTGGCGCAGCGGCTGACCACGCCCGAAGGGCTCGACTACCGCCGCTACGGCCGCGTTCGAATGTGGGGTTCGCTCGGGTTCATCAGCGCCGTGAGTGTGTTTGGCGTCGTGCTGCAAAGCACCGGCATCGCCGTGCTGCCGTGGTTTCTGATCGCCATGTTCGGTTTGCTGGCCGCGGCCGCCTGGCACCTGCCGCGCCAGGCGGCCGCGCCGGCCGGTATGCAGCCCGCTGCGCCCGGTGGCATCTGGCGCGTGCTGCGCCAACCCGAAGTGGCCTGGTTCTTCGCCGGGGTGTTCTTCACCGTGCTCGCGCACACCTCGCTGTACGCCTTCTTCTCGCTCTACCTCGACGCGCTGGGCTACGGCAAGAGCGCGGTCGGTGCGCTGTGGGCGGTGTCGATGGCGGTCGAGATCGCCTTCTTCTGGAGCCAGGGCCATTGGTTCGCGCGCTGGAGCGCGCACAACTGGCTGTTGGCGGCGGCGCTGGCGTCGGTGTTGCGCTTTGGCGCCATGGCCACACTGGGCGGTAGCTGGCCGCTGCTGGTGCTGACGCAATGCCTGCACGCCGTCACCTTCGCAGCCCAGCACGCGGCCTGCATCAGTATGGTCAATCGCCACTTCCCCGGTGCCCTGCGTGGCAGAGGCCAGGCGTTGTACTCGACGCTGGGCTACGGGCTGTCGGGTGTGATCGGTGGCGTGGTCGGTGGCGCGATCAGCCAGCGCTGGGGCTTTGCGGCCGTGTTCGGCGCCGCGGCGCTGGTGGCCGTGCTGGCCACGCTGTGCTGCTGGCGCTGCCGCAGTCTGGCGCTGCGCGCAGCGTGAGGCCGCGCGCGGCTGGGTTGTGCGCTACGCTGCGAATATTGCAGCACCGTCGGCAGCCGCCATGACCGCGCCATCACCCCGCCAAGACTCGCGCGCCTTCCTGCGCGCCCTGTACGACGCCGCCGTCGAACGCGCCATGCCCGGCCATGTGATGGCGACGCACCTGCCCGCGCCACCGAAGGGCCGCACGGTGGTCATTGGCGGCGGCAAGGCCAGCGGCGCGATGGCCGCCGCGCTCGATGCGCTGTGGCCGGCCGGCGCGCCGCTGAGCGGCCTGGTGCTGACGCGCTACGCCCACACGCCGCCGGCCTATGCGGCGCAGCCGGGGCGCATCCGCGTGCTCGAAGCCGCGCACCCGGTGCCCGACGACGCCGGCCGGCGCGGTGCGTTGCAGATGTTCGAGGCCGTGCGCGGCCTGACGGCCGATGACCTGGTGATCGCGCTGGTGTCGGGCGGCGGCTCGGCGCTGCTGTCGGTGCCGGCTGCGGGCCTCGGCTTCGAGGACAAGCAGCAGGTCAATCGCGCGCTGCTGGCCAGCGGCGCCTCGATCGACGAGATGAACTGCGTGCGCAAGCACCTTTCGGCCATCAAGGGCGGGCGCCTGGCTGCTGCCTGCGCGCCGGCGCGCGTGCTCACGCTGCTGATCTCCGATGTGCCCGGCGACGCGCCCGAGGTCATCGCCAGCGGGCCCACGCTGCCCGACCCGACGACCTGCGCCGATGCGCTCGCGATCATCGAGCGCTACCGCATCGCACTGCCGCCGGCCGCCCGCGAAGGGCTGCAGAGCGGGGCCTACGAATCGCCCAAGCCCGGCGACGCGCGCTTCGCCGGCCACGAAACACGCATGATCGCCACGCCGCTGCAAAGCCTGCAGGCCGCCGCCGCGTTGGCGCGCAGCGCCGGCATCGAGGCGCACATCCTGTCCGACGAGATCGAAGGCGAATCGCGCGAGGTGGGCAAGGTGCACGCCGCGCTGGCGCGCGCGGTGGCGCGGCGCGGCACGCCGTTCGCCAGGCCCTGCGTGATCCTGTCGGGCGGCGAGACCACGGTCACCGTCAAGAGCAAGGGCGGGCGCGGCGGCCGCGCCACCGAGTTCCTGCTCGGCTGCGCGATCGCGCTGCAAGGCGAGCCGGGCGTGCACGTGCTGGCGGCCGATACCGACGGCATCGACGGCGTCGAAGACAACGCCGGCGCCCTCGTCACGCCCGACACGCTGGCCCGCGCCGCGGCCCTGGGCCTCAAGCCCACATCATTTCTCGACCGCAATGACGCCTACAACTTCTTCGCACCTCTCGGCGACCTTGTGGTGACCGGGCCGACGTTCACCAACGTGAACGATTTTCGGGCGCTGCTGATCGGGTAGCGTCGCGTTTGCACGTATGCATGAGATATGCACAATGGCGTATGTCCGTGCGAGTTCGCCGTCGCCAATTCGCGGCGAGGCAGACCGATACCATGCGTGACAAATACGATTTCAGCAAGGGCAGGTGCGGAGCGGTCATCCCGTCTCCCGGCAAGATCCGCATCACCATCATGCTCGACGACGACGTCATCGAACACTTCCGCGCACAAGCGGACGCGCAGGGTATCGGCTATCGAACGCTTATCAATGCGCTCTTGCGCAAGGCGGCTGTCGGCAGCGGCAAGGCGAAGCCGGACGTCAAGCCGCTGACGGTGGCAACGCTGCGGCGGGTACTGCGGGAAGAGCTTCAGTCCTATTGATCTGCGCCACCAGGAGGGGTAAAGCGCGTGGACCGGTGTCCCCACTGTGGCTCAGCAATTGGTCTCGTCAGAAGGAGTGCTCGCGCCCGTTCGATTTCGATACACAGCCTGTCGGGGCCTCTCGCGAGTGCAGACTCCAGAGAGCAAGGTGGAAGAGACCGTCTTGCGTTCAATGACGATGACGGTTGCATGGTCGATGATGGTTCGTACTCAAGACTTCGCTGTTGAACACCTACGTGATGCACGCATTTAGCTGTTCATTCCACCTGACGTCCACCGGCAAGCCGGCGCCTGCAGATCTGCTCAAACGTTATCCAGCACCAACGACAGAGGTGCAATGAATGACGACCGACGAGTTGATCTCGCATGTCCACGCCAATTACGCGCGAATCTACTTGGGCGGCATTCCGAGCACGCTGAATGACGACGCCGCATTTCTCTCCTTTATTTGCACGCTGATCGCCGTTGAAGCGCTGGGTGGCTTTCTGAAGCCCAGCGAGAAGAACGGTCCTCGCTTCAAGGGTTTTATCCTTGGCTATTTTCCGCAGGCGTACCACGCGCACGTGGAGGCCCTGTGGAGGTTCCGGAATGCGGCAGTCCACGGTTTTTCGCCGGGACCTTTCAAGTTAACTCATCACAATGGGCACCTTCACATGACGCAGGATGGTGGCCTCATCGTCTTGAACGCTGAGAACTTCTACGCTGCGTTGGTCGAGGCATCTGAGACGTACTTCACCGACGTGAGGAACGATGTCGCCCTTCAGGCCTCATTTACGCAGCGCGCAAATGATCCTGACACGGGAGTGCTGGTCGTTGGCCCGCTAGTTGGGAAGCCGTGACAGTACTGGATAACCTGCGCATCGAGGGGCTTCCGCGTCTGCGGCGCTGCGCCCCTCATACGCGACGTTGGTGCCAAGACGCAACGTTTCCACTCGGAAGAGCACCATGCAAACGCGGTTGACGAAAATGTTCGGCATTGAGCATCCAGTCATCTCCGCGCCGATGGGTTTTGTCGCTGGTGGCCGGCTCGCGGCCGCAGTGAGCGATGCGGGCGGGCTGGGCCTGATCGGTGGAGGCTACGGCGACGCAGACTGGCTCACGCGCGAATTCGCCGCCGCGGCCGGTGCACGCATCGGCTGTGGGTTCATTTCGTGGTCGCTGGCCAGGAAGCCGCATCTGCTCGAACTCGTGCTTGCACAGCGCCCCGCCGCCGTGATGCTGTCGTTCGGCGAGTTGGCTCCGTTCGCACGACCAGTGAAGGATGCTGGCGTCACCCTGATCTGCCAGGTGCAGACGCTGGCCCTGGCCCGCGAAGCGGTTGCCGCCGGCGCCGACGTCATCGTCGCGCAAGGCGCGGAGGGCGGCGGCCACGGGCTCGAACGCGGGACATTCGCGCTCGTGCCCGAGATCGCCGACTACCTTGTGCGGGCTGCGCCGAACACCGTGCTCGTCGCCGCCGGCGGCATTGCCGACGGCCGCGGCCTGGCGGCGGCCTTGATGCTGGGCGCCGACGGTGTGCTGGTCGGCACACGATTCCTGGCCTGCGCCGAAGCGTTGGTGGCGCCGGCTTTTCGCGCCGCGGCGGTGGCTGCCGACGGCGACTCGACCATGCGCACCACGGTGGTCGACATCGCGCGTCGGCTCGATTGGCCGAGGCCGTTCACGGCGCGTGTATTGAAATCGCGCTTTGCGCTGGAGTGGCATGGCCGCGAGCAACAACTCGCACAGCCGGCCACGCTGGATCAGGAAGAAGCCCGCTACTGGCAGGCTTACCGGGCCGGTGACCTGGACAACACCTGCATGCTCGCCGGTGAGGCACTGGGGTTGGTCCACGACAGCGCGCCGGCGGCCGAGATCGTGCGCCGCATGGTCGAGGAGGCCGTTGCCCTGCTGAGCCGCACCGACGGGCTTTGCGATGTACGCTAACCTTCGCCCCACCCGATGGCATTCGGCCGCGGTGGTGCATGTACTCGAGGCCACTCGATCGTGGCCACCACTTACCCGCTTCTGCAATGAAAACTGCACTCTTCATCCTTGCTGCCGGCGCGACGCTCGGCGCGCACATGCTCGTCCAGGCGGAAACCGGCGGCTCGCTGTACGAGAGTCGGCTCGGCATCATCAAGGGCACGTCGCCTGGCATCGTGATCATCGGCGCCGGCCGGAGTTCGCCGGCGGCGGCCGCTGCCTCGGCGGCTTCGGGCGCCGCCGCAATCCAGACCACGGCTCTGAAGGCCGGCGCGCCGGCACCCGCCGCGAGCGCAGTGCCGTTGGCCGAACGCGCTGGTGCGCTGCTGAAGTGGGGCGACCCGCCCAGCGGCCAAGCGCTGAACTCGGCCAAGCGGCTGGATTCACCGACGCAGGGCATCGTGCTTCCGTCGGCCGGCAGTTCCGCCTCGCAACCAGCGAGGTAAAGGGCCCCCACAAGCCTGGTGACTGCGGTTGTGGCTGTGGCGCCGAGCGGCGGCGTCATCGTGGCTGTCGTCGTCTGCGCATCAGCCCGAGTTCGTATTTGCGTATTCGCATGGCCTGCTTGCGGCCGGTGCCTGGTCGGTGCTGGCCGGCGCCGCCACGTTCGTCTGTCACCCGCGACTCGAGGCCTCGAGCTTGCGCGCTGCGTGATCGCATCGGCGCGGCGCGGCGCGCCACGCCGCACGACCGGGGTTGACGTGGCGCAAGGCGGTGTCGCGCTGTCTGCGCCAGAGTTACGGCGCAGGCGCACGGGCGCCGATCGAATCCGCCTCACTCAACGATCCGCCGATGAACGACCTTGCCACGGCTGCGCCCCAGCCAGTTACCGCCCCGGCGCCGCCCCGGCCCGCGCCTGGCCGCCGCCTATGGCAGCAACTGCTCGATGCCACGCCTCAATTGACGCCGTCCGACGCGCAGGCACTCGATGCCCTGGCCACGCAGCGCGTGGTGGCGGGCGGCGAATGGGTTTACACGCACCGCACGCCGGCGCGCAGCCTGGTGCTGTTGCTCGAAGGCACGGTGTCGGTGGGTCATAGCGACGGTGCGGCGATGGCGCCGGAGCGCCTGCTGCACGGCCCGGCCTGGCTCGACGTGGCGTCGGCCTGGCTGCCCGCCTCGACGCATGCGCTGGATGCGCGGGCGCTGGCCTTGGCGGTGCGCGTCGCCGAACTGCCGCGCGCCGGCTTGCAGGTACTGCTGGCGCAACGACCGGCACTGGCCGCGTGCTTGCTCGCCGTGCTCGCCGACGAAGTGCGGCGACTGTCACTGCAAGCCCATGAACTGATGCACAAGGACGCCAACTGCCGCCTGGCCGCCTGGCTGCAGCGCCGCCTCGACGGCTCGCAGACGCTGTTGCACCTGGGCGAGCGCAAGCGCGACATCGCGGCCCAGCTCGGCATGTCGCCCGAAACCTTGTCGCGCCAGATGCGTCAGCTTTCGCGCAGCGGCTTGATCGAGGTGCGCGGCTACCAGGTCCGCGTGCTCGACGCCCCGGGCCTGCAGCGCCTGGCGCAGGCCTGAGCTCGCAGCGCGCTTCGAGCGCGCATGCGCCGTGGCCGTCCGGCCCGGCGCCCGCGGCGCGCTCCATCGATGCCGCACAGCCCGCCGTTGCCGGCAGGCTCTTAGAATCCGCGGCTCTGTGCCTCTGCGCATCTAGCGCTGCCCGCCATGCACGACACCGAAGACCAACTCACTGTGCCGCCCGCAGACCATGGCCGGCGCGAATTCGTACGCGCTGGTCTGGGCAGCAGCTTCGCGGCCGCCGTGCTGCCGGTGGCCGCACAGACGCAGGTCCAGACCAGCGCCGACGGCTTGACCGTCGGTGAGGTGGTGATCCAGGCCGGGGACTTCCAGTTGCCGGCCTACCGTGCCATGCCCACGGGCCAGAAGAACCTGCCGGTGATCCTCGTTGTCTGCGAGATCTTCGGCGTGCACGAGCATATTGCCGACGTCGCGCGGCGCTTTGCGCGCCAGGGCTACTTGGCCATCGCTCCCGAGTTGTTCGTGCGCCAGGGCGACCCGGGCAGCTACGGCGAGATCGGCAAGCTGATTGCCGAAGTCGTCAGCCAGGCCCGCGACGCGCAGGTACTGGCCGATCTCGACGCCTGCGTGGCCTGGGCCGCGACCCAGGGTGGTGACACCCGCCGGCTGGGCATCACCGGTTTTTGCTGGGGCGGGCGCATCGTCTGGATCTACGCCGCGCACAGCCCGACGCTGCGCGCCGGTGTGGCCTGGTACGGCCCGGTGGCGCGGGCCTACGCGGCGGGCGACAAGAACGCGATCGAGCTCGCGCCGCGCATCAAGGCCCCGATGCTGGGCCTGTACGGCGCCGACGACGGCGGCATCCCCAAGGAGACGCTCGAGCAGATGCGCGCGGCGTTGAAGGCGGCCGGCAACAAGGACTCGGAGATCGTGCTCTACCCCGATACGCCGCACGCCTTTTACGCCGACTACCGGCCGAGCTATCGCAAGGCCCAGGCCGACGACGGCTGGCGCCGCTGCCTGGCCTGGTTTAAAGCCCACGGCGTGGCGTGATCCTCGTCTACATCGTCATCGCCACCTTGGCCGGCGGCCTGCTGTCGGTGCTGATCGCCGCCGCGCTCACCGTGCATGTACTCGGCCGGGTGGTGAAGAGCCTGGTCAGCCTGTCGGTGGGCGTGCTGCTGGGCACGGCGCTGCTGCTGATCCTGCCCGAGGCCTTCGAGGGCGGTGCTCCGCCGCAGCCGCTGTTCGCGACGCTGCTGCTGGGCTTGTTGTTCTTCTTCCTGCTCGAGAAGGCCGAGCTCTACCGCCACGGCCACCACCACGAGGGCGACGACCCGCAGCATCACCATCACCATGGCTTCGACGCCGAACAGGCCGGCCGCGGCGGCTGGGCGGTGCTGGTCGGCGACAGCATCCACAACTTCTGCGACGGCATCATCATCGCCGCGGCCTTCCTGGCCGATGTGCGCCTGGGTACGGTGACGGCGCTGGCCATCATCGCGCACGAGATCCCGCAGGAGGTGGGCGACTACGTCGTGCTGCTCAATGCCGGCCTGTCGCGCGCGCGCGCACTGGCCTACAACGCCGTCTCCGGCCTGGCCGCGGTGGTCGGCGGCGTGGTCGGTTATTTCGTCGTCGGGCCCTGGCAGGCCTTGTTTCCCTACCTGCTGGTGGTGGCGTCGAGCAGCTTCATCTATGTTGCGGTGGCCGACTTGCTGCCGCAACTCCAGCGCCGTCTGCCCTTGCGCGAGACCCTGGCGCAGATTGCCTGGATAGGCTGCGGCTTGGCGGTCGCCGTGGCGATGCAGGTGGCGCACGGCCATTGACGCGCAGCACGAACACGTTTTCGTCGCAAACGTCCAGGCAGCGTCCGCAGCGCAGGCAGTCCTGGTGCGTGACGGCGCGCGACCCGGATGGATCGCCCGGCCGCAACACCGGCACGATGACATGCGGTTCGGGACACACCCGGACGCAGTTGCCGCACTTCGTGCAAGCCTCGGCGCGGGCGGCGACGACTCGCAAGCGCCCGCGCCGGCCCAGCCAGCCATAGAACGCGCCGACCGGGCACAGGTGGCCGCACCATCCGCCGCGTGTCACCAGCAGGTCGAACAAGAAGAGGGCCGTCACCGCGATGACGCCGCTGCTGCTCAGCCCGAACACCAGGGCGCGCTGCAGCAGCGTGATCGGGTTGATCAGTTCCCAGACGATGGCACCGGATGCCGCGCTGCCGACGATGGCCAAGACCAGGAGGGCATGGCGTGTGCGCCGGTCGATCGCCAGCCCCGGCCATCGGCCCAGGCCGAGCCGGCGGCGCAGACCTGCCGCCAGGTCGGTCACCAGGTTGATCGGGCAGACCCAGCCGCAGTACAGGCGTCCGCCCAGCAATCCGAATACCGCCGCCACCAGCAGGGCGCCCAGCACGACGGCCCACTCCGGCCGGTGGCCGGCCGCCAGGGACTGCAGCAGCACGAACGGGTCGGCCAGTGGCACCAGGCCGAACCATTCGCTGCTGGCCAGCGTGCCATGAACCAGATGCAGGCCCGGCGCGGCCATGAAGGCCAGCAACAGCCCGAGCTGAACACCTCGGCGGGCCAGCAGCCAGCGCTGCCGGTGCAGCAGGCGCCGCATGGGCCCGAGCGGCGGGCTAGCCGCGGTGGTGCTTCGAGCGTCCATCGCGAGGGGCCGCAACCGTGATCGCAGGTACGCTGGCGACGCAGGCCTTTTCGCATTTGCCGCAGCCGGTACAGCGGTCCGGGTCGACGGTCGGCGTGAGGCGGCCGCCCAGTCGCGTCAGGCCCGGCTTCAGCGTGATCGCGGCGCCCTTGAGCGGGCAGGCCTGGTAGCAACTGCTGCAGGCGGCCGTACCGATGAAGCTGTAGCAGCCTTGCGGTTTGCTCAAGAGGGCGGTTCCCATCTGCGCCGCGTCGATGTTGCGCAGTGATTTCGTCAGCGCGCCGGTCGGACAGGCGATCACGCACGGTATGTCGCGACACATCTCGCAGGGCGCCTCACGCGGCACGAAGAACGGCGTGCCGATGGCTATGCGCTGGCCGGCGTCGGCCAACTTCAGCGCGCCATAGGGGCAGGCCTGAACGCACAGGCCACAACGGGCACATGCCGCGAGGAAGTCAGGCTCGGCCAATGCGCCCGGTGGACGAATCGCTCGCCGCTCGGCGCTTGCCGCGCGTTCCTGCACCGCGCGCACCGTGCCGAGCGCACACAGACCGGCCGTCGCCAAGGCCGAGCCGATCCAGCGCCTGCGACTCGGCCAGCCTGCGTCCATGATCGGCTACGCGCTCAACCCCGTTGCGGCCGGCGTGCTCGCAGCCGCATCAGGCCGTGCTTTGCACGCCCAACCCCAGCTCGTGCATCATCGCATCGCGCATCAAGAACTTCTGCGGCTTGCCGGTGACCGTGACCGGGAGTTCGTCGACGAAGCGGATGTAGCGCGGCACCTTGTAATGCGAGATCTGCTCGCGGCAGAAGGCGCGGATCTCGTCTTCGGTGCACGACACGCCGGACTTGGTGATGATCCAGGCGCACAGCTCCTCGCCGTAGCGCGGATCGGGAACGCCGAAGACCTGCACCGCGGCCACCTTGGGGTGGCGGAACAGGTACTCCTCGACTTCGCGCGGGTAGATGTTTTCGCCGCCGCGGATGACCATGTCCTTGACCCGGCCGACGATGTTGCAGTAACCCTCGGCGTCCAGCGTGGCCAGGTCGCCGGTGTGCATCCAGCCGCCCTGCACGGCCGCCGCGGTGCGCTCGTCGTCGCCCCAGTAGCCCAGCATCACCGAGTAGCCGCGCGTGCACAGTTCGCCCTTCTCGCCCACCGGCACGATGCGTCCGTCGGCGTCGACGATCTTGACTTCGAGGTGCGGCAGCACGCGGCCGACGGTGGCCACGCGCTTTTCCAGCGGGTCGTCGGTGGCGCTCTGGAACGACACCGGGCTGGTCTCGGTCATGCCATAGGCGATCGTGATCTCGCGCATGTGCATCTGGCTCTGCACACGGCGCATGACTTCGATCGGACAGGGTGCGCCGGCCATGATGCCGGTGCGCAGGGTGGCCAGATCGAAGTTCGCGAATTCAGGGTGGTCGAGTTCGGCGATGAACATCGTCGGCACGCCGTGCAGTGCGGTGCAGCGCTCGGCCTCGACCGCGGCCAGCGTGGCGCGGGCGTCGAAACCCTCGCCCGGGAAGACCATCTTGGCCCCGCTGGCCACGCAGGCCAGCACCGACAAGACCATGCCGAAGCAGTGGTACAGCGGCACCGGAATGCACAGGCTGTCGGCCTCGGTAAAGCGCATGCAGTGCGCCACCGCGCGCGCGTTGTTGACGATGTTGTGATGCGTCAGCGTGGCGCCCTTGGGCGCACCGGTGGTGCCGCTGGTGAACTGGATGTTGATCGCATCGTGGCAGTCGAATTGCTCGGCCGGCGGCAGCGTGTCGCTGCGCGACACCCCAGCATCGACCAGCGCGCGCCAGTTGAGCATGCCGCCGGTCGGCTCGTCACCCAGGCGCACCACGGTCTTGAGTTGCGGCAGCTTGGCGCTGACCCCGGCCGGGCCGACACCGAGGTTTTGCAGCAGGCCCAGGTAGTTGCTGTTCTTGAAGGCGGCCGCGGTGACCAGCACGCTGACGCCGGCCGCGTTCAGCGCGTACTCGAGCTCGGCCAGCCGGTAGGCCGGATTGATGTTGACCAGGATCGCACCCAGGCGCGCGCTGGCGAATTGAGTCACCAGCCATTCGGCGCGGTTCGGCGACCAGATGCCGACCCGGTCGCCCTTGTTCACGCCCAGGCGGGCCAGCCCGGCCGCGGCCCATTCGACCTGCTGCAGCAGCTGCAGCCAGGTCCAGCGCAGCCCCTGCTCGACGAAGACCGCTGCGTCGCGCTGCGGCCAGCGCCTGGCGGCCGTCACCAGCAGTTCGTGCACGGTCTCTTCGGACAGCGGCGTGTCGGTCGGGCCGTGCACCAGGGACATGCCGCCTACGGGCAGGCGGGTTTTCTCGAGGTGTTTCATCATGCGATTCGCCCGATGCGCTACACGCCAGGGCCGTAGCAGTTGAGCTTGAGGGTTTGTGAGGGCAGCTCGTCGAACATCAGCTTGTAGTGCCGGGTGAAGTGGCTGGCACTGCAAAAGCCCAGGCTGCTGGCCAGGTTGGTGATGGCTTGGTCGCTGCTCAACTTGAGCATGCGGCGCGCCTCGTTCAGGCGCAGTGCGCGCAGATAGGCCTGCGGCGTGGTGTGCATGAATTCCTCGAAGCAGTACTGCAGGCTGCGCCGGCTGCTGCATGCGGCGGCACAGATTTCAGGAATACCGATGTCGTTGTGCAGGTTGGCGCGCATGAACTCGATCGCCCGCTTGACCACACGCAGCCGCGTCTCGGAGCGACGCGGGATGCTGGCGAGGTGGTCGCTGCCATCACCGGCCATCGCCAGCATCACGGCCTGGGTCAGGGTGGCCGAGAGCAGGGCGGCCTCGTCGCTGCGTTCGACCAGCGAGTCGAGTTGCTGTTCGGCGTCATGGCAGGCCGCCAGCAGCATCTGCCGAATGGCCGACGCGATGTCGGGCAGCAGCGCGAGATTGCGTTCGCGTTCGGCGCGTTTCAACCAATCGACCTTGGCCGGAGCCAGCGTGCTCTGCAACACGTCGCGGTGCACCGACATGCCGACCAGGTCGAGCTCGCCGGCCGAAATCAGGTCGTACTCTTCCTGGCTCGACAGCACCAGCAGCGACTCGCGCTCGAGCGGGCGCCCGCCGAACACCGATCCGGGCATGACCGACAGCGGCACCGCGATCACCACATGGCCCGGTGGTGGCACGATCTGCTCGCGCAGGCCGCGATTGGTGGTCTCGCGCAGCAGCACGCCGTCGGCCATCACCAGCTGCCAGGCCGAGCCTTCGAAGCGGCCGCAATGCAATTGTTCGTAGAACTGTTGCCAGCCGGTCAGCGACTTGGCCTGATCGTCGACGTCGTGCGAATGGTGCTCGGCTATGTTGGCCATGACAAACGCCGGTTCAGGCCAGGTCCTTGAGAACTCGCATGCCGGCCGTGGTCGATACCGCCAAGGCTCCGGAAGCCAGGAATACGGCGCCGGTCAGCGTCGTGCGGTCTTCCTGGGCGAAGCGGATCAGGCTCGTGCCGCCGTCGCGGCTGGTGACTACCGTACCATCGACGCCGACCAGTGCGAGCAGGCCGTCGGCACGCTGCGCGGCGCCGGTGAACGAGCCGGCGCCGGCCACCGCGTGGTGCGTCCAAAGGCGCCCGCCGTTGCTGCTGCGCACGAGGTTGCCGCGCATGCCGCAGGCCAGCAGCGTGCCGTCGGCCAGCGCCAGTCCACTCCACAGTGAACCGGCGTAGGGTGTCTTCACCGCCCGCCAGCGCTGGCCGCGGTCGTCGCTTTGCATGACGTGGCCGCTCTCGGCGGCGATCAGCCAGGTCGAGCCACCGGTGACGAAGATGCGGTTGAGGTGGCGCTCGGCGGCCTCGCCGACCAGCAGGGCCTCGCGCGTCCACGACGCACCGGCGTCGCGCGTGCGCAGGGCCAGGCCGAAGCCACCGACCGCCAGGCCCTGGCCATCGGCATCGACGTGGATCGAGAGCAGCACATCACCGGCCTCGGCCGGGCTCGGCAGGCGCTGCCAGTTCTCGCCGGCGTCGGTCGAGCGCAGGATGGTGCCGCCATGGCCGACGGCCCACAGGGTGCGCGCGTCGAGGGCGTGCAAGGCGTTGAGCGTGGCACGGGTCGGCACCGCGCTGGCCTGGCGCCAATGCACACCCTGGTCATCGGAGAGCAGCACGTGGCCGCGCTCGCCCACGGCCACCAGCCGCTCGCCGGCGCGGGTCAGGTCCAGGCAGGTGCTCTTGAGCGCCAGCGGCCGCCGCCGCGCGGCGCCGGCCTCGTCGCCGGCGGCCCATGCCGCGCCGGGCAGCAGCACCAGCGCAGCGGTGCGGGTCAACCAGTGGCG
Source organism: uncultured beta proteobacterium (assembly GCA_963741125.1). Classification (GTDB taxonomy): domain Bacteria; phylum Pseudomonadota; class Gammaproteobacteria; order Burkholderiales; family Burkholderiaceae_C; genus CADEEN01. Next base: position 295,614 of record CAVUGY010000019.1, read on the forward strand.
GCGATCGGTGGGACGCATCGGCATGGGGGTCAGGTCCAACTTCAATGCGCGGCGAACGGCCGGTGCACCGCGCTGCGGCGGGGGATCAGGGTGTCGATCATCACCGCCAGCGCCGGCAGCAGGGTGATGGCCATGACCATGTTGAGCATGAACATGAAGGCCAGCAGCAGCCCCATGTCGGCCTGGAATTTGAGCGGCGAGAAGACCCAGGTCGCCACGCCTACCGACAGCGTCAGCGCGGTGAAGATGGTGGCGATGCCGGTCTCGGACAGCGCGCCGCGGAACGCCGGCACGATGGGCATGCCGTCGGCCAGGTACCACTGCAGGCGGTTGTAGATGTAGAACGCATAGTCCACGCCGATGCCCACCGCCAGCACCATCACCGGCAGGGTGGCCACCGTGAGGCCGATGTCCAGCGTCTTCATGAACCAGTAGCCGATGAAGGTGGCCAGCGTCAGCGGCAGGCAGCAGGCGAGCACGGCCCGCCAGTCGCGGTAGGTCACGAATACCAGCACGACGATGGTGGCGTAGACATACAACATCATCGGCAACTCGGTGGCCTCGAGCACCTCGTTGGTGGCGGCCTGCACGCCGGCGTTGCCGCTGGCCAGGCGGACGGTCACGCCGTCGAGTTTTTCGCTCTGGCGCCAGGCCTTGACGACCTCGACCGTGCGCTTGATCGTCTGCGCCTTGTGGTCGCTGAGGTAGACGTTGATCGGCAGCACGGTGCAACGCGGGTCGTACAGCCCCGAACCTTCACCGACCAGGCCGATGAAGCTGGCCATCGAGCGCGCATCGCGCGGCATGTCGCCCCACTTCGGATTGCCCTCGTTGAAGCCCGACGCGCCGAACTTGACCAGGCCCGGCAGCGCGGTGGTACCGATGACGCCTTCGGTGTTGGCCAGCTCCCAGGCCAGGTCATCGATGTAGACCATCTTGCGGTACTCGTAGCAACTGTCGGGCGTGGTCTCGTTGACCACCGTCAGCACGTCCAGGCCGACCGAAAACTTCTCCGCGATGCTGACCGCGTCGCGGTTGTAGCGTGCGCTGTCGCGCAGCTCGGGGGCACCGGGCTGGATGTAGCCGATGTGGCGGTCGCGACTGCCCCATACCGCCAGCGCGAACAGCAGCACGCCGGCCGCGACGACCCAGCGCGCGGCCGCCGGCTCGGCCAGCCGCGCCAGGGCCACGACGCCGAGCGAGCGCACCTCGCGGGTGCGCTGCATGCGCTCGCCGTAGCCCAGCGGCAGCCGCACATACGAGGCCACGACGGGCAGCATGATCAGGTTGGTGACGATCTTGTAGGCCACACCCAGCGAGGCGGTGATCGCCAGCTCGCGGATCATCGGGATCGGGATCAGCAGCAGCGTGGCAAAGCCGACCAGGGCGGTGATCAAGGCCATGCTGCCGGGCACCAGCAGCGCACCGAAGCTGGCCCGCGCGGCCTCGAACGAACTCTTGCCGCCGCTGATCTCGCGCACGATGTAGTTGATCTGCTGCACGCCGTGCGAGACGCCGATCGCGAAGACCAGGAACGGCACCAGCACGGCCAGGGGGTCCAGGCCGTAACCGAGCAAGTGCAGGGTGCCGAACTGCCAGACCAGCGAGACCAGCGAGCAGACCAGCGCCGCAGCAGTGAAGGCCCAGGAGCGGCAATACCAGTACACCGCCAGCGCCGTCAACGAGAAGGCCAGCGCGAAGAACAGCAACACGCCCTTGGCACCTTCGGCGATGTCGCTGATCTGCTTGGCGAAACCGATGATCTGAATTTCGGTGCCGGCATCCTCGAACTTGCTGCGCAGTTCTTTCTCGATCTGCGGCCCGAGCGCGATGTAGTCGGTGGGCAGCTTGCTGCGCGGATCGGCATCGAGCAGATCGGCGGTGACCATCGCGCCGGAGAAGTCACCGGCTACCAGGTTGCCGACATAACCGCCCTGGATCACGTTGTCGCGGATGCGCGCCACGGCCGCGGCGTCGAGCTTGTCGGGTGTGATATCGCCGCCGATCACGTCGCGCGCTTCGTAGCCCTCTTCGGTGACCTGCATCACGCGGGTGTTGGGTGTCCACAGCGAAGTCACGCTGCGCCGGTCGACACCGGGCAGGTAGAGCAGGGCCTGCGTGACTTCGTTCAGGCGCTTGAGCATCGCCGGTTGCCAGATGTCGCCCTGGCGCGCGCGCACGACCACGATCAGGCGGTTGGCACCGAACAGGATGTTCTGGTACTTGACGAAGGTTTCGGTGTATTCGTGACCTTGCGGCAGTTGCTTGCCGAAGCCCGCGCTCATGCTCAGCCGGGCTGCGAACACCGCCATCACGGCGGTGACGGCGGCCAGCGCCAGCAGCAGCGCGGCGCGGCGGCCGAAGATCAGGCGCTCACAGGCGCCGACGAATCGCTCGAGCATCGAAGGGCGGACCGGCAGCGCTGGGGGGACGGGCGGGAGGCCTCGTCCCCGTCGGCGTCAGAAGTTGTAGGACAGGCTGGCCGCGAGGTTGTCGCGGTCGCGCACGATATTCGACAGGCCGCCGCCGAAGAACGCGGTGTAGCCGAACTGCGCCTTCCAGACCGAACTGTTGTCGAACAACAGGCCCAGGAACAGCGACTTGCGGCCCTTCACAAACGGCAGCGTGTTCGGCGAGATGCCCACCACGTCATGGGTGAATACGGTCGACTGGGTCAGGTTCCATTCGCTGCCCCAGACATGCGGGTAGCTGAGGTCGAACTCGAAGGCGTAACCCGCCGAGGTCTTGGTCGGCGACTCGTACGAGGGGAAGATCAGGTAGGGAATCGTGCCGACTTGCAGGTTCGGGTAATGCGTCACCGCCACTTCGGCCAGCAGGGTGCCTTCGGCGGCACCTAGCGCCTTGACCAGCGCTCCGGCCGGCGAGTTGACTTCGGTGAAGTACAGGGCCGTCAGGTGGGCCTGGATCTTCTTCTCTTCGACGTAGCCGCGCACCGTGATGCGGCCATTGGCATCCGCATTGGCCGGTTCGAAGATGCTGTAGGGCCCGCTGAAAGGCACGCTGCCGTCGATGGCCACCGAGTCGCGCGGCCGGTAGGAGATCTCGCCGCCGACAGCCACCGGGCCGGCCTTGGTATTGAACGACGCGCCGAACAGGTTCTTGTCGCGGCCGTATTCGTTGTAGTAGCCGATGTTGGCCACGTTCTGCGCGCTGTACGCCGGGTCGGTGAACAGGGTCGTGAACGGCAGCTTGTCGTGGTAGCGCTCGAAGTACAGCGCGAACTCGGTATCGGCGCCCTTGGGTTTGAAGCGCATGGCCAGTCCGAATTGGTTGCCCTTGGGCGGCACTTTGTCGCCTTCGAAGCCGACCACGTTGATACCGGGCTGGATGCCCGTGCCGATGTCGCCGCAGGGTGTCGGCGGCACGCACAGCCCGAACCCCGACAGCGACGAGGAGGGGATGTAGGCCGGGCGCTGGCCGGCTCCGACCACGTCGGCGCCGGAGAAGAAGGTGCCCACCGGGTCGAAGCGGAAGGCGTTCCAGCGGAACTGGTAATAGGCCTCGGCGCTGAAGTTGTCGTTGATGCCGGTGCTCAGGCTGAGCATCGGTGCCGGGCGCAGGATTTCCTTGACCTGGGTGCCGGGGGTGTGGATCTTGCGCAGATCGAAGGCGTTGATCTGGTTGATGCCGCCGATGATGAAGATGTCTTCGCCCCAGCTCAGCACCTGGTTGCCCAGGCGCACGGTGGCGTTGCGGTTGTCGAGCACCTTGAAGTCCTTCGAGACCCAGGCGTCGAGCATGGTGAAGTTGCGCACGGCGATGTCTTTGGCGTCGCTGGACAGGTCGGTGCGCTGGGTGTGGCCGGCGCGCGCGTCGCCGACCCAGGTGCCGCGCGCCAATGCGCGCCAGCCGTCGGTGGTTTTCAGGCCGAACTCGTGCGTACCCTTCAGCGCCGCCGAGGTGATGTCACCGCGCTTGAAATTGAGGTTGCCGTCGTCGCCATTGAGGAAGTTGAAGTCGGGGTTGGCGGCGCCATCGTTGCCGGCGCCATTGAGCAGCGAGCCCAGCGGCGCACCGGTCGGCACGTTGCCGCCATTGTCGTTGCCGATCGTGTCGCGCAGCGGCTTGCCCAGCCGCACCTGCAGGCCGAACGACAGCGTCGAGCTGAAGTCGATTTCGGTGCCGTTTTCGGTGGTCGTGCGCACCGCCTGCGCGGGCAGCGTCACCGCCGCGAGGCAGGCCATTGCCGCCCAGGCCAAAGCATGGCGCACGTGTGTGGTGTTCTTCTGCATGGCGATTTCCTTCAGCGTGCGCCGGCGCGGCGCAGCTCGTCGGGGTTGAACTTGTTGGCGTCGATGCGTCCTTCGCGACCTGCGAGCCAGTCGACCTTGCCTTCTTGCGGCATGTTGTCGGCCATGTAGCGGCCGACGTTGAGGTCATAGACGATGTAGCCCTGATAGACGCAGGCCGGCAATTCCCACGCGGTGTAGGGGAAGGATTCCTGCACGCGCCAGACCTTGTTCTGCGCGTCGTAATTGTCGGCGGCCACCATCATCCAGGTGTCCTCGTCGAGGTAGACGACGCGCTTGGGAAACTGGTGCCGCTGCCCGGCCTTGACCGTGGCCTCGATCTTCCACACCCGGTGCGTCTCGTAGCGCACCAGGTCGCGCTTGGGGTAGTCGGGGCCGAACACATCGGCCAGCTTCTTGCTCTGGTCGTTGAAGCGGAAGGTGTTGTACGGGACGATCAGCTCCTGCTTGCCGACCAGCTTCCAGTCGTAGCGGTCGAGTCGGCCGCCGAACATCGGGTACTGATCGACCGCGAGCAGGTTCTCGTAACCCGGCACCGGGTTGTCGTAGGCGAAAGTCGGGGCGCGGCGCACGCGGCGCTGGCCGGGGAAGTACAGCCAGGCGTCGTTGTCCTTGGCCTGGTAGTAGTGGATCAGGATGATCTCGCCGGTGCGCGCGGCGGGGGTCACCACCTCGTTGAGCACGATCCATTCCTTGCCTTCGCCCTCGGACGCCGGTTTGCCCGCCAGGTTGCCCAGCGGGGTGGCGGTCCACTGGTCCTGCACCAGGGGCACGAACTTGCCGTCACCGGGTTGCGAGAAGACCGTCGAGTAGCGTTCGATGCGCCCTTCGCCGACCCAGTGCATCTTGTAGTTCCACATCGCCTCGGCGCCGTTGGCCGGGATCGGGAAGGGCACGCCGCCGGTGAACGCCTTTTCGATATCGAAACCGTTGGCCGCGAGTTTGGCCTCGGTGGCGTTCTTGCGTGTGTTGGCGTACACCGCATCGGGGTAACCGCAGGAACGCCGTGTCGGGTAGACGTCCAGGCGATAGCCCTTGAGCGACTTGAGCATCGCCAATTGGCCTTCGCTCAGACGGTCCTTGTACTTGTCGGCGCTGCCGGCGTCGATCGAAAACAGCGGTTTGTCGGCAGCGTAGGGATCGGGCCGCGGCTGGCCCGGCTTCCAGCCTGCCGGCGCCTTGGTGTCGCCGCCCGACCAGGCCGGGATCGAGCCGTCCTTGTTCGCGCCGCGCTCGGCACCCATAGGGGTCAGGTCCTTGCCCAGGGCCTGGGCCTGGGCCTCGGTGGCCGCCGGGGCGCTGACCGCAAAACCGAGCAGCGCCAATGCGGCACAAATGATGGTGAGTTTCATCGCTGTCGTCTCCTTGTCGCCCCTCGCAGGGCCTATTTGAATGCTCATCGAGATCAGTCGAGCGTCACGCCGCGCTCGCGGGCCTGCGTGGCCAGCCGGCTGCGCGCGGCGGCCACGTCGACCAAGGGAGCCGCGCGTGCACGCTGCACTTCGGCCTCGTCGTAGGCCTTGTGGCCGGCGGGCGTCGAGTCCTTGGCCAGGGTGGCGAACAGCCAGTTGGTGACGTCGGCGACCTGCTGGTCGCTCAGGCCCGAGCCCATGACGCCCGGCACCTTGATGACGAATTCGCGCCCGCCCTCGAGCAGCAGAAAGTTGCCCAGGCGCCGCATGTCGGGCACGTTGGCCGATGGCGACCCCGATCCGTCCATGCCGTGGCATCCGGCGCAATGCACGACGAAGAGGCTGCGCACGCTGCTGGTGATCGGCCTGGATTCGGCGTTTTGGCGATGCGGCGCCTGCCCGCCGACCGGCGTGCCCGCGCACAGCACAGGATCCATGGCCAGGAGCGCCAGCAATCCGATGGTGAACGATGCAGCGCGCACGGCCTTCAGCTGCCGACGAGTTGGCTGCGCTTGAGGCGCGACGCGGTCGGGCTGCCCGGCAACAACCGTACGGCCTTGACGTCATCGGCGCTGTAGCCAGCGCCGTTGTCGGCGCCCTGGAGTTTGCGCACATGGTTGGCGACAGCGGCAATCGCCGCATCGTCCAGCATCTGCGCAAAACCCGGCATGTTGCCGGCGAAGGTCTCACCGCCGACCAGTTTGATCGGCCCGAACAGCCCGCGCAGCACGATCGTCGGCAGGTAGCTGCGGTCGGTGCCGAGCTTGGCCCAGTGCTCGCCCATCAGCGGCGGCGCCACGCCGGCCGCGCCTGCGCCATCGGCCTGGTGGCACATGACGCAGTTCTGCATATACAGCGTGGCCCCATCGGGTGCGGCCTGGGCGGCCTGCGCGGTCAGCAGCGGCGCGGCCAGCGCCACGGCGAAACGGCGGCCACGCCTCACGCCACGCCCACGATGACCGAGACGGTGCAGTGGTACATCGAACTCGTGCTGGCCATGCACCAGTTGATGTCGTTGTGCACGCCCATGCGGTAGCCGGGGCGCTCGCGTTCATTGCCGTTGCACACACACTCGCCGCAGGGGCCCTTGCCGCAGCAGTCGTTGTACGACACCAGGTACTGGCGTCCGTCTTGCGGGTTCAGGCAGGTCCCGACCCAGGTCACTTTCGATGGCTCGGTGCCGGGCGCGCACTGCGTCAGCGAGCCGCCGCAGCAGGTGCACAGAAAGCCGTCGAGCGCGCAATAGCGCCAGTACTCGCAGGCCGTCGGATCCAGTTGCGGGTCGGTCTTCGCCGCCTTGCCGGGCTCGGCCGCCTGGGCGGCCATGAATGGGCTGCTGCGGTCGAACGGCAGCATAGGCAGGGCCGCGCCGCCGACCAGGGCCACGCCCAGCCGTGCGATCAGGCTGCGCCGGCCGCGGTTGTGCGCGATGCGACGCACGCGCTGCTCGGTGTGCTTGTCGATCAGGTCAGTGATCCAACGCATGGCTCTTCTCCTTGGAGGGTTCTGTCGTCGGCCTCAGGCCACCGAGCCGCTCAGGTACTTCTGAATCGTCGCCGTGCCCATGTCGTGGGCATTGAGCAGGCTGTCGAGTTGCTCGCGTGAGTTGACCAGGCCCTTGGACGCGACCAGGCCCTGGGCATCGATGAGCACCGCGTAGGGCAGGCGCGACACGCGGTAGCTCATGCCCAGCTCGCTCGACAGCACGTAGGGCATGGCCTCGAGCCCGGCCTCGCGCACGAAGGCCAGGTGGTCGGCCTGCTCGCCGTCGCTGGCGAGCACGATGCGCAGCTGGCGACCTTCGTCCCGCAACAGGCCCTTGAGCACCGGCAGCAGCTTCTTGCACACCGGACAGGTCGGTGCGAGGAAGAAGACCAGCGTAGGCAGCCCTTGCGGGCCACCGATGGGCACCGGCTCCGACAGGATGCCGGTGAGTGAAAACAGCGGCGAAGCGGAGCCGATGGCCGGGCCCGAATCGGTGACCAGTGCGCCCATCGGTGCGACGCGCTCGAACAGCACACCGACCTGGCGCGACAAGGCCCACAGCATCAGGCCCAGCGCGAGCACCGCCAGCCACAGCAGGATCACGGCCATCGTCATTGCATCCATTTCGAGCTCCCCTAATGCGAGTGGCGCATGCGCAGTCCGGCCTGATGGCGCAGGATCTGGTTGAGTGCGGCGTAGAGCAGGGCGGCGAGTGGCACCGCTGCGGCCACGACTGCGAAATCGGCCAGGCCCATGCGGCGATCGGTGATCGGGCTGGCGGCCAGCAGCGCCAGCAGAGCCAGCAGGCCATTGCGCGCCACCAGTGCCCAGGACACCGGCAGCGGCTCGCCGCCGCAACCGCAGTCGAGTTCGTGGCCGAGCCAGCGGTGCCACGCCATCGCTGCGCCGTAGCTGCCCAGGAGCAGCGCGGCGAGCAGGGCGCCGGCAGCGCGCCAGGGTGACAACAACCACATGGCCGTGCCGAGTTCGAACACCGGGATGGCGCGCGCCAGCCCCGCCGTCGCCGCACCGGCCACGCGGTAGGCGGACAGATGTTGTTCGAACAGTGCCACGTCACCGAGCTTGGTCAGCGCGGCGTGGGCCAGCAGCGTGGCGATCACGGCCGCAGCGACCCAGGTCGGCAGCGGATCGAGCGCGAAATGGAGGTCCATATGCGATCGCGCGTCAATCGTGCGATTCGAGGTGCATCACGAAGTCGCCGGCGCGCTTGACCACCGTCAGCGGCTTGAGCGCGCCGCGCTCGCCCCATTGCCAGATGCGCAGGGCACCGGTCTCGCCGTCGAGCGCGTGCAGGCGCTGCCCGCTGCGCGAGAACGTCAGGGACACGCTGTTGTGGCCGGCTGCGGTGGCCACGCGCTTGCCGCTGCTCAGATCGAAGATCCATAGCTGCTTGGCCGGACGCTTGTGCGATCCCTCGGTACCTTTGTCGTGCATAGCGACCACCAACCAGCGGCCGCTGGGATCGACCGCAAATGCCTGGTAGCCGCCCGGGCGCCAGCCGGCGCGCTGCCCGGCCGCATCGACCAGCGCACGGCTGCCCTTCACGACGGCCACCGGGCCGCCGAGGTCGACCTCGGTCAACTGGCCCTTGAACGAGACGAACCAATAACGGTCGCCGTTCTGCTCGGCGTGTTGAAACCAGGCGTCGGCGTCGGCATCGAAAAATTTGTCGCTGATACGGCGCTCGCTGACCTGGCCCTGGTCGTCGAGGGTCACGGTGGCGACCTTGCCGTCGCCACAGAGCATAGAAAAACGGCTGGCGTGGCTGGCTGCGGGGTAGGCCAGGTAGCAGCCCGGGGTCGGAACTTCGGTGGCGACCTTGCGTTGCTGCAGGTCGACCACCGTGATCGAGCTGGCCGGCGTGGCGTTTTGCACCAGCACGAAGCGGCCATTCGCGGTCGGGCGCACCAGGCCACGGTAATTCAACTCCTGCGCGCGCTTGGTCGGCAAGACGATCTCGTACTTGAAGGCCAGCGAGGCCGTGTCGTGGACTTCGAGCACGTCGACCCGCTCTCCGCGCCAGGTGCGGCTGTGGTACGTCGATGCCACATACAACTCGTCGGCCTTGGCGCTGAGCGCGAAATTGCCGACGAAGCCGGTCGAGAACATGCCCAGCAATTTGCCGTTGCGCGCGTCGAACACCCGCACCCGGGTGTCGGGCAGGTGATTGAGCGCCAGGTCGTTGACGTAGATGCGCTCGTTGGTCGTCGGCCCCGGCGCGGTGGTCAGCGTCTCGGCGGGCAGCTCGGGCGGGATGACGCGAGTGGGCGTGGTGGCCGCGACGGCCGCACCGAGCAGCGAGGCCGTGGCCAGGACTGCCAGGGCCCGTGCAGTTGCCGAGGACAAACCGGTCTGCCTGTGGATCGTCTGCATCGTCGATCTCCTGCACTTGCCTGCGCCGCGGGGAACCACGGAAGGGCCCGAGTCTGGGAATTCTGCGCAGCGATGAACTTGATAACTATCAAGTTTCGGCAAGAAGCTCTCGACGCATGCTCGAACGCGGGAAAACACCGACGCGGGTTTTTCCGCAGCGCAGCGTGGCACCTGATCGCCAAGCGAGACAGGTTGGCGGCAAAGCGTGGCATGGCCGGTGCGGCGGTTCAGTCGAGCAGGCCGATGGCCGTTGGCGCGTCGTCGGCCGACAGGGCCAACTCCTCGAACTCGTTGACGGCGTCGATCTCGGTGCCCATCGAGATGTTGGTCACGCGCTCGAGCATGACCTCGATCACCACCGGCACCTGGAATTCGGCCATCCAGCGATTGGCCTGCTCGATGGCCGGCTTGATCTCTTCCTGCTTGTGCACGCGGATCGCCTTGCAGCCCAGGCCCTCGACGACGGCCTTGTGGTCGACGCCGTAACCTTGCAACTGCGGCGCGTTGATGTTGTCGAAGCCGAGCTGCACGCAGTAGTCCATGTTGAAGCCGCGCTGGACTGGCGGATCAGGCCGAGGTAGCTGTTGTTGACCAGCATGTGGATGTAGGGCAGCTTGAACTGCGCGCCGACGGCCAGCTCTTCGATCATGAACTGGAAGTCGTAGTCGCCCGACAGCGCGACGATGGTGCGCTTGGGGTCGGCGGCGCGCACGCCCAGCGCGGCCGGGATGGTCCAGCCCAGCGGGCCGGCCTGGCCGCAGTTGATCCACTGCCGCGGGCCGAAGACATGCAGGAACTGCGCGCCGGCGATCTGCGACAGGCCGATCGTCGAGACGTAGGTCGTGTCGCGCGGGAAGTTGTTGTTCATGCACTGGTACACGCGCTGCGGCTTCATCGGCACCGCCTCGTAGTTGGTCTTGCGCAGCAGCGTGCGCTTGCGCTCGCGGCATTGCTCGACCCAGGCGCTGCGATCCTTCAGCTGGCCGGCGGCCTTCAGCGCCTTGGCCACGGCGATGAACTGTTCGAGGGCGGCCTTGGCGTCGGAGACGATGCCGAAGTCGGGCGCGAAGACGCGGCCGATCTGCGTCGGTTCGATATCGACGTGGATGAAGCTGCGGCCCTTGCAATAGACCTCGGGTGAACCGGTGTGGCGATTGGCCCAGCGGTTGCCGATGCCGAGCACGAAGTCGCTGGCCAGCATCGTCGCGTTGCCGTAGCGGTGGCTGGTCTGCAGGCCGCACATGCCGGCCATCAGCGGATGGTCGTCGGGTATCGTGCCCCAGCCCATCAGCGTCGGGATCACCGGCACGCCGACCAACTCGGCGAACTCGACCAGCAGGTCCGACGCGTCGGCGTTGATGATGCCGCCGCCGGCGACGATCAGGGGCCGCTCGGCCGCCTGCAGCATTTCGATGGCCTTGACGGCCTGCTTGCGCGTTGCCGCGGGCTTGTACACCGGCAGCGGCTCGTAGGTCTCGATGTCGAATTCGATCTCGGCCATCTGCACGTCGAACGGCAGGTCGATCAGCACCGGGCCCGGGCCGGCCCGAGCGCATCAGGTGGAAGGCCTGCTGGAAGGCACGCGGCACCTGCGCCGGCTCGAGCACGGTGGTGGCCCATTTGGTCACCGGCTTGACGATGGCGGTGATGTCCACCGCCTGGAAGTCTTCCTTGTGCAATCGCGCGCGCGGCGCCTGGCCGGTGATGCACAGGATGGCGATCGAATCGGCCTGCGCCGAGTACAGGCCGGTGACCATGTCGGTGCCGGCCGGGCCCGAGGTGCCGATGCAGACGCCGATATTGCCGGCCCTGGCTCGTGTGTAGCCCTCGGCCATGTGCGATGCGCCCTCGACGTGACGGGCCAGCACATGGGCGATGGTCTGGCGCTCGCGCAGTTGCGCGTACAGCGGGTTGATGGCCGCACCGGGCACGCCGAAAGCCTGGGTGATGCCTTCCTTCTCCATCACCAGCACCGCGGCCATCGCCGCCTTCATCTTGGCCATTCGTGTCTCCTGAAATCGTTGGCGTGATCGTCCGCCGCGCGGGCCCCGGCGTGAAGACCGGTCGGGGCATCTTTGCTATTCCGCGGCGGAATATCGGAGGCCTGGGCGGCTACCATCCGGGCCATGGATCGCGTCGCCGCCGTCGCCCTCTTCATCCGCATCGTCGAGACGGGTAGCTTCAGCAGGGCTGCGGCTGACTTCGGCACCACCCAGCCCACGGCCACCAAGGCCGTGGCCGCGATGGAGCAGCGGCTGGGCGCGCGCCTGCTGCACCGCACGACGCGCGGCGTGAGCCCGACCGAGGTGGGCAGCCTCTACTACGACAAGTGCAAGTCCATCGCGCACGAGATCGAGGCCGCCGACAACCTGGCCACGCTGATGCAGAGCGGCGTCGGCGGCACGCTGCGCATCTCGACCTCGGTGGCGTTCGGCCGCCGTGTGCTGGTGCCGCTGTCGATCGCCTACATGCGCGAGCACCCCGGCCTGACGGTGGATCTGGGCTTCGACGACCGCTACGTCAACATGGTCGAGCAGGGCATCGATCTGGCCATCCGCATGGGGCGCCTGGCCGACTCGACGCTCGGTGCGCGCTACCTCGGCCGCAACCCCTGGGTGATGGTGGCGGCGCCCACCTACTTGAAGGCGCGCGGCACGCCCCCGCCAGGCCGCCGAGCTGTCGCAGCACGCCTGCCTGATCTACAGCACCGTGCAGGGCGACGACCGCTGGATGATGACCGGCCCGGATGGCCGGGAGCTTGCGGTGCCGGTGCGCGGGCCGCTGCGATCGAACAACCTGTCGGCCGTGCTCGCTGCCGCGCGCGAGGGCCTGGGCATCGCCATCCTGCCCTGGTACGTGGCACGCGAATCGGTGGCCGATAGGGCGGTGCAGCCGATCCTCGAACGCCACGCCCTGCCGACGCAGGAAATCCACGCCGTGTTTCCTTCGCCCAAGCTGGTGCCGGGCAAGGTGAGCTCGTTCATCGAGCACCTGCGCGGAGCACTGGACGGGGCCTGGTGGGAGCGGACGGCGCAGAATGCGCAGAACTGATATGTCCACGAATACAGCATTTCTGGCCCCCGGCGAAGGCGAGACGGTCTTCTCGGTCAGCTCCACGCCGATCAAGTTCGGTCCCGGCGCATTGCGCGAAGTCGGCGAGGAGGCCCGCGCACTCGGCATGAAGCGGGTCGCGTTGTTCGTCGATCCGCATGTGCTGGCCAGCGCTCCCGGCGAGACGGCCATCGCCGCGCTGCGCGCGGCGGGCCTCGACGTCGAGGTCTATGGCCAGGCGCGCTGCGAGCCGAACAGCGACTCCTTCGAGGCGGCGGCGCTGTTCGCCCGCGAAGGGGCCTTCGACGGCTTCGTCTCGCTCGGTGGCGGCTCGGTGATGGACACCGCCAAGGCGGCCAATCTGCTGTCGACCTACCCCGACGAACTGATCGCCTACATCAACGCGCCGATCGGCAGGGCCAAGCCGATTCCGGGCCGCCTGAAGCCGCACATCGCCTGCCCGACCACCTGCGGCACCGGCAGCGAGACGACCGGCATCACGATCGTCGACCTGAAATCCGTCGGCCTGAAGACGGGCATCGCCTCGCCTTGGCTGAAGCCCTCGCTGGCGCTCATCGATCCAACGACCACCGAGACGCTGCCAGGCGGTGTCGTCGCGGCGACCGGCTTCGATGTGCTCACCCATGCCGTCGAGTCGTATACGGCGCGGCCCTATACCAGCCGGCCGCGGCCGGCCCATCCGTCGCAGCGACCGCCGTACCAGGGTTCGACGCCGTACAACGACATCGGCGCGATCGCCGCGATCCGCCTGGGCGGCAAGTACCTCGTTCGCGCCGTGCGCGACGCAAGCGACATCGAGGCGCGGCACCAGCTGATGTTTGCTTCGACGCTGGCCGGCTTGGCCTTCGGCAGCGCCGGCGTGCACATCCCCCACGCCATGTCCTACTCGGTGGCCACGCTCAAGCACGAGTTCACCGCCGCCGGTTACCAGGAGCGCGAGGCCATGGTTCCGCACGGCATCGCGGTGGTGATCAACGCCCCGGCCGCCTTCCGCTTCACGGCGTCGGCCAATCCGGCTCGGCATCTGGAGGCGGCTGCCGCCTTGGGGATCGACATAACCGGCGCGGCGCCCGAAGACGCGGGCCGCATCCTCGCCGAGGCCTTCATCTCGCTGATGCGGGCGACCGCGCTGCCGTCGGGCATCGCCGCGCTGGGCTACAGCGACGCCGATGTTCCGGCCCTGGCCGAAGGGGCCTTCGCCCAGCAGCGCCCGCTGGCGATGGCGCCGCGCGGCGTTTCCAAGCTGGACCTGGAGTCCATCTACCGCGACGCCATGCATTACTGGTGAGGGCCGCGTCCCGCCCTTGGGCAAACGCTAGGCCAAATCCGGCAAGGTATCCGCCGGACTGCGCACGCCGCCACCCCCGAGCTTCAGCACATGTGTATAGATCATCGTGGTGGCCACGTCCGCATGCCCCAACAACTCCTGCACCGTGCGGATGTCATAGCCTGCCTGCAACAGGTGCGTCGCGAAGGCGTGCCTCAAGGTGTGCGGCGTGGCCGGCTTTTGAATTCCGGCCTGGGCAACCGCCCGCTTGAAGGCGCGCTGAAACGTCTGGTCGTACAGGTGATGGCGGCGCACCACGCCCGAGCGCGGATCGGTTGAATGGGTGGCCTGCGGGAAGACCCAGAACCAGGTCCACGCTGAACCGGCGCGTGGGTACTTGCGCTCCAGCGCATCGGGCATGGCCACGCCGGCCCGGCCCTCGGCCTGATCGGTGCCCCACAGCACCCTGGCGCGAGCCAATTGTTCGCGCAACGCGGGCACGATTGACTGCGGCAGCATCACCACCCGGTCCTTGTTGCCCTTGCCCTCGCGCACGATGATCGCCTGGTGCTCGAAATCCAGATCCTTCACGCGCAACTGCAGCGCCTCGGCGATGCGCAAACCCGTGCCATAGAGCAGGTGCGCGAGAAGGCGGTGTTCCCCGCTCATGAGTGTAAGCGTCTTGACGACCTCGTCGCGGCTCAACACGACGGGAAGGCGCCGGTGAATGCGCGGCCGCCCGATTTCGGCCATCCAGGGCAGGTCGACGCCGATCACCTTGCCATAGAAAAACAGCAGCGCCGACAGCGCCTGTCGGTGGGTCGTACTGGCGACCGAGCGCGCGTTCACCAGCCAAGACAAGAAGCGCTCAACGTCACAGCCGCCGAGCTCAGAAGGATGGCGCAGGCCATGAAAGCGGATGAATGCCCGGACCCAGTAGACGTAAGCCTCCTCGGTACGCCGGCTGTAATGCAGGTAACGAATGCGCTCGCGCAACTGATCTAGCACCTTGACGGAGCGCAGGGCCGGCAGCGGCCCTGACCTGGCAGGCGGCGCGTGCCGAGCGGCAGGCACGATCGTCGAAAACGCGGCAAACTGCGGCCGAATCAAGGGAACGGGCGGGTCGGACATGCAGACCTCCAATTGGTTGCGCTCCGGGAATGCAGAATCGCGCGAGGCACTCACTCGAGACGCGCCGCTTTTGACGTTTTGTTAATACTGGATGAATATCCAGCATATGCGCCAGGAACTCAATCCGCAAGCGGCTTACAGGCCGATCCGGCCCACAAAGTTAGGGGGACAGTCCGCCGTGATACGCAGCAAAACTGTCGCCCGATAACGGGTTAGGCTCGTTTGTTCCAGCGCCGAATCGCGCAGTCCATGTAGGCGCCTGTCCCGCGATTGTCGGCAGAATCCTGGCCGTCCTCCGCGTATGGCGCCACTGCGCAACGACTATTAGCGCAGTGCACCGCACCCCATGCGTTGCCTTCCTCGTCGGGATTCTGCGGCTCAAGTTTTGGTTTTTTGCCACAAAACGGGCACGGCAGCGGCACCAACTTGGGTTTCAGTTGCTTCTCACGCATCATCACGCTCCAGTTACAACGGGCCTCTCAAGAAACTCCTTCCAAGTGATTGATTTGGAATGATGTTTTCAGGCGGGTTGTTCAATGGGGACCATTTTCATGCCCAGCTTTGCGGCGCGTTGGGACAGGGCCGCAGCACGCGTTCGCGGTAGCGCTCTTCGTAGTAGTCCTGACCCTGGTCGGTGTATTCCTCGCCCTTGGTGAGCATGGTGTAGATCAGCCGCGCGAGCTTGTGGGCGGCGGCGGTGACGGCCTTGGGTTTGTCCATGCGCGAGCACATGCGCCGGAAGTACGCGCCCAGCGCCGACTGGCTGGTGCGCAGCGCGGCGGCGGCCAGGCGCAGGGCCTGGGCGGCGCGGTTGGCGACAGCGCTTGGTCTTGCCGCTCATCACCTTGCCGCCGGTGATCTTGGTGCCCGGGCACAGGCCCAGCCAACTGGCGAAGTGCGCGACCGTGGGAAAGCGCGACATGTCCGCGCCGGTCTCGCTGATGACCGCCAGCGCGGTGGTCACATCGATGCCGTCGATGCGCGTGAGGTCGACGCCGCACATCTTGAACAGCTGCGTGCGCAGATCGAACTTCGGCGCATTGCGGGCCCGGCCGCGCTTCTTGCCCTTGGCCGGCTCGCCGTCATGAACCTGCAGGCGTTGCAACTGCTGCTCGATCTCGCGGTCGCACTCGGCCAGCTGCGTGCCGATGAAGTCGAACGCGGCCAGCGCCTGCTTGAGCGCGAACAGGTGCTCGGCCCGCCAGTTGCCTTGCAGGCTCTTGGCGATCTCATCGACGCTGGCGCGGATGCGCACGTTCTTCATCGCGCCCAGCACCTGGCCGTCGCGCTCGCCGGCGACGATGGCGCGCAGGATCTTCTGGCCGGTCTCGCCCACCACGTCGGAGATGACGTTGGCCAGTTGGATGTTCATCTGCGTGAGCGCCTTTTGCATGTGCTGCACATGCCGGGCCTGGTCTGCGCAGCAGCATCCCGCGCTGGCGCCACAGCGCGCGCAGCACGCACACCTGCTCGGCCGGGCGAAACGCGCCGCTGAGCAGGCCGTAGGTCATCAGCTGCTGCAGCCACTGGCAGTCCAGCACGTCGGACTTGCGGCCCGAGACGTTCTTGACATGGCGCGCATTGACCAGCAGCACCGTGAAGCCGCGCGACTCCAGCAACTCGAACAGCGGAATCCAGTACACGCCGGTGGATTCCATGGCGACGGTGTCGACGCCGCAGGCCTCGAGCCAATCGGCCATGGCGTTGAGGTCGACCGTGAAGCTGGGAAACTCGCGCACCGGTTCATCGTCGCGGTCCGGCGGCACGGCCACAAAGTGGGACGCGCTGCCGATGTCGATGCCGGCGGCGTTGGGGTGGGTGATCGTCAGCGCCGCGCGGGACTTGCCCGGCTTGAGGCTGACGCTGGCGATTGCGTTGGGCCATGGCTTGCTCCATCATTCGTTGTGGAATGTGGCGCCGCATCGGGTACGTCGTCTTGCTCACTCTCTTAAACGGGATATCGGCCCAGCGGCTGCACACCGCCAAGCCGATTCACCAATGTCGATGACGTCACCCATGACCACGCTAACCCGCGGGCAATACTGCACCATTGCTACATCGGTCTTCCGCGGCGCCACATTCCACCTTGCCACAACGCAGGCACCCAGTGTTTCTTCGGCGCGATTTGCGGCAGCGGGCCGATTACTTCGCTAACCCCCCTCACTCCCACTCGATCGTCGCCGGCGGCTTGCTCGATACGTCGTAGGCCACGCGGTTGATGCCGCGCACTTCGTTGATGATGCGGCTCGAGACCTTCTTCAGCAGCGCGTACGGCAGCTCGGCCCAGTCGGCGGTCATGAAGTCGCTGGTCTGCACGGCGCGCAGCGCGACCACGTAGTCGTAGGTGCGGCCGTCGCCCATGACGCCGACGCTCTTGACCGGCAGGAAGACGGCGAAGGCCTGGCTGGTCAGCTCGTACCAGCTCTTGCCGCTGGCCGCGTCGGCGGTGTTGCGCAGTTCCTCGATGAAGATGGCGTCGGCCCGGCGCAGCAGGTCGGCGTATTCGCGCTTCACTTCGCCGAGGATGCGCACGCCCAGCCCGGGGCCCGGGAACGGATGGCGGTAGACCATGTCGTGCGGCAGGCCGAGCGCGACGCCGAGTTCGCGCACCTCGTCCTTGAACAGTTCGCGCAGCGGCTCCAGCAGCTTCAGGCCCAGCGTCTCGGGCAGGCCGCCGACGTTGTGGTGGCTCTTGATCGTGGTCGCCTTCTTGGTCTTGGCGCCGCCCGATTCGATCACGTCGGGGTAGATCGTGCCCTGGGCCAGCCACTTGGCGTTCTTCAGCTTCTTGGCCTCGCGCCTGGAAGACTTCGACGAACTCGCGGCCGATGATCTTGCGCTTGGCTTCGGGGTCGGTCACACCGGCCAGCTGCGCCGAGGAACTGCTCGCTGGCGTCGACTGCGATCACCTTCGCGTGCAGCCGGCCGGCGAACATGTCCATCACCATCGCCGCCTTCGTTCAGGCGCAAGCAGGCCGTGGTCGACGAATACGCAGGTGAGCTGGTCGCCGATGGCGCGGTGGATCAGCGCCGCGGCGACGCTCGAATCGACGCCGCCCGACAGGCCCAGGATCACCTCCTCGCGCCGACCTGCTCGCGGATGCGTGCCACCGCTTCGTCGACGTAGTTGCCCATCACCCAGTCGGGCTTGGCGTGCGCGATCTCGAGCACGAAGCGGTTCAGCAGCTCGCGTCCCTGCACCGTGTGCGTGACCTCGGGGTGGAACTGCACGCCGTAGTAGCCGCGCTCCTCGTCGGCCATGCCGGCGATCGGGCAGCTCGGCGTGCTAGCCATCAGCTTGAAGCCGGGCGGCAACGCGGTGACCTTGTCGCCGTGGCTCATCCAGACCTTGAGCATGCCGTGGCCTGCGGCCGTGCTGAAGTCCTCGATGCCCTCGAGCAAGCGGGTGTGGCCGTGCGCGCGCACCTCGGCGTAGCCGAACTCGCGGTGATCGCTCGCCTCGACCTTGCCGCCCAGCTGCACCGCCATCGTGAACATGCCGTAGCAGATGCCCAGCACCGGCACGCCGCAGCTCCCACACCGCCTGCGGCGCGCGCAGTTCGTGCTCTTCGTAGGTGCTGGCGTGGCTGCCCGACAGGATGATCGCCTTGGGCGCGAAGTCGCGGATGAAGGCGTCGCTCACGTCGTTCGGGTGGATCTCGCAGTACACGTGCGCCTCGCGCACGCGCCGCGCGATCAGCTGGGTGACCTGCGAGCCGAAGTCGAGGATCAGGATCTTGTCGTGCATCGGGGTGGCGGGCTTCGTGTGCGAAGCATCAGTGGGCCGGGTCGACCGCGGCCGACGGCCGGGCTGCGTGTGCCTTGACGCCGCGAAAGTGCAGCCACGCGAACAGCAGCGCCAGCGCCTGCAGCAAGGCACAGAAGAAGAACGGCGCACCGATGCGCCAATCGCCCGGTGGCAGGTGCGACACCGTCGCCAGCAGCGGCGCGCCGATCACCGGCGCGAGCACCGCCATCAGGCTGTTCAGCGAACTGACCGCGCCCATCGTCTGGCCCTGCGTGTCGGCGCTGGCCGCGGCGGAGACGATCGAATTCGTCGACGCCTGCACCGTGAAGCCGAGCAGGTTGCAGGCGATCACGACGTACATCATCCAGCCCTGCGTCACCGCGCCATACACCGAGATACGCCAGCGGTGGACGACATCAGCCCCATCATCGCCAGGCGCCGGGTGCCGAAACGCTTGAGCAGGGGGCCGAGCAGGACGCCCTGGACGATCACCGACACGCACCCCGACCGCGAACAGCGACCAGCCGTTCTCTGTCGGCCCCCAGCCGAACTTGAAGGTGGTGTAGAGCACCCAGCAGGTGTACAGCACGAACTGCGCCAGGCCGGTGCAGGCGATCACGCCGACCAGCAGGCCCACGCCCTTGAGCTCCGCCAGGCTGTCGCAGCGACGCGATCGGATTGGCCGCCTGCCAGTCGAACGGCCGGCGCCGCTCCGGCGGCAGCGACTCGGGCAGCACGAAGTAGCCGTACAGCAGGTTGACGCAGCGCCAGGCCGCCGGCGACGAAGAACGGCAGCTGCAGGTCGATGCCGCCGAGCAGGCCGCCGATCACCGGCCCGAGGATGAAGCCGATGCCGAACATCGCGCCCAGCATGCCGAAGCGCTTGGCGCGGTCTTCGGGTGCGCTGATGTCGGCCACGTAGGCGTTGGCGACCGCGACGTTGGACTGCATCGCGCCGCTGAACAGGCGCACCACGATCAGCATCCACAGCGCGGTGGCCATCGCGGTGACGAAGAAGCTCAGCGCCAGCCCGCAAAAGCCGAGCAGCAGCACCGGCCGGCGGCCGAAGCGGTCGGACAGCGCGCCGAGGATCGGCGAGCCGAAGAAGTTGGCGATGCCGAAGGCGAACGTCACCGCGCCGTACCAGAACGCCTGCTCGGCCTGCGAGCCGGTGAAGGTGCCCGACCAGCGCCGGCAGCACCGGCACGATCAGGCCGATCGAGATCATGTCGATCAGCACCGTCACCATGATGAACGGCATCGCCGCTGCGGCTGCTGCGCGCCGGCGGCAGCGCCGGCACGGAAGCGAATTGCGTCAAACGTTCTCGTGACGGCGCGTCGGTCGTGCCGCTGGCGCCCTACTCCATGCGGTAGTTCGGCGCTTCCTTGGTGATCTGCACGTCGTGCACATGGCTCTCGCGCATGCCGGCCGACGGTGATCTCGACGAACTCGGCCTTGCTCGTGCATCTCGTCGATGCTGGCGCAGCCGCAGTAGTGCATCGACGCGCGCAGGCCGCCGGCCATCTGGAAGATGATCGCCGACCACCGAGCCCTTGTACGGCACCTGGCCCTTCGATGCCCTCGGGCACCAGCTTGGTCGGTGTTCGGGTTGTTGCGCCGGTGTCGTCCTGGAAGTAGCGGTCGGCCGAGCCCTGCTGCATCGCGCCGATCGAGCCCATGCCGCGGTAGCTCTTGTAGGTGCGGCCCTGGTACAGGATGATCTCGCCCGGCGCCTCTTCGGTGCCGGCGAACACGCCGCCCATCATCACGCGTGTCGGCGCCGGCGGCGATCGCCTTGGCGAGGTCGCCCGAGTAGCGCATGCCGCCGTCGGCGATCAGCGGCACGCCGCTGCCCTTCGAGCGCCTTGGCGACGCTGTCGATCGCCATGATCTGCGGCACGCCGACGCCGGTGACGATGCGCGTGGTGCAGATCGAGCCCGGGCCGATGCCGACCTTGACCGCGTCGGCGCCGGCCTCGACCAGCGCCAGCGCCGCCGCGCCGGTGGCGATGTTGCCGCCGATCACGTCGACCTGCGGATAGTTGCGCTTGACCCAGCGCACGCGCTCGATCACGCCGGCGCTGTGGCCGTGCGCGGTGTCGACGACGATGCGCGTCGACGCCGGCCTTGACCAGCAGTTCGACGCGCTCTTCGGTGCCCTCGCCCACGCCCGACCGCCGCGCCGACGCGCAGCTTGCCGTGCGCGTCGCGCGCGGCGTTCGGGAAGCTGGTCTGCTTGGTGATGTCCTTCACCGTCATCAGGCCGCGCAGCTCGAAGGCGTCGTTGACGACCAGCACGCGCTCGAGCTTGTGCTGGTGCATCAGCGCCTTGCCTTCGGCGAGCGTGGCGCCTTCGCGCACGGTGATCGAGGCGCTCGCGCGGCGTCATGATCTCGCGCACCGGCACGTCGAGGCGCGTCTCGAAGCGCAGGTCGCGGTTGGTGACGATGCCCACCACCGTCTTGCCCTGCAGCACCGGAAAGCCCGAGATGCCGTGCTGGCTTGCGACAGCTCCATCACCTGCGCGCACCGGCACGTCCGGGCGTGATCGTGATCGGGTCGCGCAGCACGCCCGATTCGTAGCGCTTGACGCGCGCCACCTCGGCCGCCTGCTGCTTGGGCGCGAGGTTCTTGTGGACGATGCCGATGCCGCCTTCCTGCGCGATGGCGATCGCCAGGCGGGCTTCGGTGACGGTGTCCATCGCGGCGGACACCAGCGGCAGGTTCAGGCGGATGTTGCGGGACAGACGGGTGGTCGAGAGGTCGGTGTCGCGCGGCAACACCTGGGAGAACGCCGGCACCAGCAACACATCGTCGAAGGTGAGCGCTTTGCCGAGAAGGCGCATGAGAAAAGCTCCTGACGCAAAAGCGAATTATACGGACGCGGCGATACTACCGCACACGGTTGACACCCCGCAGCAGTGGCGCGCGCCACGTGCCAGCTGCCGCTACACTGCGCGCACCGGATTGCTGATGCCGCGATGTCGGAGCCATGCACGATGCGCTTCGTGTTGCGCTCGCCGCGTTGGCTCGGCCTGTCGGTGCTGGCGCTGCCCGCGGCGGCGCAGTGGAAGTGGCGCGACAAGAGCGGCCAGGTGCAGTACAGCGACACGCCGCCGCCGCCGCGGCATTCCCGAACGCGACATCCTGCAGCGCCCAGCGCCGGTGCGCGCAGCGCGTCGCGCCGCGCATCGCCGCCGGCGGCCAGCGCGCCTCGGCCGCCGCAGCTGGCGCCCAAGGCCAGGTCGATCCCGAGCTCGAGGCCAAGCGCCGCAAGAAGGCCGAGCAGGACGAGCAGCAGGCCAAGAAGAAGGCCGAGGACGAGAAGATCGCCGCGCGAGCGCGCCGACAACTGCACACGCGCCCGCGCTCAGCTGCGAGACGCTCGAAGACGGCATGCGCATGGCGCGCATCAACGCCAAGGGCGAGCGCGAAGTACTCGACGACAAGGCGCGCGCGCCGACGAGACGCAGCGCGCGCGCGACGTGCATCGACGCGCGACTGCAAGTAGGCCTGTCGCGCTGCAGCGCCTTAGCGCGCCGCACGCGCTGCGCGCCGGTAGCGCTGGCGCCGCGCCTCCTTCGGATCGACCAGCAAGCGGCCGGTACAGCTCGACGCGGTCGCGGTCGCGCAGCAGCGTCGTCCAGGCCGGCGCAGCGCGGCCCCAGATGCCCGACGCGCAACGCGTCGGCTTGCGCGCGGCATGCCGCTCGAGCAGCCGCTTGCGCGCAGCGCGTCGGCCAGCGTCGCGCCTTCGCGCAGGCGCAAGCGCGCACCTCGGCGCACATCGGCCGGCGCCGCGGGCTGTAGACCGACGCTCGATCGCGCGCACGCTCAGCGCGGCCCATAGACCTGCTCGGCGCGCTGCACGAACGAATCGACGAAGCGTGTTGGCGACGCGGTCGAACACCGGGCTGACCACCGCCTCGAGCGCGCCGCTGGCGAACGCATAGCGCAGCTCGAACTCGATCTTGCAGGCCTGCGCGTCGCCGCCGCCGGCCGCGCCGGCAGCGGCACGAAACTGCCACGTGCCGTCGAGCAGCGAGAACGGGCCGTCGACCAGTTCGAGCAGCACCGAGCGCGTCGGGCACGTGCCGGTTGCGCGTCGTGAAGGCGTGGCGCACGCCGGCGTAGGCCAGGTGCAGCGCGCGCCGTCATGCCGTCGTCGTGCTGCTCGAGCACCTCGGCCCGCTCGCACCACGGCAGGAACTGCGGGTACGTCGGTCGACGCCGTGACCAGCGCGTACATCTCGCGCGGCGAGTACCAGAGCAGGACGGACTTCTTGACGTGCTTCATACAATGCGGCAATTGTATGAGCGGCACACCGCCGCCGATCTGACCTGCATGTCCGATCGCCGAGAACCGCCGCGCCCGTTTCGACTACCACATCGAGGAACGCCACGAGGCCGGCATGGTGCTGCGAGGGCTGGGAGATCAAGGCCATCCGCGCCGGCCAGGTGCAGCTGACCGACGGCTACGTGGTGATCCGCGACGGCGAGCTCTACCTGATCGGCTGCCGCATCAACGCGCTGCGCAGCGCCTCGACGCACGTGCAGCCCCGAGGCCGACCGCACCAAGAAGCTGCTGATGCACAAGGAAGAGATCAAGCGCCTGATCGGCAAGGTCGAGCAGAAGGGCTTCACGCTGGTGCCGCTGAACCTGCACTACAAGGGCGGCCGCGTGAAGGCCGAGATCGCGCTGGCCAAGGGCAAGGCCGAGCACGACAAGCGCAACACCGAGAAGAAGCGCGATTGGGAGCGGGAGAAGGGCCGGCTGATGCGCCACAAGGTCTCATCGAGTCCGAAGGCCTGAGCGCGAAGGCTCGAAGCGGACCTTTCGGCGCAGCCAAAAGGGACGGTTGATGAGACACAAGGTCTCATCAGAGTCGAAGGCCTGAGCGCGACAGGCTCGAAGCGGACCTTTCGGCGCAGCCAAAAGGGACGGTTGATGAGACACAAGGTCTCATCAAAGCCGAAGGCCTGAGCGCGACATGCGAAGGTGACGCCCGTCGGTGACAGCTATACCTTGATGCTGCTTACTTGACTTCGAGCACGTGATCGAGAAAACGCACCACGACGCCCGTCAGTGCATCCTGCCGGCCCTCGAAGAAGTGCATCGCGCCGTCGACGACGACCTGCTCCGACCCGGGGATGCGCATGATCTGCTTGCGCCGTTCGTCGGCGCCGACGATGGTCACGCTCCAGTCGCTCGACCCGTAGACGTCGAGCACCGGAATCTTGATGCGAAACATGTCCTCCAGGCCGTTGATGATGCTGATGAAGACCCAGGCGTCGATCTTCGGGTCGATGCGGTTGATCAGATAGTGGTTGGCCATCGTCGCACCCAGGCTGTGCGAGACGATCGCCAGCTTGCGCTCGCCACGCGCTCGCAGCCATTGCGCGGCAAGGTCGATGCGCTCGCTGGCGTCGCCGTAGGTCGGGATGTAATCGCCGATCTTCGCTGTACCCGGCAAGACCGGCATCTGGATCGACAGCGTCGAATATCCCGCATCGGCCAGCTTGACCCGCAGGATGCCGTACAGGTCGTAGTCCGGCGCCCACCCGCGACCGTGGGCGATGATCACCGCGCCGCGTGATTTCTTGGCAGGCAGCCACAACGCCAGAAAGGGATGCCCGTTGACCTGGAGCAGGCGCACCGGCTCACCGTCGACCAAACTGGCCAGGGTTTCGCTCGCCCACCGCGCTTCGCGTTCATAGTCCTGGGCCAGGACCGAACCGCTCACCAGGGCAAGCAACAAACAAAGAAACCCGCCGAAGCGGGTTTCCAGGCCAACTCTGCGCACGCCTAGGCCAGCTTGAACGGCAGTTTGCGCATGCGCTGGCCCGTCAGGGAGCGCCACCGCGTTACCGATCGCCGGCGCGATCATCGCCGTGACCGGCTCGCCGATGCCGCCCGGAGGCTGACCATCGGCGATGAGGTGGATGTCGATGACCGGCGCGTCGTTCATGCGCGCTGCACGGTAGTTGTGGAAGTTCGTCTGCTGAACGCGACCGCCCACGATCGTGATTTCGTCGAAGAGCACCGATGACATGCCGTAGATCACACTGGACTCGATCTGTTGTTTGACGATGTTCGGGTTCACCATGCTGCCCACGTCGGCAACGACGGTGATCTTGTGCACCTTGATTTCCTTGCCTGGCGCCGACACCTCCGCGATCATCGCCAGGTAGGTGCCATAACCCTCCATGACCGCGACGCCTTGTTTGCGACCGGCGGCCGACGGGCTTGCCCCAGTCGACCTTTTCCGCCGCCTGGTTCAGCACGCGCAGGTATCGCGGCTCCTTGGCCAACAGGTCACGGCGGAATTGCACCGGGTCCTTGCCGGTTGCCGCGGCCATCTCGTCCATGAAGCTTTCGTTGGCGAAGGCGTTCATCGCGTGCGAGACG
>CAVUGY010000020.1:0-178143 GCA_963741125.1 uncultured beta proteobacterium
GGCGGCAAGGACAGCTACGCCCTGCTCGACATCCTGATCGGCTGCCGGCGTTCGCGGGGCGCCGAACGAGTCTGATCGCCGTCAACCTCGACCAGAAGCAGCCCGGCTTTCCCGCCGAGGTGCTGCCCGACTACCTGGCGCGCGTCGGCGTGCCGTTCCACATCGAGGAGCAGGACACCTACTCGGTCGTCAAGCGCCTCGTCCCCGAGGGCCAGACGATGTGCAGCCTGTGCTCGCGCCTGCGCCGCGGCATCCTGTACCGCGTGGCGAGCGAGCTCGGCGCGACCAAGATCGCGCTCGGCCACCACCGCGACGACATGGTGGTCACGCTGCTGATGAACATGTTCTTCGGCGGCCGCATGAAGGGCATGCCGCCCAAGCTGGTCAGCGACGACGGCCGGCATGTCGTCATCCGCCCACTCGCCTATGTCGCCGAGGCCGACCTGGCACGCTGGGCCGTGCAGCGCGACTTCCCGATCATTCCGTGCAACCTGTGCGGCAGCCAGGACCACCTGCAGCGGGTGCAGATCAAGGCTCTGATGCTCGCGAATGGGAGCGCAAATTCCCGGGCCGCATCGACAACCTGTTCGACGCCATGAGCCGGGTCACGCCCTCGCACCTGATGGACCGGAACCTCTACCCATTCGCCACGCTCCAAGCCACCGGCGTGGCCGATCCTCAGGGTGACAAGGCCTTCGACGACGATGACGGCCAGGCCTGTGCCAGCCCGACCGTGGTCAGGCTGACGCCGACGATCGATTGACCCGGGGAGATTACCACATGCAACGCCGATCCGTCATCACCTTCGCCGCCCTTTCGTGCCGCCGCCACGCTCGGCGGCTGCGCCGCACTGAACAGCGTGACCAGCGATGTCGCCACCTATGGCGACTGGCCTGCCGGCCGGGCGCCGGGGCGCTATGCCTTCGAACGCCTGCCCTCGCAACAGGCCAATGCCGCACGCCAAAGCGCGCTCGAGGCCGCCGCCGGCCATGCCCTCGAAGCCGCGGGGTTTGCCTTGGCGCCTGACGCCGCGCAGGCCGACGTGATCGTGCTGATCGGTGCGCGCATCAGCCGCGCGGAGATCTCGCCCTGGGACGACCCGCTGTGGTGGCGTTGGGGTGCAGGCTACTGGCACAGCCCGGCCTGGCGCCACTCGCACATCGCCTATTACGCCAACTTCAACACCGGCTGGTACGCCCGCTATGCACGCAACGTGGCCGTGCTGTTGCGCGACCGGGCCAGCGGCACACCGCTGTACGAAGCCCATGCGCAGACCGACGGCACCACCATCGGCGACGATGCGCTGCTGGCCGCGATGTTCGACGCCGCGCTGAAGGACTTCCCGGCGCTGGGTGCAAGCAACCCGCGTCAAGTCAGCGTGCCGCGCACGCCGTCGTGAGGCTCTCGGAGCTCAAGTCATCCGCTCATCCTGAACGGGAGTCCTTTCGCGCGCGGTGACCAACCGCAGGCCGGCTCTCAGCGGCTCACGGCGCCGTTGCCGGCCGACGCGACCAGCGTGCGCAGGTCGTCTTCCCAAGCTTTGAGCTTGGCGCGCGCGGTCTGCCGCTGCTTGGGCGTCATCGCGTTGTGCATGCTGGCGACGAGTGCGCAGTTGTCCTGCCGCAGGCGCTGCTGGTAGCTGCGGTAGTCGGCGCGCGGCGATTGTGCGGCGCGCTCAACGATCAACTGCACCGCAGCCTGCGCCTGCTGCAGCGCCACGCTGCGGTCCGCGCCGCCGCGCGCGGCCGTGCGGGCCAGCGTCATGCCTTGCAGCATCTCGCGCTGGCGTGCCTGGCGCTCGTCGAGCCAGCGTTGGGCGTCGAAGGTCGAGGCCGCCAGCAGCGCGGCCAGGCGCTGGCGCTGCGCTGCGTCGAGCCGGCCGTACAGGGTTTCGAAGCGCTCGACCGTGCGCTCGAGTGATTTGGCCTTGCGCACGGCCGGGTCGGCCTGCAGAAAATCGCCGTGCAGCTCGTCCATGGCCTTGGCCATGCGGCGCTCGATATGCTGCAACTGCTCGGGCGTCAGGCTCAGGATCAGCTCGGCAGCGCCCGGCGCCGCGCCTTCGAGCACCACCTCGAACCGGCGCTCACCCTCGGCCTGCCAGGCGCAGACCGCGGCCGCCGTAGTCGGCTCGACCACCTCGTGCTGCGCCTGCACCAGCAATTCGGCGTAGTCGCCGAGTTGGGTGCGGCGATGCCAGGCGAACCAGTGGTCGATGGCCTCGCGCAGCGGCGGTGTCTGCTCGCCGTTGACGTCGACGTAACCGTCGATCCAGAAGTAGACCAGGCTCGGCGCCTGGTCGTAGGCCAGGCGCAGCATGCTGCAGCCGGCCAACACCAGGCCGCAGAGCGCGAGCAGGGCCAGCCGGATAATCCGGCGCAGCATCAGGGCCGGCGTGGCCGGTGACAAGGAACAAGGCATGGCATCGCTCGACATCGTGATCATGGCCGCGGGCAAAGGCACCCGCATGAAATCGGCGCGCCCCAAGGTGCTGCACCAGCTGGCCGGCAAGAGCCTATTGCAACATGTCCTGGACGCTGCGGCCGGGCTGGCCGCGGCCAAGACGCTGGTTGTCACCGGGCATGGGGCAGCAACGATCGAGGCCGAATTCCGTGCACAGGGCCTGACCTTCGTGCGTCAGCAGCCGCAACTCGGCACCGGGCACGCCGTGCAGCAGGCCGTGCCGCACATGGACAAGGAGGGCACGACGCTGATCCTGAACGGCGACGTGCCGCTGATCGAGGCGGCCACCCTGGCCGCACTGGCCGCGGCCTGCGACGGCAGCAAGTTGGCGCTGCTGACCATCGAGCTGGCCGACCCCGGTGGCTACGGCCGCATCGTGCGCAACGACGGCGTGGTACGCCGCATCGTCGAGGAGCGCGATGCGAGCCCCGCCCAGCGGGCGATCCGCGAGGTCTATTGCGGCATGCTCGCCGCACCCACCGCGTGGCTGAAGTCGGCGGTGATGGCGCTGACCAACGCCAACGCCCAGCACGAGTACTACCTGACCGACATCGTGGCCATGGCCGTGGCCGGCGGTGTACCGGTGGTGACCACGCAAGCCGCCAGCCAGACCGAAGTGCTGGGCGTCAACAGCCCGGCGCAACTCGCCGCGCTCGAGCGCCGCTTCCAGGCGGCGCGTGCCGAGGCCTTGATGCAGGACGGCGTGCGCCTGGCCGACCCGGCGCGATTCGATGTGCGCGGCCGCCTGGCCTGCGGCAGCGACGTCGAGATCGACGTCGGCTGCGTCTTCGAGGGCGAGGTGGTGCTGGCGGACGGCGTCAAGATCGGCGCGCATTGCGTGCTGCGCGATACAAGCGTCGACGCCGGCGCGCAGGTCCTGCCCTTCACCTATGCCGACCAGGCCCGCATCGGCGCCGGCGCCATCGTCGGCCCGTTCGCGCGCCTGCGTCCAGGCGCCGAGCTCGGGCCCGAGGTGCACATCGGCAACTTCGTCGAGATCAAGAACAGCACGCTGGGTCGCGGCGCCAAGGCCAATCACCTGGCCTACATCGGCGACGCCACGGTCGGCGAGCGGGTCAACTACGGCGCGGGCAGCATCGTCGCCAACTACGACGGCGCCAACAAGCACCGCAGCGTGATCGGCAATGACGTGCACGTGGGCAGCAATTGCGTGCTGGTGGCGCCGATCAATGTCGGCGACGGCGCCACCATCGGCGCCGGCTCGACCATCGACCAGGACGCGCCGGCCGGACAGCTCACCGTGGCGCGGGCGCGGCAGGTTTCGCTCGACGGCTGGAAGCGGCCGAAGAAGGCCGGTCAGACCTGAGCGCCGGTCATCGACATGCGTCAGGCGTGTTCGGCCGCTGTGCGCAAGCCCTGCCGTTCTAGGGCCTGGCGCCGCCGCCAACACCGCCCTAGGATCGAGCGTCATCCAAGGAGCGTGCCGTGAAACCCACCGTCATCAACCCCGCCGACCTGCGTTCGCCCAACACCCTGCCGCTCAGCACCTACGGCCGCCGGCTGCTCGCCGAAGGTGATTCGTGGTTCACGCTGGGCTCGCTGAACCTGGCGCACAACTCCAACCTGCTGTTCGAGCTCGAAGTCGCCACCAGCACGGTCATCGTCAATTGCGCCTACCCGGGCGATACCTTGCAGCGCATGGTCGACGGCATCAACGATGGCGATTTCGACCGCATGCTGCGCGTACCCAATTTCTCCAGCTTCTGGGAAGCCATCGTCGTCTCGGCCGGCGGCAACGACCTGATCGACGCCGCGCAACTGCCCGTGCGCGACGCGCTGGGCCAGCCGACCCCGCTCGACCACCGCCTCCTGCTCACGCCCGGCGAGGCCGGGGCCGGCGCACCCAGCTACGTCAGCGAGGCCGGCTGGTTGCGCCTGGAAGGATTCCTGCTGGCCAATTTCCGCGCCCTGGTGTCGCGGCGTGACGAAGGGCCGAGCCACGGCCGCCCGCTGCTGCTGCACACCTACTCGGTGCCCACGGTCTGGCCGGTCGGCACCGTGGGCGCGAGCCGGGGCTGGCTGTTCGCGGCGTTCGAGGCTGCGGCCATTCCGCAACCCGATCGACAGGCTCTGGCCGACGAGTTGTTCGGCCGGCTGCGGCGTTTGCTGTTGTCGCTGGATGCCGGCTCGGGGCATGCCAACGCCCTGCCGGCCGTGCATGTGTTCGACTCGGCCAGTGCCGTCGCGCTGCAAGCGCCCGACCCATCGTCACCAAGAGGCCCGTCGGGCGACTGGGTCAACGAGATCCACCCCAACCGCGCCGGTTACCGCAAACTCGGCGCGGCGATGGGGCCGTGGCTGGAGCGCGTGATCGGCGCGGCCTGATTCAGCCGCGCTCGGCCACGGCCTTGAGGTTGGCCAGGCCGGCTTCGAAGTCGGCACCGACCATCTTGTCCATATCGAAGAAGGTCGTCATCAGCCTGTGCAGGTACGGCATGGACCCGCTCATGGCCCAGGTCACCTGCGTACCGTGCCTTGCGGCACCAGGCGGAACTCGACCCGGTTGCTGGCTTGCATCGGTTTTTCGAAGTCCAGCCGCATCGCCACGCGGGTCGGCGCCGCAGCCTCGACGACTTCCATGCGGCCTGCGCCGACAGATTCACTGTCCCAGGCGTAGGCGGCGCCGGGCCCGCTGGCAGCGCCCTCGTAGCGTAGCTTGATGGCCGGATCCTTGCGCGCATAGGGGTTCCAGCCGTTGAACGCCTTGACATCATTGATGAGCGCGAAGAGCTTGTCCGCCGATGCAGCGATCGTGAGGCTGCGCTGCACCGTGAAGTGGTCCGGCTTGGTGGCCGCGTAGATCAGCAGCCCCGCGATGGCGATGGCGACAACGGTGGCGACGGCGAAAACGATCTTGAGCATGGTGGTCTCCTGCTGGTTGGATACATCGCTACGACGATCGAGGCCGAGCGAAATCGACACTGGCCAGCAGTTGGTAGGAGCGCAGGCGGGCCGCATGGTCGTGGATCGCCCCGGCGACGATCAACTCGTCGGCCGCCGTGCGCTCGATGATCGCCGCGAGCTGCTGGCGCACCGCTTGCGGCGAGCCGACGGCTGCTGCCGTCAGCATGCGCTGCACGCCGGCCTTCTCCTGATGCCGTCCACATGGCTTCGAGTTCGGCCGGGGTGATCGGCCTGGGCAGCGGCCCGCGGCGCCCGCGCTGCATGCCCAGAAAGCGCTGCTGGATCGAGGTGAACAGAAACGCGGCCTCGTCGTCGCTGTCGGCGGCGACCACGTTGACGCCGACCATCGCGTGCGGCTTGGGCCAGTCGGCCGACGGGCGGTAGCCGGCGCGGTAGACCTCGAGCGCGGGCAGCAGCAGGTCGGGCGCGAAGTGCGAGGCGAAGGCGAAGGGCAAGCCGCAGGTAGGCCGCCAGTTGCGCGCTGTACAGGCTCGATCCCAGCAGCCAGATCGGCACACGGGTGCCGATGCCGGGGATGGCGCGCACGGGCTGGTCGGGGCCGCCATCGCCCAGGTAGCCCTGCAACTCGACCACGTCGCGCGGGAAGCCCTCTTCTTCATCGCTGCTGGCCAGATGGCGGCGCAGCGCACGCATGGTCAGCCGGTCGGTGCCCGGCGCGCGGCCCAGGCCGAGGTCGATGCGCCCCGGATACAGCGTGGCCAGGGTGCCGAACTGCTCGGCGATCACCAGCGGCGCGTGGTTGGGCAGCATGACGCCGCCGGAGCCGACGCGGATGGTCTTGGTGCCGCCGGCGATGTGGCCGACCAGCACCGCCGTGGCCGAGCTGGCCACGCCGTCCATGTTGTGGTGCTCGGCCACCCAGTAGCGCCGGTAGCCCCAGGCTTCGGCGTGTTGGGCCAGGTCGAGCGAGTGCTGCAGCGCCTGTTGCGCGTTGCCCCCTTCGACGATGGGGGCGAGGTCGAGGATCGAGAGCGGAATGTTCATGGCCTGCATCATGCCGTGCGCGCCGCATCGCGTCCGGCGCGGGGATTTAGCATTGCACCATGTCGTCACGCCTGCCCACGCTGTACACCGAGCGCCTGGCCATCCGGCCCTTCAGCGAAGACGATGCCGCCTTCATCGTCGAACTGCTCAACGACGTCGATTGGCTGCGCTTCATCGGCGACAAGCAGGTGCACACGCCCGACGATGCGCGGCGCTATCTGCGCGACGGGCCGCTGAAAATGGTCGCCGAGCACGGCCATGGCCTGGCCTGCGTCGAGCGGCGCAGCGACGGCAAGGCCATCGGCATGTGCGGCCTGATCAAGCGCGCAATGCTCGACGACATCGATCTCGGTTATGCCTTGCTGCCCGCCGCGCGCGGCCTGGGCTATGCGCGCGAAGCGGCCGCCGCGGTACTGGCCTTCGGAATGGGCAGCCTGGGCCTGCAGCGCGTGGTGGCCATCACCGATGTCGACAATCAGGCCTCGGCGCGCGTGCTCGAGGCGGTCGGGCTGCGCTTCGAGCGCCTGCTGCCCGCCACCGACGAGGCGCCGGCATTGCGCCTGTTCGCCATCCAAGCGTGACCGAGGCTCGCGGCCGGGGCGTGCCGCTTGCCGGGCCGCCGCGAACACTGGTATGCTTACCGTACCAGTTCACCCCGCACGATTTGCTCGCCCTCCCGTCATGGATCTCCTCGCCCGCATTCCCGGCGACAACGCAGCGCTCGGCAGGCGCACGGTCAAGGCCCAGATCAGCGACAAGCTGGCCTACATGATCCATTCCGGCCTGCTGCGGCCGGGTGACGAGCTGCCCTCCGAGCGCGAACTGGCCGGCACGCTCGGTGTCTCGCGCGAAACGGTGCGCGCGGCCATCGGCCTGTTGCAGTCGCGCCAGATGATCGAGATCAGCCAGGGCGCGCGCACGCGGGTGCTGGGCGTCGGGCCGATGCCGCTGCACGAGTCGGTCAGCGTGCTCGGCAGCCTGAAGGGCCGCTCGCTCGCGGAGGTGTCGGAAGCCCGCGCCGCGGTCGAGGTGCAGGTGATCTGGCTGGCGGCGCAGCGCATCAAGGCCGCTCAGCTGGCGCGGCTCGACGCCCTGCTGGCCGAGCAGCGCGGCATGCTCGACGACCCGGTGCGCTTCCAGATCTCCGACCAGGAATTCCACGCCACCCTGTACCGGGCCTGCGGCAACGCCTTGCTGGCCGACGTGGTGTTCGACTTCTACGGCTACGCGCTGGAATTCCGCCGCCTGGCCCTGCAACGCAAGGGCGCGATCGCGCACAGCGTGGCCGACCACCAGGCCATCGTCGATGCCCTGCACAGGCACGATCCCCAAGCCGCGGTGACCGCGATGCGTGGCCACCTCGAGCAGGTTCAGCGCACGACGCGGGCTGTCATGAGGCCTGCACGGTGAGCTCATGAACTACGAACTCCTCTTCAGCGAGCTGGGCGAGCGCCGGATTCGCATCGCCCTGACCGGCGCCAACGGCGGCTTCGGCCGGACCTTCCTCGCCCAGTGCCGCGTCGCCCGCGCATGTCGATCTCGCCGTGCTGTGCGATCGCGACATCCAAGGCCTGTGCGCCACCTTGCTGGAGCTGGGCTTCGCGCCCTCTGCGCTGCACCTGTGCAACACCGAGGCCGAAGTCCGTGCGGCGGCGGGCGGCATCGCGCTGGTGGCCGATGCCGGCTGGCTGGCCCAGGTGCCGCACGACATCGTCGTCGAGGCCACCGGCGTGCCCGAGGCCAGCGTCGAGATCGCCGAGGCCGCGCTGCGCCGGGGCGTGCACGTGGGCATGGTGACCAAGGAAACCGACTCGGTCGTCGGCCCGTGGCTCAACCGGCTGGCGCTCGAGCAGGGTGTCGTCTACACCACGGTCGACGGCGACCAGCCCGCGGGGCTGATCGGCCTGGTCACGCTGGGCGCGGGTGCTGGGCTTCGAGGTGGTCTGCGCCGGCAAGGCGAGCGAGCACGATTTCGTCTACGACGCGCGCCGCGGCGTCGTCACGCACGCCGGCGTATCGCATCCGGTGCCGGGGCTGGACACGGTGTGGGGGCTCGGCGCGGACGTGGCAGCGACGCTCGGCGCGCGTCGCCAAGCGCTGCAGGCGTTTCCGCTGAGCGCGACGCCCGATTACTGCGAGATGAACGTCGTCGCCAATTCGACCGGCCTGCTGCCGTCGTGCGACGCGCTGCACTACCCGCTGTGCCGCACGTCGGAACTGGCCGATGTGTTCGTCCCGGTGGAGGACGGCGGCCTGCTCACGCGCACCGGCGTGGTCGACGTGTTCAACAGCCTGCGCCGCGACGACGAAGCGAGTTTCGGCGGCGGCGTATTCGTGATCGTGCGCTGCACGGATCGCGCGACCTGGCAGCTGCTGAAGGAGAAGGGGCATGTCGTCGGCCGCAGCGGCAAGTACGCCTGCATCTACCAGCCCTTCCACCTGATGGGCCTGGAAAGCCTGACCTCGGTCTACTCCGCCGTGCTGCACGGCCGCTCGTCCGGCAGCACGCAGCAACGGCCGCACGCGCGCATGGTCGCCCGCGCCGCGCGCGACCTGCGCGCGGGCGAGACGCTGGCCATGGGCGGACACATGCACGAGATCGAGGGCGTGCAGGCACGCCTCGTTCCCGCGCGGCAGGCGCAGGACGCGGCGCCCTACTACC
Organism: uncultured beta proteobacterium; assembly: GCA_963741125.1. Classification (GTDB taxonomy): domain Bacteria; phylum Pseudomonadota; class Gammaproteobacteria; order Burkholderiales; family Burkholderiaceae_C; genus CADEEN01. The sequence goes on from CAVUGY010000020.1 coordinate 9,056, forward strand.
TGGCCGCCAACCGGCGGCTGCTGCACGATGTCGCGCGCGGCATCGACGTGCCGCAGGCCGCCTTGGCGCTCGACGGCTCCGCGCTGGCGCGCGCCTGGGCGCAGATGTCTGTCTTCGACACGGGTTGACCGCAGGCCTGCATTTGCGCAGGCCTCTCCCACCATTCCTTGATCCCCCCACACACCACAGGAGCAGACCATGAATCACCTGAAGAACCACAGTACGCACAGACTTTCAGCCGCCGTCGCTGCAGCGATGCTGCTGCCCGCGGCCGCACCGGCCGCCGACTGGAAGCCGACCAAGCCGGTGGAGTTCGTCGTGCCCTCCGGCGCCGGTGGCGGCACCGACCAGTTCGCGCGACTGGTGCAGTCGATCATCGTCAAGTACAAGCTGATGGACCAGTCGATCATCGTCAGCAACAAGTCCGGCGGCGCCGGCGCCGAGGGCTTTTTCGACGTCGCCTCGGCCAAGGGCGACCCGCACAAGGTGGCCTTCGGCACCAACAACGCCTACCTGCTGCCGCTGGTGCTGAAGGTGCCCTACCAGTACACGCAGCTGACGCCGGTGGCCATGATGGCGCTGGACGAATTCCTGATCTGGGTGCCGGCCGACGCGCCTTTCACCACGGCGAAGAGCTACCTCGATGCGGTCAAGGCCGATCCGAGCAAGTACATCATGGGCGGCTCGCAGTCGAAGGACACCGACCAGACGCTGAACGAGCTGATCAACAAGACCTACGGCACCAAGCTCGCCTACGTCCCGTTCAAGAGCGGCGGCGAGGCGGCCACGCAGCTGGCGGGCAAGCACATCAGCTCGAACGTGAACAATCCGAACGAGAACATCTCGCAGTGGCGCGCCGGCCAGGTCAAGCCGCTGTGCGTGTTCGCCAAGGAACGCATGGCGTACACGCAGAAGGTCACGACCACGATGTCCTGGGGCGACATCCCGACCTGCAAGGAACAGGGCCTGCCGATCGAGCAGTACCAGATGCCGCGCGTCATCTACATGTCGGCGGGCGTGAAGCCGGAGCAGATGGCCTTCTACTCCGACATGTTCAAGAAGGTCTCGGAGTCGCCGGAGTGGAAGGACTTCCTCACCAAGAACGCGCTGAACGGCCGCTTCGGCACGACCGAGGCCGTCGGCAAGTACGTGGCCGAAGACATCGAGCGCGCCACGGCGGTCTTCTCGTACGCGGGCTGGCTGCTGAAATGACCGATCAGCCCGCGCCGCGCGACGACGCGCCGCCGCGCCCGTCCAGCGGGTTCGCCCGCTGGACGGCCGAGCTCGGCATCGCGATGGTGTTCATCGTCGCCGGCGCGCTGATCGTCAACGGCAGCCTGGAACAAGGGGTCGGCTGGACGCCCACCGGCCCCGAGTCGGGCTACTTTCCGCTGCGCATCGGCTGGCTGATCGTGGCCGTCGGCGTGATCCAGTCCGGCATCGCCATCGCCATGGCGCGCCGCGGCGTCGCGGACCCGTCCCGGCGCGAGAGCTTTCTGCGGCGCGACCGCCTCAAGCCGCTGCTGCAGGTCTTCCTGCCGACGGTGGCCTACATCGTCGCGGTGCCGTGGCTCGGCCTGTACATCGCCTCGGCGCTGTTCATTGCCGGCTTCATGTGGTGGCACGGCCGATATCGCTGGCGCGCCCTGCCGACGGGGATCGCCGTCTGCGCGGTGTTCTACCTGCTGCTCGAGGGCTGGTTCCAGGTCGAGCTGTACAAGGGGCCGGTCATCGAGTGGCTGCTCGAGGCACTGCGAGCCTGAGGACCGGTCATGGAATCCTTCCACGCCCTGATGCACGGGTTCGCGATCGCGCTCACGCCCTACCACCTGCTGCTGATGGTGCTGGGCGTGCTGCTGGGCATTCTGGTCGGCGTGCTGCCGGGCCTGGGTGCGCCCAACGGCGTCACGCTGCTGCTGCCGCTGACCTTCACGATGCCGCCGGTCTCGGCCATCATCCTGCTCTCGTGCATGTACTGGGGGGCCTTGTTCGGCGGCTCGACGACCTCGATCCTGTTCAACATCCCCGGCGAGCCGTCGTCGGTGGCGACCACCTTCGACGGCTATCCGATGGCGCACCAGGGCAAGGCCGGCGAGGCGCTGACGGCCGCGTTCACCTCGGCCTTCTTCGGCGCGCTGTCGGGCGTGGTGATGATCACCTTCCTGTCGGGCTGGGTGGCGGACTTCGCGATGCGCTTCTCGCCGCCGGAGTTCTTCGGCGTCTTCCTGCTCACCTTCTGCAGCTTCATCGGCATGGGGCGGCAGTCGCCGCTGAAGTCGCTCGGCTCGCTGCTGCTCGGGCTGGGCTGCGCCGCGGTCGGCATGGACACGATCTCGGGCAACCTCCGGCTGACCTACGACCGGCCCGAGCTGCTGCGCGGCATCAGCTTCCTGGTCGCCGTGATCGGCCTGTTCGGCATCGGCGAGATCCTGGCCACGATGGAGGAGGATCTGGCCTTCAAGGGCCTGGACTCGAAGCTGAACCTGAAGGTCGTGTTCCAGACCTGGAAGAAGCTGCCGCGCTACTGGCTGACGATGGTGCGCAGCATGGTGATCGGCTGGTGGATGGGCGTCACGCCCGGCGGCCCCACGGCGGCATCGTTCATGAGCTACGGCATCGCGAAGAAGTTGTCGCGCCACCCCGAGCGCTTCGGCTCCGGCGAGATGGAAGGCGTGATCGCGCCCGAGACCGCGGACCACGCCGCCGGCACGAGCGCGCTGCTGCCGATGCTGGCGCTGGGCATCCCGGGCTCGGCGACGGCCGCCGTCATGCTCGGCGGCCTGATGATCTGGGGCCTGCGCCCGGGGCCGATGCTGTTCGTCGAGCAGAAGGACTTCGTCTGGGGCCTGATCGCCAGCATGTACATGGGCAACGTCGTCAGCCTGATCGTCGTGCTGGCCACGGTACCGCTGTTCGCCGCCATCCTGCGCATTCCGTTTTCCATCATCGCGCCGGTGATCATCGTCGTCTGCGCCATCGGCGCCTACACGGTGAACAGCTCGGTCAGCGACGTCGGTCTGATGCTGGGCTTCGGCGTGCTGGGCTACTTCTTCAAGAAGCTGGATTACCCGATCGCGCCGATGGTGCTGGCCATGGTGCTCGGCGACCGGGCGGAGGAGGCGTTCCGCCAGTCGCTGCTGCTCTCGCGCGGCCAGCTGTCCATCTTCTGGAACTCGCCGATCTCGGCCACGTTGATGTCGCTGTCGGCATTGCTGATCGTCCTGCCGCTGCTGTCGCGACTGCGCGAGCGGCTGCGCGCTTGAACCAAGGGGAATCCCATGCAAACTTCGACCGAGAAACCCGTCGTCGCATTGACCCTCGGCGACCCGGCCGGCATAGGCGCCGGAGCTGATCGCGCGCCTGCTGGCCCGATCGGAGACCGCGGCGGCGGCCAACGTCGTGCTGGTCGGCGATGCCTGGCTGTGGCAGGAAGGCCAGAAGATCGCCGGCACGGCGCTGCATCTCGAAGCGGTGAGTTCGCTGGCCGCCGTGCGCGGCCGCGCCGACACTTCGCGCGCCGCGTTCCTGGCCGTCGACACCGTGCGGCCCGAGCAGGTGCATCGCGGCCAGTCCGAGGCCGCGGGCGGCGCCTCGGTGCTGGCCGTGCTCAACCGCTGCCTGGACGCGGCCAAGGCCGGCCAGATCGACGCCATCACCTTCGCGCCGCTGAACAAGTACGCGATGAAGCTCGGCGGCCTGAAGCACGAAGACGAGTTGCACCACTTCGCCGAGGTCCTCGGCGTCAGCAGCTACTTCTGCGAGTTCAACACCCTGGGCCGGTTGTGGACGGCGCGCATCTCGTCGCATGTGCCGATGAAGAGCGTGGCCCAGTACATCGACAAGCAGCGCATCGTCGACGCGGCGACGCTGATCTACCGCTCGCTGCAGGCCAGCGGCAACGCCGCGCCGCGCGTGGCGGTGGCCGGCTTCAACCCGCACAACGGCGACGGCGGCACCTGCGGGCGCGAGGAGATCGACGTCATCGCGCCGGCGGTGGCCGAGCTCAATGCCCGCGGCATGGCGGTCGTCGGCCCCTTCCCGGCCGACACGATCTTCCTGCGCGCGCGCGACGGCGAGTTCGACGCCGTGGTCACGATGTACCACGACCAGGGCCAGATCGCGATCAAGCTGCTCGGCTTCAGCCAGGGCGTCACGGTGCAGGGCGGCCTGCCGCTGCCGATCACCACGCCGGCCCACGGCACGGCCTACGACATCGCGGGCCAGGGCAAGGCCAACGTCGACGCCACCGCCAATGCCTTCGCCATCGCGGCGCGCATGGCGCGCGCGCGGATGCAATAGCCGGGGAACCCCATGAAGATCACCAACGTCCGCACCCGCACCTTCGAATGGAAGGGCAAGACCGTGCCGCCGCAGGGCCACTTCTGCTCCAACGCGATGGACCTGCTGTACAGCAAGCAGGAGACGATGAGCAGCTTTCGCTTCCACGGCTGGACCGTCGTCGAAGTCGAGGCCGACAACGGCCTGGTCGGCTACGGCAACGTGGCGCTGGCGCCGCGCATCAGCAAGCAGATCGTCGACCAGTATCTGAAGCCGCTGGTGATGGGCCAGGACCCGTGGGACTACGAATACCTGAACCAGCGCATGGGCCGCGCCACGCACGCCTGGGGCCGCAAGGGCGTGGGCATGGCGGCGATCTCGGCCGTCGACATCGCGCTGTGGGACCTGCTGGGCAAGAGCGTGGGCCAGCCGGTGTTCAAGCTGCTCGGCGGGCGCACCAAGGAGAAGATCCCCTGCTACTACAGCAAGCTCTACCGCACCGACCTGAAGGCGATGCAGGACGAGGCCGCCACCTACCTCGCGCAGGGCTTCACGGCCTTCAAGATGCGCTTCGGCTATGGGCCCGCGCACCTGCAGAAGGGCGTGGTCGAGAACCTGAAGTCGGTCGAGGCGGTGCGCGAGGTGATCGGCTACGACAACGACCTGATGCTCGAGTGCTACATGGGCTGGAACCTCGAGTACGCCAAGCGCATGCTGCCCAAGCTGGCCCCATTCCAGCCGCGCTGGCTCGAGGAGCCGGTGATTGCCGACGACATCGACGGTTATGCCGAACTCAATGCCATGAACATCGTGCCGATCTCGGGCGGCGAGCACGAGTTCGGGCTTTACGGCTTCAAGCAGCTGCTCGACCGCAAGGCAGTGTCGGTGGTGCAGTACGACACGAACCGCGTCGGCGGCATCACGGTGGCGCACAAGATCAATGCGCTGTGCGAGGCCTATTCGGTGCCCGTGATCCCGCACGCCGGCCAGATGCACAACTACCATCTGACGATGAGCAGCCTGAACTGCCCGATGAGCGAATACTTCCCGATGTTCGACGTCGAGGTCGGCAACGAACTTTTCTACTACATCTTCGACGGCGAGCCGGTGGCACAGAACGGCTTTGTACAACTCGACGACGACAAGCCCGGCCTGGGGCTGAGCTTGAAGACCGAGTACCTGGATCAGTTCGACATCATCGAGTGAGCACCATGACCCGACCCTACCGCGGCGTGTTTCCGGTGGTGCCGACCACCTTCACCGAATCGGGCGAACTCGACCTCGAAAGCCAGAAGCGTTGCGTCGACTTCCAGATCGACGCCGGCTCGAACGGGCTGGCGATCCTGGCCAACTTCTCCGAGCAATTCGCGCTCTCCGACGCCGAGCGCGAGCTGCTGACGCGAACCCTCCTCGAACATGTGGCCGGCCGCGTGCCGGTGATCGTGACCACCACCCATTACGGCACCCGGGTCTGCGCCGAGCGCTGCCGGCAGGCCGAGGACATGGGCGCGGCGATGGTGATGGTCATGCCGCCGTACCACGGCGCGACGATCCGCGTCGGCGAACCATTGATCCACGAGTTCTTCGCCCGCGTGTCCGACGCGATCGATATCCCGATCATGATCCAGGACGCACCGGTGGCCGGCACGCCGCTGTCGGCGGCCTTCCTGGCCCGCATGGCCCGGGAGATCGAGCAGGTGGCGTACTTCAAGATCGAGACCGCGGGCGCGGCGAGCAAGCTGCGCGAGCTGATCGCGCTGGGCGGCAGCGCGGTCGAGGGGCCGTGGGACGGCGAGGAGGGCATCACCCTGCTGGCCGACCTGGACGCCGGCGCCACCGGCGCCATGACCGGCGGCGGCTACCCCGACGGCATGCGCCGCATCGTCGACGCCTACGCGGTCGGGCGGCGCGAAGACGCCGTCGCCGAGTACGCGCGCTGGCTGCCGCTGATCAATTACGAGAACCGCCAGGGCGGCATTCTCAGCGCCAAGGCGCTGATGAAGGCCGGCGGCGTGATCGCCTGCGAGGCCTCGCGCCACCCGTTCCCGGCCATGGCAACCGGCAGTGCGCGCCGGGCTGCTCGAAGTGGCGCGCCGGCTCGACCCGCTGGTGCTGCGCTGGGGGCGCTGAGGCCGCATTACGAACCGGGCCGCATCACGCCGCGGCGCCTAGCAAGCCGCGGCGGGCCAGGTTGTCCATCAGCTCGCGCAGGCCGAAGCGCCAGGGTGCGGCGAGCTCGCTGTGCGTGACGCGGTTGCGCAGCTCACCCAGGCGCGCGCTGCGAATGCTGACCACGTCACCCAGCTTGTGCGTGAAGCCGCCACCCGGCTGGTCGCGATCCTCGATCGGCGCGAACAGCGTGCCCAGGAAGAGCATGAAGCCATCGGGGTACTGGTGCGCCGCGATGGTCTGTGCGACCAGGTCGGTCGGGTCGCGGCTGATGCGGGCCATCGAATTGATGCCGCGCAGCTGATAACCCTCGGGCCCCTGCACGTGCAGGTGCAGGGTTTCCTGGCGCAGCTCGGGCAGGCCGAAGCTGGCATCGAACAGGCGGATGAAGGGCCCGATCGCGCACGAGGCGTTGTTGTCCTTGGCCTTGCTCAGCAAGAGCGCGCTGCGGCCCTCGATGTCGCGCAGGTTGACGTCGTTGCCCAGCGTGGCGCCGACGATGCGGCCGCGGCTCGAGACCGCGAGCACGACCTCGGGCTCGGGGTTGTTCCAGACCGAGGCGGCCAGGATGCCGATGTCTTCGCCGGTGCCCACGGCCGACAGCACCGGCGCCTTGGTGAAGACCTCGGCATCGGGCCCGATGCCGACTTCGAGGTACTGCGACCACATGCCCCGCTGCTGCAGCATCTGCTTCAAGGCCGCGGCCTGCGCCGAGCCCGGCTTGAGCGTGGCCAGGTCGTCGCCGATCACGGCCAGCACCTCGGCCCGCGCCGCGGCGGCGCGCGAGGCGTCGCCACCGGCATGCTCCTCGATCACGCGCTCGAGCAGGCTGGTGGCGAAGGTCACGCCCGCGGCCTTGAGCACCTGCAGGTCGCAGGGCGCGAGCAGATGCGCGCGTGCCGCGTCGCGCGTGGCCGCGACGCTGTTGGCCAGCAGCTCGTCCAGGCTCGCGACACGCCGGCCGGGCGTGGCCTTCACTGACTCGGCGGGGTCGGCTTCGTCGAGCAGCGCACTCATGGTCGGCCATCGCGCCGACAGGTCGAAGACGCCGTCCTCGCGGATCGCCAGCCACCGCCGGTCCCGGCCACCGCGCCGGGGCTCCAGATGCGCGCCACCAGCGTGCCGGCGCAGGCGTCGTCGGGAAGGAATTTCGCGCGGTCGAGTTGCATGGTCGTTCCTTGTATGGCGAGTCTCGCCAGATTGCCGCTTAGCCGCCGGCGCGGTGCGCGGCCTGTCCGTCGGCCGCGCCACTGGCAAAACCGCAAGCTGCCGAGCATAACCAAGCCGCGTGGGCGGCCGACGCGACCATCGCGCTGGATCGTGCGACTCGGAGGCGGCAGCGCCACGCTACTGACGCACGCTGCGAAGGCGTCGCGCAACACGCTGACCACCCCGCGGCGCGCACGGGTTCGACCGGCCTGCGACCGACTCGAAGACCTTCGCTGAATAGTGGTGGCGAGGAGTCGGTTGGCAGGTGTGGGCGGCAGCTTTCGACCCACAGCGGGTACTCTCAGAATCGCGAAGCGGACGTCCCCAGACGTTGGCCAACCGCCGCTGCCGGTCTCTTGGCCTTGCGTGGGCTGTTTCGCTGGCTCAGAAGGTTGCGCTGGTATTTGTTCCGTGTCCGTTGGCTCCTGTCTTCAGCGTGGTGCTTGGGATTGGTTGACGGACCTCAACTCGAGAGACCATCAACTCAAGACACCTGATTAACACCCGACGATTGATTCAAAGGCCCGCTTGACTCGCTCGCTGATGCGGCATAGAGTGTTAACAAACAAGTTAATAAACTAATGGCTACATCACTTGACAAGATATTTGAAGCCCTGGCGTCGACCCCGCGCCGCCAGATCTTGGCCTATCTATCCGAAGCAGAGCTCAGCACTACCGAGCTCGCAGAGCGCTTCCAGATGAGTGCACCGGCCATTTCGCGACACCTGTCGGTGCTCGAGAACGCGGGGTTGGTCAGCAGTGAGCGACGCGGGCAGTTTGTTCTCTACAAGCTCGTCCGCGACAGTTTGGTCAACAGCCTGACCGGCTACGCCCTCGAGCTCTGCCCCGTTGGCCGCCCGCTCAAGCGTGAGTCACGTGCCATTGCCAGAAAGCGGAAAGCCACCTGATTGCATCCGATGCGCGACAGCAAGCCACTCCTGCCCGACAGCCTGCTGGCGCATCGGATGACGGCCGAGCGCACAGAGTGTGTGTGCGACGGCGAGGTTTGCTACGACCCGGTCAAGTCAGTCTGGTTCATGGCCATGGCAACCTGCGCCGCGATTGGCGGGGTCGTGACGTTTACTTGGATGGCGTTCGCCGTCTTCTTGGCCGCCACGGCTTGCGTACTGCTGTTTGGCCATTCGCTGGGCAGCCACCGCAAGTTGGTACACAACAGCTATCGGTGCCCAAAATGGCTCGAATACACGCTGGTCTACCTCGGCGTTCAAGTCGGCCTGGCCGGGCCGATAGGTCTTTTGCGCCAACACGAGCTTCGGGACTATGCGCAGCGTCTGCCTACCTGTCACCCCTACCTGCGTCACGGGCGCTCGTTCTGTCGCGACGCATGGTGGCAGCTCCACTGCTCATTGCGGCTGCAGGATCCGCCACGCCTGACATGGAGCCGCGCATCGCCGACGATCGCTTCTACCAATTTCTCGAGCGTACATGGATGGCGCAGCAACTGCCTCCGGCCGTGCTGTTCTTTACAACTGGTGGCTGGGGATTCGTGTTCTGGGGTGTCTGTGCGCGGGTGACCGTCGGAGTGTTCGGGCACTGGATCGTTGGCTACCTCGCCCACAACCATGGCGCGATGAACCACAACGTGTGCGATGCTGCCGTTCAGGGGCGCAACATCCGCTTCACTTCGCTACTGACGATGGGCGAGTGCTGGCACAACAATCATCACGCTTTTCCGGGCTCGGCACGTCTGGGACTGCTGCCTGGTGAATGGGACCCGGGCTGGTGGGCACTTCTCGCGCTGCGTCGGCTCGGGCTGGTGTGGGGCCTGCGGGTTCCACGTGACCTTGAGACGCGTCCGGAAGTTGTCGCCGTGGCGCGTGTCCCGGCGTCAGACACGCTCGCACGGTCACCCGAACGGTCCGTACCCTTGCTGCGTTTGAAGAACATCCCCTTGTCTGATTGATCTCATGCACACCGAGTCACAGCCGTCTCCACAACCTCCGCCCCTAGGCGAAAAACCGAAGAGCGACTGGCCCATCCTGCCTTACTCAGGCTGGTGGCCATTGGTCGCTGGCGCAATTACCGGTGTCGTACTGCGACTGGTCTTCTCCGGCAAGCCGGGCAATCCTTACTCGGCCATGATGAGCAGCTTCGTACTGCTGGTTCCTATGTTGGTCGGTGCCGTGACCGTATACGTCGCCGAGACCCAGCGTCGTAGGTCCTGGTGGTACTACACGTGGGCGCCTGTCATTGCGAACGTGCTCTTCGTCTTCAGCACCATGGCGATCATGGTCGAGGGACTGATCTGTGCGGTCCTGATCGTGCCGCTGTTCGGGGTCGTCGGCGCTGTTGGCGGGCTCATCATGGGTGCAGTGTGCCGCAAGACCCACTGGCCCCGCCAGACGCTGTACAGCGTCGCCGTGCTGCCTTTCATCTTTGGTGGCCTGGAACAAAACGTTCCACTTCCCGACCGCGAAAGAACGATTGAGCATGCGCGAATTATCAAGGCATCGCCCGCTGACGTCTGGCGGCAGCTCGAGAACGCCCGCGACATCGGGCCTGAAGAAGTCGATCGAGCCTGGGTGTACAGGATCGGCGTTCCGGTACCGAAGGCTGGTGTCACCGAGCGAACCGCAGAAGGGACGGTCCGCCACATCACGATGGGAAGTGGAATCCGTTTCGACGAGATCGCGACGGACTGGCAGCCGAACCGCCATGTGAGATGGGTTAACCGATTCGCCCCAGACTCCTTCCCACCGAATACGCTTGACGACCACGTGAAGATTGGCGGTCGCTACTTTGGCATCGGCGATACCGACTACTCGCTGAAGCCGGTCGGCGCGGCAACCGAGTTGCGGATGACCGTCCGCTACCGTCTCAGCACCTCGTTCAACTGGTATGCCGGGCCTATTCTCGAATTTCTGATTGGCAATTTCGAAGACGTCATCCTCGACTTCTACGCGCATCGCGCCGAGGCCGACGCCCGAAGAGCCGCTGCGAACTCGAATGCGGGTGTCGACCAGGGGCCGGTGAACTCCTTTGGGCGCCATCCATGAGAAGGGGTGTCTGGCGCATTGACGGCGTCGGCGCGAACGCGGACGAGGGGGAGGTGGTCTGGGCGCCGTTCAAGTCGGTTTGGAACACCGCGATGTATGGCATAGCGATCGTCCTCGGCCCCGTCTATTTCAGCTGGAGCGCATTGGCCGTATTCCTGGGGCTGAGCTACTCGACGCTGTTGCTTGGTCATTCCTTGGGCATGCACCGACGCCTGATACACAGATCGTTCGAATGCAGAAAGGCATTTGAGCGCTTACTTGTCTGGTTGGGCGTACTCGTGGGCATGGCCGGCCCGTTCGGGATTCTCAAGATTCATGACATTCGTGACTGGGCCCAGCGCCAGGGTTCGTGCCATGACTTCTTCGCCCATCGGCGTGGTCTGTGGGTGGACGCGTTCTGGCAACTCCATTGCCGTTTCAGGTTCGCGAGGCCGCCGGCGTTCACGATCGAGCCGGAGTTCGCCAGAGATCCGTGGTACCGGTTCATGGAAGCGACCTGGCCGCTTCATCAGGTCGCCTTGGCCGCGGTGCTGTACTGGATCGGAGGACCAAGCTGGGCAATCTGGGGAGTCGCCGTGAGAGTTGCTGTCAGTGTGACCAGCCATTGGGTCGTGACCTACTTCGCCCACAACCCTGGTCCAGGACGGTGGCTGGTCAAAGACGCTGCGGTGCAGGCTTCGAATCTCGAGGGCTGGGGATTTCTGACGCACGGTGAGTGCTGGCACAACAACCACCACGCATATCCCGAGTCGGCGCGGATGGGACTCGATGCCGGGCAGCTCGATCCGGGATGGTGGGCACTTATGCTGCTGCAGCGTTGTGGACTGGTGAGCCGAATCAGTACGCCGAGAGAGCTCGATCTCCGCGAAGATCTGGCAGTGAGTCACGGCAAGATCATTCGATCGAGCTACTAGAGTCGGAGCCCTTCTTCGCTGCGAGAACTATCGGGACGCGTGCATCCTCGACCGTCCGCTCTGGAGGCCAACTTCGAAGGTCCGGAAGTCGCCGGGAACTACCGTCCAAAATCGACGACCCTCACCTCTGGCCATCTCAGCCGACCACGCATACTTTGCGTGACGCATGTTCAGCCTGCCCCGCCTCATCATCCGCCGTGCCAGGCAGGAGCGCCTGCCCCAGGCGGCCGGCAGCCTGACGTTCACGACCCTGCTGTCGATGGTGCCGCTGCTGGCAGTGAGCTTCGCGCTGTTCACGCACTTTCCGCTGTTCAGCCGCTTCGAGGCCGCGCTCGAAGAGCATCTGTTGAAGAGCCTGCTGCCGGCCGAGATCGCGCGCACGGTGCTGGCCACCCTGCATCAGTTCGCCGCCAATGCCAGCGGCCTGACCTGGGCCGGCTCGTTGTTCCTGCTGGCCACGGCGATGGCGATGCTGCTGACGGTGGAGAACACGCTCAACCAGATCTGGAACGTGAAGAAGAGCCGCCCGCTGCTCAAGCGCGTGGGTCTGTACCTGTTGGTCCTCGCCGTGGCACCACCGGTGCTGGGCGTGAGCCTGTGGGCCATGTCGTATGTGCTCGGTGTGTCGCTGGGTTTGCTCGGGCCGCTGCCGCCTGCGGCCCGCTTCGTGCTGGACCTGGGCCCGGCGGCGCTGGCCTGCGCCGGCCTCGCCGGCCTGTTTTATTACCTGCCGAATACCCGGGTGCGGCGGCGCGATGCGATCGCGGGCGGCTTGATCGCCAGCGTCGCGCTCGAGCTGGGCAAACGCGGCTTCGCGGCCTACCTGCTGAAGATCCCCACCTACAAGGCCGTGTACGGTGCCTTCGCGGTGTTCCCCGTCTTCCTGCTGTGGGTGTACTTCTCCTGGCTGGTGACGCTGGCCGCGGCGCTCATCGCCGCCAACCTGGCGCGCAAGGGCTGAGCAGGCGGTTGTGATGGCCGAGCCCAAGCTGATCCTCGACCATGTGTTCGACCACGAGGCCGCGCAGCCCGAGCGCGTATTCCTGACGCAGCCGGTCGGCGGCGGCGAGGTCGTCGACTACACCTGGCATGCAACGCTGGACCAGGCGCGGCGCATGGCCGCGCACCTGAAGGGCCTGGGCCTGCCGCCCGGTGCACGCATCGCGCTGCTGAGCAAGAACTGCGCGCACTTCTTCATCGCCGAGCTGGCGATCTGGATGGCCGGCGGCACCACGGTGGCGATCTTCCCGACCGAGACCGCCGCCACCCTGCGCTACGTGCTCGAACACAGCCAGGCCAGCCTGCTCTTCGTCGGCAAGCTCGACGCCTGGGCCCAGCAGGCGGCGGGCATTCCGGATGGCCTGCCGTGCATCGCGTTGCCGCTGGCGCCGCCCGCGGCGGAGTTGCCCGGAGTGCCACGCTGGGAAGACATCGTCCTGCGTACCGCGCCACTGCTCGGCCGGCCGCGGCGCGCGGCCGACGACCTGGCGATGCTGGTCTACACCTCGGGCTCCACCGGTGAGCCCAAGGGCGTGATGCACAGCTTCGGCCGCATCACGCATGCCGTGTCCTGCGCCATCGCCGACCCGCAGTTGGCGCTGCCCAAGGGGGTGGCGCGGCGCACGATTTCCTACCTGCCGCTGGCGCACATCTACGAACGCGCGGTGGTCGAGTGCCGCAACCTGATGGAGGGCAGCGGCCATGTGTTCTTCAGCGAGTCGCTGGCCACCTTCACCGACGACGTGAAGCGCGCGCGGCCCACGGTGTTCGTCTCGGTGCCGCGGCTGTGGCTGAAGTTCCAGCAGGGCGTGTTGCAGACGCTGCCGGCCGACAAGCTCGACGCCCTGCTGGCCGACCCGGCCACCGCCGCGGCCACCGGGCAGCGCGTGCTGGCCAGCCTGGGCCTGGACCAGGTGCGGCTGGCCTCCTGCGGCGCAGCGCCGGCGCCGCCCTCGCTGCTGGCCTGGTACCGGCGCCTGGGCCTGCACCTGGTCGAAGGCTACGGCATGACCGAAGACTTCGGCTACTCGCACCGCACCACGCGCGAGTTCAACGCCGCCGGCCATGTCGGCATCGCCTGCCCCGGCGTGCAGGTGCGCATTGCCGAGGACGGCGAGGTGCTGATCAAGTCGCCGGGGCAGATGGTGGGCTACTACAAGCAGCCGGAACTGAATGCGGCGTGCTTCACCGAGGACGGTTTCTTTCGCACCGGCGACCGCGGCGAGCTGGCGCCCGATGGCCAGTTGAAACTCACCGGCCGTGTGAAGGAGCTGTTCAAGACCAGCAAGGGCAAGTACGTGGCGCCGGCGCCGATCGAGGCGCTGCTCAACGCGCATGCCCTGGTCGAGCAGGCGGTGGTGTCGGGCAGCGGCCAGCCCCAGCCCTATGCCCTGGTGTTGCTGGCCGAGTCGGTGCGGGGGCGCCTGCCCGACGGCGAACTGCAGGAGCGCGTGCAGGCCGAACTGGGCCGTTTGCTCGCTGGCGTCAACCAAGTCCTCGCCTCGCACGAGCGCCTGCAGAGGCTGGTGATCGTGCGCGAGCCCTGGACCGTGGACAACGCTTGCCTGACGCCGACGCTGAAGATCAGGCGCAGCCGCATCGAGGCGGCAGCGGCTGCACACATCGACGACTGGGCCTCGCGCCCCGGCCTCATCGTCTGGGCGTGAGTGACGGCCCCAAGCTCGCCGCCGCTCGCGCCCCGAGGGGAGCGCGGGCCGCGCTTCGAACCTTACTTCAGCACCGCGCTCGCATCGGCCGCGGCGATCAGCGCATCGGCATCGGCCTGCAGCAGGAAGCCCTGGGCCACGGCGTCGGCCGCGGCGGCAGCCACCGCGGCGACATAACCGGCGTGGTCGCCATAGCGCTCGACCAGCGACAAGCCGCGGGTCGCCGTTGGCCAGGCGATCGGCCTGGGTCTTGGCAAACGGCAGCATGCCGCCGACGTAGTTGCAGATCTGGTCCTTATGGAAGGGGCGTGCGCCGCCGGCGGTGATGTTCCAGCCCAGGTAGGTACCCAGCGGCGCGCTGGTCAGCACGACGGGCACGCCGCCGACTTCGTTGCCGTCGGCGTCGACACGCGGCACCAGCATGCGGATCACCTGCTTGATCGGCGGCGGCGCGTTGGTCGGGATGCCCGAGGCGTCGGTGTAGTTGAACTGCGGGCCCCAGTCGTAGTCGAGCACGGGCATGATGAAGCCGGCCTCGGGCACGGTGGCGCGCAGGCCGGGAATGGTCGGAAAGCCCATCGCTGCCTTGTTGGCATCGACCAGTTGGGCGGCGCGGTGGCCGTGGCCGTCGTGGTCGTGGTCACCATCGTCATCGTGCTCGTCGTCATGCTCGTGCTCGCCAGGCTTGCCTGGGCGCAGCTTCGGGTAGCGGCTGTCGGGCGGGCGCACGCCGAGCATGACCCAGTTGCGGAAGTGCACGCGCAGCGCATTGACCGTCTGCGTGTGCGGCACCGGGTTGGCCGGCAGGATGCCGGTGCCGAAGTTGTTGCCCGGGCAGTTCGCGCCGACGCTGGGTAGGCCGACGCCGGGCAGGCTGGTGTCGAAGCCGCCGGCACCGCCGCCATGCGTCGAGCTGCCGATGTAGTAGCGGCGCACGTTGTGCGGCAGCGGGATATCTTTCTTGGCATCGGTGCCGACCCATTCGGGCGTCAGCTTCAGGGCCCAGACCTCGGCCGAGCCGAAATGTTCGATCACCTTGGGGCAGGTGTGCGAAGCCTTGCAACGGTCGAGGATGCCGGCGGTGGGCAGGTCGCGCACCTTGTCGGGGTACTTGCCCCACCACTGCGGGCCTTCGCTGCCGGCCTGGTACAGCTCGAGCACGCCGTCGGGCTGGGCCCAGCGGAAGTTCAGTGCGATGCGCCGCCCGGCGATGATCGGCCACAGGCCGTCGTGCACGCGGTTGCGGTCTTCGGCCTGGTTGAAGCCCAGGTGCAGCCAGCCGCGCAGGAAATTGCCCGACTGCGAGACGCCACGCGCGATGCTGTGCGTGACGCGCTGGGCCACCGGGTTGGCGGTGCCGACGTCGTCGACCACCGCGGTCTTGAAGAAGTGGCCCACGTCGCGCCAGGCGGCCATGCCCACGCCCAGCAGCAGCGGGTCTTTGGCCTTGAAGCTGACCATGTACAGCTTGGCCGGGTCGAAGCCGCCCTTGACGCAGATTTGCGTCGGGTCGGGCGTGCCGGGGAAGGGCAGCGTCGCGCTGCAACTGGCCCAGGCCCAGTCGCTGCTCGGGACCACGACCTCGCCGATCGGCGTGCCGTCCTGCAGCTCGCCGGTGCGCGTGACCAGTCTGGCCTGGGTCGTGTCCAGCGTCGAGGTCACGTAGGGCACGGGGTTGGTCTGCACGATCAGGCGCTGCGAGTTGGGCCCGGAGCGATTGACGATGCGGCCGAAGACGTTGCCGGTGATGGTCGAGCCGTCGGGATTCCTGGCCACCGGCACCTGCACGAAGTGGCGCCCGCCGACCAGCATCGTCGGCCGCACGGCGGTGCCGTTGTTGGCGTCGATCGCCGAGTTGTCGCCCTGCCAGCCACTGGCCAGGCCGATGTCGCCGAAATTGCGCTCGGCGACCACGATGGTGATCGGTGAGCCGCGGTTGGGCACGTCGTGCCAGAGCAGGCCGCTGGCCTCGTTCAGGTTGACCGGCTTGGTCAGGACGAAGCTGGCGGTGTAGCGCACCCGGCCGTCGGCATCCTTGCCCAGGCCGATGTCCTGGATGATGGCGTTGCGCCGGTCGCGCGGGTCGAGCTCGCCGAAGGCGCGGCCCGAGATCTGCTCGTAGGCGATGGTCTGGCCGGCGGCGGTGGCCAGCGGCTTGGTGTCGTCGATGACGATGCGCGTGACCCGCGCATCGGCCGTCAGCGAGGTGCCGGCCAGCACCATGAGCGTGGCCGCGCCGAGCAGCGATTGTCGAAGACACATGCGGATCGGAAGGCGGGTCATGGTGGTCTCCTGGTCTCGTGAGGGCGAAGGCGAACGTACTGCGCACCGCGCATTGACGGCAAGCAGGTGTTCCCTCGTACTGTGCGATCTGCGCCCACGCAAAAGGCATAGGCCCGGCCCGGCCCGGCCGCTGCGCCTCAGTCGGGTCTGACCTTGCCCGCCTTCACCACCTCGCGCTCTAGGCCCGTTTGAGCGCAGGCTTGGCAAACATCGCCTCCATCGCCTTGCGTGTGCGGTAGGCGTTGGTCGTGGTGTCGATAACCACGTCGGACCAGCTGAGCGACTGGCCTTGCTTGACCGCGCGCGTGAGCTTGACCTTGTGCGCCAGGCCCAGCGGCAGCCCACCCAGCGCCACCGACGCGGCCGCCGGCAGCAGCTTGCCCCATACCGTGTAGCCGCCCTCGCCATCGAGCATCTCGCCGACCTGCAGGTCACGCTTGGCGGTGGCCACCACGTCGGCATTCCAGCCAGTGGCCACACCCGTCGGCTCGCCGCGCAGGGCCACGCTGGCCACCGACACGCCGACTTCGAGGCCGATCAGGTGCCAGCGCTTGTAGAGCGTGAAGTAGCGCCCGCTGGGGTCGGTGTGCGCGTTGTATTCCTCGAAGCAGTGCTTGATGTAGTCGGTCTCGGCCTCGACCGTGACCCACACCCCCATGCGGATGTCGTAAGGGATCTGGCGGCCATCGGCCTCGAGCGAGGAGATGACCTCGACCATGCCTTTGCGTTCGAGCACCCCGCCTTCGCTGATCGGGCGCGTGACGAAGGGGATGTCCTCGACACTGGCCGGCGGGTAGAGCAGGCCGTTGCTCGGCACGCCCAGGCCGGTGGCGTTGCTCACCGCAGTGCTCTCGATCGAGGGCTTGCTGCCGTCGAGAAAGCTGTTGAACATCTTCGGGTTCAGACCACCGCGCGCCGCCTGCTCGGGCGTCAGGCCGTAGTAACCCCAAACGGTGTCGGGTGTGCTCTGTGCAAAGTGCGGCAGCCACTTGTGGCCGCGCCCCGCCGCCACCACCGGAAAACCGCAGGTGCGGGCCCAATCGACCAGGTCGCAGATCAACGCCGGCTGGTCGCCGAAGGCCAGCGAATAGACCACACCGGCCTCGGCCGCCTTGCGCGCCAGCAGCGGCCCGCAAAACGCATCGGCCTCGACGGTCACGTTGACCACATGCTTGCGCTGCGCGAAGGCTTCCAGGCAATGGTCGACGGCGGCCACCGGGTTGCCGGTGCATTCGACGACCACGTCGACGGCTTGGTGGCGCACCAGCGCTTGCCAGTCGTCGCCGACGAAGGTCGTGCCGTGCTTGGCTGCGTCGTCCAGCGACTTCGCAGCCAAACGCTCGGGCGCCCAGCCCACACGCGCCAGATTGGTCCGCGCCGCGGCGGGCGACAGGTCGGCAATGCCCACCAGGTGCACCCCCGGCGTGCGCGGAATTTGCGCCAGGTACATCGAGCCGAACTTGCCGGCGCCGATGAGGCCGACGCGGATCGGCTTGCCGTCGGCTTGGCGCTGCTGGAGTTTGGTGTACAGACTCATCTCAGTGGCTCCGCTCTACTCGTCTTCGCTGACTGTACGCGCGGCAAAGTCGCGCCCGGGCAGGCGGCAGCGCTTCGGCGTGGCGGTCGGTGCTGCGCACCGACTGCCCTGCGGTGCTCGGCCTTGTGGCCCGTCGCACAACTCGCTGCGCTCACTGCGTTCGCTACGCTCAGACAGGGTGCGACGAGTCAGTTTACGAGGCGCGCTGGCGCGCGGCCACAAGGCCTGCGCTCCTCGGCGCCCCGCAGGCGCGCTGCCGCCTGCCCGGGCGCGACTTTGCGGGTACAGCGGTGATGTGCGTTGGAACACCACCTAAGCCGGCCTTCGCGGCAGGCGGTACCCGGCAGGGGCGATTTGTGGGGTGGCGAGGAGCACAGGTCTGGGGTCGGCGCGCGCAGCGCGCTTCGTAGATCTGACTCGCCGCACCTGTCTGAGCGCAGTGAGCGCAGCGAACGCAGCGAGTTGTGCGGCGCGACCCCAGGCCGAGCACCGCAGCGCAGTCGGCGCGCAGCGCCGACCACCCCACCATGAGCCCCTGCCGGGTGCCGCCTGCGGCGATGCACGGAACCAATGCACACCCAGACAGCTGCGATGGATCGCAAGCCGCCGACAGGCCAGGGTCAAGCCTGCCCGGGTACGGCTTTTATTTCAGGCAGCCCTCTTCACCTCAGCAATCGGCTCGCTCGACGTGACGAGCGCGCTCGCCGGCATGCCGCTCTTCCAAGGTAGATCGACCGGGTAGTCGACCAGCAGGCAGTCGTCGGGCAGGCACTCGATGGGCGTGAAGTCGCGATGGGCAATGAACTCGGGCCGCTTGAAGCGGCGAATGTGATTGCTGACCGCGCACAGGCTGAGGTAGACGCTGACCCGGTTCCACGGCGACAGATTGCTCGACGACGCATGGACCAGGCAGGAGTGGAACAGGATCATCGACCCGGCCGGCCCCTTGGGGCTGACGATGCCTCCGGCCTTGCCGCCCGCGCGGGCCACCAGTTGCGAGATCAGGTCGTCGTCGATCTTCCATATCGGGTAGCTCGTGGTGGTCACATCGTGCCTGGCATCCACCACCCCCCTCTTGTGGCTGCCGGGAATGAACATCAGCGGGCCGTTGAACTCGTTGACGTCGTCGAGGAAGATGGCGACGTTCATGGCCCGCTCGGTGGGCATCAGGTCGTCGTTGAGCCAGGTGCCGTAATCCTGGTGCCATTGCCAGACGTCGCCGGCGAAGGCCATCTTGCCGTTGATCTTGAACTGGTGCATGTACAGCGCTTCGCCGAACAGATCCTGCACCGGCCCGACCATGCGCGGATGGCGCGCCAGGCGGGCGAAGGGATCGCTGACCAGGTGGGCGGCGAAGTTGGTACGCACCGCGTCGGAGTCTTTCTCGCGCACGTTGAAGGCATCGCGCCGGGCGTACAAGGCGGGCACGGCGTCGGTCAGGGTCCGGGTTTCGTTGGCGCTGAACAGGCCGGGGAAGAACAGGTAGCCGTCGCGGTCGAAGGCGGCGCGTTGTTCGGGGGTCAATCTCACAGGGCACCTCCTGCGGCGAGCTGCCGCGTCATGTTGTCGCTGGCGCGTTGATCGTGGTCGCCGCTCAGGGCCTCGGCCCGATCGGCATTGCCTGCGGCGATGGCCAGCATGATCGCCTCGTGTTCGTCCCATACCGACTCGGGCAGCGCCGAGTATTTCAACGACGCACCGATGGCCCGGCGGATGTGACGCCAGTGCAGGAGTGCGCTCTGCTCGATCAGGGGGTTGCCGGAGGCCACGTAAATGGCACGATGAAACGCCACGTCGGCATCGATCATGGTCAGCACGTTGCGGCCGCGCACGGCCTTGCGCCCCTGCTCGAGCAGACGCGGGTCGAGGCGGGCCCGCTGCATCGCGGCCAGCCGCGCGGCCAGGCGGTCGAGCGCAGCGCGGACCTGGTAGACGCTGGCGATCAGCGTCGCGTCGAGTGGCGCCACCAGCACGCCGCGGCCGGGCGCGTCCTGCACCAGGCCGTCGGCCTTGAGCAGGCGCAGGGCCTGCAAGACCGGCTGGCGCGACACCGCCAGGCGCGAGGCCAGGTCTTCCTGCGTGACGCGCTGGCCCGGCGCCAGGCTGCCGTCGCTGATGGCGTCGACCAAGGCGCGGTAGACCTGCTCGGTCAGGTCGGGCGCAGCTTCGAGGCGGACCAGTTCGGCGGGCATGGTTTGGTCGTAGTGATTGATCTGTACTCTGTATACAGTATATTGTCCTCAGAGCCTTGCACCACCCGGGTTAACGCCGAGTCGACAACCAGATGCCGGGCAGGATCAGCAGCGCGCCGACGAGGTGGAACCACTCGACGCGCTCGCCGAGCACGGCCCAGGCGATGACCGCGCTGTACAGCGGGCCCAGGTAGAGCACCACGCCCACGCGCGCCGCACCGAGCACGCGCTGCATGAACGAATAGGCGCCGTAGGCACCGGCGCCGGGCAGCAGCGCCGCGGCGAGCACCAGGCCCCCGCTTTGCCAGGACAGCGTCGAAGGCAGCCAGTAGAGCGCCTCCCACACGGTGAACGGCAGCAGCACGAGCACACCGGCGCAGGCGGTCAGCGTCAGCCGCGCCAGTGCACCGAAGGCCGAAGGCCAGGCGCGCAGCAGCAGCGAGTAGGCGGTCCAGCACAGCACCGCCGTGGCGATCCACAGGTCGCCCGCATTGACGCCCAGGCGCAGGGCCGCCGTCCAATCGCCCTTGAACAGGATCTGCAGCACGCCGGCCAGGGCCAGCACCACGCCCAGGGCCTGCGTGGCGCCGAAGCGCTCGCCCAGCCACCAGGCCGAGGCCAGCGCGATCAGCACCGGCGATGCGGCATAGATCAGGCCGATGTTGACGGCCAGCGTGCTGCGCCCACCGATGTAGACGAAGGCGCCACAGACCCACATGCCCAGCGCGCCCAGCACCATGAACTGCCCCGCCTCGGCGCGCACCAGGTGTCGCTTGGCCATCAACTCGCGCCAGCAAAAGGGGGCGAGGAACAACACCGCCGCGCACCAGCGTCCCAGTGCCAGCATGTGCGGCGCGATGACGCCGGGCGCCCAGCGCGCGACCAGATAGTTCACGCTCCAGATCGCCGGGGTGACGAAGATCAGCGTGGTGGCCAGGCGCACCTGGGCCGCGCCTGCGCTGGCCGTCATGGTGTCAAAGCGCCTCGACGAGCGCGGCCGCCAGGCACAGGTCTTCCCAGGCGCGGGCCTTGTCGGCCGGCGTGCGCAACAGGTAGGCCGGGTGGTAGGTCACGATCACCGGCACGCCGCGCCGGGTATGCGCGCGGCCGCGCAGCTTGCCCAGCGGCTCGGTGCTGGACAGCAGCGCCTGCGCGGCGAAGCGGCCCATGGCCAGGATGATGCGCGGCTGCACCAGGGCGATCTGGCGCTCGAGGAACGGCGCGCAGGTGGCGGTCTCGGCCGGCTCGGGGTTGCGGTTCTTCGGTGGCCGGCACTTCAGCGTGTTGGCGATGTAGACCTGGCGCTCGGGCGGGGCTTCGGCACGCGTCAGGCCGATCGCCTTCAGCATCTGGTCGAGCAACTGTCCGGCAGGGCCGACGAAGGGATCACCCTGGCGGTCTTCCTGCTCTCCGGGCGCTTCACCGACGATCATCCAATGCGCGCGCGGATGGCCGACGCCGAATACGGTTTGCTGGCGCGATTCACACAAGGCGCAGGCCCGGCAGGCAGCCACGGCTTCGCGCAATCCGGTCCAGTCGAGTGCGGCGATTTCCTGCGTGACCGCGGCCGTTCGCGTTGAGCCTGTCGAAGCCGGCCCGCTGTGGGCGGGCCCCGGCTTGGACGGGCTCGGCATGATCGGCGATACCGGCTCAGGGCGAACGGCCGATGGCGCGGGCACTTGCACCGCTACGGCTGGCCCGGGCGGCGCGGCGAGCGACGGCGCCCGCGGCCCGAACAGCCGGATACCCATGGCCTGCAGCATCGCGCGCTGGCGTTCACTCCAGCGCATGGCGACCCTCGGTCAGCGTCAGTCGCATCACGCAGGCGTCTTCGCGCCGGCCGGTCGCGGCCGGGTAATAGGCTCGGCGCTTGCCGACTTTCGCAAAGCCGTAGCGGCGATAGACCTCGAGCGCGCGCTGGTTGCTTTCACGCACTTCGAGCCAGAGCCACAAGGCGCCTGCGGCCCGGCTGTGCGCGACCAACTCGTCGAGCAGACTGCGCGCCAGGCCGCGGTGCTGCAGGCCCGGTGCCACGGTCAGGTTGAGCAGGTGCGTCTCCTGCACCCCGGCCATGGCCACGCAGTAAGCGCACAACGCACCGTCGGCCAGGCGCAGCGTGCGCGCGCTGTAGCCCGCAGCCAGCGAATCGATGAAGTTGCCACGTGTCCAGGGGAACTCGTAGACGCTGTTTTCGATGTTCAGCACGGCGTCGAGGTCGGCGACACTCATCGCCTCGCGCCGCAGGCCCGCCTCCGGATGCAGCACGGCACTCATCGCAGCGCCTTCGCGGCATCGCGCTCGACCGTCGTTTGCGCCACCTTGTCGCGCAGGTACAGCGGCAAGGCCAGCGCGGCATCGACACCTTCACCGCGCTGCCAGGCCGCGCGGGCCAGGCGCGCCAGGGCCGCGCCGCGGTCGTGCGGCGTGGGCACTTGCAGCGCGGCCGTGCAGGGCAGGCGCGGGCCGAAGACGGCCAGTGCCGTCCCCGCCACGCAAACCGGCGGCTCGACTCGCCAGGCGGCATTCAGCGAAGCCAGGGTCCATAGCCTCGGCGCGTGCACGGTGGCCCATTGCCCGCCATCGCGGCGGAAGGCCGCGGCATAGATCTCGTCCATGCGCGCGTCCATCGCCACCCAGACGTCGGTGGCGCCATGCAGCGCGAACGCGTCCTCGGCCAGCAGCGCCAGGCTGTCGATGGCCAGCACCGGCAAGGCCGCAGCGAAGGCCAGGCCCTGGGCCACCGAACAGGCGGTGCGCAGTCCGGTGAACGCGCCCGGCCCACGGCCGAAGGCGATCGCGTCGAGATCGGCCAGTGCAAAGTCGGCGCGTGCCAGCAGGTCGAAAACCAGCGGCAGCAGGCGCTGCGAGGCCAGCGCCCCGCCGGCCTCCTCGGCCAGCCATTGCCGATCACCGTCGACCAGGGCCACGACCAGCCGTTCGGTGGCCGTATCCATGGCCAGCAGGCGCGGCGAATGCGGGTCGGCGAGCAGGGCGGCGGAACTCATGCAATCAGTGTATGACGCCGCCTCGCATGCGATCATGGCGGCGATGTTCGCGCGTCTGTCACTGCTGCTGGTCGGCTTCGCGGCCGCGCTGGTCGGGCCCCTGGCCAATGCCGCCGACGCCGCCGGCGCCGCCGAGTCGCGTGCCTTGCCACCCGCGATCGAACGCTTGTTGCGCCGCGAAGGCGTGCCGCAGGACGCCGTTTCGGTGCTGGTGCAGGAAGTCGGCAGCGGCACCCTGCGGCTGGCGCTGAACGCCCAGCAACCGGTCAACCCGGCGTCGCTGACCAAGCTGCTGACCACCTACGCGGCACTCGACCAGCTCGGCCCGGCATTCACCTGGCAAACGCCGGTATGGCTGGCCGGGCGTGTGCAGAACGGCGTGCTCGAAGGCAACCTGCATCTGCAAGGCCGCGGCGACCCCAAGCTGACGCTCGAGCGGCTGTGGCTGCTGGTGCAGCGGCTGCGCCAGATGGGCATCACCGAAATCCGCGGCGACATCGTGCTCGACCAAAGCGCCTTCGCCGTGCCCGAGGCTTCGCCGGCCGAGTTCGACAACGAGCCGCTGCGGCCCTACAACGTGCGGGCCCAGGCTCTGCTGCTGAACCTGAGTGCCGTGCTCTACACCTTTACGCCCGATGCCGCTGCAGGCGTGGCCCGGGTCTCGGCCGAGCCGGCCCTGCAGGGGCTGCAGGTCGACACGAGCGTGCCCCTGTCCAGCGGCCCGTGCGGCGATTGGCGCGGCGCATTGAAAGCCACGCCAGGCGACACCGAACGCATGCGCTTTGCCGGCAGCTATGCCTTGGCCTGTGGCGAGCGCACCTGGCCGCTGGCCTACCCCGACGCCAGGCTGTACGCGACCCGCCTGCTGACCACGCTGTGGCAGGGCGCCGGCGGGCGCCTCACGGGCAGCGTGCGCGACGGCCCGGCGCCCGAGGCCGTCAAGCCCAGTTTCGAGTGGAGCTCGCCGCCGCTGGCCGAGGTGGTGCGCGACATCAACAAGTACAGCAACAACGTGATGGCCCAGCAATTGCTGCTGACGCTGGCCCTGCAACGCCCCGGCACCCTGCGCGCGACGCCCGAAGCCGGCCGCGAGGCGCTGCGCGATTGGCTGGCGCAGCGCCTGGGCGAATCGCTCGACGGTGTGGTGATCGACAACGGCTCGGGCCTGTCGCGCGAGACTCGGATCTCGGCCGCCTTGCTGGCGCATGTGCTGCAGGCGGCCTGGGCCGGCCCGGCGATGCCGGAGTTGATGGCCTCGCTACCCGTCAACGGCCTGGACGGCACCCTGCGCCAGGCCTCGTCGCGCGCCGGTATGGCGCACCTGAAGACCGGCTCGCTGCGCGACGTGGCCGGCGTCGCCGGCTACGTGCTCGGCCGCAGCGGCAAACGTTATGTGCTGGTGGCCATCATCAACCACCCGAACGCCAACGCCGCCAAACCGGCGCTCGACGCGCTGGTGCAGTGGGCCATCGACGACGACGCGCCGCGCATGAAGCGCCCGGCCGAACCCAGCCGCGAGACTGCGCGTTGATGGCCACCGTCGCGTAGGTGTGCCCAGCTTCTGCCGTTCCTTGAGTGGGCGGGGCTTCGCGCTACCGCCTGCCAGTCATCGTGAGCCTTCTAACCGAGCAAGCGCAGGCGCCCGCCGCAGGCGCCCAAGCAGGCCACGACAGTCGGCTCAGGGGGTCCAGCCAAAGGCATGAACCTGGGCAACGACCGCCTGCCCAAACGCGATGTGTCCGCCGGTGGTCGGGTGTACCGAATCGGCAAACAACCACGTCGTCGTGTCGGCACCCGTGCGAAGGCCATTGAACGGCGCACCCGGCGTCTTATTGCAGAAGAGCGACGAGCCGTCGGTGACCGCCCCGCTGGTAATGGCAGAGATCTTTACCGCATCGCAAGCCGGCACCGTGGTATTGACAAATCCAAAGGTAGCTGGATTTGCCAACACCCCCGCGGTTATCGCACGTGCATCGAGTATTCGAACCGGCACGCCAGTCAGCGCGTCATTGAGCCAGGCATTGAACTCGGCCGACATCTCACCCAGCAAGGCTTTGTTGTCCGGTGTCAGCGAGCCTCCATAGGGGGTCTGTGACGAGTCGGGAAGGTTCATTACGACGACATATTTGCCGCCTTTGCCCACAATGCTGCTCTTAACCAGCGTGGCCAATTGACGCGCCACATTCTTCATCTCGCCAACCGCGCCGGCGCGCGCCACAGCGATTGAGTCAGCCGCCTGGGTCGCCGTCACACGGCCGGCAGCGAGATCGGCGCCGACAAGGGCCGCGATCTGCATGAAAGCGCCATGCTGAAAGAACACGTCGTTGTTACCGCCATAGACGAAGATCAAGTCGCCGCTCGTGAAATTGCCGAAGCGCGCAAGGTGATTGGCCACCTGGGTTACCAGGGGCACCGTCAGCGCGCCGCCGCTCTTGCCGATGCCGTTGACGTCGGTCACGCGCGAACCACCCTGGCCGTAGCCAGTGCATGTACCCGCCAATGCGGGCACTGCAGCTGCCACCGGGCACTTTACGGATACACCGGCAAAGCCGACTTCGGCCGGCGTAATGACCAAGCCGAGCGACGTGGCGACAACCTCAGGCCACACGGTGCCTGTGTTTTGCTGGCTCGCCGATGCATAGGTGTCATACGCGTTGGTCGTAAATCGACCCGCAAAGAATGGTGGCGTACCGTTGCCGGCCAACGAGGTGGCAGGCGCATAGGCACCCAAGTCCGACAGGCTGTCACCGATCGAAATCACACGCGTAAACGTGCCGACCGTCGTCGGTGCACCGGACGGACCGGCCCCAGTCGGCGTTTCGACGACTGGGTCACTGCCGCCGCACGCAGCAAGCAGGGCGGCGCCAACGATCGCCGAGAGGGCTGACAGGTGCCATTGACGCCGAGTGGCCATGGGGTGCTCCTTGGAATTTGAGGGGTGGGCGCGGCGATTCGAATCATCTGTGCGCCGGTGCAGCAATCACTATACGGTCGCCGGCCTGCCGACCCGAGCCGGGTTAACCCACCCGGTCGCTGGACCGCCGCGCGGCCGTATCGCCCTGCATTCGGTCTCGCGCGTCGATGGCAGCCTCGCCGCCGCAGCGGCCGGCGACTCAGAACGGATTGCTGTGGGCGCGAACCTGCGCCAGCACACCGAGGCGGGCCTGGAAGCCGGGCGACACGAGCCTGTCGTTGGCCCACAGCCAGGTGGTCTCGGTGGCGGCGGCTTCGGTGGCCGTGGCGGCGACCAGCGTGGCGCTGGTGCATCCGGGCAGCGGTGCCGTGTCCAGGCATGCCGGGGCCACCACGTTGACCAGGCCGTAGTTGAGCGGGAACTTGACGTTGTTCTGCAGTTCGATGTCGCCGTAGGCCAGGCCGATGAGGCGGCCATCGTTGATCAGCGCGACGCTCATGCGGTTGTTGAACGCCGCGACCAGGTCGGCGATCAGCTGCGAACGGGTGGTGTCGCCGGTGTTGGTGTTCTCGGTCTGCGCGAACGGCGACAGGCCGATGTCGGGTGTCGTGATCACCACCACGGCCGGGCCGCGCAGGGCGAGTTGGTTGATCAGCGCGCCCAAGGTTGCACCCCGCGCGCGCGCCTCGTCCACCAGCGCGGCGCGGCTGATCGAGGGGTCTGCGGCGAATCGGCCGTACAGCTCGAGAATGTCGTTCTGGCCGAACATGACCAGCGCCAGATCGTTCTCGCCCAGGGGATCGCCCTGGACCGCAGCGATCTGCGCGGCGAAGTCGGCGACCTTGTGGCCCGCCTGCGCCAGCGCCTGGCCCGTGGCAGCCGTGGCCGTGCCCAGGCAGCGGTCGAAGACCAGGCCGAAGCTGGTGGCCACGGTCTGCACCCAGGTCGGGTTGCGCGTGCAATCGAGAATGACCGGGTCGTCGCTGACCGTGCCGTCGGGGGCGGTCACCTGCTTGAAGGCGTTGATGCTGTATTTGCGGCCGTCGGCCTCGATCGTGCTCAGCTCGTCACCGAACGACAAGATGCGGGTCGGCTTGAAAGGATTGATCTGACCGCCGCCGCACGACGCCAGCAGCATGCTGCCTGCCAGGGCGGCGGTCCACCACCAGCGGTGGGCGCCCAGGCGGGCCATTGACTTGAAACTCATGCGATCTCCAACCCCAACCATCAGACAGTCGAGAAAATTTCGGCCCGACTCAGGCCGCCGCGGCACGCAGCAGGCGGTCACGCACACCGTCCCAATCGGCACCGGCGGGCGGCTGCTCGACCCAGATCAGTGCCACACCGAGCGCATCGAGTTCCCGCAACACCGCAAACAATTCGTAGGCCGCCGCACGCGGCGAATCGGGCATCGTGCGTTGCACCAGCCCGGCAGCCGGCGGTACGCGCACGGTGCGGGAATATACCGCCAGCCTCGGCGCGGGCCCCGCGCCGGCCAGGCCCGGGGTGGCTGCGGCCTGCGCATCGGCCCACAGCGCGACGGCATCGGCCAGTGCCGCGGCCGGCATCAGACGCAGGCTGGCGCGCGGCGCGTAGTGCGCGGCGAGCGTGCCCGAGGCGCGTGGCGAATCGGCATCGCGGTCGGCCAACGGCACACCGGCCGCCGCGGCCAGGGCGTCACGGGCCAGGCTGCCCGGGCGCAGCAGCACCGGCCGCGCGCGCGAGCAGTCGACGATCGTCGATTCGATGCCGACCTCGCAGGCGCCGCCGTCGAGCACGCAGCGCAGCGACGTGGTCGCCGAACTCGCTCGTGCACGTGCGCGGCGGTGGTCGGGCTGACGCGGCCGAAGCGGTTCGCGCTCGGCGCGGCCACGCCGGGCACGCCGCGCTGCGCGGCGCGCGAGCAGCAGCCTGCGCCACCGGGTGCGCCGGACAGCGCAGGCCGATCGTGTCCTGCCCGCCGGCGGCCGCGGCGGCCACGCCGGCAGCGCGCGGCACGATCAGCGTCAGCGGGCCGGGCCAGAAGGCCTGCGATCAGGCGCTGCGCCAGCGGCGGCCAGCCGTGCGGCGAAGTGCTGGCGCCTGCAGCGCGTCACGGCACGTGCACGATCAGCGGATGGTCGGTCGGCCGGCCCTTGGCGGCGAAGATCTTGGCCACCGCCGCGTCGTCGTCGGCGCGCGCGCCCAGGCCGTAGACCGTTTCGGTCGGGAAGGCCGACCAGGTCGCCGGCGGCCAGCAGCTCGGCGGCCTGCGCGATCGCCTGAGGGTCGGCAGCGTCGAGCCGCATGCGGTCAGGCCGCCAGCGCCGCAGCACGGCGGGCTCATCAAACGCCTCGAGGCCGAGCACGCGCCGCGGCCTGCAGCGCCACGGCACGGGCGTCGGCAGCGCTGCGCCGCGGTGATGGTCAGGTGCCCCATCTTGCGGCCGCGCCGCGCCTCGGCCTTGCCGTACAGGTGCAGGTGCGCGCCGGGCAGCGCCAGCACCGCGGCCCAGTGGCGGCGTGCGCTCGGTCACGCTCGCCGTCGGCGCGAACCACAGGTCGCCGAGCAGGTTGAGCATCACGGCCGGCGAATGCAGCCGCGGCGCGACCAGCGGCAGCGCCGGCCAGCGCGCGCACCTGCAGCTCGAACTGCGACACGTCGCAGGCGTCGATGCTGTAGTGGCCCGAGTTGTGCGGTCGCGGCGCCATTTCGTTGGCCACCAGCGGCCGTCGTCGAGCACGAAGAACTCGACGCACAGCACGCCGACGTAGTCCAGCGCTGCGGCGATGCGCTCGCGCCGCGCTGCGATCGGCCTGCTGCTGCAGCGCCGGCGGCACATCGCGGCGCCGGCACCTGCGTGACCGCCAGGATGCCGTCGCGGTGCAGATTTTGCTGCACCGGCAGGTGCACCAGCGCGCCGTCGGCGCCGCGCGCCACGATCACGCTGATCTCGGCGCCAGCGGCAGCAGCTGCTCGAGCACGCAGGGCACGCCGCCGCAGCGCCGCCCAGGCCGCTGGCCAGCTGCGGCGCGGTCGTCGACGCGGCGCTGGCCCTTGCCGTCGTAGCCGAGCCGCGCGGTCTTCAGGATGCCGGGCAGCAGCGCGGCCGGCGACGGCCGCGAGCTGCGGCCGCGGTTTCGATCACGCGCATGCGGCGCGCAGGGCACGCCGCTGCGCACGAAATGCGCCTTCTCGACGCGCACGGTCCTGGCAGATGGCCACCGCTGCGGCGCGCCGGCGCCACCGGCCGCGCTGCGCGCCCAGCGTGCGCAAGCGCCGCGCCGGCACGTTCTCGAACTCGGTGGTGATGCGCCGCGCTGCGCTGCGCCAGCTGCGCCAGGCCCTGCTCGTCGAGGTAGTCGGCCGCGACGTGGTGGTGCGCGACCAGCGCCGGCCGGGCTGGTCGGATCGGGGTCGAGCACCGCCGTGAAGTAGCCCATGCGGCTGCGCCGCGTGCACGAACATGCGGCCCGAGCTGGCCGCCGCCCATCACGCCCAGCGTGGCGCCGCGGCGCCGTGCGCCGATGGCACCGGCGCGAGCGCGTCACTTCAGTTCGGCGCGTCATCGCCCGCGCGGCCTCGGTCTGGCGCGCGCGGTAGGCGTCGAGCCGGCCGCGCAGCGCGGCGTCCTCGTTGGCCAGCATCGCCACCGCGAACAGCGCCGCGTTGGCCGCGCCGGCCGCGCCGATGGCGAAGGTGGCCACCGGAACGCCCTTGGGCATCTGCACGATCGAGTGCAGCGAATCGACGCCCTGCAGATGCCGGCTCGCCACCGGCACGCCGAGCACCGGCACGGTGGTCTTGGCCGCCAGCATGCCCGGCAGGTGGGCGGCGCCGCCGGCACCGGCGATGATCGCCTTCAGGCCGCGCCCGGCGCGCCTGGCTCGCATAGGCGAACATGTCGTCGGGCATGCGGTGCGCCGAGACGACCCGGCATTCATGGGCGACGCCGAACTCGGCGAGAATCGCGGCCGCGTGCTGCAGGGTCTCCCAGTCGCTGCTGGAGCCCATCACCACGCCGACCACGGGGGCTGTGGCTCAGACAAGCGTTCGCTCCGGGTTCATGCTGCAGGAAGCCTTGAATTGTAGGCGGCGCTCCCATCACCCTTCGCACTTCACCCGTACCTGCGACATGCTCGACATCACGATCGCAGAACTTCGAAGCCGACCTCATCAACGCTTCGTTGCACCAGCCGGTGCTGCTCGACATCTGGGCGCCCTGGTGCGGCCCCTGCAAGCCGCTCGGTCCGGTGCTGGAAAAGCTCGAGGTCGCCTACGCCGGGCGCTTCAAGCTGGCCAAGCTCAACACCGACGACCAGCCCGAGATCGCGGGCCAGCTGAGCCAGATCTTCGGCGTGCGCAGCATCCCGTTCTGCGTGCTGTTCGACCGGCGGCCAGCCGGTCGACGGTTTCGTCGGCGCACTGCCCGAGGCGCAGGTGCGCGAGTTCCTCGACAAACACGTGCCCAGCACCGGCGAGCTCGAGGCCGAGGCCGAGATCGACGAGGCCGAGGCCCTGCTCGCCGAAGGCGACACCGACGCGGCGCTGGCCAGGCTGCAGCAGGCGGTGGCCATCGACCCGGCCAACGACACCGCGCGCTTCGACTACGTGCAAGCTGCTGCTCGAATGCGGCCAGTTGGCGCAGGCCGACAGGCCTACGAGCCGGTGGCGAGCAAGGCGATGCTCGATGCGCGCCTCGACGCGCTCGGCCGCTGGCTGGCCGCGCCCGCGATGGCCGCCAAGGCGCGAAGCGCCGAGCTGCTGGCCGCCGCCATCGCCGCCAACAAGCGCGACTTCGACGCCCGCTTCGAGCTCGCGCAAGGCCACTTCGCGGCCGGCCGATTCACCGCAGGCGATGGACGAGCTGCTCGAAATCGTGATGCGCGACAAGGCCTGGAACGAGGAGCTCGCGCGCAAGACCTATGTCGCGATCCTGGCGCTGATGAGCAAGCCCGCGCCCAAACCGGCGGCCGAGGCGGCCAAGGGCACGCTCGAACTCACCGGCCGATCGGCACCGTCGGCGGGCACCGATCCGGTGGTCGATCAGTATCGGCGCAAGCTGAGCATGGCGCTGTTCTGACGCGCCGGCCCTGAATCCTCGGCGGCCGGCCGCGTTGCTGCAGGCCGCGCGGCTCAGAGCTGGGCCGGGTCGAGCCCGGCCAGCGCCTGGTCGAGCAAGGCCGTGATCTGCAATTGCTGCACGCGATGCGCGGCGTAATGCGTCTGTGACACCCGGTGGTGGCGTTGGGCGGCGACGCTGTCGCCCAGGGCCGCAACCACCTGGGCCAATCGCGCACTGGCCATGGCGTGATCGTCGGTGTCGCAGGCTTGCAGCAGGGCCTGCTCGGCGGCCGCGACGAACACTTTGGCCCGACTGGCCTGGCCGAGATGCCACTCGCACCACGCACGGTCGGCCAGCAGGCACGGCGCCTGGCGCGTCAGTCCGTCGCTCATGGCGGCATCGAAGTGGGCGTCGAACAAGGCCAGCGCGTCGGCCCAGCGGCCCTGCGCCGTGAGCACCTGCGCGCGCAGCATCGGCACCAGCGAGCCGAGCGACGCGGTACCGACTCCCGCGTCGTAGTGGCCGATCGACTCGGCACCCATCAGGGCATGCTGGACCGCCTGGCCGTGCACGGCTTCGCCGCCGCCGCTGTCGAACAGCAGTGCCAGCCGGGCCTGGTTGACCCGCAACCCGGCCTGGTTGTGCATCAGCGCCGAGATATGCGTTTCGTCGCCTTCGATCAGGGCGTGGCGGCGCGAGACCTCGTACCAGGCCATGGCGCGTGTGGTCTCGGCGGCGAAGTGATAGGCACAGGCGACGACCAGTGCAGCGCGCGCACGCGCGCCGTGGTGTTCGGGCAAGGCGGCGTCGAACACCTCGCGCACCAGCGTGGCCGTGCGTGGGAAGTCATCGTTGGTAAAGGACATGTGGGCCAGCCAGGCGGCCGCCAGGCCATGCAATCGATTCAGGGTCGCAAAGCCCTGGGTCAGGGTATAGGCCTGCTCGATGCGGACGATCGCGTCGCGGCCGAGCGTGCTGTAGTGGGCGTGCAAGCCTTCGGCCAGAGCCAGCCAGGCCCGCAGCGGGGTGTTGGGTTGCCAGGCCAGCTGCGCGCCGAGTTCGTCGATCTGCGCCTTGGCGGCTTCGAGCTGACCCTGGCGCGCCAGCAGCGCGGCGCGTTCGGCGCGCAGGCACTTGCCTTCGATCGGATTGGTGGCCGCGACAATCGCGGCATCGAGCTTGGCCAGCAGGCGCGACGTGGACGCGGGCATGTCAGCGCCCCCCGGGGGGGCAGCGAACGCAGTGAGCGTAGGGGCTCATGTGGTCGTGAGTCGCGCCAACGCTTCGCGGTACTTGCCCGCGGTCTTGGCTATCACCTCCGCCGGCAAGGCCGGTGCAGGCGCACGCTTGTTCCAGGGCCGGCCATCGATGCGCACGCTCTCCAGCCAGTCGCGCACGAACTGCTTGTCGTAGCTCGGCGGGTTGGCGCCTTCACAATAACTCTCCAGCGGCCAGTAGCGCGACGAATCGGGCGTCAGCACCTCGTCCATCAGCGTCAACGTGCCCGCGGCGTCGAGGCCGAATTCGAACTTGGTGTCGGCGATGATGATGCCCTTTCCGAGCGCGAACGCCGCCGCTTCGCGGTACAGACGGATCGCGATCTCGCGCACGCGGTCGGCGAGTTCGCCGCCGACGATCTGCTCCATGGACTCGAAGTCGATGTTCTCGTCGTGCTCGCCCATCGCGGCCTTGGTCGCCGGCGTGAAGATCGGCTCGGGCAGCCGGCTGGCATTCTTCAGGCCCGGCGGCAGCACCACGCCGCACACCTGACCACCGGCCTGGTACTCCTTCCAGCCGCTGCCGGCCAGGTAGCCGCGCACCACGGCCTCGACCGGCAGGGGCTGCAGGCGCTTGACCAGCATCGCGCGCCCTCGCACCTGCGCGCGTTCGTCCGCGCCGACGACGCTCTCGGGATCGGCACCCGTCAGGTGGTTCGGCACGATGTGGCGCAGACGCTCGAACCAGAACAGCGCCATCTGCGTCAGCAGCTCGCCCTTGCCGGGAATCGGCTCGCCCATCACCACGTCGAAGGCCGACAGGCGGTCGCTGGCGACCATCAGCATGCGGTCGTCGCCGACGGCGTAGTTGTCGCGCACCTTGCCGCGTGCGAGCAGCGGGAGCGACTTCAAGTCGCTCTCGAGCAGCGGCACCGCGTGCAGCGCGGATTGCAGCGGCACCGCCATTACGCCGGCCTCAGACCACGGTCTGCGCCAGTTCGCCCTGGCGTAGCGCTGGGCCACGCTGCCCAGGGTCTGCGGCTTGATCTTGCCGGCCTGGCCCTCGCAGCCGAACTGCAGGTAGCGCTGCTGCAGATCGGCCTTGGCCGCCTCGCGCGCCGGCTTCAGGTAGTCGCGCGGGTCGAACTTGCTCGGGTTCTCGGCCAGGTACTTGCGGATCGCCGCCGGTCATCGCCAGGCGGATGTCGGTGTCGATGTTGATCTTGCGCACGCCGTGCTTGATGGCCTCCTGGATTTCCTCGACCGGCACGCCGTAGGTTTCCTTCATGTCGCCGCCGTACTGGCGGATCACGGCCAGCAGGTCCTGCGGCACGCTGGAGCTGCCGTGCATCACCAGGTGCGTGTTCGGGATGCGGCGGTTGATCTCCTTGATGCGGTCGATCGCCAGGATGTCGCCGGTGGGCTTGCGCGTGAACTTGTAGGCGCCGTGGCTGGTGCCGATGGCGATCGCCAGCGCGTCGAGCTGGGTGCGCTTGACGAAGTCGGCGGCCTGCTCGGGGTCGGTGAGCAGTTGCTCGCGCGTCATCGTGGCCTCGGTGCCGTGGCCGTCTTCCTTGTCGCCCCTCATGGTTTCCAGCGAACCCAGGCAGCCGAGCTCGCCCTCGACCGTGACGCCGACCCCGTGCGCCATGTCGACCACCTTCCTGGTGACGTCGACGTTGTAGTCGTAGCTGGCGATCGATCTTGCCGTCGGCCTCGAGCGAGCCGTCCATCATCACCGAGGAGAAGCCGAGCTCGATCGCGCCCTGGCACACGTCGGGGCTCTGGCCGTGGTCCTGGTGCATCACCAGCGGCACGCTGCGGGTAGGCCTCGATCGCGGCCTGCGATCAGGTGCTTGATGAACGGCTCGCCGGCGTACTTGCGCGCGCCGGCGCTGGCCTGCAGGATGACCGGCGCGCCGAGTTCCTGCGGCCGCCGTCATCACGGCCTGCACCTGCTCGAGGTTGTTGACGTTGAAGGCCGGAATGCCGTAGCCGTTTTCGGCGGCATGGTCCAGCAGTTGGCGCATGGAGACGAGTGGCATGGTGCGGTTCTCCGGACTCGAGAATGAAACTCGAGCCATTCTAGAACCGCGCTCGAGGGCCCGGTCTGCGCCGCGTCAGCCCACTCGGCAGACCTTGAGCATGTTGGTGCCGCCGGGGTAGCCCATCGGCTCGCCGCAGGTGATGGCGTAGGTGTCACCGGGCTTCAACACGCCACGCTCGACGAGCAAGCGCCTCGGCCTCCACCAGCGCCTTGTCGCGGTCGCCGCAGTTGGGCATCAGCAGCGGCCGCACATTGCGGTACAGCGCCATGCGGCGCTGCGTGACCGGCTGCGAGGTCAGGCCGAAGATCGGGACGTGGATGTTGTGCCGGCTCATCCACAGCGCGGTCGAGCCCGATTCGGTCAGCGCCAGCGATCGGCCTTGCAGCCCAGGTGGTAGGCGGTGAACAGCGCGCCCATGGCGATGGACTGGTCGATGCGGCCGAAATGCTTGTTGCTGAAGTCGGCGTCGAGCGCGCACCTCTTCGGCGCGCTCGGCCTCGACGCAGATCTGCGCCATGGTCTCGACCGTTTCGACCGGGTACTTGCCGGCGGCCGTCTCGGCGCTCAGCATCACCGCGTCGGTGCCGTCGAGCACGGCGTTGGCCACGTCGCTGACCTCGGCGCGCGTCGGCACCGGGTTGACGATCATCGACTCCATCATCTGGGTGGCGGTGATGACCAGCTTGTCGAGCTCGCGCGCCATGCTTGATCATGCGTTTTTGCAGCGCCGGCACGCGGCGTTGCCGACCTCGATGGCCAGGTCGCCGCGCGCGACCATGATGCCGTCGCTGGCCCGCAGGATGCTCTCCAGCTCCGGGATCGCTTCGCTGCGCTCGATCTTGGCGATCAGGCCCGGCTTGTGGCGCCACGGCTCGCCGGCCACGTTGGCCAGCTGGCGCGCCATCTCCATGTCGGTGGCGCTCTTCGGGAAGCTCACCGCCAGGTAGTCGCCTGGAAGCTCATCGCGGTCTTGATGTCTTCCATGTCCTTGGCCGGTCAGCGCCGGCGCGGTCAGGCCGCCGCCCTGCTTGTTGATGCCCTTGTTGTTGGACAGCACGCCGCCGACCTTGACCGTGGTGTGCACCTGCTCGCCGCGCACGTCGTCGACCATCAGCACGAGCAGGCCGTCGTTGAGCAGCAGCGTGTCGCCCGGCTTCACGTCGCGCGGCAGTTCCTTGTAGTCGAGCCCGACCGCCGCGTTGTCGCCCGGCTCGGTGCGCGCGCCGTCGAGCACGAACTTCTGCCCGGGCGTCAGCATCGGTCTTGCCGTCCTCGAACTTGCCGACGCGGATCTTCGGGCCCTGCAGGTCGGCCATGATGGCCACCTCGCGGCCGACGCGTCTCCGCCGCCTCGCGCACCAGTCGCAGCGCGGTCGATGTGGTCTTGCGCCGTGCCGTGCGAGAAGTTCAGCCGCACCACGTCGACGCCGGCGACGATCAGGCGTTCGAGCAGTTCGGGGTCGACGACGCGGGGCCGAGCGTGGCGACGATCTTGGTTGGCGCGGCATGGAACAGGGCCTTCGGGCGGAAACAGGATAGCCGGCAATTATGAGTGCGCCGCCGATCGCGGCGGGCGGCCGGTTACGGCGTGGTTACGGCGCGCGCGGCGGGGCGGCCGCACGTCAGCTTCGGATCAGTTTGGCGTCAGCCCATGTTGGTTTGGAGTCAGGGTCGGGTCAGTGCCCTGTCCAAAGATGCGCGACCGGCGCAAGATAGCAAGAGCCACATTAGGAGACAACGATGGAAAATGACCTGGCAAGCAAGATAGCCAGCCACCCGAAATACCAGGAGCTGCGCGCCAAGCGGACCAGCTTCGGCTGGTGGCTGACCCTGGCCGGCATGCTGGCCTACTACGGCTTCATCCTGCTGGTCGCCTTCGACAAGCCGCTGCTGGCACAGAAGCTCGGCAACGGCGTCATGACGCTGGGCATGCCGATCGGCGTCGCCGTCATCGTCTTCACCATCATCATCACCTGGATCTACGTCCGGCGCGCGAACAGCGAGTTCGACTCACTGACCGAGCAAATCGTCAAGGGAGTCGTGAAATGAGCTTCGACAAGCAAACCGTCAGGATGCTGGCCAAGGTGCTGGCCGTGTCCGTGGTCACGGCCCTCGGCGTGGGCGCCTACGCCGCCGGCGCCGATCTCGGCCAGACCACCAAGCAGGCCACCAACTGGACGGCGATCGGCATGTTCGGCACCTTCGTGGTGATCACGCTGTTCATCACCAAGTGGGCCGCCGCCAGGACCAAGAGCGCGGCCGACTTCTACACCGCCGGCGGCGGCATCACCGGCTTCCAGAACGGCCTGGCGATCGCCGGCGACTACATGTCGGCGGCCTCGTTCCTCGGCATTTCCGGGCTCGGTGTTCGCCAACGGCTTCGACGGCCTGATCTTCTCGATCGGCTTGCTGGTCGGCTGGCCCGTCATCACCTTCCTGATGGCCGAGCGGCTGCGCAACCTGGGCAAGTTCACCTTCGCCGACGTCGCCGGCTACCGCTTCAGCCAGACGCCGATCCGCATCTTCGCGGCCTCCGGCTCGCTGGTGGTGGTGGCCTTCTACCTGATCGCGCAGATGGTCGGTGCGGGCCAGCTCATCAAGCTGCTGTTCGGCATGGACTACTGTACGCCGAGATCCTGGTCGGCTCGATCATGATGATGTACGTGCTGTTCGGCGGCATGACGGCCACCACCTGGGTGCAGATCATCAAGGCCTGCATGCTGCTCGGCGGCGCCACCTTCATGGCCTTCTCGGTGCTGTGGCAGTTCGGCTTCTCGCCCGAGGCGATGTTCGCCAAGGCGGTCGAGGTGCACTCCAAGAAGGACGCCATCATGGGCCCGGGCGCCCTGATCAAGGACCCGATCTCGGCGATCTCGGTCGGCATGGCGCTGATGTTCGGCACCGCCGGTCTGCCGCACATCCTGATGCGCTTCTTCACCGTGCCCAACGCCAAGGAAGCGCGCAAGTCGGTCGTCTGGGCCACCGACCTGGATCGGCTACTTCTACATCCTGACCTTCATCATCGGCTTCGGCGCCATCACCATCCTGATCCCCAACCCGCCAACTACTTCGTCGGCGGCGACATCGCCAAGGGCCTGATCGGCGGCGGCAACATGGCGGCGGTGCACCTGGCCGACGCGGTCGGCGGCAACTGGTTCCTGGGCTTCATCTCGGCGGTGGCCTTCGCCACCATCCTGGCGGTGGTCGCCGGCCTGACGCTGTCGGGCGCCTCGGCGGTGTCGCACGACCTGTACGCCTCGGTCTGGCGTCATGGCCGTGTCGACCAGGCCCAGGAGCTGCGTGTCTCCAAGATGACCACCGTCGGGCTGGGCATCGTCGCGGTGGTGCTGGGCATCGCCTTCGAGAAGGAGAACGTCGCCTACATGGTGATGCTGGCCTTCGTGATCGCCGCCTCGGCCAACTTCCCGGTGCTGTTCATGTCGGTGCTGTGGAAGGGCTGCACGACCAAGGGCGCGGTGATCGGCGGCTTCGTCGGCCTGCTGACCGCGGTCACACTGACCATCCTGTCGCCCAGCGTGTGGGAGGCCGTGATGCACCACCCCG
Organism: uncultured beta proteobacterium; assembly: GCA_963741125.1. Lineage (GTDB taxonomy): Bacteria > Pseudomonadota > Gammaproteobacteria > Burkholderiales > Burkholderiaceae_C > CADEEN01. Next base: position 47,114 of record CAVUGY010000020.1, read on the forward strand.
CGGGCTCGGCCTGGTTCCCGTACGACTCGGCGGCCATCTTCTCGATCCCAGCCGCGTTCATCACGATCTGGCTGGTCTCGCTGCTGGACCGCAGCGCACGCGGCGATCAGGACCGCGCCGGCTTCCCGGCCCAGCAGGTGCGTTCGGAAACCGGCATCGGCGCTTCCGGCGCGTCCGGGCACTGACAGGGCCGGCACAATCGACGGGACTGCGGGCACACTGCCTGCAGTCCCGTTTTTCGTTGCGACCCCGTTCGATGATGGATGCCGTGAATCCAGACGCGCAACGCGAGATGCTCTCGCTGGTGACTGCACGTGTGCGTGACGCCGATGTGCGCGGGCCGTTCTATGTCGATGGCGCACAGGATCTGGTGACGGTGTGCCGCGACCTGGCAGCACAGGGCCTGACCGATGCCTTGGTCCGCGATGGCCCTCGATTGGGCATCTTCACCACCACCGACCTGCGCGATGCCTTGCTGCATGTCAAGCCACCAGGGGTGCTGGCAGTGCGCGAGGTGGCGCGCTTCGAGCTGGTCGAGATCCATCCCGACGCCGAGTTGTTCGAAGCCCTGTGGCTGATGGGCCGGCACCGCGTGCACCGGCTGCTGGTGCGCGACGGCCCGGGCGAAGCCGGTGTACGCGGCCTGCTCGGTCAGCTCGACCTGGTGGCCTTCGTCGCCAACCACTCGCACATCGTGGCCCTGCAGATCGATGCCGCCGCCTCGATTGCCGAACTGAAGGCCGCCGCCGAGCGCATCGACACCATGCTGGCGCTGCTGCACGACGGCGGCAGCAAGATCGAGCGCATCGCACGCCTCGTCGGCAGCCTGAACCAGCGCCTGTTCGCGCGCTTGTGGAGTCTGCTGGCGCCGCCCGAGCTGATCGCCAACAGCTGCCTGATCGTGATGGGCAGCGAGGGTCGCGGCGAGCAGATGCTCAAGACCGACCAGGACAACGCCCTGCTGCTGCGCGACGGCCATGACCAGCCAGGCCTCGAAGCAATCGCGGCGCGATTCAACAGCGCATTGGCCGAGCTCGGCTATCCACCTTGCCCGGGCCAGATCATGCTCACCAACCCGCTCTGGCGCACCGCCGCTGGCGGACTTTCGCGAGACCCTGCGCGACTGGATTTATGGCAACGACCCGCAAGGCGGCATGCACCTGGCGATCTTCTTCGACGCGGTCGCGGTGGCCGGCGACGCGCGGCTGCTCGACGCAGCGCGCGAGCACCTGGACCGTATCCTGGCCGGCAGCGACGCCTTCCTCGCCCGCTTCGCGGCCGCGGTCGATCAGTTCGACGAGCCGCAGGGCTGGTGGGCACGGCTCACGGCGCGCAGCGACGAACAGCCCCTGGACCTGAAGAAACTCGGCACCTTCCCGATCGTGCACGGCGTGCGCGCGCTGTGCATGCAGCACCATGTTCGCGAACGAGGCACGGCCGAACGCCTGCGCCGACTGACCGTGCTGCAGCATATCGACGCCGATCTCAGTCGCGACCTGCTCGAGGCGCTGCATTACCTGATGAGCCTGAAGCTGGGCCAACAATTGCGCCAGCGCGCCGCCGCCGAGGCGGCCACCAACCTGGTGCGCCCCATCGACCTGAGCACGATCGAGTCGCGCGCGCTTGCGTGATGCGCTGGCTATCGTCGCGCGTTTTCGCGCCCTGCTGCGTCAGCGTTTTCGGTTCGACGCGCTCTAACCCGCACAGCCGGCATGTCCACACCGCTTCGCAATCAGCGCCTGCTCGCCCTGTTCGCCGCCGGCTGGCTGCTGCTGAACTTCCCGCTGCTCACGCTGTGGGATCGCGGCGGCAGCGTCGCCGGCCTGCCGCTGCTGCCGGCGGCGCTGTTCGCCGGCTGGGCGCTGCTGATCGGCCTGGCCGCCTGGATCGCCGAGGCGCCCGGGGCCGACGACTGAGGCGCCCGCACCATGCTGTCCGCGCCGCTGGTCCTCGCCGCCTCGTTCGCCTACCTGCTGCTGCTGTTCGGCGTCGCCCATTTCGGCGACGGCCGTGCCGCAGCCGGCCGTTCGGTGATCGGCAACGCCTGGGTCTATGCGCTGTCGATGGGCGTCTATTGCACCGCCTGGACCTACTTCGGCAGCGTCGGCCGTGCGGCCTCGTCGGGCCTGTGGTTCCTGCCGATCTACCTCGGCCCGACACTGGCGATGCTGCTGGCCTGGCCGGTGCTGCGCAAGATGATCCGCATCGCGCGCAGCTACCGCATCACCTCGATCGCCGACTTCATCGCCAGCCGCTACGGCAAGAGCCGGCTCTGGCGGCGCTGGTGACGCTGATCGCCGTGGTCGGCATCGTGCCCTACGTGGCGCTGCAGCTCAAGGCGATCGCCAGCGGCTACGCACTGCTCACCGCGGCGCCCGACGGCGGCCATGCCGGCGGGCCATGGTGGCGCGACAGCACCTTGTACATCGCGCTGGTGCTGGCCGGCTTCACGGTCGCCTTCGGCACACGCCATCTCGACACCAGCGAGCGCCACGAAGGCATGGTCGCGGCGATCGCGCTCGAGTCGGTGGTCAAGCTGCTGGCCTTCCTGGCCGTCGGCATCTTCGTCTGCTGGGGATTGTTCGACGGCCCGGCCGACATCTTCGCCCGCGCTGCGGCCCGGCCTGCGCTGGCGCCGCTGCTCGGCCTCGGTGGCGAGAGCCGCTTCGCCGGCGGCCAGTGGTTCGCGACTGACGCTGCTGGCGATGCTGTCGGTGATCTTCCTGCCGCGCCAGTTCCAGGTGATGGTGGTCGAGAACGTCGACGAGCGGCATGTCAAGCGGGCCAGCTGGGCCTTCCCGCTGTACCTGCTGCTGATCAACCTGTTCGTGCTGCCGATCGCGCTCGGCGGCCTGCTGCACTTCGGCCAGGGCGGCGCCGACCCGGAGACCTTCGTGCTGTCGCTGCCGCTGGCGCTGAACCAGCCGGGGCTGGCGCTGGTGGCCTTCATCGGCGGGCTGTCGGCGGCCACCGGCATGATCATCGTCGAGGCGATCGCCGTCTCGACCATGGTCAGCAACGACCTGGTGATGCCGCTGCTGCTGCGCCTGCGTGGACGCCACGACGCGCGCGACCTGAGCGGCACGCCGCTGGCCATGCGACGCTTCGTCATCGTCGCCCTGTTGCTGCTCGGCTACCTCTACTTCCGCATCGCCGGCGAGGCCTATGCGCTGGTCAGCATCGGCCTGATCAGCTTCGCCGCCGTGGCGCAGTTCGCGCCGGCGTTGCTCGGCGGCATGTACTGGAAGGGCGGCACGCGCGCCGGCGCGCTGGCCGGGCTGGGTGCCGGCTTCGTGCTGTGGACCTACACGTTGATGCTGCCGTCGATCGCCAAGTCGGGCTGGCTGTCGACCGCCTTCGTCGAGCAAGGCCTGTTCGGAATCGCGCTGCTGCGGCCCGAGCAGCTGCTCGGTCTGACCGGGCTGGACAACCTGACCCACGCGCTGTTGTGGAGCCTGCTGGCCAACGCCGGCCTGTACGCGGTGGTTTCGCTGTGGCGCGCGCCCTCGGCGCGCGAGGCCAGCCAGGCGCTGCTCTTCGTCGACGTCTTTCGTCGCCAGGCCAGCGGCGAGGCCGGCGCACCGGTATTCTGGCGCGGCCGCGCGCGCTTGCCCGAATTGCGGGCCCTGGCCGCGCGCTTCCTCGGCGCCGAGACCACGCAGCGTCTGTTCGCCGACTATGCGCAGCGCCGGGCGTGGCCGACGTTGACCGCATTGCGCCCGACGCGCAGTTGGTGCAGTACATCGAGACCCATCTGGCCGGCGCCATCGGCAGTGCGTCGTCGCGCGCCGTGGTGGCCTCGGTCGTCGACGAGGAGCCGCTGGCCCCCGACGATGTGCTGCGCATGCTCGACGAAGCCTCGCAGGTGCGCGCGCTGAACCGCCAGCTCGAAAGCCTGGACCGCTTGAAGGACGATTTCATGTCCTCGGTGACGCACGAGCTGCGCACGCCGTTGACCTCGATCCGTGCGTTTTCCGAGCTGATGCGCGACGACCCGAACATGGAGAACAGCCAGCGCCAGCAATTCCTGACCCTGATCGTGGCCGAGACCGAGCGCCTGAGCCGCCTCGTCAACCAGGTGCTGGACATGGCCAAGATCGAGTCCGGCCACGCTGACTGGCGCAACGATGCGATCGATCTGCGCGAGCTGATCGCGCACGCCGTGCAGACGACCGGAGAGACCTTCCGCGAGCGCGGCGTGCAAGTCCAGGTCGAGCAACCCGACGTGGTGCCGACGCTGCATGCCGATCGCGACCGCCTGCTGCAGGTGTTGCTCAACCTGTTGTCCAACGCCGTCAAGTTCGTGCCGCCCGGCCACGGCCAGGTGGTCGTATCGCTGCGCAGCGACGCGCGCGCCGCGACGATCGAAGTCAGCGACAACGGGCCGGGCATCGCGCCCGAGCAGCAACAGCAGGTGTTCGAGAAGTTCCGCCAGGGTGGCGCGGCCAACCATCGCCCGCAGGGCACGGGGCTGGGCCTGCCGATCAGCCGCCGCATCGTCGAACATTTCGGTGGCCGCATGTGGCTGCGCAGCGAGCCCGGGCAGGGTGCCTGCTTCGGCTTCGACCTGCCCTGGCACCACGAGGAGATCGACAGCGTGAGCAAACACATCCTGATCGCCGACGACGAACCCAACATCGTCATCTCGCTCGAGTTCCTGATGCAGCGCGAGGGCTACCGCGTCAGCGTGGCGCGCGACGGCGCCACGGCGCTGGACACGATCCGTCGCGAGCGGCCCGACCTGGTGCTGCTCGACGTGATGATGCCGGGCATGAGCGGCTTCGAGGTCTGCCAGGCGGTGCGCGCCGATGACCTGCTGTCCCGGGTGAAGATCGTGATGCTCACCGCCAAGGGCCGCGACACCGATCTGGCCAAGGGCAGCGCGCTCGGCGCCGATGCCTACGTCACCAAACCCTTCTCGACCCGCGAGCTGGCCGACCGGGTGCGCGAGTTGCTGGGATCGGCGTGAAGCTTGATCGGCGCGAGCTTGCCGCCGCGCTCGCGCCGGGCGTGGTGCTGGCGTTGGCGCTGCTCGGCGGCGGCTGGCTGTTGGCTGCGACGCTCGAGGCGCCCGAGCGCGCCACGCTCGCGGCGCTGGTCGAGCCACGCGCCGCGCTGGTCGTGCTGGGCTGGCTGCTGCTGTCCGGCGCGCTCGGCGTCGCAACCCGCTGGGCCTATCTGCGCTGGGTGGCTGCATCGCTGCGCCTGGCCGAGCAGGCCGGCGTGCTGCTGGCCACCGACGCACCACGCGAGCTTGCGCCGCAGGGCAGTGCCGAAACGAGGGCTTTGTCGAGCCTGTTCAACCAGTTGGTGCGGCAGCGCAGTGACTCTGCGCGCCGACATGGCGGCGCAGGTGCGCGAGGCCAGTCGCGGCATCGAGCAGGAGCGCAGCCGCCTGGCCGCGCTGATGGCCGAGCTGACGCAAAGCGTGGTGGTCTGCAATCTGGACGGCCGCATCCTGCTCTACAACAACCGCGCCCGCGCCCAGTTTCGTGCCCTGTCGAGCACCCCGGATCTGGCCGATGGCGCCGAGTTGATCGGCTTGGGCCGCTCGATCTATGGCGTGTTCGACCGCGCGCTGGTGGCCCATGCCTTGGAGGCCGTGCAGCAGCGGCTGCAGCGCGGTGCGGCGCATCCGTCGGCGCAGTTCGTCACCGGCACGCGCAGCGGCCAGTTGTTGCGCGTGCAGATGGCGCCTGTGCGGGCCATTCACAGCGAGCCCGGCGAAGGCCAGCTCAACGGCTTCGTGCTGATGCTGGACAACATCACCCGCGATTTCGCCGCCGAGTCCGAGCGCGACAGGCTGCTGCATACGCTCACCGAGGGCAGCCGCGCCTCGTTGGGCAACCTGCAGGCGGCCGTCGAGATGCTCGACTTCGAGGACCTCGATGCCGCCACCCGCGAGCGTTTCCACGGCGTGATCCGCGACGAGGTGCGGACCATGAGTCAGCGCATCCAGCAGCTGTCGACCCACACCACGCAGACCCTGAAGACACGTTGGCCGATGGAGGACATGCTGGGTGCCGATTTGGTGAATGCGGCCTGCCGGCGCATCCAGGCGCAGCATGAGTGCCGGGCCACGGCCGAGGAAGTCGACCCCGCGCTGTGGCTGAAGGTCGACAGTTTTTCGCTGTTGCATGCGCTGGTTTATCTGGCGGGCCGGCTGGTCGACGATTACGGCGTCAAATTCGTGCAACTGCGCCTGGCCAAGGCCGATGGCCGGGCGCGGCTCGACCTGCTGTGGACCGGTCAGGCGATGAGTACCGAGACCGTCACCGGTTGGGAGACCGACCCGATGCGCAGCGGCGCGCACAACCTGGCGCTGACCGTGCGCGACGTGGTCGAGCGCCATGACGGCGCGTTCTGGTTCGAACGCGAGCGGGTGCGCCAGGCCTCGTTCTTCCGTTTGCTGTTGCCGCTGGCTGCGGCCGGCGAGCAGCTCGATGCGACGCAGTTCGTGCGCAGCGACAGCCGACCCGAGTTCTATGACTTCGATCTGTTTCGCCCCGGCGAGCAGGCCAGTGAACTGGCCGACCGGCGTCTGGCCGAGCTGACCTACACCGTGTTCGACACCGAGACCACCGGGCTCGAGCCGTCGGCCGGCGACGAAATCATCCAGCTCGGCGCGACGCGCATCGTGGCCGGCAAGTTGCGCCGCGAGGACTGCTTCGAGCAGCTGGTGAATCCGCAGCGCAGCATTCCCGAGGCGTCGATCCCGATCCACGGCATCAGCGCCGACATGGTCCACGCCGCGCCGAGCATCGACGTCGTGTTGCCGGCCTTCCACGCCTTTGCGCAGGACACCGTGCTGGTGGCCCATAACGCCGCCTTCGACATGCGTTTTCTGCAATTGAAGGAGGCGCAAACCGGCATGGTCTTCGACCAACCCGTGCTCGATACGCTGTTGCTGTCGGCCGTGGTGCATCCGCAGCAGGACTCGCATGGCCTGGAGGCCATCGCCGAGCGCCTGGGGGTGCCCGTGCTGGGCCGTCACACCGCGCTGGGCGACGCCATGGTCACGGCCGAGGTCTTCCTGAAATTGATTCCGCTGCTGGCCGAACGCGGCATCCACACCCTGGCACAGGCGCGCCAGGCCGCGCAGAAAACCTACTACGCGCGCGTCAGCTACTGAAGGGCTCTGCGCCCCCGCGACCCTTTACACCACCGGGGCATGGATTGCGGTGTAGCGGGCCACCAGCGACAGCAACTCTTCCTCGGCATAGGGCTTGCCGAGGTAGTGGTCGACGCCGAGTTCGACCGCATGATCGCGGTGCTTCTGCGCGATGCGCGAGGTGATCATGATCACCGGCAGTTCGCGCAGCCTGGCGTCGGCGCGCATGTTGCGCACCAGGTCGAAGCCGTCCATGCGCGGCATCTCGATGTCCGACAGCACCACGGCGGGGATCTCTTCGGCCAGCTTGTCGATCGCGTCCAGGCCGTCCTTGGCGAGCACGACGCGATAGCCCTCGCGCACCAGCAGGCGCTGAGTGACCCGGCGCACCGTCAGCGAGTCGTCGACGACCAGCACCAGCGGGGCCTGGCGCGGTGCGTCGGCCTCGTCGGCGCGCGGCGGCTGCGGCTGCAATGCCGTGCCGTCGCGCATCGCGGCGCGGGCTTCATCGCCGTACAGCGTGGCCAGCGCCACCGGGTTGTAGATCAGCGCCGGCACGCCCGAGGCCAGCAAGGTGATGCCGGCCAGGCCTGGCAGGCGTGCCAGCTGCGGCACCGAGGTTCTTGACCACCACTTCCTGGTTGCCGAGGACTTCGTCGACGTGCAAGGCGATGCGCTGTTGCGCGCTGCTGACCACCACCACATAGGACGAGCGTGGCGCGACTTCGCTGCTGTGCCCGCCGGCCTGCAGCAGCGCACCGAGCCAGAAGAAGGGCAGCGCGGCGTCGGCCAGCATGTAGCGGCCGCTTTGGTAGGCGGCGGCGATTTCCGCCGCGGTGGCGCGGCGCACGATCTCGATCAGCGTGGCGGGCACCGCCACCGTGACCTCGCCGCAGCGCAGCATCACCACCTGCGTCACCGCCGTGGTCAGCGGCAGCAACAGGCGAAAACTGGTGCCCTGCCCGGCCGCGGTGGTGGTCTCGATGCGGCCACCCATGGCGATCACTTCGGAGCGCACCACGTCCATGCCGATGCCGCGCCCGGCCAGCTCGGTGATCGACTCGGCCGTCGAGAAGCCGGGCGTGAAGATCAGTTGCGCCAGCTCGGCTTCACTGATCGGCGCATCGGCGCCGATCAGGCCCATGGCCAGGCCGCGTTCGCGGATGCGCGCCAGGTCCAGGCCCGCCGCCGTCGTCGTGGAATTCGACCGCCACTTCGTTGCCTTCGTGCGCAACCGTGACCGTGATCTGACCGGCCGCGTCCTTGCCCGCCGCCAGCCGCGCCTCGGGCAATTCGATGCCGTGCGTGACGCAGTTGCGCAGCAGGTGTTCGAAGGCTCCGGTCATGCGTTCGAGCACGCCGCGGTCGACTTCGATCGAGCCGCCGACGATGTCCAGCCGGACCTGCTTGCCGGTTTCCTTCGCGGCCTGGCGCACGACACGGTAGAGGCGGTCGGACAGGCTCTCGAACTCGACCATGCGCGTGCGCAGCAGGTCGTCCTGCAGGTCGCGCGTCAGGCGCGCCTGGGCGGCCAGTTCGTCTTCGGTCGACTGCATCGTGCGCTGCAGGCTGCGCTGCACGGTGGCCACGTCGTTGACCGACTCGGCCATCATCCGCGTCAGCTCCTGGAAGCGCGTGAAGCGGTCCATCTCGAGCGGATCGAAGCTATGCGCCGTCGGCCTTGGCCGCCTCGAGTCTGCGAGCCGATCTGGGTCTCGGCCTGCAGCTCGATGTCGCGCAACTGATGGCGCAGGCGCTCCAGGTTTTCGGTCAGGTCGGTCAGCGAGTCCTGCATCTGCGACACGTCGGCGTCGATGCGCGAACGCGTGATGCTGACCTCACCGGCCTGGTTGACCAGGCGGTCGAGCAGCGGCGCACGCACGCGCACCGTGCCGCTGCCCGCGCCCAGTGCACCCTGCCCGCCGGCCGGGGCGAACTCGGCCAACACCGTGTCCGAGGGTCGGTTGGCGGCGAAGCGCTTCCAGTCGATCGGTGCCGACTCGTTGGCCGGCGGCGCCGGGATGTCGGTCTCGGGCGCCTGCGCCGCAGGGGCTGCGGGCTCGGGCTGCGGCGATAGCGCCTCCGGCATGGCCACCGCTTCGACGGCCGGCGCGACGGCCACGCTGCGGCCGCGCAGGATATCGAGTGTCGACCCGATGGCATCGACCTGCGCCAACAAGGCCTCGACCTCGTGGCTGGTTGCGGCATCCCCCGCGGCCAGCCTGTCGATCGCCGTTTCCAGACGGTGCGCGCGCTCGCCCAGGCGCATCGCACCGGCCAGGCGGGCGCCCCCCTTGAGCGTGTGCAGCGTGCGCATGCAGGCCGCAGGCCCGGCCGCGTCGCCAGGCCGGGCGGCCCAGTCACGCATGCGCTCGGCCAGTTGCGGCAGCAGCTCCTGCGCCTCTTCTTCGAAGATCGGGAACAACTCGGCATCGATGGCGTCGACCGCATCGATCTCGTCGTCGTCGGCCGCGCCGTCATGGTGCGGCGCCGTGATGCGGCGCGGCTGGGCGACCGGCGGCGGTTCGCCCGAGGCCGGTAGCGGCGTGCGCCCCCATGCCGGCGATGCCAGCGGCGCGCTGGTGCTGTCCTGGGCCTCGACGGTCCGCCACTCGGCGGCCAGATCGGGTGCGGGCGCTACCTCGGGTTCAGGCATCGCCTGCGCCAGCGGCGCAGGCTGTGTCGGCGCGTCGAAGGTGTAGGGATACGCATCGGCGCTGCTGTCCTGGGCGTCGACCTGCTCGCTTTCGGCTTGCAGCCGCTCCGCGCTATGGCGTTCGTGGTCGACCAGACGGGCCACGAGCTCGGCCGGCGGGGCCACCAAGAAGCCGGCCGCGAATTGGTGCAGCAGATGGCGAATCTGCTCGGCGGCCTGGTTGAACAGCGCGGCCTCCAAGGCATCGCCATGCGGCAGTGCCTGCGAGCGGGTCAGGGCATGTTCGAGCAGGCGCGCCAGATGCGACAAGTCGGTGAATCCGACGGTGGCCGAATTGCCGGCCAGCGAATGGGCCAGCGCGACCGCGTGGTCGTCGACAGGGTGTTGCAACTCATGCGCCCACTCGGCCAGCGCAGTGCACAGGCGACGCGACTGCTCGTCGGCCTCGTTGAGGAAGATGTTGAACAGCGGGATACCCACGCGCAGTGGGCCGATCATCTTGTACGGCTCGGCCTCGACCTCGGCGTCGACCTCGGCTTCTGCCTCGAGCGGCGCCGGCGCCGTCTGCACCGCAGCGTCGAGCGGCGTCACCATCAGCGTCGCGCTCCGTGCCGCGCAGCGACTGCAGCACGCCCTTGCCGGGTGCGTCGCCGAGGTCGAGTTCGAACGCCACTTCGGTGCCGGCGGCCAGCATCTGGTCGAGCGGCTGGACGGCCGACGCCGCGCGTCGCGCCTGCAATTCTTCGGCGCTCGGCACGTCGGGCAGCAGATCGAGCAGGGGGATGGGCGCCGACACCTGGGGCATGGTCAGTGCCCCGAAGTCGCTGCGGCGGGTGGGCAGCGCCGCAGGGACCACCGGTTGATCATGCAGCGTCATCGGCACGCCGGGCAGCGCCAAGCCGATGTGCTGGCCATTGATGCCGAAGGCATCGACAGCCCCCTGGACATCCTGCGTGCTGTGGCCACCATCGCGGCGCGCGCCGATGGCCTCGACCCAGTCGCCCAGGTAAGCCAATACATCGGTGGTCAGGGCGAGCAATTCGCCATCGGCCGGCTGGCTTTCCGCCAGGCGCCGGTTATAGAGTTGTTCACAGGCCCAGGCGGCTTCGCCGAAGGTGGTCAGGCCGACCATGCGCGAACTGCCCTTCAAGGTGTGGAAGGCGCGCCGCACGGTGGTCATCTCGCCCAGGTCGTCGGGCACCGAGACCAATGCCGCCAGAGCCTGCTCGGCGTTGACGATGACCTCGCGCGCTTCGTCGAGGAAGATCTCGCGCATCTCGTCGTCTTCTTCGAGCCCGGTCTTGCCGGCCGGCGTCGGCGTGGCCGACAACAGCGGCATCGGTCGCGAGGGCGGGGCTTCGTCGAGCGCAGCGGGTTGCGACGAGGTGTGCACGAAGTCGGCCATGGCCTGTGCCAGCTCGTCGCGCACGGCCTGGCGCTCGCCGTCGTCGTGGGCGCCGGCAAATGCGGTCTTCACCGCATGCATGGTTTCGGCCAGCACCGGCTGGTCGGCGACCATGGCTTCCTGCGACAAACGATCGAGCTCGCGCGAGACTTCGTCCAGCGACACCTCGGGGTGCGCCGCGGCCAGCGCCAGCGCCTGCGCCTGCTCGATCAGGCGCGGCTCGACCGGTGCCGGCGCTGCCGCCCCCGGCCCGTGCAGGGCTCCGAACTCCGAGACGCGAGGGCTGCCGCCACCGACCGCCGAGCGCAACAGGCCGCTGCCCGCATCGAAGGCGAACAGCGACTTGGCCATCTGCGGCTGGACGCTGAGCATGTCGATCAGGAAGCCGAGTGCCCCGAGGTTGCTGGCCAGCCGCTCGACGGCCTGTGCGTCGGGCGTCTCGTCCGTGGCGGCAGCCAGCATGTCGACGTCGTCGCGCATGCGCACCACGGCGTGCGAGGCATGGTCCAGGCCGAGCACCGAGAACACGCCGCGCATGGCATTCAACTGCCCGGGTACCGGGTGCAGCGGCTCGCGGGCGGCAGGTTGACGGAAGAAGGCGTCGATGGCCTTCTCCGATTCGGACAATGCGCCGCGCAGCTCCTGCACCACGCTGCCCATCGTCTGGCGATCGGAGACGCGTCGGTACAGCTCCTCCATCCAGGTCTCGAGCGGATCGGCCTTGGCACCACCTTGGACCTGGACCACGCGCTGGGCCAGTCGGCGCACGCGCTCCGCCTGGCCGGGCTGGTCGAAGTCGGCGTCCTCCAGCGAAGCCTCGAGGTACAGGATCGCGGTGGCCACTTCCATCGCCAGCGCCAGTTGCGGTGCGGCCCCCGAGCTGACCGTTTGCCCGGCCACCTTGCTCAGCGCCTGGGCCAGCATTTCGCCGTTCGGGTAGAGCTTTCTCAGCGACTCGCCGACGAGCTGGAATTGCTCGTTCAAAGTCGACAGGCGATGCAATTCGCCGGCAGCCACCGCGGCCCAGCCCTCCTTGGCCGCGACCACGCGCTTCTTGGCCTGCACGATCAAGGCCGGATCGAAACGGCCGAGCTGGGCCGAGAGGTAGTCGACCGGCGCGCGGCGCGCCAGGCTCCAGGCCAGCCGCACGGCCGCCAGGCGCGGCGCTCGACTCCCATCGCCCGGCGAGGCGGCCTGGGAACAGAAGAACAACAGGTCCTGCGCCAGGCGCTCGGACACTTCGGCGCCGTGCGCTCCGTCGGCGCGTTCGCTGATCCGCATCTGGGCCAACAAACGCGAGGCGATGCGCTTGGCGTAGTTGTTCGACTGCAGCAGGCCTTGGGCCTGGGCCTCGAAGAAGGCACTGGCCATTTGCCACAGGGTGGCCAGCCTGCGTTCGGTGCTGTCGCTGGCAGGCCCCTGGGTGCCCGTGGCCAAGCCGGCGAACAACTCGCTCAAGGCGGCGGCGGCCGTGCCATCGGGTTCGCGCATCAGCGCCAGCAGCTGGGCCTCGACTTCGCTGCGCAAGGCCGAATCGGCATGCTGCGGCACGACCGCCGGGTCGACGGCGATCTCGCGCCATTGCCAGTCGAGCAGCCACAGGTCGGCCGGATGGATGCGGTCGGCGCCGGCCAGCTCCTGCACCGCCCGGTACTGCGGGAACAGGGCCAGCGGCGACACCGGCTTGCCGGCCAGCAGCCGACCCAGGTAGTCGAGCAAGGCGAACGAGGCCTGCTCGATGGTGTCGGCGGCGGCGCTGCTCAGCGTCACCGGGCGACTGCTCAGTTTGTGCAGCGCGGCCTCGTTGGCGCGCAGCACTTGCGCCGCCGCGGGCAGACCGATCAGCTCGAGCGCGCCGACACCCTGGTGCAGTTGCGCGCGCGCCGTGCGCAGCACCCCCGGATCGACCGCATCGACATCCGATCCGGCCAGGGCTTCGGCCTCCTTCAGGTAGCGACGCAGGGACTTGTGCGCCGTTTCCAGCGACCGACGCAACTCGTCGTGGACCCAGGCCAATGCGCTCAGGTCGTCTATCTTTTCGGTGTCGTGCGGCGCATCCATCGGCGTCAGCCTCGATCGGGATTCAGGTGGGAAGGCACGAACAGGGTCGGCGCGCAGGCCATCATGCGATCTTGAAACGCGCGACCGACTGCTTGAGTTCTTCGGCCGTGCGCGACAGTTCGCGCACCATCTGGGCGGTCGAGCGTGTGCCTTCGCCGGTCTGCTCGGTGACCGCGAAGATGTGCTGGATGTTCTGCGCCACGATGTTGGCCGAGCGCGCTTCCTTGAGTGCGTTGCCCGAGATCTGCTCGATCAGCTCGGCCAGTTGGCGTGTCACGCGATCGATGTCGCCCAGCGCGCTACCGGCCGCGTCGGACAGCCGGGTGTCTTCAACCACGCCCTGGGTCGAGCGTTCCATGGCGGCCACGGCGTCCTGGGTGTCGGTCTGAATCGTCTTCACCAGGGCGGCAATCTGGCGGGTGGCGTCCCCCGAGCGCTCGGCCAGGCGCTGCACTTCCTCGGCCACGACCGAGAAGCCGCGCCCGGCTTCGCCGGCGGAGGCGGCTTGAATGGCGGCATTCAAGGCCAGCACGTTGGTCTGCTCGGTAATGTCGGAAATCAGCTCGGTGATTTCGCCGATCTCCTGCGACGACTCGCCAAGGCGCTTGATGCGCTTGGAGGTTTCCTGGATCTGGTCGCGGATGGCATTCATGCCGCCGATCGTGTTCTGCACCGCATCGCGGCCGGTTTCGGCAGCCGCCAGCGAGCGCCGCGCCACCTCGGCCGTCTGCTGCGCCTGCGCCGACACCTGGTTGATGCGCCCGGCCATCTGCAGCACCGACTCGCCGGTTTCGCGGATCTCGCGCAACTGTTCGGTCGATGCCGCCAGCAGCTCGGTCGACGTGTTCTCGACCAGTTGCGTGGTGTCGGTCACCCGGCCCACCGTGCCCTGCACCTGCGACACCAGGGTGCGCAACTCTTCGACCGTGTAGTTCACCGAGTCGGCGATGGCACCGGTGATGTCCTCGGTCACCGTGGCCTGCTGCGTCAGATCGCCCTCGGCCACCGTCTGCAGCTCGTTCATCAAACGCAAAATCGCCGCCTGGTTGGCATCGTTGACGCGCTTGGCCTCCTGTTCCTGGCGCTCGGCCTCGATGCGCTGCGCCTCGGCCTGCTTCGCGCGCTGGCTGTTGTCGGCCACGAACAGGCGCAGGAAGCCGATGCCCCCCGCCACCAGACCGAGAATGCCGAGCACGATCAGCGCGGTGCGGCCGGCGCCCAAGCCGCTTTCGGACAGCCGCTCCTGGACCACTTCGAGGCCCTTGCGCAGCGGCTCGCTGTCGGCGACCACGGCGGCCTGCGCCTCGCGCGCAGCCACCAGGCCTTGCAGGTTGCCCAGGATCACACCGGCCTCGGCGCGTGTCTTCTCGTACTGCGCAATCAGCTGCGTCAGGCGCTCCTTGGTTTGTGCGTCCCTGGTCGGTGGCAGGCGCAACTCGGCGTTGCCGTTGAGCAGGCCGTTGGCGATCTCGCGAAACGAGCTCAAGTCCTTGCCGAGCAGGAACACGGCCTCGGGGCTGACGCCCTCGCTGGTCAGGAACTCGTTGGCGCTCTTGCCGATGCGTTGGGTCAGCATCACCAACTGGCCCACGGCGGACAACTCGCCGGCCGAGGCCTCTTGTTGCAGCTTCAGGGACGACACCGTCTCGGCGGTCTCGAGCAGTTCGGACGACTGGCGGTTGATGGCGCGCAGGGACTGGCCGACCTGGGTCAGCGTCTTCTGCTGGGCGGCCACCACGGCCGCGTTTTTCTCCGCCCGGTCGATCAGCGGCATGATCGGTTCGATCGCCTCCTGAGCCGACGGCGGTGCGGCCGGAATGTCGGCGCTGCCGGCCTTCAAACCACGCGCATTGCGGGCCAGCACTTCGACACTCTCGCGCACCTCCGGAAACGCCGAGGCGCTGCCCACCAGGGCCTGCGACACCGACTTGGCCAGACGCTGCGACTGCATCAGCGCCTGACCGGCGGCACCGACCTGCGTGGCGCTGTCCTTGGCGGCAGAAAAGGCCAGGCTGGCGCCGATCAGCAGGGCCAGCAGGCCGACACCCAGGGCGGCGAACAAGATGTTTTGCTGGCGCGCCAGCGGCAGATCGCCGATCAGCGGCAGCCCGCTGCGCACGGCGAAGCTGCCCTCGGGGCCGGGCAGCCGGGTTTCGCTGAATTCGCCGGCGGACTCGGACGGCATGACCTCGGACATGATCGACGAGTCGCCCGAGATCGAGCGCGGCTGCTGGGAGGCGTTCATATGCTGCGTCAGCGCCGCAGAGCTGGTGCGGGCCCGCGCCTCCTCCTCGTCGACGCTGGCGGCCGCGACTTCGTCGAAGATCGAAACCAGGTCGTCACTCTTGCCCTTGCTGCGGCGACGGGACTTGGGAACCTTGTTCGCGAACTTGTCTAACAAACTCATGCTGACCCCTTGGGGATGTCGGTACGGTAAAGGCCTGACGCCACGATCGACAGGAAGCGCACGTCCTGCGTCAATGCAACCAGATCCAAGGCCTGCCACGTGCGGCCGTCGCTGTCGTGCCAGCGCATGGTGGCGAACGCCGGCCGCTCGGCGTCGTCGCTGCCGCCGAGGTCGGCGTCGCTGCGCATTTGGTCGATACCGCGCAAGCCGGCCAGGCGGTCGACGAGCAGGGCTCCGTTGAGGCCCAGGGCAGCGCCGAAGGCGATCAGACGCGCCTGGTCGCGCCCGGCGTCGGCCGGCGCTTCGTGCAAGCCGAGAAAGCGTGCCAAGTCGACCACGCCGTGCAGACCACCGCGCAGATTGGCGACGCCGGCGAACCAGGGTTGGGTATGAGGAACGACCAGCAGCGGGCTCAGTGGAAAGATTTCGCCGGCCTGCTCGAGCGGCAGCAACAGGCCATGGCCGCGGCATTCCACCGCCAGCCACGCCTGCCCACGGGGCTGCGTGCGCGCGGCCTGCATGCGCTCGGCCAGGCGTGTCTGCAATTCGCGCAGGGCTTGTCGGTTGGCCATGCTGGGTTCAGTCTCCAGGCCGCCCGCTGCAGGGCGCTTGACAGCCCAGGGCCCCGGCCTGCACGTCACCCATGGGGCCGCCTACAACGTGTGCGTGAAGCCTCATTGTTTCAGTCGAAGGCGTGGATCTTGGCCAGCAACTCGTCGGCATCGACGGGCTTGACGATGTAGTCGCGCGCGCCCTGGCGCATGCCCCAGACCTTGTCGGTCTCCAGGTTCTTGCTGGTGCACATGATCACCGGCACGTCGGCAAAACGCGGGTCGCGGGTGATGGCTCGCGTGAGCTGAAAGCCGTTCTGCCCCGGCATCACCACGTCCATCAGGATCAGGTCGGGCTTGTCGTCGGCCAGCCGGCGCATCGCCTCTTCGCCGTTCTCGGCCGTGCGCACCTCGTAGCCGCGCTGCGCCGAGCAATTCGGACAGATGGTGCAGCTCGGTCTTCGAATCGTCGACCAGCAGAATTTTCTTGATCGCCATGGTCTTGCGTATTCAGCGGTTGATTGGAGATCTGCGTCGCGCCGCCTGCGTCAGGCACTCGGACGGTATTGCTCCACAGCGCGCAGCAATTGCTCTTTCGTGAACGGCTTGGTCAGATAGTCCTCGGAGCCGACCATGCGTCCGCGCGCCTTGTCGAACAGGCCGTCCTTGGACGACAGCATGATCACCGGCACATGCGCGAAACGCGGGTTGCGCTTGATGATGGCGCAGGTCTGGTAGCCGTCCAGGCGCGGCATCAGGATGTCGCAGAAGATCAGCGCCGGCGTCGTGGTCGTTGACCTTGGCCAAGCGCGTCGAAACCGTCCTCGGCCAGCACCACCTCGTGGCCACCCTGGGCCAGAAAGATCTCGGCACTGCGACGGATGGTGTTGCTGTCGTCGATGACCAGCACCTTGACGCCAAGCGCCACACCGTCAGCCGGCGGAACAGTGTTCAAACAGCTTCTCCTCAATCGATCGGCAGCACGGGATGCACATCCCCTCGGGGCTCAGATCTGCACCATCTCGAAGTCTTCCTTGCGCGCGCCGCATTCGGGACAGGTCCAGTTCATCGGCACGGTACTCCAGGCTGTTCCGGGGGCCAGGCCGTGTTCGGGATCGCCTGTGGCCTTCGTCGTAAATCCAGCCGCAGATCAGGCACATCCAGGTACGCGCTTGTTCGCTCACGGGTCACAAGTCATTCACTACAATGGGAGGCGATTGTAGACACCGCATACTTGAAGAACCCAAGTCTGCGTAGGCACATACGCAACATTCTTCACAATCTTCTGGAGGTCTGACCAACCCCCGCAACCGCGCCGGACGACGCCTCATGAACGCCCCTACCCCTCCGTCCGACCCGCAGGCCGCGCCCCCCGAAGAGCCCACCCCCGCCTGCGTGATGAGCTTCAACGCCAGCGACGCCAGCGGGGCAGGCGGCAGCGCCGGCGACGTCGCCACCATCGCCGCGATGGGCGCGCATGCGCTGCCGGTGGTGACCGCCATTGTCGATGCGCGACAGCGCCGAGGTCTTCGACCAGCACGCGATCGACGTCGAGGCCATCGGCGAGCAGGCGCGCACCATCCTCGAAGACGTGACCATCGCCGGCTGGAAGGTCGGCTTTCTCGGCAGCGCCGAGGGCGTCAGCGCGGTCGCCGAGATCCTGTCGGACTACCCCGACGTGCCGCTGGTGAGCCTACCTGCCGAACCTGGGCTGGGTCGACGACGACGAGCTGCAGCCCTACCTCGACGCCTTTCGCGAGCTGATCCTGCCCGCCACCGAGGTGCTGGTCGGCAACCACAAGACGCTGACCGACTTCCTGCTGCCGGAGTGGGACAGCGAGCGCCCGCCGTCGGCGCGCGAACTGGCGGTGGCCGCCGCCGAACACGGCACCCGCTATCGTGCTGGTCACGGGCGTGATGCTGCCGGGCAAGACCAGCGAGCAGTTCATCGACAACGTGCTGGCCTCGCCGCAAGGCGCCATCACCGGCGAGAAGTTCGAACGCTTCGAGGCCAGCTTCGTCGGCGCCGGCGACACGCTGTCGGCCGCGCTGGCGGCGCTGCTGGCCGCCGGCAGCGAGCTGCACGGCCGCCGTCGGCGAGGCGCTGGCCTTCCTCGACCAGAGCCTCGACGCGGGCTTTCGCCCCGGCATGGGCAACGTGATTCCGGACCGCTTCTTCTGGGCCCTGCCGCCGGGTGAAGAGGGCGAATCCCTGGTCGAGGACGGCGGCAATGCACCCGGCGACGAGGCCAGCGGCGACATCAAAGGAAACCCGCGCCGTGTCCACTAGCCCGAGCAACGCCGAACTTTTCGAGCGCGCCCAGCGCGTCATCCCGGGCGGCGTCAATTCGCCGGTGCGCGCCTTCCGCGCCGTCGGCGGCACGCCGCGCTTCATCGCCCGCGCCGAGGGCGCGTACATGTGGGACGCCGAGGGCCGGCGCTACATCGACTACATCGGCTCCTGGGGGCCGATGATCCTCGGCCACGGCCACCCGGCGGTGCTGGAGGCGGTGCAGCGCGCGGCCCACGACGGCCTGTCGTTCGGCGCGCCGACCGAGCGCGAGATCGAACTGGCCGAAGAAATCATCCGTCACGTGCCGAGCATCGAGCAGATTCGCCTGGTCTCCAGCGGCACCGAGGCGGCATGAGCGCACTGCGTCTGGCGCGCGGCGCCACCGGCCGCAGCAAGATCATCAAGTTCGAAGGCTGTTACCACGGCCATGCCGACGCGCTGCTGGTCAAGGCCGGTTCGGGTCTGGCCACCTTCGGCCACCCGACCAGCGCCGGCGTGCCGCCCGAAGTGGTGCAGCACACCTGGTCCTGGAGTACAACAACGTCGAGCAGCTGGAGCAGGCGTTCGCCGCCCATGGCCGCGAGCTCGCCTGCGTGATGATCGAGCCGATTGCCGGCAACATGAATTTCGTGCGCGCCAGCGTGCCGTTCATGAAACGGCTGCGCGAGTTGTGCACGCAGTACGGCGCCCTGCTGGTGTTCGACGAGGTGATGACCGGATTTCGCGTCGCCCTGGGCAGCGCCCAGGGCCTGTACGCCAAAGCCATCCCCGGCTTCGCGCCCGACTTGAGCGTGTTCGGCAAGGTCATCGGCGGCGGCATGCCGCTGGCGGCCTTCGGCGGGCCGCGCGCAGGTCATGCAGCAACTCGCGCCGCTGGGCCCGGTCTACCAGGCCGGCACGCTGTCGGGCAACCCGGTGGCCACCGCCTGCGGCCTGGCCACGCTGCGCGAGATCGCGCAAGCCAGGCTTCTTCGAGGCGCTCGGCGCACGCACGCAGGCCTTGGTCGCCGGCCTGCTGGCTGCCGCGGGCGGCGCGGGCGTGCCGTTGGTGGGCGACAGCGAAGGCGGCATGTTCGGCTTCTTCTTTGCCGGCACCTTGCCGCAGAACTATGCCGCTCGTGATGGCCACCGACAAGGAGCGCTTCAACCGCTTCTTCCACGCCATGCTCGAACGCGGCGTCTACTTCGCGCCGGCGCTGTACGAAGCCGGCTTCGTCAGCGCGGCACACAGCGAGGCCGACCTCGCCGCAACCCTGGCCGCCGCCCGCGAAGCCCTGGCCGCGCTCTGAGACGCCAGGTGCACATCCACCTCCTCGGCATTTGCGGCACCTTCATGGGTGGCCTGGCGGCCATCGCACGCGAAGCCGGGCATCGGGTGACGGGCTGCGATGCCAACGTCTACCCGCCGATGAGCGATCAGTTGCGGGCCCTGGGCATCGAGCTGATCGAGGGCTACGGCGCCGAGCAGATGGCCGTCAAGCCCGACCTGTTCGTCATCGGCAATGTGGTGTCGCGTGCGCGCTCGCAGGACTTCGCGTTGATGGAAGCGATTCTCGATGCCGGTGCCGACTACACCAGCGGCCCGCAGTGGCTGGCCGAGCATGTGCTGCGCCATCAGCATGTGCTGGCGGTGGCCGGCACGCACGGCAAGACCGGCACGACCTCGATGCTGGCCTGGATCCTCGAGGCTGCCGGCCTGAAACCGGGCTTCCTGGTCGGCGGTGTGCCGCTGAATTTCGAGGTATCGGCACGCCTGGGAGCCGGCAAATATTTCGTCATCGAAGCCGACGAATACGACACCGCCTTGTTCGACAAACGCAGCAAGTTCGTTCACTACCGGCCACGCACGGCGATCCTGAACAATCTCGAATACGACCACGCCGACATCTTCCCCGACCTGGCCGCGATCGAAACCCAGTTCCATCACCTCGTGCGCACCGTGCCCAGCCAGGGCCGTCTGGTGGTCAACGCCAGGGACGAGGCCTTGCAGCGCGTGCTCACGCGCGGCTGCTGGAGCGAGGTGGTGCGCTTCGGGGCGCTGCAAGCGAAGAGCCGGGTGCATTGCGCGCGCGCGGCGAAGCCCACGCCTTCGACGTCTTGCGCGGCAGCCTCAAGATCGGGCGCGTCGAATGGAGCCTGCAGGGCGAGCACAACCAGTTGAATGCCCTGGCCGCGATTGCGGCGGCCGAGCATGTCGGCGTGACGCCGGAGGCGGCGACTCGGTCGCTGGCCTCGTTCAAGAACTGCCAAGCGGCGCATGGAGCGGGTCGGCGAAGCCGGCGGCGTCGTGGTCTACGACGATTTCGCGCACCACCCGACCGCGATGCGCTGCACCGTGGCAGGTCTGCGCCAGGGTGTCGGCCTGGCGCGCATGCTGGCGGTCTTCGAACCGCGCTCCAACACCATGAAGCTCGGCGCGATGAAAGCCCAGCTGCCCTGGGCGCTGGAAGAGGCCGACCTGTCGTTTTGCCTGCAAGGCCCCTATGGCTGGGACGCGCGCGACGCATTGGCGCCGATGGGCGGGCTGGTGGCGGTGGCCGACAGCGTCGACGCGCTGGTCGCCGCGGTGGTCGCCGCGGCCAAGCCCGGCGACCACGTGCTGTGCATGAGCAATGGCGGCTTCGGCGGCATCCACGCCAAGCTGCTGGCCGCGCTGCGTGCGAAGTTCGGCTGAGCCTGCGGGGGGCTCGCACCCATGACCACCACGCATGTGCTTTACCTGCACGGCTTTCGCTCGTCGCCGAAATCGGCCAAGGCGCAGATCATGGCGGCCTGGATGCAGGCGCACAGGCCCGATGTGCAGTGGTGGTGCCCGCAATTGCCGCCGTCACCCGAGCAGGCGCTGGCCCTGGTCGATGAGCGGCTGGAGAGTTGGCCACGCGCAGGCATGGCTGTGATCGGCAGCTCGCTCGGCGGCTTTTATGCCACGGTGCTGGCCGAACGCATCGGCTGCCGCGCCGTGCTGCTCAATCCGGCAATCAATCCGGCGCGCGACCTGGCCGGCCAGATCGGCAGCTCGACCGCCTTCCATGACCCCGATCAAGCGTTCTACTTTCGGGCCGAGTATGTGACCAGTTGCGCCTGATGGCCCCGCGCGCGATCACCCGCCCGGAGCGCTACTTTGCCGTCATTGCCAAGGGCGACGAAGTGCTCGACTGGCGGGAGATGTCGGCGCGCTATGCGGGGGCGCGTCAACGCCTGCTCGAGGCCGGCGACCATGGCTTGTCGGACTTCGACGAGCACCTGCCGCTGGTGCTGGCATTCCTCGGCCTGCAGCGCTGAGACCGGACGCCGCCGCGGGTCGGCGACAATTCCGCGCCTATGTATGCCCTGTTCGAAGACGCCGGGAAGTTCCATGCCGGCCGCGTGATGGCCGAAGCCGACAGCTCGGCGCAGATCGAACTCGACTCGGGCAAGCGCGTCAAGGTCAAGGCCGCGAACCTGCTGCTGCGCTTCGAGCAGCCTGCCCCAGCCGAGCTGATGGCGCGGGCCTTGGAACTGTCGCGCGACATCGACCTCGATCTGGCATGGACCTTCGCACCCGACGCCGAGTTCGGTTTTGCCGATTTGGCGCGCGACTACTTCAGCGCCAAGGCCGGCGCCGAACAACAGGCCGCGGCCCTGTTTCGGTTGTTCGAGGCCCCGCATTACTTTCGCCGCCTCGGCAAGGGCCAGTTCCGCAAGGCGCCGGAGGATGCCGTCAAGGCCGCGTTGCTGGGCATCGCGCGCAAGAAGGAGCTTGCCGCGCAGATCCAGGCCTGGGCCGCCGAGTTGCAGGCGGGTGTCTGTCCGCGGCCGGTGCGCGAGCAGCTTTACAAGATCCTGTTCAAGCCGGACAAGAACGGGCCCGAATACAAGGCCGTCGTCGAGGCGGCCAGGCGCTCGCAGCGCGCACCGCTCGACCTGCTCAAGGCCGCCGGCGCGATCACCAGCCCCTACCAGTTTCACTGGAAGCGTTTCCTGTTCGAGCAGTTTCCGCGCGGCACGGCCTTCGGCCCAGGCTTGGTTGCGCCCACGATCGACGAAGACCTGCCGCTGGCGCCGTGCCGCGCCTTCTCGATCGACGACTCGGCCACCACCGAGATCGACGATGCCTTGTCGGTACAGGGCTTGGGCAGTGGTACGGTGACCTTCGGCATTCATATTGCCGCGCCGGCGCTGGCCATCGCGCCGGGGTCGGCCGTCGACCGCGCGGCGGCCGAACGCCTGTCGACGGTCTACATGCCAGGCGGGAAGTTGACCATGCTGCCCGACGCCGTGGTCCAGGCCTACACCCTGGTCGAAGGCAGCGACTGCCCGGCGGTCAGCCTGTATGTCACGCTCGACGAGGCGACGCTCGAAGTGCGGGCCAGCCAGACGCGGCTCGAACGTGTGCCGATCGCCGCCAACCTGCGCCACGACAAACTCGACCAGGTGATCGATGAAGCCTCGCTCGAAGGCCGGACGGATGCCGACTATCCATTCGCAGCGGAGCTGGCATTTGCCTGGCGCCTGGCACGGGCATTGAAAGCCAGGCGCGAGCTGGTGCGGGGCAAGCCGGAAAACTTCAACCGGCCCGACTACAGCTTTCGCCTCGAAGGCGGTGCTGGCGGCGAACCGCGCGGCGACGAAACCGTGCAGATCAGCACGCGCCGACGCGGCGCACCACTGGACCTGATCGTCGCCGAGGCCATGATCCTGGCCAACAGCACCTGGGGTGCGTGGCTGGCGGCCTGCGGCGTCCCCGGCATCTACCGCAGCCAGGCCAGCCTCGCGCCGGGCGTCAAGGTGCGCATGGGCGTCAAGCCCGCCGCGCATGCCGGGATCGGCGTGGCGCAGTACACCTGGGCCACCTCGCCGTTGCGCCGATATGTCGATCTGGTCAATCAATGGCAGATCGTGGCCTGCGCGCGCCACGGCCGCACGGCGGCGTTGGCCGCGCCGTTCAAGCCGCGCGATGCGCAGTTGTTCTCGGTCATCTCGGCGTTCGAGGCGGCCTACAGCGCCTATGCCGATTTCCAGCATGGCATCGAGCGCTACTGGACACTGCAATGGCTGGCCCAGCAGGGCGTGACCGAGCTCGATGCGGCCGTGATGAAGGACGGACTGGTGCGGGCCGATACGCTGCCACTGGTGTTCAAGGCCCTGGGCTGCGAGGCCTTGCCGCGCGGGGCAGCAGTGCGCGTGCGTATCACCGGCAGCGACGCGCTGACGCTCGAGGTGCACGCCAGCCTGCTGGCGCGCCTGGATGCGACGCCGCAACAGGCCCTGGCGGCCGAAGACGACAGCGACGACGCGGACGTCGCAGCCCCGCTGACTCTGGCCATCGACCTCGATGAACCCGCCGCCGACGCGGCCGCCGCCGCTTTGCCCTGATCCGCATGAGCCGCCGCGAATATGTCAACAGCCGGCTGACGCCGTCGCAACAGCTGCAGCGCAAGCCGCGCGCTGTGCGCTGGATGGCCCGCTTGACGACCCTGCAATTGGCGCTGCTGACCTCGCTGGCGGTGCATGCCGTGCTGCTGACGGTGCGCTTCGTCGACCCGGAGAGTTTCAATCGCCTATTCAAGGACACGCCGCTCGAAGTCGTTCTGGTCAATGCGCGTTCGGACGAAGTGCCATTGATAGCGCAGGCCATTGCGCAGGCCAACCTGGCCGGTGGCGGTGAGGCGGCCGCCGGCCGTGCCACCTCCCCCCTGCCGCCCTCGACCACCATCGCGCTCGGTGAAGCCACCGAAGAGTCCAGGCGTCAGATCAAGGAGCTGCAGGAGCAGCAGCAGCAGTTGCTGGCCCAGATTCGCCGCGAGGTCGCGCTGCTGCCGCCGCCTGACCCGGCGCGTGAAGCGGGCACACCCGAGGAGCGCGCGCAAGAGGAGCGCCGGCGCCAATTGCTGCGCTACCTGGCTGAGATCGAGAAGCGCATCAACGAGGAGAATGCGCGGCCCAAGAAGCGCTACATCAGCCCGGCCACCCGTGAGGCGGAGTATGCGATCTACTACGACGCCCTGCGGCGCAAGGTCGAAGAGCGTGGCACACGCGACTTTCCCGAATACCAGGGCAAGAAGCTGTACGGTGAGTTGACGATGAACCTGACCGTCGACGCCGAAGGCCGGGTCATCGAGGCCGACGTCGTGCGGCCTTCGACCTCACGGGTACTCGACCGCCGGGCCATCGCGATCGTTCGGGCGGCCGGACCGTTCGGCCGCTTTTCCGAGGCCATGCGACGCCAGGCCGATCAGATCGTCGTCACTTCGCGCTTTCGCTTCACGCGCGACGACGGGCTGGAGACCTCGCTCAGCTCCGGCGGCGGCCAATGAGCGCAGCACGGTCATGAGAGCAAGCTCGCTGCAGCCTTTGCTTCGCCTCGTGGCTCTGCTGCTGATCGCGCTGTTGGCGCTGCAACTGTATTTCATTGCGCGCGTCGCCATGATGGTGGTCGTCGATCCGCAGTCGACGAGCTTTCAGCGCAGCGAGGCCTGGCGCCTGCTGCACGAGAAGGGTCGCATCCTGTGGAGTCAGCAATGGGTCGCCGGCGAGCGCATCGCCGTGAACTTGAAGCGCGCCGTGATAGCCAGCGAAGACGCCGCGTTCACGGAACACAGCGGCGTCGACTGGGACGCGATCGAACGTGCCTGGGAGCGCAACCAGGACAGCGCGGCCCGCGCCGAGCAACGCAGCGGCGTGGGCACGAGCTCGCCAGCACGCCCGCCGCCCAAACTGGTCGGTGGCTCAACCATCACCCAGCAGTTGGCGAAGAACCTGTTCCTTTCGGGGGAGCGCACGCCACTGCGCAAGGCGCAAGAATTCGTCCTGACGTTCGCGCTCGAATGGATGCTGCCCAAGCGCCGGATCCTGGAGATCTACCTGAATCACGTCGAATGGGGCGAGGGCCTGTTCGGGGCACAGGCCGCGGCCCGGCATTACTTTCACGTCGATGCGGCACAGCTTGGCGCCTACCCCGCGGCCCGACTGGCCGTCATGCTGCCCGCACCCAAGCGCTTCGAAAGAAATCCTGGCTCGCCCTACCTGGCCAGCCGCTCGGCAACCGTGGTGGCGCGCATGGCCGCCGTCGAATTGCCATGACGATTGAGTGGGACCGGCGCCGAGCGCGGACGGCCACGCGTGCCGCGGGCGGGCGATGAACAGTCTGACGAGCGAATTGGCCGCGGCGGCGGCGCGGCTGGTCGTCGAGCAGGGCATGGAGTATGCCGAGGCAAAGCGCAAGGTTGCGCGCGGCCAGGGTCGCGTCAACGTGCCGAGCAACGCCGCCATTGAAGACGAAGTTCGGCGTCACCTGAGCCTGTACTGTGCCGACACCCAGCCGGCGGAACTGCACGCCCTGCGCAGGTTGGCGCTGAAATGGATGTTGCGCCTGGCTGCGTTTCGCCCCCACCTGAGCGGCGCCGCCTGGCGCGGCACGGCGACGCGGCGCTCGAGCCTGTGCCTGGATTTGTACTGCGACGACGCCAAGGCGATGGAGATCGCTCTGATCAACCTCGGCATCGCTTATGACAGCGCCAGCCTGCCCGCGGCGCAGGGTGCGCGGCACGGCGAGCCGATCCCGCTGCTGAGCGTCAGCGACCACTGCGCCGAGCTGGGCGAGACGGTCATGCTGGTGCTGGCCGTGCGCGATGTCGACGATCTGCGCGGGGCGCTCAAACCGGATGCCCAAGGCCGCAGTTGGCGCGGTGACGCCAGTGCACTGCGTCGGCTGCTCGAGACCGAGGCCGGCCCATGAAGGCGAGTCGGCGCGGCTTGATCGTGACGGCGGGCGTTGCAGCCAGCGCCATGGCTGCGGGGGTGGCTTGGTCGGTCTGGCGCCAGCGTAGCGAGGCCTGGGCTGTCGATGACGCACTCTGGTCCTCGACTTTCGACACCCCGACCGGTGCCCGGCTGGCGCTGGCCGCATTGCGCGGCCAGCCACTGGTGTTGAATTTTTGGGCCACCTGGTGCCCACCTTGTGTGCGCGAGATGCCGGGCCTCGATCGCTTTGCGCGCGACTTCGGCCCGGCCGGCTGGCGGGTCGTTGGCCTGGCTGCCGACGAGGCACAGGCCGTGCGCGACTTTCTGGCCCACACGCCGGTGTCCTATGCGATCGGTTTGGCCGGGTTTGCCGGGGTTGAGCTTTCGCGGCGGCTCGGCAACCTTAGCGGCGGCTTGCCGTTCACGGTGCTGTTCGGGCGCGGCGGCACCGTTTTGCAGCGGCACATGGGGGAAACCAGGTACGACCAGTTGGTACAGTGGGCGCGGGCCATCGCTTAGGCGGCGGCGCAGGAAGCGCTGCCCTCTGCCGCCAATTGGCGTAGAGTCCAAGCCTTTGCCGGCACTGAATCACCGACCGTCTGGCGCACTTTTGGATCGCAAAGCGGTGGTTTTAACGACAGTAGATAGAGCGATGCGGCAGCTTGTTGCCTCACCGCCCATGGAGAGCCCTGCATGGACTTGCGCAAGCTGAAGACCCTGATCGATCTCGTCTCGGAATCCAACATCTCCGAACTGGAGATCACCGAAGCCGAAGGCAAGGTGCGTATCGTCAAAGCCGACCCGCACCCGGCACCCGTACCGATGATGATGATGGCGCCGACACCGACCCTGGCCGGCGCGGTATCGCCGCCGCACAGCACAGCGTCGGTGGCCGCAGAAGAGGCTCATGCCGCGGCTGCCGCAGCCGCTGCGGCCGTCGAAACCGGTCACATCGTCAAGTCGCCGATGGTCGGCACCTTTTACCGCGCCGCCAGCCCGGGGGCCAAGCCGCTGGTCGAGGTCGGTGCGACGATCAAGGCCGGCGAGGCCGTTTGCATCATCGAAGCGATGAAGATCATGAACGAGATCGAGGCCGATGAAAGCGGTGTGATCGCCCAGATCCTGTGCGAGAACGGGCAGGCGGTCGAGTTCGGCCAGCCCTTGTTCATCGTCGATCGGCGCGGTTGAACAGGCCCGGCGCCACATGTTCAAGAAAATCCTGATCGCAAACCGAGGCGAGATTGCCCTTCGCATTCAGCGGGCCTGCCGAGAAATGGGCGTGAAGTCGGTGGTCGTGTACTCAGAGGCCGACCGCGATGCCAAGTACGTCAAACTGGCCGACGAAGCGGTCTGCATCGGTCCGGCGGCGTCGGCGCAGAGTTACCTCAACATGCCGGCGATCATCTCGACGGCCGAAGTCACCGACGCCGAGGCGATCCACCCCGGTTATGGCTTCCTCAGCGAAAACGCCGACTTTGCCGAGCGTGTCGAACGCAGCGGCTTCGTCTTCATCGGTCCGACACCGGAGGCGATCCGCACAATGGGTGACAAGGTCGCGGCCAAGCAGGCCATGATCAAGTCGGGCGTGCCCTGCGTACCGGGCTCCGAGGGTGCCTTGCCCGATGAACCCAAAGAGATCATCAAGACGGCGCGCACGATTGGCTACCCGGTGATCATCAAGGCCGCCGGCGGCGGCGGCGGACGGGGCATGCGCGTCGTCCATACCGAGGCCGCTCTGTTGCATGCCGTGCAGACCACCCGCGCCGAGGCCGGCGCGGCCTTCGGCAACCCGGCGGTGTATATGGAGAAGTTCCTCGAGAACCCTCGGCACATCGAGATCCAGGTCATGGCCGACGAGCACAAGAATGCAGTCTGGCTCGGCGAGCGCGACTGCTCGATGCAGCGCCGGCACCAGAAGATCATCGAGGAGGCCCCCGCGCCAGGGATCGCGCGGCGCGTGATCGAGCGTGTCGGTGACCGCTGCACGGCGGCCTGCAAGAAGATCGGCTACCGCGGCGCCGGCACCTTCGAATTCCTCTACGAGAACGGTGAGTTCTACTTCATAGAGATGAATACCCGCGTGCAGGTCGAACATCCGGTGACGGAGCTGGTGACCGGCATCGACATCGTGCAGATGCAGATTCGCGTCGCGGCCGGCGAAAAACTGCCCTTCACCCAGCGCAACATCCAGATGCGAGGCCATGCCATCGAGTGCCGGATCAACGCCGAGGACCCGTACAAGTTCACGCCCTCGCCGGGGCGCATCACGATGTGGCATCCGCCCGGTGGCCCTGGTGTGCGCGTCGACTCGCACGCCTACACCAACTACTTCGTGCCGCCCAATTACGACTCGATGATCGGCAAGATCATTGTCCATGCCGACTCCCGCGAGCAGGCGCTGGCGCGCATGCGTACCGCGCTCAGCGAAACCGTGGTCGAAGGCATCTCGACCAATATCGCCCTGCACCGCGAGTTGATGGTCGACGCCAAGTTCGTCGAGGGTGGCGCCAACATCCACTACCTCGAAGCCTGGCTCGGCCAGCACAAACGCTGATTGCGCAATGCACGAACTGGTGCTGCGCGCAGGCGCGAACTTGGTCGAGCCGGTATCCGACGCGCTGATGAACGAGCTCGACGCCCTGTCGGTATCGGTCGAGGACGCCGACGTCGACACCGCAGCCGAACAGGCCCTGTTCGGCGAACCCGGGCTGCCTGCGCCGCGCCCGGGCTGGCAGCACTCGACCCTGCGCGCCTTGTTTGCCGACGAAGACAAGGCGACAACGGCGGCCGCGTTGCTGCTGGCGCAGGAATGGGCGACGGCGGTGCAATTGCAAGCGCTGCAGTCCGTACCTGCACAAGATTGGGTGCGTCTGACTCAGGCCCAGTTCGCCCCGGTCGCGATCACGGACCGTTTTTGGATCGTGCCGAGCTGGCATCACGCGCCGGCCGCCGCGCAGCGCGTGATTCGACTCGACCCGGGCCAGGCTTTCGGCACCGGCACTCACCCGACGACGCGCATGTGCCTGCGCTGGATCGCAGACCACGCTCAAAACTGGCCGCGCGTGCTCGACTACGGTTGCGGCTCGGGCATCCTGGCCATCGGTGCCGCACTGCACGGCGCGCAGCAAGTCGATGCCGTGGACATCGATCCCGTAGCGGTGACGTCGACACTGGCCAATGCGCAGACCAATAACGTCGTGGTTCATGCGGGCGTGCCGCGGCACAACAACGGCCGCTATGAGCTGGTATTGGCCAACATCCTGGCCCAGCCCCTGCTCCTGCTGGCACCATTGCTCGGCGCGCATGTGGCAGTGGGCGGCAACTTGGTGCTGGCCGGCATTCTGCAGCGCCAGGTCGATGAACTGTGCCGCGCCTACGCGCCGTGGCTGGATCTCGAGGTGCACGACCAAGAAGATGGATGGGTATTGCTGGTCGGGCGCCGCAATGCCGCCTGTGCGCAGGTCGCCTCATGAGCCTGGCCACCCGCTGTGCGGCCTGCGGCACGGTATTTCGCGTCGTGCAGGATCAGCTCAAGGTTTCCGAAGGTCGGGTTCGTTGCGGCCGCTGCGGCGACGTGTTCAATGCGCTCGAAGGGTTGTTCGACCTCGACCGCGAGGCGACGCCGGCGTGGACGCCGTCGCAGCAATCGGCGCAGGACCTCGAACCGGCCAGTGCCCATGAGCGCGCCGTGCAGCGGGTCAGCGGCGACGGCGGCCGGGAATCCGCGGTCGTCAGCGAGGCACCGGACGACACGCCTGTAGGTGCACGCGCTGACTCGCTGTTCGACGTACGTCAGCTCCAGCATGGCGACTTCGATGACGATGCGGTCGGCCGAGGCGAGGGATCTGACTTCGACGCCCTGCTGAACGACGACATGGGTCCGGCAGCGGCCGGGCCGGCACCGACACCCGATTTCTTGCGCCGGGCCAATGACGCTGCTCGCTGGCAGCGGCCTGGCGTGCGCTGGGCGCTGGCCTCGGTGGCATCGCTGCTGGGGCTGCTGCTCGCGGCACAAATCGTGCTCCAGCAACGCGATGCCATTGCCGCGCATTGGCCGCAAGGCACGCCGCTGCTGGCGCTGCTGTGCGAGCCGCTGGGCTGCAGCATCGCTCCTCAGCGTCGGCTTGACGGCCTGGTCGTCGACAGCAGCGGCCTGACCCAACTCGACAACCCGTCGCTGTATCGTCTTCAAGTCGCGCTGCGTAATCGCGATACGGTGGCACTGGCAACACCTGCATTGGACGTGACGCTGACCGACAGCCGCGGCGAGGTCCTGGCGCGCAAGGTGATCGGCCAGCGCGAGTTCGGCGCGGCGGCGCCGGCCACCGTGGCTGCAGCTTCGGAGCTGATCCTGCAAGCCGTGCTCGATGCCGGCGAGCGGCGCATTACCGGTTACAGCGTCGAAATCTTCTACCCCTGACCTTCCGAGACCCCATGCCTGCATTGATCTGCGGTTCGCTTGCCTTCGACACGATCACCAACTTCCCCGGTCGCTTTGCACAACAAATCCTGCCCGAGCAGGTACATATCCTGAACGTGTCGTTCCTGGTGCCGACGCTGCGTCGGGAGTACGGCGGCTGCGCGGGCAACATCGCATACAACCTCAAGCTGCTCGGCGGCGAGCCGATCGTGCTGGCTGCGATCGGCAGCGACGGTCGCGACTACCTGGCGCGATTCGAAGCCCTGGGCATCGACAGCGCATCGGTGCGCATCGAGCCCGAGCATTACACCGCGCAGGCGATCATCATTACCGACGCCGACAACAACCAGATCACCGCCTTTCACCCGGGCGCGATGGCACGATCACACCTCAGCCCGGTGCCGGCCCGCGAGGATCTGGCCATAGGCATCATTGCCCCCGACGGTCGCGAAGCCATGCTCGCACATGCGCAGCAACTGCATGCCGCTGGCGTGCCGTTCATCTTCGATCCGGGACAGCAGTTGCCGATGTTCGACGCCACCGAGTTGCGCCATTTCGTCGAGCAGGCCAGCTGGGTCGCCCTCAACGACTACGAAGCGCGCATGTTGTGCGAGCGCATGGCTAGCGACCTGCAGACCCTGTCGCGAACGCCGGGTCTGCGCGGCATCGTCGTCACGCTCGCTGTCGACGGTTGCGACGTCTGGCAGCAGGGCCTGGTCACGCGGGTGGTCGGCGTGGTCGCCAGCGTGGTCCTCGATCCCACAGGTTGCGGCGACGCGTTCCGCGCCGGTCTGTTGTATGGTCTAGAGCGCGGTTGGGCACTCGAGCGCTGCGCGGCGCTGGGCAACCGCCTGGGGGCGTTGAAGATTTCCTGCCGTGGTGGGCAAAATCACCGAATCGAGGCCTCCGTCTTGGAGCCGTAGGCAGGGCCGGGCCTGGCGCAGAAGGCGCACGCCGCTACAGTCACGGCGTGATTGCCTGACAAACCCAAGTCCATGGACACCTTGCATTTCCTGACTCTGGCTGGTGCGGCCGTGGGCGGCGCCATGGTCGGCGCGGCGGCCTGTTATTGGCCGCTGAGCCGAATCGTCAGTGAGTTGCGCGACCGCCTGGAGCGCTCAGAGCAAGCCCGCAATGGCGCTATCGAACGTTCAGCACAGGCTCGCGAGCAGATTGCGCAGCTCAATCGCGCCATCACCGAGTTGCGGCGAACGCACAGCGCCAATGCCGAGCTCGCCAAGGCACGTGCGCAGCCGCGCGCATTGGTCGAGAATGCGTTGGCCGAGGGTGATCAAAAGACGCTCGCACCGCAGCAGCGCGACGGCGCTCACGGCTTCGCCGACACCCAGGTGATGAGCAAGCTCTAAGACCAGACCGCGACGCCGCTGCAAAAAAAACCCGGCCGAAGCCGGGTTTGCTTTCTCTGGCAGTCGATCGTCGCAAGCCGCAAAGCCGGCGACGAAGCCACCAGCCTCAGGGCTTGTTGCCCGTCGGGAACGGCCATGCGGCCGCCGGGCTCAATGCCGTCTTGGCCATCGGGGCCGCAGGCGCTGCTGCTGCCGCGGGGGCAGCCTTCTTCGGCGCTGCAGCCTTCTTGGGCGCAGCCTTCTTCTTCGCTGCCGGCTTTTTCGCAGCCGCCTTCTTCTTCGCGGCCTTCTTCGGCGCAGCCTTCTTCGGCTGCCTTCTTCGCGGCCTTCTTCGGCGCAGCCTTCTTCTTGGCGGCCTTCTTCGCCGCCGGCCTTCTTCGCCGCTGGCTTCTTGGCCGGCCTTCTTCGCCGCCGGCTTCTTGGCTGCCGGCTTCTTCGCCGCAGCCTTCTTCTTCATCGCCGGCTTCTTGGCCGCAGCCTTCTTCGCTGCCGGCTTCTTCGCGGCGGCCTTCTTGGCCGGGGCTTTCTTCTTCGCAGTTGCCATTTCAATTCTCCTTGATCAAGTTGCAAAGAGCACCGCATCGATCGAGCTCGATCGCCTGCGGCGATTCACCGCCCGAGGGTTGTCCGGCAGGATTACCGGCTCCCCGGTTCGGTGAACGGGGTTGCGTCATGTGGCCCAGACTTCGAACGGCGCTGGTCCCACACGGCGCGGATCTTGATCTACACGGCCTGGAGACATTCGGCTGGCTCTGCGGCCAACTCTATTCCCAGGACAGCGCGCCACCGGATTGGTACTCGATGACGCGGGTTTCAAAGAAGTTACGCTCCTTCTTCAGGTCGATCATTTCGCTCATCCAAGGAAACGGGTTTTCCTCGTGCGGGAAGAGCGTCCTCGAGGCCGATCTGCGTCGCGCGCCGGTTGGCGATGTAGCGCAGGTAGCCCTTGAACATGATGCGTTCAGACCGAGCACACCGCGTGGCATGGTGTCTTCGGCATAGCGGTATTCGAGCTCGACGGCCTGTCAGGAACAGGGCCTTGATCTCGGTCTTGAAGGCGGCCGTCCAGAGCTGCGGGTTCTCGAGCTTGATCTGGTTGATCAGGTCGATGCCGAAATTGCAGTGCATCGACTCGTCGCGCAGGATGTACTGGTACTGCTCGGCGGCGCCGGTCATCTTGTTCTGCCGGCCCAGCGCGAGGATCTGCGTGAAGCCGACGTAGAAGAACAGGCCTTCCATCAGGCAGGCGAAGACGATCAGGATCTTCAGCAGCGTCTGGTCGTTCTCGGGTGTGCCGGTGTGTGAAGTGCGGGTCCATGATCGCGTCGATGAACGGAATCAGGAACTCGTCTTTGTCGCGGATCGACGCCACCTCGTGGTAGGCGTTGAAGATCTCGCTCTCGTCCAGACCCAGCGACTCGACGATGTACTGGTAGGCGTGGGTGTGAATCGCTTCTTCGAAGGCCTGGCGCAACAGAAACTGGCGACACTCGGGTGCCGTGATGTGGCGGTAGGTACCGAGCACGATGTTGTTGGCGGCCAGCGAGTCGGCGGTCACGAAGAAGCCGAGGTTGCGCTTGATCAGGCGGCGCTCGTCATCGGTCAGGCCGTTGGGATCCTTCCAGGTCGCGATGTCGCGCGACATGTTGACCTCCTGCGGCATCCAGTGGTTGGCGCAGGTGGCGAGGTACTTCTCCCAGGCCCACTTGTACTTGAACGGCACCAACTGGTTGACGTCGGTCTGGCCATTGATGATGCGCTTGTCAGCCGCCGATACGCGCCGCGTATCGGGCCCGCTCTCGCGCGGCACGACCGCTGCCGACCTGGCGGTAGTCGCGGGTCTGGCACTCGCCACCGGCGCAAAACTCACGGCCTGCAAGGTCGGCGTCGGTTGAAACGGAAGGGGTGACGATTCCATGGCCCGCGCCCCACATGAAGGCTCTTGCGCGGTGCGAATTGTCGGTGTCGTCCTGTTGCTGACGTTGTCTTCCCAGACCAGCATGTAGCGGTTTCCTGTAAGTTGAATTATCGGAGTGTTGTGTGCAAACACCAAGCACTTATTGACATTACGGCGCTCGCGTTGTTGCGCTCATGCATCGCGCACCCACCGTGATCACAGTGATCCAGAGTCACTGACAGGCTTCGCATGTCGGGTCGTCGAGGGCGCAAAACGCAGTGCTGCCGATCACACTGTCTTTGACCTGCGCGCGTGCCTGCGCGGCCACTGCATCGAGCGCTGACGACCCCTGTGCCGCACCGCCTGCACCCGCGCTGACGGCGTTGTGATGCCCGCCTCGGGTGACGGTGCTCATCTCGACATGCGACGCGCCCATCGTGCGCAGGTAGTAGGTCGTCTTCAGGCCGCGCACCCACGCCAGCTTGTAGGTCTCGTCCAGGCTGCTTGCCCGATGCGCCGGCCATGTAGATGTTGAGCGACTGCGCCTGGTCGATCCATTTCTGCCGCCGCGCCGCGGCCTCGACCAGCCATGACGCGTCGACCTCGAAGGCGGTGGCGTAGAGCTGCTTGAGCGAGTCGGGCACCCGATCGATGGCGCGCAGCGATCCCTTGTAGTGCTTGAGGTCCATCACCATCACGTCATCCCACAGGCCGAGCTTTTTCAGCTCTTGCACCAGGTACTCGTTGACGATCGTGAACTCGCCCGACAGGTTCGATTTGACCGACAGATTGCCGAAACAGGGCTCGATCGAGGCATCCACGCCGATGATGTTGGAGATCGTGGCCGTGGGCGCGATGGCCACGCAGTTGCTGTTGCGCATGCCGTGCTCGGCAATGCGCACGCGCAGTGCGTCCCAGTCCAAGGTGGTCGACGTGTCGACGTCGACGTAGCCACCGCGCTGCTCGGCCAGCAACTTCAGCGAATCGAGCGGCAACACCCCACGGTCCCACAACGAGCCGCGGTAACTCGAATAGCGGCCGCGCTCGGCAGCGAGCTCGGTCGACGCCCAGTAGGCGTGGTAGCACACCGCCTCCATCGACCGGTCGGCGAACTCGACGGCCTCGGTGCTGGCATAGGGCAGGTGCAACTGATACAGCGCATCCTGGAAGCCCATGATGCCCAGACCTACGGGCCGATGCCGCAGGTTGCTGTCGCGTGCCTTTTTCACGGCGTAGTAATTGATGTCGATGACGTTGTCGAGCATGCGCATCGCGGTGGCGACGGTGCGTTTGAGCTTGGCCTGGTCGACCCGCCCTTCGCTCAGGTGCTGCGCCAGATTGACCGAGCCGAGATTGCAGACCGCGATTTCGCTGGCATTGGTATTGAGCGTGATTTCAGTGCACAGGTTGGAGCTGTGCACGACGCCCACATGCTGCTGCGGCGAGCGTACGTTGCAGGCATCCTTGAAGGTGATCCAGGGATGCCCGGTCTCGAACAACATCGTCAGCATCTTGCGCCACAGGTCGCGCGCTGGCATGCGTTTGTAGAGCTTCAGCTCACCACGATCGACCTTGGCCTCGTAGGCGCAATAGGCGATCTCGAATTCACGCCCGAATTTGTCGTGCAAGTCCGGACAACTGCTGGGCGAAAACAGGGTCCAGTCACCGCCGTCCATCACCCGCTTCATGAACAGATCGGGGATCCAGTTCGCGGTGTTCATGTCGTGCGTACGCCGCCGGTCGTCGCCGGTGTTCTTGCGCAGATCGAGGAACTCCTCGATATCGAGGTGCCAGGTTTCCAGGTACGCGCAAACGGCGCCCTTGCGTTTGCCGCCCTGGTTGACGGCCACGGCCGTATCGTTGACGACCTTCAGGAACGGCACCACGCCCTGGCTCTTGCCATTGGTGCCCTTGATATATGAACCCAATGCGCGCACGTTGGTCCAGTCGTTGCCCAGCCCGCCGGCAAACTTGGACAACAACGCGTTTTCCTTCAGTGCCTCGTAAATCCCGTCCAGATCGTCGGCAACAGTGGTCAAGTAGCAACTCGAGAGTTGCGAGCGCCGCGTGCCACTATTGAACAGAGTCGGCGTGCTGGACATGAAGTCAAAACTGGACAGCACGTGGTAGAACTCGATCGCCCGCGCCTCGCGATCGATTTCATTGAGTGCCAGGCCCATCGCAACGCGCATGAAGAAAGCCTGCGGCATCTCGATGCGCACCTCGTCGATGTGCAAAAAATAGCGGTCGTAGAGCGTCTGCAGGCCGAGATAGTCGAACTGCATGTCGCGTTCGGCCTGCAACGCCGCACCCAGCCGTGCCAGATCGAACTGTTGCAGCTTTTCGTCGAGCAACTCGGCGGCGACACCTTTCTTGATGTAGCCCGCAAAGTACCCGGCATAGCGCTCGGCCATTTCGGCCTGCGTCACTTCGTCGCCGAGGATCTCGCGCCGAATGGTGTGCAACAACAGCCGCGCCGTGGCACGGGTATAGGCCGGCTCCTTTTCGATCAGCGTGCGGGCGGCCAGGATCGAGGCCTTGTAAACCTCGTCGATGGGCACACCGTCGTACAGATTGCGCCGTGTCTCGGCCAGGATCGGTTCGGCCTTGACGTCGGCACCCAGGTCTGCGCAAGCCGATTCGACCAGGCCTTGCAGCTTGGCATCGTCCAGCGGCACGCGCTGGCCACGGTCGATCACGTGCAAGGTCGAGTGTGCCGGCGCGGTACGCGCCTTCGCCTGCCGGGAACGCTCTTGTGCGCGGCGCTCGCGGTACAGCACGTAGGCGCGCGCGACTTCGTGATGGCCGCCGCGCATCAGGCCGAGCTCGACCTGGTCTTGCACGTCTTCGATGTGAAAGGTGCCGCCGCCAGGCCGCGAACGCAGCAGCGCACGCACCACCGCGTCGGTCAGACCATCCACGGTCTCGCGCACGCTGGCCGAGGCGGCGCCCTGCGTGCCATGCACCGCCAGAAACGCCTTCATCAGCGCCACCGCCACCTTGCCCGGCTCGAACGCGACCACCGCGCCGTTGCGGCGAATGATCTGGTAGCCCTGGTACGCCGAGGCTGCCGTCGCCGCAGCGGTGATCGTGCCTGGCATGGCAGCGGCAGTGGCGGCAACGGGAGCAACTTGCATGGACGAGGCCTTTAAACGAAGACGAGGGTCAGGACACGATTGAAGCGCGCTCGAGGCAGGCAACGAGCGCCCATCAATGAGCGGCAAAGAGCGAAAACGATGCGAGGCCTCATGCCGACCGGAGATCAGGGGCCTATGCGCGGGCCGAGGGTGCGTGTGGCCAATCGCGCCGATCACTGCCGCGGGCCGCGGCGCTCGCCGCGTCCAGCCGAGACGATGACACCGATTGCGGCGGGGCTTTGCGAGAAATCGAGAATATCACGCTGGACACTATATCTGGGGTGTCGCCATCGAGCAAGCCACTACCCCTAGCGTTCTTATCCGGGCCTTCCCCGATGGCCGCCGAGTCCATGCACCGCTACGCGCGGCCGGCCCTCGAGCTGGAAGTGGAGTCTGGCCCAGTCGAACCCAGGGCCTGGATCGTGCTTGCGCCCCGGCGCAATGTGCTCGTGACCGACCACGCCATCGATCGGATAGCGACGGGCCAGCGAACGCAGCAGTTGCGCCAGTGCGGCGTATTGCACGTTTTCGAAGAGTTCGCCCGCCAGACCTTCGAGCTCGACGCCGACCGAGTAGTCGTTGCACTGATCACGCCCTGCCCACTGCGAGACGCCGGCATGCCAGGCGCGCTCGTCGCAGGACACGAACTGCAAGACTCGCCCGCTGCGGCGGATAAAGAAGTGGGCCGAGACCTGAATGCCGCGCAGCGCCTCGAAGTACGGATGCGCGTCATGGTCGAGGCGGTTGGTGAACAGGTCGACCACCTCGAGGCCGCCATAGTGCCCAGGCGGCAGGCTGATCGAATGCACCACGGCCAGGGTGATGCGCTGCGCGGCCGGGCGTGCGTTGAAGTTGGGCGACGCTATGCGCTGTGCATGGCGCCACCAACCACGCTGCCACACCGCGCGCTTCAAGGCTCAATCGCCCGTGTCGATACCGGCCACCACGACGCCCAGCCGGGCCATGCGATAGCGCATCTGGCGCAGCGACAACCCCAGGCTGGCGCCGGCCGCGGTGCGGTTGAAGCGGTGACGTTCGAGGGCTCGGGTCAGGATGTCGCGCTCGACGTCGTCGAGATGGGCCACCAGGTCGCTGGGCAGCGTCGGCTCGGGCGTCGCCGCCGGCGCAGCCACGGCCTGGGCGATACGCGCATCGAGCTCGGCGGCATCACCCTCGACGAATACGTCGTCGGCCAGACCGAGATCATCGCAGCCGATGATGTCGCCGCCGGACAGTGCCACCGCGCGGTGCAGCAGGTTCTCCAGCTCGCGCACGTTGCCCGGGAACGGATAGTGCGACAGCCGCGTGAAGGCTTCGCGCGACAGCGTCGGCGGCGGCGATACGCCGGCGTCGCGCGCGATGCGCTCGAGCAATGCCGCGCAGATCGGCGCCAA
Source organism: uncultured beta proteobacterium (assembly GCA_963741125.1). Classification (GTDB taxonomy): domain Bacteria; phylum Pseudomonadota; class Gammaproteobacteria; order Burkholderiales; family Burkholderiaceae_C; genus CADEEN01. The sequence goes on from CAVUGY010000020.1 coordinate 85,535, forward strand.
GTCGCTGACGCGTTCACGCAACGGCGGTACGCGGATCTGAATCACATTCAGGCGATAAAACAGATCCTGACGAAAACGCCCGGCCTGGACTTCGGCGGCGACGTCTTTGTGCGTGGCACTCAACACACGCACATTGATCGGTGCCTCGGTCACCGCACCGATCGGCCGCACCGAGCGTTCCTGGATCACTCGCAGCAGTTTGCTCTGCATGGCCAAGGGCAGGTCACCAATCTCGTCGAGGAACAGCGTGCCCCCATGTGCGGCCTGGAAGAAGCCGTCGCGGTCTTCGGTCGCCCCGGTAAACGAGCCCTTGCGGTAGCCGAAGAATTCGGCTTCGAGCAGGTGTTCAGGAATGGCACCGCAGTTGACGGCCATGAATGGCTGACCGGCGCGCGGGCTGACGTCGTGAATCGCCCTGGCGACCAACTCCTTGCCGGTGCCCGACTCGCCCTGGATCAGTACCGGGGCCATGCTGCGCGCCACCTTCTCGATCAGTGAACGCACCTGTTGCATCGCCACCGAGTGGCCGGACAGGCGGCGCAGCGCGGGCGGCAGCACCTCGACCGCGGGCAATGGCGACGGCAAGTCGCCGCGCAGCAGGTCTGGGGGCGCAGGCCGCGGCGGCTCGCGCGCGGTGCGCTGCGCCGTGTGCGGGGCCGCACCTTGGCTGGGTAGGCTGGCCGGGACCACCGTCGGCGCGGTCTGCGGCGCCCGGCCGAGCGCCGAGGCCACCACGGAGCGGAATTGGCGCAGGTCAACCGGCTTGGTCAGGTAGTCGTATGCGCCGGCCTTGAGCGCCTCGACCGCGTTCTCGGCCGAACCGTAAGCGGTGATGACAATGGCCTTTTCGCGCCGTCCGCCCTGCTCGAGCTTGACCAACAGGTCCAGGCCGCTGCCGTCGGGCAGGCGCATGTCGGTGATCACCGCGCTGTAGGTCCGATCCTTGAGGTGCAGATACGCCTCTTCCACCGAGCCGGCCGTGTCGACGTCGTAACCCTCGCGCAACAGCGTCAGCTCGTACAGCGTACGCAAGTCCGGCTCGTCATCGACGACCAGCAGGCTGAAGTGGGCGGGAGCGTTGGCGGTCATTGGCGGCCCATTGTGCGTCGCGCACCGGCCGTAGCCAAGGATCCACGGCAAGCCATGAACGGCCGGTGCGGCCGGCTCATGGCCGCGGGCGGTCCGGGTGCGGCCCGGAGACAGCCTCCACCGCCCGTTTTGCCGTCATCACGAATTCGTTGCGGTGCGCGCTGCCCAGCGGGTGTTGCCAGTAGTCGATGCTGCCGCCGTAGCGCTCGCACAACTCACGGCAAATATACAGGCCCAGCCCCGTGCCACGGCTGCGCGTGGAGAAGAACGGTTCGAACAGATAGGGCTCGATATCGGGTGGGATCGGGTCACCGTCACTGGCCAGCGACAGCCTGCCTGCGCAGGGCCCAGGCCTTCGGCACGCAACAAGATGGCACCGGTGCGCTCGCTGGCATAGCGGCGTGCATTGTCGAGCAGATTGACGAGCACGCGGCGCAAGTGCTCGGGGTCGAAGAGCACGGCCAGAGGTCGTTGCGGCAATTCGACCTGCAGGCGACTGCCCTCGCCCAGCGCCAAGCCGCAGGTACGAGCCCATTCGGCAACGATGCGGCCGACCTCGTCACCCAGGTCGATGGTGCGTGGCGTGGCATCGATGCCGGGCGCGACCTCCATCACATCGTCGACCAGTCGCTTCAGGCGCTCGACATTGTCTGCCACCATCGCCGTCAGCATCTTTTGCTCGGCGCCGACCGCCTCCTCGTGCAGCAGGGCATTGGCCTGGGCGATCGCGGCCAGAGGATTGCGGATTTCGTGCGCAATGCCCGCCGACACGCGGCCCATGGCCGCCAGCTTCTCTTGCCGCATGCGTGCCTGCACACTGCGCAGGTCCTCGACGAAGACCACGCAAAACGCTTCGCCCACCGACACGCCTGGCGTCAGGTCGCCGCTGGCCGTGCTGCCGGACCGGGGCCGCGTAAAGCGTGCGCGCAAGCGCAGCGCACGCGTCAGGCCCCCTGCAAAGTGCAGGCTCAGGTCGCGCGTGCCTTCAGGCCAATGACCGGCGTCGAAGGCCTGCTTGACAGCCTCGGCCAATTCGACCCAGGCCGGCTCGTCCTGCAATTGGAACGGCGCGGCACGGCCCAGGCCGTGCAGCACGAGCAGGCGACGGGCCGCGGGGTTCGCCGCCCGGACACGGGCCCGGCGGTCGATCACCAGCACGCCGTCGACCATTTCCTCGATCACCAGGCGATTGAGCTGTGCCTGCTGGCGCGCCAGTTCGAGGCTGCCGCGCGCGGTCTGCTCTTCGCGCGCCAGGCGCCCGGCCAGTTCGCCGGTCAGCAGGGTAATGACGAAGAAACCGATCCCGGCCAAACCGGCAGGCGTCATCGTGGTCGCCAGGTCGCCCAGGCTCAGGCCTGTTCGCCAGGCCGCCCCGAGCAGCATCAACGACACGGCCGCCGCCGTGGCCAGCGCGGGCACCCGCGCCGTCAGCACACCGGCCATCAGCACTGGCAGTACGAGCAGCGCGACATAGTTGAACGCCGACCCGGGGTCGAGTGCATGCAAGGCCGAGAAGGTCAGCAGGTCAAACCCGATCGTGGCCAGCCACTGGCGTCGGCTGAGCCGCGTGTGCGTGCGTGCGCTGGGTCCGAATCGCGGCAGCACCCACAGCGTCAGGGATTGCGCCGCATAGAAGATGCACACCGCTGCCGCCAATGGCGCCCGCACGCCGAGCACGTTGCCGACCACCTGCGTCAGCAACAAAGCCAGGCCGAGCACGGCCCGCGCACCGATAAAGATGCGGTACAGGCGCTCGAAAGTGCTGCTGCCGGCGGAGACGATCCGGCGCGCGTGGCGCGACAGGAAATGGCTGTCGGCAGGCACCGAGGTCTCGCCCCAACCGGGCACGAAGCGCGACCCCTGTGCGGCCTCGGCAACCCCCTCGCGCGCCTCGTTGTCGAGGCCGACCCCCATGGCATCGAACAGCGACTCGTCGGTGACGGTGGCGGACCAGCCTTGGCTGGCGCGCGCAGCGCTGCGGCGCTCGCGCTGTCGGCGTTCGCGCACAACGCCCGCCGCAGTCACCTCGTCGGTCATCGCAGCGTCATGGCGGGCGCGGCCCGGCGTCGCGGTGCGCTGTGCTGCAGTAGCTGCGACCCTGTGCGTGCAGCACCAGACTGGCCGGCAGATGCACCCCGCAGTGGGCGCAGGCCACCATGTCCTCGACCTCCGGCGCCGCCGCCGACGCGCCCTTGCCGTCGCGCCGCCCGTCGCGGCCGCGGCGCCGCGCGCTGCCGAACAGCAGCCAGGCCAGAAGCAGCAGCGCCAGCAGGATCACCAACGCCTTCATGCCGTCGCACCCATTACCCGCCGCGGTGCAGGATGACTTCGAGCACGAAGCGCGAGCCGATGTATGCCAGCAGCAGCAGCACTGCTCCGCTATAGACCCAGCGCGTGGCCTGCCGCCCGCGCCAACCCCGCCAATGGCGCCCGGCCAGCAACATGGCAAATGTGGCCCAGCCAAGCAGCGAAAACACCGTCTTGTGGGGTTCCCAGCGCCCTGGCGCCATCAAGGCGCCCAGCAGCAAGGCCGTCGTCAGAACCAGGAAACCGACTTCGACAAAGCGAAACGTCAAGCGCTCGAGTTGCATCAGCGGCAGTGTGCCGCTCGCGCCCGGCGCCGATGCGGCGGGCACGGCATGATTGCGCAGGCGACGCTCGGCCATATCGAGCAGCCAGGCGTGCATGACGGCCACGCCGAGCAAGCCATAGGACACCACGCCCAGCAGCCAATGCAACGGCAGCCACGGCGAGCCGGCGTGTGGCCGTGACTCACCAGGAAAACTGGTGGCCAGGAGCACGACAGCGGCCCCGGCCAGGGCCAATACGCGCCGCACCGCGGGCAGGGGCAGCAGACGGCTCTCGACGGTGTGCACTGCCAGCACGATCCAGACCGTGGCCGACAGCGCCGGTGCGAAGCCGAATCGTGCCCCGGGCATCGCGGCACCGATACCCAGGATGTCCAGCGCCAGCGTCAGCGCATGGGCCAGCCAGCCGAGCGCCAGCGCCGCCTCGGGCCAGCGCGCACGCGACGCCAGTGGCCATGCGGCGCCGGCGTAGGCCGCCATCGCGACCAGGCCGGCAGACCAAGCCAGTGTCAATGCCATCAGCCGAAGACCCACAAAGCTAAACTCATGCGATCAGTGTACTTTCGGCTGCGGCCGCCCCCGTTTGGCCTCGACCCTTACCGATCGCCTGTCGCACCTGGTCAAGACCATGCGCGGGCAGGCCCGCATCACCGACGGCAATGTCGCGGACATGCTGCGCGAGGTCCGCGTGGCGCTGCTCGAGGCCGACGTGGCCCTGCCGGTGGTGCGCGACTTCATCACCCGCGTCAAGGACAAGGCCCTTGGCCAGGCGGTTGTGGGCTCGCTCAACCCGGGCCAGGCACTGGTCGGCATCGTGCACCACGAACTGGCGGCGACGATGGGCGACGGCGTCGCTGACCTGAACCTCGCTACTCAGCCGCCGGCGGTGATCTTGGTGGCCGGCCTGCAGGGTGCAGGCAAGACGACGACGACCGCCAAACTGGCCAAGTACCTGATCGACAAGCGCAAGAAAAAGGTGCTGACGGTATCGGCCGACGTCTACCGGCCGGCCGCGATCGAGCAGCTGAAGACGGTGACGCGCCAGGCAGGCGCGGAGTGGTTCCCATCGACCGCGGACCAGCAACCACGAGCCATCGCGCTGGCGGCGCTCGACCATGCCAAGCGCCACTTTTTCGATGTCCTGCTGGTCGACACCGCCGGCCGCTTGGCCATCGACGAGAAGTTGATGGCCGAAATCCGCGAGTTGCATGGGGCGCTCGACCCGATCGAGACGCTGTTCGTGGTCGACGCCATGCAAGGCCAGGACGCGGTCAACACGGCCAGGGCATTCAAAGAGGCGTTGCCGCTGACCGGCGTGGTCCTGACCAAGCTCGATGGCGATGCGCGGGGCGGCGCGGCCTTGTCGGTGCGCCAGATCACCGGCGCACCGATCAAGTTTGCCGGCGTATCGGAAAAGATCGACGGCCTGGAAATCTTCGATGCCGAGCGTCACGCCGGGCGCGTGCTCGGCATGGGCGATATCGTGGCCCTGGTCGAGGAGGTGCAGAAGGGCGTCGATGTCGACGCGGCGCAAAAGCTGGCCGTCAAACTCAAGAGCGGCGCCGGTTTCGATCTCAACGACTTTCTGGCCCAGATCTCCCAGATGAAGAAGATGGGCGGCCTGTCGTCGCTGATGGACAAACTGCCGAGCCAGCTGACCGCCAAGGCCGGCAAGCCCGGCGTTGCCGACATGGACCGCGCCGAACGTGACGTGCGGCGCATGGAAGGCATCATCTGTTCGATGACCGCGTTGGAGCGGCGTAAACCGGAATTGATCAAGGCCACCCGCAAGCGGCGCATTGCCGTGGGCGCCGGCGTCGCCGTGCAAGATGTCAACCGCCTGCTCCACCAGTTCGAACAGATGCAGGGCATGATGAAGAAGATGAAGGGTGGCGGCCTGATGAAGATGATGCAGCGCATGGGCGGCGCCGGGAACATGGGCGCCGCCCTCGCCGGCAAGCGCCTGCCACGCTAGGGCGTCAACCGGGCAAAGTACCTGGGAATGTGCGCGAGTTCACATTCACCCCCTAATCACGTCAGCAGGCCCGTCACCAACCCATCGCATACTGCGCGCCATGGTTGCCGATATCCTTCTATGGCTGGCGTTGGCGGGTGTTGCCGTGGCGGTCTTCGTGCTGTTCGACCGGCGCCGCCTGGCCAAGAAAGGCGCCCTCGACGCCAAGCGTGAGCACGACAAGCTCGACACCGTGGCCGGGTGGCCACCCGAGGCCACCCGTTTGTTGACCAGCGGTGAACGCGCGGCCCATGCGGTGCTGGTCAAGGCCTTGCCCGAATGCCGGATCTTTCCGCAGGTTGCGCTGTCGCGCTTCATCCGCGTGCCGCGGCGCAATTCGTACAGCGAGTGGCTGATCCGGGTCGGCAATCTGAGCGTCGACTTCGTCATCTGTGATCGGGCCTCGCTGGTCATCGCTGCGGTGGCCTTGCGCGCGACGCAGGAGACCGAAGGCGCGGCTGGCCGCCGGGCGCGCGCGGCGCGTGTGCTGCGAGCCGCCGGGCTCAAGCTTTTCGTCTGGCGCGAGGAATCGATTCCGACACCCGCAACGGCGCGTACGCAAATCACGCTGATTACAGGAGTGCCCGATGCCCCGCAGGGGCCGGCCGCTGGGGCAGCGTCCATAGCGGCGTCGCCGACGAGTCCAGGCAATGCCGGCAAGATTCCCGTCGCCGAGATCGTGGCCGAGACGGTCGACGACGAGCCGCGCCGAGAGCCGCCGCCATCCACCTGGTTCGACGATCTCGACAGCGGTCCGATGGCGCTCGACCCGATGCACAAACGGCGAACAGGGGCCTGAGCCGCCGCCCTCAATCGAGCAAGGCCTGTGCGAACTCCAGTGCATCGAAGGTTTCCAGGTCCTCCAGCTTTTCACCCACACCGATAAAGTAGACCGGCACAGGACCGGTCGGCCGCTCGCGGGCCCACAGCGCGATGGCCGCGAGCACACCACCCCTGGCCGTCCCGTCGAGCTTGGTCACCATCAGGCCGGTCAGTTGCAGCGCATCGTCGAAGGCCTTGACCTGGGTCAGCGCGTTCTGCCCGGTGTTGCCGTCGACGACGAGCAGAATCTCATGCGGGGCGCCGGGCTGGGCCTTGCCAATCGTGCGCTTGATCTTGCGCAGTTCTTCCATCAGGTGCAGCTGCGTCGGCAGGCGTCCTGCGGTATCGGCAATCACCACGTCGCACCCACGCGCCCGGCCAGCGGTCACGGCATCGAAGCTGACCGAGGCCGGGTCGCCGCCCTCCTGGCTGACGACATCGACCTGGTTGCGGTCGGCCCAGGTCGTGAGTTGTTCGCGCGCTGCCGCGCGAAAGGTGTCGGCCGCGGCCAACAATACTCTTTGATGGGCATCGGCCAACCGGCGCGTCAGCTTGCCGATGCTGGTGGTCTTGCCGGCGCCATTGACACCCACCACCATCATCACGGTGGGCCTCGCCTGCCCCAATTCGAGTGGCTGTTGCAGCGACGTGAGCAACTCGGTCAGAGACTGGGCCAGCAGGGCCTTGACGGCCGCGGGTTCGGTGGCCTGATGTGCCTTGACTCTGCGTTTCAGGTCGCCGAGCAGGTAGGCGGTCGCCTTGACCCCGGCGTCGGCCGTCAGCAATGCCGCCTCGAGCTCTTCGAACAAGGCGTCGTCGACGCGGGTAGCGGCAAATACCTGCACGATGCTCGAACCGGTCTTGCGCAGGCCCATGTGCAGGCGCTGCAGCCATGGCGTGCGCGCCGCCCCGTGATCGTCAACAACCGCGGGCATCGGCTCGGCCACGGCCTTTTTCTTCAGGAAACTGAACATCGGGAGGGAGCGGCGCCGACGACCGGGGCAGTCTGCCCAGGACGACTCGGGCCCCTATAATTACGGGCTCAGGCGCTTTAGCTCAGTCGGTTAGAGCGACGGAATCATAATCCGCAGGTCCGGGGTTCGAATCCCTGAAGCGCCACCACCCATCAGACTGCCTTGACCGTGCTGCGGGGCGGTGATTCACGCGGCACGTCATCGTCACCGCATCTCCACAGCCCCTGGATCCACACCATGTTCCGCTGTGCCTTTGCCCTGCTGATCGCACTCAGTGCTGCATTTCCGGCCCATGCGCAGCGAGTCTTCCAAGCTGATGCGCTGCGTGGCGAACTGGTGCTGACCAAGCCTCCCGAGGCACTGCTCAACGGCGAGCCCATCCGCCTTGCGCCCGGCGCACGCATCCGCAATCGATCGAACATGATTCAGATGTCGGGATCCCTGCTGGGCCAGAAGCTGAGCGTCAACTACACCCGTGACTCGACCGGCGATTTGCTCGAGGTCTGGATCCTGACCGACGCCGAATTGGCCAAGACGCCGTGGCCGACGACACGCGAGCAGACCCAGCGTTGGGTCTTCGACTCGGCGCTGCAACGCTGGAGTCGACCATGACGGCGGCGACCAAGAAGGTCTTCATCAAGACCTTTGGCTGCCAGATGAACGAATACGACTCCGACAAAATGGTCGACGTGCTGCGTGCTGCCGACGGTTACGAGCAGACGCGCGATGTCGAACAGGCCGACCTGGTGCTGTTCAACACCTGCTCGGTGCGGGAAAAGGCGCAGGAGAAAGTCTTTTCGGATCTGGGTCGCGTCAAGCACCTGAAGGCCAAGGGCGTGCTGATCGGCGTCGGCGGTTGTGTGGCGAGTCAGGAAGGCGCGGCGATCATCGACCGCGCACCGTATGTCGACATGGTTTTCGGCCCGCAGACATTGCACCGCCTGCCGCAGATGATCGCCGCCCGTCGGGCTCAGGACCGACCACAAGTCGACATCAGTTTCCCCGAGATCGAGAAATTCGACCACCTGCCCGCGGCCCGTGTGGTGGGCGCCACGGCATTCGTCTCGATCATGGAGGGTTGTTCGAAATACTGTTCGTATTGTGTGGTGCCCTACACCCGCGGCGAAGAGGTCAGCCGGCCACTGGACGATGTGTTGACCGAGATTGCCACCCTGGCCGATCAAGGCGTCAAGGAAGTCACGCTGCTCGGCCAGAACGTCAATGCCTATCGCGGTGCAATGGGCGCGTCCACCGAGATCGCCGACTTCGCGCTGCTGCTCGGCTACGTGCACGACATCCCAGGTATCGCGCGCATCCGCTACACCACCAGTCATCCCAAAGAATTCACGACGCGACTGATAGAAGCCTACGGCCGGCTGCCCAAGCTGGTCAGCCACCTGCATCTGCCGGTGCAGCACGGCAGTGATCGCATCCTGGCGGCAATGAAGCGCGGCTACACCGCCGTGGAATACAAGAGCACAGTGCGCCGGCTGCGTGCGGTGCGGCCTGCGATCAGTTTGTCGAGCGACTTCATCGTCGGCTTCCCGGGCGAGTCCGACGACGACTTCGCGCGGACGATGGCGCTGATCGACGAGATTGGCTTCGACGGCGCCTTCTCTTTTCTGTTCAGCCCGCGGCCAGGCACACCCGCTGCAGCGCTGGCCGACTCGACACCGCCGGCGCGCAAACTCGAGCGGCTGCGAACACTGCAGGCACGCATCGAAGACCAGGCGCGCGCGATCAGCGCAGCGCGGGTAGGGACCCGCCAGCGGGTCTTGGTCGAGGGGCCGTCGCGCAAGGATGCCGACGAGTTGATGGGTCGCACCGAGTGCAACCGCATTGTCAATTTCACGGCCCCTACGCACCTGGTCGGTCAGATGGTCGAGATCACGGTTACCGCGGCATTTCCGCATTCCCTGCGCGGGGACGTGCTACTGACCGAGACGCCGGCTTACGCCGCCTGAGTGCCGGCCAGCGTCGCCGCCGACCCCTGGCCCAGGGGCGGCCACGCCTCGTGTCAGCGCCGCCCGAAGCCCACCCACCACTGGACCAGCGCAGTGGCAAGCACCAGCATTGCGTAGCTTGCCATCTTGCCGTCGCGCCCGAACACGAGGAGCCCGCCGATGAGCGCCGCTGCGCCTGCGCCCGCACCCCATAGCGCCAATTTCCGCCACGGCACACCCACCAGCTCGCGTCGCCACACCAGCTTGGCCCCGAGCGCCGCGCCCAGCGCCACGCCTGCCGCAGGCGCGAAGAAATTGAGCAAATGCCAGAGCGCGTCGAACGGTCCCATGCAGGCAGACAAGCTGAAATGAGGTTCGGATTCTAGAATCCAGCCATGGCTGTGCTGACCCTGGGCCTCAATCACACCACCGCGCCGCTCGACGTGCGTGGCCGATTTGCCTTTGCCCCCAACGAATTGCAGGCGCCGCTGCGCGAGCTGACCGAGCGCCTGGCGCGCTCGGCGCCGGAAGCTGCGCTGCTGTCGACCTGCAATCGCACCGAGCTGTATCTGGCGGTCGAGTCGCAGGAGGTGCGCGAGCTGGTGCAACCGGCCACGGAGTGGTTGGCCGCGCAGGGCGGTGTCGTGGCGAGCGAATTTGGCGCCTACACCTACACCGCAGAAAATCGAGCCGCAGCGCGACATGCCTTTCGGGTGGCGGCGGGGCTCGATTCGATGGTCCTGGGCGAGCCGCAAATCCTCGGCCAGATGAAACAGGCGGTGCGCGAGGCCGACGAAGCCGGCACGCTTGGCACGACGCTGCACCAATTGTTCCAGCGCTCGTTCGCGGTGGCCAAGGAGGTGCGCACCAGTACGGAGATCGGCGCCCATTCGGTCAGCATGGCCGCAGCCGCCGTGCGCCTGGCCTCGCAACTGTTCGAGGATTTGCGCGAGCAGCGGGTGCTGCTGGTCGGCGCCGGCGAGATGATCGAATTGGTGGCCACACATTTTGCGGCGCGGCAGCCCAAGGCCATGGCACTGGCCAATCGAACACTCGAGCGCGGCGAAGCACTGGCCGCACGCTTTGGCGGCCAGGCCATGCGGCTGGCCGAGCTGCCCGAGCGCTTGCATGACTTCGACATCGTGGTCTCCTGCACCGCGAGCTCGTTGCCGATCATTGGCCTGGGTGCGGTCGAGCGAGCGCTCAAGCAGCGGCGGCGGCGCCCGATGTTCATGGTCGACCTGGCGGTGCCGCGCGACATCGAGCCCGAGGTCGCCCAGCTGGCCGACGTCTACCTGTACACCGTCGATGACCTGTCGGCCCTGGTACAGAGCGCGGGCGAGAAACGCCAGGCCGCGGTGGAGCAGGCCGAAGCCATCATCGATGCCGGCGTGCAGAGCTTTGCGCACTGGCTCGACCAGCGGGCCAGTGTGCCGCTGATCCAGGCACTCAACCGGCAAGCCGAGGTCTGGCGCGAAGGCGAATTGGCGCGCGCGCGCAAGTCGCTTGCGCGCGGTGACGATGCCCAGGATGTGCTGGACACGTTGGCGCGCGGCCTGACGCAGAAGATGCTGCACGGCGCTTATGCCGAACTCGGCGCCGCCGACGCCGCGCAGCGCGAATTGGTGGCCGACGCGGTGGCACGGCTGTTCCTGCGCCGCTCACCCGATTCGCCGCGGCTGTCGCGCCGGCCGCGCATGTCTGACGCCGTCGATGGCGACGAGGCGGCCGGGCCGGAGTCACGCCTGTAGCGCCCGCGCACACCCCTTGCCGGTGTGCCAGCGTAGTGCCCCCGCCCCTGCTTCACGATCAGACTGCGATGAACGACTCTTTGCGCCAACAGTTCGAGCGCCTGGCAATGCGCCTGACAGAGCTCGACGCCAACCTTTCGGACCCCAAGGTCAGTACCGATATCAAGCGATTGCGCGCGCTGGCGCGTGAGCAAGCCGAGGCGCAAGACTTGATTACGCTGTTCCGGCGCTATCAGCAGCGCGAGACGGAGCTCGCCGCGGCCGCGTCGATGCTGGCCGACGGCAGCCTTGCCGCCGACACCGAGATGGCCGCGTTGGCGCGCGACGAGGTCAATGCCGCCCAGGCCGACATCGATCGGATGCATGCTGACCTGCAAAGTGCCTTGTTACCGCGTGACCCCGACGACGCGCGCAACGCATTCATCGAGATTCGCGCCGGGACCGGCGGCGATGAGTCCGCGTTGTTTGCGGGCGACTTGGCGCGCATGTATCTGCGCTGGTGCGAACGGCATGCACTGGCCGTTGAGATCATGAGCGAGAGCGTGGCCGAACTAGGCGGCTACAAGGAGCTCGTGTTGCGCGTGGTTGGTGAGCGGGCGTATGGCCGCCTGCGGTTCGAGTCGGGCGGGCACCGCGTGCAGCGAGTGCCGACCACGGAGAGCCAAGGCCGCGTCCATACCAGCGCCTGCACCGTGGCCGTGATGGTCGAACCGGACGAAGCCGACGCGGTGCAACTCAACCCGGCCGAATTGCGCATCGACACCTTCCGCGCCAGCGGTGCGGGTGGCCAGCACGTCAACAAGACCGACAGCGCGATTCGCATCACGCATCTGCCGACCGGCATCGTCGCGGAGTGCCAGGATGATCGATCGCAGCACCGCAACAAGGCCAAGGCCATGGCCGTGCTGCTGGCGCGACTGCGCGACAAGGAAGAGAGCGAACGCGCGGCCAAGCAGGCGGCGACACGCAAGAGCCTGGTCGGCAGCGGCGACCGCTCGGATCGCATTCGAACCTACAACTTCCCGCAGGGTCGGCTGACGGATCACCGCATCAACCTGACTTTGTACAAACTCGCTGCGGTGATGGACGGCGACCTCGACGATGTACTTGCGGCCCTGCAGGCGGCCCGCGCCGCGGAACAGCTGGTCGCGCTGCAGAGCGGCGACGGCATGCAGCGTGGCTGAGTGGGGGACGGTCGCGCAGACGCTGGCCCACGCCCGCGCGCTCGGCGTCGATCGACTCGACGCGCAGTTGCTGTTGGCGCATCTGCTTGGCCGCCCGCGGGCCTGGTTGCTGGCCCACGACGACACGGCGCTGACCGGCCCCGACCGCGAGGCCATGGCCCAGTTGCTGACGCGTCGCATGGCGGGCGAACCGCTGCCCTACCTGGTGGGCGAGCGTGAGTTCCACGGCCTGACGTTGCGCATCACGCCTGCGGTGTTGGTGCCGCGCCCCGAGACGGAGACGCTGGTCGACTGGGCGCTCGAGTTGCTGGCAGACATTGCCGCACCACGTGTCGTTGACTTGGGTACGGGCAGCGGCGCCATCGCATTGGCGCTCAAGCAGGCGTGCCCGCGCGCGCAGGTCCACGCCAGCGACACCAGCACTGCGGCATTGGCCGTCGCACGCGACAACGGTCAGCGCTTGGGCCTGGCCATCACCTGGCATCAGGGTGATTGGTGGCAGGCGCTGGTCAATGCACCCCCATTCGACCTGGCCGTTGCCAACCCCCCCTATGTCGGGGCGGGCGACCCGCACCTTGGCGCATTACGCTTTGAACCGCGCGAAGCGCTGGTGGCCAGCGGCGACCTGGGCGACGGCCTGGCCGACATCGAGCGCATCGCGGCCGGCGCCGCGGGCTGCTTGCCCGTCGGCGCCTGGTTGCTGCTCGAACATGGCACGGACCAGGCCGATGCGGTTCGCCGACAACTTCAGCACGCAGGCTTCGGCGCGGTATCGACCCGGCTCGACTTGTCCCGCCAGCCGCGGGTCAGCGGGGGCAGGCGCGGCTAGCGTAAGCATTTGACGCGCCGCGGCAACATTGCCTTGCCAAGCGTCACAAATGCGGCACTCCTGCTCACCAGTCTTGCTGCACAACGACGGGTGGCGGGCGTACGATCTCCGGCATGGCATCGTGAAATGTCATGCCCCTCGTCACGCGATGGGTCCACGGCCGCAGTGGAGCCAAGGAGGCCGCGATGAGCACTGCAAAGATCTCTCGTTGGGGTTGGATGGTGTGCCTGTTGGTTGCTGCAGCCGCGGCGCAGGCACAAAACGGCCTGCGCGTCGGTAATGACGCTGTCGGCCAAGAGGCCTCCTGGCCGCGCTGGCAGGCACGATTTGGCCTGAGCACCAGCACGTCCGTGCTCGATTCCAGCAACCGCTGGCAATTGAGCACCGGCCAGTTGCTGGGTGACTATTACTGGAGCGGATTGCGCCCGGTGGGTGTGGGCCGCAGCGGCGGCTTTCGGGCCACCAGCGGCCTTCTGCTCGGCCCACGAGCATTGGCGCTGGGCACGCCCGCCATGGGCCCGATCCAGGGGCCTGGTCTGACACTGTCGTACAGCGCGCGCTGGCTGCCCAGTTCCGGCGACTCCGTGTCGTCCGAGCCGTGGTCGGCATTGCCTTATGTCGCCGTCGGCTACAGCGGACTGTCGTTGGGTGGCGGTTGGGGCTTTACGGCTGACCTGGGATTGATCGGTACCACAGGCGGCCTGCGTGCAAGGCGCGATGGCACATTAGGCCCGCAGGGTGTCGACGAGTTGCTGCGCGAGTTGCGGTTGTTGCCGGTGTTGCGATTCGGCGCCGCTTACGCCTTTTAGCCCAATGGCCGGCGCCGCAGCCGGGTTTGCCCCACCCGGTCGATGAAATGGCCGGGATTGCCGTATAAACACGGCTTTCCCAGACCGCCATCGGCGCATCGACCATGTCAGACGTCCAACAACGCATTACCGAGCTCGTACAAAACCACCGTGTCGTGCTGTTCATGAAGGGCACAGCTCAATTCCCGATGTGCGGATTTTCCGGCCGTGCGGTGCAGATCCTGAAAGCCTGCGGTGTGAGTGACCTCAAGACTGTCAATGTGTTGGAAGACGAAGGTATTCGCCAAGGCATCAAGGATTTCGCCAACTGGCCGACGATTCCGCAGCTCTATGTCAACGGGGAGTTTGTCGGTGGCTCGGACATCATGATGGAGATGTACCAGGCCGGCGAGTTGCAGCAGGTGCTCAATCCTCAGTGACCGCCGCGACCTGCCGGCTGGTCGTCGGCGTGACCGGCGCCAGCGGCGCCATCTACGGTGTGCGCCTCCTGGAGCGGGCACGCTCGCTCGGGGTGCAGACCCACCTCGTGGCTACACCAGCCGGTGTGCTCAATGTGCACCACGAACTCGGCATGGACCGTGCAGCGCTCGAGGCGCTGGCCAGCACGGCCTATTCACCCAACGACATCGGCGCGCGCATCGCAAGCGGCAGCTTTGACGCTACCGGCATGGTTGTGGCGCCATGCTCGATGAAGTCGCTGGCGGCCATTGCGCATGGTTTCGGCGACAACCTGCTGACACGTGCTGCCGACGTGGCACTGAAGGAGCGACGCCGCCTGGTATTGATGGTGCGCGAGACGCCGTTCAATCTGGCCCATTTGCGCAACATGACCGCCACCACCGAGATGGGAGCGATCGTGTTCCCGCCCTTGCCGGCGTTTTATCACCGCCCTGAGTCGATCGACGCAATGATCAACGACAGCGTCGAACGTGTACTGGCGCTGGCTGGCATAGGTGCGGCCGCGCCGCAGTCCTGGCAAGGCTTGTAGCACCTCACGGGCTGACCAACCACTGCCGCCGTGACGCCAACACGGCGTTCGCATACTCGAATCGGCCACGACTGCCGTTGTAGCGCCCAAGGGCCAGCGACAGGTTGCCTCGCTCGCGCTCGAGGTAGTGGCGCAGGATCACGCAGCCAAAGCGCAGGTTGGTCTGCATGTGAAACAGTTTGGCGCTGTCGCCATCGCCGATCAGGCGGACCCAGAAGGGCATGATCTGCATGTAGCCACGTGCACCGACCGCGCTGACGGCGTATTTGCGAAAGCCGCTTTCGACCTGTATGAGCCCCAATACCAACGCTGGTTCGAGTCCGGCGCGCTTGGCCTCGTACCAAAGCGTTGCCAGAAATTCAAGGCGAACTCGCGCCTCGCTCATGCGCCTTGTTAGCCGCTCGCTGCTGGCACCGAGCCAGCGCAGGTAGGCCAGGCGCTCTTGCATTTCGTCGAAGCTCGGTTGTGGTGGGTCGGCAGCGGCAATCGCAGCCGACAGGGCCGAGCGCACAGAGTCGGCCAACGGCTCTTCGACTTGCGCGCCAGCCTGCACCAAGCTGGGCAGTGCGCAAGCTGCCAAAGCGGTCAGCGCAGCACGCCGACGGATCAGGCAACCGCCGGCGCGTGTTGCCGCCATGCGCTGAACTTGGCCAGGACACTGTCCACCGTCATCGGCGTCGCTGCGGCATCGCGGCGGCCCTGGTACTCGAGCGTGCCATCCTTCAGGCCACGCTCGGAAATGACCACACGGTGCGGCACACCGATCAATTCCCAATCGGCAAACATCGCACCGGGGCGTTCACCGCGGTCGTCGAGGATGACATCGATACCGAGTTGGCTGAGCTGCTCGTGCAGTGCGTCGGCCTGCGCACGCACGACTTGACTGCGGTCGTAGCCGATGGGACAGATCACGGCCGCAAATGGTGCGATCGCGTCGGGCCAGACGATGCCGCGCGCATCGTGGTTCTGCTCGATCGCCGCGCCCAGTATGCGAGTGACGCCGATGCCGTAACAACCCATTTCGAATAGCTGCGGCTTGCCGCTCTCATCGAGGAAGGTGGCGTTCATGGCCGCACTGTATTTGGTACCGAGGTAAAACACATGGCCAACCTCGATACCGCGCTGGATGGCGAGCACACCCTTGCCGTCGGGCGACGGGTCACCGGCGACGACGTTGCGAAGGTCTGCCACCAGATCAGGCTCGGGCAAGTCACGGCCCCAGTTGACGCCGGTGTAGTGGAAGTCGAGCAGGTTGGCGCCGCAGATGAAGTCGCTCATTTGTGCCACAGCGCGGTCGGCCACCACCTTGACCGACTTGCGTGTGCCGATGGCTCCCAGATAGCCAGGCTTGCAGCCAAAGTGATCCTCGATCTCGCCAACGGTGGCAAACCGCAAACCCGCTTTCAGGCCTGGTAATTTGCTGGCCTTGACTTCATTGAGTTCGTGGTCGCCGCGTACCAGCAACAGCCACACCGTGGTCTTGACCAGGTCGTCGGCCGCGTTGCGCTCGTCGCTGGCCAATACCAGCGACTTCACGGTGCGGGTCAGTGGTACGCCGAGCAGCGCGGCAACGTCTTCACAGGTGCTCTTGCCCGGTGTTGGCGTCTGCGTCAATGCCTGCGTCGGCGCGGCGCGCGGCGCACTCGGTGCGACGGCTTCGGCCAATTCGATATTGGCCGCGTATTGCGAAGTCGGGCAGTAGACGATCGCGTCCTCCCCGGTGTCGGCAATGACCTGGAATTCCTGCGACAGATCGCCGCCGATCGCGCCGCTGTCAGCGGCCACCGCGCGATAACGCAAGCCGAATCGGTCGAAGATCGCACCATATGCCTTGAGCATCACCGCGTAGCTGGCGGCGGCGGCGGCGGCGTCGCGATCGAACGAGTAGGCATCCTTCATCGTGAACTCGCGCCCTCGCATGAGGCCGAAGCGCGGCCGCCGTTCGTCGCGAAACTTCGTTTGAATGTGATAGAAATTCCTCGGCAACTGCTTGTAGCTGCGCAGCTCTTGGCGCGCGATATCGGTGATGACTTCTTCGCTGGTCGGTTGAATCACGAAGTCACGGTCGTGCCTATCCTTCACGCGCAGCAGTTCAGGACCGTACTGCTGGAAGCGGCCGCTTTCCTGCCAGAGCTCGGCAGGTTGCACGACCGGCATCAGCAACTCGACGGCGCCGGCACGGTTCATCTCCTGCCGGATGATGGCCTCGACCTTGCGTATCACACGCAAACCCATCGGCATATAGCTGTAGATGCCGGCGGCCAACCGCTTGATCAGGCCGGCACGCAGCATCAGCCGGTGGCTCACGACCTCGGCGTCGGCCGGTGCTTCCTTGAGTGTTGCGATGAAGAACTGCGAGGCTTTCATGGGGCTCGAGCGTGACTTCGGCGGATCGCCGCGCCGCACTGCACCGACGACACATCGGATGCGGGAAACCGAGGGTTCGCGCGCCGCACCGGGCCGGTGCAATAATCAAAATAGTCTATCAATCGAGGTCAGATTATGCTCGACCGTGAAGGCTTCAGGCCCAACGTCGGCATCGTCCTGCTCAACGCGCGCAATCAGGTGTTTTGGGGCAAGCGACTGCGCACGCACTCCTGGCAGTTTCCGCAGGGCGGTATCAAGTATGGCGAGTCGCCGGAACAGGCGATGTTTCGCGAGTTGCACGAGGAGATCGGGCTGCTGCCCGAACACGTGCAGATTCTTGCTCGCACGCGGGACTGGCTGCGCTATGAAGTGCCCGACCATTTCATCCGACGCGACGCGCGCGGTCACTATAAGGGGCAGAAGCAGATCTGGTTTCTGCTGCGGCTGCTGGGCCGTGACAGCGACATGAATCTGCGCGCCACCGACCATCCCGAGTTCGACGCCTGGCGCTGGAACGACTACTGGGTGCCGCTGGAAGTGGTGATCGAGTTCAAGCGCGACGTGTACCAGATGGCGTTGACCGAACTGGCGCGCTTCCTGCCACGTGCGGCGCACCACAACCGCTACCTGCGCTCCGGCATGCGCGGACATTGGCACGACGAGGCCGTGCCGCCAGACGGCGCGAGCGCCGCGACCGACCCCGCCAACAAGTAGTTCAACTCGACAACACGAGATTGTCGCGATGGATCAATTCGGCTTCGCCGGCGTAGCCGAGGGCAGCCTCGATCTGCGACGAAGGCTTGCGCGCGATCAGCCGTGTTTCGGCCGCCGAGTAGTTCGCCAGCCCGCGCGCGATTTCGATCGCGTTTTGGGAGCACACGGCGATCACGTCGCCGCGCACGAACTCACCATCGACCAGGATCACCCCGATCGGCAATAGGCTCTTGCCTTCATCGCGCAGTTTCTGCGCCGCGCCAGCGTCAACCGTGACCGAGCCGCGCAGCTGCAGGTGATCGGCCATCCATTGCTTGCGGGCGGCCAGCTTCGGAGTCGATGCCCACAGTGCGCTGCCGATCGCCTCGCCAGCGGCCAGGCGCAACAGCACATCGGGCTCGCGACCCCAGGCAATGACGGTGCTTGCGCCACTGCCGGCAGCACGCTTGGCGGCCAAGACCTTCGTGATCATGCCACCGCGAGCCAGCGACGAACCGACACCGCCGGACATGCGTTCGAGCTCCGGATCGCCCGCCGCGGCCTCGTCGATGAACCGTGCGGAAGGGTCCTGGCGCGGGTCGGTGGCATACAGACCCCGCTGGTCGGTCAAGATGACCAACACGTCGGCTTCGACCAGGTTGGCGACCAAGGCAGCGAGCGTATCGTTATCACCAAACTTGATCTCGTCGTTGACCACCGTGTCGTTCTCGTTGATCACGGGGATGGCCTTTAGCGCCAACAGCGTCAGCAAGGTCGAACGCGCATTGAGGTAGCGTTCGCGGTCGGCCAGGTCGGCGTGCGTGAGCAGCACTTGAGCGCTGCGCAGGCCGTGTTGCGACAGCTGGGTTTCGTACATCTGTACCAGGCCCATCTGGCCGACGGCGGCCGCGGCCTGCAGCTCGGGAAGCTCGTGCGGGCGCACGATCCAACCCAGGCGCTTCATACCCTCGGCAATCGCGCCGCTGGAGACCATGACGACTTCGCGCCCCTGCGCTGCCAGCCCGGCCAATTGGCGACACCAATTGCCGATGGCTTGCGCATCGACGCCGCGGCCTTCGTTAGTGACCAGGCTCGAGCCCACCTTGACGACGATCCGCTTCGCACTGCGCAGCAGCGCACGCCGCGCCTCAACCACGCATCTTCTCCGCGCAATCGATGGCATGAGCGGGTTCATCGAAACGCGGGTCGAGCGGTGCCGGCGCACTGTGCTTGCTGGCCGCGACATGCTTGTAGATCGCCTTGAGCAGCGGCTCGAGTCCCTCGCGCGTCAGGGCCGAAACCACAAACACCGGGGCCTTCGAGCGCATCCGCTTGACGAAAGCGTCGACGCGTGCCTCACGTTCAGCACCCGGCACCATGTCCACCTTGTTGAGCACCAGCCAGCGGGGCTTGGCGTGTAGGCTCGCGTCGTACTTCTTCAATTCCTTGACAATGCCCTTGGCCTGGGCAACTGGGTCCACGTTCTCGTCGAACGGCGCCATGTCGACCAGGTGCAGCAGCAGCCGCGTGCGTTGCAGATGGCGCAGGAATTGGTGGCCAAGGCCGGCGCCCTCGGCAGCACCTTCGATCAAGCCGGGTATGTCGGCGACCACAAAGCTTTGTTCGGGGCCGACCCGCACCACGCCCAGATTCGGGTACAGCGTTGTGAATGGGTAGTCGGCGATCTTGGGCCTGGCGTTCGATATGGCGGCGATGAGCGTGCTCTTGCCCGCATTGGGCATGCCGAGCAGGCCCACGTCGGCCAGCACGCGCAACTCGAGTCTGAGTTTCTTGTGCTCGCCCGGCCAGCCTGGGGTCTTTTGCCTCGGCGCGCGGTTGGTGCTGGTCTTGAAGTGCAGATTGCCAAAGCCGCCGTCGCCACCCTTGCAGACCAGCAGCCGTTCGTCCGGGACCAGCAGTTCGGCGACGACCTGGCCCGTCTCCGCGTCGGCGAGGATGGTACCCACAGGCATGCGCAGCACGATGTCGTGGCCAGCGGCACCAAACTGGTCGGAGCCGCGTCCCGCCTCGCCGTTGCGGGCTTCGTGGCGGCGCGCGTATCGGTAGTCGATCAAGGTGTTCAGGTTGACGTCGGCAACCGCGTAGATGCTGCCGCCGCGCCCGCCGTCGCCCCCATTCGGGCCACCAAAGGGAATGAACTTCTCACGCCGAAAGCTCGCGCAACCCGCGCCGCCGTCGCCGGCAGCAACATCGATCGTGGCTTCATCGACGAACTTCATGATGCGCGAATGGTAGAAGCAAAGAAGCCCCGGCGTGCCGGGGCTTCACAGGCCGACGCGTGATGCTTCAGGCAGGACTGATGCTGACGGTCTGGCGGTTCAATGCACCCTTGGTCGCAAATTGGACCTGACCATCGACGAGCGCAAACAGCGTGTGATCCTTGCCCATGCCGACATTGGTGCCGGCGTGAAACTTGGTTCCACGCTGACGTACCAAGATCGAGCCGGCCGAGACGGCCTGCCCACCAAAGGTCTTGACGCCGAGCATCTTCGGTTGCGAGTCGCGTCCATTTCGGGTCGAGCCGCCGCCCTTTTTCTGTGCCATTTCGTGGTACCTCTGTCGTTAACGGCTGTGACTCAGGCGGTCACGGCACTGATCTGCAACTCGGTGAAGGCCTGGCGATGACCCTGCGACTTACGATAGTGTTTGCGACGGCGCATCTTGAAGATATGCACTTTGTCGTGTCTACCCTGTGCCACCACCGTGGCTTTCACGCTGGCTCCGGCAACCAGAGGCGCGCCGACCGTCAGGTCAGCACCGCGACCCACAGCCAGCACCTGATCGATCACGATTTCCTGGCCGACGTCCGCAGCGATCTGTTCTACCTTGATTTTTTCGCCGGCAGCAACCTTGTATTGCTTGCCGCCGGTTTTTATGACCGCGTACATATGAGCCCTTTCGAAGTACACCCGCTTGGCGGGGTTGGCAGCCGGCAGCCGAAGCCCGCGCCATACCAGTATGTTGAGGGCCAAGTGCCCCGAACGGAACCGGAGATTTTAGCATAGGGTAGCGCAATTGCACGCCCCTACATGAACAGCGTCGGACCTGGGGCAGACAGGTTCCTATAATCCACGTCTGCCACCGCGCCCGCCGGGCCTCATTTAATGCCTTCTGCAGCTACCGTCGCCCGAGCCGGCGCCCTCCTGGCGCTCGACCCAATGGCCGCGGACATGGCTCAGGTCGATGCGGTGATCGCCGAGCGCCTGTGCTCGGATGTGGCCTTGATCAACCAGATTGCGCGGTACATCGTGAGTGCCGGGGGCAAGCGCATCAGACCGCGCCTGGTCTTGTTGTTCGCTGGGGCCTTGGGCTTCGATGGCCCGGAACGATTCACCTTGGCGGCAACCGTCGAGTTCATCCATACCGCGACCCTGCTGCATGACGACGTGGTTGACGAGTCGTCGCTTCGCCGCGGGCGCGCCACCGCCAACGCGGTGTTCGGCAATGCCGCCAGCGTGTTGGTCGGCGATTTTCTCTATTCGCGCGCGTTCCAGATGATGGTGGCGGTAAACAATCTGCGCGTGCTCGACGTGCTGGCAGACGCCACCAATGTGATCGCCGAAGGCGAGGTTCTGCAATTGATGAACATGCACGATGCCGACTTGGCCGTCGACGAATACCTGCGCGTCATCCGCTCCAAGACCGCCAAGCTGTTCGAGGCCAGTGCGCGCTTGGGTGCGCTGTTGGCAGGTGCCGAAAACGTGGTCGAGGAAGCCTGCGCCGACTATCGGCCGCTCTTTGGGCACCGCGTTCCAGTTGGTCGACGACCTGCTGGACTACGACGGCGAGACCCACGCGCTGGGCAAGAACGTCGGCGACGACCTGCGCGAAGGCAAGCCGACGCTGCCGCTGCTCGTGGCCATGGCGCGTGGCGAACCTGCTGAGCGCGACCTGGTTCGCCATGCCATCGAACATGGCGAAGTTGCGCGGCTCGGTGACATCGTGGCCGTGGTCCGTCGCACCGGTGCCCTCGAGGCGGCAAGACAGGTGGCCCGCGGCGAGGCGGCCAAAGCGCGCGAGTGCCTTCGCCACTTGCCGGCGTCGCCGCAGCACGACGCTCTGCTAGAATTATGCGTTCGATCGGTTGATCGCTCGTCGTGAGCGCTTTTTGACTGCGAGCGATGCGGCGCGGCGCCTCTGCCCCGCCATCATCGGGGTGTAGCTTAGCCTGGTAGAGCGCTACGTTCGGGACGTAGAGGCCGGAGGTTCGAATCCTCTCACCCCGACCAAATTTGTGTGCAAATAATATCCCCTCGTGCGCTGCCCGTGCCCGGCACGGCAGGCGTGAACTGTTGCCGACATGGGGAGGCGCGCCGATTTACAGTGCCAGGGGGATCAGCGATGATCCCTTTGCCTCTTTTTGCATCGTGAGTTGACGCCCCCACGTGGATACGCTGGCCGAAGCCCCCCATTCCTCGCTGTCCGGCGTTGCCCGGGTGCTGGTCCATGCCGGCAAGCTCGGCGCCAAGGCGGCGGAGGCATTGGTCAAGTCCGCCGCCGACCGCAAGACGAGCTTCGTGGCGGCACTGATTGCGGCTGGTTCTGTTTCTGCAGCCGATCTGGCGCACACCTTGGCCAACGCCTTGGCGCTGCCGGTGCTCGACCTTGCGGCGATCGATCCCGAGCGGCTGCCGCGCAATGTCATCGACGGCAGATTGGCAAACCAGTACCAGGTCGTGGTGCTGGGCAAGCGCGGCAATCGCCTGTTCATCGGCGGCGCGGATCCGACTGATCAGGAAGCGGTCGAACGCATCAAGTTTGCGACCCAGCTGGCACCTGAATGGGTGGTCGTCGAATACGACAAGCTCGCCAAGTTGGTCGCGGCTAGTGGCGTCAGCGCAAGCGACACCATCGAGTCGCTGGCCGCCGGTGATTTCGATTTCGAAGTCACCGACGATGCAGTCGCAGAGCAGGAAAGCAGCGACGTTCAGGCCGACGTCGAAGATGCCCCGGTCGTGCGATTCCTGCAAAAGATGCTGATCGACGCGATCAACGCCCGCGCATCGGACCTGCACTTCGAACCCTATGAGTACCACTACCGCGTGCGTTTTCGCGTAGACGGCGAGTTGCGCGAAATCACGCAACCACCGATCGCCATCAAGGACAAGCTGGCATCGCGCATCAAGGTGATCAGCCGCCTCGACATCGCCGAGAAGCGGGTGCCACAAGATGGCCGTATGAAGCTGAAATTCGGCAACCGTGCCATCGACTTCCGGGTCAGCACCTTGCCCACGCTGTTCGGCGAGAAGATCGTGATCCGTATCCTCGACCCATCGTCGGCCAAACTGGGCATCGACGCACTGGGGTACGAGAAGATCGAGAAGGAACGCCTGATGTCCGCGATCCAGCGGCCATACGGCATGGTGCTGGTCACCGGTCCGACCGGCTCGGGCAAGACGGTCTCCTTGTACACCTGCCTGAACATCCTGAATCAGCCGGGGGTGAACATCTCCACCGTCGAAGACCCGGCGGAAATCAATTTGCCCGGCGTCAATCAGGTCAACGTCAATGAGAAGGCAGGCAACACATTCGCCGTCGCGCTGAAGGCCTTCCTGCGCCAGGATCCGGACATCATCATGGTCGGCGAAATCCGTGATCTCGAAACCGCCGACATTGCCATCAAGGCGGCGCAGACCGGTCACATGGTGTTGTCGACGCTGCATACCAACGACGCGCCGGGCACGCTGACACGCCTGCTGAATATGGGTGTGGCCCCGTTCAACATCGCCTCGAGCGTCCTGCTGGTGACGGCGCAGCGCCTGGCGCGACGGCTGTGCGAGACCTGCAAGACCACGGTCGAATACCCGCGCGAGGCGCTCAAACGAGCCGGTTTCGCCGAAAACGACATCGACGGCACTTGGAAGCCATTCAAGGCCGTCGGCTGCTCGGCCTGCAGCAACGGCTACAAAGGGCGTGTCGGTATCTATCAAGTCATGCCGATCACCGAGGACATGCAGCGCATCATCCTGGCCGAGGGCTCCGCGCTCGACATCCAACATGAGGCGGAAAAGAACGGCGTGCGCGACCTGCGACAGTCGGGATTGTCCAAGGTGCGCGCGGGGGTGACGACCCTCGAGGAAATCATCACCGTGACCAACGAGTGATGATTTGCGCGTTCACCTCCCCACCACCAGCTAACCAGCCCTCGGAGGCTTTATGGCGACTGCGGTAGCCGCAAGACTTATCAAGGACTTCGTCTTCGAGTGGGAAGGCAAGGACAAGACGGGCAAACTGGTTCGAGGTGAACTGCGCTCGGGCGGCGAAGCGGCCGTCAGTGCCAGCCTGCGGCGTCAGGGCATTCTGGTCACCAAGGTCAGAAAGCGTCGTATGCGCGGCGGCGCGTCGATCAAGCAAAAGGACGTGGCCATCTTCACGCGCCAGCTGGCGACGATGATGAAGGCCGGCGTACCGCTGTTGCAGGCCTTCGATATCGTTGGCCGTGGCAGTACCAACCCGTCCATGACCAAGTTGCTCAATGACATTCGCAACGACGTCGAGACCGGTACCAGCTTGTCGGTTGCTTTTCGCAAGCATCCAATGCAGTTCAATGCGCTGTATTGCAACCTGGTCGAAGCCGGCGAGGCGGCGGGTATCCTGGAACAGATCCTCGATCGATTGGCGGTTTACGAGGAAAAGACGCTGGCATTGAAGAGCAAGATCAAGTCGGCGCTGATGTACCCGACCGCGGTGATGGTCACGGCCTTCGTCGTGGTGGCCGTGATCATGATCTTCGTGATCCCGGCATTCAAAGAGGTCTTCACGTCGTTTGGCGCCGATCTGCCGGCGCCCACGCTGGCCGTCATGTGGATGTCGGACCAATTTGTGCACTACTGGTGGCTGCTGTTCGGCGTGACGATTGGCGGCGGCTACTTCTTTCTGCAGACATGGCGGCGCTCCGAAAAGATGCAGGCGGTGATGGATCGCCTGCTGCTGCGCGCCCCCGTATTCGGTGAACTGATTCGCAAGGCTGTGCTCGCGCGTTGGACGCGCACCCTGTCGACGATGTTCGGTGCCGGCGTGCCCCTGGTCGAGGCCCTCGACTCCGTCGCCGGCGCCGCCGGCAATGCGGTCTATTCCGTGGCCACCGAGCAGATTCAGAAGGAGGTTTCGACCGGCACCTCGTTGACGATCGCGATGCAGAACGCCGGTGTGTTCCCGACCATGGTGTTGCAGATGACGGCCATCGGCGAAGAGTCGGGCTCCCTCGACCACATGCTGAGCAAGGCGGCCGAGTTCTATGAGGACGAAGTCGACGAGATGGTCAAGGGCCTGTCCAGCCTGATGGAGCCCTTCATCATCGTCATCCTGGGCGTGTTGATCGGCGGCATCGTGGTCTCGATGTACCTGCCGATCTTCAAGCTCGGTTCTGTTGTTTGACGCCGTGCCGTTGAAGGATCTGCTGCCGCCGCTGGACATACTGCTCTCACCCATCGCCCTTGCGGTCTTGGGTCTGTGCATCGGCAGCTTCCTCAACGTCGTCATCCACCGCCTGCCGCTGATCATCGAGCGGCAGTGGTGGGTCGACGTTGCGCATCAGTTGGCCGATGCCGACTCGTGGCGGCGCGTATTCGGTGGCAGGGTCGCCACGGCTGACCCGCCTGCCGAGCATCAACGCACGGCCGCGGCGCTCGCTCAAGGCGTGTCGAGGCTCGAACCCTTGACCATTGCCCGTCCCCGGTCGCATTGCCCGGCCTGCGGACATCAACTCGCTTGGCATGAGAACGTTCCGCTCTTCGGTTGGCTGCGTCTGAAGGGTCGCTGCTCGGCCTGCAGTACGCCCATTTCGCTGCGCTATCCAGCGGTCGAGTTGGTGACGGCCGTCCTTTTCGCAGCTATTGCGTGGCGCATGGGGGCGCAGCCACAGTCGCTGCTGTGGAGCGCGTTCGCAGCCGTGCTGCTTGCGCTGGCGGTGATCGACTGGGATACCACGGTCCTGCCCGATGCCTTGACCCTGCCGCTGCTGTGGGCCGGCTTGTTGGCGGCCGGCCTGGGTTGGACCATCACGCTGCCGGCAGCGCTTTGGGGCGCCGTCGCCGGCTACCTTTCGCTGTGGTCGGTGTACTGGCTTTTCAAATTGACCACCGGCAAGGAAGGCATGGGTTACGGCGACTTCAAGCTGCTCGCCGCGCTGGGTGCCTGGTTGGGCTGGCAGATGATCGTACCCATGCTGTTGCTGGCTTCGGTCATCGGCGCAATGGTCGGCATTGCGATGAAATTTGCCGGGACCCTGCGCGAGGGCCGCTATGTGCCGTTCGGCCCGTTCCTGGTCGGGGCGGCCCTGGTCGTGATGTTCGCTGGCGCGCCCAGAGTCCTCGACTGGATCGGCTGGGCCTGAGTGGCGACGCCGATGCGTATCGGCCTGACCGGCGGAATTGGCAGCGGCAAGACGTCGGTGGCGGCGATGTTCGCGCGGCGCGGTGCCGCCGTCATCGACACCGACGCCATTGCACGTCAGCTCACGTCGACCGGCGGTGCGGCAATACCCGCCCTGGTACAGGCCTTCGGTACCGGCATCCTGCTGGCCAACGGGGCCCTCGACCGCGACGCGATGCGGGCGTTGGCGTTTACCAATCCGGCGGCCAAACAACGGCTCGAAGCCGTACTGCATCCACTCATCGGCACCCAGGCGCAATGCGAAGCTGCGGCAGCCACCCGCGCGGTCGTGGTCTTCGATGTGCCGTTGCTGGCCGAGTCGCCGCGGTGGCGCGAACGCGTCGATCGTGTGCTGGTGGTCGATTGCAGCGAGCGGACACAGCTTGAACGTGTCGCGCAGCGCACCGGCTGGACACGCGATGCCGCGGAGCGAGTGATCGCCAGCCAGGCCAGCCGCACCACACGGCGCGCGATCGCAGACGCCGTCATATGCAACGACGGCATCGAGCTCGACCAACTCGACGCGGCGGTGACCGTTGTGTGGCAGCTGTGGCGAAGGCTTGAAAAAATGCTGTGAAACAATAACCGGCGCGGCGCCTACGGCTGCGCCGCGGAAGCTTGCCTTGGTTCGCTACGAGTACCCCCTTAACGAGAGCATCCGCACCATGCTTCGGCTCGAACAATTGTTCGATCGCCTGGGCCAACTGATGCCGCGTGATGCCGCACTCGACCACCATTTCGCGTTGCTGACCATATTCGAGATCGTCGACGTGGCCTCGCGCGCCGATTTGAAGAGCGACGTGCTCAAGGAGCTCGAGCGTCACAAGGGCCAGTTCCAGGCCTATCGCGGCAACCCGGCGATTTCCGAGGCCGCACTGGACGCCGTGCTGGCCAAGATCGAGCATGCCTTTGATGGTCTGAACGCTTTGCCGGGCAAGGCCGGCCACTCTCTGGCAAGCAACGAGTTTCTGATGGGCATACGCAGCCGCATCAACATTCCGGGCGGGACCTGCGAGTTCGACCTGCCGGCCTACTACGCTTGGCAGCAGCATGAGCCGGCGCGGCGCCGCGCGGACCTGATGCTGTGGATTGCCTCGCTGACCCCTTTGGCCGAAGCCCTCAATGTCTTGCTCGGCCTGCTGCGCGACGCCGGCCAACCCCAGCGTGTGGTGGCTCAGGGTGGGCACTTCCAGCAAAGCCTGCCGCTGGGCAAGACCTACCACCTGTTGCGCGTGCGTCTAGACGCCGCCCTCGGCTTGGTGCCCGAGATCTCGGGCCACCGCCTGATGGTCGCCATCCGTCTGATGCATGCAGACGGCGAGGGCCGCATGCGCCAGGTGAGCGAAGATCAGCCCTTCGAACTCACGCTGTGCACCTGAGCAGGCGGTCATTGCCGTCCATGGCGATGATGGGTCGCCCTTGATTCGGCGCACACACACCCTATAATCCGCTTGCTAGCACTCCCTATCGGTGAGTGCTAACGGTGTCGGGTCAACTGCCACCATTCGATGTGAATGTGTACACACTTCATGTGTATGCCTTCCCCAAGCTCATTTTGAGACCACTGGAGATTCAAGCATGAAACTTCGTCCGTTGCACGATCGCGTGATCGTCAAGCGCCTCGAACAAGAAACCAAGACCGCCTCGGGCATCGTCATCCCCGACAACGCCGCCGAAAAGCCCGATCAGGGCGAAGTGCTGGCCGTCGGCCCCGGCAAGCGCAACGACAAGGGCGACTTCATCGCCCTGAACGTCAAGGTCGGCGACCGCGTCCTGTTCGGCAAGTACAGCGGCCAGACCGTCAAGGTCGATGGCGACGAACTGCTGGTGATGCACGAAGACGACCTCTTCGCCGTCGTCGAGAAGAAGTAATCACCCCAGTCACTGATTTCGGAGTACAGAACATGGCAGCAAAAGACGTTGTTTTCGGCGGCGACGCCCGTCACCGCATGGTCGAAGGCGTGAACATCCTGGCCAACGCGGTCAAGGTCACCCTGGGCCCCAAGGGCCGCAACGTGGTGCTCGAGCGCTCGCTTCGGCGCCCCCACCGTGACCAAGGACGGTGTGTCCGTGGCCAAGGAAATCGAGCTCAAGGACAAGCTCCAGAACATGGGCGCGCAGATGGTCAAGGAAGTCGCTTCCAAGACCAGCGACATCGCCGGTGACGGCACCACCACCGCCACCGTGCTGGCCCAGGCCATCGTGCGCGAAGGCATGAAGTACGTGGCCGCCGGCATGAACCCGATGGACCTGAAGCGCGGCATCGACAAGGCCGTGACGGCCCTGGTCGAGCAGCTGAAGAAGGCCTCCAAGGCCACCACCACGAGCAAGGAAATCGCGCAAGTCGGCTCGATCTCGGCCAACAGCGACGAGTCGATCGGCAAGATCATCGCCGACGCGATGGACAAGGTCGGCAAGGAAGGCGTGATCACCGTCGAAGACGGCAAGTCGCTGGACAACGAACTCGACGTCGTCGAAGGCATGCAGTTCGACCGCGGCTACCTGTCGCCCTACTTCATCAACAACCCGGAGAAGCAGTCGGCGCTGCTCGACAACCCGTTCGTGCTGCTGTTCGACAAGAAGATCAGCAACATCCGCGACCTGCTGCCGACGCTCGGAGCAAGTGGCCAAGGCCGGCCGTCCGCTGCTGATCGTCGCCGAAGAAGTCGAAGGCGAAGCCCTGGCCACGCTGGTGGTCAACACCATCCGCGGCATCCTGAAGGTCGTGGCCGTCAAGGCGCCGGGCTTCGGCGACCGCCGCAAGGCCATGCTCGAAGACATCGCCATCCTGACCGGCGGCAAGGTCATCGCCGAAGAAGTCGGCCTGACGCTGGAGAAGGTCACGCTGGCCGACCTGGGCCAGGCCAAGCGCGTCGAAGTGGGCAAGGAAAACACCACCATCATCGACGGCGCCGGCGCCGCCGCCGACATCGAAGCGCGCGTCAAGCAAGTGCGCGTGCAGATCGAAGAAGCCACCAGCGACTACGACCGCGAAAAGCTGCAAGAGCGCGTGGCCAAGCTGGCCGGCGGTGTGGCGCGTGATCAAGGTCGGTGCTGCCACCGAAGTCGAGATGAAGGAAAAGAAGGCCCGCGTCGAAGACGCGCTGCACGCCACCCGTGCTGCCGTGGAAGAAGGCATCGTGGCCGGTGGCGGCGTGGCGCTGCTGCGCGCCAAGCAGGCCGCTGGCAAGATCAAGGGCGACAACGCCGACCAGGAAGCCGGCATCAAGATCGTGCTGCGGGCGATCGAAGAGCCGCTGCGCGAGATCGTCGCCAACGCCGGTGGCGAGCCGAGCGTGGTGGTCAACGCCGTGCTCAACGGCAAGGGCAACTACGGCTTCAACGCCGCCAACGACACCTACGGCGACATGATCGAGATGGGCATCCTGGACCCGACCAAGGTGACCCGCACGGCGCTGCAAAACGCCGCCTCGGTCGCGTCGCTGATGCTGACCACCGAAGCCATGGTGGCCGAAGCGCCGAAGGAAGAGTCCGGCGCCGGCGGCATGCCCGGCGGCGGCATGGGTGGCATGGGCGGCATGGGCGGCATGGACATGTAAGCCACACGCTCCGGCGTCGATCGCAAGGGCCCGCAGCGCAAGCTGCGGGCCTTTTTGCTTTGACCGGCGCGCGACAATGTGCGCCATGCTGCGCGCCATCGCTGTCTCGTTGTGCCTCTGCGCTGCGGCGGCCGGGGTTGTCGCGCAATCCTCGACGACAAGCCCTCGAACCCGCGTCGGCCTGGTGCTCTCGGGTGGTGGCGCACGCGGGCTGTCGCATGTGGGTGTATTGAAGGTCCTCGAGGCCGAGCACATCCCGATCGACGCCATCGCCGGCACCTCGATGGGAGCCATCGTCGGCGGCCTGTATGCCAGCGGCATGGGCGCAGCCGAGCTCGAACGCGAGCTGCTGCGGGTCGAGTGGGACAGTGTCTTCGCCTCGCGTGTCGATCGACAGCATTTGTCGCAACGGCGCAAGGAGGAAGACTTCGAGATCTCGACCGTGCTCGAGTTCGGTATTCGCGGTACCGAGCTGCTGGCGCCCAGCGGTGCGGTTTCGAGCCGCGGTCTGGAAACGCTGCTGCGCCGCTACACCTTGCCGGTACGCGCCGTGCAGCACTTCGACCAGTTACCGATCCCGTTTCGCGCCGTCGCAACCGATCTGGAGTCCGGCATGGCCGTGGTCCTCGATCGCGGCGATCTGGCTCTCGCGCTGCGCTCGTCGATGAGCATACCGGGTGTCTTCCCGCCGACCGAAGTCGATGGCCGCTTGCTCGGCGATGGTGGCCTGGTCAACAACCTGCCCCTGGACGTAGCCCGGGCGATGGGCGTCGACGTCGTCATCGTCGTCAATGT
Organism: uncultured beta proteobacterium; assembly: GCA_963741125.1. GTDB lineage: Bacteria > Pseudomonadota > Gammaproteobacteria > Burkholderiales > Burkholderiaceae_C > CADEEN01. The sequence continues at coordinate 116,335 of CAVUGY010000020.1, forward strand.
CGGCACGCCGCTCGCCGGTCGCGAGACCTTGAACTCGGTGATCGGCGTCACGGCGCAAATGATCAACATCCTGACCGAACAAAACGTCCAGCGCAGCTTGGCCACGCTCGGCCCACGCGATGTGCTGGTTTCGCCGAAGCTGGGCACTTTCAGCGCCGCCGACTTCGACAAAGCCGCCGAGGCATTCACGCTAGGCGAGCGCGGCGCGCACGCGGCCCTGTCGCGACTGCGCGAGTTCGCACTCGCGCCCGAAGATTACGCGCAGTGGCGCGCCGAGCACCCCAAGTTGCGCACACCGGCAGCCACCGTTGGCGCCATTGCCTTCGAAGGCACCACGCTGACCAACCCATCACGGTTCGCGGCGCAACTCGAGTCGCAGCCCGGCCAGCCCTTCGACGCCAACCGTGCCGAGCGCGACGCCCGCACGCTGGCCGCCAGCGGCGACTATCTGCGCGCCGACTACCGCCTGGTACCCGGGCTCGACGGCAGCGACAGCCTGGTGTTCGATCTCGAAGACAAACCCTGGGGCCCCAACTACCTGCGCCTGGGCCTGGACATGAGCACCGACTTCAGTGGCCGCGGCACGTTCAACCTGAAGTTGAGCCACAACCGCCACTGGCTCACGCCGAATGGGACCGAGTGGCGCAACCGCCTGCAGATCGGCGCCGTGCCGTCGTTGTTCACCGAGCTGTACCACCCGCTGGCCTGGACCATCGGCCTGTCGGCTGACTGGTTCGTCTCGGCCTACGCCGGCATCGAACGCCGCAGCGGCACCCTTTACGATGAGGCGGGCGATGAATTGGCGCGCTACAACCGCACCAGTTCGCGCGCGGGTATCGACTTCGGGCAACCCTGGGGCCGCTTCGGCGAGTTGCGCGTCGGCCTGACGACCCAACGCATCGACGCCACGCCAACCCTGATTGCCGCCACCGGCACAGGCGCAGTGTTTGCACCGCTGAAGACCACCGAAAGCGGGCTGCGACTGTCGGCGGTCGTCGATCAGCTCGACTTCGCCAACTTCCCGACCCACGGTTATCGTTTTCAGGGCCAGACGTCGATCGGCAAGAGCAGCGACGCCGGACACCTGCAGCAAGTCGAGGCCGCAGCCACGGCCGTGCGCACGTTTGGCGCGCAGACATGGAGTGTGTATGGCGAAGCGCGCGGCGCCGGTCAGCAGCTCAATACCATAGGTCGCTACGAGCTCGGCGGCTTCCATCGCCTGTCGGGCTACCGGGATGGGCAATTGCTCGGCAACTACCTGTTGTTCTCGCGCCTGACTTGGTACATGCGACTGCCCGTGCAGCCCGTGGCGGTACGGGCGTACTTCGTCGGCGCCACGCTGGAGGCGGGCAACGCGTGGGCTTCGCGTGCCGAGGTGAGTACCGGCAGCCTGCGCAACGGCATGAGCCTGTTCGTTGGCGCAGACACCGGCCTCGGGCCCTTGTACTTCGCGCTGACCCATGCACCAGGCGGCCAGACTGGCCTTGTCTTGTTCATCGGCCGCCCTTGACTGACACTTTGTGCGCCATGGTGCGTGACATCTTCACCGCATAGGCCGCGCACGCCTCTTGCTTGCCTTCAGGTGTGGAGCAAGACGTTCGAAACCACGTCGTCTGATTGCAAGCGAACGCATCCGGTGGTCCAGCGCGGAGAGCCTGTCATGAACCCTCAGCATCTATCCTGCGTCGACGGTGCGGTGTCCTGCCGTGACGGTTGGGCGGTGCGCTTTGTCGCGCCCGATCTGCTCGAGTACAGCCAGGGCCAGGCCGCGTGCCTGGTCAACGTCGACGGCGGGTCCGGTGACTGCGAGCGCCGAATCTACGCCAGCGAGTCCCTGTCCGAATTGTTCCCGCAGCTGCGCGAACACCTGCAGTCGGCGGCGCGCTACTTCAACGGTCCGTACGTCGTGGTGTGATCAGGCGCTCGATGGTCGAGGCCACCAGCGCCGGCTGCTCATGCACGAGCCAGTGGCTGGCGCCTGCCACGCGATGCACGTCGAGCCGGTCGACGAACGTCTCGAGCCCATCGAGCAAGGCGGGCAGCAGGGCGTGGTCGGCCTCGCCCCATAACACCGTGGTGGGCACGCGAACGCTGACCGCTTCCGGGGCGAAGGCCAGGCGATGGATCGCATCGGCGGGGGTCAGTGCCGGTCGCAGCGGTGAGGCGCGGTAATAGTTCAAAGGCCCTTCCAGGCCGTGCTGCCATAGCGCGCGGTATTGCTGGCGCAGCGTCTCATTCAGCCAGGCCGCGCCGCCCATGCTGGTAAAAAAGGGCCACAGCCTCGCGCAGTCGTTGGCAACCAGCAATGCCGCAGCGTCGGGCCGACAAAGAAAATTCATGTACGCACTGGCCGCCTGCTGCGCCGGGTTGCCACGCAGTTCGCGCAAGAACAGGGCCGGGTGCGGCGAATTGATGATCAGCAGCTGCCGTATCGATTGTGGTCGCTGCGCCGCCAGACTCCAGGCCGCCGCGCCGCCCCAGTCGTGGGCAACCAGCAGGTCGATCGGTGCGCCTAGCGTGTCGATCAGGGCCGCGATGTCCGCCACCAAATGCTTGGCACGGTAGGCTTCGATGCCACTCGGCGCGGTCGACCGCTCGTAGCCGCGCAGGTTCGGGGCCACGCAACGAGCCATCGGGCCCAGGCGTTGCATGACCGCATCCCAAACGAATGCACCCTCCGGAAAGCCGTGCAGCAACAGCACGCGCTGCGCCGCATCGCTTGCGCCACAGGCCCGACAGGACAAGCTGATGCCATGCGGCAAAGCCTGATCGAACAACTCGACCATCATCGACTGCGCCAGCCGTGCACGGCGATCGCGGCGTCGTCGACACCGCTTTTGTCCAAGGCCGAGAACAGCAACACGCCGATGTCGGCATCGTCGGTGGACAGCTCGGCCAGCGCGTGAGTGGCGGCATGCACCGCAGCGTCGGCCTGCCGGCGCGAGAGTTTGTCGGCTTTGGTCAACAACACCAGCAACTTGACCTCGCCAGTGCCCACGCGCGGTGCCACCCAGGCCAGTAGCTGGCGGTCCAGGTCTGTCAGACCCAGCCGCGGATCGACCATCAGCACCACACCCGACAGACTGCGGCGCACGGCCAGGTAATCGGCCATCACCTGTTGCCAGCGCAGCTTGGCCGCGCGCTCGACCGCAGCGTAACCGTAGCCCGGCAAGTCGGCGAAGTAGGCATCCGGCGCGTCCTTGGGCCCGAGCGCAAACAAGTTGATGTGCTGCGTTCGACCCGGTGTCTTCGATGCGAAGGCCAGCCTCTTTTGCTGTGCCAGGGTGTTGATGGCCGTCGATTTGCCGGCGTTGCTGCGGCCGACGAAGGCGATCTCGGGCAGCTCGTGCACCGGCAACTGGTCGAGCTGGCTGGCCGTCGTCAGGAAGCGCGCGGTGTGGGTCCAGGCCAGGGCGGCCTTGGCCTCGGGGGAGGGTTTCATGCAGCATTGTAAAATTCGCCGGTTTTGCGCCTACTGCGTCCTCCTAACACCAACGCCCGCACACCCATGATGAAGGCCAAGATCAATATCACCGCACTGGCCCTGGTTGCCCTGCTCACGGCACCCGCACTGGCCAACACGCCTGCCACCACCGCTGCGAAACCCGATCCGGCCAAGGGGCAGGCGATCTCGGCACAGGTCTGCGGCGCCTGTCACACCGCCGACGGTTCCCGCGGCAGCCCGGCCAACCCGATCCTGGCCGGCCAGCACCCGGAGTACCTGGCCAAGCAATTGCACGAGTTCAAATCCGGCAAGCGCAACAACCCGATCATGAAGGGCTTTGCCGGCACCTTGAGCGACGACGATATCCGCAACGTCACCGCGTTTTACGCCGGCAAGAATGCCAAGCCCGGCTTTGCCAAGAACAAGGAATCCGTCAAGCTGGGCGAGAAGATCTACCGCGGCGGCATTGCCGACAAGGCCGTGCCGGCCTGCGCCGGCTGCCACAGCCCGAACGGCGCCGGCATACCGGCGCAGTACCCGCGCATCGGCAGCCAGCACGCCGACTACCTCGAGGCCCAGCTGGTGGCCTTTCGTGGCGGCGCGCGCAACAACAGCGCGCCGATGAGCGCCATTGCCGGCCGTCTGAGCGACGCTGAAATCAAGGCGGTGGCCGATTACGTGGCCGGCCTGCGCTGACGCCGGCGCGCTGCAAGCATCTCTGTGTGATGCGCCCCCTCAGCCCAGCCACGCGCGCATCACGCCCAGCGGATGATGAGTCCGTGCCACCGAAACCATGACCAAGAAACAGGCGACGGCCGCGATATAGGACGCCGCGCTGGCGCGCTTGAGCGCCAGCGTGCCGAGCACGACGTAGAGCACGAGCAGGAGTAATTTCGCGCCCAACCACGCGTCGCGCAATGGGTGCAAAGACAGCATGGTCCACAGCGCCACGCCGGCCGCCAACAACGCTGTATCGATCACCACGCTGCTCAGCCGCAGTGCCGTGCGCAGCGGCCAGGCCTGGCCCGCCAGCACCGCGCCACCTCGCAGCGCAAACAGCAGGCCGCTGGCCGCGACCAGCGCCATATGGGTCAGCTTGAGCTGTGGATACAGGTCGGTCAAGACCATCAACGTATCACCATTGCCCGCGCAGTGCGATGCGCCAGGTGCGCGGCGGCTCTGCACCGGTGAACAGCGGCGATTCGTCGGCCAGGCGCAGTTGTCCGAGGTTGTCGACACCGCCACTGAGCGTCAGGCCGCGGCCAAGCTCGCGCGAGACCTGCGCGGATAGGCGCGTCAAGTCGGGCGCAGGTTGCGGCGGCTGACCCGGTGTCGTCGTGGCCAGCACCTGCCCTGCGGTGAACTGCGCGTCGAAGCCGGCGCGCCAGGGGCCGTCGCACCAGGCCAGGCGCAGGCCGAGCGAATGGCGTGGCCGCTTTTCCAGGCGGTTGCCGTTGCCGTCGCGTGCATCGAGGTAGGTGTAGGTCGCATTGACCGCGAACCCCGCCGGCAGGCGCAGATCGAGCGCCGTCTCGACGCCCTGGAATCGCGAACTATCGATATTCTCGAACAGGTACTCGCCCCGGGGGCCTACTTGGCGCAACAGTCGCGGGACGATCAGATTGTCGACGCGGCTGGCGAACACCATCGCCTGCGCGCCGGCAGCCGGCGTATCCCAGCCCACACCGAGTTCGGCGGCGTCGCTGGTCTCGGGGAGCAGCGAGGCGTTGCCGAAATAGGTGTTGGGGCCTTCGTCTTCGGCATAGTTCGGCGAGATCTGTTTCAACGATGGCGCCTTGAAGCCGTGGCCAATGCCGCCCTTCACGGTCCAGCCCGGCGCCGCGCGCCACACAGCGTAGGCACGCGGGCTCCATTCGTCGCCGAAGCGTTCGTGATGGTCGTGGCGCAAACCCGCCGTGAGCGCCAGCGCGGGACTCAGATCGAACTCGCCCTGCGCATACAGTGCATCGTGCCTGGCCTGGCCCGCACCGCCCGGCAGGCCGATGTTGTAGAGATGCTCGTCACGGATCTCGAAGCCGCCGGTGACCAGCCTTGCGGGCTGCGGCATGGCCGACAACTGGCCTTCGACAATTCGATCGGCGAAGTTGTTCGGCCGCAAAGCGGCCACACCGTTGTTGCGCTCATTGCTCACATCGACGCGTGACTCGTAGGCACGCAGCAGGCTTTGCATCTGCCACGGGCCGGCCCAGTCGGCGCGCCAGCCCAGGGAACCATGGCTGCGGTCGAGGCTCGTCAGCGACTCGTAGATGCGGCGCGCGCCGCTGCGCTCGCGTGCGTTGGCCCAACGGTCTTCCTCACCGGCTCGGTATTCGATCTGAATCTCGTGGCCCGCGGCTGGCGCCGCCCACAGTTGCAACGAGCCGTCGTGCTTGTGCCGGCCTTCGATCTCCGTCAGGCGGGGGTCTTCCTTCAAGGCCAAGGCCTGGCGCCACGTGTCGGCCAGCGACACGGCCACGCGCAGGCTCTCGGTCAGCGGGCCGCTGGCGCTCACCGCCGCGCGACTGCCGTCACCGCCCAGGCTGTTGTCGCCCCAGCGACCCTCGGCAAGAGTGCCCCAGGCCCAGACCGGGCCCGGCCGCCGCGTGATGACGTTGACCACGCCGCCCAGCGCCTCGGAGCCGTACAACACCGACATCGGCCCGCGCACGATCTCGATGCGATCGATATCTTCTGCCGCCACCCAGTCGTACTCGAAGTCGGAATGGCCGACCACGCCGTCGGTGCCGCCGATGCGCTTGCCGTCGACCAGGAACAGCGTGTGGCGAAACTCCATGCCGCGCAAGGACATCGCCGTGCGCCCGCCGATAGTGCGCCCCTGCAAGGACAGCCCGGTTTCGCCGCGCAGGGCTTCGAACACGTTGTCGGCGCCACGCTCGGCGATCTGCTCGCTGGTCACCACCGACATCGCGGCCGGCGCGTCGACCAGTGCCATCGCGTGGCGCGTGGCGGTGATGACGATGGTTTGCGCTGCGTCCGGGATGTCGGCATGCGCCCCGACGCCGAGCAGCGCGCAGAGCAGAACGGGGGTCACCGCGGCCAGGGTGTGGATGTTCTTCATTCCCGCAGCATCGACACCGCAGCGCACTCTCGCCTTAATGCGCGTCAAGCTTTCAGCGGCCGGCTCAGTCCTTGACGCAGTTTAAGGAAAGCCGATCGCGACCGGCCGACGATGCGCTGCTGAAGATTGCATTCCAAAGTGAGGAGCATCCCGATGAGATCGACGATCAGGTACCCGCTGGCCGCGCTGCTGCTCTGCGCTGCGCCATTGCTGGCAGCGGCGCAGGACAAGAAGACCGTCACGCCGGCCGAGATGAACTACCAGGCCGGCGGCTCGCCGCTGGGCGCACGAGGCGATGTACCAGAGCACGAATCCGAAGGCGCCGCCGATGACGCGTGGCCGAGTTCGACATCGGCCGCAAGATTTACTTCGAGCGCTGCGCCGGCTGCCACGGCGTGCTGCGCAAGGGCGCCACCGGCAAGCCGCTGACGCCCGACATGACCATCGGCAAGGGCACCGACTACCTGAAGATCTTCATCGCCTACGGCTCGCCCGCCGGCATGCCCAACTGGATGACCTCGGGCGAGATGGACGAGAAGACCGTCGACCTGATGGCGCGTTACGTCCAGCAGGACCCGCCGGTGCCGCCCGAATTCGGCATGGCGCAGATGAAGGCCACCTGGAAGGTCATCGTCCCGCCGGCGCAGCGGCCGACGAAGAAGATGAACAACTACAACATCGAGAACATCTTCTCGACCACGCTGCGCGACACCGGCGAGGTGGCGCTGATCGACGGCGACAGCAAGAAGATCATCAATATCGTCAAGACCGGCTACGCGGTGCACATCTCGCGCACCTCGGCCTCGGGCCGCTACCTGTTCGTGATCGGGCGCGACGCCAAGATCAACATGATCGACCTGTGGATGCCCACGCCCGACAACGTGGCCGAGGTCCGCATCGGCCTCGAGGCGCGCTCGGTGGACACCAGCAAGTACAAGGGCAAAGAGGGCGACTTCACCGACAAGCTGGCCATTGCCGGCGCCTACTGGCCGCCGCAGTACGTGATCATGAAGGGCGACACGCTCGAACCGCTGAAGATCGTCGGCACCCGCGGCATGGTGGTCGGCACGCAGGAGTACCACCCCGAGCCGCGCGTCGCCTCGATCGTCGCCAGCGCACTTCAAGCCCGAGTTCGTGGTCAACGTCAAGGAGACCGGCAAGACGCTGATGGTCGACTACTCCGACCTCGACGCGCTGAAGGTCACCGAGATCGGCTCGGCGCCCTTCCTGCACGACGGCGGTTGGGATTCGACCAAGCGCTACTTCATGGTGGCGGCCAACCAGAGCAACAAGATCTCGGTGATCGACGCCAAGGAGGGCAAGCTCGCCGCGGTCATCGAGGTCGGCAAGATCCCGCACCCGGGCCGTGGCGCCAACTTCATCCATCCGAAGTTCGGCCCCGTCTGGGCCACGGGCCACCTGGGCGACGAATCGATCTCGTTGATCGCCACCGACCCGGTCAAGCACAAGCAATACGCCTTCAAGAAGGTCGCCGAGTTGAAGGGCCAGGGTGGCGGCGCACTGTTCATCAAGAGCCACCCGAAGAGCCAGCACCTGTATTCGGACACACCGCTGAACCCCGACCCGAAGATCTCGCAGTCGGTGGCGGTGTACGACATCAAGAACCTGGACAAGGGTTACACCGTGCTGCCGATCGCCGACTGGGCAGGCCTCACCGACGACGGCGCCAAGCGCGTGGTGCAGCCCGAGTTCAACAAGGCCGGCGACGAGGTCTGGTTCGCGGTGTGGAGCGCCAAGAACAAGCAAAGCGCGCTGGTCATCGTCGACGACAAGACGCTCAAGCTCAAGAGCGTGATCAAGGACCCGCGCCTGATCACGCCGACCGGCCACTTCAACGTCTACAACACCCAGCACGACGTTTACTGAGGACCAAAACAATGAGGACCACACTCGCCGTCTTGGCGGCCCTGACCCTGGCGCCGGTGGGCGCCGCGGCCGGGCCTGTCGAAGACGCCATGACCAAGGCCGGCTGCATGGCCTGCCACGCCAAGGACAAGAAGATCATCGGCCCGGCGTTCAAGGACATCGCGATCAAATACAAGGGCCAGGATGTGATGGCGAAACTGACCGACAAGGTCCGCAAAGGCGGCGCGGGGGTCTACGGCCCGGTGCCGATGGCGCCCAATCCGCCCGACAAGATCAACGACGGCGACCTGAAAGCAGCCATCGAGTTGATCCTGAAGAGCTGAGTCGCCAGGCCTGCAGGCATGCGCTGGTGGCGGCTCGGCTGCGCGCTGATGCTCGCCTGCAGCAGTGCAGCAACGGCGGCCGCAACGACTCGAGCCCGCAGCGAGGATGGGCGCTGGCAGGTCGTTGCCGAAGGCCCGACGATCACGGTCTACGACCAGGGTGTGCGCGTGAAGCTGCTCACGGGCGCCGCGCTCGACGGACGCGATCGGTCAGCGGTGGCCGCCATCCACTACCTGCCTGCGCGGCGCAGCTTCGTCATTGCGTTCGAGACGCTGCCCGAGCTATGGGAGCTGTCGATCGACCCGCAGGCGGCGCCGATATTCGACGGCCTGGTGCACGACTATCGCTCGGGCGAAGGCCTTGCAGGGCCGGGTTACCTCGGCGCCCGCCGCACGCGGCTCGAGGCGCCGCTGCGCGAACTGGCCTTCGACGACAGCGGCGCCTACGTGATCGGCCGCAGCGCGACCGCAGCGGGCAGCCCTGCCGAGTTGCAGCTCGTGCAACTCGATGTCCGCCGCGCGATCGGCCGCTTCAGCGTTGGCGGTGAGCCCGACTTGGCGACCGCGAAGACCTTGACGCAGGCCGGGCGCACCGTGCTGCGAATCGCGGATCGGCTGGGCGCTGCGCCGATCATGGTCGAGCTGTTGCGCGCCCGGTTGATAGTGCCTGACAGGGAGCTCGCACCCGGGCCTTGACGCGCATGCAAAAATCCATGGTTTCGACCTGCAGGGTGCTTGCCGTGGATTTGAAAGTAAAGATCGCGATCACCGACGAGCTGACTGACGACATTGTCACGGCCACCGGCTTGCTCGACCTGGCCAGTGGCGAGATCAGCCGCATCGAGTATCCGAACTACGACTTGGCAACGCGTGGCCTGCCCTGGGACAGCGACGACTACGAGTTCACCAGCGGAATGCTGTCGCACGACGGCAAGGACGTCGAGTTCCGTGTCGATGTCAACAAGACCACCGGCCAGTACTCGGTGAGCGCCAGCGAGCTGCTCGAGATCAAGCTGCGTGCGGCTGCTTTATTCGCCGGCATGAGTGGCAAGGACTTGCTGGGCAGTGTCGACGCCAAGGCGGGTGGCGGCAGAGCCGGCCGCCTTCACTGAGCGACTGAGCGCCGGTCCGCGACGGCCTCACGCCGACTGGTAGGTGGCCAAGCGCTTGGCGTCCAGGATGTGGATGTCGCGCTTGTCGACCTCGATCAAGCCGGCACCTTCGAGCTCATGCAGCACGCGCGAGAAGTACTCGGGCGTCAACGACAGGCGCGAGGCGATCGTCGCCTTGCTCACCGGCAACGAAACCGTGATCACATCCCCGCTGGCAGCGTCCTCACCCGGCTGGTCACGCAGCAGGTAGCCGATGACGCGCTGCAGGCCCGTGTGCAACGCATAGGCCTCGACGTCGTAAACCAGGCCGTGCAGCCGGCGCGAGATGCCAGCCAGCATGCGCAACGCCAGCCGCGGGTCGCGCTCGATCTCGCCGACCACGGCCTGCTTGCCGATCGACAGCACCAGCGCATCGGTCAGTGCCTGTGCGCTCAGGATGTAGGCCCTGTCGGTGAACATCAGGGCTTCGGCAAAGCTCTGACCGGGGGCGATGATCTCGATGATCTTTTCCTGCCCGGCGGGTGACAGCACGAACAGCTTGACCTGGCCGGTCACCGTGACGTGGAACGCCTCGCACGCCTCGCCGCAGCGAAATACCATCTCGCCGCGCGCGAGCCGGCGCAGTGTGCAGCCGGCCGCCAGGCGCTCCAGCTCTGCAGCATTCAAGTCGCTGAACAGCGGCAACAACGACAGGTAGCGCGGCAGGTTGAATGCTCGGGTATCCACGGCCGTCTTGGTTTCTCGCAAGGGCGCGGCCGCATTGTCGAGCCCGCATTGCGCTTGGGCTTGACGCCGATCAAGCCAATCTGAGCACCAGCGCCAGCAGCAGGGCCGTGCCCAGGTTGTGCAACAACACCGGCACCAAGGGTAAGCCCGTACTGCCCAATGCCAGGCCGAGCATCACCTGCGCGGCCAGCAAAACCAGCAGCGCCCAGCCTTCAGGCCGGCGCCCGGCACGCAAGGCCAGCACACCGAGCCAGGCCAGCGCAGGGACGACGACGAGGTTGCCGAGCCGATGCAGCAACTGCACCAGGGCGCCTTCGGCATGGGGCGTGCCGACGGCAAAGCCGGGGTTGGCCCAGGGATTCAGGCTCGGCCACGGCCAGCCCGCCGCTCGGGCTTGAAGGAAACATTCGCGGATGTCGCTGCAGGCCAGACCGGCCAGCGAAGCACTGAGCAGGGCACCGACTGCACTGTGCGCGAGCAACAGCGCCGCCACCAAACCTGCGCTGGTCAAGCCGAGCCCAGGCCGCCTGGTCGGTGCGACGAGACGCACGGCGATAGCGAGCATCGCAAAACCGCCGAGCAGGTTGCCTATGGCCACCACGGGCAGGCGACTGCCGGGCGTGAAGACGCCAAGCAGCGCGAGCAGCCCTGCGAGCGCGAGCAGGGCCAGCGACAGTGTGGCCTCGCGGCGCAGCCGGGGGCGGGCCCTGACGGCAACGAAGACCATCGCCGACACCAGCAGCAGGGCCAGCGTGGCGGTGATGCGATGCGCGGCACGGGCCGCCGTGAGCGCTTGGCCAGCGATCACCAGCGCCCCCGCAGCGGCGCGTTCGCCCTGGCCATAACAGGCCGGCCAGGGCTCGCAACCCAGGCCTGCCGCGCTGTGGCGCAGCAAGGCACTCAGGCAGGTCACGGCCAGCAGCAAGAGCAGGCAGGGCCAAGCCAGGCGCTGAAACAACGGGTTGCGACTGCGGTCGGCGTTCGGCATGGACTGCTCTCATCGTAGGCGCCTGCCACTGCGCTGACGCTGGGCCATCGCTCGCTTCCTTGTACTAGATCATTTTTGCGCCCTGTCACGCGCCACAGAATGAATTGGCCCACCCGACAAGCAGGAGACGCCATGAACCGCGATGCGCAAGACGACGACACCGCCCCCGTGCCCTGGATGCAGCAGTTGCTCGACAACCCCTTCCTGCTGCTCTTCCTCGGCGTGATGGTGCCTATGGTGCTGTACACCGTGTGGGGGGTGTTCGACATCCTCACCGTGCCCATCGCCAAATAGGGAGGCCGTCCAATGAGCGCCATCCTCCCTCCCGCCGAGCGCCTCTGGTACCGGCATCCGATCGACCGCGTCGAAGGCACCTGGATCGCCATTGCGCTGACCTGGTGCCTGATCATGTTCTTCATGATGGTCGGCTGGCACATCTGGGGCAAGCAGAACCTGTCGACCGAGACCTACCGCACCACGCCGGAAAAGTACACGGCCAAGGCGCAGGCCATGGTCGACAAATACACCGTGCGCACCGAGACCGAGCAGAAGACGCCGGTCGTCGCGCCACCCCCCGGCAGCGATGTCTACCTGATCGCCCGGCTGTGGAATTTCTGGCCGATCCTCGAGCTGGAGAAGGGCAAGACCTACAAGCTGCACCTGAGCTCGATGGACTACAACCACGGCTTTTCGCTGCAGCCGGCCAACATCAACATCCAGATCGTGCCCGGCTTCGAGCATGTGGTGACCGTGACGCCGAACCAGGCCGGCACCTACTCGGTGGTGTGCAACGAATACTGCGGCATCAACCATCACACGATGGTCGGTCGCCTGTACGTGAAGTAGCGCGGAGGCCCAGAACATGACAACCACCACCTACCGCACCTGCCCGCGCTCCGGGCTGCAGTTCGAATCGCAGGCCGAAAAGCTGATGATCGCCAACGCCGTCACGGCGGTGGTGTTCCTGCTCATCGGCGGCCTGCTGGCCATCGGCGTCGTGCTGACGCGCTGGCCGGCCGTGCACTGGCTCGAGGCCGACACCTTCTACCAGGTGCTCACCGCGCACGGCATCGACATGCTGATCTTCTGGATCATCTTCTTCGAGATCGCGGTGCTGTATTTCTGTTCGTCGACGCTGCTGCGCTGTCGCATCGCCACGCCCAACATCGCCTGGGCGGCCTTCGCGCTGATGCTGATCGGCGCGCTGATGAACAACTTCGCCGTCCTGCAGGGCGGCTCGAGCGTGATGATGACCTCGTACGTGCCGATGATGGCCGCGCCGTCGTTCTACGCCGGGCTGATCCTGTTCGCCGTCGGTGCCCTGATCGGCTGCTTCGTCTTCTTCGGCACCCTGGTGATCGCCAAGCGCGACAAGACCTACCAGGGCTCGGTGCCGCTGGTCACCTTCGGCGCCATCACCGCCGCGATCATCGCCGTCTTCACCATCGCCTCGGGCGCGATCATCCTGATCCCGACGCTCCTGCTGTCGCTGGGCTGGATTCACGAAGTCAACGCGCTGGTCTATCGCACGATCTGGTGGGCCTTCGGCCACTCGTCGCAGCAGATCAACGTCGCGGCGCACATCTCGGTCTGGTACCTGGTGGCGGCGATCGCCTTCGGCGCCAAGCCGATGAGCGAGCGCGTCAGCCGAACCGCCTTCCTGCTCTACATCCTGTTCCTGCAACTGGCCAGCGCGCACCACCTGCTCGCCGACCCCGGTCTTTCGACCGGTTGGAAAGTCGTCAACACCAGCTACTTCATGTACTTCGCCGTGCTGGCGTCCATGGTCCATGGCCTGACGATCCCCGGCGCGATGGAAGTCGCGCAGCGGCAGAAGGGCCTGACCAAGGGCCTGTTCGAGTGGCTGCGCAAGGCGCCCTGGAGCAACCCGACCTTCTCGGGCATGTTCATCGCGCTGATCGGCTTCGGTTTCCTGGGCGGCATCTCGGGCGTGATGATGGGCACCGAGCAGCTGAACATGATCATCCACAACACGATCTACGTGCCGGGTCACTTCCACGCCACCGTCGTGGTCGGTACCACGCTGACCTTCATGGCGCTGACCTACTACCTGATCCCGGTGCTGTTCCGCCGCGAGATGATCCTGCCCAAGCTGGCGCAGTGGCAGCCCTACCTGTTCGGCCTGTCGATGTATTTCTTCTGCCTGGTGATGATGGGTGCCGGCACGCTCGGCGTCTCGCGCCGGCATTGGGACATGGCCTTCGCCGGCAATGCCCTGGCCTATGAATGGCCCGGTGCGGCCTACCTGATGATGGCGCTGGTCGGCATCGCCGGCATCGCAGCCATCGCCGGCGGCGCGATCTACATCCTGGTCACCGTCGGCTCGCTGCTGCTGGGCAAGCCGCTCGAGCGTGGTGCCACGAGCCCGGACTTCACACCGATCCCGCGCACCGCGCCGAGCGTGGCGGCGCAGACCACCGGCTCGATGGGTTTTGCCGCACCCGGCACCTTCGTGCTGGCCATGGTCTTCCTGCTGGCCTTCGTGCTCTACTACTTCATCAACTGGAAGTACCTGTCGACACTGTGGGGCTTGAGTTGAATCCCCCCGAAGCGCCTGCGGCGCCTCCCCCAGGGGGCAACGCCAGCGGCCGGGCCAAGCCCGATCCGCGGCGTTCGCTTGGTCAGACCACGCGTTGGGCACCTGCGCCGCGTTGAGTGCCCGTGCGCACTGGAGCACGTGAGATGAATACATCGCTGGCCCGCATTGCCCATCCGACCTTCGCCCGCGCGCGCACGGTGCTCGGTGTCTTCAAGCTGCGCATCGGCGTGCTGATCATGGTCAGCGCGCTGGCCGGCCTGGCGATCACGCCGGGCCCTGCGATCGGCCTCTGGCCGGGCCTGGTGCTGGCCCTGTCGGTGCTGGTGGCCTCGGCCAGCGCGGGTGCGTTCAACCAGTACATCGAAGCCGACAGCGATCGGCTGATGGCGCGCACCAGGCAGCGCGCCTTTGCCAGCGGCGCGCTGGCGCGCTCGCCGCTCTGGCTGTCGGTGATCGGCGGGCTGCTGGCGGCCGCGGTCGGCGCCACCGCGCTGGTCGTCAATCCGCTCGCCGCGCTGTTCATCTTCCTCGGCGCGTTCTTCTACGGCGTGGTCTACACCCTGTGGCTCAAGCGTCGCACCTGGGCCAACATCGTCGTCGGCGGCCTGTCGGGCAGCTTCGCGGTGCTCGCCGGCGCAGCGGCGGTCGACCCGACACTCGCTGCGCTGCCGCTGCTGCTGGCCTTGGTGCTGTTCCTCTGGACACCACCGCATTTCTGGAGCCTGGCGATCGCCTGCCAGGCCGAGTACGCCGCGGCCGGCGTGCCGATGCTGCCGGTGGTGGTCGGCGTGCCGCGTGCCGCACGCATCGTGCACGCGAATGCGATCGTTCTGGTCGCGGTGTCGCTGCTGCCGATCTGCTTTGGTGCCGGTCCTGTCGTGCTGATGGGTGCCGTGCTCGGCGGGGCGTACTTCCTGCGCAAGACCTGGGCCCTGGCCCACGCGCCTAGCCGTGCCACTGCCATGGCCTCGTTCTTCGCGTCGATGGTGCAGTTGAGCGCGCTGCTGGCGGCGGTGGCGGTCGATGCGGCGCTGCGTTGAGCCAGGGCTGCTGCTAGCCGCCCTCACATTCTGCACGGCCGCCCTCGCTGCCCAGGCGCCGGCGCTCGACGAAAACGAGGCCTTGCGCGACAGCCAGGCCGTCATCGGCAGCACCGTCCCCGACCACACCCTGCTGGGCAGCGACGGCCGGCCCCTGCGCTTGTCGACCTACCGCGGCAAGCCCTTGCTGGTGAGCTTCATCTACACCGGCTGCTTCCAGGTCTGCCCGACGCAAACCCGCGCCCTGCACGACGCCGTGAAGGGCCTGGACGCGCGGTTCGGCGCGCAGCAGTACAACGTGGTCAGCATCGGCTTCAACCAGCCCTTCGATTCCCCCGCCGCGATGCGCGCGTTCGCCGCGCAACAGGGCATAACCGAGCCGAACTGGGCCTTCCTCAGCCCGCCCGCCGCCAGCGTCGAGCAGCTCACGCGCGACTTCGGCTTTCGCTACCAGGCCACGCCGGCGGGTTTCGATCACCTGCTCGGCGTGAGCATCGTCGACGCCCAGGGCCGCATCCACAGCCAGGTCTATGGCGACCGCTTGACGGCCAGGCAGCTCGGCGAGCCCCTGCGCCAGTTGCTCGGCGCGGCGTCGCCGCCGGGGCCGTTGGGATTGGGCGGGTTGATCGAACGCGTGCGCATCCTGTGCACCGTGTACGACCCCGAGACCGGCAGCTACCGCTACGACCTGAAATTGATCCTGGAGATCGCCGGCGGGCTGACGTTCTTCATCACCGTGGGCATGTACCTGTTGCTCGATCGGCTGCGTCACCGCAAGCAGTTGAGGCTTGCCCATGCTGCGCAGCCATGAAGCGCAGCCGCTGGCATTGGCCGCGTGGCGCCGCCTGGAACATGGCTTCGACGCCGCCTTCGCTGCGGCGCTGAACCCGCTGCGCCACCTCGGTGCGCTGGGCTTTCTCGCCTTCTGGCTGCTGGCCGCCAGCGGCATCTATCTGTATGCCGTGCTCGACACGTCGGCGGCGGGCGCGTACCGCTCGATCGTCGATCTGTCGCAGCAGCAGCCCTGGCTCGGCGGCCTGTTGCGCAGCCTGCACCGCTATGCGGCCGACGCCTTCGTGATCCTGATGGCCACGCACTTGCTGCGCGAGTGGCTGCACGGCCATTACCGCGGCATGCGCCGCTTCTCGTGGTTGACCGGCGTGCCACCGATCGTGCTGGTGTTCGTCAGCGCCATCGGCGGCTTCTGGCTGCACTGGGACCGGCTCGGCCAGTATTCGGCCATCGCCACCGCCGAGTGGATCGACGCGTTGCCCCTCCTGGCCGCACCGCTGGCGCGCAACTTCCTGTCGGTGAATGCGGTCAGCGACCGGCTGTTCTCGCTCTTCGTCTTCGTCCACCTCGGCGCGCCGTTGCTGCTGCTGTTCGCGCTCTGGTTTCACATCCAGCGTCTGACACGCGCCGGCATCTGGCCGCCACGGCCGCTGGGCCTGGGCCTGTTGTTGACCTTGCTGGCGCTGGCCCTCGCGGCACCGGTGACCAGCCATGCACCGGCCGACCTGGCTACCGTGCCGCAGGCGCTGCGGCTGGACTGGATACTGCTGTTCATCCACCCGCTGGCCGAGGCTGGTTCACCCCAACTGGCGTGGACCTTGGCGCTCGGCGCCCTGGGGCTGTTGTTCGCGCTGCCGTTCCTGGCGCAGCCCGTACCTGCGCCGGCGGCCGTGGTGAATGCGGCCAACTGCAACGGCTGCCGGCGCTGCTTCGCCGACTGCCCGTTCGCCGCGATCACGATGGTGCCGCACCCCAACCAAAAGGAAACGCCGGGCCGCCCCAAGTTTCCTGGCTCCCCCTCGGGGGGGCGGTCGCCGCCAGGCGGCCTTGGGGGCACACAAACACTCGGCAAGCAGATGGCCCGGGTCGATGCGGATCTGTGCACGGGCTGCGGCATCTGCGTCGGCGCCTGTCCCGTCGTCGACGCCGTTTCGCAGCGCGGCCGAGCTGGTCACCGGCATCGATATGCCGCAGGCACCCATCGGTGCCCTGCGCACGCGGCTGCAGCGAGGCATCGCGGCGCTGCGGGTGGAACGGCCCTTGGTGGCTTTCGGTTGCGACTGCGGCGCGCATGTCGATTCACTGGCCGCGCCCGACGTGGCCACTTTCAGTTTGACCTGCACCGGCCAGCTGCCGCCGTCCTTCGTCGAATACGCGCTGCGCGACGGTGCGGCCGGTGTGCTGGTCAGCGCCTGCCGCGAAGGGGGCTGCGAGTTCCGCCTCGGCCAGCGCTGGACCGAGGAACGCCTGCTGGGCCGGCGCGAGCCGCATCTGCGCGCCGGCGTGCCGCCAGAACAGTTCGAGATGGTGTGGGCCGACAATGGCGACGAAACCCGCCTCGAGCGCGCGCTCGAGCGCCTGCGCGGCCGTGTTCGCGACCTGCACCCGGCGGCCGGCCCCCCACCGAAGACCAGCCATGTCTGATCTCACATTGAAGCGCCCTTCGCTGCCGGCCAGCGCCTGGCTCGGCCAGGTGCTGCTGTACGCACTGTTCGCGTCGGTCATCGGTGTGTTCTCGCGCTGGCCGGTCTACCAGCACCTGGGCAGCGACCAGGCGCTGATCAAGGTCAGCTTCACCCACGCCGGCAAGCCGCTGGGCGACTGCCGGCGGCAGAGCGAAGCCGAGCTGGCCAAGCTGCCGCCCAATATGCGCGCGCCGATGAAGTGCCCACGCGAGCGTTCGCCGGTCAGCGTCGAGGTCGATGTCGGCGGCGTGACCGCGCTGCGGCGCAGCGCGGCGCCTTCGGGCCTGTCGCGCGACGGCGCGTCCGCCATGTACCAGCGCCTGGTCGTACCCGCCGGCGAGCAGCACATCAGCGTGCGCCTGAACGACGATGCGCGGACGCCGGGGCCCACCTACCAGCGCGAGGCCAGCGTCAAGCTCGCGCCGGCGCAGGTCCTGGTCATCGATTTCGACGCCTCGCGCGGCGGCATCACCTTGCAATGAGCATGCCTTCATCGCTGCGCCCGCTCTGGGCCCCCCCGTCGGCCGGCTCGGCCGCGGACTACAGCTTGGCCGTAGCCGGCGAGGTGCAGCGCGCGCTGGCGCGCGGCTGGCTCGGGCTCGGCCTGATTGCCCTCATCGGCTCGGGCCTGTTCTCGCTGCTGCTGGTGGCGGCACGTACCCCGGGGGTCAACGCCTGGCTGCCGGCCGCCGATTTCTTCCGCGTGGCCCTGGTCGTGCATGTCGACCTGTCGGTGCTGGTCTGGTTCAGCGCCATCGCCGGCATGCTGTGGAGCGTGAACAGCTCGGCGCGCGGCGCACTGGCGAGCTGGATCGCACTGGGTCTGTGCTGCGCGGGCACGCTGCTGATGTCGGTGGCGGCCTTCGCCAGCCCGGGCACGCCGATCATGGCCAACTACATCCCGGTGCTGACGAGCCCGTTGTTCCAGGCCGGGCTGGTGATCTTCGGCGCGGGCGCGGCACTGCAGGTGCTGCGCTGCCTGTGGGCGGCCGAGCGCATCGGTGTCGTCGTCAGCGGCGCCGGCGCGCTGCGCTTCGGCCTCAACGCCAGCGTGGTCTCGGCTGCCGTCGCACTGTTGGCACTGGTGGCCTCGCTGGTGCTGGTGCCGTTGGCGCTCGACGACAAGGCTTACTACGAGATCGCGTTCTGGGGCGTCGGCCATGCGCTGCAGTTCGCGTGGACGCTGGTGATGCTGGTCGCGTGGCTGTGGCTGGCGCAGGCCTGCGGTGCGCGCATCGCGCTCAGCCCGCGCGTCGTTCTGCTGCTGTTCGCGCTGGCACTGGCCAGCGTGTTCGTCACGCCCTATGCCTACCTGGCGCACGAGGTGGCCAGCGTCGAGCACCGCGCCCTGCACACCGCCGCGATGCGCTTCGGCGGCGGGGTGGCGATCTTCCCGCTCGCGCTGGCCGTCGCGCTGGCCATGGTTCGCCCGCGCCAGCCGCCGCCGATCGCGCGCCCGCTGCGGGCGGCGCTGTGGTCGTCGATCGCCCTCTTCGCTGCCGGCGGCGTGATCGGCCTGTTCATCGGCGCCAGCAACGTCACCATTCCCGCGCATTACCACGGCTGCATCGTCGGCGTCACGCTGGCGCTGATGGGGCTGGTCTACCACCTGCTGCCGCAGCTCGGCTGGCGCGCGCCGCAGAGCCGCCTGGCCGTGGCGCAGCCGGTGCTGTATGCAGTGGGCCAGCTGATGCACATCGTCGGCCTGGTCTGGTCGGGCGGCTACGGTGTGCAGCGCAAGGTGGCCGGCGGCGAGCAGGTGCTGCACAGTGCGGGTGAGATCGCCGGCATGGGCCTGATGGGCCTGGGTGGGCTGATCGCCATCGTCGGCGGGCTGTTGTTCGTCGTGGTGGTGTTCGGCGCGATGCGCCCGCGCCCATGAAGGGGCTGCTGCGGCGCGGCTTCCTGCAGGCCGAGGCGCTGTTCAACCGCGCCTTCGGCGACAAGCTCAACCCGCTGTACCACCTCGGCGCGACGGTCTTCTTCCTGTTCTGGGTCGTCGGCGCCAGCGGGCTGTACCTGTATGCGTTTTTCGACACCAGCGTAGAGGGCGCGTACCGGTCGGTGCAAGCCCTGACCGAAGGCCAATGGTTCGCCGGCGGCGTACTGCGCAGCGTGCATCGTTATGCCTCGGACGCGCTGGTGGCGACGATGCTCGTGCACGCGCTGCGCCACTACGCGTTCGACCGCCTACGCGGCTTTCGCTGGTTCTCCTGGGTCACCGGCGTGCTGCTGATCTGGCTGGTCTACGTGGCCGGTGCCAACGGCTACATGCTGCCCTGGGACCAGCTGGCGCAGTTCGTCACCCAGGCCAGCTTCGAGTGGCTCGACGGGCTGCCCGGCTTCGGCGGCGCATTGATCCGCAACTTCATCCGACCCGAGAGCGTCAGCAACCGGCTGTTCTCGCTGCTGGTCTTCATCCACATCGGCGTGCCGCTGGTGGCGCTGCTGCTGATGTGGATCCATGTGCAGCGCGTGCCCAAGGCGCAGACGCAGCCGCCGCGGCCGATCGCGCTGGCGGTGCTGGCCATGCTGTGCCTGCTGTCGATACTGCAACCCGTGCTCAGCCAGGGCGGCGCAGCCAATCTCGCCCAGGCGCCGACCAGGCTCGAACTCGACTGGTTCCTGCTCGCCCTGTTCCCGCTGGTGACCGCCTGGCCGCTGGCCGCCGTCTGGGCGCTGGTCGGCATCGGCACGCTGGGTTTGTTGGCGCTGCCCTGGCTGCCGCCGCGACGCGGCCCACGCGCGGCATGCCAGGTCACGATCCACCCCGGCGCGATGCCGGTGCTGGCACGCGCCGGCGAGACCCTGCTCGAAGCCGGGCTGCGCGCCGGCCTGGCGCTGCCCTACGACTGCCGTGCCGGCGGTTGCGGACAGTGCCTGTGCACGGTACTCAACGGACACATCGATCCCGGGCCCTTTCAGCCGGCCGCCCTGACCGCTGCGATGCGCGCGCGCGGCCAGGCGCTGATGTGTTGCGCGGTGGCGCTGGACGACGTGGAGCTGGAAGTCGACGTGCCGACCCTGGGCCGTGCCAGCGCGCCGCGGTGCTGGCGCGGCCGCGTCGAGAGCCTGGAGCGCATCGCCGAAAACGTGATGCGTCTGCGCATCGCACTGCCCGACGGCCAGCGCATCACGTTCGCCGCCGGCCAGTACATCCACATCGTGCTCGAAGGCGGTGAGCGGCGCGCGTTTTCGTTCGCCAATCCGCCGCAGGACAATGCCGTCATCGAGCTGCACGTGCGCCGCATCCCCGGCGGGCTGTTCACGACGCGGGTCTTCACGACGATGCAGCCCGGTGACAGCCTCGACTTCGAGGGCCCGCTCGGCCGCTTCACGCTGCGCGAGAGCGAGCGAGCTATCCTTTTCGTGGCCGGTGCGACGGGCTTTGCGCCGATCAAGAGCATCGTCGAGGACGCATTCGCACGCGGCATCCGACGGCCGATGCAGCTGTACTGGGGCGTGCGCGATGCGAAGGACTTGTATGCGCTCGAACTCACCCTGCGCTGGCAACGCGAACACCCGAACTTCCGCGTCGTGCCGGTCCTGTCGGCCGCCGCGCCCGACGACCCCTGGCCGGGCCGGCGTGGCCTGGTGCACGAAGCGATGCTCGCCGACCACCCCGACCTGACGGGCTACGAGGTCTATGCCTGCGGCTCGGTGCAGATGGTCGAGGCGGCGGTGCCCGCCTTCATCGCCCAGGGGCTGGACGACCGGTTCTGCATCTCCGACGCGTTCACACCGACTTGATATAACTCAACCTCGCGGGCCGACCCCCGGGCCGCGGGGACCCGGCGCGACTGTAGACTCCCGCGCAACGATCAACCGACCATCGAGGCCATCTCCATGACAAGAAAGACCGAATTGACCAGTCCGTAGTGATGACCGGCGTCGCCGCCTTGCTGCTTGGCGCCACCATGCCCGTCCTTCGCGGTCGACGAAGACGCGGCGATGGCGTTGGCCAAGAAGAGCAACTGCACGAAATGCCACTCGGTGGACAAGAAGAAAGACGGCCCCTCGTTCAAGGTGACCGCCGAGAAGTACAAGAAAGAGGGTGACGGCGAGAAGAAGCTGTACACGCATCTGACCACCCACCCGAAGATCAAGGTCGAGGGCAAGGAAGAAGAGCACACCAGCCCGAAGACCACGGACGAGGCCGAGATCAAGAATCTGATCGCCTACATCCTCTCGCGCTGAGGCCGGCCGCGCACTCGCGCCCACAACAACGATCCAGAACCGGGACTCGAATATGACTCATATGCTCGCTACGCTGCGCCGCCGCTGGAAACTCGCACTCGGCCTGACATTCGTCGGCATGTTCGCGGCGCTGTTCCTGGTCGTCGGCGGCGCCTATGGCCTGGCGGTGACGAGCACCGAGGAGTTCTGCATCGGCTGCCATGAGATGCGCGACAACCCCTACGCCGACTACAAGGGCACGATCCACGATACCAATCGCAGCGGCGTGCGCGCCATCTGTACCAACTGCCACGTGCCGCACGAGCCGATTCCGCTGATCAAGCGCAAGATGGCCGCGACCTTCGAGCTGATCGGCCACCTGCGCGGTGTCATCGACACCAAGGAGAAGTTCAAGGCCCACAAAGCGGAACTGGCCGAGCATGTCTGGACCCGCATGCTCGAGACCGACTCGCACGAGTGCCGCAACTGCCACATCGCCGAGAAGATGGACAAGAGCAAGCAGACCGAAAAGGCCCAGGCGCGCCACGCCAAGGCCAAGGCCGAGGGCTGGACCTGCATCGAATGCCATTACGGTATCGCGCACTCCGAACCCGACGGCGACGGCCCGCAGGAACTGCGCGCCAAGCTCAATATCGCACGCGTTCCCGCCGCCTCGGCACCGCAGTAGCGGTTTGGGGTTGTACCCGCCTGCGCTTGCCGGCGGTGTGCCCGGCCCCTCGACGATCAGCCAGGAGCCGCGTCGCGGCTCTGCTCGTCGTTCTGGCACCTGCTGTCTAGAGCCCTCGCCGCCCGCGCGTCGGCCGTGCCGGCGTCGTCTGCGCGCGCGAGTGCGTGCCGCGCAACGCCGATCGACGCATGCTTGATCTAGCACAACGTCAGCGCACGTGCCAGTAGGAAGATCGCTGCCGAGAAAGCAATGACATGCAGGACGTCAGGTTTCATTCCAAACGAGTTAGGAGAACTTCCGTGAAAAATTGTGGACGGTCGGACGGGTATCGAACTTTGTCGCGCTGGACATTGTTCGCTGCAGCGGGCTTGCTGGCGGCAGCGCTCGCAGGTTGCGGCGGCGGTAGCGACGGCGCAGCCGGCCCCGCAGGCTCGTCCGGGCCCACCGGCCCGGCAGGCCCTACCGGGCCCACCGGCGCACCCGGCGGATCGAGCAGGCGGCAGCCAGTCGACTGTCGGCAGCAACGCCACCGCCGCCACGACCGCCACCAGCGGCCGCCTGGGCCGCGCTCGCGCCGCAGGTCACGGTCACCAGCGTGACGATCAACAGCGCGCCGGTGGTCAAGTTCACGGTCAAGGATGCCGCCGGCAATCCCATCGTCGGCCTGGGCAACAAGTCCAAGAGCTCCACCGCCACCGTGGCCGGCCTGACCAACCTCGGCTTCACGCTGGCCAAGCTGGTGCCCGCCACCACGGTCGGTCACGCGAGCGGCACGACCTACAGCGCCGAGCCCAGCAAGTGGGTCAGCTACCTGGTGACCAAGCCCGTCACCGTCGCGCAGGCGGCCGGCACGATCGCGGCCAGCGACTCGTGCAACGATACAGCCACGACGCCGGCGACCTGGTGCGGCACCTTCCCGACCACCGACACCCAGGGCACCCTGGTCGACAACGGTGACGGCAGCTACGAGTACACCTTCTACCGCGACCCGAAACAGGCGGCAGCGATCGTCGCCAGCCTGCACCGATTCGACCGACGGTTTGTCGAAGAAGGCCGACCTGGGCGACCTGACATTCGACCCGACCCTGACCCACCGCCTGGGCATCCAGCTCGGTGGCACGGCTCCCGGCACCGGAAGCAACACTCCCAACGGCTCGAGCACGGTGCGCCGGCTACCGTCAACATGGTCAACACCGCCAACGCGGTCTACGAGTTCAGGCCCGACGGCGCCGCGGTCACCACCACGCGCAGCATCGTGCAGATCGATTCGTGCAGCGCCTGCCACGACGGCAAGGTGCTGGCGCACGGCAGCCGCAAGGATCCGAACTACTGCGTGACCTGCCATACCGACCAGATCAAGTACTCGTTCAACAGCGGCAACGCAGTCATGCTGGCAGACGGCATCACCTTTGCCGTGCAGACCGGCACCAATGCCGTGGTGCGGCCGGCCCAGGCCATCGTCGACGGCCGCGCCGTCGGCAACTACCCGAACATGATCCACAAGACCCACATGGGCGAGGAACTGGTCAAGCAGGGCTACAACTTCAACAACGCGGCCGAAGGCATGTACAACGGCTTCGGCTTGCCGCAGTCCCCGGCCAATTGCACCAAGTGCCACAACGGTACCGCCGACGCGAGCGCCCTGACCGCCAAGGTCACCGCCAACGGCAACAACTGGATGAACAACCCCAGCATCGTGGCCTGCGGCGCCTGCCATGACGGCATCGACTTCGCCACCGGCACCGGCATCACGCTGGCCGACAAGGCCGCCGGCATCACGGACGTGACCTCGGGTTCGGGCCACGACGGCGGCCAAGTCGGCCCAAGGCCGACAACACGACCTGCAACATCTGCCACGACGCGACGAACATTCCCAGGCTACCACCGGACGGAATTCGCGACCGCGAACAACCCGACCGCGAAGGCCAACCTGGTCAATTTCACCTACGACATCAACGCCACGGCGGAGTCACGGTCGAACACCAGCGGGCCAGCCCGTGATCACGTTCCAGATCAAGAAGGACGGCGTTGCGGTCACGGCCTTCGCCACGCCGACACTGGCCACCAACGCCGCCACCGGCGCGCAGGTGGTGTCACCCGACTTCGAGCCGATCGCCGGCTTTGCGGGCGGCCCGAGCCTGTACGTCGCCTTTGCCGTGCCCCAGGACGGCATCACCGCGCCGGCCGACTTCAACTACTTCACCAATGTCAGCCTGGCCAGCCTGTTGGTGCCCGCCGGCACTTCGCCGAACACAGGCACCTTGACCGTGCGACCGCCGCCACCGGCTACTGGACCGCGACGCTGACCGGCGACCTCGTCGGGCAGCAGGTCGGTGCGGGATGCGTCAAGCCGGTCGCACCGGCGGTAGCGACCTGCGTCAACACCGCGGTGCTCAGCCAGCCCGATCCTGGTCCCGGACAACGCCAAGATGGTGACGGGCGCGATTTTCGGTTCCTTCACGCAGAAGAACCTGGCGGCCTATCCCTATGTCGCGGCCAACGTGGCGGTCAATCCGACGACCTCCGCTTCGGGCGGCCTGGCGCGCCCGGCCATCCTGAAGAAGCTCGGTCGCCACCGGCTACACGGCACGCCGCGTGGTCGTCGATATCGCGAAGTGCGCCACCTGCCATGACCAGCTCGGCACCAGCCCGAGCTTCCACGGCGGTGCGCGCAACGACCCGACGGCCTGCGCGATCTGCCACAACACGACCCGTACCAGCAACGGCTGGGTCGCCAATGCCAATACCTTCATCCATGGCATCCACGGCGCCAGCAAGCGCACCGTCGGCTATACCTGGGCCGGGACGTCGGCCACCGACAACTACTCGAAGATCGGCTATCCGGGCGTGTTGCACGACTGCAATCAGTGCCACCTGGCCAACACCGTGAACTACGGCGCCACTGGCATGACGCTGCAGCCCAACCTGCTGTGGCTGACCGGCGCCACCGGCAAGTTCGATCCGGCCTCGACGACGGCATTCAGGAACTCGCCGTACATCGCCGTCGACAACACCACGTACTACGGCAACAACTTCAGCTACACACCGGCCGGAGCGACCGTTGCCGCCTACACGCCGTCCACTGGAACCGCGCCAGTCACTGGAACAGCGGTGGCAGCGCACGTCGCCGCTACCGGTGGCGAGACCGTGCAGGCCGACACGCAATCGCTGGTCAGCTCGCCGATCTCGGCGGCCTGCTTCTCGTGCCACGACACGGCGTCTGCGCGCAACCACATGACGACACAGGGTGGCGCGGTCTACGAGCCACGCGCGACTGGCGCTGCTGAAGGGCGAGTCCTGCCTGGTGTGCCACGGTGCCGGCAAGATCGCGGACGCGGCAGTCGTGCACCAGTGATCGCCAGCACCTGAGTCCGCGGGGGTACGCTGTACCCCTCGGACCCGACCCAGTAACCCGGATGAGGCAACGAATCCGGGTTACGCTTTTTAGCGGCGCGGAAATCGCCGCGCAGCTTCAACACCATTGCCTCGACGAGGAAGTCATGAGATACCGAATTGCATCGCTCACCCTGGCCGGCGCGCTGCTGGCGTCGGGAGCCAGCCTTGCGCTGGACGACAAGGCCGCCGGCGCCGCCGCAGTCAAGCCCGGCGCCAGCAGCGCCGCAGCCCGACACAGGCAGTGCCGATACCGTTCACAAGCCAGCCGCCAGGCCCAAGTTGGTAGACATCAACTCGGCCAAGCGCGCGGAGTTGAAGTCGCTGCCAGGCATAGGCGACGCGCAGGCCGGCAAGATCATCGCCGGCCGCCCTTATGCCAGCAAGGCCCACTTGGTGTCGCGCAAGATCATCGACGACGCGACCTACGAAGGCATCAGGAAACTGATCGTCGCCAAGCAACCCTATGACGATGCCGCGAAGAACGCGGCGCTCTACGCCAAGAAGAAGGCGCCGTCCCCAACCCCCGCTGAAGGCCCGAAATGAAATCTATGCTGCCCAAGCACCACGCTCTCGCAAGATCCTGCAGTGCGCTGGCGGGCCTATTCCTGGCCGCCGGCCTTGCGGCCCAGGCTGCAACACCTGCGCCCGCATCGACGAGCCTGAAGGGCGAGGTGCTGGAGACGCGCAATGTAGACAGCTACACCTACCTGCGCCTGAAGACCGCGCAGGGCGAGACCTGGGCCGCCGTGCCGACCACGGCGGCGAAGAAGGGATCGCAGGTCACGATCGGCAATACGATGGTGATGCGTAACTTCGAGAGCAAGACGCTGAACAAGACCTTCGACAGCATCGTCTTCGGCCAGGTCGTCGAGCCCGGGGCCAAGACCGCTGCCGCGCAACCCGCCGCACCGGCCGCCGAACCGGTGATCAAGGTCGACAAGGCCCGTGGCGACTATGCCAAGACGGTGGCCGAAGTGGTGACGGGCAAGGCCGCGCTCAAGGACAAGACCGTGCTCGTGCGGGGCCAGGTGGTGAAGGTGAGCCAGGGCATCCTGGGCAAGAACTGGCTGCACCTGCGCGACGGCTCGGGCTCGGCCGCGGCGGGCAGCCATGACATCCTGGTGACGACCAAGAACGATGCGGCACTGGGCGACATCGTCAGTGCCAAGGGCACCGTGCGCACCGACGTCACCGTCGGCCCAGGTTATGCCTACGCCGTCCTCATCGAAGACGCTGCGCTGAGCAAGTAGCGGGGCGTTAGAAGCGGTAGCGCACCGCGACCTGGATCACGTTGACGGTGTAGCGCGGCGGCTGCTCGCCCAACGCCAGCAGGTTCGGGATCGTCGCCGGCTGCACGCCGTCGAGGCGCCAGTCCTGCGTGTCGTAGCGCTCGTACCAATAACTGCCGACCAGCGACAGGTTGTCCTTCAGACGGTACACCGCGCGCAGCTTCAGACTGTCGAGCGAGGTCTTGGCCGTCGGAAACGCCGGGCTCGAGGCGATGGCGTCGACCACGACATCGCTGCGCGAACGCGCGAAGGTGAGGTCGGCGCCGAGTTCGAGCTGGCCTTTGAGCGCCATATGCTTGACACCGAGGCCGAGCATGTCGACGCTGTCCTTGGTCGTACCCGTCCAGTCGGGCGCTGCGAAGACCTGGCTGCCCGCCTGGTGCGAGCGTATGCGTTCGCTCTGCGCAAAGGCATGGACCTGGGTCTGGTCGGAGACCGCAACCGAGACGTCGGCGCCGCCATTGACGCTGCGGCCGTCGGTGAGCCCTATCGTCGAGTGCGAGTAGTCGTCGTTGGCCAAGTCCAGGCTGAATCCGATATTGACGTTCTCCCCGACCGTGATGTCGGCGCGCGCGCCGCCGCTGTCGCGCAAGCGGTCGGCCAGGTTGAACTTGCGCAGCAGCGGATTCTCGGCCGGGTCGATCCAGGTCACGACGCCATAGGTCGAGCCGCTGCGGTCGGCATGCGCCGCCTTGAACGCCAGCGCCAGGTTCTCCCGCGCTTGCACGTTGACGCGCCCCCAGAGCGTCGTCTCGCGCGTGTCGACGACCTCCTGCAAAGTGCGCGCTATATTGTTCTGCTCGATACCGACGCTGGTCTTCAGGCTGCCCGGGCCGCGGTAGTCGGCGCTGGCCTTGACCCGGTCCTGCGTGAAGCTGAAAGGCTGGTTGTTGCGCGCCAGGCCCACGAAGGTGTCTACCGATACGGTCGGATAGGTCAGACTGGCCGTGCGGTTGTCCCGCACGTCGCGGCTGTAGCTGGCGTTCAGGCGCAGCTTGTCGATCGGGTTGGCCGTCAGCTTGAGGCTGGCATTGAAGGTGTCGACGCGCCCGTCCAGCGAAGACGCAGGCAAGGCCGGCACGCCGGGCGCCAGGTTCGGGTTCAGCGTCGGTTCGAGGTAGGCGGCGTTCTGCGTCATGCGGCCGAAGGCGATGTCGCCGCTGGCGCGGATCTGCGGGCTGATCTCGTAGCCGGCCGAGGCGACGATTTGATGGAACTGGTTATCCGGCGCCAGCGCGAGCTGACCGGTGTCGCCGCCGCTGACCACCGGCGTGAACGGGTTGGACCAGGTCAGCGAGGGCTGGCCGTTGCGGAAGACCGAACCCTGGTAGGCCAGCGTGGCCTGCAGGCGGCGGCTGAAATACGAGGTCGACACCTCGAGCTGGTCGGTCACCTGGTCCACCGGCACCACCAGGTGCGAGGCCGAGGAGAAGAACGAGCCGGCGATGCGCTGCGTGCCGTCACGCACATCGTGGCGCAGGCTGACACGGGTGCTCCAGCCCTGGGCTGATGAGCCATGACAGGCCGGCATCGACGCGTGTACGGTCGAATCCCAGTTCGACCGGCTGCAACGTGGTGCCGAGCGGCATGGCCGCCGTGTTGACCGCAGGAAAACCGGCCGGCAGCGTCAACAGGTTGCTGCCATTGCCGAGAAACGGCGTCGCCGCGCTGTCCGACAGGTGGCGCGGAATCTCGGCGTAGCGCAGGCGCAGCGAATAAAGACCTTCCTGACCGACTTCGGCCGCCAGCGTGCGTGCATCGAGCCCGAGATCCGACGCCGTCACGCTGCCGAACAGGCCGACCTCGTTGCGATAGCGCATGGCGCCACCGACAACGGCGAAGGCGCCTTTCTTGTCCAGACCGGTGTAGTCGCCGAACTTGGCCGAATCGTCCGAGACCGCGCCGACACCGAGGTCCAAGGTCCCGCTGGCACCGGCCTTCTCGAACGGGCAGGACTCGCATTTCCACTGCGAGGTATCCGCGGCGGCCAGGGCGCTGGTTGCGCCGGCCGAGAGCGCACCCAGTGCGCCGAGCAGGAACAGGGGGCTGAAAATTCTCATGGTCGTATCCGATCTTGTTGGGTCGTCTTCTATCGCATCAGCCGGGCGCCCGCGGGATGGTTCGACCCGTGGACCTGTGAATGGCAGTTGGTGCAACTGCCGGCAAGCAGGAAGATCGAGCCGCCTCCGCTGCCGCCGGGTAAGGCGGCGCCGGTGCGCGCCACCGCCGGGTGACCTGCGACGCTATGGCATTGCTGGCACAGCAAGGGCGGGCTCTTGTTGAGCAGGGCCGCACGCACCGAGCCGTGGCTCGAATGGCACAGGGTGCAATCCTCGGCCACCGGCGCATGCTCCCAGAGCATGGGCCCACGCTTGTCGGCGTGGCAGGTGAAGCAGGTCTGGTTCACCGTCGGCTTGATCAGCATGGCCACGCTGTTCGATCCGTGCGGGTTGTGGCAATCGCTGCAGCCCATGCGGCCGGAGCGCACCGGGTGCACCGAAGCCTTGTGGAAATCCGCCCGCTGCTGCTTGTGGCAATTGAAGCAGACCTCGGGCTGCGTGCCCGTGGCCAGCACGGCGTCACGCTCGGCGTGAATGCGGTGGCAATCGGTGCAGGCCAGGCCGCTGCGCTCATGCGCGCCGGCATGCCAGCCGTTGCGTGCCTGGTTCTCGTGGCAGCTCAGGCAGGCCTGGTTGCGCTGCTCGGCCGACATGAACGAGCTGGCCTTGAAGCTGTTGATCGTCGCGGTCTTCTTGCTGCCCTTGCCGGAGTGCCGCGCACCCGGGCCGTGGCAGGCCTCGCATTGCAGGCCGCCGGCACCGAAAGGCGCACGCGCGTCACCGCGGTGTGCGTGGCGTGTCTTGAAGATCGCCGCCGTCGTGAATGTCGCCGTGTCGGCTTCTTCGTCGTGGCAGGCCAGGCAGGTGTCGGCGCCCTTTTCGGTGTACTGGTCGCCCGGCCCGACCGCCTCGGCCGGCGGTGCGGCCGCCGCCGCAGAGGCTGCTCCAGCCGCTGTCGGGGCGGCACCCTGGGCCATCGTCACCGAAGGCCAGGTCAGGCTCGCCAGCACAAGCAGTGCGAAGGTAATGGATTTGATGATGTTCATCGGTGTGGCCTGTTCGTCTTTGTTCGTAGCTATCGATCCTCGGGGCCTTGCCGTCATGGACGCGGCATGCGGCTAGGTTCTGGCCGGCGGCTTGCCGCCTTGCTTGGCGATGATGCGATGCCTGAGCGACAGGTAGACCCCTGTCGGCAGCACCTTGTGGGTGGCCAGATCGGTCTTGCTGCGGTAGGGCCGGCCGGCGATGATCCTGTCGGCTTCGGCGTCGCCGATGCCGGGCAGGGTTTTCAGCTGGGCCCGGCCCGCGCTGTTGATATCGACGAGCTTGGCCGTTGCGGCTTTCTTCGAGGCCGAAGTCGAAGCCGCCGGCGCCGCGCTCGCGGGCGTGGCAACCGCAGCACCGCTCAGGTCGGCCCAGGCCAGCAGCACGAGCACCAGTGCCGCGAAGCCGGTCAGACGGCTACTTGGCATGCATCACCCGGATATCTGCGATGCGGCCACTGTCGTGGCAGATCATGCATTGTTCGCTCTTGCCCAGCGCCACGCTGCGTGGCGCATAGATCGAGCCGCCGTTGATCTCGATGTGCGAGCGGGCCGACACCGAGTCGTGGCAGGCGAAGCAGGCCGTCGAGATCGGCGAGGTGACCAGCGTGGTGCCGGCGGCCTCGACGCTGGTGCCCGCTGCCACCGTGTAGAACGTGCCGTCGGGCGTGCAGGCTTTCGAGGTCGTGAGGCCGGCGTTGAACGTGAAACCGATGCCGTAGTTGGTGATCGCGCCGGGTCGACGTCGACGGCACGACGTACGGCGACAGGCTGAAGGCCGACAGCGCCGTGCCCACGGCCGGTGTTCCGAGCAGTGCACCCCGTGCCGGCGCTGTCGACCTTGTAGGTCGGGATGCTCGCCGCGTTGGCCGGGAAGATGCCGGTGGCCACCGTGCGGTACAGGCGATTGGGCAGCGCACTGACCGAGGCCGCGGCCGTGAAGTCGTAGGTCCCGGGCAGATGGCAGGTCTCGCAATCCTTCAGCACCCCCGGGAACTTGATGTCGGCGAAGGATTCGGTCGTCGTCGAGGCATGCCAGGTGAACGGCACCAAGCGCTTCGCGCCGGCGTGGATCGAGTGAATGTGGTTGGTCGAATCGGCCGACCAGCCGCTGCTGGTCTGGTTCGGGCGGTGGCACCAGGCGCAGGTCGAACCGTCGTTGCGCTGACCGGCGTGGAAGGCGTCTTCGGTGAAGGTACCCAGCTCCTGGTGGCAGTTGTTGCAGCGCGCGTCCTCGACGATGGCGCGACGGCCGGTGAATCCGGTGGCCACCTTCTGCGCATTGGGCGCGATGACGATCAGGCCACCGGTCTTGTTCGGCATGCCCGTCGTCAGCCCGCTGGTGGCCGTGGCGGCAGCGACCGGATAGTCGGCCAGGTTGGTCTGCGTCAGCGGCAGCGTGGTGGTCACGCTGTAGGAGTAGCCCAGGCCGCCGGTGAGCATCTTGGCCGTGGCGGGAATCGTGACCCCGGTCAGCGTGGCGGTGTAATAACCGTCGGCGTCGGGGCCGGCGAGCGTGCCCGCCGCAGCGCCCGTGGCCGTGCCGTTCCACAGGCTTCGCAGGTAGCTGTTGACGGTGGCGTTGAAGTCGGCCGGCGCGGTGATGCCGTCCTGCGGCACCGAGAATACGAAGTACACGCTGGGCGCGCCCATGAAGCCGTCCCATATCTCCTGCGTGGCAACCGCTTGTGCCGCGTCGAAAGCCTTGAGGTCGGTCCGCGCACCGTTCTGCAGGATGCGGAAGACCATCACCGGCTGCCTGCTGGTGTTGATCGAAGTGCTCTTGATGTCGTAGCTGACCTTGATCGCACCGGCCGGCAGGCGGCTCGTATTCGAGGCGATCCAGGCCGCATTGGTATTGCTGTTGGTGCCGCCCGCCAGCAGCGAGTTGCTCGAGTTCGGCGGCGTCACCGGGGTGTGGGCGACGTCGATGGCCGCGGGCGTGTGGCAGCTCGAGCACAGCGAGTCGTCGGGCTGGGTCTTGCCGCCGTGGGCGAAGCCCTCGAAGCTGGTGGTGGCGGTCAGGCCTGCCGCCGCATCTTCCAGGGTCACGCCCATGCCGGTCGCGAAGTTGATGCCGTCATGGCAGGCGCCGCAGGCCAGGCGGTTGGGCATGTTCTTCCAGTTGTCACCCTGTTTGGTCTTCGCGGTCGAGGTGGCCGATCCGTCGTGGCACTTGGTGCAGTTGCGCAGGTCCTGCGGGAACAGCACTTCGTTGTACAGCACGCCGCCGTAGTTGTAGTTCTTCTTGACCAGGTGCTCGCCCATGTGGATCTTGTGGATGTGGTTGGGCAGGTTGCCGACCGCACGGCCGTCGAGCACATAGGTGCCGGCGTTGCCGGCGGGGAATTCGATGGTGTTCGGCGTGACGGTGGTGTTGACCGTGGTCGCGAGTTCGGTCTGGCCGTACTTGCGCTGATCGGTGTGGCAGACCACGCAATAGCGGGTTTCGTTGCGGTTGCCGCCGTGGAATCCTGCGCCAGAGCTCTCGGCGCTGTCGCCCGGGATGCCGCCGAGCTGGCGGTGGCATTCGTTGCACTTGGCGGTGGCGACGATGTCGCGACCCGAATCGGCCACGGTTTGCCCGGTGGCGGGAATGAAGTCGTAAATGACGTCCTTGGGTTTGACCATCGGCACGGCGGCGACACCGCTGAATGCCACCGCATTCGGTGTGTTGGTGCCGCTGCCGGGGGCGTTGCCCGAAACCTGGATGGTCAGTCGATGCACGAGGTTGGGCTCGTAGCTCAGGTCGCCCAGGTCGGCCTTGTTGTTGGCGCCGCTGACGGTCATCGCGTCGACCAGGGTCTTGGTCTGCGGCACGTCGCGGTAGAAGGTGTAGGTGTAATTGCCGTCGCCGGCATCGACCAGGGTGCCGGTGTTGTCGGTCGTCGGCCGCGTCGGCGCGGACGCCGTGATCACGCCGGTCGTCGCGTTCTTGGTCGGCACCGTGGTCACGATGTAGCTGACCCAGCGGCTGGTGCCGCCATTGGTGCCCGGCACCAGCTTGGCCAGCGAGAAGGCGAGATTGGTCAGGCCCGGCACCGTGGCCGTACTGCTCTGGGACGCATTGCCCAGGCCGACGACCGGCACACCGCCGGCATCCGTGACCTTGAACTTGACGACGGGCGGGCTGCTGATCGTGACGCCGGTGACCGTGACCTGCGGCGCAAGCGCAGTCCATGCCGCCGCGGCAGCGGCGGAGGTCGGCGCGGCGTTGGATGCAATGACCACCAGGCCCGACCCAGCACCCGGTGATCCGGGAGACCCACCAGGACCGCCGGGGCCGGGATCGCCTGTCGGACCGGCCGGGCCGGAGCCCCCACCGCAGCCGAGCAGCACGGCCGACGTCAGCGTCGTCACCAGGAAGCCGAACCAGCGGCGATTGTTCTGTTTGAACATGAGCAGTTTCCCCGAATAGCGGCCGCACACAGCACCAAGGTAGCGGGCAGGCGCCCCCGTCTCTCTCCTGGTCACCGTCACGGTCTGACGTTTGGGCCCTAATCTACGATTCGCAGGAAACGAAAGCTTGATTCGCATCAAGCATCGGCGCTGTTCTCGTCGGGCCGATTCCTTGTGCGGCCTGCACGCCACGGTCGGCTGCGGCGCCCTGGAGCCGCTTCACTCAATCCAGGCAAGGCCCCTGGCTGATGGCCTCGGATTGCAAGGCGGCGGCGATCCATGCCGCGGCCGCGAGCGCCTGGTCGTCGCCCTGCGGCCGGGCGATCACCTGCAGCCCGAGCGGCATGCCGTCGTCATCGAGGCCGCCAGGCAAGGCGACGCAGGGGCAGCCGAGCAATTGCCAGGGCCGGCTGAACAGCGGATCGCCGGTGCTTGCCAAACCTTGCGGCGCGGCACCGGTCGCGGCAGGTGCAAGCAGCACATCGACGTTCGCGAACAGGTCTTCCTCGAGGCGATGTCTCGCCGCGCGTCTACAGACCAGCGCCTGCGCGTAGACGGCGGCCTCCAGGCCGCAGCCTGCGTCGAGATAGGCCACCAGCTCCGGCGACAACTGCCCGCGCCGGTACTGCAGCTCGGGCGCCAAGGCCCTGGCCGTCTCGAACTGCTGCACGATGCGCTGGGCGTCGAACAAGGCATCGAACCAGACCGGCAAGACCACATCGCGTACCACCGCACCTGCCGCCGACAGGCGCAGCGCACTGGCGCCGAGCATGGCCCGCATGGATTCCGACAAGGCCGCGGCCCGCGTCGTCAGCGTGACGCCGATGCGCGGCGCAAACGCCTGCGTGCTCGGCAACGGCGCATCGACGTGGCCGCTCAACACCTGCGCCAGCAGGGCCGCGTCGTCGACGCTGCGGGCCAGCACGCCGACCTCGTCGAGCCTGTCGGAGTTGGCCTTCACGCCCGCGCGCGGGAAACGCCGTGGCGAGGGCTTGTAGCCGACGATGCCGCAAAAGGCCGCGGGGCGGATGACCGAACCCGCCGTCTGCGTGCCCAGCGCCAGCGGTGCGAGCCCGGCCGCAACCGCCGCCGCCGACCCGCTGGACGAGCCGCCTGGCGTGTGCCCGAGCCGGTGGGGGTTGCGCGTCGCCGCCGGCACCATGTTGGCGAACTCGGTGGCCACCGTCTTACCCAGAACCCAGGCGCCCTCGGCGCGCGCCAGGGCCACGCAGGCGGCGTCGAGCGCAGGCACATGGCCGGCGTAGATCGGCGAGCCGTAGGCGGTGGCCAGACCTGCGGTATCGATGTTGTCTTTCACCGCGAACGGCACACCGTGGAGCATCCCCGCCGATGCCGTGCGATGCGATGCAAACGCCCGCAGGCGCACGCCGGCGGGATCCCAGTCCACCCAGGCGTGCAGCCGCGGATCGAGTGCCGCACTGCGTTCGATCAAGGCCTCGGCCAGCGTCGCGGCCCTCAGCTCGCGCGTGGCCAGTGCCCGCGCCAGACGCACCGCGCTCCAGCGGTGCAGCGGCGCGGTGCTCACGACAGGGGCTTGCCCACGCCCTGCGGGTGGGCGGCAAAGAAATCCATCGCCGCTTGCACCCCACTGCCGGCCAGGGCCACGCCCGACAGCTTGAGGCCCATTTCGCAGCCGGCCAGCGCAGCCATCAGCGTGAGGTCGTTGCAGTCGCCGAGGTGGCCGATGCGAAACATGCGGCCGCGGATCTTGCCCAGGCCGGTACCCAGCGAGAGATCGAAGCGCTCATGGATCGTGCGCCGCACGCGGTCGGCATCGATGCCCACCGGCAGCACGACGCCGGTGAGCACCGGGGAATAAACCGTCGGGTCGGCGCATTGGATTTCCAGGCCCCAGGCGCGCACGGCCGCACGCACACCCTCGGCCCAGCGCTGGTGGCGGGCGAAGACATGGTCCAGGCCCTCTTCCTGCAGCATCTGCAGCGCTTCGGCCAGGCCGTAGAGCAGGTTGGTGTTGGGCGTGCTCGGCCAGTAGCCGCCCTTGTTGCTCTCGATGATCTCGTCCCAGGCCCAGTAGGCCTTGGGCAGTTTCGCGGTTCGGCTGGCGGCGATGGCCTTGGGCGAGAGGGCGTTGAAGCTGATGCCGGGCGGCAGCATCAGGCCCTTTTGCGAGCCGCTGATGCTCACGTCCACGCCCCAGTCGTCGTGCCGGTAGTCGGCGCAGGCCAGACCGGAGATGGTGTCGACCATCAACAGCGCCGGGTGCTTTAGGGCGTCGATGGCGCGACGCACCGCCGCAATGTCGGACGTGACCCCGGTCGAGGTTTCGTTGTGGACCACGCACACGGCCTTGATCTGATGCCCGGTGTCGGCGCGCAGACGGCCCTCGATCAACTCGGCCTGCACACCGCGCCGCCAGCCGTTGGGCAGGCCTGTCGCGTCGCTGCCGGGCACGGCCAGGAATTCGGGCCGCAGGCCGAGCCGCAATGCGAGCTTGTGCCACAGCGAGGCGAAATGCCCGGTCTCGAACATCAGCACCGAGTCGCCGGGCGACAGGGTGTTGGCCAGCGCCGCTTCCCAGGCCCCGGTGCCCGAGGCCGGGTAGATGATCACCGGGTGCTGCGTCTGGAACACGCGCTGCATGCCGGCCAGCACCTGCAGCCCGAGGGCCCCGAACTCGGGCCCGCGGTGGTCTATGGTGGGCAGGCTGATGGCGCGCAGGATGCGGTCGGGCACCGGGCTCGGCCCCGGGATTTGCAGGAAATGCCGGCCGCTGGCATGGTCGTTCAGCTTCATGTGCGCTCCACGAATTCAGCGTAGTTTTGCATACAGAATCGGCCCACGATGACAGCCATGGCTTCGACTGCAACCCAGGCCAAGAGCGAGACCCGCGAGCTGGCGCGTCGCCTGGCGCTCGAGACCGAAGGCGAGGTCTTGTTCGACACCGCCTCGCGCGGGCGCTACGCCACCGACGCGTCGATCTACCAGATCATGCCGCTGGGCGTGTTCGTGCCCGAAGACGGCGCGCGACGTGGCGCTGGCGATCGACATCGCGCGCGACGCGCAGGTGCCGCTGCTGCCGCGCGGCGGCGGCACTCGCCAGTGCGGCCAGACCACCGGCGCGGCGCTGGTCATCGACACCAGCAAGCACTTGCGCAGCGTGCTCGCCTTCGACGCCGACGCGATGACCGTCGAGGTCGAGCCCGGCATCGTGCTCGACGATCTGAACGCCTGGCTCAAGCCGCACGGCCTGTGGTTCCCGGTCGATGTGTCGACCAGCGCGCAGGCCACGCTCGGCGGCATGGCCGGCAACAACTCCTGCGGCTCGCGCTCGCATCGCCTACGGCAACATGGTGCACAACGTGGCCGGCATCCAGGCCTGGCTGGCCGATGGTCGGCTGCTGTCGTTCGGGCCGGTGTCCGGGCTGGGGTCGCAGGAGCGAGCCATCGCCGACTTCGTGCGCGACGCTGGCCGCCGAGCAGCGCGGCGAGATCGAGGCGCGCTGGCCCAAGGTGATGCGCCGCGTCGGCGGCTACAACCTCGACATCTTCCAGCCGCAGAGCGAGCGGCCCTACACCGGCGACGGCAGCGTCAACCTGGCGCACCTGCTGGTCGGCGCCGAGGGCACGCTGGCGTTCACGCGCAGCTTGACGTTGAAGCTGAGCCGGCTGCCGCGCGCCAAGGTGCTGGGGGTGGTGAACTTCCCGAGCTTTCACGCCGCGATGGACGCGGCGCAGCACATCGTCAGGCTGGGCCCGAGCGCGGTCGAGCTGGTCGACCGCACGATGATCGAGCTGTCGCGCGCCAACCCGGCGTTCCGCGCGACGATCGACGCGGCGCTGATCGGCGAGCCGGCGGCGATCCTGCTGGTGGAGTTCAGCGGCGACGACAAGACGGCCGCTGCTGCGCCAGTTGCGCTCGCTGGTCGATCTGATGGGCGACGCTCTGCACCTGCCCGGCAGCGTCGTCGAGATGATCGACGACGCGCCGCAGAAGGCGCTGTGGGAGGTGCGCAAGGCCGGCCTCAACATCATGATGAGCCTGAAGGGCGACGGCAAGCCGGTGAGCTTCATCGAAGACTGCGCCGTGCCGCTGCAACACCTGGCCGAATACACCGACGCGCTGACCGAGGTGTTCGCGCGCCACGGCACGCGCGGCACCTGGTACGCGCATGCCTCGGTCGGCACGCTGCACGTGCGGCCGATCCTCGACATGCGGCGCGACGGCGCGGCCAAGATGCGCGCCATCGCCGACGAAGCCGCGGCGCTGGTGCGCAAGTTCAAGGGCGCGTACAGCGGCGAGCATGGCGACGGCCTGTGCCGCGGCGAGTGGATCGCGTGGCAGTTCGGGCCGCGCATCAACGAGGCCTTTCGCGCGATCAAGCAGCAAACTCGATCCCGGCAAGCTGATGAACCCGGGCAAGATCATCGACCCGCCGAAGATGGACGACAGGGCGCTGTTCCGCTTCGCGCCCGGCTACCAGACGATCACGCTGACGCCGGCCTTCGACTGGTCGGCATGGAACGTGCAGAACGATCCGGCCACCGAGACGACGACGGCGCCCGGGCAGCGGCGGCGACACGCACCGGCGGCCTGGCCAAGGCGGTCGAGATGTGCAACAACAACGGCCATTGCCGCAAGTTCGACGCCGGCACCATGTGCCCGAGCTACCGCGTCACGCGCGACGAGCAGCACCTGACGCGCGGCCGCGCCAACACGCTGCGCCTGGCGCTGTCGGGCCAGCTCGGCGCCGATGCGCTGACCGGCGACGCGGTGGCGCAGGCGCTCGACCTGTGCGTCGGCTGCAAGGGCTGCAAGCGCGACTGCCCGACCGGCGTCGACATGGCGCGCATGAAGCTCGAGGTGCTGGCGCAGTACCAGGCGCGGCATGGCCTGACGGTGAAGGACCGCCTGCTCGGCGCACCTGCCCGACTACGTCGGCGCTGGCCAGCCGCGTGCCCTGGCTGTTCAACCTGCGCAACCGGCTGCCGTGGCTGCGGCCGCGCGGGCCAGCGCTGGTTCGGCGTCTCGGCGCGCGCGCTCGCTGCCGCGCTTTCGGCGCGACACCTTCTGGCGCGCCGGCGCCGGCCTTGCAGCTCGCCAGCCGCGCCGAGCTGCTGGCCGCGGCCAAGCCGGTGGTCCTGTTCGTCGACACCTTCAACGGCCACCTCGAGAGCGAGAACGCGATGGCCGCCGTGCGCGTGCTGCAGGCCGCCGGCTATACGGTGCATGCGGCGCGTGGCGAACGCGGAGCCACGCTGTGTTGTGGCCGCACGCTGCTCGCCGCCGGCATGGCCGAGCGAAGCCAAGGCACGGGCGCGGCAGTTGCTCGACGCGCTGGCGCCGCTGGCCGCGCGCGGCATCGCCATCGTCGGCCTCGAGCCATCGTGCCTGCTGACGCTGCGCGACGAAATCCTGGCCATGGGCCTTGGCGCCGACGCCGACACCGTCGCCGGGCAGGCCCTGCTGCTCGAGGAGTTCCTGGCCCGCGAAGCCCGGGCCGGCCGCTTCGCGCCCGCGCTGCGGCCGGCCAGCGGGCCCATGCTCGTGCACGGCCATTGCCACCAGAAGGCTTTCGCTGCGATCGCGCCGGTGCTCGAAGTGCTGCGCCTGATTCCGGGCGCCGCAGCCGACGCTGATCGAGAGTTCGTGCTGCGGCATGGCCGGCAGCTTCGGCTACGAGGCCGCACACCACGAGGTCTCGATGCAGATGGCCGAGTTGAGCCTGCTGCCGGCCGTGCGCGCCGCGCCCGACGGCGTTGATCGTCGCCGACGGCACCAGCTGCCGGCACCAGATCGCCGACGGCGCCGGCCGCGAGGCGCTGCACGTGGCGCGGGTGCTGGCCGATCACCTCGTGATCTGAGGCCGCAGCACAGGGCGGGCTGCCGTACGATGGCCGTCATGAGCGCCACCGGAGCAGACCGCAACCAGACCCGCGGCGAAGAGATCGCCAACGCGCTGAGCCACGGCCTGGCCTTGCTGCTCGCGGTGGCTGCGCTGCCGATCCTGGTGCTCGGCGCCGCGCGCAGCGGCGGCGCTGCCAACGTCGTCGCGGCCTCACTGTTCGCCGGCACGATGATCGTGCTGTACCTGGTTTCGACGCTGTACCACGCGCTGCCGATCGGCCGCGCGAAGCGCTGGTTCAACCGCCTCGACCACGCCGCGATCTACCTCTTCATCGCCGGCAGCTACATGCCCTTCGTCTTCGGCGTGCTGCGCGGGGCCTGGGGCTGGACGCTGTTCGGCCTGGTCTGGGCGGCGGCCGCCATCGGCGTCACGGCCAAGCTGCTCAATCGCCTGAAGCACCCGCTGTGGTCGACCGGCCTGTACGTGGCGATGGGCTGGGTGGCGCTGGTGGCCGCCGCGCCGCTGTTCGAGCGCATGTCATTCACCGGCCTGGCCTGGCTGGTGGCCGGCGCCCTGCTCTACACCGCCGGCGCCGTGGTCTTCCTGTACGACTCGAAAGTGCGCTACGCCCACTTCGTCTGGCACCTGTTCGTGATGGGCGGCAGCGCCTGCCACTTCTTCGCCGCGCTGTGGTACGCGGGCGCTTGAACGGCACCCGACCCGCGCCTACTGCACCTTGATTCCGGCCGCCTTGACCACCTTCGCGGCCTCGTCCATTTCGCTGCGCATGAACTTGTCGAATTCGGCCGGCGACATCGGCATCGCCTCCGCGCCCAGCGCCGTCATGCGCTCGCGGACCTCGGGCTCGCGCAGCACGCGACCGACGTCGCGATTGATCTTGTCGACGACCTCGGCGGGCGTGCCCGCCGGCGCGAAGACGGCGACCCACAGGTTGTAGTCGAAGCCGGGCAAGCCCGACTCGGCGATGGTCGGCACATTGGGCAAGGTGCTCGCGCGCTTGCCCGAGCTGACCGCCAGCGCCACCAGCTTGCCTTCACGCACATGCGGCAGGGCCGCCGAGATCGGCGAGAAGAAGAAGGCGATGCGCCCGGCCATGGTGTCGGTCAGCGCCTCGGGCGTGCCCTTGTACGGGATATGCGTCACGTCGATCGCGGCGGCGAGCTTGAACTTCTCGCCGTTGATGTGGGTGCCGCTGCCGATGCCGGCGGAGGCGAAGTTCAGGCCGCCCGGCTTTTTCTTCGCATCGGTGATCAGGTCGGCCAGCGTCTTGTAGCCGCTGGCCGGTGAAACCACCAACACGTTGGGCTGGCCGGCGAGCGGCACCACCTGGACGAAATCCTTCAGCGTGTCATAGGGCAGGCTCGGGTAGATGAAGGGGTTCACCGCCTGCGCGGCGGAGTGGACCATCAGCGTCAGGCCGTCGGGCGCGGCCTTGGCGACCAGGCCGGCGCCAATCGTGCCGCCGGCGCCGGCGCGGTTGTCGACGATGACCTGCTGGCCCCACAGCTCCGAGAGCTTCTGCCCCACCGTGCGCGCCAGGATGTCGGTGGCGCTGCCGGCAGTAAACGGCACGACGATGCGCACCGGCTTGTTCGGGAAGTCCTGGCCGACGGCCAGCAATGGCCACAGCAGGCATGCGGCCACCAAACCCGCCCAGCGACTACGCAGCATCATGTCTTCTCCTTGTGCGATTCGGCGGCCAGCCCGTCGTCGACCGCCACGTTTTCGGGCTGCAGTTGCAGGCCCGATGCCGCGGCCTGCAGCACGATCAGCTTGGCGAAGTCCTCGTCGTCCAGGCCGTGGCCGATCAGGCTTTGCACGACGTCGCGCGTCAGCGTGGCCAGCGGCATCGGCACCTCGAAGCGGCGCGCGGCCTCGAGACCGAGGTCGAGATCCTTGCGCAACAGCTTGGGCGTGAAGGTGACCTTGAAGTCGAGGTTCACCAGCGCGGGCGTCTTGTACTTCGAGAAGGTCGAACCCATCACGCTCTGGTTCATGAAGTCTAGGAAGGCGTGGCGCGGCACGCCGGCCTTTTGCGCCAGCACGGTGATCTCGGCCAGCGACTGGATGACCACGCCGAGGAACACGTTGTGGCAGATCTTGACGATGCGCGCCAGCTCACCCTCGCCCACGTAGCTCGCCGCCGGCGCGATCAAACGCAATGACGGCAGCGCCGCGTCGAAGGCCGACTTCGGCCCCGAGCAGACGAAGGACAGCCGGCCGGCCTTGATCACCTTGGCATTGCCCGAGACCGGCGCCGCCAGCATGGCCACGCCGCGCGCGGCGAGCAGGGCACGCAACTCGGCCGAGCCTTCGAGCGAGATCGACGAGCATTCGACGACCATGCCCGGCGCCCGGCTGCCGCTGAGCAGCCCGTGCGGCCCGGCGATGACTTCGCGCACGTCGTCCCAGGTCGAGACCATCACGAAGACGATGTCGCAGGCCGCCAGCTCGGTGAGCTGGTCGGCGATCTTCGCGCCGCAGGCCGCCAGCGCCTCGGCCTTGGCGCGCGTGCGATTCCACACCGTGAGGTCGGCGCCGCTCTTGGCCAGCCGCTCGGCCATGGCGTAGCCCATGCGGCCGATGCCGATCCAGCCCA
Organism: uncultured beta proteobacterium; assembly: GCA_963741125.1. GTDB lineage: Bacteria > Pseudomonadota > Gammaproteobacteria > Burkholderiales > Burkholderiaceae_C > CADEEN01. Next base: position 158,471 of record CAVUGY010000020.1, read on the forward strand.
GTTTCGTCGTTGCGCGTGCCATGCTTGCTTCAGTAGGGATTGGCGATCGGCAATTCTTGCGCCGGATAGAGCGAGATCACCTTGGGCCCGGTCGGCGTCAGGATCACCTCTTCCTCGATGCGCGCGGCCGATACGCCGTCGCTGGCCGGGCAATAGGTCTCGACCGCGAAGACCATGCCGGTCTTCAGCTCGATCGGATCCTCCAGCGAGGACAGGCGCGAGATCAGCGGCCGCTCGTGCAGGCCCAGGCCCAGGCCATGGCAGAAGTTCAGGCCGAAGGCGTCCATCTCGGTGGCGAAGCCGATGTCCTGTGCGGTCGGGAACGAGGCCGCGACGACATGCGAGGACACGCCGGGCTTGAGCAGGGCGATCGCGCGGTCCATCCACTCCCGCGCACGCTGGTAGGCCTCGCGCTGCGGCGGCGTGGCCATGCCGACGCTGAAGGTGCGGTAGTAACAGGTCTTGTAGCCCATGTAGGAATGGATGATGTCGAAGAAGGCCTGGTCGCCGGGCCGGATGATGCGGTCGGTGAAGTTGTGCGGGTGCGGGTTGCAGCGCTCGCCCGAGATGGCGTTGATGGCCTCGACGCAGTCCGATCCCATCAGGTACAGCCGCATCGTGGCCAGGGCCACGATCTCGCTTTCCTTGACGCCGGGCTTGAGCTTCTCGGCGATCTCCTGGTAGACGCCGTCGACCATCGCCGCGGCCATGTTCAGCAGCATCAGCTCGTCGATGTTCTTGATCTCGCGCGCCTGCAGCATCGTCTGCTGCGCGTCGCGCACGTCGATGCCGAGCTTTTGCAGCTCGAGCATCATCGGCACCTCGACCACGTCGACGCCGAGCGGCATGTCGCCGACACCCTCGGCATCGAGCAAGGCCTTGATCTCGCGCGCGGCGGCGCGGAACAGCTTGCCGTCGCCGCCCACCGCGCCGCGCAGGCCGAGCAGGCCGGCCCGGCAATGGTCCTGGCACAGCCAGGGTGTGTACAGCTTGTGGTGCTTGGCGGCAGAGCCGAAATCCCAGAGGTAGGGGTCGCCGTTGCCGGTGAGCAGCGAGTAACGGGTGAGCTTGTCGCGCGCCCATTCGCCGATCACCGTGCTGGTGGTGTAGCGGATGTTGTGCTGATCGAAGCACAGCAGCGCGCCCAGGCCCGAATGGGCCAGCGCCGCGCGGGTGCGCGCCAATCGGTAGTCGTGCAGGCGGCGGAAGTTGACCCGCTCCTCGAAATCGACCTGCATGTGGCCGGGCGCCTGCAGCGGCCGGCTCCAGTTGTGGTGCGGATCGATGTCGTCGGGCCGGATGATCTTCGGCTCGCGGGTCTTCTTCTTGCTTGCCATCGCTTTGCCTGGTGTTGGCTTCAACGCTTGCCGAAGGCCTTGTCGTGGTAACTAGTGTCGACGTACTTGAGCGGATCGGCGAGCGCTTTCTTCGGCGTGCCGTACTTGCTGCGCAACTCGAGCACCGTGCGCACGCCCGCCAGGTCGATCACCAGGTCGCGCGACAGACCGCCCTGTTCGGCCAGCAACAGCTCGTAGGACGGTTTGGCCAGCGCCGGCGTCATGTCGCGGATGTTGGCCACCAGCAGGGCCTCGACGACATCGCGGTTGGCGGGGGCTACGACCCAGTCGACGCCGGCCTTGTAGCCGCGCAGAAAGCCGACCATCGCCGCCTCATGGCTGGCCGCCCACGAACGCCGCGCCGCGCCCACCGTGCCCGCGTAGGCACCCAAGGCCTGGGCGGTGGCCAGGCGGTTGAAGCCGCGCTGCGTGGCCAGCAATTCGAACGGCGTGCGCAGCAGGGTCGCATCATGCTTGCCGGCCAGCAGCTCGCGGTAGCGGTTGGACGTGCCGCCCGCGCGCACGTAGTTCACGTCGATCTCGGCCAGGCCGCCGCGGGCGACCAGTTCGCGCAATACGAAGGCCAGGCCGTTGGTCATCGCATCGACCGACAGCGTCTTGCCCTTGCAGGTCGGCGAAGGACTTCACCGCCGGCGACGACATCACCGACAGGAAGCCGCCGTCGCCGCCCATGAACGCGAACAGATCCGGGTTGTCGGGAATTTTGGCCTCGCCCTGGCCTTCCTGGTAGGCGATGAAGTTGTCGATGGTCGCCAGCGCGATGTCGTAGCGGCCGTCGAACAGACCGGTCACCAGCGCCGCCGAGTTCGGCGTGTAGCTCAACTGCACGGCCACGCCGTGGGCCTCGAAGAAACCCTGTCGCTGGGCGGCCCACAGCGGCAGGTTCCAGCCGCCGTCGAAGGTGATGACGCGCAGCGTGGCCGGGGCTGGGCCCGGAACCTGTGCCACCGCACCGGTGGCCAACAGGCCGGCGAGCACCAAACCAGCGCCGCGACGACTGATCACGGCGCGCCCGTCGCGACTCTGGTACGCCTCAGCCACATTGGCCGACGTACCCGCAGGCGGTGCAAAAGTCGCAGCCGTCCTTGTGGATCATGCTGGCGTTGCCGCATTCGGGGCAGGGGCGGCCGGGTTGCACGCTGCTGACGTGGCCGGGCCGCGGCGCGTCGAGCACGCCCATCTCGCGCAGCGGGTAGCCTTCTTCGTCGAGCACGCCGAGCATGGCGTAGCGATGGATCACCAGGCGTGCCAGGTAGGACACGGTCGAAGGCCAGGTCTGCTGCCTGCGCTGGCCGGGTACGAAGGCCATGAAGTGGCCCAGCGGCTCGGCGTAGTTGAGCAGCTTGCGCAGCTTCATGCCGATCCAGGCCGGGTCGATGACACGCATGTCCAGCGACAACAGGCGTGCCAGGCCGTCGAGTGCGCGTGGGTAGTTGCCGGCCAGGGCCAGGGCACAGGGGCGCGTCACGGCCACGCCGTCGTGGCCCGGCAGCGTGACCTCCTTCAGGGTCACGGTGAAGGCTTCGCCGCTGGCAGGGTTGTCGATGTCCACCGCCCAGGCCAGGGTGCCCGACGGGTCGGTGTGCGGCTCGTTGCGCGCGAACAGGGCGTCGATCACCGGCGTGGCGCCGCCCGCCCGTGGCGGCAATGCGCCGAGTTGTTCACAGCGCCAGCGGACGACGGCCGCAGTGGCCGCGACCACGCCGGGGAACGGCCGGCGCTCGCCATGCGGCGGGAACGGCATCTCGAAGGGCCGCTCTTCGGCCACGGTGGCCAGTGCGTCGAGCTTCAGCTGCAGCCAGGCGGCGTCGTTGGCACGCAAGTCCATCGACAACGTCTTGGCCAGCGCACCCAGGCCACGCGGCTGCTCGGCACCGTTGACCCAGACCTCGAAGGGTTGCTGCGCGCCGCGGCCCTCGACTTCGCGCGGCACATCGCCGACGAACAAGGCGAAGGAGCCGAAGGGGTGCTCGATCATGTACGTCCACGCGGCATTGCCGCCGGGCAGCACGGGCCGGCCGGGCCAGCGCAGCGAGGCCAGCACCGGCGCCGCGGGCGGGGCGATGGCCAGGCGGCGGTTCGGGTCGCTGACCTTCAGCGGCGCGGGTTGCGTCGTGGAGAGCACGCTGCCGAGCACGGCGTTGGGCCGGTAGGTGGCCAGCCCTTTCAGGCCCAGCGACCAGGCCTGTTGATACAGCTGCTCGAATTGAGCGTAGGGGTAATCGGCCGGTACATTGACGGTCTTGCTGATCGCGGTGTCGATGAAGGGTGCCACCGCGGCGACCATTTCGGCATGCGCCTGAGCACTCATCTCGAGCGCGGTAACGAAGGCGGCGGTGAGCGGCGCATCGGCGCCCTTCAGATGCCGGTACAGGCGCCAGGCATGGTCTTCGACCAGATGCTCGGCGAAGCTGCCGTCGGGCTGGCGCTTCTTGCGCACGTAGGTCCAGCTGAATGGCGGCTCGATGCCGTTGCTGGCGTTGTCGGCGAAGGCCAGGCTGATGGTGCCCGTGGGCGCAATCGACAACAGGTGCGAGTTGCGGATGCCATGCGCGCGGATGCGGTCCTTCAGCGCCTGCGGCAGGCGCGAGGCGAAGGTGCCGCCCGACAGGTACAGGTCGGCATTGAAGAGCGGGAACGCGCCGCGCTCGATGGCCAGGTCGACCGAGGCGTCGTAGGCTGCGTCGCGCATCTGCTCGGCGATGCGCTGGGCCATCAACCGCGCGGGCTCGCTGTCGTAGCGCAGACCGAGCATCACCAACGCGTCGCCCAGGCCGGTGAAGCCCAGGCCGACGCGGCGCTTGCGGCGGGCCTCTTCGTGCTGCTGCGGCAACGGCCACATCGTCACGTCGAGCACGTTGTCGAGCATGCGCACCGCCGTGCGCACCAGTTGCGCGAAGCCCGCGTCGTCGAAGGCGCAATCGGCCTCGAATGGGCGCCGCACGAAGCGGGCCAGGTTGATCGAGCCCAGGCAGCAGCAGCCATAGGCCGGCAGCGGCTGTTCACCACAAGGATTGGTCGCGCTGATGCTCTCGCAATAGGCCAGGTTGTTGTCGCGGTTGATGGTGTCGAGGAACAACACGCCCGGTTCGGCATGGTCATAGGTGGCGCGCATGACCTGCTCCCACAGCTCTCGCGCCGGCAGCTTGCGGTAGACCCACTGGCCATCACCGCGTTGGTATGCGCCGGCGGCCTTCTGCTTGGCGCCGGGCTCGGCGCGGTGCACCAGCTCGACGTCGCCGCTGTCGCGCACGGCCTGCATGAACTGGTCGGTGACGCCGACCGAGACGTTGAAATTCTTCAGGTCGCCGCGGTCCTTGGCGTGGATGAATTCCTCGACATCGGGGTGGTCGCAACGCAGCACGCCCATCTGCGCACCGCGCCTGGCACCGGCGGATTCGACGGTCTCGCAGGAGCGGTCGAAGACCCGCATGTAGCTGACCGGGCCGGAGGCGCTGCTGTGCGTGGCGCCGACCCAGGCCCCGCGCGGACGCACGCGCGAGAAGTCGTAACCCACACCGCCGCCGCGACGCATGGTCTCGGCCGCTTCGGCCAGCGCGGTATAGATGCCAGGGTGGCCATCGTCGATCTGGGTGATGGAGTCGCCCACCGGCTGCACGAAGCAGTTGATCAGCGTGGCGGCCAGGCTCGTGCCCGCCGCCGACTGGATGCGGCCGGCGGGGATGAAGCCCGCGTCGAGCGCCTGCGCAAAGCGCTCGACCGACGCGGCTTGAAGCTCCGGTGCTTCGGCCTTGGCCAGGGCCTGGGCCACCCGGCGGTGCACGTCGGCGATGGTCTGCTCGTCGCCTTTGGCATATTTCTCGCGCAGCACTTCGGTACTGATGGCCTGCGCAGGCGGCGACGTGGTGGTGCTGAGGGCGGCAGAGGGGGACATCAGGGTCAAGGTGGCACTCCGGGGTATCAAATCTCTCGATGGTCGTCGCTGTGGGCACCCTGCTGCCTTGATCTACTGCAAAGCGCCAACCGCCGTCGCAGGGTAGCCGCGCCAACCCTGAGGTCAAGCCCGCACGCGCGGGGCGGGTGGACTGAGCATTCATTTTGCGCCATCGGCATGTGAGCCTGTTGGCCGCACCGTGGCTGCCGCATCTGCGACAGGGGTGAGGGCAATGCTCTGGCGACGCCTTGCGGTCACGTCGTTGCACGCGGGCCCATGGCAATCTGTTTGGCGAACGCGCTTTGACCGCAGCGGCCGTCCGATCTTGCACTTTAATACGCCATAAATATGTACATTTTAGAAAATATGTGATACTTAATGGCATGTCAAAGTCATCAGCACACAACGACTGGCTGCCGCCGCAGGCACTGAGCGCGTTGCGCGAACTCGGCAGCCTGCTCGCCGTGGCACGCCTGAGGCGCAAGGAATCGCTGCGCGGCTGGGCCAAGCGGCTCAGCGTATCGGTGCGCACCGTGCAGCGCCTGGAAGGCGGCGACCCCGGTGTGGGCATGGGCGTGTACGCGGCCGCCCTGTGGTTGATGGGCCGCACGGATGCGCTGCCGGGGCTGGCCGACCCTGCACTGGACCGCGGCGCACTCGAACTCGATGTGCGCGCGGCGCGAGCGCGATTGCGCCGCCCGGCCAGGACCACACCATGACCGCCTACGCCCTCAGCGACGAACTGGCACTGTGGTGGCTCGCCGACCCCTTGCGCCCGCGCCACATCGGCACATTGCGCCTGCTGCGTCGTGCGGGGCAGCAGCCGGGCGGCGTGTCGCTGGAGTACTCGCCGCAGTGGCGGGCCAATGGCATCGCGCTGAGCGAAGACCTGCCGCTGCGCGAAGGCGAGTTTCTGCCGGTCGAGTCCGACGCAGCCGCCGGCGCGGTCGACGACGCCAGACCCGATCGTTGGGGCGAGCGCGTCATCCGCCTGATCGACCGGCCGCCCCGCCTGTCGACCCTGGAGTACCTGTACTTTTCGGGCGACGATCGCTTCGGCGCGCTCGGCGTATCGACGTCCGCCGGCGATTACCTGCCGCGTCGCTACGGACCGCTGCCGGTGCTGGCCGACCTGCAGGCCATGCACGACCTGGTGCGGCAGGTCGAGGCCGGCGACGCGGTCGACGAGCCCCTGCGCCGGCTGGTCGCGCCGGGCGCGACGCTCGGCGGCGCCAGGCCCAAGGCCTTGCTCGAACTCGAAGGCTCGCAATGGGTGGTCAAGTTCGGTCAGGCCGGTGACGCGCTGGACGGCCCCTTGATCGAACACGCGACCATGACCCTGGCGGCCACTGCGGGCATCGACGTCTGCCAGACCCGCGCGTTGCGCCTGCAGAGCGGCCATGCCGTGGCCGTGCGGCGCTTCGATCGCTCCGGCGCGCTCCGGTGCCACGCCGTGTCGGCGCATGTCGCCTTGCGCGCCGCGCGCGAGGGCTTCGGCTACCCGGAGCTGGCGCTGCTGCTGCGACGGCGCGCAGCCGCGGATCACTTCGCGGCCCAGGGTGAGCAGCTGTTCCGGCGCATGGTGTTCAACATCCTGATCGACAATACCGACGACCACGAGAAAAACCATGCGCTGCTCGTCGACGGGGCGCAGCGTTATCGCCTCTCGCCGGCCTTCGACATCCTGCCCTCGGGCCAGGCCCTGGGCTACCAGCAATTGCGTGTCGGCCGCGACGGTGCGGACTCCACGCTCGCCAATGCGCTGTCCGAACACCGGGCATTCGCCCTCACGGCCGCACGCGCACACGCGATCAGCGCCGAGGTGGCGCGCAGCGTGCAAGGCTGGCGCGCACACTTCACGGCGCAGGGCGTCGGCTCGCGCGACCTCGCGCTGCTGGCCGAGCAGATCGAGCGCCCATTCCTGCGCGAACAGCGCGATGCCGGCGCAGCGTCCGTGCCGCGATGAGCAACGGGGCCAATGCCGTCGCCCACATCAACGGTGAGCGCTGGCAGGCCTGGGCAGCAGCATCAATGCCACGAAGGCGCTCAGCCCCAGGCAGCCTGACAGCCACAGCGCGGACGAACCCCAGCGATCGAGCACGAGGCCAAAGACGAACGGCGCCAGCGCCTGCGCCACGCGTGCAGGGACCATCAACCAGCCCTGCCTGGCGCCGTAGCCCTGCGGGCCGAACAGCACCAGGGGCAGGGTGCCCTTGGCGATCGTCAGGATGCCGTTGCCCGCGCCGTGCAGGATCGCAAACAAGGCGGCCGCCGGTGCACCCGCCAGTACCAGCGTGGCGGCACCGACGGGATGGGCCAGCGCTGCGAGGCGGGCCGACAGCAGGGGATGCACACGCCGCAGCACGCCGAATTCGAGCAGGCGGCCGCCGACCTGGGCCGGGCCGATCAGGGCGCCGACACCCGCAGCGACCGCCAGGCTCGCCCCTGCCGCCTGCAGCAGGCGGGGCAGATGCGCGGCCATCGCGGTGCTGGTGAACCATGTCGCTGCGAAGACGAAGGCCAGGATGGCCGCTGAACGGCCCGCATGGCGCAGCGTCGCGTCGGCCGGCCGGATCTGCACCGCGGCTTCGTCCGGCGTGGGCGCCGCCGGTGCGGGCTGCGGCACCCAGCGCGGCAACCAGGCATTGAGCGGCAGGCCGATGAGCAGATGCAATGCCGCCCAGGTCAGACACGCGCCTCGCCATCCGACCTGCGCTTCGAGCAGCGCCGACAAGGGCCAGCCGACGGTGCTCGCGAAGCCGGCGATCAAGGTGATACCGGTGATCGGATCGCGTGAGCCATGGCCGTACAGACGCACCAGCGTCGCGAAGGCGGCCTCGTACAGGCCGCTGCCCATGGCCACACCGATCAAGGCCCAGGCCGCAAAGAGTGCGAACGGGCCTTGCGCAAGGCCCAGCCCGGCGAGGCCCAGGGCGAACAGCAGATTGGTGGCCATCAACACGGGGCGCCCGCCACGGTGATCGATGGCCCGGCCTGCCCAGGGCCCGATGAGGGCCGAGACGACCAAGGCGACGGAGAAGGCGGCGAAGACCGTCGACGTGGCCACGCCGAGGTCTCGTGCCATCGGCGTGGCCAGTATCGCAGGCAGGTAGTAGGACGAAGCCCAGGCCAGCGTCTGCGCCGTGCCGAGCAGGGTCACCGTGCGCACGCGGCTGGGGTGGGTCATCACAGAATGGGCACAACGCAAAACGCCAACCGATCGGGTTGGCGTCAACTTTGGCACTGTGCCATGGGGGTCTTGGTTGCGGGGGCAAGATTTGAACTTGCGACCTTTGGGTTATGAGCCCAACGAGCTACCAGGCTGCTCCACCCCGCGGGTGAATTCTAACATGGCCACCCTCGCCGGAACTCAGCGCAAGAGGCGCCGCCGCGTCAGCGCCAGCGCCAACCAGAAGGCCGCGGCGGCGTAAGCGATCAGCAACGCCAGCGACGGCCACCACCGCGCGGGCCAGACACCGATCACCAGCGGCCGCACCAGTTCCACCGCGGCGGACAAGGGCAAGACAGCGGCCACCTGCTGCAGCCAGCCAGGCAGTTGATCGACCGGGAAGTAGACGCCGGACAGAAAGGTCATCGGCGTCAGCACCAGGGTGAAGTAGTAGGTGAAGAAGTCGTAGCCCCTGGCCAGCGCATTGAAGACCAGTGCGATGGCGGCGAAGGTCAGGCCGACCAGGAACAGGACGGGCAAGGCGAGCAGCAGCGTGGGCGCACGGCTGATGCCGAGTGCGACGAGTACGGCGGCGATGGCCGTCGCGCTGATCAGCGCCTTGATGCCGGCCCACAACATCTCGGCCAGGACGATGTCGTCGAGCGCGATCGGCGCGTTCAGGATGCTGTCCCACGTCTTCTGGATCTGCATGCGCGAGAAGGCCGAGTACATGGCCTCGAACGAAGCCGCGTACATCGTGCTCATGCAGATGCTGCCCGAGGCCAGGAACAGGATGTAGGGCAAGTCATTGACGCGGCCGACCAAGGCGCCCAGGCCGTAGCCGAAGGCGACCAGGATGATCAAGGGCTCGGCGATGTTGCCGAGCAGGCTGGGTAACGCGAGCTTCTTCCAGACCAGCCAATTGCGCTGTACCACGGGCCAGCAGCGCAACGAGATGCGTGGCAGGGCGAACATCGACGTCGGCGCTGAGGCGGTGGCCGTTTTCATCAGGCGTCGTCGCGGATCTGGCGCCCGGCGAGTTTGAGGAACAGGTCTTCCAGGTTGGCCGGCCGGTGCAGGGTACGGATGTCGCGGCGCTCGGCCACCGCATCGAGCAATCGGTGCGCGTCACGCAGATAAAAGAACACGGTGTCGCCGCTGGTCTCGACACGCTGGGCCAGCGCGCCATGTTCGGCGGCGCAGGCGGCGGCGCCTTCGCCGTAGACCTCGACCACGTCAGGCTCGAGGTGTGCGGCGATCAGGCCACGCGGTGTGCCTTCGGCGATCTTGCGGCCGCGGTCGAGCACCACCAGGCGGTCGCAAAGGCGCTCGGCTTCGTCCATGAAATGGGTGGTGAGCAGGATCGACTTGCCCTGCTGCAACAAGGCCTTCAGGCGCTCCCACATCAGATGCCGCGCCTGCGGGTCCAGGCCGGTGGTCGGCTCGTCGAGCAGCAACAGGTCGGGATCGTTGATCAGTGCACGGGCCAGCGACAGGCGCCGCTTCATGCCACCCGACAATTCACCGGGCCGGGCGCCGGCCTTGGATTGCAGCGCGGCAAATTCGAGCAGGCGCGGCACGCGCTCGTCGATGATCGCGCGCGGCAGGCCGAAGTAGCTGCCGAAGACGCGCAGGTTCTCGGCACAGCTGAAGTCGGGGTCTAGGCTGTCGAATTGCGTGACCACGCCGATGCGCTTCTTCGCTTCGCGCACGGCCTCGGGTACCGGCAGGCCGAAGATGTCGATGCGGCCCGCGTCGGGCACCACCAGGCCCAGGCACATGCGCAACGTGGTCGTCTTGCCGGCGCCGTTCGGCCCGATCACACCCAGGCATTCGCCGGGCGCGATTTCCAGCGACAGATCGTCGACCACACGCTGGCCGTTGTAATGCTTGACCAGGCCTTCGACGCGAAACAGCGATGCGTGCAGAGGTGCGCTGCCGAATGCCGACCCAAACGAACAGGGCCAGCTTGGGGCTGGCCCTGCGTTCATGCCGCCGGCAAGCCTACTCGGCGTCGGTCTTGGTTTCGTCGGCCTTGGGCGCGGGCCGGTCGACCAGCTCGACGAAGGCCATCGGGGCGTTGTCGCCGACGCGAAAGCCCATCTTCAGGATGCGCGTGTAGCCGCCCGGCCGGGCCTTGTAGCGCGGCCCGAGGTCGTTGAACAGCTTGGCCACGACGTCGCGGTCGCGCGTGCGATCGAAGGCCAGGCGGCGGTGCGCCAGCGTGGGCTCCTTGGCCAGCGTGATCAGCGGCTCGACGGCCATGCGCAGCTCTTTCGCCTTGGGCAGCGTGGTCTTGATCGCTTCGTGCGTGATCAGCGAATTGCACATATTTCGCAGCATCGCCTGGCGATGCGCGCTGGTGCGGTTGAGTTTGCGTAGTCCGTTGCGATGGCGCATGGTGCTTGTCCTTCCAATATTTGAGCCCCAGCCGTATCAGGTACTGGGGGTGCACATGACGGCTGGGCGTCTTAGCGTTTGTCCAGTCCTTGTGGGGGCCAGTTTTCGAGGCGCGCGCCGAGCGTGAGGCCGCGCGAGGCCAGCACTTCCTTGATTTCGTTGAGCGACTTGCGGCCCAGGTTCGGCGTCTTCAACAGCTCGGTCTCGGTGCGCTGGATCAGGTCGCCGATGTAGTAGATGTTTTCGGCCTTCAGGCAGTTGGCCGAACGCACGGTGAGCTCGAGTTCGTCGACCGGGCGCAGCAGGATCGGATCGAAGGTGCTGGTGGTGCGCTTCTGCTCTTCGAAAATGCCGCTGACTTCGCTGCCTTCGAGCTGGGCGAACACCGCCAGCTGCTCGACCAGGATCTTGGCCGACGAACGGATCGCCTCTTCCGGGCTGATCGCACCGTTGGTTTCGATCTCCATCACCAGTTTGTCCAGATCGGTGCGCTGCTCGACCCGCGCGTTCTCGACCGCGTAGCTGACCCGGCGCACCGGAGAGAACGAGGCGTCGAGGACGATGCGGCCGATCGACTTGGTCGGCTCGTCGCCGAAGCGCCGCATGTTGCCCGGCACGTAGCCGCGGCCCTTCTCGACCTTGATCTGCATGTCGAGCTTGCCGCCGTGTGAAAGGTGCGCGATGACATGGTCGGGGTTGATGATCTCGACGTCGTGCGGGGTCTGGATGTCGCCGGCCGTGACCGGGCCCTCGCCTTCCTTGCGCAGCACCAGCGTGACTTCGTCGCGGTTGTGCAGGCGGAAAGTCACGCCCTTCAGGTTGAGCATGATGTGGACCACGTCTTCCTGCACGCCGTCGATCGTCGAGTACTCATGCAGCACGCCGGCGATGGTGACTTCGGTCGGCGCGTAACCCACCATCGACGACAGCAGCACGCGGCGCAGGGCGTTGCCCAGCGTATGGCCGTAGCCGCGCTCGAAAGGCTCGAGCGTGGCCTTGGCGCGGTGGCCGCTGATCGGCTCGACATTGATGGCTTTGGGTTTCAGCAGATTGGTTTGCATTGGGTGTTGTTCCTGTCAATACCCTCGGCTCGTTACACCGATAAGGCTGATGGATCTGCCGGGCTGGAAAGACGAAGACTTCGCGCCCGGCAAGCGAAGCCCTCCAGAAAGGGGGCCGGCCAAAGGCCGGTCTCCCGCTTTACCTCGAATAAAGCTCCACGATGAGTGCTTCCTTGATCTCGGCGCCGAATTGATCGCGGTCGGGTGTCTTGGTGAACACGCCTTCGAGCTTGGTTACGTCGACCTTGACCCACTCCGGCAGGCCGATCGATTCGGCCAGCTTGACCGAATCGGTCACGCGCAACTGCTTCTTCGACTTCTCGCGCACCGCGACCGTATCGCCGGCCTTGACCAGGTAAGACGAGATGTTGACCACGTTGCCGTTGACGGTGATGCCCTTGTGCGAAACCAGCTGGCGCGCTTCGGCGCGGGTGCTGCCGAAGCCCATGCGGTAGACCACGTTGTCCAGCCGCGACTCGAGCAGCATCAGCAGGTTGGCGCCGGTGTTGCCCTTGCGCCGCTCGGCCTCGGCGAAATAGCGCCGGAACTGGCGCTCGAGCACGCCGTACATGCGCTTGACCTTCTGCTTCTCGCGCAGTTGCAGGCCGAAGTCGCTGGTGCGCGAGCCGCTGGTGCGGCCGTGCTGACCCGGCTTGGATTCGAACTTCGACTTGTCGCTGATGGCGCGGCGTGCGCTTTTCAGGAACAGGTCGGTGCCTTCACGGCGGGAAAGTTTGGCCTTGGGGCCTAGGAGTCTTGCCACGATGCGGTCCTTTGCTGATCAATCTGACGCGACCTTCTTGTCGCGCGAGTCCGGCGGGTGTTGTTTGAATGCGCTCGAACGGTGGGCTTCACGGACGGAGAACACGGCATGCCATTGGCATGCCGTGTCCGCGTACTTGCTTAAATCCTTCGGCGTTTCTGCGGCCGGCAGCCGTTGTGCGGCACCGGCGTCACGTCGGAGATGGAGTTGATGCGGATACCCAGCGAGGCCAGCGCACGCACGCTCGACTCGCGCCCCGGGCCCGGGCCCTTGATGCGCACGTCGAGGTTCTTGATGCCTTGCTCCTGCGCCGCGCGACCGGCGTTTTCGGCCGCCACCTGGGCCGCGAACGGCGTGCTCTTGCGCGAGCCCTTGAAGCCCTGGCCGCCACTGGAGGCCCAGGCCAGAGCGCCGCCCTGGCGGTCGGTGATGGTGATGATGGTGTTGTTGAACGACGCGTGAATGTGGGCAAAGCCGTCCGCGACGTTCTTGCGGATCTTCTTGCTCACGCGACGCGCGGCGGTGTTCTGGGGTGCCTTGGCCATGGTCTTTCCTCGAGTTCTCTATCGACGCGCGCTTGATGGTTGGATGCAGGGATGACTCGTCACTTCTTGACCAGGGCACCCGACTTGCGCGGGCCCTTGCGCGTGCGCGCGTTGGTCTTGGTGCGCTGGCCGCGGACCGGCAGGCCACGACGATGCCGCACACCGCGGTAGCAGCCCAGGTCCATCAGGCGCTTGATGTTGATCGACATCTCGCGGCGCAGGTCGCCTTCGATCGTCATGCGTGCGATTTCTTCGCGGATCTTTTCCAGATCGGCGTCCGACAGGTCCTTGATCTTCTTCGAGTAGGCGACTCCCGCCTTCTCGCAGATCTTCTGCGCCGTGGTGCGGCCGATGCCGTAGATCGAGGTCAGGCCGATCTCGGCGTGTTTGTGCGGCGGGATGTTGATACCGGCAATGCGTGCCATGGTGTTCCTTCAATATGCTCTGGCGTGCTGGTGCGAGCGGGCTCGCTCAGCCCTGGCGCTGCTTGTGACGCGGATCGGTGCAAATCACGCGCACCACTCCGTTGCGACGGATGATCTTGCAGTTACGGCACATTTTCTTGACCGATGCAGCGACTTTCATCTTGCTCTCCTAAACCTTCACTCTTGACCGTCAATCGCGGCGCTCACTTCGCACGGAACACGATGCGAGCCCGACTCAAATCGTAGGGCGTCAACTCCACCGTCACCTTGTCGCCGGGCAGGATGCGGATGTAGTGCATGCGCATCTTTCCGGAAATGTGACCAAGGACCAGGTGGCCGTTCTCCAACTTCACTCGAAACGTGGCGTTGGGCAAGTTCTCCAGAATCTCGCCCTGCATCTGGATGACATCATCCTTCGCCATCTCAAGATGCCTTGAAATTTGCCTTCTTCAAAAGCGACTCGTACTGCTGGCTCATGACGTAGCTCTGGACCTGGGCCCAGAAGTCCATCGTCACGACCACGATGATCAGCAGCGACGTTCCACCGAAGTAGAACGGCACGTTGTATTTCAGAACCAGAAACTCGGGCAGCAGGCAGACCGCGGTGATGTAGATCGCACCGGCCAGCGTCAGGCGGCCCAGGATGCGGTCGATGTACTTGGCCGTCTGGTCGCCGGGGCGGATGCCGGGAACGAAGGCGCCGCTCTTCTTCAAGTTGTCGGCCGTCTCGCGGCTGTTGAAGACCAGCGCGGTGTAGAAAAAGCAGAAGAAGATGATCATCGCCGCATAGAGCAGGACGTAGATCGGCTGGCCCGGCGACAGCGCCGACGAGATGTCCTTCAGCCAGCGCATGCCCTCGCCGGTGGCGAACCAGCCGACCACAGTGGCCGGCAGCAGGATGATCGACGAGGCGAAAATCGGCGGGATCACGCCCGACATGTTGAGCTTCAAGGGCAGGTGCGACGACTGGCCGCCGTAGACCTTGTTGCCGACCTGGCGCTTGGCATAGTTGACCAGGATCTTGCGCTGGCCGCGTTCGACGAAGACCACGGCGAAGGTCACCAGGACCACCAGCGTGATGATGAACAAGGAGGCGAAGATGCTCATCGACCCGGTGCGTACCAGCTCGAACAGCCCGCCGATGGCGTTGGGCAGGCCGGCGGCAATGCCGGCGAAGATGAGGATCGAAATGCCGTTGCCCAGGCCGCGCTCGGTGATCTGCTCACCCAGCCACATCAGGAACATCGTACCGGCCACCAGGCTGACCACGGCCGTCATGCGAAAGCCGAAGCCCGGGGCGATGACCAGTCCGGGCGAGCCCTCGAGCGCGATGGCGATGCTCAGTGACTGGAACACCGCCAGGCCCAGGGTGCCGTAGCGCGTGTACTGCGTGATCTTGCGCCGGCCCGACTCGCCTTCCTTCTTTAGTGCCTCGAGCGTGGGCACGACGTAGGTCATCAACTGCATGATGATCGAGGCCGAGATGTAGGGCATGATGCCCAGCGCGAAGACGGTGAAGCGCGACAACGCGCCGCCGCTGAACATGTTGAACAGGTTCAGGATGCCGCCGCTCTGGCTGTTGAAGAGCTGGCGCAACTGCTCCGGGTCGATGCCGGGCACGGGAATGTGCGCGCCCAGGCGATAGACCACCAGCGCGAGCAGCAAGAACGTCAAGCGGCGACGCAGGTCGCCGAACTTGCCGCTCTTGGCCAGTTGGGTCGCGTTGGTTGCCAAGTCGCCTGTCCTCTGTACTTACTCGGCGACCGAACCGCCGGCCGCAACGATGGCCGCTTTGGCGCCCGCCGTCGCACCCACGCCCTTGAGCGCGACCTTGAGGCTCAGCTCGCCGGTCTTGACGACCTTGGCCGTCTTGATCATGTCGCCGACCAGGCCGGCCTGCTTCAGGCTCAACAGGTCGACTTCGTCCAGGCCGAGCTTTTGCAGATCGGTCAGCGTGATCTCGGCGTTGTACTTCAGCGCCTGCGACTTGAAGCCACGCTTGGGCAGGCGGCGCTGCAGCGGCATCTGGCCGCCTTCGAAGCCGACCTTGTGGTAACCACCGGCACGCGACTTCTGGCCCTTGTGGCCACGACCCGCGGTCTTGCCCAGGCCGGAGCCAATGCCGCGGCCGACGCGGCGGCGGTCCTTCTGGCTGCCGGCAGCCGGCTTGATGTTGTTCAGTTCCATCACAGCACCTGCACCAGGTAAGCGACCTTGTTGATCATCCCGCGCACGGCCGGCGTATCTTCCAGCGTGCGTTGGCTATTGACGCGGCGCAGGCCCAGGCCGCGCACGGTGTCGCGATGCGACTGCTTGGTTCCGGCCACGCTCTTGACGAGCTTGACGGTCAGGGTTTTCTTGTCGGACATGTCAGGCCTCCCGCCGGGCCGTCCCAAGGGTGGCCTGCGCCCCCTCGGGGGGCAGCGAACGAATGTGAGCTTGGGGGTTCATGGTCTCTCCGGCGCCGGCGTTTTAGTTGAAGATGTCTTCGACCGACTTGCCGCGCTTGGCCGCCACCGCCGCGGGGGTGGTGGAGTTGTTCAGTGCATCCAGCGTGGCACGCACCATGTTGTAGGGGTTGGACGAGCCCAGGCTCTTGGCCACGATGTCGGTGACACCCATGACCTCGAACACGGCGCGCATCGGGCCACCGGCGATGATGCCGGTACCCGCCGCCGCCGGCGCCATCAGCACCTTGGCCGCGCCATGCTCGCCGCGCACGTTGTGGTAGATCGTGCCGTTCTTCAGCGGCACCTTCTTCAGGTTGCGGCGCGCCGACTCCATCGCCTTTTGCACCGCCACCGGCACTTCCTTGGCCTTGCCCTTGCCCATGCCGATACGGCCGTCGCCGTCGCCCACGACGGTCAGCGCCGCAAAGCTCAGCGTGCGCCCGCCCTTGACCACCTTGGTGACGCGATTGACCGCGATCATCTTTTCCTTCAGGCCGTCGTCGTTGCCTTCGGTCTGGGCGCGGGGTTGAAATTTAGCCATTGCTTGATTCCTCTGATGCGTCAGAACTGCAGGCCGGCTTCACGCGCCGCTTCGGCCAGCGCCTTGACGCGGCCGTGGTAGGCAAAGCCCGAGCGGTCGAACGCCACGGTGTCGATGCCGGCGGCCTTGGCCTTCTCGGCAATGCGCTTGCCGACGATGGCGGCCGCAGCGGCATTGCCACCCTTGCCCTTGGCACCGATCTCGGTGCGCACGTCCTTCTCGGCGGTCGACGCACTGGCCAGCACCTTGCTGCCGTCGTCGGAGATGACGTTGGCATAGATATGCAGATTGCTGCGAAATACCGTCAGCCGCGCGACGCGTTGCTTGGCGATGCGCACGCGCGTCTGGCGCGAACGGCGGATGCGTTGATCTTTCTTGGTGATCGTCATGACGGCCGCTCCTTACTTCTTCTTGGTCTCTTTGAGGACCACGCGCTCGTTCGCATAGCGGATGCCCTTGCCCTTGTAGGGCTCGGGAGGGCGGATCGCGCGCACTTCGGCAGCGATCTGACCCACCACCTGACGGTCAGCGCCCTTGATGATGATTTCGGTCTGCGTCGGGCACTCGACCTTGATGCCGGCCGGCATGTCCTTCACGACCGGATGCGAATAACCGACCTGCAGATTGAGCTTGCTGCCCTGGGCCTGGGCGCGAAAGCCCACGCCGACCAGACTGAGCCGACGCTCGAAGCCCTTGGTCACGCCACTCACCATGTTGGCCACCAGGGCACGCATGGTGCCGCTCATGGCATCGGCCTCGGTGCTGTCGTTGGCCGCGGTGAAGCTCACCAGCCCGGCATCGTTCTTGACCGCCACCAGCGGATTGCCCTTGCGCACCAAGGTGCCCTGGGCGCCCTTGACGCTGATTTGTTCGGCTGTAACCACCACGTCCACGCCCTTGGGCACGGTGATCGGCATCTTTCCTACGCGCGACATTGCAAGTCTCCCCTTAGGCCACGTAGCACAGGATTTCGCCGCCGATGCCCGAAGCGCGCGCCTTGCGGTCGGTCATCACACCCTGTGGCGTGGTGACGATGGCCACGCCGAGGCCGTTCTGCACCTGCGGAATCGAGTGCCGCCCCTTGTAGACGCGCAAGCCGGGGCGGCTGACGCGCTCGATGCGCTCGATCACCGGGCGCCCGGCGTAGTACTTCAGCGCGATCTCTAGCTCGGCCTTGGCCTCGCCCTTGACGGCAAAGCCATCGATATAGCCCTCGTCCTTCAACACCTGCGCAATCGCCACCTTCAGCTTGGACGATGGCATCGTCACCGCCACCTTCTCGACAGACTGTGCATTGCGGATACGCGTCAGCATATCGGCGATCGGATCACTCATGCTCATTTGCGAATCTCCTGCGGTCCGATTACCAGCTGGCCTTGACGACACCGGGGATGTCGCCCTTGAAGGCCAGGTCGCGGATCTTGCTGCGCGCCAGACCGAACATGCGGAAGGTGCCGCGCGGGCGGCCCGTCAGCTCGCAGCGGTTGCGCTGGCGCGTCGGATAGGCGTTGCGCGGCAGCTGTTGCAGCGCCAGGCGCGCGGCATAGCGCTCTTCGTCGGACTTCTTGGCGTTGTTGGCGACCGCCTTGAGCTCGTCGTACTTCTTCTTGTACTTGGCAACCAGTTGCTCGCGCTTGAGTTCACGCTGGATGAGGGATTGTTTGGCCATCGGATGCCTCAGTTCTTGAACGGGAAGCGGAAGGCCGTCAACAGCGCCTTGCACTCGTCATCGGTCTTGGCGCTGGTCGTGATGCTGACGTTCATGCCGCGCAGCGCATCGACCTTGTCGTAATCGATCTCGGGGAAGATGATCTGTTCCTTGACCCCGACGTTGTAATTGCCGCGGCCATCGAACGAGCGCGCCGAGATGCCGCGGAAGTCGCGCACTCGCGGCAGGGCCACGGTCACGAAGCGGTCGAGGAACTCGAACATGCGCACGCCGCGCAAGGTGACCATCGTGCCGATGGGTACGCCCGAGCGGATCTTGAAGCCGGCGATGTCTTTCTTGCTCTTGGTGACCACCGGTTTCTGGCCGGCAATTTTGGTCAGGTCGCCGACCGCGTTGTCCATGATCTTCTTGTCGGAGACCGCTTCGCTGACGCCCATGTTCAGCGTGATCTTGGTCAGGCGCGGCACCTGCATCACCGACTTGTAGCCGAACTTGGCGACCAGCTCGGGGACGAGCTTTTGCTTGTATACCGTCTGCAGGCGAGCCACCGGCGCGGCGGTGGCGCCGGGCGCAGCAGCGGCAGCTTGTTTCTTTGCCATCTTGATTGCCTCTTAAGCCTTGATCTCTTCGCCGCTGGACTTGTAGACGCGCACGCCGTTGTCCTGGGTCTTGCGCGCCTTCTTCTCGGCTTCGGACAGCAGCTTGATGCCGACACGGTCGGCCTTGCCGGTCTTGGCGTTGTAGATCGCAACGTTGGATTGGTCGATGGGCATGGTCTTGTCGATCACGCCGCCGGTGGTGCCCTTCATCGGATTGGGCTTGACGTGTTTCTTCACGACATTGACGCCCTCGACCACCAGGTGGCTGTCGTCCACACGGCGGAGCACCGGTGCCGCGCTTGCCTTTGTCACGGCCGGTGAGCACGATGACTTGGTCGCCTTTGCGAATCTTGTTCATGGAGTCGATCCTTACAGTCCTGACTTCAAACTTCAGGGGCCAGCGACACGATCTTCATGAAGTGCTCGGTACGCAATTCACGCGTCACCGGGCCGAAGATGCGGGTGCCGATCGGCTCGACTTTGGCGTTGAGCAGCACCGCGGCGTTGCCGTCGAACTTGATCAGCGAGCCATCGGCGCGGCGTACACCCTTGGCCGTGCGCACCACCACGGCGCTGTAGATCTCGCCCTTCTTGACGCGGACCACGCGGAGCAGCTTCCTTGATCTACCTTGATCACGTCGCCGATGCCGGCATAACGGCGTTTGGAGCCGCCCAGCACCTTGATGCACATGACGGACTTCGCACCGGTGTTGTCCGCGACGTCGAGCCGCGATTGCATTTTGATCATGTTCTCAACCCAACTTGAACAACAGCCGCCACTCTCTGGCAATGGTCGGC
>CAVUGY010000021.1:0-94384 GCA_963741125.1 uncultured beta proteobacterium
TTCTACAAGGGTGATCTGCTCGACGACTGAGCGCGAGCGCGGCGCGTCGGCGTCAGCTCGCGCGCGCACGCCAGGCCTGCAGCGCCAGCAGCAGCAGGGCGCCGCTGATCGAGCCGACCCAGAGCGGGCTGCCGGCCAGCAGCGCAGGCAACTGCAGCAGGGATTCAGGGCTCTTCTGCTCGACGTAGCGCGCCAGCTCGAGCACCTGGCCGGCCGTCAGGCGCACCGCATCGTCGAGCGTGGCGCTGGCGCCGCGCCAACGCGTCTCAGGCAACAAGCTGGCGAAGGCACCGGCCGCGATGGCCACCAAGGCCAAGGGACCGACCGGCCGCAACAGGCCGTTGAGCAGGTGTACACGCTGCGGCGGCGGCGCATCGGCGAACAGGTCGGCTACCAGTGGCGCCAGCTCGGGGGCAGCCTTAGGGCGCTGACGCGGGTCGGATCGCGGCGGTGACATGGGAGGGCCTTGCGATCAGTGGACGAAACAGCAGGGTAGCGCCCGCGTGTGACCGCCGAGTGTCCGCGAGGTGTGCAATTGCAAGCAATTCTTGCGCCTCAGGCCAGGCCCGCAGCCGCATCGACGGCCGCCGCGTCCACGCCCAGCGTGGCCGCCGCGTGAGGATCTCCTGCCAGGTGGTCGCGTCGACCGGCACGCCCTCGGCGGTGCGCCGCGCGCGCGAGGCGCGCTCGGGGTCGCCGGCCACCTGCACCGCGTCGAAGCCGTCGCGCGCCGGCGACGCCTTGACCCAGTCGATGAACGCCAGCGCCTCGTCCTCGAACGCCGCGCGGTCGCCCAGCACGGCCGGGTCGAGCAGCACGCTGAACATGCCGTTGAGGACGCGCTGCGCTGAGTGTCGTGGTCGCGCTGCGTCATGCCCGCGGCCAGCGCGCCGCCGAGCAGCTCGCACATCAGCGCCAGGCCGTAGCCCTTGTGCGCGCCGAAGGTGAGCAGCGCGCCGAACGGCGGCACCACGGTGTAGCGCGGGTCCTGCGTCGGCCGGCCCTGGTCGTCGATCAGGCAGCCGGGCGCCACCGACTCGCCCTTGTTCATCGCCACGCGGGTCTTGCCCTGCGCGATCATGCTGGTCGCGAAGTCGAGGATCACCGGCTGCGCGGCCGGTGAACGGCACGCCGGCGCAGAAGGGATTGGTGCCAAAGCGCGCGTCGCTGCCACCGAAGGGCGCGACGATGGCGCGCGAGATCACGTTGACGAAGTGCATCGACACCAGCCCCGCGCGCGCGGCCTGCTCGGCCCAGGCGCCGATGCGGCCGAGGTGGTGCGCAGTTGCCCAGCGCGACGATGCAGCTGCCGTGTTCCTTGGCGCGGGCGATGCCCAGCGCCATCGCTTCGCTGGCCGATGACCTGGCCGAAGCCCGCGCCGCCGTCCAGCCGCAGCAGGGCGCCGGCGTCGAGCACGGTGCGCACATGGGTGTTGGGCTTGAGCCCACCCTGCAGATACGCCTCGGCATAGCGCGGCAGCATGCCGATGCCATGCGAGTCGTGGCCGGTGAGGTTGGCCTCGATCAGGTTGCCGGCCACGGCCTCGACTTCGGCCGCGCTGCTGCCGAAGCCGCGAACGAAGATGCGAATCGCCGTATTCAGGCGGGCCAGGGCGATGGTGTGCATCAGGCTCATGCGGGTCTTTCCGGGGCTGTGGCGTCAGATGCCGATCCTAGACTGAAGCGCCGGCGCCCCTGCCGTGGAGCGAAGCACACCATGACGATGCAACGACGCACCCTGCTGCTGGCCATCGCGGCAGCCGCCATGCCCGCGGCGCACGCGCAACCCGCCCCGTGGCCGAACAAGCCGATCCGCTACATCGTGCCCTTCGCCGCCGGTGGCACGACCGACATCCTGGCCCGCGTGGTCGGCGAAAAGCTCGGCCTCGCGCTGGGCCAGACCATCGTCGTCGACAACAAGGCCGGCCAGGGTGGCTCGGCCGGCGCGGCCGAGTTGGCGCGCGCCGCGCCCGACGGCTACACCATCGGCGGCGGCACGATCAGCTCGCACGCCATCAACGCCACGCTGTACGACAAGCTGCCCTATGACCCGGTCAGCAGCTTCGAGCCGATCACGATGCTGGTCACGCTGCCCAACGTGCTGGTGGTTCACCCCAGCGTACCGGCCAACAACGTGCGCGAATTGATCACCCTGTTGAAGGCCAATCCCAGCAAGTATTCGTTCGGCTCGGCGGGCGTCGGCACCTCGCAGCACATCTCGGGTGAGCTGTTCAACACCATGGCCGGCGTGAAGATGCAGCACATCCCCTACCGCGGCAGCGGCCCGATGATTCCCGAGCTGCTCGGCGGCACGCTGCCGGTCGCCTTCGACAACATCACGACGGTCATCCAGCACATCAAGGCCGGCAAATTGCGTGCGCTGGCGGTGACGACGGCCACGCGCTCGGGCGTGGCGCCCGAGGTGCCGACGATGGCCGAATCGGGCCTCGCGGGCTACGAGCTCAGTTCGTGGCAGGCGGTGTTTGCGCCGGCGGGCACGCCCAAGGCGATCATCGACCGGCTCTACACCGAGATCGC
This sequence comes from uncultured beta proteobacterium, assembly GCA_963741125.1. Lineage (GTDB taxonomy): Bacteria > Pseudomonadota > Gammaproteobacteria > Burkholderiales > Burkholderiaceae_C > CADEEN01. The sequence goes on from CAVUGY010000021.1 coordinate 2,539, forward strand.
CAAGATTCTGAAGCTGCCCGACGTGGTCAAGCGCCTGACCGACCTCGGCCTGGACATTTCGGGCATGCCGCCGGCCGAGCTCGCGGCGCTGATCAAGGCCGACGTGCCGCGCCTGGGCAAGGTGGTCAAGGACAGCGGTGCGACGGCCAACTAGCCGGCGATCCAAAGCGCCTCCGGTGAGGCCTGACGGCATGGCTACAGTGTGGCCATGAAGAGCCCTGATTTCGTCACCGTGCGCGAGGTCGGCCTGCGCGACGGCCTGCAGATCCTGCCGCGCGTGCTGCCGACGGCGCACAAATTCGAGTGGATCCGCGCTGCGCACGCGGCCGGGCTGCGTGAACTCGAGGTCGGCTCCTTCGTACCGGCCAGGCTGATGCCGCAGCTGGCCGACACCGCCGAGCTGGTGGCCTTTGCGAAGTCGCTGCCCGGGCTGCGGCCCTCGGTGCTGGTACCCAACCTGAAGGGCGCCGAACGGGCCATCGACGTGGCGGCGCATGCACTGCTGGTACCGCTCTCGGCGAGCCACGCCCACAGCCTGGCCAACCTGCGCAAGACGCCCGACGAGGTGGTGGCCGAGATCGGCCGCATCGTCGATCTGCGCGACGCGAAGAGCAGTGACTGCCTGGTCGAGGTCGGGCTGTCGACCGCCTTCGGCTGCACGATCCAGGGCCGCGTCGAACCGGTCGAGGTACTGCGCCTCGTGCGCGCGGTGCTCGACGCCGGTGTCGACCGTGTCGGTCTGGCCGACACCGTGGGCTACGCCGATCCGCTGCAAGTGAAGACCCTGTTCGAGCAGGCGCTCGCCGTGGCCGGCGACAAGCTCTCCTGCGGCCACTTCCACGACACCCGCGGCCTGGGTTCGGCCAATGTGTTCGCCGCCTGGCAGACCGGCATCCGCCGCTTCGACGCCTGCACCGGCGGCATCGGCGGTTGCCCGCACGCACCCGGCGCGAGCGGCAACGTGGCCACCGAAGACCTGGCCTACCTGTTCGCCAGCATGGGTGCGCCGACGGGCCTCGACTTCGCGGCCCTGATCGCGCTGCGCGGGCAGATCGCACAGTGGCTGGACGGCGAACCGCTGCACGGCGCGATCTGGCGCGCCGGCCTGCCCAGGACTCTCGCGTGAATACCGGTACTGCACACCAGATTCCGCAGCCGCTGAAGGGCCTGCGCGTCGTCGAATTCACGCACATGGTGATGGGCCCGACCTGCGGCATGGTGCTCGCCGACCTGGGCGCCGAAGTGATCAAGGTCGAGCCGATCGAGGGCGACCGCACGCGCACCCTGCTCGGCGCGGGCGCCGGCTTCTTCCCGATGTTCAACCGCAACAAGAAGAGCATCCAGATCGACCTGCACAAGCCGGACGGCGCCGCGGCCGCGCGGCGCCTGGCAGCCAGCGCCGATGTGGTGGCCGAGAACTTCAAGCCCGGCACGATGGCCAAGTACGGCCTCGACCACGCATCGCTGTCGAGCAGCAACCCGCGCCTGATCTACGCCAGCCTGAAGGGCTTCCTGCCCGGTCCCTACGACCACCGCACCGCGCTTGACGAGGTGGTGCAGATGATGGGCGGCCTGGCCTACATGACCGGCCGGCCCGGCGACCCGCTGCGCGCCGGCACCTCGGTCAACGACATCATGGGCGGCATGTTCGGTGCCATCGCGATCCTCGGCGCGCTGATCCAGCGCGGCATCAGCGGCCGCGGCATGGAGGTGCAGGCGGCGCTGTACGAGAACAACATCTTCCTCGTCGGCCAGCACATGCTGCAGTACGCCATCACCGGTCAGCCGGCCGCGCCGATGCCCGCGCGCATCAGCCCATGGGCGATCTACGACGTGTTCACGGTCAAGGACGGCGAGCAGGTCTTCCTCGCCGCGGTCAGCGATGCGCAATGGCTGACCTTCTGCGACGCGCTCGGTTTGCCGGACCTGAAGGCCGACCCGCGCTACGCGCGCAACAACGACCGCGTGAAGCTGCGCGGCGAGTTGCTGGCCGATTTGCGCCAGCGCCTGGCCCCACGCAGCGCGGCCGAGATTTCGCGCACGATGGAAGCGGCGGGCCTGCCCTTCGCACCGATCATGAAGCCCGAAGACCTGCTCGACGACCCGCACCTGCTGGCCACCGGCGGCCTGGCCGACATCCGGCTCACCGACGGCGCACGCGCCGGCCAGACCGTGAAGACCACGCTGTTCCCGTTCACGCTCGACGGCGAACGCCTGGGCGTCAAACTCAACCCACCCCGGCGCGGCGAACACACCCGCGAAGTGCTGCGCGAGGTCGGCCTGGCCGATGCCGAGATCGACGCACTGATCGAATCCCACGCCGTGGCGTAAGCCCACCGGCCCGTCCATTTCCAACGGAGACCCACCGATGTCCAAGCCACTTCTGAATCGCCGCCACCTGCTCGGCGCGACGCTCCTTGCCGCGCTGGCCGCTCCCGCGCTGGCGCAGGTCGGCGAAAAAACCGTCAGGTTCATCCTGCCCAACGCCACCGGCTCGGGCGTCGACGCCATCACGCGCGCGGCGCAGCCGGCGCTGGCCAAGGCGCTGGGCTTTGCGGTGGTGGTCGAGAACCAGCCCGGCGCCGGCGGCATCGTCGGCCTGCAGGCACTGACGCGCGCGGCGCCCGACGGCATGACCCTGTCGGTGGTCTCGAACAACGTGGTGATCTTCCCCAGCGTCTACAAGACGCTGCCGTTCGACATGCCGAACGACTTCACGACTATCGCCATCGTCGGCGCGACGCCTATCGTGCTGGTGGTCAACCCGAACCGGGTCGCGGCCAAGGACTCGAAGGAGTTCGCCGCGCTGCTCAAGGCCAAGCCCGACGAGCTGACCTATGCCTCGGGCGGCAACGGCACCATCCTGCACCTGGCCGCGGCGATGTATGTCGACGAAGCGGGGGCCAAGGCGCGGCACATCCCGTACAAGGGGGTCGGGCCGATGGTCACCGACCTGATCGGCGGCCAGGTCGACTTCGCGACCGCGGCCCTGCCCAGCGTGCAGCAGCACATCAAGAGCGGCGCCCTGCGCGCGATCGGTGTCGGCGGGCCGCAGCGCACCGCCGCTGCGCCAGAGATCGCCACCATCGTCGAGCAGGGGTTGCCGGGTTACGTGGTCGAAGCCTGGTTCGCGGTGGTCGGCCCCAAGGGCATGACCGCCGCCGACATCAAGCGCGTGCACGAAGCGGTGAGCGCCGCCTTCGCCGACGCGGCGGTGAAGGAGGCGATGGCCAAGCAGGGCAACTCGATCAACGTCAGCACGCCGGAGTTTGCGCACCAGTACTTCCGCAGCGAGCTGGCGAAGTACGCCAAGCTGGTGAAGAAGACCGGCATCGAACTGCAGTAGCGATGGGGCACGCGGGGCCGCTGTCGGCCCCGCTCGGGTCTGTTACTTCTTGCCCAGGCCCATCTGCTTGGCGACTTCGGTATAGACCTTGGTGCGTTCCTTCATGAACGCATCCATGCCGTCGAGGCCGACGTTGACCAGCTCGAAGCCGCTCTTGAAGGCCAGGTCTTTCATCTCGGGGTCGGCGTTGAGCGCCGCGAACAGGTCCGACAGCGCGCTTCTTGACTTCGGGCGATGTCGACTTGGGCACCGCGACGCCGCGGTAGGCGCCGTCGACCCAATCGACGCCGAGTTCCTTGAAGGTCGGCACGTCCGGCATCAGCGGGTGGCGCGTGTCCATCGCCACCGCCAGCGCGCGCACGCGCGTCTTGTTGTTGACGGCGAATGCGGTGTAGGTCATCGCGCCGTCGATCTGCGCGCCGAGCACGGCGTTGGCCAGGTCGCCCGTGCCCTTGTACGGCACGTAGGTGGTCTTGATCTTGAAAGCGCTGTTCAAACGCTCGTGGGCGGCGTGGTTGGCCGAGTTGAGCCCCGAGCCGCCGAGGTTGAACTTGTCCGGCGCGGCCTGCGCGGCCTTGAGAAAGTCGCCGAAGCTCTTCCACGGGCTCTGCTCGGGAACGACCAGCGCGTCGGGCGTGTAGTGGTACCAGTACACCGGCGTCAGGTCGTCGGTCTTGTACTGGACCTGGCCTTCGAGCGGCTGCAGCACCACGTGCGGCAGGTTGATGCCGTAGATGTTGACGCCGTCGGTCGGCAGGTTGTTGGCCGCATTCCACAGCACCGCGCCGCCGCCACCGGCCTTGTACTGCACGACGGTGTCGATGGCCGGGCATTTCCTCTTCAGCACCATCTGCTGGTGGCGTGCCGAAATGTCGGACTCGCCGCCGGGCGGGAAGGCCTGCCAATAGTTCAGGTTCTTGTCGGGGCAGGGCTGGGCCATGGCACCTGCCGCGGCGGCCGCGGCCAGCGCAGCGATGAGCGTGCATTTCATGCGGGATCTCCATTCACGTCAGTGCGACGCGCCCATCATGGCCTCAGCCGGCGCGCGCCGCCACCGGGTTGGCCAGTAGCCGGCACATGGCCGCCGTCACCTGCGCGGTGCCGGCCGTGCCGCCGAGGTCGCGTGTATGCAGGGCCGGATCGGCGGTGACGCGCTCGATGGCCTGCATCAGGCGCGCCGCGGCGCGGTTCTCACCCAGGTGTTCGAGCAGCATCACGCAGGACCAGAAGGTGCCGATCGGGTTGGCCAGGCCCTGGCCCATGATGTCGAAGGCCGAACCGTGGATAGGCTCGAACATGCTCGGGTAGCGGCGCTCGGGGTCGATGTTGGCGGTCGGCGCGATGCCCAGACTGCCGGCCAGGGCCGCGGCCAGGTCGCTCAGGATGTCGGCGTGCAGGTTGGTGGCGACCACGGTGTCGATCGACGCCGGCCGATTGACCATGCGCGCGGTCATCGCGTCGACCAGTTCCTTGTCCCATTGCACGTCCGGGAATTCGCCTGCCACCTGCACGGCGATCTCGTCCCACATCACCATCGCGTGGCGCTGGGCGTTGCTCTTGGTCACCACGGTCAGGTGCCTGCGCGGCCGCGACTGCGCCAGCTTGAAGGCAAAGCGCATGATGCGTTCGACACCGGCGCGGGTCATCATCGAGACGTCGGTCGCGACCTCGATCGGGTGGCCCTGGTGCGCGCGGCCGCCGACGCCGGCGTACTCGCCTTCCGAGTTCTCGCGCACGATGACCCAGTCCAGGTCATCGGCGCCGGCAGCGCTTGAGCGGCGCGTCGATGCCGGGCAGGATGCGCGTCGGCCGCACGTTGGCGTACTGGTCGAAGCCCTGGCAGATCTTCAGGCGCAGGCCCCACAGCGTGATGTGGTCCGGGATGTCCGGGTCGCCGGCCGAACCGAACAGGATCGCGTCCTTGCCGCGCAGCGCATCCAGGCCGTCGGCCGGCATCATCTCGCCATGCGCGCGGTACCAGTCGCCGCCCCAGCCGAAAGGCTCGAACTCGAAGCGGAAGCTGCTCTCGGCGCCGGCCAGCGCCTCCAGCACTTCCTGACCCGCGGGAATGACTTCCTTGCCGATGCCGTCGCCGGGAATGGTGGCGATCGAGTAGGTCTTCATGTTCAGCTCCACGCCTTGCTGTTGCTGGCCGCACTGTACGCACTCGCGCCGCACCGCTGCCGGCCTGAACGCCCAGGTAGGATCGCTTGCGCGACTCACCGCCACCACCTCCGATGACACCCAATCCTTTCGCACCACCGACCGCCGAGGTGGCGGACGTCAATCTGTCGCGGCCGCAGCGGCCACAGGCCGTGAATCTGGCCTGCCGGCTGATCATGATCTCGCTGGCGCTGGGCATCGTCAGCCTGTTGCCGGGCATTCGCCCGCCGCGCCCCGACGATCCCCTGGTGCCACTGTCCTTCACCCTCGGCGCCGTCGTGGTCTTCGGCGGACTCACGATCTGGTTCGCCATCGAAGTGTTGCGCGGCAAACCCTGGGCGCGCTGGGTCATGCTGGCTTACCTGGTGCTGGGTTGGCTGCTGGGCGCGGGCGAGATGAGCGACGATTTCCTGCGTTCGCCGGTGCTCGGCGTCATCGACGCCGCCTGCATCGTGCTGGAACTGCTGGCCTGTCGGCTGCTGTTCTTCGGCGCCGGCGCGCAGTGGTTTGCCGCGCTGTCGGCAATGCGGCGAGGCACCAGCGACAGGCCTTGACCCTGCCGGCGTCCGATCAACGCCGCATGGCCTTGCGCCAGGCCGCGAAGTCGGTGCGGCTCTGCTCGTCGGTCGGCGGATACAGGCCGAGGATCGAGCGGCCGGCCATCACCTGCTCCTGCACGAAGTCCTCGAAGGCGGTCATCTCGACCGCTTCGGCGGCGACCTCGTCGGCCAGGTGCGCCGGGATCACGACCACGCCCTCGGCGTCGCCGACGATCACGTCGCCGGGGAACACCGGCGCATCACCGCAACCGATGGGCACGTTGATGTCGATCGCCTGGTGGATGGTCAGATTGGTCGGCGCGGCCGGGCGCTGGTGATAGACCGGGAACGGCATCTTCGCGATATCGGGACTGTCGCGGAAACCGCCGTCGGTGACGATGCCGGCCACGCCGCGCTTCATCAGCCGGCTGACGAGGATGCCGCCGGCCGACGCGGCGCGCGCGTCCTTGCGGCTGTCGATCACGAACACCGCGCCGGGCGGGCATTCCTCGACCGCCTTCCTCTGCGGGTGCTCGCGGTTCTTGAACACCTCGATCGTATTCAGGTCTTCGCGCGCCGGCATGTAGCGCAGCGTGTAGGCCGGGCCGACCATGTTGGGCAAGCCGGCGTTGAGCGGGTGCACGTCCTGGATGAACTGGTGCGACAGGCCGCGCTTGAACAGCGCGGTGCACAGCGTGGCGCTGCTCACGCCCATCAGTTTCTGCCTGGTTTCGGGATTCATGTCGGGATCCTCAAGGTTGATGGGTCGGCAGCGCGACATCGAGATCGCAGGCCCAGCTCTGCAGCGACTGCCAGGTCGCGGCGTCGTAATCGATGCCCTCGCGCTCGGCCTGCGCGATGCCGCGCGCCGCCTGGTCGCCGGGCACGCGCACGGGGCGGGCCGGATCGATCGGCCGGTTGGTGCGGCAGCGCTCGGAGAAGTGATCCATCTGCTCGGCAAACGCGTCGGCACCGGCAAACAACTGCGGGGCTATGACCTGCACGAAGGTGTTGCCGCCCCAGCGCTTGGGGCCGTCCTTGCGGCCATGGCCCGACAGGCCCTGCGACAAGGCCTCGATCATCAGCGCCAGGCCGAAACCCTTGTGGCCGTATTCGTTGCCGCCGATCAGCTGCAGCGAGCCGCGCGGCGTGGCGTGCTCGAGCACCGCCGGGTCGCGCGTGGCCCGGCCTTCGGCGTCGAGCAACCAGGGGTGTTCGAATTGTTCGTTGGCGGCGTATTTCTGCCGCGTCATCGAGGTGGTGGTGATCGAGGCACAGATGTCGACCAAGACCGGATGCCCGGCGCCCGGGTAGCCGACCGCGAAGGGGTCGGGTGTGAACAGCGCCTCGGTGCCGCCGTAGGGCGCGACGCGCTGGCCGGCCGGGTCGGAATTGGCGATCACGGCCACGAAGCCGCGGTCGGCCGCCTGCTTGGCCAGGGCCGCCAGGCAGCCGATGTGGTGGCTGCGGCGGATGGCGATGGCCGCGATGCCGCTCTTCTCGGCACGCGGGATCAGGGTCTGGATGGCTTCGTTGACCAGCCACAGCCCGGGCAGGTAGTCGCCGTCCCAGACCGCGCTGATGCCGTTGTCGCTGACCACTTCCGGCTGTCCGGCCACACGCATGCCGCCCTTGCGGATATCGGCCAGGTACAGCGGCGCCATCGCCAGGCCATGCGTGCGCCGACCCATCGCGTCGGTCAGCACCTGCAGCCGCGCGACGCACGCAGCCTTGTCGGCGTCCATGCCGGCGGCCACGTAAAGAGCGCCCGCGAAGCGTTCGAGTGCCTCGAGTCGGTGGTGCTTCACGTCAGCCCACTGCCGTGCAACACCGGGCCACGCGGCCGCCGTGGATCCGGCTCTGCCGGTCCACCAGCGGCGCCCCCTTTGAGGGGGAGGCGCCGCAGGCGCTTCGGTGGTGGGTCCATCTCATGCATTGCCTTCGAGCTGGTTGCCGGCCTTTGCGATCAACGCGCTCCAGCGCTTGGCTTCGCGGTCGAGGAACTCGGTCGTCTCCTTGGGCGTCGAGGTCATGACCTCGGCGCCGGCGGCGGCCAACTTGGCGCGCAGGTCGGGGCTACGGATAACGGCGACCAGCGCGGCCGCGAGCTTCTCTGCATTGGCCTTGTTCATCGAGCTCGGGATCGCGATGCCCTGGTAGGTGCCGGACTCGAAGTCCTTCACGCCCTGCTCGGCGATGGTCGGTGCGTCGGGCAACAGGGCCATGCGGGTGCGCTTTGAGATGCCCAGCAGCTTCAGGCGGCCTCCCTGCACCAGTGGCAGCGTCGCCAGCATGCCGTTGAGCACCAACTGGGTGTTGCCGGCGGCGACATCGCCGATCGACTGTGCACCGCCGCGGAAGGGCACGTGGACGAACTTCATGCCGGTGGCCAATGCAATCTCAACCGCGCCAAGGTGGTTCGCCGAACCAATGCCCGACGAGGCGATGTTGATCGGCTTCTTCTTCGACAGTTCGGCCAGCTCCTTGATGTTGTTGGCCGCAATCGACGGATGGGTGCACAGCAGGTGCGGCGAATAGGCCAGCATCGTCGCGCCGCGCAACTGGTCGGGCTTGTAGGGCAAGGCCTTTTCCATCACCGCGTTGATGGCCAGCGAGCTCATGTCCGACAGCAGCATGCTGTGGCCGTCGGTGGCGGTGGCCACGGCGGCCGCGCCGATCGCGCCGTTGGCGCCGGTCTTGTTCTCGACGATCACATTGGCGTTCAGCAGGTCGCCGAGCGGCTTGCTGATCAGGCGTGCGATGACATCGGAGGTGCCGCCCGGCGGAAAGGGCACGATGATCTTCAGCGGCTGGTCGGGCCAGGCCGCGCGCGCCGGCAGGCCCAGGCCTGCCGCGGTCAGCGCCGCGGTGGATTGAAGGAAGTGGCGGCGTTGTGTCATGGCATGAGCCCTTGTGGTTCAGTAGATGACCGGCTCGGGCACGGGCGCGCCGAAACCGGTTTCGAGGAAATCGAAGTCGCAGCCCTGGTCGGCCTGCAGGATGTGGCGCGTGAACATCCAGCCGTAGCCGCGTTCGTAGCGTGGCGGTGGCGGCGTCCACGCAGCGCGGCGGCGAGCGAGTTCGGCGTCGCTGACCTCGAGCTGGATGCGCCGCGCCGGCACGTCGACGGTGATGAGGTCGCCGGTCTGCACCAGCGCCAGCGGGCCGCCGACGAAGGCCTCGGGCGCGCAGTGCAGCAGGCAGCCGCCGTAACTGGTGCCGCTCATGCGCGCGTCCGACAGGCGCAGCATGTCCTTCACGCCGGCCTTGAGCAGCTTGGTCGGGATCGGCAGCATGCCCCACTCGGGCATGCCGGCGCCCTTCGGGCCGGCGTAACGCAGCACCAGGATGTGCTCGCCGGTGACGTCGAGGTCGGGGTCGTCGATGGCCTGCTTCAAGGCCGGGTAATCGTCGAACACCAGCGCCGGCCCGCTGTGCTGCAGCAGGTGCGGCGCGCAGGCGCTGGGCTTGATGACTACGCCGTCGGGCGCCAGGTTGCCGCGCAGCACGGCCAGCGCGCCCTCGGCGTAGATCGGCTTGGCCAGTGGCCGGATCACGTCGTCGTTGTAGACCTCGGCGCCGGCGATGTTCTGGCCCAGCGTGCGCCCGTTGACCGTCAACGCCTCGGTCTTCAGGTGGCCGGTCATGCGCTGCAACATCGCTCGCAGGCCGCCGGCGTAGTAGAAGTCTTCCATCAGGTAGGCCTCACCGCTGGGCCGGATGTTGGCGATCACCGGCACCGTGCGACTGGCGGCGTCGAAGTCGTCGAGTGTCAGCGCGTGGCCGGCGCGGCGCGACATCGCGATCAGGTGCACGATGGCGTTGGTCGAGCAACCCATCGCCATCGCGCAGGCGACGCCGTTCTCGAAGCTCGCGCGCGTCAACAACCGGGCCGGTGTCAGGTCGTCCCAGACCATGGCCACGATGCGGCGGCCGCAATCGGCGCTCATGCGGATGTGGTTCGCGTCGGCGGCTGGTATCGACGAGGCGCCGGGCAGCGTCAGGCCGAGCGCTTCGGCGATGCCCATCATCGTCGACGCGGTGCCCATCGTCATGCAGGTGCCCTGGCTGCGCGCGATGCCGGCCTCCATCTCGCGCCATGACTGGTCCGACAGGCGCCCGGCGCGGCGCTCGTCCCAGTACTTGAAGGCATCGGAGCCCGAGCCGAGCACCTGCCCCTTCCAGTTGCCGCGCAGCATCGGCCCGGCCGGCAGGTAGATGAAGGGCAGGCCCATGCTCAGAGCGCCCATGGTCAGGCCCGGCGTGGTCTTGTCGCAGCCGCCCATCAGCACCGCGCCGTCGATCGGGTGGCTGCGCAGCAACTCCTCGGTCTCCATGGCCAGGAAGTTGCGGTACAGCATCGTCGTCGGCTTGACCATAGCCTCCGACAGACTGATGGCCGGCAACTCGAGCGGGAAGCCCCCCGCCTGCAGCACGCCGCGCTTGACATCGTCGACGCGCTGCTTGAAGTGCGAGTGGCACTGGTTGGCGTCGCTCCAGGTGTTGACGATCGCGATCACCGGCTTGCCGACCCAGTCTTCCTGCGCGTAGCCCATCTGCAGCACGCGCGAGCGGTGGCCGAAGGAGCGGAAGTCGTCGGGCGCGAACCAGCGTGCGCTGCGAAGTTGGTCTGCGGTCTTCATGGGTGGGTCAAGTGGTAGCCACGACCTTTGTAGTCGAACTCGACCAGCTCACCCATGGGGATATCCTTCACGGCGGGTGCCGCGTAGTAGGCACGGATCTCCTTGATCAGGCCCGACGCCTCGTCGAAGACGTACCACTCGTCGCCGCGCTGCGCGGTGCCGCTCTTGCGCTTCCAGTGTGTCCACTCGATGACCGCCTCGTTCGAGTCGGGGCTGACCAGCAGCTTCTCGATCGTCCACTGCGAGCCCAGGTTCTGCACGCACCAGACCCACTTGCTGGCAATCGTCTCGGCGCCGCGCCACGGGATCTCGGGCAGGCCGGGCGGAAAGTAGTGCACCGCATCGGCCGTGAAGCAGGCCACCAACGCACGGTGGTCGCCCGCATTGCAGGCCGCGAAGTAGCGCCGGATCAGGATCTCGTGGGCGTGCATCGGGCGCCTCCTTCAGCGCAGCGGCGGCCGCCCCGCAGCGACCCACTCGCAATACTGCGCCCGCGTCGCCTCGCTCGGCGGGTACAGCCCCCACAGCGCTTCGCCGCGGTCGACGCGCCGCGCCAGGTAGGCCTCGATGTCGTCCTGCGCCTCGCACAGGTCGGCCATCTCCTGGGCCAGATGGGCCGGGATCACGCTCACGTTGTCGGCATCACCGTGGATCACGTCGCCCGGGTAGACAGCCACGCCGGCGCACGACACCGGCACCTGCAGGTCGGCCACATGGTGATAGCTCAGGCGCGTGGTGGCGGTGATGGCGGCGCTCCAGGCCGGGATGGGCATCTGCGCGATCTCCGTGCCGTCGCGAAACGCGCCGTCGGTGACCACCGCGCGCACGCCGCGCCGGGCCATGCGCAGCAGCAGCATGTTGCCCATCGACGCCGCCGAGCGGTCGCCGCGGCTGTCGATGACCATCACGTCGCCGGCCTGCGTCTGCTCGACGCCGACCCATTGCAGGTTGTCGGCATTCGGCGTCACGGTCAGTGTGGCGTAGGTGTCGATGTCTTCACGCGCCGGGATGAAGCGCATCGTGAAGGCGCGTCCGGCAAAGGATCGGGGCGCCGCCTGCAGCGGCCGCAAGCCCTGCAGCACCGGCTGGCGAAAGCCCTTCTTGAACAGTTGCGTCGTCAGCGAGCCGCTGCTGACGCGGGCCAGGCGCTCGAGCACGGCATCGCTGACCGCTACCCGCTCACGCAGCAGCGGTGGCGTCGGTGTGATGCGGGTGTCGATCATGTGCCAGCGTTCGGGATGTCGATGTGGGCCCGATGCTAGGTGCGCCCGGCGTCGCAGCCAAGCGTCGTACAGTGGCGGCCCCGCCCGCAGTTCCACCACTTGGGACCATGCCCGACAAAGTTGCCGAAGGCACCGCCTCGCTGGACAAGGCGCTCGACGTGCTCGACGCCGTCGGCCAATCCGCAGCCGGACTGAGCCAGGCCGAGCTGGCCGAGCGGCTGGCGTTGCCACGCACCACGCTGTACCGCCTGCTCGGCACGCTGGTCACGCGCGGCCTGTTGCGCCGCGATCCGCAGCGCCGCATCTATTGCCTGGGCTTTCGCTGTTTCGAATACGCGCGCACGGCCTATGCGATGCCCGACCTGGTGGCCGCTGCCGGCGCCGAGTTGCGCGCGTTGCGCGACATGACCGGCGAGACCACCTACCTGGCCACGCTCGACGGCCTCGAAGTGATCGCGCTCGAACGCATCGATGGCGCGCACAGCCAACGCTCGAATTCGGCGATCGGCCAGCGCAAACCGCTGCACTGCACCAGCCAGGGCAAGGCCATCCTGTCTGCGCTGGCGCCCGAACAGCGCGATGCGATGGTGAAGGATCTGCACCTCACCGCTGTCACCCCGCGCAGCATCACCGACCGCCGCCGGCTGCAGGCCGAGCTGCGCCTCACGGCCACGCGCGGCTGGTCGATCGACGACGAGGAGATCGTGCCCGGTGTGCGTTGCTGCGGCGCGCCGATCGTCGCCGTCGACGGCAGCGTGCGCGGCGCGATCAGCGTGGCCGGGCCGGCGTTCCGCTTGACGATGGAGCGGATCGAGCTGCTCGGCCCCGAAGTCGCCGAGGCGGCGCGGCGCATCGGCGCGCAACTCTCGGCGGCGCAGCCGCCGCAGGGCGCCGGCGAGGCCACCGTCGTGCCGGGCGAGTGGGCCTTCAACGGCGCCGCACCCTGCTGGTCGGCGGCCGCGGACGGGCTGCTGTGGGCGGACACGCTGGCGCCGGCGATCCACCGCGCGAACACGGCCGCCGACAGCGTGATCGCGCAGCTCGAACAACCGATCCAGGCCCTGCTGCCGCACGGGCGCGGCGTGGCCGTGCTCGGCGCCGAAGGCTGGCGTCTGGTCACGCCCGACGGCCAAATGCAGGCGCTGCCCGGTCTGCCCAAGCGCCGCGTCAGCGCGGTATGCACCGGCCCGGGCGGCAGCTTCTGGGCCTGCATCGCCGATGGCGAGCGCTGGCGCGTCACCGAGATTGCCGACGACGGCCGCGCGCTCGGCGGCTGGCGCCTCGCAGAGCCGGCTGCCGCGACTGGCCTGGGACGGCGCCGGCGAGACGCTGTACCTGGCTGCAGCCGACAGCGGCACGCTCTACAGCGCGCGCAGCGGCAGCACCGGCGTGCGACGCCTAGCCACCGTGCCCAAGGGCTCCGGGCGACTCGCCGGCCTGGCCGTCGACCGGCAAGGTGGGGTCTGGAGTGCGCTGCGCGACGGCTGGAGCGTCGTTCGCTTCGAGGCCGACGGCAGCCTCGACCGCGTCGTCGCGCTGCCGGTGCCCTGTCCAACCGATGTCGGCTTTCGGCGGCGACGACGGCGACACGCTGTTCGTGACCAGTGCGCGCGACGCGGTGACGCGCGAAGCGCTCGACGCCGCGCCGCTGTCGGGCCGCCTGTTCGCGGTACACGACGTGCCGCGGGGCGTGTTGCCCGTTGCGCTCGGCGACTGAGCGCAGCCCTCAGGAAGGGGAATTGGCGAAGTGAGGCTGTGGGCGTTCAGCGCGCGCCGCCAAGGCGCGCGGCCCACGCGCGGTCGAGCGACGCGCGACCGCCGCCGCTCAGGAACAAGGCCACCGCGACGGCGAGCAGCGCCAGGCCGTACTCGTAGCCGTTGTTGGCGACGAACAGGCCGTGGCCGACGTGCACCGCGAGGATGGCCACCGCCATCGCGACGGCCAGCGCCGCGGCCGCCGGCCGCACCAGCAAGCCGAGCAGCAGCGCGATGCCGCCGAAGAACTCGGCGCTGCCAGCCAGCAGCGCCATCAAGAAGCCGGGCGCAAGGCCGATCGAACCCATCCACTGGCCGGTGCCTTCGAGGCCGTAGCCACCGAAAGCGCCGAACAGCTTCTGTGCGCCGTGCGCGATGAAGATGATGCCGACGGGGACGCGCAGTGCCAGCGGCCCGAAGCCGGCGTCGGTGGCGAGAAGGCGCTTGATGAAGGTGCTCATGTGAATCTCCTGCAAAGTGTGGTTCGGTTTCAGGCCTTGCGCAGCCAGGTCGGCGCGATGCCCGTGCCGAGCCCGGCGCCGTAGCCGAGGTAGATGTTCAGGCCGGCCAGCGGCTCGAGGTAGCGCGCGTTCTTCAGGCCACCGGCGTCGACGACGGCAAAGCCCAGCGTCTCGGCCAGGCCGGCCACCGCCTGGCGCGCCGATTCGTTGTCGCCGGCGACGAAGACCGTGGCCTTGCGCCCGGCGCCGAAATCGGCGCCTTCGGCCAACACCTGGGCGAACAGGGTGTTGAAGGCCTTGACGACCTGCGCGCCCGGCACCGCCTTGGCGATCTCTTCGGCCGCCGAGCTGCTGTGGCCGAGGGTCAGGCCCATGTAGTCGGGCGTCAACGGGTTGGTGATGTCGACCACCACCTTGCCCTTCAGGTCGCCGAGCGAGCGCAGCGCGGCGGGTGCGTCGGCATAGCCGGTGGCGAGCACGACGATGTCGGCATCCGCCGCGGCGTTCGCGGCCGGGACGGCGACGACGCCCGGATACTGCGCGGCCAGCGCGGCCGCCTTGTCGGCATTGCGCGCGGTGACGCGCACGGCATGGCCGGCGCGGTGCAGTTGCTTGACGAAGGCCGAGCCCATGTTGCCGGCGCCGAGGACAGTGACTTTCATTTGCTTCTCCTGGTGAGGGTTGGATCTGGCGGTGGTGAACGCCGCGGTTCGCAGCGCATGGACAGGACTGTATTGATTGGTGATTGCAAGATAAACTGGCCATCCGTTGATTGACTGTTCCAGTTTTCGATCCAATGGACAAATTCCAGGAGATGCGCAGCTTCGTGGCCGTGGTCGATGCCGGCAGCTTCGTGCGCGCCGCCGAGGCCCTGGCGGTGTCGAAGGCCGCCGTGTCGCGCTACGTCAGCGAACTGGAGGCGCGCCTGGGCGTGCGCCTGCTGCAGCGCACGACGCGGCGCCTGTCGCTGACCGCCGAAGGCGAGGTCTTCCACGCCCGCTGCCAGACGCTGCTGGCCGACGTCGACGAGGCCGAGGCCGAGATCACCTCGCGCAGCGGCGATGCGCGCGGCCTGCTGAAGGTCAACGTACCGGTGAGCTTCGGCATCCTGCACCTGGCGCCGCTGTGGGGCGAGTTCATCAGGCGCCAGCCCAACGTGTCGTTCGACGTCACACTCGCCGACCGCGTGGTCGACCTGGTCGAGGAAGGCTACGACCTCGCCGTGCGCATCGCGCGCCTGCCGAGCTCGACCCTGATCAGCCGCAAGCTCTCGGCCACGCGGCTGGTGGTCTGCGCGTCACCGAAATACCTGAAGCGCGCCGGTACGCCGAAGGCGCCGCAGGACCTGGCGCGGCACACGGTGCTGGCCTACAGCCTGCTGGCCGGCGGCGACGAATGGCACTTCGCCGGCCCCGACGGGCCGGTGAGCGTGAAGACCGCGCCCTGCCTGCGCACCAACAGCGGCGACACCTGCCGCGCCGCGGCCCTGAATCACCAGGGCGTCGTGATGCAGCCCAGCTTCATGGTCAGTGCCGACCTGGCTGCCGGCACCCTGGTCGAACTGATGCCACGCTACCGCGGCATCGAACTCGGCATCTACGCGGTGTACCCGACGCGCAAGCATGTGGCGCCGAAAGTGCGCCTGCTGATCGACTTCCTGGTCGAGTCGTTCAGGCAACCGAAGTGGGCGGACTGAGCATCCACTCGTGCGCCGGGTCGTTGCGGAAGACCCAGAGGCGGTTCGGCCCGGCCATCACGTTGAGGTAGTACAGGTCGTAGCCATGCGGCGCGACGACCGGGTGGTAGCCGCGCGGCACCAGCACCACGTCGTGGTCCTCGACGGCCATCGCCTCGTCCAGGCTGCGGTCGTCGGTGTAGACGCGCTGGAAGGCGAAGCCCTGCGCCGGATCGAGGCGGTGGTAATAGGTCTCTTCGAGCTGGGTTTCGGCCGGCGGCGCTTCGCTGTCGTGCTTGTGCGGCGGATAGCTCGACGAATGACCGGCCGGCGTGCGCACCTCGACCACCAGCAGGTGCGCGGCGGTCGGGTCGTCGTGCGGCAGGATGTCGCAGATATAGCGCGTGTTGCTGCCCTGGCCGCGCTTGCTGCGGCGCATCGCCAGCGGATCGAGCAGGCGCACCGCGCGCGGCTTCGTGTCGCCGGGGGCGCTGCACAGCGCCACTTCGGCCGGTCCGTCGGCCAGGATCGTCACGTCGTGGTGCGCCGGCACGTACAGCGCGGCGGGCGCCACATCGTCGAAGACGCTGTCGCGGCTGCCGAGTTCGTCGAAGCTCTGGCCGCCGGCCGTGATGTCGACGTTGCCGGCCAGCACCACGATGCACAGCTCGCGGGTACCGGTGTTCAGGCGCTCGCGGTCGCCGGCGGCCAGGCGCAGGGCGCGAAACCCGACATGCGTCCAGCCGGCGCTCTGCGGCGTCACGGCGACGATCTCGCGGCCCTCGCGCCGCGCCTTGACGAGCAAGCGGCTGGTCATCTGGCGCCCCTCGCATCCAACCCGTCGACGATGCGGCGCAGCGTCTGGTAGCCCTTCTTGGCATAGGCGTAGCTCGGCGCCACCGCCGGATCCTGCTCGGCCTCGACGACCAGCCAGCCCTGGTAGCCGCCGGCGTGCAGCGCGCCCAGCACCGCGTCGTAGTCGATCACGCCGTCGCCGGGTACCGTGAAGGCGCCGGCGAGCACCGATTGCAGGAAGCTCCAGCCGTCGTTGCGCGCCTTGGCGATCAGGGCCGGCCGCACGTCCTTGCAGTGCACGTGCACGACGCGCGCGACATGCTTCTTCAGCAGCAGCACCGGATCGGCGGCACCACCGAAGTAGGCATGGCCGGTATCGAACAGCAGGCCGACCTTGGCCGGGTCGGTGAGCGCCATCAGCCGGTCGATATCGGCCGGCGATTCGACATAGGCGCCCATGTGGTGGTGGTAGGCCAGCGTGATGCCGTAACGCGACTGCAGATGCGCGCCGAACGCGTTCAGCCGCTCGGCATAGCCCTGCCACGCGGCGTCGCTGGCGAATCGCGGGCGCTGCGACACCGGGGTGTCGATCTGGCCCTGCACCGAGCCGGCGACCTCGCCGTAGACCACGACCTTGACGCCGTTGTAGCGCAGCTTTTCCATATGCGCGGGGCAGCGCTCGATCTCCGCGGCCAGCGTCGACTCGGCCAACTCGCCCGAGTACCAGCCCGAGACGCAGGCCAGCCCGAAGGGATCGAGCTTGGCCTTCAGACCCGGCCCGTCCTTGGGGAACTTGTTGCCCAGCTCGAAGCCGGCGTAGCCGATCTCCTTGCCCTCGGTCAGTGCCGTCTCCAGCGGCGTTTCGCCGCCGAGCGAGGGCAGGTCGTCGTTCATCCACGACAGCGGATTGACCCCGATGCGCACGTTCCAGTTCATCACCCGTTCCTTCCTGTCGTTCACAGGCGCTGGCGCGCCTTGCCTTGTCGATATCGCTCGCGTGCCGGCGCCACCTCGGCGCGCGCGGACACTTCGGGGATCGCCACTTCCCACCAGGCGCCGCCGTCTTCGGTGGTGCGCCACGGCGAGGTGTCGATCACGATCACCTGCGTGCGCGCCGCGGCGCGCGCGCGCTGCATGCGCGCTCTTCAGCTCGGCCACGTCGGCCACATGGCAGGCCTCGGCGCCCAGGCTGCGCGCGTGGGCGGCAAAGTCGATGTGCACGTCGACGCCGCCCGGCAGCGGCACAGTCTTCGAGCAGGTTGTTGAAGCGCGGGCTGCCCGACGCCAGTTGCAGGCGCTGGATGCAGCCGTAGCCGCGGTTGTCGAGCACGACGACGATCAGCTTCAGACCCAACATCACCGAGGTGGCGAGCTCGGAGTTGAGCATCAGGTAGGAGCCGTCGCCGAGCATGACGATGACTTCGCACTCGGGCCGCGCCTGCTTCACGCCCAGTCCGCCGGCGATCTCGTAGCCCATGCACGAGTAGCCGTACTCGACGTGGTAGCCGCCGGCATGGGCGGTGCGCCAGAGTTTATGCAACTCGGCCGGCACGGTGCCGGACGCATTGACCACGATGTCGCTGGCCGCACTGGCCGCGGCAGAGGGCGCCGAATCGCGCACCGCACCGATCACCTCGGCGTCATAGGGCAGCTCACCGACTGGTGGCGTGGCGCGCGTCAGTTCGGCGACTCGCCCATTCCATGACGCACTCAGCGTCTGCGCCCGCGCGGTCCATGCGGGATCGGCCCGCCAGCTTCCAGGCCGCAGGGCAGCCAGCACCACGCGCGCGTCGGCAACCAGCGCAACGCTGCCGCGCTTCGCAGAATCGAGGGCCTGCACATTGAGGGCCAGGCACTTCGCATCGGCCGCAAAGAGGGCGTGCGAGCCGCTGGTGAAGTCCTGCAAGCGCGTGCCGATGGCGATGATCAGGTCGGCATCGGCCGCCAGCATGTTCGCCGCAGGCGAGCCGGTGACACCGATCGCGCCAAGGTTTAGCGCGTGGTCCCACGCCAGGCTGCCCTTGCCGGCTTGCGTTTCGGCGACGGGTACGCCATGCGCAGTGGCCCACGCCGAAAGCGTGGCACCGGCGCGGCTGTACAAGACGCCGCCGCCGGCAATGACCAGCGGCCGGCGGGCGGCGCACAACAGATCCGTCGCAGCCGCCAGCTCGCGCGCATCGGGTGCGGGGCGGCGGATATGCAGCCGCGGCGGCGACAGGAACGACGCCGGGCAGTCGAAGGCCATGGTTTGCACATCCTGCGGCAGCGCCAGGCAGACCGGGCCGCAGGTCGCGGGGTCGGTCATCACCTGCAGCGCGCGCGGCAAGGCAGTCAGGATCTGCTCGGGCCGGGTGATGCGGTCGAAATAGCGCACCAGCGGTCGGAAAGCATCGTTGGCGCTGATGTCGCCGGCCGCGAAATCCTCGACCTGCTGCAGCACCGGGTCGGGCGCGCGCGAGGCGAACACGTCACCCGGCAACAGCAGCAACGGCAGGCGGTTCACATGCGCCAGCGCGGCGGCGGTCAACAGGTTGGTGGCGCCGGGGCCGATCGAGGTCGTGACGGCCATGATGCGCTGGCGGAAGTTCGCCTTCGCGAAGGCGATCGCGGCATGCGCCATGGCCTGCTCGTTATGCGCTCGCCATGTCGGCAACTCGTCGCGGTGCGCGGCCAGTGCCTCGCCCAGGCCAGCGACGTTGCCGTGCCCGAAGATGGCCCACACGCCGGCGCAATAGGGCACGGTGTTGCCATCGTCGAGCTCGATGCGCAGCGCGGCCAGGTGCGCCACCAGGGCTTGGGCCATGGTCAGGCGAACGGTGTCTTGGCTCATCTCGATCCCCTTGTCTGGCGCCAGGCATCGACCAGCCGGGCGAAGCGTTCGGCCACCCGCTCGATCAGCGTGCCGTCGTCGATGCGGCCCGCCAGCCAGTCGCGACTGGCCTCGCCCCAGATCGTGCGGCCGACCATGAAGCCCTTGACGACGGGGTGCGTGGCCTGTGCGAAGCCGGCCACCAATTCGTCGAACGGCTGGTTCAGCCCCAGCACGACGGCGCCGCGGCACTGCGCGTCGCGCTCGGCGATGAGCGCGGCCAGCGCCGCCCACGACGCGCTCGCCATCGGCGCCAGCTTCCACCACTCGGGTTTGAGGCCGAGGTTGTAGAAGCGCTTGACGGTGCGCAGCACCGCGGCATCGACACTGCCCGGCGCCAGCATCGATGGCGGCGGGATGACTTCGAGCAGCAGTTCGTGGCCGCTGGCGCGCGTGGCTTCCCACAATTCGAGCAGGCGCTCCTCCTGCGCCACGCGCAGCTCGGCGGCGTCGTCGGGGTGGTAGTGCACCAGGCATTTGACGACCTGCTCGCGCGGCCAGGCCATCAGCGTGGTGGCCAGCGAGCGCGTGCCATCGAAGGCCAGCGGCCGCGAGCCCGGCAACTCGACCGGGCGGCCGACCCACCAGCCGCGGCCGGTCGCGGCGTTCAGCGCGTCGCTGCCGTAGCGGCCGTCGATCAGCACACCGAGCCGGCCATGCAGCGCCCGATCGCGGCCGGTGGCCTCGGCGGCGCGCAGCAGCAACTGCTTCAGGGCCGGGATGCGCACCAGCGGCGCGCCGGCGGCCTGCGCCATCTCGACGAACTGGCTGCGGTGGTCGAAGGCCATCACGTTCAGCTCGGGCCAGGCCGGCCGCGGCGCCGTCGTGCGGTGCAGGTGCGCGAGCAGCGGGTCGGCGTCGACCTTGGGCAGGCGTTGGCCGCTGAACCAATGCGCCAGTTCGGCCGGCGTGGGCATGGCCGGTGCGCAGGCATGGCGCGAGACGACGATGGCGCCGCAGGCGTTGGCGATACGGGCCGCGCCAAGGAATTCTTCGCCGCGCAGAAAGCCGCTCATCAGGCCGGCGGCGAAGGCGTCGCCGGCGCCGAGCACGTTGAGCACTTCGATGCGCTCGCCGATCGCGGTCGGCGCGTCTTCCAGCCTTGCCGGCACCGCGCCCTCGATGAAGCAGCAGCCCTTGGCGCCGAGCTTGACCACCAGGGCGGCAGCAGTCACCTCGCGCACGCGGCGCAGGCAGGCCAGCAGGTCGCCGGCCACGCCGCCGGCGATCATGAACTCCTCCTCGGTGCCGATCAGCAGATCGAATTGCGGCAGCACTTCCTGCAGCTTGGCCGTGACCGCCGCGTCGGCGACGTAGCGGTTGGCGCCCTCGCCGCGCTTGGTCAGGCCCCACAGCACGGGGCGGTAGTCGATGTCGAGCACGCGCACCACGCCGTGCCGGCCGGCGTGGCCGAGTGCGGCGAGCGATGCCGCGCGCACCGTCGGCGTCGACAGATGCGTGCCGGTGATCAGCAGGGCGCGGCAGCCGGCGATGAAGTCTTCGCCGATCGCCGCAGCGTCGACGGCCATGTCGGCGCAGTTCTCGCGCACGAACAGCAGCGGGAAGGTGTCGCGGTCTTTCAGGCCCAGCAGCACCAGGCCGGTCAGGCGCTCGGGGTCGACCTGGACCTGGCTGGTGTCGCAACCCTCACGCTGCAGCGTCTCGAGCAGGAAGCGCCCCATCTGCTCGTCGCCGACGCGCGAAATCATCGCTGCGCGCAGGCCCAGCCGGGCCACGCCGAAGGCGATGTTGGCCGAGCTGCCGCCGAGGTACTTGGCAAAGCTCGACACATCCTCCAGCCGCGAGCCGACCTGCTGGGCGTAGAGGTCGACCGCCAGGCGGCCGAGGCAGGCCAGGTCGAACCGGCGGGGTCCGGGAAATCGCAAACTGCTCAAGCAACTACTCCTGGCGGCAGGGCCGACGGCTCTGCTTCACCGAGCCCATGGTCGAGCCTTGCACGATGAAGCGCTGACCGAAGACCATCAGCACGAATGCCGGAATGGTAGCCAGGATGGAGGCCGCCGCCATCTGCCCATGCTGGATTTCGTAGTCCTGTGCAAACTGGGCCACCACCACCGGGACGGTGGTCTCACCGGCTGCCGAGCGGCAGCCGTCCCATTCGAAGGCAAGGCACTGGAAAGCGCGGCGACGGACAAGTCTTCCTCAGGCCGGGGGATTCGCCCACGAACATGGTGATTGCAGCGGCCGGCGACGCGCGCTCTACTCACAGTCTCCGCAGCCGCCCGCTGCACCGTCAGGAAAAACCATGCCTGTCCTCAAGATCTTCGCCCCGCGCACCGAGAGTGCGGCGCTGGCCGGCGCCGGCCAGCTCATCGCCAGCTATGACGCCTTCACCGTGCTGCGGCTCGACGATGCTGCTGCCCGAAAGCTGGCGCGGCAGTACCCCTGCGAAGACATCACAACGCAATACCAGTTGCCCCTGGGCGGCGCCGAGGTCGACCCACTGGCCGCGGCTGCAGCCACGCCCCGCTCGCGCAGCGCCGCCAAGGCCGCGCCGGTAGACGCTGCGCCCCACCACTACCTGGTGCAGTTCATAGGTCCGGTCAAGTCGGCCTGGGTCACGGCGCTGAAGCGCGCCGGTGCCGTGGTTCGCCATCCCACCAGCGGCTTTGGCTACGTGGTGCGCGCGAACGGCGAGGCGCTGGCTCGCATCCGACAGCTGCCCTATGTGCGCTGGTCAGGGCAGCTGCCGCATGCCGACCGCGTGGCGCCCGCTCTCGGACGCCGAAGCCGCCACGCCCACGCCGCGGCGACGCGTCGTGGCCGGAGCCCTGACCGTCGATGCCTTCGCCGCGGCCGACCTGCCACGCATCGCCCAGGAAGCCGAAGCCCTGGGCTTCAAGGTGGTGGCGCGCGACAAGGCCACGAGCCGATTGAGCCTGAGCGTCGAGGCCACGGCAACACAGACCCGCCAGCGCATCAAGGCCTTGTCGGCCGTGCACGGCGTGCGCTGGATAGGCCAGCGCGTCACGCCGCGCACGTCGAACAACATGGCCGCTGGCGTGCTGGCCCAGACAGCGGCCGTGAGTGCGCCGCCATCCGGCCTGGGCCTGAGCGGACAGGACGAGATCATCGGCATCTGCGACACCGGCCTGGACAGCGGTGACGCGACCACCATCCACCCCGATTTCGCCGGCCGCGTGCTGGCCATCAAGAGCTACCCCATCACGCCCTACTGGGCCAGTTATGTGACCAATCCGGGCGCCAACGATGGTGCCGCCGATTTCGATTCGGGCCACGGCACGCACGTGGCGGGTTCGGTGCTGGGCGGCGGCGCGGCCTCGGCCACCGGCCCGGCGCGTATCAGAGGCATGGCGCCGGCGGCCAGGCTGGTGTTCCAGGCCGTCGAGCAGGAGATGCGCTGGAAGCCCACCGTGCCCAAATCCACCTCGGCAGAGCGCTACATCCTGGCCGGTATCCCCGACCACCTGCAGCCGCTGTTCAGCTACGCCTATGGCCTGGGTGCGCGTATCCACTCCAACTCCTGGGGCGGTGGCGACCCGGGCGCCTACGACGCGCAGTGCGCCCAATTCGACAGCTTCGTCTGGAAGAACAAGGAGATGTGCTTCGTGATCGCCGCCGGCAATGACGGCAGCGACCCGGATGCCAACGGCGTCGCCAACGGCAAGGTCAACCCGGGCAGCGTGAGCTCGCCGGGCACGGCCAAGAACTGCATCACCGTCGGCGCCTGCGAGAACCTGCGGCCCGAGTTCAACAGCGAGACCTACGGCGCCTGGTGGCCCAATGACTTCCCGAAGGCACCACTCAAGAATGACCCCATGGCCGACAACCCGCAACAGGTGGTGGCCTTTTCCAGCCGCGGGCCAACCACCGACGGCCGCGTCAAGCCCGACGTGGTGGCGCCCGGCACCTGGATCCTGTCGACCCGTTCGAC
This sequence comes from uncultured beta proteobacterium, assembly GCA_963741125.1. Lineage (GTDB taxonomy): Bacteria > Pseudomonadota > Gammaproteobacteria > Burkholderiales > Burkholderiaceae_C > CADEEN01. Next base: position 25,924 of record CAVUGY010000021.1, read on the forward strand.
GCGCATCGCCGCCAACAATTTCGGCTGGGGGGCCTACACGCCCAGCCATAGCTACTTCTTCATGGGCGGCACCAGCATGGCCACGCCGCTGACGGCGGGCTGCGTGGCGCTGCTGCGCGAGTATCTGCGCAAGAAGCGCGGCATCGCCCGGCCCACGGCAGCTCTGCTGAAGGCCACTCTGATCGCCGGCGCCGTGCGGCTGCCCGGCCAGGCTGCGGCCGGTGCTCTGCTGGACAACGCTCAAGGCTATGGCCGGGTCAACGTCGAGCGCTCGCTGCGTGGCTTGCAGCTCAGCAGCGAAGGCGCAGGTCTGCGCACCGGGCAGGTCAGCAGCCGCACCTTGGCGTTGACCGGCGCATCCGGCACCCTGCGCATCGTGCTGGCCTACAGCGACTACCCGGGCGCCGGGCTGATCAACAACCTCAACCTCATCGTCACCAGCCCTGCCGGCAAGCGCTATGTCGGCAACCAGGGCGGCACTGGCCTGACTGCCGACAGCAAGAACAACGTCGAGGTGGTGCAGGTGGCGAACGCGCGGTCCGGCAGCTGGACGATAGACGTCGTTGCCTCCAACGTATCGCATGGTCCGCAGGACTTCGCCTTGGCTGTGGTGAAGCTGTAGCCGTGCCCTAGGGACAGACGGGTCGCCCCAACGGGGTGCCCCGCGCAACGCCGCCCGCCCAGCGCACCGAAGGCCCTATCGGCCTCGCGCCGTGCGTGCGCGTCAAGGTCACGCCGAAGTCCTCAAAAAATAGGGCTGCTCGCGTGCACGCCTTGTCGAAAGGCGGCGCGGCCGATCGTCGTGTGATCGAGGCACGCTTCGTGCACACACCCGGGCTGCGCCATGCCGATGGCATCTGTCATGAACACCAAATTCCCCTGCCCCGATGGGGACAAGGCTCCGTCCCTAGACTGCGCAGCGAGTGGAGGAACCCTCTTGTGCCCGAACAGCCCGCCTGCGCGCGGCTGGGGGCCACGCCTTGACCACGCTCATGAAATGGCCACCGACATGCCCAAGCCCGACCGACCCCACCCGCTCCACACGACCGCACGCACAGACCGCGCGGTGACGCTGCACATCGCCATCGTGCTGGCCTGCATGGCTGCCGCGTCGATCACGCTGATCGGCTGCGGGCCCGACGTCTCGCATGCGCAAGGCGCACCAGGCGGCCCGCCGCCGGCCACGGTGGCAGTCATGTCGCTGGCCGCCACCAACCTGGCGATGAACTACGAATATGTCGGCCAGACGGCCGGCTCGCGCGACGTGGAGGTGCGCGCCCGCGTGGCGGGCATTCTGCTCAAGCGCAACTTCACCGAGGGCGGCACGGTGCGCAAGGGGCAATCGCTGTACAGCCTCGACCCGGCGCCGTTCCAGGCCGCGTTGAATCGCGCCGACGCCGACGTGGCTTCGGCCGAGGCCAAGCTGGCGCAGACCACGCGCACGCTCAACCGCCTGAAGCCGCTGTGGGACGCGCGCGCGGTGAGCCAGCGCGAATACGACGATGCCGCATCGGCCGAGCAGGTGGCGCGCGCCGATCTCAAGGGCGCGCAGGCACGGCGCGACGAGGCGGCGCTGAATCTGGATTACACCAAGGTCGAGGCGCCGCTGTCGGGCGCCGTCGGCCGCTCGCAGGTGAGCGAGGGCACGCTGGTGGCCGGGCCCGGCACGCTGCTGACCACACTGACGCAGACCGACCCGGTGAAGCTGCGGTTCGGCATCGCCGACACCGACCAGATGAAGTGGCGCGCCGAAGTCGCCGCCGGCCGGCTCAAGCTGCCGGCGCACGAGGCGTTCACGGTGGAAGTCAAGCTGGCCGACGGCAGCCTGTACCCGCGCAAGGGCAAGCTGCTGTTCAGCGACACGCGGGTCTCGGGCAACACCGGCACGGTGGAAGCCGAAGCGGAGGTGCCCAACCCCGACGGCGTATTGAAGCCGGGCCAGTTCGTGCGCGTGCGGCTCACCGGCGCCACCAAGCCGCAGGCGCTGCTGGTGCCCTCGCGCGCCGTGCTCGAAGGGCCGCAGGGCAAGTTCGTCTACGTGGCGGCCGACGGCAAGGCCAACCCGAAGCCGGTGCAGGTGGGTGACCAGATCGGCGACCAGTGGATCGTCACCAGCGGCCTGGCCGCCGGCGACCCGGTGATCGTCGACGGCATGGCGCGCATCTTCTTCCCCGGCGCGCCGATCCAGATTGCGCCGGCGGCCAAGGCCGCCTCGAAATAAGCGATCACCCACAAGACACGAGGGGAACCCATGTTCTCGCGCTTCTTCATCGACCGGCCGATCTTCGCCGCCGTGCTGGCGATCTTCATCGTCATTGCCGGCCTGTCGGCCACGCGTTCGCTGCCGATCGCGCAGTACCCCGAGATCGCGCCGCCGGTGGTCACGGTGACGGCCATCTACCCCGGCGCCAGCGCCGAGGTGATCGAGCAGACGGTGGCCGCGCCGCTGGAAAACGCCATCAACGGCGTCGAGCACATGATCTACATGGGCTCCACCTCGACGTCGAACGGCACGGTGCAGATCCAGATCAGTTTCGACATCGGCACCGATGTCGACCAGGCGGCGCAGATCGTCAACAACCGCGTCAAGCAGGTCGAGACCAAGCTGCCGCAAGAGGTGCGCCGCCAGGGCGTGACGGTGGAGAAGGGCTCCTCGGCATTCCTGCAGGTGCTGGCCTTCTTCTCCGACGACGGCAGCAAGGACGACCTGACGATCAGCAACTACGTGACGCTCAACGTGCTCGATTCGTTGAAGCGCGTGCCGGGCACCACCAATGTGCAGATCTTCGGCGCCAAGGACTATGCGATGCGCATCTGGCTGCGCCCCGACCGGCTGGCGCAGTTGAAGCTCACCACCGGCGACATCGCGCGTGCGATCAACGAGCAGAACGCGCAGTTCGCCGCCGGCAAGGTGGGCCAGGCGCCGACCGGCGGCGCGCAGGAGATGGTCTACACCATCACCACGCAGGGTCGCCTGTCGGAGCCCAGGCAGTTCGAAGAGATCATCGTGCGCGCCAACCCCGACGGCAGCACGCTGCGCCTGAAGGACGTGGCCCGCGTCGAACTCGGCTCGAAGGACTACGACTTCATCGGCCGCATCAACGGCAAGGCCGCCACGCTGGTGGGCATCTTTCTGCAGCCCGGCGCCAACGCGCTCAACGTGGCCAAGGACGTCGAGCGCACCGTCGAGGGCCTGAGCAAGCGTTTTCCCAAGGGCATCACCTACTCGATCCCGTACGACACCACGCGCTTCGTCAAAGTGTCGATCGAGGAGGTGGCCAAGACGCTGGCCGAGGCCATGTTCCTGGTGATCCTGGTGGTCTACGTGTTCCTGCAGAACTGGCGTGCCACGTTCATTCCGGTGGTGGCGGTGCCGGTGTCGCTGATCGGCACCATGGCGGGGCTGTTGATCCTCGGCTACTCGATCAACACGCTCACGCTGTTCGGCATGGTGCTGGCCATCGGCATCGTGGTCGACGATGCGATCGTCGTGCTGGAGAACGTCGAACGCATCATGCACGAGGAGAAGATGGCCGCGCGCGAGGCGGCGATCAAGGCCATGCGCGAGGTGTCGGGCCCGGTGATCGCGATCGTGCTCACGCTGTGCGCGGTGTTCGTGCCGATCGCCTTCCTCGGCGGCCTGACCGGTGAGCTGTACCGCCAGTTCGCGGTCACGATCTCGATCGCGGTGGTCATCTCCGGCATCGTGGCGCTGACGCTGACGCCGAGCCTGTGCGTGATCCTGCTCAAGCGCGAACACAAGGCGCCCGGGCGCTTGTTCGCGGCGTTCAACCGCTTGTTTCAACGCATCACCGGGGGCTATGTCAAGGGCGTGGGCTTCATGGTGCGGCGCGCCGGCATCGGCCTGGCCCTGTTCGCCGGCATGGTGGCGCTGGCCGTCGGGCTGTGGCGCATCACGCCGGGGTCGCTGGTGCCCGACGAGGACCAGGGTTTCTACATCTCGGCGGTGATCCTGCCCGACGGTGCGTCGCTGCAGCGCACCGACGAGGTGGTGGGCGAGGTCATCAAGATCATCAAGAGCAACCCCTACAACCTGGACGTGGTGGCCTTCACCGGCTTCGACTTTCTCGGTGGCGGCTATCGCAACAACGCGGCCACCATCTTCGTCACACAGACCGACTGGGACAAACGGCCGGTGCCGGTGCAGGCGCTGGTAGGCGAGTTGTTCATGAAGACCGGCCACATCAAGGAGGCGCTGGTGCTGGCCTTCAATCCGCCGCCGATCTTCGGCCTCGGCACCGCGGGCGGCTTCGAGTTCTATGTGCAAAACCGCGGCGAGGGCGGCGCGCAGCGGCTGGCGCAGGTGTCGCAGCAGTTCATGGGTGCGGCCTCGCAGAGCAAGTTGCTGGCCGGCGTGCAGACGCTGTGGCGCGCCAGCTCGCCGCAGCTGTACGTCGACGTCGACCGCGAGCGCGCCAAGGCGCTCGGCGTGCCGGTGGACGAACTCTTCAATACGCTGTCGTCCACGCTCGGCAGCTATTACGTCAACGACTTCAACAAGTACGGCCGCACCTGGCAGGTGCTGATGTCGGCCGAGGCCGGCTATCGCAAGCGGCCCGACGACATCGGCCGCATGTGGGTGCGCTCCGACAGCGGGCAGATGGTGCCGGTGTCGGCGCTGGCCAACGTCAAGTACTCGTCAGGCCCCGAGACGCTGGATCGCTTCAACAACCTGCCGGCCGTGAAGATGTTCGGCCAGGGTGCGCCGGGCGTCAGCTCGGGCCAGGCGATCGCCGAGGTCGAGCGCATCGCGCGCGAGGTGCTGCCGCCGGACTTCGGCTTCGACTGGGGCGGCGCCTCGTACCAGGAGAAGCGCTCGACCGGCACCTCGGGCCTGGCGCTGGTGCTCGGCGCGTTGATGGTGTTCCTGATCCTGTCGGCGCAGTACGAGAAATGGTCGTTGCCGCTGTCGGTGATGCTGGCACTGCCGTTCGGCACCTTCGGCGCGTTGGCCGCGGTGTGGCTGCGCGGCATGACCAACGACGTGTACTTCCAGATCGGCCTGGTCACGCTGCTCGGCCTGGCGGCGAAGAACGCGATCCTGATCGTCGAGTACGCCTCGCTCAAGCACCACGAGGGCATGAGCGCGTCGGCCGCTGCGCTGGAGGCCGCGCGATTGCGCTTCCGGCCGATCATCATGACCTCGCTGGCCTTCATCCTCGGCGTGCTGCCGCTGGCATTCTCCACCGGTGCGGGCGCCGCGGCGCGGCGCTCGGTGGGCACCGGCGTGATGGGCGGCATGCTGGCGGCGACCTTCCTCGCCATCTTCTTCGTGCCGATGTTCTTCAAGATCATCACGGCGCGCAGGCTGCGCGAGAAGCGCTCGACCGCCGAGATCCAGGCCGAGGCGCAGCACGTGCTCGAAATCCAGCGCAGGGCCGCGGCAATGCAGCCGCCGCACCGCAGCGGACCGACCGGGCCGCTATTGCCCGACGTGAAAGGAGAACCGGCGTGAAGCGCGTCGATCTTGCAAGTGCGGTCGCACTCGTGGCCGCCGCGCTGGCCGGCTGCGCCGTGCCGCCGGCCGCGACACACGAAACGCCGCAGCTCGAGCTGCCGGCCGCCGCGGCCCCTGCTGCTGTGCAGACCGAATGGTGGCGCAACTTCGGCGACCCCAGGCTCGATGCGCTGGTGGCCGAAGCGCTGTCCAACAGCCGCGACCTGGCGCGCGCCATGGCGCGCATCGACGAGTCGCGTGCGGCGCTGCGCGCCGCGCATGCCGAGCGACTGCCCAGCGTGAACGCCGGCCTGTCGGGGAGTCGCCAGCGTTTCGGCGAGAACGCAGCGCTCGCCAGCGGTGGCAACCAGCCGACCAACGACTTTCGCGCCAACCTCAACGTGGCCTACGAGGTCGACCTGTGGTCGCGTGCGGCCAAACTGAACGCCGCCGCGCGCGACGAGCTGCTGGCCACCGAATACGCGCGCGACACGCTGCGCACTGCACTGGCCGCGCAGGTGGTGCAGTCCTACGCGGCGCTGCAGTCGCTCGACTCGCAGGTGCTGCTGTTCGGGCAGGCGGTACAGGCGCAGCGCGACAGCCTGAAGCTGCAGCGTTTGCGCTTCAACGCCGGCGACATCTCCGAGCTCGACATCCAGCAGCTCGACGCCGAGTTGCTCGACAACGAGGCGCAGTTGCCCAAGCTCGACCGTGCCCGCGGCGAAGCCGAGCGCGCGCTGGCGCTCGTGCTCGGCCGCTCGCCCAAGGCGCTGATCGAACAAGGCGTGGTGCGCAGCGAGAGGCCCACGCTGCGCGCCAGCGGCGTGCCCGAGGGCCTGCCATCGGATCTGCTGCTGCACCGACCCGACGTGCAGGCGGCCGAGGCCAGGCTGCGCGCCGCCGGCGCGCGCATCGACGCGGCGCGCGCGGCGTACTTCCCGGGCATCACGCTCACCGCTGCGTATGGCGGCCAGAGCACGGAGTTGTCGAACCTGCTCGATGCACGCTCGCTGGCCTGGAACGTCGCGGCGTCGCTGACGCAGCCGATCTGGGACGGCGGGCGCATCGGCGCGTTATACGACACCACCCTGGCGCGCCGCGCGCAGATCGAGCTCGACTACCGTGACAGCGTGGTCACCGCGTTCAAGGAAGTGCGCGACGCACTCGGCCAGTACAGCGAGGCCGAGCTCACGCTGCAAAGCGGCACGCGCCGGGCCCAGGCGCTGCTGCGCGCGGCCGAGTTGACGCGGCTGCGCTTCGACGGCGGCGAATCGAGCCGGCTCGACCTGATCAACGCCGAGCGCCTGGCGCTCGCCGCGCAGGCCCAGAACGCCGATGCGGCGCGCGCGCTCGCCGCCGCGCAGGCCAACGTGTTCCGCGCCCTCGGCGGCGGCTGGCAGCCGCCCGCGCCGCCGCGCTGAGGCGGAGCGGACTCATCACGCCGCCGTTCGGCGCCCTGCACGCCACAGCACGAAGGCGTACTCGTCGGCACGCTCGTCATCGACCTGGCTGCGCGTGCTGCCCAGGCCGTGGCCGGCGTCGAAGCTCACGCGCAGCAGGATCGGGTTGGCCGAGCGGTTGGCCTTTTGCAAGCGAGCCGCCATCTTCGCGCCGTGCCAAGCCTCGACGCGCGGGTCGGTCATGCCCACCGTGAGCAGTACCGCCGGGTAGCGTGTGCCGTCGCGCACATGGTGCAATGCGTCCATCGCCTTCAGCGCGGCGAAGCCGTCCTTGTCCTTGACGCTGCCGAATTCATCGATGTTGGGCGGCCCGTTCTGAGAGAACTCGGCGCGCAGCGCGTTGCAGATGCCCACGTTGGAGATCACACCGGCAAACAAATCGGGCCGCTCGGTCAGTGCCATCCCCATGGTGATGCCGCCGGCCGACCCGCCCTGGATCGTCAGCATGGACTTCGACGTCCAGCGCTCGCGAATCAGGTGCTCGCAGCAGTCGATCAGATCGCGCCAGGTGTTGGGCTTGGTCAACTTCTGGCCGGCTTTCCACCACCGCTTGCCGTATTCGCCGCCGCCGCGCACATGCGCTGTGACGAAGACTCCACCACGCTCGAGCAGCGCGGCGATTCGCGGCGAGAAGTACGGCCCGCTGACGATTTGGTAGGCACCATAGGCATCCACCAGCGTGGGGTTGCGACCGTCGCGCCGCAGGCCCTTCTTGGCCACGATCGACAGCGGCACCCGGGTGCCGTCACGGGCGGTCGCGAAGCTTCGAACCGCTTCGAAGCCGGACAGATCCAGCGTGCTCGCCGGGGCGATGCCCGCACGCTCGGTCTTGCCGGTGGCCGGGTCATGCCGGAAGGTGGTGAAAGGCAACAGCCAGCCGGCGCCGTCGATCCACACGCCGTCCTCGGCGGTATTGGTCGACAGCGAGTCGATCGAGCCCTCCCATGGCAGCGCCACATCGGCCAGCTTGCCGTCGCGGCCCAGTTTGCGCACGCTGTTGTAGCCACCGTCCAGGTCCTGCAGATACAGCCCGTCGCGGGCCAGCGCGATCGACTGGATCACGCGCGGCCCTTCGGGTACCACGGTCAGCGCGTCGGCATACGCGGCCTTGGCCAGCGGCGTGCGCAGCACCTTGGCGTTCTCCGCAGCCTTGGTGGTCAGGAGGTACAGGTCGCTGGCGTCGAAAGCGAAGTCGACCACCTCGTCCTCGATCGTGCACACCTGCTGCCACCGAGCGCGGCCGGCCACTGCATCGGCCAGTCTCGCGACATACAGCGGGTTTTCGCGCCGCACGCCACCGAAGGTGCCCAACACCGCGTACTCGCCGCTGCGGCTGGTCAGCACGTAAGGGAACTCGTTCTCGGCCACCGGCACGGCCATATCCTTGCCGCGCACCATCATCAGCAGATCGTCCTTGGGGTCGGTGTTCAGCCGGTGCAGGTACGAGGGGCCGTTGAGGTAGTAATCCACCTTGCCGATCTTCGAAGGGTCGGCCACGCGCAGATAGAAGAATCCACTGCTGTCGGGCAGCCAGGCGGGCTGTGCGTACTGGGTGCCGGCGATGCGTTCGCCGAGAATCCTGTCGGTCTCGACCTCCAACACGTGCAGCACCGAGTTCTCGCTGCCCGCCGGCGACAAGCCGTACACCACGTAGCGGCCGTCGGGCGATGCGCGCCACCAGTCCAGCGAGACGTGCACGCCGCCGTCGCCCTTCATCGTCGTGGGGTCGATCAGGATGCGTTCGGCGCCGCCTTGGCCCTGGCGCAGCGCGAGCTTGAAGTTGTCGGCGCCGGCAGGACGCACCTCGTAGAAGATGCGGCCGCCGGCGGACTGCACCCTGAAGGCAATGGCCGTGCCGCCGGACAAGGCGGCGATGCGCTGCTTCAGCGCGTCGCGGCCCGGGATCGCCGCCAGCAGCCGGCGCGCGTAAGCATCCTGTCCGCGCATGAAGGGCTCCCAGTCCTTGTCCTTCGGGTCCTCCATCCAGCGGTACGGGTCGACAACGGTCTCGCCGAAGTAGGTCTCGCGCACGGGCTCAACGCGGGCCACCGGGGGGCCCGGCGTGGGTGCGGGCTTCGCACCGGCACCGAACGACCACATGGGTGCGCTACCCGAAGCCGAGGTGATCACGGCGCGGGGCGCTACAGTGTGCGCCGTCCCGCCCCGCACGCCAGCCCCATGAAAACCGAACCCGCCCCCCGCCATCACGACACCCGCATCGTCATCACCGGGGGCACCCAGGGCCTGGGCCTGGCCGTGGCGCGGCGATTGGCGCGCGAGGGCGCTGCCGGCATCGTCATCAGCGGCCGTCGCGTCGCGATCGGCGAGGCAGCGGTGGCCGAGGTGCGTGCGCTCGGCACCGCGTGCCACTTCGTGCAGGCCGACGTCGGCGTGGCCGAGGACTGCCAGCGCCTGATGGACCAGTCGTTCGCGCTGCTGGGTAGCGTCAACGCCCTGCTCAACTCGGCGGCCACCACCGACCGCGGCACCCTGCTGGGCACCACGCTGGCGATGTGGCAGCAGCAGATGGACATCAATGCGCGCGGCCCCTTCCTGTTGATGCAGCGGCTGGTCAGGCACCTGATCGAGCGCGACGCGCCAGGCGCGATCGTCAACGTGTTGTCGCAGTCGGCGCATTGCGGCCAATCGTTCCTGGTGCCGTATTCGGCGTCCAAGGCGACGCTGGCCAATCTGACGAAGAACGTGGCCCAGTCCTACCGCCACCAGCGCATCCGCTGCAACGGCGTCATGGCCGGCTGGATGGACACCCCCGGCGAGGCCGCGATCCAGAAGAAGGCGCACAACGCGCCGGCCGACTGGCTGGCCAAGGCCGAAGCGTCGCGGCCGATGGGCCAACTGGCCAAGCCCGACGAGTTGGCCGGCCTGATCAGCTACATGCTCAGCCCCGAGTCGGGCGTGATGACCGGCGCATTGGTCGACTACGACCAGTGGGTGCCCGGCGCGCAACCCGAATGAGTGCGGATCACAGAAGGAGACCATGCATGAAAAACGTCGCCGTCTTCGGCGCTGGCCGTATCGGCCGTATCCACGCCGGCAATGTCGCCACGCTGCCGGGCGTGCGTCTCAAATTCGTCTGCGACCCGGTGGCGGCGAGTGCCAACGAGCTGGCGGCACAGCTCGGCGCCGCGGTGTCGACGCCCGAGGCGGTGCTGGCCGACGCCAGCATCGACGCCGTCGTCATCGCCTCGCCGACCGACACCCACAGCGACCTGATCCACCGCGCGGCGGCGGCAAGGAAGCACATCTTCTGCGAGAAGCCGGTCGACCTGTCGGTGCCGCGCGCGGCCGAATGCGCGTCCGCCGTCAAGGCCGCCGGCGTGGCCTGCATGATCGGCTTCCAGCGCCGCTTCGACCCGACCTTCGCCGAGGCGCAGGCGCGGCTGGCGCGTGGCGAGATCGGCGTACCGGAGATGCTCGTCGTCACCAGCCGCGACCCGGGCGCGCCGCCGGCGCTGTACCTGAAAGGCTCGGGCGGCATCTTCCGCGACATGCTGATCCACGACTTCGACATCTTCCGCTGGATCCTGTGCAGCGACATCGGCGACGGCGGCGACGCGGCCGACACGCTCACCGCCAACGGCTCGGTGCTGGTCGACCCCGAGATCGCCAAGGTTGGCGACATCGATTGCAGCGTGGTCACGATCCGCACGAAGAAGGGCCGCCTGTGCCAGATCAACACCAGCCGGCGCGCGGCCTACGGCTACGACCAGCGCTTCGAAGTGTTGGGCTCGAAGGGCCTGCTGCAATGCGGCAACCACCGCCCGACCGAGGTCGTGCAGCAGGACGGCAGCAGCGTGCGGACCGACAAGCCCGAGCACTTCTTCCTGCAGCGTTACCGCGAGGCCTACCGGCTCGAAGTGGCGCACTTCTTCGAGGGCCTGCAAAGCGGCAAACCCTTCCGCACCGGAATAACCGACGGCGTCGAGGCGCAAAAGCTGGCCGATGCGGCGACACAGTCGTGGCAGGCCGGCGGCAAGGTGATGCAGCTGTAGTCGGTGGCCCGCCCATGCTCGAACTGCGCCCGACCTGCGAACACTGCAACAAGGCCCTGCCGCCGGCCTCGCCCGAGGCGCGCATCTGCAGCTTCGAGTGCACCTTCTGCGCCCCCTGCGTCGATACCGTGCTGGGCAATGTCTGCCCGAATTGCGGCGGCGGCTTCACGCCGCGGCCGATCCGCCCGGCCACGAACTGGAAGGGTGACAACTTTCTGGGCGCCTACCCGGCCAGCACCCAGGTCCGGCACCGGCCGGTGAATGCCGCAGCGCACGCAGCCTTTGCGCAGCCCTTGCGACCACTGCCGGCCGAACGGCGCTGACCCGCGGCGATGCCCGATCACTCGCTGAGCCTGCTGACCAACATCGCCTGGCACAGCCTGGTGGGGCCACAGGCGTCTGTGTCCACGGGCGGCGAAGATGCGCGCCGCTACGCCAGCGGCTTCTCGCCGATCATTGCTTTCCCGGACATGGCGCGGCCGAACTTCGCGGCGCTGGCACCGCATTGCGAACCGGGCGAGCACATGTATTGCGGCGGCTGGTCGGGCCCGGTCCCCGCCGGCTGGCAGATCCATTTCGAGGCCGCACTGATCAAGATGGTCTGGGCCGCACCCGAACCCGCGACCGACGCGGGTGCGGCCGCCGTGCGCCTGGGTCCCGAGCATGTGCCGCAGATGCTGGCCCTGGTGGCACTGACCAAGCCCGGGCCCTTCGGCCCGCGCACGATCGAGCTGGGCGAATATTTCGGCGCCTTCGACGGTTCGCGCCTGGTGGCGATGGCCGGCGAGCGCATGTGCGCCGGCCGGCTGCGCGAGGTCAGCGGCGTGTGCACGCACCCGGAGTTCCAGGGTCGCGGCCTGGCCCGCGGGCTGATGCAAGTGCTGCTGCGCCGCGAACTGCGGCGCGGTGAGATGCCGTTCCTGCACGTCATGCGCGACAACCGCAGCGCCCACGCGATGTACGAACGCATGGGTTTTCGCGACCACCAGGAGCAGGTCATCCGGGTGCTCTCGCGCAGCGCGTGAGCGTGGCCCGCCCTGGCCGTCATGCACCGGGTGAAACATTCGGGTACGGAGCCCGCTGCGCCCGCGATAGCATCACCCGGCACGATCACCACCGTCAGGAGCCGCCATGATCCGCACCCCATCCCTTCTTTGCGCCGCTGCCTTGCTGGCCCTGGCCGGCGCCGGCCCGGCGCTGGCGGCGAGTTCGGCCTCGTCGGCCTCGTCGGACAGCATCACCGCCTCGGTAGGCAGTGTCTCGACCTCGTTCGGCAAGTCGAGCGACAGTTCATCCACGACCACCACCGCCGCCCATGGCGACTACAAGATCGTCGCCCTGGCCACCGTGCCCGAGCGCCAGGGCATGCTGCGCGTCAAGCTGCAGGCGCTGGCCGAGGGCAGCGCCGAGGCCGAGTTCTACCTCTACCTGCCGGTGGCGGTGGCGGAGCAGGCGCGATTGGCCGAGGGCGGCATCGTCACCGCGCGCCAGCGCCCCTATGGCACCGAGTTCGCCTACGACGCCGACGGCCAGCAGCGCCAGGCCTTCTTCCTGGTGCTGGCCGACGACTGGTACCGCGAACTGCAGACCAAGGCGGTCCAGCTCTAGAGCGGTGCGCAGGCTCGCCGGCGCCTGGCTGCTGACGCTGCTGTCGGGCCTGTGGCCGTGGACGGCGGGACACGCCAGCGGACTGCGTTTTTGTGAGCAGCCCGCGGCACTGAACGCCGAGCAAAAAGACCTGTTGCTGCGCTTGGGCGCCATCGTCAAGACGGCACTCGAAGACTCGGGCCAGGACCTGGCGCTGATCGCCCGCTCGGGCCTGGATCTGGACCGTTTCGGTGTGCGCTACTCGCATGCCGGTTTCACGCTCAAGGCCAGCCTGAACACGCCTTGGTCGGTGCGCCAGCTCTATTACGCCTGCGACGAGGGCCGGCCCCGCGTCTTCGACCAGGGTCTGTCGGGCTTCGTGCTCGGCTTGAACGACCCGGCGCTGGGCTATGTCTCCGTGGTCCTGTTGCCCGCAGCAGCGGCCGCCGCGTTGGCGAGCGCCGCACTCGACGACCGCCAGGCCCTGCAGGCGCTGGCCCCCAGCTACAGCGCCAACGCCTACGCGTTCGGGCTGCGCTACCAGAACTGCAACCAATGGGTCATCGAGATGATGGCCACCGCCTGGGGTCGGCTCGAGCGCGGCGACGGCGATGACGAGCTGCGCGCCCGCGCCCAGCGCTGGCTGGCGGCGCAGCACTACCAGCCCAGCGTGGTCGAGGTCGGCCTGCCGCTGATGTGGCTCGGCGCCCTCATCCCCTGGGTACACAACGACGACCACCCCAGCGCCGACATCGAACACAGCACTTATCGCACCAGCTTGCCGGCCTCGATCGAAGCCTTCGTGCAGGCCACGGTACCCGGCGCGAGCCGGCTGGAGTTTTGTCACCAGGGACGGCGTGTCGTCATCCACCAAGGCTGGGAGCCCATCGCCGAGGGTTGCCGGCCCGGCGCGCAGGATCGCGTCGTCACGCTCGAATAGGGTCTGCCCGCAGGTGGCGCGCTGCGCCTGGCGGGTAGCATTGCGCGGCCCTGTGCTCAGGTCGCGCAAGGCCCTGCCACCCCCATGAATCGCCTCGATTTCTGTCGCCAGCTCGCCGCCGACGCGGGCCGCCTGGCGCATGCCGCCTTCGGCTCGCCATCGATCTCGCTCAAGGGCCGGCATGACGAGGTCACGGCCATGGACCGCGAGGTCGAGCGCTTCATCCGCGCGGCGATAACCAAGGCCTATCCTGGCGACGCGGTGCTGGGCGAGGAAGACGGCGCCAGCGTCGGCCTGGCGGCGGCCGAACGGGTGTGGATCATCGATCCGATCGACGGCACGGCGAACTACGCGCGCTCGATCGCGCATTACTGCGTCTCGATCGGCTATACCGAGCGCGGCGTGCCGACCATCGGCGCCTTGCACGACCCGAGTCACGAGCGGCTGTACTTCGCCGAGCGTGGCGGCGGTGCCTGGCTCGGCGAAGGCCCCGCGGCGCCGAGGCGCCTTGCCGTGAGCCCGGTGGCGACACTGGACAAGGCCACGGTCGAATGCGGCTGGTCGCTGCGCCGCACGCAGGCCGAGTACATGGCCTTGCTCACGCGCGTGCTCGACGCCGGTTGCGCCTTTCGCCGCGCCGGCTCGGGCGCGCTCGGCCTGGCCGACGTGGCCGCCGGACGCACCGAGGGCTATTGCGAGTTGCACATCAACTCGTGGGACTGCGCCGCCGGCCTGCTGCTGGTGGCCGAAGCCGGTGGCCGCATCAATCCGTTCTTCGCCGGCACCGGGCTGACCGAAGGCAACCCCATCCTGGCCACCAACCACCTGCTGGGCGACGCGCTCGCCGGCGTGGTCGGCATTGCCCTGCAACACCCCTGAAGGAGACGACGATGAAGCTGTTGATCAAATGCCTGTCGCTGCTCGGCCTGCTGGCCGGCGCGCTGCCCGCCGCCGCGCAAGGCGAGGTGGTGGTGTACTGCACGGTGCAGGAAGAATGGTGCCGCCCGATGGTGGCGGCGTTCGAGAAGGCGACCGGCATCAAGGTGCTGATGACGCGCAAGAGCTCGGGTGAGTTCTACGCCCAGATCAAGGCCGAGGCCGCCAATCCCAAGGGCGACGTCTGGTGGGGCGGCACCGGCGACCCGCACATGCAGGCGGCCGAAGAGGGCTTGACGCTGGAATACAAATCGCCGCGGCTGGCCGAATTGCAGGACTGGGCGGTGCGTCAGGCCGAGTCGGCCAAGTACCGCACGGTGGGCATCTACGCCGGCGCACTGGGCTACAGCTACAACGCCACCGAGCTGGCCAAGCGCAAGCTGGCCGAACCGAAGTGCTGGTCCGACCTGATCAAGCCCGAGTACAAGGACGACGTGCAAGTGGCGAACCCGAATTCGTCGGGCACCTCGTACACCATGCTGGCCACGCTGGTCCAGATCATGGGCGAAGCCAAGGCCTTCGACTATATGAAAGCCCTGCACAAGAACATCAACCAGTACACCAAGAGCGGCGCCGCGCCGGCGCGTGCGGCGGCCACCGGCGAGACACTGGTCGGCATCACCTTCCAGCACGACGCGGTGGTGCAGGCCATCGGCGGCGCGCCGGTGAAGATCGTCTCGCCCTGCGAGGGCACGGGCTACGAGATCGGCTCGATGAGCCTGATCAAGGGCGCGAAGAACCTCGACAACGCCAAGAAGTGGTACGACTGGGCGCTCTCACCCGAAGGCCAGGCGGTGGGCGCGGCCAACAAGGTGAGTTACCAGGTGCCGTCGAACAAGAGTGCCACGGTGCCGCCGCAGGCGCCGAAGCTGGGCGAGATCAAGCTCATCAACTACGACTTCGCCAAGTACGGCTCGTCGGCCGAGCGCACGCGGCTGCTGAAGAAGTGGGACGACGAGGTTTCCAAGCTGCCCAAGTGAGCGGCACGCCGGCTCGATGAGCACCTTGGCCCTGCCCATGGCGGGCACGCTGCCGCGGCTCGACCGTTGGCTGGTCGGGCTGGCCGTGCTGGCGCTGGCGGCGACCCTCGTGCTGCCCTGGTTCGCGGTGAGTCGCGATTCGGCGCTGAGCTTTGCGCTCGGCGGCACGGCCACGACCCATGGGCCGGTGCTCGCCGCCGCACTGGCCTCGGTGCTGTTGGCGTGGCGCTCGAACTTCGTCGCGCTGGCGGCCGTCGCGGGCTTCGCGCTGCTCTGGGCCTTGGGCAGCGGCTTTGCAGCGGGCGCCGCAGGGGCCTCGTTCGGTCTCGGCGCTGCGGCCGCACTCGCCGCCTTCACGTTGCTGTTCGCGCGCGCCATCGCGCGCTGCGGCCGTTTCGGCGGCGACACCACCGTGGCCACCATCGTGATCCTGACCGCAGGCCTGTTGTTGCTGTTCATCTTCTACCCGGTCGGCCTGGCCCTGGTCGCCGCGCTGCGCGACGCCAGTGGCGCCTTCGCGCCTGGCCTGGCCGTCGAGCGTCTGACCCATGCCGACATCTGGGGCCTGGCCTGCTTCGGCGGCGGCACCGGCTGCGGCGTCGCCGTCAACTCGCTGCTGCTGGCCAGCATCGTCGGCGTGCTCTCGACCGGCTTCGCCCTGGTGCTCTCGCTGGCCGTACAGCGCGGCCAGCAGCGCGGCCTGGGCGCGGTGGCCAAGCTGATGTCGATCCTGCCCATCGTCACCCCGCCCTTCGTGATCGCACTGGCCCTGGTGGTGCTGTTCGGTCGCACCGGCCTGGTCACCACCTTCCTGTCCAACACCCTGGGCCTGCCGCGCTCGCGCTGGATCTACGGCCTGCCGGGCGTGACCATCGCGCAGGTGCTGTCGTTCACGCCGATCGCCTTCATGATCCTGTCGGGCGCCATCGCCGCGATCAGCCCGACGCTGGAAGAAGCGGCGCAGACCCTGCGCGCCTCCAAGGCGCGTGTCTTTCGCAGCGTGACCTGGCCGCTGCTGCGGCCGGCGCTGGCCAACGCCTTCCTGCTCGGTTTCGTCGAGAGCCTGGCCGACTTCGCCAACCCCATCGTGCTGGCCGGCAACTTCGAGGTCTTGTCGACCAAGATCTTCTTCGCCATCGCCGGCGCGCAGCACGACCCGGGCCGGGCCGCTTCGCTGGCCGTCGTGCTCCTGATCTTCACGCTGGCGGCGTTCTGGTTGCAGCAGCGCTGGCTCGGCCGCGCCAGTTACGTCAGCGTCGGCGGCAAGGGTGATTCGGGCATCCCGGCGCCGCTGCCCGACGGTCTGCGCTGGGCCTGCACCGGCACCGCGCTGGCGTGGATCGGCTTCACGCTGGCCTGCTACGCGGTGATCGCCGTCGGCGGCTTCGTCAAGGACATCGGCCGCGGCGAGATGAGTCTGGTCTTGACCCATCTCAGCGCGGGCTTCGGCATCGACTGGAGCGAGGGCTGGCCACGCTTCGTCGGCTCGGCCTGGAACAGCTTCTTCACCACCGTCGAAGTGGCCGCCGTCGCCGCGCCGCTGACCGCGGTGGTAGGCCTGCTCTCGGCCTACGTCATCACACGGCACCGTTTCGCGGGCCGGGCCGCGTTCGAATTCCTGACCATGGTCAGCTTCGCGGTGCCGGGTACGGTGATCGGCGTGGCCTACATCGTGGCCTTCAACGTCGCGCCGGTGGAGTTGACCGGTGGCCTGGCGATCCTGGTGCTGTGCTTCGTCTTTCGCAACATGCCGGTCGGCGTGCGCGCCGGCATCGCGGCGCTGGCGCAGATCGACAAATCGCTGGACGAAGCCTCGTCGACGCTGCGCGCGTCGACCTGGCGCACCCTGACCCAGATCGTGCTGCCGCTATTGAAGCCGGCCATCGTCGCCACCCTGGTCTTTTCCTTCACCCATGCGATGACGGCCGTCAGCGCGGTGATCTTCCTGGCCACCGCCAAATACAACCTGGCCACGGTCTACATCATCGGCCGCGTCGAGGCCGGCGAGTACCCGCTGGCGATCGCCTACTCGACGATCCTGATGCTGTTCATGCTCGCCGTGCTGCTGCTGGTGCAGCACTTCACCGGCGCGGCCCGTCTCGGGCGCCGCGAGCGCAGCCAACCCCTCATCGTCACCGGAGCCTGAATGAGCAGCAGCCCCACCGCCGGCGGCGTCACCTTCGACCGCATCAGCAAGCGTTACGGCGAGGTGGCCGCCGTCGACGACGTATCGTTCACGATCGCGCCGGGCACCCTGGTCACCCTGCTCGGCCCCTCGGGCTGCGGCAAGACCACCACACTGCGCATGGCCGCGGGCCTGGAGACGGCGAGCAGCGGGCGCATCCTGATCGGCGGCGAAGACGTGACTCACCGCGCCGCCAGCGAACGCAATGTCAGCCTGGTGTTCCAGTCCTACGCCCTGTTCCCGCACATGAGCGTGCTCGACAACGTCTGCTACGGCCCGATCTCGGCCAAGGTCGAGAAGTCGCGCGCGCGCGAGTTGGCACGCGACAAGTTGAACATGCTCGGCCTGACCGGGCTCGAACAACGCCTGCCCAGCGAGCTGTCGGGCGGCCAGCAGCAGCGCGTGGCCGTGGCCCGCGCCCTGGTGCTCGAACCCGCCGTGCTGCTGTTCGACGAGCCGCTTTCGAATCTGGACGCCAAGCTGCGCCGCCGCGTGCGCCAGGAAATCCGCGAGCTGCAGCAGTCGCTGCAGTTGACGGTGCTCTACGTCACGCACGACCAGTCCGAAGCGCTGGCGGTGTCGGACCAGATCATCGTCATGGACCGCGGCCGCATCGCCCAGCAGGGCACACCGCGCGCGCTGTACCGGCAGCCGGCGAGCCGCTTCCTGGCCGACTTCATAGGCGACGCCAACCTGGTCGACGGCGAACTGGTCGCCACGGGCGACGGGCTGCACTTCAGCGCCGCAGGGGTGTCCCTGCCGGTGCGCGCCCAGGCCATAACGGCCGGCCCGGCGACCTTGGCGCTGCGTCCGCACCGCCTGCGCCTGGTGCCGGCTGCCGGTGCCGCGCTGAGTGGGACTTGCAAGCGTGCCGACTATCTCGGCAGCCACGTCGAGGTCTTGGTCAATACGCCGTGGGGCGAATTGCTGGTCTTCGGCGACGCCGACGCGAGCGAGGCGCCGCTGGCGGGCGCGGCCATCGGCCTGGCCTTCGAGCCGGGCGACGCCATCGTGCTGGCACGCTGATTCAACGAGGGCGCGGCATGACTACACCGATCATCTCGCTGCACGGCCTGAGCTTCGTGCCGCGGCCGGCCGAACACCTGCCCACCGACCCGGCCACGGCCGCGCGCTTCGACGCCAGCCGCGCCATGCTCGGGGCGAGCCTGGGCCTGACCAAGCTCGGCGTCAACGTCACCGCGGTGAAACCGGGCAAGGCCGCCTATCCCTTCCACAGCCACCGCGCCAACGACGAGTTGTTCCTGATCCTGGCCGGCAGCGGCGAGCTGCGCCTGGGCGAGCAGCGCCATGCGGTGAGGGAGGGCGACGTCATCGGCTGCCCGGCCGGCCCTGCGGGCACGGCGCACCAACTGGTCAACACCGGCGCCGGCGAACTGCGCTACCTGGCCGTCAGCACCAAGATCGACCCCGAAGTCTGCGAGTACCCCGACTCCGGCAAGATCGGCGCGTATTGCGGCAGCGATTACAAGGGCTTGGTGCACTTGAGTCGCGGCACGCAGGCGGTGGACTACTGGGACGGCGAGTAAGTCGGCAGCGGCGCGCGCCGACCGGCCGTCATGGCTTCTTGGGCGTGCGGTAGTGCCACCAGGGCAGGGCCTTGGTCAAGGCCAGCACGCTGCCGGCCCGCTCGTGCGGCTCGCAGCCGCGCAGCGCGGCCAATGCCACGCGCCAGGCCTCGCCGGCGAGCAATTCGCGCAGACGCACGACGGCCGTGCGTTCCAGCGCTTCCTTGCGGCACAACAGGTAATAGTCCTCTTCGATCAAGGGCACGAAGGCCAGCTTGAATTGCGCCGCAGCGGCCTCGATGCCCAGTCCGGCATCGGCGACACCGCTGGCCACCGCGGCGGCCACCGCCACATGAGTGTCTTCGCAAGAGCCGTCAAAGCCGGCGATGTGCTCGGCCTGGATGCCGGCCTCGGCCAGCAGGTGCTCGGCGAGCAGGCGAGTACCCGAACCCGGCTGCCGGTTGACGAAACGCAGGCCCGGCTGGGCCAGGTCGGTTATGCCTGTCAAACCGCGCGGGTTGCCATGCGCGGTGATCAGGCCCTGGCGGCGGCGGTGGCTGGCGATCAGCTTGTGGCGGCCCGGTTTGAGCAGGTGCTTGAGCGCACGGGCGAAGGCCGGCTGCTTGCCGGCGGCGAGCACCGGCACATGAAAGCCGGCCACGTCGCAGCGGCCGTGGGCCAGCGCCTGCAAGGCATCGCTGCTGCCGGCGAAGCGCAGGTCGATGTGCAGGCCGTGCGCGTCGGCATGGTCGCGCAGCATCGGCAGCGCCAGGTCATGGCTGGCGTACACCGTGAGCGCCTCGTGCGCGCTGTCGAAGGCCAGGGTCAGCACCCGTTCGAGCTCGCTGCGCAGGGCCTCGATGTGCGGCGTGAGGCGCGTGCGCGCGCGTGTCTCGGCCCAGAGCAGGCGCTCGGCCAGCGGCGTCAGATGCGCCCGCTGGCCCTGGGTCCAGACCACCAGTTCGGCGGCCAGCACCTGCTCCCAATGCTTGAGCGCACCCCAGGTGTGGCGGTACGAGCCGCCGAGTTCACGCGCTGCGGCACTGATCGAGCCGGTGTCGCGCAGCGTGCGCAGCAGGTCGATCAAGGGGTTGGCCAGCGCCGCGCCACGCTGCGCGGCGTCGGGCGCGAAGTGGTATTCGAGGTGGATGCCGCGGCGCGACGGTGGCTTGGCCATGCAGGACAATACAACGAGCCCAGACTACGGCCCTCACCCACCGCCACACCATGATCCAACTGCATTACTACCCCGGCAACGCCAGCATGACACCGCACCTGCTGCTGCGCGAACTCGGCGTGCCCTTCGAGCTGAAGTATGTCGACCGCGCGAGCGCTGCGCACAAGAGCCCCGAATACCTCAAGCTGAATCCGAACGGGCTGATCCCGGTCCTGGTCGACGGCAACCAGGTGCTGTACGAGACGGCGGCCATCGTGCTGTACCTGGTCGACACGCACCCGGCCGCGGGGCTGGCGCCGGCGCTCGGCACGGCCGAGCGGGCGCAGTTCTACAAGTGGCTGATCTGGCTGGCGAACTCGGTGCAGGCCATGATGCCGCATTATTTCTACAGCGACCGCATGGTCGCGCCCGGCAATGCGGCCGGCGCGCTGGAAGTGAAGGCGCAGGCCGAGGCCAAGCTGGGTGCGATGTTCGACCAGATCGACGCCCACCTCGCTGCGCCCGGCGGGCCGTGGATGATGGGCCAGCGCTTCTCGGCACTCGACCCCTACACCTTCATGCTCTGCCGCTGGAGCCGCGGCTTCGGCCGGCCGGCGCGCACGCTGCCGCATATCGCGCCGTTCCTCGACCGCATGCTGGCGCGGCCCGCCGTGCAGAAGGTCTTCGAAACCGAGAAGCTGTCCGCGCCCTGGTTCTGATCGGCGGCTACAGCGACGCGCCGATGCGCAGTTCGGCGCGTTGGTTTTCGGCATTCATTTGTGCAGCTGCTCCCTGTGCTCGCCCAAGGCCTCGATCCAATGCCGGGTCAGCGGCGTGACGGGTTTGGCCAGCACACGCTCGTTGAGCAAGGCGCGGCCCATCGCGCGGCGGTGGCCGCGTGCGCAGGCCGCGATCAGCGTCTGGTCGATCAGGTCGCGCTGGGCGTGGCTGCCGCCCAGGCGCTGGGCCTGGCTGCGGGCGGTGTAGAGCAGGTCGGCGCTGTCGTCGGCCTCGCCACGGGCGAATGCCAACAGGCCACGCGCCAGCGGCTGGCCGACTTCACGCGCCACCGCATGGTTGTCGCGACGGGCATCGTCGGCGGCCAGCGCGCGCTCGGCGCAGCGTGCCAGCCAGCGTTCGGCGGCGACCAGGTCGCCGGCCAGCAGCATCGGCAACAGCGCGTGCACGTCGTTGAAGGTGTAGTGACCGGCCTCGCCATCGTTGCGCTCGCCGTTCACCGGCCAGCCGGCCTGCAGTGCCGCGGCGCGTGCCGCCACGTCGGCGCCGAGCAAGTGCAATCGCCACAGCGCCGAGGCCGCATCGACGCGCTGCAGGCCGAGCTGCATGTGCTCGGCCGCCAGGTGGCCGTCGACCACGCGCAGCGTGCCGGCGATGTCCAAGCCTTCGAGACGGAACAGCGCGGCGTGCCACCACAGGTGGCCGGAGAATCCGTTGCCTTCGGCCCAGGCATCCTGGTGCTGGCGCAGCCAGGCCGCGCCCTCGTCGAAGCGGCCCTGCATCTCCATGACATGGGCCACGGCGTGCACCGCCCAGGGCGCGCGTGCATCCAGGGCCAGCGCGCGGCGACCGGCCTCTTCGGCCTGGCCGTGGCAGTGGTTTTCTTCCAGCCCGAAGGCCCACAGCGCCAGCACATGCGGGTACAGCGGGTCGTGCTCGTCCCACTCGGGCAGGGCGCGCGCCGGGCGGGCGCGCAGCGATGCGCTGTCGCCGCGATAAAAGTCCCACAACTGCGCCCATTGCAGCGCCAGCGCGTCGCGCGGGTGGTCGACCAGCAGCGTGTCCCAGATGCGGCAGGCGCTGGACCAGCGGCCTTCGAGCACCGCTTGCGTGGCATCGAGGTGCGCCCTTTCGCGGGCCGGAGTTTGCGCGCCGGTCAGTGCACGGGCCGCAGCCAGATGGGCGTGGGCTTCGGGCAGCAGGCTGGCTTCGGTCAGGCCGATCAGGAAGCCGGCCTTCATGGTGTGCGGCAAGGCCCAGCCGGGGTCGGCGGCGATGGCCGCGTCGAGGTCGGCGATGGGTGTGTCGTAGAACGACATCATCCGCCACAACGCGACGTCGACCGCCGCGCGTGCGCTCGCCGATCGGCTGCCGATCGGAAGGCCGCGAGCATCTGTGCGTCATGGGGGCGAATGTATCGCGCCGAGCTTGCTTCAGTGCCAGCGCGGCCAGGGTCGCTGCGGGCCGCGCAGCTGCTCCCAGGCGCGGGCCAGTCGCAGCACGCCCAGGTCGTCGTGGCAGCGGCCGATGAGCTGCAGGCCGATCGGCATACCGCCGGGGCTGGCGCCGGCGTTGATCGAGGCTGCGGGCTGGCCGCTCATGTTGAACGGCAGCGTGAAGGCGATGTGCTCGAACGGCCGCGCGGGGTCGTTCAGGGGGCTGGCGAATTCGGCCGGAAACGTCACGACGGGGCTGACCGGCGCGAGCACGAAATCGAAGCGCTGGGTGGCGGCCACGGCGGCGTCGCGCAGCGCGGCCATCTGGCTGTAGCCGCGAAATACCTGCACACCGCTGATTGCGGCGCCGCCCTCGGCCCAGGCTCGGATGTAGGGCAGCACGCGGGCCTGGCGTTCGACCGGCAAGGCCGAAATGTCGAGCCAGGCGCGCATGCGCCAGAACGCATCGATGCCGTCGGCCATGCTGCGCGTGGTGAACGGCGCCAGCGTTTCGACGATGGCGCCGGCGGCCTCGAAGGCGTTGGCGGCCGCATTGATCGCGGCGTGAATCTCGACGTCGACCGGCTGGCCCCAGCCGGCGTCCAGCCACAGACCCAGGCGCAGGCCACGCAGGTCGATGTCGAGCTCGCTCCAGGCGATGGGCTGATACGGCAGGCTGGTGGCGTCGCGCGGGTCCGGCCGCGCCAGCACCGCCATCGCCAGCGCGGCGTCGGCCACCGTGCGTGTCATCGGCCCGGCCACGCGGCCGGCATAGGGCGGGTGGATGGCGATGCGGCCCTGGCTGGGCTTGAGGCCGAAGACACCGCACCAGCCGGCCGGCAGTCGGATCGAGCCGCCGATGTCGGTGCCGATGTGCAGCGGGCCGTAACCCCCGGCACAGGCCGCGGCGGCGCCGGCACTGCTGCCGCCGGGGTTCTTCGACAGATCCCAGGGATTGCGCGTGAGCCGGTGAAAGCTCGACAGGCCCGAGGACAGCATGCCGTAGTCGGGCATCGTGGTCTTGCACACGATCAGCGCACCGGCCTCGCGCAGGCGTGCGGCCGGCGGCGCGTCGGCCGCGGCGGGTACCAGCGTGGTCGCCGCAGTGCCCAGCGGTACCGGCGTGCCCTGGGTGGCGATGTTCTCTTTCAGCGTCACCGGCACACCGTCGAGCGCCAGGGCCTGGCCGCGCCGCCAGCGTGATTCGCTGTCGCGCGCCGCCTGCAGTGCCGCGTCGGCATCCAGCGCCCAGGTGGCCGCGATGTGCGGCTCGCTGCGCTCGATGTGCGCCAGCAGCTCGCGCATCACCTCGACCGGCGAGACCTCGCGCGCGGCGTACAGCGCGAGCAAGTCGGTGGCGCTGCGGTCGTGCAGTGCGCTCACGGTGCGGTCACACCCGCGCGGCCTGGCCCGAGGCGATGAAGCGCTCCAGGTTCTTCGCCGCCTGCGCCCGCACCTTGGCGCGCAGCATCGGCGTCCAGCCCAGCAGCAGGCCGGGTGCGCCGAGCGCCTGGCGCGACCAGCGCCAGAAATCGAAGCGGTCGCGGTGTCGGGTGATCAAGCCTGCGGCGTCGAACTCGAACTCGGCGTCGATGATGTTGTGCACCAGGCGCCCGGTGGCCGAGAAGCGATAAGTCGGCTCCCAATGCGCGCTGCGCTCGGTGATGGCGCTGGCCTCCAGGCGCCACGCGTCGCGGCCCTTGGTCTTGATGGCGTCGCAGAGCATGGCCCACATCGCGCCGATCTGCTCGCGGCCGCGCAGCGAGAAGGCCTCGTCGTCGAAGCTCGCGTCGGATGCGTAGCAGGCGGCCATCGCGTCGGCATCGAGGTGCTCGAATGCGGCGTACAGCCGCGCTATCGTGACCTGCTCATTGCCAACTCACCGCGGCCATGTCGTTGGCAAAGATCGGCGAACTCGACCACAGCCCTTTCAGGCCCTTCCTGGCCACCGCCACCTGCGCCGGGTTGAAGATGAAGGCGTTGACGGCATCGGCGGTGATCATTCGCTGCATGTCGCCGAACCACTTTGTTCGTGCCTTGGCGTTGGTCTCGGCCGCATGCCTGGCGGCCAGATCGCGGAACGCCGGGCTGTCGTAGCCCCAGTAGTAGGCCGGGTTGGCGTATTGCATGTAGTCGAGCGGCTCGACATGGTTGATGACGGTCAGGTCGAACTGGCCCTTGAAGGTGCCGCCCAGCCACTGCGCCCACTCGACGTTCTCGATCTTGGCCACCACGCCGATCTTGGCCAGTTGCGCGGCCAGCACTTCGCCGCCCTTTCTGGCGTACTGCGGCGGCGGCAAGGTCAGCGTCACGTTGAGCGGCAGGGCCACCCCTGCCTCCTTCAACAGCGCCTTGGCCTTCTCGGGGTCGTAGGGGTAGGTGCCGGTGAGGTCGACGTAGCCGGCATCCGTGGGTGCGAAGTGACTGCCGATCGGCTGGCCCAGGCCTTCGAGCACACCGTCGATGAAGGCCTTGCGGTCGATGGCGTGCATCAGGGCGCGGCGCACGCGCACATCGTCGAAGGGCTTTTTCTTGTTGTTGATGGCCATGATGCCCTTGCCGGCGGTGCTGCCGATGGCGACCACGAAGCGCGGGTCGGCCTGCAGTTGCTTGACGGCCTGCGGCGCATCCAGGCGCGGCACCGCATCGATGTCGCCGGCCAGCAATGCAGCCACGCGTGCGGCGGGGTCGTTGATGAAGCGAAAGCTCACGCGCTCGATCTTCACTCGCCGGGCGTCGCGGTAGCCCGGCCATTTGCCCAGCGTCACCGACGAACCCTTCTTCCACTCGTCGAAGGTGAAGGGCCCGGTGCCGATCGGTTTGGTCGCCGTGCCGGCGGCGCTCTTGGGATCGAGAATCACCGCCGTGTTCTCGCCCAGGCGGAACAGGAAATTGCCGTCGGCGTTGTTCAGGGTCAGGATCACGGTGTGCGCATCGGGCGCGTCGATGCGCGCGATGTTGTCGAACACCGCCTTCTTGGCCTTGTTGGTGCTCTTCTCGTCCTTGGCACGTTCGAAGCTGAATTTCACGTCGGCGCTGTCGAAAGCCTCGCCGTCGTGGAACTTGACGCCCTGCTTCAACTTGAACGTATAACTCTTGCCGTCGGGCTCCATGGTCCAGCTCTCGGCCAGCAGCGGCGTGACCGTGCCGTCGAGGTTGATCTTGGTCAGGCCTTCGAGCACGTTGTAGTGAACGATCTCGCCGATGGCCGCGGCCGGCGCCATCGTCGGGTCCATGCCCGGCGGCTCGAGCACCATGGCCAGCGTGACGCGGGTCTTGCTGGTTTGCGCCTGCCCGCCTGTGGCCATGCAGGCCGCGGCGACGAGGACGAGTGCGGCGCATTGCAGGGATTTCATGTGGCAGCCTCCGGACGGCAGGGTGTGGATCGAGCGCGCATGCTGCCACATCGGGCGCCGTGGCATAGCAGGCCGTTGCACGCCTGCGCTCGAGTCGTGGGCGCCGCGCTCGAAGCCAAACTCGATCATGCGGCGCCCGCGGGGCTCAAACGCGATCGTCGAATTTGTACGCTTTGGAGTCGAAATTTCTCGGCTGCCATTGACGTCGAATATCGACGACTACGCACCCCATGCTCAAGGCTGCAAAAACCGCCGGCGGGGATTTGTCCATCCTAGCCTGGCATTCCAGCGGACTGCCTTCGGTGGCCGAGTCACTCGCGCGTTCGCGCGGACCCTGGAGGTGTGCGTGGGCCGCGTCTCGCGCCGCGCACACGGCGGCCCGCTAATGGCTGCACTTGCTACGGAATCGCAAAGCCTTGCACGTTGGACTGGCCCGCGATCAGTGGGACGTTGTTGACTCCAAAGTACGTTGCCGCCAGGGACAGCGTCGTTCCAGGGCATGCACCCGAAGTGCCAGCGACGAAGGCACACACCCGCGTGTACGGGCCGGCGACTGCGCTGATGGTGTAGCTCCCATCACTCTGGGTGCGGGTATTGGTTACTCTGGAACCTCCGTTGGTCCCGCCGCGCCGCAATTGCACCACGATGTTGCCGGCGGGAGCGCCTGCGAGCGTGGCGATTCCGGTGAGTTCGCCCCCTGCGGGCAAGGTGACACTTCCAAGCGCCAGTGGGGTCGTCGTGTCGAAAGGCACGGGTGTTCCCCCAGCCAAAGTTGTGGTTCCCGGCGGAGTCGCGGTGCCGTTGTGGATCGCGGTGCCCACCGCGATCGAGCCATCGTCCACCTTGTACTCGATGAGATAGTTGCCCGTGGCCGGGGCGTAAACCTCGACCGTGCCGTCGCCGTTGCTGCTTTCATGACCTACAAAGTCGTTCTGGCCAACGACGGTGTCGTACAACCGGACTTTCACCCCGCTGAGCGGCGTGACGCCGTCCGGCGCAAGAATCGTGGCCGTGGCCTTCGCAACTTCCCCATTGAAAGGCACAGCCGCAGGATTCGGCGTCGTGCTGTCCGCTCCCGACACTTGCCCGCCGGAAGCGGCCGAGGATGGCCAGGGTGAACTGCCTTCTTGTCTTGAAACTCGACATCTAGCCTTGCCAGCGCGGTTGCGGCAGCGCCGCCAGCAGGCGCCGGGTGTAGGCATGAACCGGCGCACGCAGCACGTCGAGCGGGCGGCCGCGTTCGACGACACGGCCTTGTTGCAGCACGAGCAGGTCGTCGGCCATGCGCTCGACGACCGCGATGTCGTGGCTGATGAACAGATAGGCCAGGCCCAGGCGTTGCTGCAGCTCGCGCATCAGGTTGAGTACCTGGGCCTGCACCGAGACATCGAGCGCGCTGACCGGTTCGTCGGCGACGATCAGCTTCGGATGCGTGACCAGCGCGCGCGCAATGGCGATGCGCTGGCGCTGGCCGCCTGAAAATTCGTGCGGCACCTTGTCCAGGTCCTGCGCGGCATTGAGACCCACGGCGTCGAGCATGGCCGCGGCGCGTTCACGGCGCTCGGCGCGGCCCACATGACTCAGCTTTTCCAGCGGCTCGGCGACGCTGCGCGCGATAGCCATGCGCGGGTCCAGCGAGCTGAACGGGTCCTGGAATACGATCTGGAAATCGCGCCGGGCATGGCGCAGGGCTTCGGGCGGCAGTGCGTGCAGGTCACGGCCCTCGAACAGGACCTGGCCGGCACTCGGCGCTTCCAGCGCCATCACCAGCCGCGCCAAGGTGCTCTTGCCCGACCCCGACTCGCCGACGACGCCCAGCGTGGTGCCGCTGCGCAGCGTGAAGCTCACGTCGTCCAGGGCCTGGATTACGGCGCCCGGCGTGAGCAGTTGCTCGCGCGGCAGGCGGTAGCGCTTGCCAAGGCCGACGGCTTCGACCAGTGCCGGCATGTTCATTGCGCAGCGTCCCAACGGATGCATCGCACGAAGTGACCGTCGCCGACCATGGCGGCCGGCGGCAGGGCCGATCGGCAGTCGGCTATCGCCAAGGGGCAGCGATCGGCAAAAGCGCATCCCGGCGGCATCTCGTGCAGCGCGGGCACGCGGCCGGCGATGGTGGCCAGCGGCACGCTGCGGTCGGTGCCCAGCCGCGGCCGCGCCGCGAACAGGCCGCGCGTGTACGGATGAGCCCGGCGCTCGAACACCGCCCGGGTGGGCCCGCTTTCGACGATGACCCCGCCGTACATCACCGCCAATTGGTCGACCCGCGCGGCCATCAGGTCCAGGTTATGGCTGATCAACAGCAGCGCCATGCCGCTGGCTCGGCGCAACTCGTCCAGCAGGTCGAGCACCTCGCGCTGGACCGTGGTATCCAGCGCCGTGGTCGGCTCATCGGCGATCAGCAGGTCGGGGCCGCAGGCCAGCGCGATGGCGATGACCACGCGCTGGCGCTGCCCGCCCGAGAGCTGATGCGGGTAGGCGGCCAGGCGCTGCGGCGCGTTCGGCACTTGCACGCGCTCCAGCAGGCGAAGCGCCTCGGCGCGTGCGGCCGCCGCATCGAGGCCACGGTGCAGGCGCAGCGGCTCGGCGACCTGGCGGCCGATGGGATGCAGCGGGTTGAGTGCCGTCATCGGTTCCTGGAACACCATGGCGATGCGGTCGCCTCGCAGCGCGCTGTAGGCCGCGTCGTCCAATGCGGTCAGCTCGCGGCCGCCGAAGCGAATCGAGCCCGCGACGCCCGCGCCCTCGGCCAGCAGGCCCATCAGCGCCAGCGCGGTCAGCGACTTGCCGCAACCCGACTCGCCGATCAATCCCAGCGTGCCGCCGGCCGCTAGCGAGAACGACACGCCGCGCAGCGCATCGACGGGGCCGCGCGCGGTGGCCAGCGTGACGCGCAGATCCTTGACTTCGAGCAGGGTGCTCACCGGACTGCCCTGCGTGCTGTGCGCTTCGGGATGAGCGCTTTGGAGCGGCCATGCGCGCTCATGTCTTGCCACCCAGCAGGTCGAGGTAGGCCCCGGCCAGGCATGACGAGGCGTTCACGCCCAGTCGCGCCAGCAGCCTGTCGGCGATCGCGGCGCCTTCGGGCCCGGTCTGGTCTTCACGCAGCACGACTTCGAGTTCGACGAAGTCGCCCAGGCCTTCGACCCGATCGAGGTGGATCCGCGTCTGCCCGGCCAGCAGCACGCAGCGTGTCTTGCGCACACGGCCGAGCAAGCCCAAGCCGCGGGTCAGCGCTTCGCGCAAGGGCGCCGGGTCGTCGATCGGCGCGCGGATGTAGTCGGAGAGCTTGGCCGCCGAGCTGTCGGCGCGCTGGTAGTGGATCAGCTCGCCGCGGCCGTCGCCGAACTCGCGCAGCTTGAGTCGGCCGTGCGGGCAGACGAAGAAGCTGTCGTCCTGCACGATGGACTGCGGCGGCCCGTCGGCCAGGGCTCGCGCCACGGGCAGCAAGGCCTCGACGCTGTCGATGCGGGCCTTGAGCTCGACGTTGCGCGCCATGCCGCGTTAGATTGCGGCCGCGATCTTGCGCAGCGCCTGCGCGAACACCTCGGGCGGCTGCCCGCCCTGGATCAGGTGCCGCCGGTTGATCACGACCGCGGGCACACCGTCGATGCCCGCCTCCTGCCAGAAGCGCTCGGCTTCGCGCACTTCGTCGGCGAACTGCCGGCTCGCCAGCACCTCGCGCGCACCTTCGGTGGCCAGACCCACGGCCGCGGCGAGTTCGAGCAGCACGTCATGGGCGCCGGGGTTGCGGCCATCACCGTGGTAGGCCTGCAGCATGGCCTTCTTCAGCGCATGCTGGGGACTGAGGCCCCCAAACTCGCTGCGCTCGCTGCCCCCCAAGGGGGCGCCTTCGCGCTTGGGGCGGCCCGTCGCGCGAAGGGTCGGGCCCTCGACGCCGGCCCAATACAGCAGCCGATGCGCGTCGAAGGTGTTCCAGACATGCTTGCGCTCGCCGAAGACGAAGCCCACCGCCGCGCCGCGCTCGGCGATGCGCCTGCGGCCTTCGACCAGCTGCTCGCGGCTCATGCCGTACTTGGCGATCAGGTACTCGGCCGCGTCGGCGCCTTCGGCCGCCATCGTCGGGTTCAACTCGAAGGGCTGGAAATGCAGCTCGACGGCGATGCTTTCGGCCACATCTTCGAGCGCGCGTTCGAACGAGGCCAGGCCCACTGCACACCACGGGCAGGCCACGTCAGAGACGAAATCGACTTGCAAGGTCTTCATCGTTGTTTCACCTTTTTCTGGAGAGTCTGGGATCGAGCAGGTCGCGCAGCCCGTCGCCCATCAGGTTCAGCCCAAGCACCGCGAGCGCGATCGCAACACCGGGGTAGACGGCCAGCAGCGGAGCCTCGAAGAGCATGGTCTGCGCTTCGTTCAACATGCGGCCCCAGCTCGGCTGCGGCGGCTGCGTGCCCAGTCCCAGGTAACTCAGCGCGGCCTCGGCCAGGATGGCCAGGGCGAACTGGATCGTGGCCTGCACGATCAGCACGTTGGCAATGTTGGGCAGCACATGGTCGCTGGTGATGCGCCAGCCACCCTTGCCGGCCGCACGCGCGGCGAGCACGTAGTCGCGCGTCCAGACGCTGCGTGCGCTGGCGCGCGTGAGGCGGGCGAAGACCGGAATGTTGAAGAGGCCGATGGCGACGATGCTGGTGGCCAGGCCCGGGCCGTAGAGGGCGCTCAGCATGATCGCCGACAGCAGCGCCGGGAAGGCGAAGGCGAGGTCGCTGGCGCGCATCACCAGCTCTTCGACCCAGCCGCGCCGCGCGGCGGCCAGGCAGCCGAGCGCCACACCGAGGCCCAGGCCGATGCCGACCGCGATGACGCCGACGACGATGGAGTTCTGGCTGCCGACGAGCAGCTGCGAGGCGATGTCGCGGCCCAGGCTGTCGGTGCCCAGCCAATGCACGGCGGATGGCGCGGCCAGCTTGTGCGGGATGTCGATCTCGGACGGCGGCCAGGGTTGCCAGAGCAGGACAGCACGGCCGCGAGCAGCAGCAGTGCAACCAGTGCGGCGCCGACGACGAAGCTCGGATGACGCGATTGCGCGGCTAGACATCGCCGGCCACCCGCAGCCGCGGATCGATCAGCGCATACAGCACGTCGACCACGAAGTTGATCACCACCACCACGGCGGCCAGCAGCATCACCACGTCGCGCACCAGCACCAGATCGCGGTTGTTGATGGCCTGGAACACCAGCCGGCCTATGCCCGGCAGCACGAATACGTTCTCGACCACGATGGCGCCGGTGATCAGGTTGGCGAACTGCAGGCCCATGATGGTCACCACCGGGATCATCGCGTTGCGCAGCACATGGCGCCAGAGCACGGCGCGGCGCGAGAGGCCCTTGGCGCGTGCCGTGCGCACATAGTCTTCGCGCATCGCTTCCAAGACTGCCGAGCGCGTGACGCGGGCCAGGATCGCGGCCTGCACCGCGGCCAGCGACAGCGCCGGCAGGAACAGCGCCTTGAGCCCCGGCCAAATGCCCCCTTCGTCGCCACTCCAGCCCGGAAAGCCGCCGGCACTGACCCAATGCAGTTGCACCGCGAAGAACAGGATCAGCAGGATCGCGAGCCAGAAGCTGGGCAGCGCGACCCCGAGTTGCGACAGCGCCATCACGCCGACATCGCCGGCGCGGTTGTGGCGCGAAGCGGCATAGACGCCGAGCGCGAGCGCGACCACCACCGTCAAGACCATGGCCAGCAAAGCCAGCGGCAGGCTGACTTGCAGGCGCTCGACGATCAAATCGAAGGTGGGGGTGTCGTAGGCGTAGCTCGCCGCGCTGTCGCCGCGCAGCAGGCCACCGGCCCAGGACGCATAACGCGCCCAGGCCGGCCGGTCCAGCCCGAGCCGGGCTTCGAGTGCGGCGATCGACTCCGGCGTGGCGGTGTCGCCGAGCATGACCTGCGCCGGGCTGCCGGGCAGGATTTCGAGCAGCGCAAACACCACCAGCGAGGCCACGATCAGCGTGGCGGCGAAGGTGGCGACGCGCCGAAGCAGGAACAGCAACATGGTGGCGGCGGAGTATCCTGCATTGCCATCGTCGAACACGCTTTTGGCCATGCAAACTCTGCCCATTCTCGGTGCCAGCAACCATGTCTTCATCGGCGGCCATTGGCGCGACGGCGCGACGCGCGAGACGCTGCCGCTGGCGAACCCGTCGGACGGCAGCCTGCTGGCCCGCATCGCCCGCGGCAACGCCGCCGATATCGACGCCGCGGTGGTCGCGGCACAGGCCGCGCTCGACGGTGAATGGGGCCGGCTCACCGCCACCGAGCGCGGCCGCGCGCTGATGCGCCTGTCGCGGCGCGTGCTCGCCGCCGCCGACGACCTGGCCCGGCTCGAAGCGCTCGATGTCGGCAAACCCTTGAAGCAGGCCAGGGCCGACGCACTGGCGCTGGCGCGCTACCTCGAGTTCTACGCCGGCGCCGCCGACAAGGTGATGGGCGAGACGATTCCCTTCGCCACCGGCTTCACCGCCCTGACGCTGCGCGAGCCGCATGGCGTGACCGGCCACATCGTGCCCTGGAACTACCCGATGCAAATCATCGGCCGCAGCGTCGGCGCCGCGCTGGCGATGGGCAATGCCTGTGTGTTGAAGCCGGCCGAGGAGGCCTGCCTGACGGCGCTGGCCTTCGCCAGGCTGGCGGCCGACGCCGGGCTGCCGGCCGGCGCGCTGAACGTGGTGCCGGGGCTGGGCGAAGAAGCCGGCGCGGCGCTCAGCGCGCACCCGGGCGTCGCGCATATTTCCTTCACCGGCTCGGTGGCGGTCGGGCGCCTGGTGCAGGCCGCGGCGGCGTTGAACACGATTCCCGTGACGTTGGAACTCGGCGGCAAGAGCCCGCAGCTGGTCTTTGCCGACGCCGACCTCGACGCGGCCCTGCCCTTCCTGGTCAACGCCGGGATCCAGAACGCCGGCCAGACCTGCTCCGCGGGGTCACGCATCCTGGTCGAGTGCTCGCGGCTGGACGAGGTGGTGCAGCGCATGGCCGAGCGATACCGCAGCCTGCGCGTGGGCCCGGCGCTCGACGATCTGGATGTGGGCCCGCTGATCTCGGCGCGGCAGCGCGATGTCGTCGAGCGTTACCTCGGCCTCGCGCGCAACAGCGGGCTGGCCGTGGCGGCGCAGGCCCCGCTCGACAACAAGTTGCCCGCCGGCGGTTTTTATGTGCACCCAACCCTGCTCGCGCCGGTCGGCGACGCGCACCGGCTGGCGCAGGAAGAGATCTTCGGCCCGGTGCAGGTGGTGATCCCGTTCGACGACGAGGTAGATGCGATAACCATCGCCAACGGCACGACCTATGGCCTCGTGGCGGGCGTATGGACGCGCGACGGCGGCCGCGCGCTGCGCGCCGCACGGGCGCTGAAGTGCGGCCAGGTCTTCGTCAACAACTACGGCGCCGGCGGCGGCGTCGAGCTGCCCTTCGGCGGCGTCAAGTCGTCCGGCCACGGCCGCGAAAAGGGCTTCGAGGCGCTGTACGGTTTTTCGACGCTGAAGACGGTGGCCATCCACCACGGTTGAGGAGTCAAGGCATGAGACTGAACGGCAAGGTGGCGATCGTCACCGGCGGCGGCTCGGGCTTCGGCGCGGGCATCGTCAGAAAATTCGTCGCCGAAGGTGCGCAAGTGCTGGTGGCCGATCTGAACCTGGAAGGCGCGAACGAGGTGGCCACCAGCGTCGGCGCGGCCGCGCGCGCGATGCGCGTCGACGTCAGCGACGCCGCCGACGTGCGCGCAATGGTGGGTGCCGCCGAAGTGCATTTCGGGCGGCTCGACATCCTGGTCAACAACGCCGGCATCGGCCACTTGCCGCAGCCGCTCGAGGCCTTGCCCGAAGAGCAGTTCGACCGCCTGTTCGCGGTCAACATGAAGGCCATCTACCTCGCCCTGCGCGAGGTGGTGCCGCGCTTCAAGGCGCAGAACCATGGCAAAGGCGGCGGCGTGGTGCTGAACATGGCCAGCACGGCGGGGGTCAGCCCGCGGCCGCGGCTGGCCTGGTACAACGCCAGCAAGGGCTGGGTCATCACCGCGACGCGCGCCAGCGCGGTCGAGCTGGCGCCGTTCGGGATCCGCGTCAACGCCTTGAACCCGGTCGCCGGCGAGACGCCGCTCCTGGCCACCTTCATGGGCGAAGACACGCCCGAGATGCGCGCCAAGTTCCTGGCCACGATCCCGCTCGGCCGCTTCTCGACACCCGAAGACCTGGGCAACGCGGCCTGCTTCCTGTGCAGCGACGAGGCCTCGATGATCACCGGGGTGTGCATGGAAGTCGACGGCGGGCGCTGCATTTGAGTCGCGCCTGGTGCCGAACGCGAGGCTGTTGTTGCCTGTCGGGCACCGCTGAGACTCGCATTTCGGAGCTGATACCGCAGCCACGCTGCCGATGAAACCCGCGCCTGTACACACCGCCACGATTCGCCTGCACGAGCCGCTGTACCGCGGCAAGCGGCGTCTGCGCATCGCACTCGTGGGCCTGCCCAACAGCGGCAAGAGCACGTTCTTCGCCGCCGTGGCGAGCACGTCGGTGCACAGCGGCGCTCTGGCGGGCACGCACCTCGCCTACAACGAATGCGCCGTGCAGATCGGCCTGGACGAAGCGCGCGTGATCGATCTGCCGAGCATCCGCTCGCCGCACCATCTCGAATCACAGGACCGCGCCGCACTGAAGTACCTGTTGTGGGGCGACGAACGTCCGCCCGTTTCGCTGCACGAGCCCGACGGCCCGCCGGCACCCTTCGCGCCACCCGACGTCATCGTGCAGGTCCTCGACGCAACGTCGCTCGAACACCATCTCGAGCTGACCTTGAAACTGGTGAAATTCGGCCGGCCGCTGGTGATCGCACTCAACAAGATGGACGAAGCCGGCGAGCGCGGCATCTACGTCAATGCCGGCGCCTTGAGCGCGCTGCTGGGTGTGCCCGTCGTGCCCACGGCCGCGATCATGGGGCATGGCATTGCCGAGCTGTTCCGCGCCGCGGTGCAGACCGTGCGCGACGGTGTGCGCCCGCATGCGCAAGCGCCGAGCGCACACATCGCGGCTGCGCTCGAGCCGCTCGCTGCGTTGCTGGGCGCGCCGGAGATCGAGCAGGCCTTCCGCGTGCCGCCGCAATTGCTGGTGACGCAGATCGCCGAGTGCGATCCGTATTTTCTCGACGAGATGCGGCAGCACTTTCCCGGCCATTGGCCCGAAATTCAGCGCCTGCTCGCCAGCGCCGACCGGGCGCTGCCGCGCGCGCTGGGCGACGAACTGCACGCCGACCGCCACCACCGTGCGGCCACGTTGTTCGAGGCCGCCACCCGATTCGGCGCGCCGCGCGAAGGCCGCGGCTGGCGCTACTGGCTCGACGAATTGTTCCTGAGCCCGCGCTGGGGCTTCGTCGGCAGCATCGGCGTGTTCGCGACGGTCCTCTTCGTCGTGTTCTACGTCAGCCAGTGGATCGACAGCGAGACGTCGGCGCGCCTGGTGGCCTGGGCCGCCGGCTGGCAGCCGGTGTCCACGGCGGGTGTCGTCGCTCGGGCAGTGGTCGACGGCCTGATCGGACTGGTCGGCATCGTGGTGCCGTACATGCTGCCGCTGGTGCTGCTGCTGGTGGCGCTGGAAGAGGTGGGCGTCATGGCGCGCATCGCCTTCGCGGTCGACCGCATGTTTCACCGCATCGGCCTGCACGGCGGCGTGGCGGTGCCGTTCCTGCTCGGCCTGGGGTGCAACGTGCCGGCAATCTCGGCGATCGGTACTACGACGACCGGCCGCGAGCGCGTCATGGCTTCGCTGCTGGTGACTTTCGTGCCTTGCTCGGCACGCTCGGCGATCATTCTGGCCCTGGCCGGCAAGTTCCTCGGCGGGCTGGGCGTGGTGGCGATCTTTCTCCTGACGATGGCGATCATCGCCGTGCTCGGCCAGGTCTTGCGGCGGCGCTACCCACGCGGCGGCCCGGGCCAGGTGCAGGAGATTCCACCTTACGCGCTGCCGCAATGGCTGCCCTTGCTGCGCGAGACGTGGGAACGCACGCGCGACATCCTGACCATCGTCACCCCGCTGCTGGTCGGCGGTAGCGTGGTGCTGGCCCTGCTGGCGCATGTGGGTGCCGACCAGACCATCAATGCGCTGCTTGCGCCGATCACCCACTGGTGGCTCGGGCTGCCCGTCGTGCTCGGCATGCCCATCCTGTTCGGGGTGCTGCGCAAGGAGTTGTCGCTGCTGATGATCTACCAGGCCATCGGCAGCTTCGAAGTGGGCCAGTACCTCGACCGGGTGCAGATCATGACGTTCCTGCTGTTCCTCACTTTCTACGTACCCTGCATTTCGACTTTCGCCGTGATGCTCAAGACGATCGGACGACGCGAAGCGCTGTTCTCGGTGTCGCTGTCGGTGGCGGTGGCACTGTTGGTGAGCGGGCTCGCGCGTTTCGGGCTCGAGGGCGCACGATTGCTGCTGGCCTGATCCCGGCGGCGAGCGCCGCCGCTGCGGACATCCCCGACTTGGCGGCTGTCGTTCTTGCCGCCAATCGTCGAGGCCCGGTCCTCGCATACTCTTCGATCCCCGCCACCCGCTCTGGACGAGACGATCCGTCTGGGCCTGTACCGGATCCGAGCCTCTGGTGGCGCCGCGCGCGGCAGGCGAGAATCAAGCGGATGGCCGAACCTTCGTTTGCGCTATGGTCGCGCCTCTGGCTCGCCCGGGCGACGCTGACGGTCGCCGCCCTGGCAGGCTGCGCCTCTGCGCCCTTGACACCAGCGCCGCCAACGCCTTCCGCGCCTGTCGACGCCGGTCCGACGCCAACAGCGATCGGCGATGCCGCCCTTGAACTGGAATTCGCGCGCTGGGTCGCGGATTTCCGCACGGGCGCGCAGGCGGCGGGCATCGAAGAGGCGACGCTGCGCGTCGCATTCGACGATGTGCATTACCTGCCGCGCGTGGTCGAACTGGATCGAGCCCAGCCTGAGTTCGTACGCACGATCTGGGATTACCTCGACAGCACCGTGACGCCACGACGCATCGCGCGGGGCCAAGCCAAGTTGGTGGAGGTGCACGATGCTGCTGACGCCGCAGCCACTCGCTTCGGCGTGCCCGCCGCGATCCTGGTGGCGATCTGGGGTATCGAGAGCAACTACGGCGACAACTACGGCAACATCCCGACGATCGACGCGCTGGCGACGCTGGGCTTCGAGGGCCGCCGTGGGGCTTGGGCACGCGGCCAGCTGCTCGCAGCCTTGCAGATCCTGCAAAGCGGCGATATCGAGCGCGCACGGATGCTCGGTTCCTGGGCCGGTGCGATGGGTCAAACCCAGTTTCTGCCGACGAGCTATCAGACCTATGCAGTCGATGCTGATGGCGATGGCCGGCGCGACATCTGGGACAGCCCGGCCGATGTCATGGCCTCGACTGCAAACCTCCTCTCGCGCTCGGGATGGCGTACCGACCAGCCGTGGGGGGCCGAAGTTCAGCTGCCACCGGGCTTCGACTACGGGCGCGCCGACGCTGCAGTGCGGCGGCCCAGCGCAGAGTGGGCCGCCGAAGGCGTTCGAGCTGTGGACGGCGCGCCGCTGGCGGAGTTTGCCGACGGTGCGATCTTGCTGCCCGCAGGGGCTCGTGGGCCAGCCTTCCTGGTCGGGCCGAACTTTCGCGCCCTCCTGCGCTACAACAACTCGACCAGTTACGGACTGGCGGTCAGCCTGCTTGGGCAACGCCTGAATGGCGGCGCCGGCGTGCAGGCGCTCTGGCCGCGTGACCTGCCGCCGTTCACGCGCAGTGACGTGCTTGCGCTGCAGACGGCCCTGAGCGAGCGCGGCTTTCACAGCGGCGCGCTCGACGGCATGCTGGGGCCCGCGACGCGTGGCGCGCTGCGACGTTACCAACGCAGCCTGGGTGTGGCCGCAGACGGTTACCCGACGCTGGAATTGCTGCAACGCTTGCAGGCGCCTTAAGGGCCGATCGCCGCCGCATGCTGCTTTGCATGCCACGCCTGCAGCTCAGCCCAGCACCGCCGCCATCGCCACCGCCACCGGCTCGACGTTCTTGGTGTTCAACCCGGCCACGCATATGCGCCCCGAGCGCACCAGGTACACCGCGTGCTCTTCGCGCAGGCGATCGACCTGCGCGGCTGAGAGGCCGGTGTAGCTGAACATGCCGCGCTGGCTGAGGAAGTAGCCGAAGTCGCGGCCCGGCAGCTTGGCGGCGAGCACGCCGTGCAGGCGCCGGCGCATGGCCAGGATGCGTTCGCGCATCGCCGCCACGTCGGCCTGCCACGACGCGCGCAGCGCCGGGTCGCCGAGCACGCGGCTGACGATGCCCGCGGCATGGATCGCCGGGCTCGAGTAGTTGCGCCGCACCGTGGCCTTCAGCTGGCCGAGCACGAGTTCGGCCTCGGCGCGGCTGGCGCAGACCACGCTCAGCGCGCCGGCCCGCTCGCCGTACACGCTCATGCTCTTGGAAAAGGAGTTGGCGACGAAGAAGCTCAGCCCCGACGAGCCCAGCAGCCGGATCGCGAAGGCGTCTTCCTCGATGCCGTCGCCGTAGCCCTGGTAGGCGATGTCCAGGTAGGGCAGCAACTCGCGCTCGCGCAGCACCGGCAGCAGTTGCTGCCACTGCGCGTGCGTGAGGTCGACCCCGGTCGGGTTGTGGCAGCAGGCGTGCAGCAGCACCACGCTGCCGGCCGGCAGCTTGCGCAACGCGGCCAGCATGGCTTCGAACTTCAGGCCGCCGGTGTTGGCGTCGTAGTAGGGGTAGGTGTGGACCGCGAGGCCGGCGCCCTCGAACATCGAGCGGTGGTTGTCCCAGCTCGGGTCGCTGACCCAGACGCCACTGCCGGGCAGCCAGCGTTTGATGAAGTCCGCGCCGACCTTCAGGCCGCCCGACGAGCCTATGGTCTGCAGCGTGGCGATGCGCCCGCTGGTGAGTGCCTCGTGGCCGGCGCCGAACAGCAGCCCCTGCACCGCGCTGCGCATGGCGGCTTCGCCCTCGATCGGCAGATACGGCTTGGGCCCGGCGGCGGCCAGCATCTGCGCCTCGGCCTCGTGCACGCAGCCGAGCACCGGGATGCGGCCGTCGTCGTCGAAGTAGATGCCGATCGACAGGTTGACCTTGTGCGGCCGCGGGTCGGCATGGAAAGCCTCGTTGAGGCTGAGGATAGGGTCGCCGGCGTAGGGCTCGAGGTGCTGGAACATGCGGTGATCTCTCAGGAGGCATTCGCCGCAGCGCAGCGCGGCTTCGATGTCGCGGCGCAGGCTCTCGGGCTCGTCGTTCGGCGCATAGCGCTTGATGACCTGGCCGTCGCGGCCGACCAGGAACTTGGTGAAGTTCCACTTGATCGCCTGGCTGCCCAACAACCCGGGCGCCTCGCCCTTGAGCCACTGCCACAGCGGCTCGGCGCCGCTGCCGTTGACATCGACCTTGGCCATCATCGGGAAGCTGACCCCATAATTGACCTCGCAGAACGAGGCGATTTCGTCGTTGCTACCGGGGTCCTGGGCACCGAACTGGTTGCTCGGGAAGCCCACCACCACCAGGCCCCGCCCGGCGTAGTCCTTCCAAAGCTGTTCCAGGCCCCTGAATTGCGGGGTGAAGCCACATGCGCTGGCGGTATTGACAAGCAGAAAAACCTTGCCGCGCTGGGCAGCGAAATCGGCCTTCTTGCCGTTGATCGAGACGCTGGAGAAGTCATACAGCGAGAGCTGGGACATGATGGGTGTTTCTCGGTGGGCTACTAAACGATGGGGATGGTCGGCATGGGTGCCCTGCACAGTCGGTCACGCATCGTAGCGTCTTGCCGGAATGGTTGCCGTTCTAGGGGCCTTCTCACGTTGACGCCGGCTCGTCGCGCGGGGAACATGCGCGCAGTGAACAGGGTCGTGGTGACATGAAGTCGGTGAAAGCGCCCAAGGCGCAACGGGTGGCATTGCTCGGTTTCGGTGCCTTCGAACGCAGCGCGTTGGTGTCCTACCTGCGCTTGTCGAGTGCGCGCGGGCCGGGCTACGAGGAAGCCACCGGCATCGCCACGGCCGACTACCTGGTCGCCGACGCCGACCATACCGGCACCGTCGATACCGTGCTCGGCGCCGACCGCGTGGCCGACACCGTGTTCATCGGCTCGCTGGCCCCCGACGGCGCGCTGGCCTGGATGATGCGGCCGATCGATCCGCTGCAAGTGATCCGCGAGATCGACGCCGCGGTCGCCCTGCGTGAGACGCAGGGGCGTGCGCCGGCCACCGGCGCACCCGCCGCCGGCCGCACGACGGGCCGCGGCGCCGGACGCGCCGGCGACACCAGCGCACCGACCGCGGCCCTGCTGGTCGACGACAGTGAAATCGCCCTGCGCTTCCTCGAGCGCCAACTGCAGGCCCTGGGCCTGCGCACCGATACGGCCACCACCAGCGAGCGAGCGCTCGAGCTGCTGGCGCTGCAGCGCTACGACGTGGTCTTCCTGGATGTCGATCTGGGCCCGGCGAGCGTGCTCGACGGCCTGGCCCTGTGCCAGCGGATCAAGAACCCCGCGCGGCAGGCGAGCAAGGCGGCGCCGCCCTTGGTGGTCATGGTGACGGCCTTGGCCAAGGCGACCGACCGCACACGCGGCAGCTTCGCCGGCTGCGATGCCTACCTGGCCAAGCCGCTCAACGACGAAGCGATGCGGCGCTGCCTGCGCAAGCTCGGCCTGCGCCTGTCGGCCACGGTCGACAGCGGTTTTGGCAACAGCCGCCCAGGCTCACTGAGCCGTCGCCGTGCCGCCGACCAAGGACCCCAAGTAAGCCACCCCCGCCACCGGCGGGTGGCGCTCAGGCAAGCTGGTGCGGCCCGCGGGCATGCTGGCGCGCCGCCAGCAGCGCCGCGAGCACGATGGCCGTGCCGCCGCCGGCCATTGGTGCGGTGAGCGTGCCGGCGCCGAGCGCCAATGCCGAGCCGCTGGCAAACAGCACTTCCGTCAGCATGATGACTGCCGTGGCTTGAGCCGGCAGCCGCGAGGCGCCGAACTGCAAGGCCAGATTGCAGGCCAGAAAGGCAGCGGCCAGCGCCAAGGTGCCGCCGATCCAGCCGGGCGCCAGTGGCGGCAGCGGCAGCACCGTGCCCCCCGGCGTGAGCAGGACGGCGAGCGTGCCCGCGACCATGGCGCCGCCGACAAACATGGCCAGCGCGCGTGCGCCTTCGGAGCGTGCCGCTTCGCGCTTCAACATCACGTTGTTGAGCGCGAAGGCAAAGCCGCCGAGCAGGCCCAGGGCCTCGGGCAGACTGCGCGGCAGCGGCCATCCACCCCCCGGCGGCCACAGGATCAACAGGGCACCGCACAGCGCCAACGCCACCCGCAACAAGGCTCCGCCCGTCAGCCGCTCGTTCAGCAGCAGCCGCGCCAGCAACACGGCCCACAGCGGCATCAGATAGAACAGCAGCACGACGCGCACCACATCGCCGATCGTGACCGCCCAGTTGAACGCCGCATTGGTCGTGCCCGAGGCGAGCATCAATAGCCAGAGCATCGGGTGCGTAGCCAGTTCGCGCCAGGCGGCAGGCCGGGACAGCGAAATCACGGTCACGGCTGCGACATAGATCAACACCGTGGCCCACAGCGGATGCAAGCCGGCGGCCTCGAGTCGGCGAAACGGCCACCACGAAACACCCCACACAAAGGCGTTGAAGACCAGTGCCAGTGCCGGCCACGGCGAGATCGCGCGCGGCACCGTCAATGCGGGTCCGATCGGGCGATGGCCAGCAGGCGTTCGACCTCGTCACGGTGGCGGATCGTGTTGTCGCGGTGCCAACGCCGGATCAGCTCCATCGTGCCGGCGACGACCAGACCGAACATCGTGATGGTGCCGAAGGCCGAGACGCCGAATTTCGTCATCGCGGTGTAAAACGCGCCCAGACCGAGCACACAGGCCTGTTCATTGAAATTCTGCACGGCGATCGAACGGCCGGCCCCCATCAGGTTGTGGCCACGGTGCTGCAGCAGGGCATTCATCGGCACCACCAGATAACCACCGACGGCGCCGAGCATGATCAGGAACGGTGCGGCCAGCCAGACGTTGGTGATGAAGTTCATGCCGATGATCAGCAAGCCCATCGCCGTACCCAGGGGAATGACACCCGTGGCGCGATCGAGTTTCATCGCCACCGACGCCAGGATGGCGCCGGCCGCGGTGCCGATGGCCACCACGCCGACCAGGCTCGACGCTTGCGTGGTGCCGTAGCCCAGCGCCACCGACGCCCAGGCCAGCACGATGTAGCGCAGATTGCCGCCCGCACCCCAGAACAAGGTGGTCGTGGCCAGCGAGATCTGGCCCAGCTTGTCGGACCACAGCCGCGCATTGCACTGCGAAAAGTCGCGCACCAGCGCCAGCGGGCCTTGCAGGATCGGTTGCAAGGGCGCCTCGGTGCGCGGGATGCGCAGGTTGAACAGTGCGGCGATCACGTACAGCGAAACCAGCGCGGCAATCGCCGCCTCGGGGCCGGTATCGATGCCGGTGTCGATCAGCGGCAGATCGAAGCCCAGCAGCAGCGGGGCCACACGGGAGCCGATCAACTGGCCACCGAGCAGCACGCCCAGGATGATGGAGCCGATGGTCAGGCCTTCGATCCAGCCATTGGCCTTGACCAGTTGCGAGGGCGGCAACAGCTCGGTGAGGATGCCGTACTTGGCCGGCGAGTAGGCCGCGGCGCCCAGGCCGACGATGGCATACGACAGCAGCGGATGGGTGCCGAACAGCATCATCAGACAGCCGACGACCTTGATGCTGTTGGAGACGAACATCACACGGCCCTTGGGCAGCGCATCGGCGAAGGCGCCGACGAAGGGCGCGAGGACGACGTAGAACAAGGCGAACATCGGCACCAGCGCGGCGCGCTGCCACTCGGCCGCACCATTGCCGCGCAACAACTCGACGGCGGCGACGAACAAGGCGTTGTCGGCCAGCGAGCTGAAGAACTGCGCGGCCATGATCGTGTAAAAGCCTCGTTTCATGCGCGGCGCAAAGGGCTGTCTCCGGAGCTTGCCTCTGGGTGGGCGCCGGGTTATAGCATGCAGCATCGTGGCGGCCATCGAGCGGGCAGAATGCCGCCATGCCGCGCCCGATCGAAGCCCTGATCCACCGCGATGCGTTGGCGCACAACCTGGCACGCGCCCGGGCCGCCGCACCCGACGCCAAGATCTGGGCCGTGGTCAAGGCCAACGCCTATGGCCATGGCATCGAACGGGCGTTCGACGGCCTGCGCGGCGCCGACGGGTTTGCGCTGCTCGACCTGGCCGAGGCCGAGCGCATTCGGGCCTGCGGCTGGCGGGGTCCGGTCCTGCTGCTCGAAGGTGTATTCGAGGCCCGCGACCTGGAGTGGTGTTCGCGCCTTGACCTGTGGCATGTCGTGCATTGCGCCGCGCAGATCGACTGGCTGGCCGCGCACAAGACCCAACAGGCGCAGCGCGTATTCCTGAAGCTGAACACGGGCATGAACCGGCTGGGCCTAACGCCGGCCGCCTTGCGCCCGGCCTGGGCGCGCCTGAACGCCTTGCC
This sequence comes from uncultured beta proteobacterium, assembly GCA_963741125.1. GTDB lineage: Bacteria > Pseudomonadota > Gammaproteobacteria > Burkholderiales > Burkholderiaceae_C > CADEEN01. The sequence goes on from CAVUGY010000021.1 coordinate 69,187, forward strand.
GCAGGTCGACGAGGTGTCGTTGATGACACACTTTGCCGACGCCGACGGCGAGCGCGGCGTTGCCGACCAGGTGGCCGCCTTCGAGGCCGCCACGGCCGATTTGCCGGGCGAGCGCTCCTTGTCCAACAGCGCCGCGATCCTGCGCCATCGTCTGCGCAGCGATTGGGTGCGGGCCGGCATCCTGACCTACGGCAGCGCGCCGGACTTCCCGGCGCACGACATCGCCCATTGGGACCTGCAGCCGACGATGACGCTGCGCTCGCGACTGATCGCGACGCAGGTGCTGCGGCCCGGAGATACGGTCGGCTACGGCAGCAGCTTTACCGCCGCCGCGGCAATGCGCATCGGTATCGTCGCCTGTGGTTATGCCGACGGCTATCCGCGCCACTGCGCCACGGGCACGCCGGTGCTGGTCGACGGCGTGCGCACGCGCACGTTGGGCCGCGTCAGCATGGACATGCTGACGGTCGACCTGACGCCCACGCCGGCCGCCGACATCGGCAGCCCGGTGACCTTGTGGGGACGCGGGCCAGGCCCTAGCCGGTTGCCGATCGACGAGGTCGCACATGCCGCGGGCACCATCGGCTACGAATTGATGTGCGCCCTTGCGCCGCGGGTACCGACGCGCCTTGACACAGAGTCATGACGGGTTTCGATCGACGCCGGGACGGCGCGGCCTATCATCGATCACGCCGGACCGGGAGACTTGCATGCTCGACCTGCTATGGACAGTGCTCATCGGCTTCGTCGTCGGCGTGGTCGCGCGTTTCGTCATGCCGGGTACGCAGAGCATGGGCCGGACCATGACCTGTCTGCTGGGTATCGTCGGCGCCCTGGGCGCGGGATTCGTGGGGCAGCTGATCGGCGTCTATGACCTGCACCAGTCTGCAGGCTGGATCGGCTCGGCGGTCGGCGCACTGGTGTTGCTGTACGTGGTGCAGAAGCTGCACCATGGACCGCCCACGCTATGAACACGCCGCGGCGGTGATGGCCGCGCCGTTGACTGTCGACCCGCAGGAGGTCCAGCTGAGCTCGATCCGGGCCCAGGGCGCGGGCGGGCAGAACGTGAACAAGGTGTCGAACGCGGTGCATTTGCGCTTCGACATTCACGCGTCGTCACTGCCCGAAGCCGTGAAAACGCGCTTGCTGGCGTTGGCCGACTCACGCATCACGCTGGAAGGCGTGGTGGTGATCAAGGCGCAGGAACACCGCAGCCTGGAGATGAACCGCGCCGACGCGCTGGCGCGCCTGAACGCCATGGTCCAGGCCGTGGCCACGCCGCCACGCAAGCGCAAGGCGACCAAGCCGACCTACGGCTCCAAGTTGCGCCGCCTGGAAGGCAAGGCGCAGCGCGGGCAGGTCAAGGCCGCGCGTTCCAAGCTCGCCGAATAGGCCGGCCCCGGCCCGCGACAATGCGGCCATGGCCAAGGAAACGAAGACGATCTACAGCTGCCGCGAATGCGGCGGCACGAACCCGAAGTGGCTGGGCAAGTGCCCGCATTGCAACGCCTGGAATACCCTCGAGGAGAGCGTGGCCGAATCGGCCGCCGCGACGCGGCACCGCTTCTCGCCCCTGGCCAAGACGGCGGCGGTGGCCACCTTGGCCGAGATCGACGCCGCCGACGTGGCGCGCTGCCCGACCGGTCAGACCGAACTCGACCGCGCACTCGGCGGCGGCATCGTGCCAGGCGGCGTGGTGCTGATCGGCGGCGACCCCGGCATCGGCAAGAGCACGCTGCTGCTGCAGGCGGTCGACACGCTGCCGGGGGCTATGAAGGCGCTGTACGTCACCGGCGAAGAGAGCGGTGCGCAGGTGGCGCTGCGCGCCAGACGCTTGGGCCTGGTGGGCTCGCGCGTGCGCGTGCTGGCCGAGATTCATCTGGAGAAGATCCTCGCCGCGATCGAGGCCGAGGCGCCGGACTTTTGCGTCATCGACTCGATTCAGACGCTGTACTCCGAGCAACTCACCTCGGCACCGGGCTCGGTGGCCCAGGTGCGCGAATGCGCGGCCCAGCTCACGCGCACGGCCAAGTCGCGCGGCACGGCGATGGTGCTGGTCGGGCATGTGACGAAGGACGGCACGCTGGCCGGGCCGCGCGTGCTCGAGCACATCGTCGATACCGTGCTCTATTTCGAAGGCGATACGCATTCGAGCTTTCGACTGGTGCGCGCGATCAAGAACCGCTTCGGCGCGGTCAACGAGATCGGCGTCTTCGCCATGACCGAGCAGGGCCTGAAGGGCGTGGCCAATCCGAGTGCGATCTTCCTGTCCACCCATGGTGAGCCGGTACCGGGCTCGTGTGTGCTGGTCACGCTCGAAGGCACGCGGCCCTTGCTGGTCGAGATCCAGGCCCTGGTCGACAGCGGCGGGCCGAGCCCGCGGCGCCTGTCGGTGGGCCTGGACCGTGACCGCCTGGCCATGCTGCTGGCGGTGCTGCACCGCCATGCCGGCGTGGCCTGTATGGACCAGGATGTGTTCGTCAATGCCGTGGGCGGTGTGCGTATCAGCGAGCCGGCCGCCGACCTGGCGGTCATGCTGGCGATCCAGAGCAGCCTGCGCGGCAAGCCCTTGCCGCGCGGCTTCTTCGCCTTCGGCGAAGTCGGCCTGGCCGGCGAGGTACGCCCGGCACCGCGCGGGCAGGAGCGGCTGAAAGAGGCCGCCAAGCTGGGATTCTCCGTGGCGCTGGTGCCCAGGGCCAATGCGCCGAGGAAGGCCATCGAGGGCCTGACGATCCACCCGGTCGAGCGTGTCGAGCAGGCCATCGACGTATTGCGCGCGCTGTGATGAGAGGCGATGCATTCGGCTGGGGCCTGGCCGCGTTGGCGCTTGCCGTCGGCTATTGGAGCTACGGCTGGCCGGGCGTGCTGTTGGCTGCCACGGCCATCGTGTTCTGGCTCTTGCTGCAATTCAGCCGCGCGCTGCGTACGCTGCGCCTGGCCGCCGAGGCGCCCGTGGGCCAGGTGCCCAGCGCGGTGATGCTGCACGCCAAGCTGCACCCGGGCATGCGCTTGACCGAGGTCATCAAGCTCACGCGCAGCCTGGGCCGCAAGCTGAGCGACGACCCCGAGACATTTGCCTGGCGCGATGCATCGGGCGCCGAAGTGCAGATCGAGTTTGCGCACGGGCGCTGCCGCGCCTGGCGCCTCGTACGCGATGGCGGGCACGGGGCCGACGCATAGAATTCAAGCTCTCTCGAGACCTCTTTGGAGTATGGCGATGTCGATGTCCGATCGCGACGGCAAGATCTGGATGGACGGCCACTTGGTCGAATGGCGCGACGCCAAGATCCATGTGCTGAGCCATACCCTGCACTACGGCTGTGGCGCCTTCGAGGGAGTACGCGCTTACAACGCGAAGGGCGGAACGGCCATCTTCCGGCTCCACGAACACACCGAGAGGCTGTTCAACAGCGCCAAGATCCTGCGCATGAAGATCCCGTTTTCGATGCAGCAGGTGATGGATGCGCAGTGCGAGGTGGTGCGCGCCAACCGCCTGGAGAGCTGCTATATCCGGCCGCTGACCTGGATCGGCTCGGAAAAGCTGGGCGTCTCGCCCAAGGGCAACCGCATCCACCTGATGATCGCGGCCTGGGCCTGGGGCGCTTACCTCGGCGAGGAGGGCATGAAGCGCGGCATCCGGGTCAAGACCTCGAGCTACACGCGCCACCACGTCAACATCACGATGACGCAGGCCAAGGCGGTGAGCAACTACACCAATTCGATCCTGGCCAACATGGAAGTCACCGACGAGGGCTACGACGAGGCGCTGCTGCTCGACGCCTCGGGCTTCGTCAGCGAAGGCGCGGGCGAGAACCTGTTCGTCGTCAAGCGCGGCGTCGTCTACACGCCCGACCTGTCGGCCGGCGCCCTGAACGGCATCACGCGCAACACGGTGTTCGCGATCTGCCAGGACCTGGGCCTCAAGTTGGTGGAAAAGCGCATCACGCGCGACGAGGTCTATATCTGCGACGAGGCCTTCTTCACCGGCACCGCGGCCGAGGTCACGCCGATCCGCGAACTCGACCGCATCGAACTCGGTGCCGGTTCGCGTGGGCCGATCACCGAGAAAATCCAGGCCGCCTTCTTCGACATCGTCAACGGCCGCAACCCGAAGTACGCCGAGTGGCTGACCCGGGTCTAACTCAAAACCCATCGCACCATGAACAACCCCCTGTCCGCACCGGCCACGATCGACGTCACGGCCTCCGACCTGCACGGCCCGGGCGTGGTCTTCTGTCCGAACCCGAAGATGGCGCTGTGGAGCAATCACCCGCGAGTGTTCATCGACGTGGCCAGCGCCGGCCACGGCAAGTGCCCCTACTGCGGCACGCTCTACCGGTTGGCCGCCGGCGTCCGCCCGCATGGAGGGCACTGACCCCGCCATGGCCCGCCCCAAGGCCCAGACCGCGGTGCTGATGGCTTCGGTCGACGATGTCGAGGCGCAGTTCTACGAGTCGCTGCAGCGGGCCGACATCGAACGCCTGATGGCGGTCTGGTCCGACGACGACGAGATTTTTTGCGTCCACCCGGGTGGCCCGCGGGTGGTCGGGCCGGTGGCGATCCGCGCCACCTTCGAGGCCATCTTCGCCAACGGCGCGATCCCGGTACGCCCGGAGAAATTCAGGCGCGTCGAGAGCGCCGGCTGCGCGGTGCACAACCTGGTCGAACGCGTCGACATCCAGACCACATCCGGCGCCCAAACGGCGTGGGTCATTGCCACCAACGTCTACCTGAAGACGGCCCAGGGCTGGCGCCTGGTGGCCCATCACGCCAGCCCCGGGTCGGCGTTGGAACTGCCCGACAACGTCGACCTGCCGACCACCATCCACTGAGGATGCGGGCCTACCGCGCCCCCGTGTGGCTGCCCGGGGGCCACCTGCAGACGATCTGGGCCGCGCGCTTCGCGCGTCGCGACACCGGCCAGAGGCCGCAGTTCGTGAGCGAGCGCTGGGCCACGCCCGATGGCGACTTCATCGATATCGACATTCAAGCCGGCGCCGCCGGTGCGCCCTGGTTGGTGCGTCTTCCATGGCCTGGAGGGCTCGTCCGACAGCCACTACATCCAGGCCTTCGCCTGGGCGGCCCGCGCGGCGGGACTCCCGTTCGCGGCGCCGCACTTTCGCGGCTGCTCGGGCGAGCTGAATCTGGCGCCGCGGGCCTACCACTCCGGCGATTTCGAGGAGATCGGCTGGATCCTGGCGCGGCTGCGCGAACGCAGCGCGGCGCCGTTGCTGGCCGCGGGCGTATCGCTGGGTGGCAATGCCCTGCTGCGCTGGGCCGAAGAAGCGGGTGCCGGTGCCGCGCGCAGTGTCGGCGCTGTGGCCGCGGTCTGTTCGCCAATTGACCTCGCGGCCGGCGGCCACGCGCTGGCCCACGGCTTCAACCGGCAGGTCTACACGCGGCTGTTCCTGCACACCATGAAGCCGCGTGCGCTGGCCAAGCTGGCCCAGTTCCCGGGCTTGTTCGACCGCCAGCGGTTGCTCGACGCCCGCGATCTGTACGAGTTCGACAACGTGTTCACCGCGCCGCTGCACGGTTTCGTCGATGCCGACGACTACTGGGCTCGCGCCTCGGCCAAGCCACTGCTGCACACGATCCGCATCCCGGCACTGGTGCTCAACGCGCGCAACGACCCGTTCGTCCCGGCCGCCAGCCTGCCCGCGCCATCCGAGGTCGGCGACCGCGTCACGTTGTGGCAACCTGCGCATGGTGGCCATGTCGGCTTTGCGGCCGGCGCGCCGCCCGGGCATGTGCTGGCCATGCCCCAAGCGGTACTGGGTTGGCTGAGACACCATGCCTGAGGCAAGCGGGAGCCCATCGTGGACGAGATCGTCAGAGCCGCACTGAAGAAGTGGCCCAATGTGCCGGACTGCCGCGGCTGGCTGGCGCTGGACGCGCGTGGCGACTGGTACATGCGCGACGACCGCGTGCAGGCCGCAGGCCCCTTTCCGCGCGTCAAGGGCAGCCGCATCGAACACGACAAGCTGCGTGCCTTCATCCACCGCAATTACGCCCACGACGACGAAGGGGCCTGGTTCTTCCAGAACGGCCCGCAGCGGGTCTACGTCGAACTCGAAGCCGCGCCGTTCGTCTGGCGCGTGGCGGCGCCCGACTTCGCCCTGACCAGCCACAACGAGCTGCCCGCCGCGTTGCGCAGCACCTGGCTCGACGACGGCGGGCGCCTGTTCATCGACACCGACATCGGCTTCGGCCTGGTGCACACCCAGGACATGCACCTGGCCGCGCGCGCCGTCGAGAACGGTCTTTGGGCCCCCGAGCCCCTGGCCTACGCCGCGATGCCGCGGCGCTTCGGCTTCGTGACCAGCCCGCAGCAGGCGCGGTCAGCGGCCGTTGCCCCGGGCCGGGCTACTTGACGCTGGCCACCATGAAGGCGACCACAGTCTTGATATCGGCCTCGCTGGCACCTGTGCCACCCTTGGGCGGCATCGCACCCTTGCCCTTGATGGCGCTGGCCGTCAAACCGTCGACGCCCACCACCAGGCGCGGTGCCCAGGCGGCCTTGTCGCCGAGCTTGGGTGCGTTGGCCACGCCGGCGGCATGGCACACGGCGCAGGTCTGGGTGTAGAGCGCGGGCGCCGCATCGGCCTTGGCCGCGGCAGGCGCTGCTGCAACGGCAACGGCCGGCGCGGCGGCAGCCGGCGTCGCCGCGGGCGCTGGGTGCAGCAGCCGCGGTGGTCGCGGCGGCCGGCGGGGCCTTGGGTGGCTCGAACTTGGCACCGCCCTGATTGGCCATGTAGACCACAGCGCGCGCGACTTCGAGATCGCTGAAGTCCCCGCCGCCCTGCGCTGGCATCGCGGCCTTGCCCTTCAGGGCCGAGCTCAGCAAGGCCTCGTAGCCTGTCTTCAGGCGTGGGGCCCAGGCCACGGTGTCGCCGAACTTGGGTGCGCCGATCACCCCGCTGCCGTGGCAGGTCACGCATTGGCCGGCATAGACCTGCTCGCCGGTCTTCTGCGTGCTGGGGTCGCTCACATCCTTGATCTCGATGCGGCCCACCGGTTGGATGCGCTCGGCCACCGCCTCGGCCGACAGGCCGCTGCTGCCGGCGGCAGGCATCTTGTCGGCAACGACATAGTTGACGAGCAGGATGATGGCGATGATCGGCACCACGAACGACGCGACGATCGCCCACACCAGTTGCTTGGGCGTCTTGATCGGGCCCTCGTGGGGCAAGTCATGTTCGGCGTCGCTCATGGAATCCTCAAAACAAAGCGTGCCTGTGGGCACGCGAAAGCGGCAAATTATAGCGGCGGGCCTCGCGTCGAGCCGGTGTCTCGGCACCGCCGCGCAAGGCCTGCGAAGGGCCCGCTGATAGAATGCGCCCCCTCGCGCCCGTAGCTCAATGGATAGAGTACTGGCCTCCGAAGCCAGGGGTTGCTGGTTCGATCCCAGCCGGGCGCACCAGCTCCATCGACGGCGCTTGAAGATCCTCCAAGTCAAGGTCAAGCCCAACGCGCGGTCGTCGTTGCTCATGTTGCAAGAAGACGGCACGTGGCGGGCGCAGATTGCGGCGCCGCCCGTCGATGGCCAGGCCAACGACGCACTGATCGCGCTGATTGCCAAGCACTTCGGCGTGCGCCGGGTTCAGGTGCGCATCAAGACGGGATCGTCGGCGCGCATCAAGCTCGTGCAGATCGACGACCAGGGCTGAACTCAAGGCCCGGCCAGGACATCGACGTCGGCCTGCCCGTCGACGACGACCTGACGCACGCGCCGTTGCGCGTCCAGCACCACCACATCAAGCCCGTCCTCGTGCATCAGCGAACCGCGCAACCAGCCGTCGGGCGTGAGGATCAGGCCCTGCAGGACGTTCACTCGGTTGCGGGCCCGATGGCCTGGGCGAAGTAGAACCACTCGTGGCCGGGCAATGGCCGCAGGGTCGGGAAACACGATGTGGCCCTTGCTGCGCGCGATCACTGCACTGCCATCGGCGCGCTCGCCGACAGGCTCGCCGGCATGCACGGCGTCGAAACTGCGCCACTCGCGCACAAAACGGTCGCCCTCGTGCAGGCGGTCGACGACCTCGGTCAGCCGCAGACGCTCGAATTCAGGTGCCGGCGGTGCGAGCGTGGCGTCGGCCAGGCCGAGCAGCGCTATCGCCTGCCGGATCGCGCGATAGCCGACTTCCGGCGCGGCGGGGTCGTCGTGCTGGCCGCATTCGAGCGTGACGCCGTAGCCGCCGCACGAGCGCATGTACTCGGTGGTACCGACACCGTAGCTGGGGTCGGCGTCTTCGGTCTCGCCCAGCGCGCGGCGGCGTGCCGCGCCCTGCGCGTAGGCCGCCATCCAGCCCTCGACGATGCGCGTCGGGCCCAGATGGGCTGCCAGGCGGCCTTCGGCGGCGGCGTGTCCGAAGGCTTCGAGCGCGCCGCCGTTGTCGGCCGGGCCACGCATCACGAACGGCCGGCCCGGGCTGGCGAATGAGTGCAGGTCGAGCAAGACATCGTGTGCGGCGAGCCATGGGCACAACCGGTTGGCCACATGGTCTTCGAACGCGGTGGGCTCCGGCGTCGGCTGCAGGCGCCGGTTCAGGTTGCGCTGGCCACAGCGCTGGCCCATGGCATAGGCCAGCGGGTTGGCCACCGGCACCAGCGTCAACAGGCCACGCTCGATGCACAGCGCACCGGCGTCGAGATCGGCCAGGACACGTTGAATGGCCCGGGTGCCACAGGTCTCGTTGCCATGCACGGCGCCGAGCACGATCAGGCGCGGCGCGCTGCCACCGAGGCCGGCGAACTGGTGGGCGCGCAGAGTGTGTGGACGGTTGATCATCGGCAATGCGTGCAGGTGCCCAGAATACCGGGCCCGCCCGCGTCGAGCGTCACTGCTGCGCCTCGAGCGCCCCGTGCACGCTGCCGCCATGGTCCTGTAGCAGGCGCTCGGCGCGGCGGGTGTCGATGCCACGCTTCAGGGCCACGATGGCGACCTTGACGCGGTAGTCGCAGGCTGCCAGGGTGCGCTCGGCGTCGATCGCACTGCAGCCTGCGGCCTGCATCGTCAGGCGCTGAGCGCGGCGCAGCAACTTGGCGTTGGTGGCGCGCAGGTCGACCATCAGGTTGCCGTAGACCTTGTGCAAGCGCACCATCAAGGCGCTCGAGAACGAGTTCAGGGCGATCTTCTGCGCGGTTCCCGCCTTCAGCCGGGTGCTGCCGGAGATGACCTCGGCGCCGGTCTCGATCGTGACGCCGATCTCGGCAAACCGTGCCAACGGCGAATCGGGGTTGTTGGCCATACCAACCGTCAGCGCGCCGCTGGCGCGCGCCGCCTGCAATGCACCGATGACATAGGGCGTCGCCCCCGAGGCCGCGATCAGCAGCACGACGTCGTTCGCGGTCGGTGCCAGTCGGCGCAGATCGGCGCTGCCCTGCGCAGCGTCGTCCTCGGCGCCCTCCACCGCCGCGTACATTGCCGCGTCGCCGCCGGCCATCAAGGCACAGGCGCGTTCGCGCGGCCAGGAGAACGTGGGGTTGAGTTCGACGCTGTCGAGCACCCCGAGCCGGCCGCTGGTGCCCGCGCCGACGTAGATCAAGCGCCCGCCTGCGGCGATGCGCGGCAAGGCCGCGTCGACGGCCTGCGCCAGGGCGGCAACCGCGGCCTGCACGGCCGCCACGGCCCCCTGCTGGTCGTCGATGAAGGCGCTCAAGAGTTGCACCGTGTCATAGCGGTCCAGGTCCGGGTGCCGCCCATCGGCGGCCTCCGTGGCCAGTGCAGCGTATGCGGGGCTAGGACTCGACATCGACGTGATCATGGTGCAACGGATGCCGCGACACACGCTCGATTTGCCGCGCGCTTGGGCGGCGGGCCGCAGTCGCGAGCGGCCTCTCGCGATGCGGGGCGTAGCACGGGATCGGCGCGGCCTGGTCATTCGCGCCGGTGATAGGCCGATTCGCAGACGCAATTGTCCAATACCTGGTGTTTACCCTAGGCTGCAGGCATCGAGCCGCATGGGCTCAAGCGTCTGCAAAGGAGATTCCGCATGCCAAGCCAAGTCATTCAGACCCACCGGCCCGCCATCCCTGTACCGTGGCAGCGCCTGGACGCACTGCGCGGTGTCGTGCTCGATCGCCTGGCCCGCATCGGTCGGGCGATCTGGAGCGCCCTGGAAGATTATGGGCGGCAGCGCAGCGCACGCGAGATGCTCGCGCTGGCCGATCGCTGGCAACACGCGCAGCCGAAGCTGGCTCGCGAACTGCGCTCGCATGTGCGCGGCGGATCGACGTACTAAGCCTGGCGATACGGCGCCGTCTGCGTCATCTCTGCGACCGCGGTACCCGCGCGCCGCAAGGTATCGCGCAGCCAGCGCTGGGCCGTGTCCTGCTCGTGGCGCCGATGCCACAGCAGCCCGACCTCGATGCCGGGCACTTCGAAGGGCAAGTCGGCCAGCGCCAGCTGTGGGGCAAAGCCGGTGGCCGGCACGAAGCTGCGCGGCAATACCGTCAGCAGGTCGGACTGGTGAACCACCGATCCGGCAGTGAAGAAGTTGCTGACCGTGATCATCACGCGGCGTTCACGGCCCATGCCTGCCAGCACGGCATCGACATAACCGCGCGGGCGCCCGGCGAAGCTGACACGCAGGTGGTCGGCGGCGCAATAGGCGTCTAGCGTGAGCCTGCCGGGTTGCGCCAAGTGGTGGCCCTGGCGCATCACGCAGGCGTACTCGCAGCCATAAAGCGCATCCAGGCGTAGCAGGCCAGCGTCACCGTCGGCCTGCAGGGCCGCACGCACGTCAGGAAAGAAGCCCAGCGCAATGTCGGCTTGACCATGCTCGAGCATGGGGCGCGGGTCGCGCGAGGTCAGCGGCACGACACGCAGATCGACCCGGGCCTGTACCGCCTGCAGGGCCTTCAACAACAGCGGCACGCACAGGGCGGCCGTCGCATCGGCCATGGCCAGCGTGAAAGTGCGCGCGTCAGTGCGCGGATCGAAGCCTTGCGGATCGAAGGCTTGTTGCAAGTGGTCGAGCGAGGCGCGCACGGTCGGCCACAGCGCCTGGGCGTGCGCCGTCGGCGTCACGCCGTTCGGGCCGGGTACGAACAGTTCTTCGTGCGTGGCCTCGCGCAGCCGGCGCAAGGCGTTGCTCACTGCCGGCTGCGTCATCGCCAGGCGCGCGGCGGCGCGCGTGACATTGCGTTCGACCATGACGACGTCGAATACCTTGAGCAGATTCAGATCGAGGGTGCGAAAGTTGGTCGAGTTTCGGTTCATGGCGTGGTGGTGGGCATTCGCCGCGGTGATGCCCGGATTCGGAATCGCAATTGGCACAGTCTAGGTGAAAACCCTAGGATGTGTCTGTGCAGGGCTCTCATGCCCTGCCGAGCCGAAGAAAGTACACATCATCATGTCCAACCAGCACATCCGGGTTCTTGTTCCGCCTATCGTCACCTCCCGTCGCGGGGCACGTTGGGCTGCCGCGATCGCCCTGTGGATCGCGCGGGGCTTCGCCCCGGCGCCGGAGCGCCGCGTCTGCGCGACCCTGAAGGTTGCGCCATGAACGCCCTGGCCGCTTCACGCCTGGCGCATTGGTGGATCCATGGGCTGAATGCGAGCCCCGGGGCCCGGCCCGTGGCGAATGAGTTCAACACCCGCGCCGCTACGCTGGTCGCCACGCGCGCACAACGCCCGACCACCACCGTCGCTAGCCAATGGTTGAGCATCGTGCAGCATTGGCTGCGCCAAATGGCTGCCGCCGCAGGGACCGCAGAACGCGGAGGAATTGCTGGCCTACGCCCGCAGCATCGAGAACGAGATGCCCAGCCTGGCCTCCGACTTGCGATACGCAGCGATGCGCCACGCTGACGCAGCGAATGAAGGACAGTAAGGGTACAGCCTGCCGCGTGGTTGGACTGTGGCCGACCTGGTGGGTCAGGGCACGGGCTGCACCGTGACTTGCAGCGAAGAAAACCAGGCCACGAGGTCGTCGATATCGGCGTCGCTGAGCGGTTTGGCGATCAGGCTCATGACTTCGTGCCGTCGCGCACCGCTGCGATAGGCCCGCAGCTGCAGGCCGAGGTATTGCGCCGACTGGCCCGCGAGGTGAGGCGCGTCCAGGGCCACGGCCAGGCCCAGCGGCCCGTGGCAGACGGCACAGGCCAGCGCCTTTTGCCGGCCTGCCACAGCATCGGCAGCCAGGGCCGGCGCGGCCGCCGCTGCAATCAGCAGCAGCCACGCCCATCCTGGCCGCCAGCTCACGGTGCCGAGTAGGTCACGCGGTACAGCGCACCTGCGAAGTCGTCGCTGATCAGCATCGAGCCGTCCTTCATCATCGCCACGTCGACCGGACGGCCGCGGTACAGGCCGGTGGCACTGTCGAGCCAGCCATCGGCAAAGACCTCGGTCTTGTCGGCGGTGCCGTCGGCCTTCAGGCTGGTGAACATGATGCGTGCACCGATAGGCGTGGTCCGGTTCCAGGAGCCATGTTGGGCCGAGAACAGGCCGCCCTGGTACTTGGCCGGGAAGGCCTTGCCCGTATAGAAGGCCAGGCCCAGGTCGGCCGCGTGCGCATCCATGTAGACCTGCGGGTCGGTGATGTTGGGCGGCAGCGGATCCTTGTCGTAGCCGAACTCGGTGATGCGCGTGTGGCCTTGGCGCCACGGATAGCCGAAGAACTGGCCGGCCTTGGTGGCGCGGTTGATCTCGCCTTCGGGAATCAGATCACCCATGCCGTCGGTCTGGTTGTCGGTGAACCAGAGCGTGCTGTCCTTGGGGTTGAACTCCAGACCCACCGAATTGCGGATGCCGGTGGCATACACCTCGCGCTTGGAGCCGTCGAAGGCGTTCATGCGCACGATGCCGCCGATGCCGACCTTGTTGAACAGCGCCAGCTTCTCGCGCGGCGGCACGTTGAAGGGCTGGCCCAGCGTGATGTAGAGCATGCCGTCGGGCCCGATGCGGCAGGTGCGCGCATGGTGGTTGTACGACTCCTCTTCCGGCGGGATCAGCTTGCCCTGGGGCACGGTTTCGATCACCGCCACGTCGCCGCCTTCGTAGAAGAACTCGGCGGCCGGGAAGTTCAGCACGCGGTTGTGTTCGACCACGATCAGAAAACCATCCTTGGTCCAGCACACGCCGTTGGGCACGTGGAATTTGGCTGATGGTGCAAAGGGCTTGACCTCGGTGGCCACGTCGCCGCTGTTGCGATTGGTGACGGCCCAGACGGTGTTCTTGCGCGTGCCCACGAACAGCATATTGGTGCTCGGCGCCACAGCCATATGGCGTGCGTCGGGCACCACCGCGTAAAGGTCGATCTTGAAGCCTGGCGGCAGCTTGACGCGCTTCAAGTTCTCGCGCAACGCCGCCGCGTTGGCACCGCCTTGCGGCACCGGCGGCATGCTCGGATCGACGCCCGAGACCTTCATCTGCTTCAGGTTCTCGATATTGGTCTGTGCCTGCGCGTGCACGGCGCCGGCCATCATCAGCGCGGCTGCGGCAGCCATGCTGGTCAGGAACAAGGACGCGGTCTTCTTCATTGATGTCTCCGTTCTTCGGTGGGTGGGATGGCGCCGCGACCGTGAGGTCGCGGCGGGCTGCGGTTACTGGTAGTGGCCGTGCCGCTCCAGCATTTCTATCTTGTAGCCGTCGGGGTCCTGGATGAAGAAGAATCGCGCCAGCAGTTCGTCGCCGCGTTTGAATTCCTTGACCTCGGCGGGTTGGTAGCCCTTGCTCACCAGTGCGGCGCGCGCACTCACGACACTGGGTACCACCACCCCGACATGGCCATAGCCGCTGCCGTGACTGTAGGGCTCATCGCGGCCCTTGTTCAGCGTCAACTCGATCTCGAAATCGTTGTCCTCGTTGCGCAGGTAGACCAGCGCGAATTCGGGAAAGTCCAGGCGATGCGCCTCGTGCAGTCCGAGCACGTCAGCGTAGAACTTCAGCGAGCGCTCGAGTTCGAGCACGCGGATCATGCTGTGGATGAGCTTGGCCATGCTCGCCGCGTCGCCTGCTTCGGGGGCCCGACTCAGGAGCGAGCGCCCATGACCACCACTTTGGCCGTCATCGCAGGCTCTGGCCTGGCCGCGCTTACGGCCCTCTCGCTCGGGAGTGCCGCTCCGCCGCGCGCACGCTCGAATTCGACCAGCTTGAGTCGCAGGAATCGCATGCCGGTGATGCGCAGGAACGACGCGAAGTTGGGCACCTCGCCGCGGTGGGCCAGGATCTCGTCGTGAAACTGGACGATCAAGTGGTTGGTGGTGCAATTCTCGGCCTCGGCCATTTCGGCCAGCACGTCCCAGACCATGTTCTCCAGGCGGATGCTGGTCAGCACGCCGTGAATGCGGATCGTGCGCGTGCGCTGCTCGTACTGGATCGGGTCGGCCTTGACGAAGTATTCACACATGCGGGACTCCCTGCGGCGCACGCCTAGATTACACGCGCGCTCATCTGCTTGCTGATGTAGTCGGCCTGGCGGATCGCCAGCGTGACAATGGTCAGGGTCGGGTTCTCGGCGCCACCGGTGGTGAATTGGCTGCCGTCGGAGATGAACAGGTTGGCCACGTCGTGCGTCTGGCCGAATGAATTGCACACGCTGTCCTTGGCGTCGCGGCCCATGCGGCAGGTGCCCAGGTTGTGCGTGCTCGGATACGGCGGCGTGCGATAGGTCTTGACCGCGCCGGCAGCTTTGTACACCTTCTCGCCTTGCGCGAAGGCATGGTTGCGCATGGCAAGGTCGTTGTCGTGGTCGTCGAAGTGCACATTGGGCGCGGGGTTGCCCCATTTGTCCTTGACCTTGTCGTTGAGCGTGACGCGGTTGGTCGGCCGCGGCATGTCCTCGCCCACCAGCCACATGCCGGCCATGTTCGTGTAGTGGTCCATCCACCAGGCGAAGTCTTCGCCCCAGGCGCCGGGGTCGAGAAAGGCAGCCATGAAGGGCACACCCAGGGACAGCGTTTCCATCTCGTAGCCGCCGGCGAAACCGCGCTTGGTGTCGTGCGCGGCTTCGTCCTGGATGATGCCGGCCATCGTCGTGCCGCGGTACATGTGCACCGGGTCCTTGAATGCCGCATACACCGAGCCGGTCATGTGGCGCATGTAGTTGCGCCCGACCTGACCCGAGGAATTGGCCAATCCGTCCTTGAACTTGGCCGAGGCCGAGAGCAGCAACAAGCGTGGCGTTTCGATCGAGTTGCCGGCCACCGCGACGGCGCGCGCCTTTTGCCGCTGCTCCTTGCCGTCCTTGTCGAAATAAACGACGCCGGTGACCTTGCCGGCCTCGTTGTGCTCGATGCGGGTGACATGCGACTCGGGCCGCAGGTCCATGTTGCCGGTCTTCTCGGCCTTGGGCAACTCGGTGTACAGCGTGCTCCACTTGGCGCCGCTCTTGCAGCCCTGGAAGCAAAAGCCGAGCTGCATGCAGCGGCCACGGTCATCGCGCGGCTGGCTGTTGATGGCCATGCGGCCGGTGTGCACTTCCTTGTAGCCGAGCTTCTTTGCGCCGGCGTGCATGACCTTGAAGTTGTTGTTGCCGGGCAGGCCGGGGATGCCGTTGGTGCGCGTGACCCCCATCTTGTCTTCGGCCTTGGCGTACCAGGGCTCGAGTTCGGCCAGCGTCAGCGGCCAATCCTGCAGGCTAGTGCCCTTGATCTCGCCGTAGGTGCTGCGGGCCTTGAATTCGTGCGCCTGCAGGCGCAACGAGGCGCCGGCCCAGTGCGTGGTGGAGCCGCCCACGGTCTTGCAGATCCATGCCGGCAGGCCGGCGAAATCCTTGGCCACGCGCCAGGTGCCCGAGGTGGTGCGCGGGTCGAGCCAGGCGATCTGGCCGAACGACTTCCACTCGTCGTTGATGAAGCTGGCCTGCGACTGCATCGCGCCGGCTTCGAGCACGACCACCTTGATGCCCTTCTGACACAACTCGTTGGCCAGCGTGCCGCCGCCAGCGCCCGAGCCGATGATGACGACGACGGAGTCGTCGGTCTGCGCGAATTTGGCCATGGCTTGTCTCCGCAATCGTGTCGGGATCGGCTAACCGATGAAGGGTTTGGGGCTCGCGGCCAGCGGCGGCGCGGGCAACCACTTCAGGTCCTGGAACCCGCGCGTGATGTAGCCGCCCTTCTCCCAGGCCGAGCCGGGATAACCGAAGGTGGCATAGGCCATGTCGTTGTCGTACAGCGAGGTGATGCACTGGCCGCGCACGGTATTGAAGAAGGCCTGGCCTTCGATAGCCTTGACGATCGCGGCCTGCTTCTTGGCCGGGGCCTTGGCGAATGTGCCACCGGCCGCGGTGTTGAGCGCTGCAATGCCTTCCTTCAGCAGCTTGGCGCTGGCCGCGTCGGCGCTGGCCTTGCCGTCGAGGTCTTTGGCCAGCAGCGCATACACCGCATCGGCCAGCTTCTTGTGCGGGTACAGCACGCGCCCCATCTTCATCAACGCCTCGCCCTCGGCCGTGGACAGCGTCTTCAGCTCCACGGCCCAGGCCATCGCGGGCGCCAGCGCGGCCAGCACGCTGCCTGCGGCAATGCGGCCCATCAGCACGCCTGAACCCTTGAGAAACTCGCGCCGCGCCAGCGGCAAATCGAGCCTGGGTACGCGGCCCTCGTTCTCGCCGCAGCCGGCGGCATCCGCGGCGGCTATCCGTATCACTCGCATCGCAAGTCTCCTGCAGACGCGGCACAAGGGCCGGAGCATTTCAGTGTTGCACCGCGACCACCCGTTCAGGTGATACACGGCTACCTACGAGGCCCGGGATTTCCCGTGGTGCGCTCTCACACCCTGTTGCGCGCCGCGCCAATGCGGCAGCTCGTGCGGCAGTACCGGCTCCCTCACGCGGGCGGATACCGTGCCACATGTCTCGGTTGCGCAGGGTGCTGGTAATTCCTGACGGCAAAATCGCCGATAACCACGTTGATCGCCGGTCCGGCGCTCGCCGGAGCCCAGCGCGTTGCGCCACCCCATGCACAAGACCTTTGTATTCGCGCTCTTGCTCGCCGCCTGCACTGCGGGCTGGGCAGACAACGTGTCGTTCCGCTCCGCGCATGTGGTGGTGGTCGACGACACGACCGGCGAGGTGCTGCTGGAAAAAGACGCCCTCACCGCCGCACCGATCGCCTCGCTGACCAAGCTGATGACGGCGATGGTGGTGCTCGACGCCAAGCAGGATCTCGACGAAACGCTGCGCATCGGCGAGGCCGACCTGGACACTCTGCGGCACAGCCGCGGCGGCGTTAGGGTCGGCACCACGGTGCCCAGGCAAACTTTGCTCGAACTGGCCCTGGTCGCATCGGACAATCACGCCGCAGCCGCCCTGGCGCGTTACTACCCGGGTGGGCCGGGCGCCTTCCTAGACGCGCTGCAGCGCAAGATCGGTGCGCTAGCGCTGGCCAACACGACGCTGGTCGAGCCCACCGGCTTGTCGCCCGACAACCACTCCAGCGCATTGGACATGGCCCGTGTGCTGCAGGCCACGCAGGCCTACCCGCTGATCGCGCAAATCACCAGCCAGCGTACACGCGCCGTGCTGGTCAACGGCCGGCCCCGTGCGGTCCACAACACCAATGCCCTGGTCGGCCGGCCGGGCTGGGAGATCCTGACCTCGAAAACCGGCTACACCACCGATGCAGGACGCTGCCTGTCGATGCGCCTGCGCGCCGGTGGCCGCACGGTGAGCGTGGTGTTGATTGGTGCCCTGGCGTCGTCGTCGCGCTCGCTGGATGCGCAAAAGATCCGGCGCTGGCTCGACGGCGAGGCCGCGACACGGGCCGCGCAGCAGACCCTGCAGCGGTCTTCAATATCGAAGGCCCATACCGCCACGGCCCTCGGTTCTGCCTAGCGGTAATCTGCACGGCCCGCCATCGGGGCCTGCGGTTAGGTACTTGACCTGAGACGGGCGGATATTCGATCCGTCATCATCGGCAGCAGCGCGCAACCCGCGCCGTCGCTCCGGAGAAGCCCGATGAAAATCCGCCATGCCCTGACTGCCACGTTCGCCGTGCTGGCCTCGTTTGCCGGCGCACCTGCGCTGGCCCAGTTGGAAATCAAGTTCGGCCATGTCGGCGAGCCCAATTCACTGTTCGCCAACTCGGCCGAAGAATTCGCCCGCCGTGCCAATGCCAAGCTCGGCGCCAAGGCCAAGGTGGTGGTGTTCGGCTCGAGCCAGCTCGGTGGCGACAAGGAGCTGTTGCAAAAGTTGAAGCTCGGCACCGTGGACATCGCCCTGCCGTCGACCGTGATGTCGTCGGAGTCCGACATCTTCGGCGTCTTCGAGATGCCCTACTTGGTGAAGGACCGTGCGCACATGGGCCGCATCGAGAAGGAGTTGTTCTGGTCGAAGATGGCGCCCGAGGCAGAGAAGAAGGGGCTGAAGATCCTGGCGGTGTGGGAAAACGGCTACCGCCACATCACGAATTCCAAGCGCCCGATCAACACGCCGGCCGATCTGCAGGGCATCAAGCTGCGCGTGCCCGAGGGCAAGTGGCGGGTCAAGATGTTCCAGGCCTATGGTGCGAACCCGTCGCCGATGAAGTTCTCCGAGGTCTTCACGGCGCTGCAGACCGGCGTGATGGACGGCCAGGAAAACCCGTTCACGCAGATCTACAGCGCCAAGTTCCAGGAGGTACAGAAGTTCCTCTCGCTCACCGGCCATGTGTATACGCCGGCCTACGCCACCGTGGGCGCCACCAAGTGGGCCAGCCTGCCCGCCGACGTGCGCAAGATCCTCGAGGACACCGCCAAGGAGACCCAGGCCTGGGTCTACGCCGCCGCCGAGAAGGACGACAACGATCTGCTGGCCAAGCTGAAGGCCGGCGGTATCCAGGTCAACACGCCCAACAAGGACGCCTTCATCGCCGCCTCCAAGCCGGTGTACGACGAGTTCGCCAAGGAAGTGCCGAGCGCCAAGGACGTGATCGATCGCGCGATCGCCCTGGGCAAGTAAGGGGGTGAGGCTGCCATCGTTCCGCCGGGGCTACGAGCGCTTCCTCGAGTGGATCTGCATCGCGCTCATGGCCGCACTCGCCGCCGAGGTGGTGGCCGGCGTGGTCTTCCGCTACTCGGGCCACTCCCTCGTCTGGTATGACGAGGTCGCCACCATCCTGCTGGCCTGGGTGACGTTCTACGGCGCCGCGCTCGCGGTCCTCAAGCACGCGCACATGGGCGTGCCCGAAGTCGTGCGCATGCTGCCACCCGGCCCGCGAGTGGCCGCCACCGTCGTGGCGCAACTGTGCACGCTGGCCTTCTTCGTGCTGCTCGCCTGGGTGGGTTATTCGATCCTGGCGATCCTCGGCGGCCGACCGGCTGGTTTCGCTGCCCGAGGTCTCGGTTGCGTATGCGAACTCGGTGATCCCGATCAGCGCCGTCCTGTTCGTGGTCGGCCAGTTGCTGGTGTTGCCCGAGGTGCTGCGCGAAGCGCGGCGCGAGAACGTGAGCGGCGGGGAACACGCATGACCGGGTTCCTCGTCCTGCTGTGCGTCATCGTCCTGGTGCTGATCAACGTCCCGATCGCGGTGGCGCTGTGCATCGCGTCGGTCATCGCGATGATCACGACGCAGGGCGCGTCGAGCCTGCCCAACGTGCCGCTGTCGCTCTACCAGGGCGCGACCAGCTTCCCGCTGATCGCGATCCCGCTGTTCATCCTCTCGGCCGCGATCATGAACACCTCGGGCATCTCGCACCGGCTGATCGACTTCTGCCAGGCGCTGGTCGGCTGGATGAGGGGGGCGCTGGCCCAGGTGAATGTGTTGAGCCACATGTTCTTCGCGGAGATCTCCGGCTCGGCGGTCGCTGGCGTGGCCGCGACCGCCTCCATCATCATGCCGGCCATGAAGGCACGCGGCTACCCGGGCCCTTTCACGGCCGCGGTGACTTCCTCGACAGCCACGCTGGCGATCATCATCCCGCCGTCGATCCCGATGATCCTGTACGCGGTCATGGCGGGCACCTCGGTCGTGCAGATGTTCGTCGCCGGCATCGTTCCCGGGCTGCTCACGGGGTTGGGCTTCATGGGCCTGTGCTACTGGTTCGCGGTCAAGTACAACTGGCCGGTCGAGGAAATCTTCCAGTGGGGCAAGCTCTGGCGCGCCTTCAAGAAGGCGTTCTGGGCCCTCACGCTGCCGGTCATCATCCTGGGCGGGATCTTCGGCGGCGTCGTCACCGCGACCGAGGGCGCGGCGCTCGCGGTGGTGGCCTCGCTGCTGGTGGGCGGCCTGGTCTACCGCGAGCTCGACTGGGCGCGGCTGCGCGAGGCGATCATCGACGGCGCCGTGCAGACCGGCGCCGTGATGCTGCTGGTGGCCGCTTCGGCCCTGCTCGGCCTTTACCTCACGGAGGTGCAGCTGCCGCAGCGCATCGCGGCCGCGATGCTCTCGGTCACGAGCGAGAAGTGGGCCATCCTGGCGATCCTGAACGTCTTCTTCCTCATCATCGGCATGTTCCTGCATTCGGCCGCGGCCATCATCCTGGTGGTCCCGATCGTGATGCCGGTGGTCACCGCGGCGGGGATCGATCCGGTCCACTTCGGCGTGATCGTGACGCTCAACCTGGCCATCGGCCAGCAGACGCCGCCGGTGGCGAGCGTCCTGCTGCTCACCTGCTCGATCGCGAAGGAGAGCGTCTGGGACGTGACCAAGGCCAACATCCCGTTCATCGGCGTGCTGCTGTTCACGCTGCTGCTGGTCACCTACGTGCCCGTCGTCACGCTGGGCCTGGTCAGCATGTTCTACCGCTAGGGCCAAGGCGTTGGACGACACCATCCTCGTCGAGCGCGACGGCGCGATCGCCACGGTCGTACTCAACCGCCCGGCAGAAGCTGAACGCGTTGACCAAGCCGATGTGGCAGCGCCTGGGCGACGTGTTCATCGAACTGGATGGCGACGACGCGCTGCGCTGCATCGTGCTGCGCGGCGCCGGCGAGAAGGCCTTCGCGCCCGGCAACGACATCGCCGAGTTCGCCAGCGAGCGCTCGAACGTCGAGCAGGCCCGTGCCTACGGCCAGGTCATGACGCGCACCATCGAGGCCATCGACCACTGCCGGCACCCGGTGGTGGCGCAGATCCATGGCCTGTGCGTCGGCGGCGGGCTGGAGATCGCCGGCCTGGCCGACCTGCGCATTTGCGGCGAGTCGAGCCGCTTCGGCGTGCCGATCAAGCGCCTGGGCCTGGTCATGGCGTATTCGGAAATCGGCGCCCTGATCCGCCTGGCCGGCGAGGCCGCGGCGCTGGAGATCCTGCTCGAAGGCCGCGTCTTCGATGCCCAGGAAGCGCTGGCCAAAGGCCTGGTCACACGCGTCGTGCCCGACGACCGGGTGGCCGCCGAGGCGCGGGCCACGGCCGAGCGCATCGCGTCAGGCGCACCATTGGTCGCGCGCTGGCACAAGCGCTTTGCGCGGCGCTTTCGCGACCCCGCGACCGCTGACGCCGGCCGATATCGAAGAGGGCTACGCCTGCTACGGCAGCGAGGACTTTCGCATCGGCGTCCAGGCCTTCCTGGCCAAGACCGAGCCGGAGTTCAAGGGCCGATGACTGCGAACGGTCCACTGGCCGGCATCAAGGTCGTCGAGCTGGCGCAGATCATGGCCGGGCCGACCTGCGGCCTGATGCTCGCCGACCTGGGCGCCGACGTGATCAAGGTCGAGAAGCTGCCCGGCGGCGACGACAGCCGCTCGTACCGCCAGCACACGATCGACGGCGAGTCGGCACCGTTCCTGATGATGAACCGCAACAAGCTGGGCATCGCGGTCAACCTCAAGCTCGAAGGCGGGCTGGCGGTGGTCAAGCGCCTGCTGGCCGACGCCGACGTGGTGATCGAGAACTACCGCCTGGGCACGCTGGACAAGCTCGGGCTGGGCTACGAGGTGCTCAAGGCACTCAACCCGCGCCTGATCTATTGCGCGATCTCCGGTTACGGCCGCACCGGC
The DNA here is from genome assembly GCA_963741125.1 of uncultured beta proteobacterium. Classification (GTDB taxonomy): domain Bacteria; phylum Pseudomonadota; class Gammaproteobacteria; order Burkholderiales; family Burkholderiaceae_C; genus CADEEN01. Next base: position 91,047 of record CAVUGY010000021.1, read on the forward strand.
CCCTACGCCGACAAGGGCGGCTTCGACCTCATCGCGCAGGGTGTCTCGGGCCTGATGAGCGTCACCGGGCAACCCGGTGGCGAGCCGATGAAGACCGGGCCGCCGGTGGCCGACATCAATGCCGGCATCCTGGCCGCGCTCGGCGTGGTCTCGGCGCTGGTCAGCCGCGGCGTCAGCGGCAAGGGCCAGATGGTCGATACCTCGCTGATGGAAGCGGCGGTGCAGCAGACCTACTGGCACTCGGCGCTGTTCTTCGCCACCGGCGTCAGCCCGCAACCCTCGGGCTCGAGCCATGTGCTGACCGCGCCGTACCAGGCCTTCCCGACCAAGGACGGCTGGATCAACATCGGCGGCGCCAACCAGGCCAACTGGGAGCGCATCGCCACCGTCGTCGGCCTGCCCAAGCTGATCAGCGACCCGCGCTTCGTGACCAATGCCGATCGCATGGCGCACAAGCAGGAGCTGGCCGACCTGATCGCGGCGCGCACCCGAACGCGCAGCTCGGCCGACTGGATCCTCAACCTCGAGGCCTCGGGCGTACCGGTCGGGCCGATCAACCAGATCGGCGAGATGCTCGCCGACCCGCAGGTTGCGGCACGCGAGATGGTGGTCGAGGTCAACCACCCGAAGGCCGGCAAGACGCGCACGCTGGGCCTGCCGATCAAGTTCTCCGACACCCCCGGCTCGGTGCGCAGCGGCGCGCCCCTGCTCGGCCAGCACACGCGCGTGGTGCTGCTGTCGCTGGGCTACTCCGACAAGGAGATCAAGGCCTTGGAAAAGGCCGGCGCGGTGGCCTGCGCCTGAGGCCGCGCATCGGGCGCAACGGCAGTCGGCCGCTCAGTCGACCAGGCCCTGCGTCAGGGCATCGATGCGCGCCAGCACTTCGGGCGTGAGCTTGTCCACCAGCGCCAACGCGCCCAGGTTGGACTGCAGCTGCGCGAGCTTCGAGGCCCCGGTGATGACCGAGCTGACGCGCGGATTGCGCGCCACCCAGGCCAGGGCCAGTTGCGCCAGGCTGCCACCCAGTTCGGCCGCGATCGGCGCGAGTTTCGCCACCGCGGCGTTCTTGGCCGGGTGCGTCAGTCCGTCGCGCAGGAAGGCCATGGCCTGCAGCGCACCGCGGCTGCCCTCGGGCACACCCTGCACGTACTTGCCGGTCAGCAGGCCCGAGGCCAGCGGGCTCCAGGTCGTCAGGCCCAGGCCGGTGTCTTCGTACAGCCGCGCGTACTCCTGCTCGACGCGCTGGCGGTGGAACAGGTGGTACTGCGGCTGCTCGACCACCGGCTTGTGCCAGCCATGGCGATCGGCCAGCTCCCACGCGGCGCGGATGTCGGCGGCGGCCCATTCGCTGGTGCCCCAGTACAGCGCCTTGCCCTGGGTGATGATGTCGCTCATCGCGCGCACGGTCTCTTCGATCGGCGTGTGCGGGTCGGGGCGATGGCAGTAGATGACGTCGATGTGCTCGAGGCCGAAGCGTGCCAGCGAGCCGTCTATGGCCTGCAGCAGGTACTTGCGGTTCAGCGTGTCCTTGCGGTTGACGCTTTCGCCCTCGCGGTCCAGGCCCCAGAAGAACTTGGTCGAGACGACGTAGTTCAGGCGCGGCCAGCCCAGCTTCTTCAGCGCCTGGCCCATCAACTCCTCGCTGCGGCCGGCGGCATAGGCCTCGGCGTTGTCGAAGAAGTTGACGCCGGCGTCGTACGCCGCGGCCATCATCTCGACGGCCGCGGCCTGATTCGACCTGGTTGTGGTACGTGACCCAGGAGCCGAGCGACAAGACGCTCAGCTTGCAGGCCGGTGCGGCCGAGGCGGCGGTAGAGCATCGTGGCGTGAAGTTCCGCTGCGCCAGCCTGCGCTCAGCGCGCGCGCCCGCGCATCGAGGCCGGTTGCCCGGGCAGGGTCAGCGTCTTGCCGGTGTTGACGATCTGGTCGCCGTCGACACGCAGGATCGAGATGTCGCGGTCCTGGTAATTGCCGACGTAGATGTAGCGTCCGTCGTTGCTGAACACGGCGCCCTCGGGCAGGCCGCGCACCTCGACCTCGTTGCCGCGCGTCACCTTCTTGCCGTCGATCTTCAGCGCCACGACCTTGCCGTTGCGGTTGTGGAACCAGGCGTTCTTGGCCGCGTCGTTGCCGTTGAGCAGCATGGCCACGGCCAGCTTGCCGGTCGGGCTGATGGCAAAGCCCTCGGGCGAGTCGCCGATCACGATCTTGTCGATCACCCGCGGCGGGTTGGCCTCGATGTCGACCACGGTCACCGTGTCGACGTTGCCGTCGGAGCGGCCGGCGGCGCCGTTGTCTGCGGCCAGCGCCAGCTTGCCGTCGGGCGTGATGTCGAAGTTGTACGGCCACAGGCCGACCGGCACATCGACCTTGTTGTAAGCTGAGCTTCTCGCCATTGACTTCGAGCATGGCCAGCTTGTGGCCGGGGAATTTGGCGGCGATCGCGCGCTTGCCGTCGGGCGTGAAGACCACATGCGTGACCTGCTCGCCGATGGCCACCGTGTCGATCAGCGTGACCTTCTTGCCGGCGATGCGCAGCACCCCAATCGAGTTGTCGGCGCGGTTGGTGACCAGGGCCAGATTGCCGGCACGGTTGATCGACAGGCCCGAGGGCTGCTTGCCGACGATGACGGTGTCGATCAGCGCCGGCGGGTTGGCGTTGAGGTCGATCACGTAGAGCTTGTTGTCGGGCACCATCTTCCAGCCCGCGCCGTCGGCCTCGCGCAACCACCGGATTGGCGACCAGCGCCAGGCCTTCGTCGGGCGTGATCGCCAGGTTCACCGGCGGGCCGAAGATCGAGTTCTGCAGCGGCAGGTTGACGACGATCTTGGGCGCCAGCGGGTCGGTGCCGATGTCGATGATCGACACCGTGTCGCGGCCCGGCGCACTGAAGACGAAACGTGCCTGTATCGCTGAAGGCCACCTTCTCGTCGTTGCCGACGACCATCAACTCGCGCTTGCCGGCGCCGGTGGGGGTCTGCGCGCAGCCGGCCAGGGCCATGACCCCGAGCACGGCGATCCACAAGAGCTTGTTCATTGGGGGCCTTTGCATCATTGAGCAGGGGTGGGCGGCGCAGTGTACGCAGATTGCGTGCCCGACCCAAGCCGATGTTTCCCCTTTCAGGCCGACCGTACCGATCGTGGGCCTGCTGGGCTGACGACCGCCATGTGGCTGCGGTTGCGCTGACGCTCAGAGCGGTACGCTGCGCTTCGACGTAGCCTGGCGCGCGGCGGTGCTGCGTTGCCTGTTCGAACGCGTGGCCGAGGGCCAACAGCCGCCACTCGCTGAATGGCCGCCCGACGAACGACAGGCCCATCGGCAGGCCGCGGACGAATC
>CAVUGY010000022.1:0-38455 GCA_963741125.1 uncultured beta proteobacterium
CACCGGGCGGTGCCGCATAACAACTGTCGTCGCGAGTCAGAAAAAGCATTGTGTGGCAACGAGTTGCGTTCGGCTGTGCTGCATAACACCCTACTAACAGATCCGACAAAAGCGGCGCGGGACCGGACTGCCCTGTTCACGTCGCTCAGGGGCTCGGGTTGACTGGCAATGTAGCGGCTCTGGGGGCCTCGCGCACCTGTCAAAGATGCCGGGGTCGCCCTCGGTCTGAAGGTCGATCACCCTCCCGGCAGGACGCTCGGCACGGCTCTCGATCACCTGGCCTGCGCCACAACAGCAGGGCGCCACGCCGCAAAGCGGTCGGTCGTGGTGGGCTCTTCTTGGACCTTCGCAGTCGCTCGCGGTTGCTGAGTCGGCAGCCATGGCGTCGCCGATTGGAGCTACGCAGAGGACGGCGATGCCATCACCAGCCAGGTCGAGCCGTTCAGGCTGACATGGCCGTCGGGCGCTGCGCAGGGTGCGAGGGCCTTCTCGATGGCCTCGACGATGGTGGGCACGCTGGCCGGGCCCATCTCGCGCACGAAGCGCGAGGTCGGGCCGACGCGCACCGCGGTTTCGGCCGCCGCCCTGGGTGTCGGGCCCAGGCGGACCGTGGCGTCGAAGCGCTGCAGGGCGATCTTCCCGTAGCCGGCATCCGTCAGGATGGCGCGCAGGCGTTCTTCGTCGGCAAATGCAAACGGCCCGGGCGCGTGCGGGTCAGCCGGCGCCGGCGTGACGTCCATGGCCTTGCGCGCAGCGGCCAGCGGTGTCATGGCCCAGGCGTTGTCGCGCGGTACGCGCCAGCAGACGAAGACCAGGCGGCCTTGTGAGCGCATCGATGCGCGCAGGTGGCGCAGCGCGGGCACCGGCTGGGCGAAGAACATGACCCCGAAACGCGAGAACAGCAAGTCGGTGTCGGCCGGCAGCGCGGCCTCGGAGGCATCGGCCTCGCGAAACTCGAGGTTGGCCCATCCCGCTTGCGTCACCTGGGCGCGGGCCACTTCGAGCATCGGCCGCGAAACGTCGATGCCCAGCACCCGGCCACTCGCGCCGACCCTGCGCGCCAGTTCGACCGAGGTATCGCCGCAGCCGCAGCCGACGTCGATCACATGCTCCCCCGCTTGCGCTGCCGCCAGGCGCAGCGCCGCCTCGCCGAAGGGCGCCACGATGCCGTCGAGCTCGCGCTGCAACTCGGCCCAGCGCTGGCCCTGCGTGCCGTTCCATTCGGCAATCTGTTCGGCGTTCACGGTCGACATGGCTTGATCCTGGTCTGTGGCCGGGCGCCGATCATTGCAGGATGTCCAGCGCCGGCAAGCCGGCTGCGCCCTGCAGGCAATGCCATAGGTAGACGGCCAGGCCCGCGTCGCCCGTCCACAAGGTGTAGCGGCCGCGGCCGTGCGCCTGCCTCATGCGCTCGCGCTGGGCGAGGGCATGCATGGCAAAGGCCCGCGCGCGTTCCAGCCACGAGGGGTCGGCGCTGCGCTGGTGCAGCTTGAGAAAGGCGTAGCCGTTGCCGGCCGTGCCATGGCACAGGCCATAACCCTTGACCAGCGGCCCGGCGTTCCAGACCGCCTGGCCCGCACCGAGCAGCAGGGCCTGCATGGCCGGGAATCCCTGCGACGGGAAATCCGTCAGCGCGGTCACGATGCCGGGCGCGCCGTGGCACCATTGCATCAGCACGCTCGGCCTACCCGGGCGGGGTGCGAACATGCCGGGCGGCCAGTTGACGGCAGCCCCTTCGCGCCTGGCCGTGGCGCTCAAGGTCGTGATGCAGCGTTCGTACAACTCGTCGCGGTGGTCCGCGTCGAGCAACTCGGCGCCTTTCAGCAGTGGATACACATTGCCGGCGAAACCATGGCCGGCGCCGAGGTATTGCACGACCTGGCCGTACAGGTCCTGGGTCCAGAGATGGCACTGCGCCTGCGTGTCGTAGATCCAGGTGCGCCACAACTGGCGGGCGTTGTCCTGGAACAGATCGCGCCAGCGCGCCTCGCCGCTCGCCTGCCACAGGTGCCAGGCGGCCAGCATGGTGCCGGGCGCGGCCCACAGCGCCTCGTTGGTCGGATTCTCGATGTTCGACTGGACCGTCGCGTACAGCCGGTCCGCGGCCTGGCGCGACCCGGTCAGGCGCCACTGCACGAGCAGGATGCCGGCTTCGCCCAGGTAGTACGAAGGCACGACCTGCCCCGTGTCCGGATCGGCCTGGTACAGGGCTTCGGCCGCCTGGATGTCGGCCTGCACATCGATTTGCAGCGCCACCGCACCCTCGCGCTGCAGGTACCACAGCGCCCACAGAACACCGGCCGAGCCGAGATACAGGCTCTTGAAGCCGGTGCGCGGTGTGTCGCCCTCTTCGTCGAGCGGATGCACCGGCCATTGGCCCGCGGCCAGGCGGTGCTGCTCGATGTCGCCGACGATGGCGCGAATGGCGTCATGCGCCCGGCTTGCGTCCCAGGCAGCCGCCTGGAGTGCTTCGTGGCGCGCGGGCTCGAAGAGCATGTCGTCCATCAGCCTGTTCGATCGCTGCTCACCGCTGTCAGCGCGCCAGCGGATTGGGCGTCGGCTCGGCGATCTTGGTCAGCCGGTTGCGGTCGGTGTGGTGAAACGGCTCGTCCCGGCCCAGGATCTGCAAGACGGTGTCTTCCTCGTAGCTCCAGCTGCCGTCGGCGTCGATCGTGACCTTGATGCGGAATTCGATGGTGCGAAAGGCATGGTGCAGGAACGGCGTCGAACAGATGCCGTAGGTATCGAGGCCCTGCGTCGCCACCAACTCGAAGGTATTGGCGTCGGCCGCGGCATGGCCCGCGGCCATGGCCACCTGCCCGCGCGGGATGGTCAGCGTGTGGACGATCGTGCCTTTGGCCGGCTCCCACAGCCAGTAGCCCACCTGCTCGTGGTAGGTCTTGACCTGATCGGGTTTGGTGATGTGCGTGTGGTAGCGCAGGCCGTACAGGAGTTGCGGCCCGTTGGTCTGCGGGTCTATGGGCTGCAATTCGATGCGCTCGACATAGGCCTGCTTCTTCGGGCCGTCGACTTTCGGTTTGACGTCCAGCCCGCGCATGCCCTGCCAGACGCCGGCCATCGCCCGCAGCGGGCCCAGGTTGGCCAGGGTATTCACATCGATGTCGCGGGGCTCGGTGTAGATGTCTTGCGCAAAGGCGCTCATATCCTTGCTCGCTGAGTTGAAGACGGCGGCCGCAGTATTCCACCAGATGGCGCCAGGCACTGCCCCTATCATGCAGCGCACCGGCCGCCATGGCGGGCCGCATCCAGCGTTTGCTTTTCTTTGCCAAAGGATCCCCGTGCTGCTTGAACCCTTTCTCGCGCGTTCGCTGCCGCTCAGCAACCGCAGCGTCATGGCCCCGATGACGCGCAGTCGCGCCGTCGATGCCAATACGCCCAATGCCTTGATGGCCGAGTACTACGCCCAGCGCGCGTCGGCCGGCCTGATCATCACCGAGGGCACCTCGCCGTCGCCCAATGGCCTGGGATACGCGCGCATTCCGGGGCTGTTCAACGCCGCGCAGGTGCGCGGCTGGCAGGCGGTGACGGCTGCCGTCCACGCCAAGGGCGGCAAGATCTTCGTGCAGCTGATGCATACCGGGCGCGTGACGCATGTCGCCAACCTGCCGGCCGGGGCACAGGTGCTGGGGCCGGGCAGCGAGATTTGCCCCGGCCAGATGTACACCGATGCGCAAGGCATGCAGCCGCATAGCGCGCCGCGCGCCATGAGCCAGGCCGACATCGATCATGCAGTGGGCGAGTACGCGCAGTCGGCGCGCCTGGCGCTGGAAGCGGGCTTCGACGGCGTGGAGTTGCATGCCGCGAACGGCTACCTGATCGAGCAGTTCCTGAATCCGATCGTGAACGCACGCAGCGACGCCTATGGCGCTGGCATCGACGGGCGCAATCGCTTCGCGCTCGAGGTTGCGCGGGCGGTGGTGGCCGCCATCGGCCGCGACCGGGTCGGCATCCGGCTCTCGCCCTATGGCGTGTTCAACGGCACCGGCGCCTACCCGGACCTGGAAGCGCAAACCCTCGCGCTGACCAAGGGCCTCTCGGCACTGGGCCTGCTGTACATCCATCTGCTGGACCATTCGGCGATGGGTGCACCGCCGGTGCCCGCCGCCTTGAAAGCGCTGCTGCGCAGCAGCTTCGACGGCCTTTGCATCCTGGCCGGCGGATTCGATCGCGACAGTGCGCAGCGGGCGCTGGATGCTGGGCAGGCCGATCTGATCGCCTTTGCACGCCCCTTCCTCGCCAACCCCGACCTCGTGCAGCGCATGCGAGTGTCCGCGGCCATGAATGCGCCGGACATGGCCACCTTCTACACGCCGGGCGCGAAGGGCTATACCGACTATCCGACGCTCGCGGCCTGAAGGCCGGCGGGCGAGGCCGGCAGCGGCGCCGGCAGTATTTGCGGCCGCTGCACGCCATAGCCCTGCGCGAAGTCCACGCCCAGGGCGCGCAATTCCTGGATCACCGCGGCCGTTTCGGCGTATTCACCGACGGTCTGCAGGCCCATGATGTGGCCCACGCGGTTGATGGTGTCGGCCATCGCGCGGTCGATGGGGTCGTCGACGATGTTGCGCACGAAGCTGCCGTCGATCTTCAGGTAGTCGACCGGCAGGGTCTTCAGGTAGGCCAGCGAGCTGGTGCCGATGCCGAAGTCGTCGAGTGCGAAGCAGATGCCCAGCGTCTTCAGCTCGCGCATGAATTGCGTCGCATGGCGCATGTTGTTGATGGCCGCCGTCTCGGTGATTTCGAGGCAGATCGCGCCATGCGGAAGCTGGTGCAGCGCGTGCTGCTCGCGGATGTATTCCAGGATGCCCTCGGAGTTGAGCGTGGTGCCCGAGAGGTTGAGGGCGCAGGTCAGCGGCGCCCCCAGCTGCGCCTGCAGGTCGTGGTAGCGCGCGAAGACGGCCTGGATCACCCAGCGATCGATCGCCGGCATGATGTTGTAGCGCTCGGCCGCCGGCATGAAACTGCCCGGCGGTATCAGCCGGCCTTCCTCGTCGATCAGGCGCAACAAGATCTCGATGTGTTGCCCCTTGGCACTGTGCGGCCCCAGCGGCATATACGGTTGGTAATGCAGCACCAGGCGCTCTTCCTCGAGGGCCTGGACCAGGCGCGCGGCCCAGCCCATGTCGGTGCGCCGCTGCGCCATGTCGACATCGCCGCTCTGGAATACGCAGACCCGGTTGCGGCCCTGCTCCTTGGCCGCGTAGCAGGCCGTATCGGCGGCGCTGAAGGCCTCGATACGGCTGCCGGTATGGGCGTTGATGGCCACCAGGCCGATGCTGACGCCGACCGTGAAGGCCTTGCCTTCCCACTGGAAGCGATAGTCGCGTACGGCGGCCAGCAGGTCGGCCGCGATCAATTGCGCACGGTCGAGCGCGCAGCCGTTGAGCAACACGCCGAACTCGTCGCCGCCCAGCCGGGCCAGGGTATCGGACGCCCGCAGCCGGTTCTGCAGCACGCCGGCGAGCTGCTTGAGCATGGCGTCGCCGGCGGCATGGCCGCAGGTGTCGTTGACGAGCTTGAACTGATCCAGGTCGAGGTAACACAACACATGCTCGGATTGCGTGCTGCGCGCGCTCTGCAGCGCGGCGTCCACTCGGGCCTCGAATTCGCGCCGGTTGATGAGACCGGTCAGCGAGTCGTGGCTCGCCGCCCAGCTGATGCGCTGCGCCATGCGCCGCGTGGCGGCCACGTCGCGGAAGACCATCACGCCGCCGATCACCACGCCGTGGCGGTCGAGCAGCGGGGCGGCGGAGTCTTCGATGGCGATCGATGATCCGTCGCGGCGCACCAGGGCCAGCTCCTTGCCGCTGAACGGGCAGCGCTGCTTGTCTTGCACGGCCTTGGCCACCCGCGCCGGCAGGGCTTGCATGGTGGCTTCGTCGATCAGGCTGCAGACCACCGACAGCGGCTTGCCGCGCGCCTCGGCCAGGGTCCATTGCGTCAGGTGTTCGGCCACCGGGTTCAGGTAGTCGACCACCTCGTGGATATCGGTGGTGATGACCGCGTCGCCGATGGACTGCAGCGTGACCCGTGCGCGTTCCTTTTCTTCGAACACCGTGTGCGTCAGTCGCCGTTCGCGCGCCTGCTGGCGGCGCATGAGGTAGAGCAGGGCGGCAGCCAGGACGAGCCCGACCAGCGCACTCACACTGGTCTCGAGCAGCACGCCGCGCAGCGAACGCTGCACTTCGACCCGGCCGACCAGCGCGCCGGAGTCGTAGAGCAGGGCGCTGCGCGTCAGCACGGGCCGCACCAGCACATGGCGCGACTCGGCCACCAGTTCGCCGCGGTCGGACACGATCTTCGCGTGCTCGTCCTGCAACTCGACGGGCATCCTGGCCAGCAGCTCTTGCAGCCGATGTTCTTCGTAGCGCCACATCTCGGGCGAGGCCCCGATGGCCTGGTTGATGACTTCGGCCTTGATGTCCGCCTTGGTCTGCAGCGACGAGGCGAGCCCGGCATAGCGCACCCCGAAGTACCCGGCAGGCATCACCAGGGCCAGCAACCCGGCCACGACCAGGATCAGCACGCCCAGCAGCCGGGACGCCGGAGCGGTGTCGCCGAGCAGTTGTGGGTCTGGTCGGCGGCCCGTCACTGCACCCAATGACCGGTTTGTTGCAGGATCTGCCGCCCGGCGGGCGACTGCACGAAGCGGATGAAACCCTGGGCCTGCGGCGTGGTCTTGGGCCCGCTGACCATCGTCAGGGTCTTGAACAGCGGGTAGCGGCCGTCGGCGATGGTCTGCGCACTAGGCACCACGCCGTCGAGCGCCAGCGCCTTGAGCGTGCGCTTCTCGGCCAGGATCAGCGCCAGAGTCGACGGGCCGATGGCGCCGGCGATCTTTTCGATTTGATCCGCTGTTTCCTGATCGGTGACCGTAAAGACCATGCCCTTGCGCTGCTCGGCAGCCTCCTTGGCCGTGCGCATCGCCGGCGACATGCTCTTGATGGTTTCGCTGTCCGAGTCGCCGATCGGGCGCAGCACCAGACGCAGCTTCGAGCCGTCGGGCCAATGATCGACATGGCCGGCGTAGAAATCGACCAGGTTCTGGGTCGTGATCGCGGAGGCCTTGTTGGCCGCTGTGGTGGCGAACACGAACGGTGTGCGGCCATACTCGACGGCCACGGCACCGGCTTTGGACTCGGCCTCGCTCAACGGCCGCGAGCTGACGCCGATCTGGATGGCGCCGGCGAGCACGGCCTTGATGCCGCCGCCGCTGCCCATGCTGGGCAGGACCGTGAGCTTGGCCTCGGGGTGAGCCTTGGCATAGGCCTGCGCGAGCAGCTGCATGCTGCCGAGCGCGGCGCCGGTGCCGCCGATCTTGATCTCCTCCTGGGCCCAGGCGACCGGCGCCGTCGCCAGGGCCAGCCATGCGCAGGTGATGAGCACCCGGCGCCACGCCGAGCAAGCCAGGTTCAGTGTGGTGGTCGGCATGTCGGCGCTGCGGTGGAAGACTGCGCGAACGCTGTGGGCTCGCACCTAAGGTGTAGCGATCATCAGGGCGTCGACAGCAAAGTCCGTTTGATCCATCTCAACGACTTCTTCGGCTGCTGCGGCAACAGGCCCTGAGTGCTCAGGATTTATCACCTGTAGCCGCGTTGGCGGCCGGGCATGCTCAGAACGCCTCCCAATCGTCGGTACCGGTCTTGGCCGACACACCGCTGCCGGCCTCGGCCTTGCCTTCGGTCGGCGCCGGCGCCGCAGCCGGCTTGGCCTTGAACACCGGGCGGGTGACGTTCTGGGCCCGCTCCGGGCTGCGTCGCTCGACGTTGCGCGCAGGCGCGGCATGGGCGGCGGCCACGGGTCCTTCACGCAGCGAGAGCTTGAACACGGCCACGGCCTGCACCAGATGCTGGGCCTGGCCTTTCAGGCTTTCCGCAGCGGCGGCACTTTCTTCCACCAGCGCCGCGTTCTGCTGCGTGGCCTGATCCATCTGGCCGACCGCTTCGCCGACCTGTTGAATGCCCAGGCTCTGCTCGACGCTGGCCGAGGTGATTTCGGCCACGATGTCGCTCACGCGCTTGATCGCAGTCACGATCTCGCCCATGGTCTTGCCGGCCTGATCGACCAGCACGGTGCCCTGGTCGACCTGTTCGACGCTGCGGCCGATCAGGGTCTTGATTTCCTTGGCTGCCTCGGCGCTGCGCTGGGCCAGGCTGCGCACTTCGGACGCCACCACGGCAAATCCGCGGCCTTGTTCGCCGGCCCGCGCCGCTTCCACCGCGGCATTCAGCGCCAGGATGTTGGTCTGGAAGGCGATGCCGTCGATCACGCTGATGATGTCGCCGATCTTGCGGCTGCTGTCGTTGATGCCTTGCATGGTGGTGACGACCTTGCCCACCACGTCCCCACCCTGCGCGGCCACGGCCGAGGCGCCCTGGGCCAGCTGGTTGGCCTGCTTGGCGTTGTCGGCGTTGTTGCGCACCGTGGTGCCCATCTGCTCCATCGTGGCGGCCGTTTGCTCCAGCGCACTGGCCTGCTGTTCGGTGCGGCTCGACAGGTCCTGATTGCCCTGTGCGATTTGCGCGCTGGCCACGGCCACGCTCTCGGAGTTCTGGCGCACGCTGGAAACCACCTGGGCCAGCGAGGCCTGCATCTGAGCCAGCAAGGCCATGACACTGCGCTCGTCGCCGGCCTGCAAGGGCACGGCGGTGGCCAGATCGCCGGCGGCGACGCGCTGCACCAGCGCGGCCACCTCGGCCGGGTCTGCGCCGAGTTGGCGCACGATGCCCCGGCTGAAGAAGAACGCAGCGGTCATGCCGGCCACGGCCACGACCAGCATCAGCACCAGGCTGAGCCAGGTGGCGCGCTGGCCGGCGGCCGAAGCCTCCGCCGAGACGGCAGCAGATGCAGCGGCAATCTTGTGGCCCACCTCTTCGAGCAGCTGCGCCGGTTCGCGGTCCACGCCCTGCACCAATTTGTCGCCCGCCGCGGCATCGAAGTCTGCCGCCTTGAAGGCTTCGAAGCCTTTGGCATAAGCCTTGACCATAACGCCCTCTGCCTGCGCAAAGCGGGTCAGCATCGACTTGGCCTCACCATCCGGCAACGAGGCAGCCAGCTTGCGTGCCCCTTCATCGATCTCGCGTTCGTGTTTCTGGAACGCGGTCCAGTGCTTGTCCAGCGCCTTGGCGTCCTTGCCCCGCAGCAGGGTGTTCTTCCACTCCTGGGTCTGGTCCTTGAACAGGATCAGCAGGTCGGCGGCGGTGCGCTCCTGTTCGATCGCGGCCTGCACCTCGTTGGCATAGATAGACAGCGCGTGGTTCAAACGGTAGATGCCGAACATCGAGGCGACGGCCATGAAGAACAGCAGGCTGGCGAAGGCCAGCGGCAGTTTGCGGCTGAGCTTCATGGCTGCCTCCCGAAGCTCGAGTGCCGGTGGGGGTGGTTCTGCAAGTCGGTGGCCATGGCCGTGGTGTCCGGTTGTGGTTCGAGCACGGGGCTGAGGAATTCAGAATTTCCCGCGCATCGAACCGGTTCAAAGTCCGCAAGCAATCTAGAACAGTCTTTCGTCACCGGAACGGCGGAATTGAGGGCTATTCAGGGTTGTACTTTTCACCCGCTCGACGGCCACCTCTCGACTGTGGCGTGGCCCGCGCGACAGACGGCTTGACCCATGACAAGCGCAGGCCGGTGATGGCTCGCCGCGCAGACCACGACGCGTGGTCAAGACGAAACTCGGAAACTTGTACAGTCACGCGGTCAAGGTCGACCAAGCACGCGAGGAGATACCGACATGGCCACTGCGAAGGCTCACGCGAAGTGGACGGGAACGCTCAAGGAGGGCGCCGGCTCGATGTCGGGCGCCTCGGGGCACTTGAAGGCGCCCTTCACATTCGCCACGCGGTTCGAAGGTGCGGCGGGCGGTACCAGCCCGGAAGAATTGATCGGTGCCGCGCAGGCGGGCTGCTTCTCGATGTTCCTGGCCGCCCAGCTCACCACGGCGGGCCATGCGCCGACCAGCATCGAGACCACGGCCACCGTGCACCTGGGCGCGGGGCCGACGATCACCAAGATCGAACTCGAGACCGTCGCCGTCGTCCCGGGTGTGAGTGCCGCGGTGTTCAACGAGAAGGTCGACTTCTCGAAGAAGAACTGCCCGATCTCCAAGGCCCTGGCCAGCGTGCCCGAGGTGGTCTTCAACGCGACGCTCAAGTAGGCCCTGCGTCGCCGGCCCGGGGCTGGTTGCGGCGCCAGCCGCACCCACCATGACGCTCGCCCACCTTCTTGACGCGCCAGGCCCGCGTCGACCCCGCTCGCATCGCCATCCTGCACGGCACGCACGCCATGGGCCACCTACGGTGAGTGGGCCGCGCGCAGCGCCGGCCTTGCGCAGCGCCTGCGCGACGGCGGCCTCGTTGCGGGCGATCGGGTGCTGCTGTTCATGCGCAATCACCCGCGCTACCTCGAGTTGCTGTGGGGTGCGTGGTGGGCCGGCCTGGTGGTGGTACCGGTCAACGCCAAGCTGCACCGCGCCGAGGTGGAGTGGATCGCCGGCGACGCGCAGGCGCGCTGGGCCTTCGTGACGCGCGACGTGATGCCCGCCGATGCAGCGCCGCTGGCCGGGCTCGAGCGCCAGGTGGACGCCGAGTCGCCCGCCGCCGACGCCTTGCTCGCGCCGACGGACGACGCGGTGCCCATCACCGAGCGCGGCCCCGACGACCTGGCCTGGCTGTTCTACACCAGCGGCACCACCGGCCGGCCCAAGGGCGTGATGATCACGCAGCGCAACCTGCTGACGATGGGCCTGGCCTACTTCGTCGACGTGGACCCGATCGGCGCAGGCGATGCGATGGTCTACGCCGCGCCGATGTCGCACGGCTGCGGCCTGTACGCGATCCCGCACCTGATGGCCGGCGCGCGCCACGTGGTGCCGGCCTCGGGCGGCGTGGACCCGCAAGAGCTCTTCGCGCTCGGCCGTGCGCTGGGCCCGCTGTCCACCTTCGCGGCGCCGACCATCGTCAAGCGGCTGGTGGACTTCGCCGAGCAGCGAGGCCTGACGCCGGAGGATGCCGCGGCCTCGTTCAAGACCATCGTCTACGGCGGTGCGCCGATGTACCTGGCCGACATCCAGCGCGCCCTGCGGGTGATGGGCCCGCGCTTCGTGCAGATCTACGGCCAGGGCGAAACGCCGATGACGGCCACCGCGCTGTCGCGACGCCACCTGGCCGAGGCCTCGCACCCACGCCACTTGGCCCGGCTGGGCTCGGTGGGCCTGGCGCAGACCCCGGTGCAGCTGCGCGTGGCCGACGAGCAAGGGCGGGCGGTGGCCGCCGGACGAGATCGGCGAGGTGCTGGTGCGCGGCGACTCGGTGATGGCCGGCTACTGGCGCAACCCCGAGGCCAGCGCCGCCGCGTTGCGCGACGGCTGGCTGTGGACCGGCGACGTGGGCGCGCTCGACGCCGACGGCTTTCTGACGCTGAAGGATCGCAGCAAGGATCTGATCATCAGCGGCGGCTCCAACATCTACCCGCGCGAGGTGGAGGAGGTGCTGCTCACCGCACCCGGCGTGGCCGAGGTGGCCTGCGTGGGCGCGCCGGACGCCGAGTGGGGCGAAATCGTGGTCGCCTTCGTGGTGCCGGTGGCGGGGCACACCGTGGATACCGCGGCGCTGGACGCACATTGCCTGGATCGCATCGCGCGCTTCAAGCGCCCCAAGCGCTACGTGGTGGTCGAGGCGCTGCCGAAGAACCACTACGGCAAGGTGCTGAAGACGGAGCTGCGCGCCCTTGCCCAGTGCTCGGGCCGGGCCGATCAGCGCTGACTATCGGCGAACACCGCTCGCGAGTGGCATTCAGCCGCGATCTGCCCGTAGGCAATTGGCAGGTTTGCACTCTGGGCTGCTACTCCGCGGTTGGCGATTCGCGAAGCACAAGATGAAACCACGCGACATCGTGCCAGCTCGCAAACTTGCGGCCAACGGCCTTGAACACCCCGATCGGTTCGAACCCAAGGCTTCGATGCAGCCCAAGACTGCCTTCGTTCGGAAGTGTGATGCCAGCGTAGGCGTTGCAGTACCCCTTGCGGCCAAGCTCCTGGAAGAGCTGCATGTACAGCGCTCTTCCGACACCAAGACGTTGATGCTCGGCGTGGACATAGGCCGAAACCTCCACCGACCAACGGTAGGCTGGTCGCTCCCGATGCGACGACCCGTACGCGTAGCCGATGCATCGACCACCCTGCTCTGCCACGAGCCACTGCCATCCGGCTGAGGCATTGGTAATTCGCCTTGCAAACTCTTCGACTGAAGGCACTACCGTCTCGAACGAAACCGCAGTGCCTTCCACATATGGTCGATAGATCGCAAGAAGTGCCGACGCATCGGCTTCAACCGCTTGGCGGATCAACGGCAACTCGGGCATTGCTGCAAGCTAACCTTGATCTGGGGCGACACTCCAAACACGACCCTGGACATTCACTCGACCGTCACCGACTTGGCCAGGTTTCTGCGGCTTGTCGACATCGGTGCCACGCGCGCAGGCCGTGTGATAGGCCAGCAATTGCAGCGGCACCACATGCAGGATCGGGCGACAGCACGCCGTAGTGCTCGGGCATGCGGATCACGTGCACGCCGGGGCCGCTCTCGATGTGCGTGTCGGCGTCGGCAAAGACGTACAGCTCGCCGCCGCGGGCGCGCACTTCCTGCATGTTGCTCTTCAGCTTTTCCAGCAGCGCGTCGTTCGGCGCCACCGTCACCACCGGCATCGCCGCGGTGACCAGCGCCAGCGGGCCGTGCTTGAGTTCGCCGGCCGGGTAGGCCTCGGCGTGGATGTAGCTGATCTCCTTCAGCTTGAGCGCACCTTCGAGCGCGATCGGGTAGTGCAGGCCGCGGCCGAGGAAGAGCGCGTTCTCCTTGCGCGCGAAGTCCTCGCGACCAGGCGATGATCTGCGGCTCGAGCGCGAGCACGGCCTGCACGGCCACCGGCAGGTGGCGCAGGGCCTTCAGGTGCGCCGCTTCCTGCGCGTCGGTCAGGCGCCCGCGCACCTGGGCCAGCGCCAGCGTGAGCAGGAACAGGCCGACCAGCTGGGTCGTGAAGGCCTTGGTCGAGGCCACGCCGATCTCGACGCCGGCGCGCGTGATGTAGGCGAACTCGCACTCGCGCACCATCGCGCTGGTGGCCACGTTGCAGATGGTCAGCGTGTGCGCCATGCCGAGTGAGCGCGCGTGCTTCAGCGCCGCCAGCGTGTCGGCGGTTTCGCCGCTCTGGCTGATGGTGACGACCAGGGTGCGCGGGTTGGGCACGCTGTCGCGGTAGCGGTACTCGCTGGCGATCTCGACGCTGGTCGGGATGCCGGCGATCGCTCTCGAGCCAGTACTTGGCCACCGAGCCGCGCGTAGTAGCTGGTGCCGCAGGCCAGGATCAGCACCTGGTCGATGTCCTTGAACGCCGAGTACGCGCCGTCGCCGAACAGCTCGGGCGCTGATGCGCTTGCACGCCGTCGAGCGTGTCGGCGATGGCCGCGGCTGCTCGAAGATCTCCTTTTGCATGTAGTGGCGGTAGGGGCCGAGCTCGGCCGCGCCGCTGTGCGCCTGCACGGTGCGCTCCTCGCGCTGCACCGGGCGCAGTGCTGCCGTCGGCCGCCGGCGTGGCCGACGATCCAGTGCTTGCCGAGCTGCAGGTCGACCACGTCGCCCTCTTCGAGGTAGACGATCTGGTCGGTCACGCCGGCCAGCGCCATCGCGTCGGAGGCGAGGAAGTTTTCGCCCTTGCCCACGCCCAGCACCAGCGGCGAGCCGGCGCGCGCACCGACCACGCGTTGCGGTTCGTCGCGGCAGAACACCGCGATGGCATAGGCGCCGCGCAGGCGCGCCACGGCCTGCTGCACGGCCTCGAACAGGTCGCCGTCGTACAGCTGGTCGACCAGGTGGGCGATGACCTCGGTGTCGGTCTGGCTGACGAAGACGTAGCCCTTGGCCTTGAGCTCGGCGCGCAGCTCCTCGTGGTTTTCGATGATGCCGTTGTGCACCAGCGCGATCGTTCCCAGCGCGTCGGCGGCCGCATTCGGCCCGGCCGAGAAATGCGGATGCGCGTTGTGCACCGCCGGCGCGCCATGGGTGGCCCAGCGCGTGTGGGCGATGCCGGTGCCGGCCTCGATGTGTTCGGCGGCCACCTGGGCCTCGAGCTCGGCCACGCGCGCGGTGCTGCGCGCACGGCGCAAGCCGCCGCCCTGATGGACCGCCACGCCGCAGGAGTCGTAGCCGCGGTATTCGAGCCGCTTCAGGCCTTCGACCAGGATGGGAACGATGTTGCGCGTGCTGACCGCGCCGACGATGCCACACATGGGATGGCCTGCAAGCTACGAAGGGAGTCAGATGCTAGGCAAGCAACGTGGAAATTAACTTGCGAAATTCGCTAACAGATATGCTATTTCCGCCGTAATAATCTCGTGACAGTCATTGTGATCTATTTATATATACTTCATGCAATCTTCTTGCATACCATGACACTGGACGATACCGACATTCGCCTGCTGGAGCGGCTGCAAGACGACGCAGGCCTGTCCAACCAGGATCTGGCTGCGGCGGTCCATGTCTCCCCGGCGACGGCGCTGCGCCGCGTGCGCCGGCTCACCGATGGCGGCGTCATCGAGCGCCGCCTCACCCTGCTGTCCAACGACAAGCTCGGCGCCGGGCTGCAGGCGCTGGTCGAGGTGCAACTCGATCGCCAGGGCGCCGAGCACCTGGCCGCCTTCGAGGCCCTGGCCGTGGCCGACGCGGCCGTGCAGCAATGCTGGCGTGTCAGCCCCGGCCCCGACTTCGTGCTCGTGCTCTGGCTGGCCGACATGGCGGCCCACAACGCCCTGGTGCAGCGCTTGTTCACCCAGCACGCCAACGTGCGCAACGTGAAGACCTTCTTCGCCACCAAGCGCGCCAAGTTCGCGCCGCGCATCGACGTGCGCGCGCTGAGCCTCAGGCCTGCTTGAGGATCACCAGCCCCTTCAGGTATTCGCCTTCGGGGAAGTTGATCGTCGTCGGGTGGTCGCAGGCACCGGCCAGGCGCTCGAGCAGCACGCCGTCGACGCCGGCATCGAGCCCGGCGCCGGCCACGATCTTGTGGAACAGCTCGGCGCCGATGCCGCCCGAGCAGGAAAAGGTGAACAGCAGGCCACCGGGCGCCAGCAGCTTCAGCGCCAGGCGGTTGATGTCCTTGTAGGCGCGCGCGGCGCGCTCGGCGTGCGCCGCGCTGGGTGCGAACTTGGGCGGGTCGAGCACGATGGCGTCGAAGGCTTCGCCGGCTTTCAGGCGCTCGCGCAACTGAGCGTTGACGTCGGCATCGATGAACTGAGCGCGCTCGGCGTCGAAGCCGTTCAGCAGCACATTGGCCCGCGCGCGTTCGAGTGCCGGGGCCGAGGAATCGACGCTGACCACCTGACTCGCACCACCGGCCAGCGCGGCGACCGTAAAGCCTCCCGTGTAGCAGTAGCAATTGAGCACGCGCTGCAGGCCGAAATGGCGCACGCCCTGCGCAAAGCGCTCGCGGTTGTCGCGCTGGTCGAGATAAAAGCCGGTCTTGTGGCCCTCGGCGACATCCAGCGTGAGCCGCCAATCATGTTCGCGGATGGTGACCTCGGTTGCGCCTTCGCCGCGCAGCCAGCCCTTGGCCGGCGGCAGGCCTTCGAGGCCACGCACGCCCGAATCCGAACGCTCGTACAGCTTGCGTGCAGCCGGTGGCGGCCAGCAGCGCATCGGCGATCGTCGCCTTCCAGCGCTCGGTGCCGGCCGACAGGAATTGCGCCGACAGCACATCGGCATAGCGGTCGACGATCAGGCCGGGCAGGCCGTCGGCCTCGCCGTGCACCAGGCGCAGGCCGTCGCTGGCGATCGGCAGGCGCTTGCGCAGCGCCACCGCAGTGTCGATGCGGCGCTCGAAGAACGCCGCGTCGATACGCTCGCTCTCATCGAAACTCCAGGCCCGCACGCGGATCATCGAAGTCGGGCTGAACGAACCCCAGGCCAGGAAGCGGCCATCGTCGGCCTCGATGCGCACCGTCTCGCCGGCGTCGGCGCCGCCCTTGGCCACACTGCCCTGGAAGACCCAGGGGTGGCGGCGCAGCAACGAGCGCTCTTTGCCTTCGCGCAATCGAATGCTTTTCATCGGCCGGATGGTCTCACCCGCGTTTCTTGGCGCGAGGGTGCGCCGCGTCGTAGACCTTGGCCAGATGCTGAAAGTCCAGCTTGGTATAGACCTGCGTGGTGGCGATGTTGGCGTGGCCCAGCAGTTCCTGCACCGCGCGCAGGTCGCCGCTGGATTGCAGCAGGTGCGAGGCAAAGCTGTGGCGCAGCATGTGCGGGTGCACATGCGTGGGCAGGCCGCTTTGCATGGCCAGCAGCTTCAGGCGCGAGCGCACCTGGCTGGCCGTCAGGCGCGTGCCGCGGCGGCTGACGAACAGCGCGGCCTCGCCGGCCTTGGCCAGCGGCGCGCGATGGGTCAACCAGGCGGCCACGGCGGTCAGCGCCGCGCGACCGACCGGCACGCTGCGCCGCTTGCTGCCCTTGCCCAGCACGTGCGCGGTGGCGTCGGGCAGGTCGATCCAGCCCACGGCGTCGCGCCCGGCGAGCGCGTCGAGGCCGGCCAGCTCAGCCGACGCGCAGGCCGCAGCCGTAGAGCAGTTCGACGATGGCGTGGTCGCGCGCGGCCAGCGCCGCATCGCCGCCCTCGGCCACATGGCCGGCGAGCGCCACCGCATGGTCGACCGACAAGGCCTTGGGCAGCGGTTTGGCGGCCTTGGGCGCGCGCACCGCATCGACCGGGTTGCTGGCCACCAGTTGCTGCTCGCCCCACCAGCGGTACAGCCCGCGCCAGGCCGCGAGCACGATGGCCAGGCTGCGCGGCGCCAGGCCGCGCTGGTGCGCCTGGGCAAGCCAGCGCCGTACGTGGTGCGTCTGTACCGCCTGCAGTTCGATACCTGCCGCGGTCGCGGCGACGCTCAATCGCCGCAGCGCGTCGCGGTACAGCACCAGCGTGCGCGCCGCCAGGCGCCGCTCGACCTCGAGGTGGCGCAGGTAGCGCAGCACCTCGTCGGGCAGCGGCGCGGCGGCATCCACTACACGGGCTGCAAGCGCGCCAGGCCGGCGCTGGCGATTTCGCCGATGCGCTGCAGGAAGTCGGTGCCCATGTCGGCGCCAAAGCGCGTCGGGTCGGGCGAGCCGACCACCAGCAGGCCGAAGGCGGCATCGCCGCTGGCTGCACGCAGCGGCACCATGGCCATCGAGGCCACGCTGCTCGCATCGTCGAGCCAGCGTGCGGCCTCGAAACCGGCGTTGGCGCCACAGTAGGGCAGCGTCAGGCTGGTGGCCAGGCTGCGGGTGTCGGCACTCGCGCCTTGCGCAAAGTCCAGGACCGTGTAGGCCTCGGCCACACCCCAGACGCGGATGCCGGCCTGCGGGATCAGGAACTGCTGCTTCAACTCGCGCACCAGCACCTCGGGCAGCTCGGTCGCGTCGGCCGTGATCATCAGCGCCCGCGTCCAGCGGTGCAGGCGTTCGGCGATGACCGTGTTGTCCTGGCCGTTGCGGATCATCTCGACGATCTTTTTCTCCAGGCCCTTGATGCGCTCGCGCAGCATTTCCATCTGCCGCTCCTGCAGCGACACCGCGCGCTGGCCATGCGGGCTGGTGAGCTGTATCGCAGCCAGCATCTCGGCATGGCGCTCGAAGAAGCCCGGCGTGTTGGCCAGGTACTTGGCGATGTCGGCTTCGGTGATGCCTTGCAGGGCGTGGGTGATCACAGTTCGATTTCTCCTTCAAAGACCGTTTCGGCCGGGCCGGTCATCAGCACCGGCTGGCCCATGCCCTGCCACTCGATACGCAGCAATCCGCCGCGGGTGCGCACATCGACCTGGGCGGCCAGCCAGCCCAGCCGGATGCCGGCCACCACGGCGGCGCAGGCGCCCGTGCCGCAGGCCAGGGTTTCGCCGGCGCCGCGCTCGTACACGCGCAGGGCGATCTCGCTGCGCGACAGGATCTGCATGAAGCCGGCATTGACGCGGCGCGGAAACCTCGGGTGGCTCTCGATGGCCGGGCCCAGCGCGGCCACCGGCGCGGTATCGACATCGTCCACGCGCAGCACGGCGTGGGGGTTGCCCATCGACAGGGTCGCCACTTCCACGCATCGGCCGGCGACCTCGATCGGCCACAGCGCGAAGCCATCGACCTGGTGCGGCAGCAGGTCTGCGTGATCGAACGGCACCAGCGCCGGATCGAAGATCGGCTGGTTCATGTCCACCGTGACGCGGCCATCGGCCTGCCAGCGCAGCTCGAGCAGGTTGTTGACGGTCTCGACGCGCAAGGTGGTCTTCGTCGGTCAGGCCATGCTCGCGCACATAACGCACGAAGCAGCGCGCGCCGTTGCCGCAATGCTCGACCTCGTCGCCGCTGAAGCCGTTGTAGATGCGGTAGCGAAAATCGACGCCGGGTGTGTCGCTCTTCTCGACCACCAGCACCTGGTCGGCGCCGACACCGAAGCGCCGGTCGCTCAGGCGCTGCACTTGCGCCGCAGACAAGGCCACGGGTGCACGCGTGGCATCGAGCATCACGAAGTCGTTGCCCGCGCCCTGCATCTTGGTGAATTGCAATCTCATGCTGCGCGGGATTATCGCTGCCTGTGTCGCGCGAACTCAGTACAAGCCGGGCTCGCCCTCCGGTCGTGTCTTGAATCGTTTGTGCACCCACAGGTATTGGGCCGGACAACGCCGCACCTCGGCCTCGATCCATTGGTTCATGTGCAAGGTGTCGGCGAGCGGGTCGTCGGTCGGCCAATCGGCCAGCGGGGGCAGGAAGCGCACGCGCCAGCCGCCATGCTCGAGCATTTCGGCCAACACCGGCTGCACCGTCATGCCCAGCATGCGCGCCATGCGCGACGGCGCCAACAAGGTGGCCGCCGGCACGCCGAAGAAGGGCACGAAGGCGGCGTCCTTGATGCCGAAGTCCATGTCGGGCAGGTTGAAGAATCCCAGGCCCTGTTGGCGGATGGCGCGGATCAGCGGCTTGGCGCTGTCTTGACGCGTGAACAGTTGCGAGCCGCCGAAGCGCTGCCGCCCTCGGCGCACAGCCGCATCGAAGACCGGGTTGCTCTGCGCCTGGTAAATGGTGGCACCGCGCCGCGTCTGCAACAGCTGCACCGCCGCAGCCGCCACTTCGAGGGCCATGAAATGCGGCACCAGCCACATCACCGGCGCATCGGTGCGCTCGGCCAGGTGCACATCGCCCTCGACCGTGATCAGGCGCTGAATGCGCGCGCGCGGCGCATACCAGAGCAGGCCGCGCTCGATGATGCTGCGCCCCAGCCAGCGGAAATGCGCCTGCACCAGATCCGCACGCGCTCGCATATCGAGCTCGGGCAGGCACAACTCGATGTTGCGGGTGGCAATGCGGCGCCGGTCGGCCGCCAAGGCATGCAGCAGTGCGCCGATGGCGCTGCCGATGGCCGCGTGCGCGCGTACCGGCAGCCAATGCAGCAGCCACAACAGGGCCAGGGCAAGGCGCGCCATCACCGCGGTGTCCTCACCCGTGGCACGAAGGGGGCATCGAGGCCAGAGCCGTCATGCCGTGCGCGGGGCCTTGTAGCGGTGGTAGCCCCACAGGTACTGCGCGGGGCATTGGCGGATCAGGAATTCCATCGCACGGTTCATCACGGCGGCGCATTCTGTCTGATGCGCCGCGTCGTCGCCGGCGAACGCCGCGGCCGAAGGCAGCGGCTCGGGCAGCTCGTAGACATGAATGCGCCAGCCTGCAGCGCATGGCAGGCGCTCGCCCAGGGTCAGCAAGATCGGCGCCCCGGTCTGCAATGCGAGCTTGGCCGCCAGCGTCATGGTGTAGGCCGGGCGGCCGAAGAACGGCGCCCACACGCCCATGCCTTCGGGCGGCACCTGGTCGGGCAGCAGGCCCAGCGTCTGGCCATGACGCAGCGCACGGATCATTTGCCTCACGCCCGCCAGCGTGGCCGGCGCGGTCAGCAGCCCGGGACGATTGCGGGCCGTGGTCTCCAGCGCGCGCAGCCAGGCTTGACGCGCTGGCCGGTATAGCGCCGTCATCGGCTGCCGGGCCCCGAAGCGCTCGGCATAGGCCTGGCCGATGACCTCGAATGCCCCCAGATGCGGGGTCAACACCACCAGCCCGCGACCGGCGGCGAGGGCGCGCTCGACCAGCTCGGCGTGCTGCCACTGCACGGCCGGCTCGAGCGGCGACGACGCCGGTCGCAGCCACAGCCGCGGCGTCTCGGCCACCATGCGCCCGGCATGGGCCACCGAAGCGCGGCGCTCGGCCGGCACTATGCCGGCCAAGCCGGCATTGGCGCGCAGGCGCTGGCGGTAGCTGGCCGATACGAAATAGCCAGCCCAGCCCAGCAGGGCGCCAAGGCCATGCAAAAACCCCAGGGATCGGCGTGACAGCCAGTGCAATGCGGTGGACATGTTTCCTATAATCGGGCCATCGCCGAGTTATGAACTACTTGCGGGGCGATCCAAAAATTCTGCTAAAGCGTTCGCCGCTCCTCCAGACCCAGGCCGGCAACGCGCCATGCAACCTAACAGGAGTTTAAGAGTGGCCAACGATTTCCTTTTCACCTCCGAGTCCGTCTCCGAAGGTCACCCCGACAAGGTGGCCGACCAGATTTCCGACGCCATCCTCGATGCGATCTTCAAGCAGGATCCGCGTTCGCGTGTGGCGGCCGAGACGCTGACCAACACCGGCCTGGTGGTGCTGGCCGGCGAGATCACGACCAACGCGCATGTCGACTACATCCAGGTCGCGCGCGACACGATCAAGCGCATCGGCTACGACAACACCGAGTACGGCATCGACTACAAGGGCTGCGCGGTGATGGTCTGCTACGACAAGCAGAGCAACGACATCGCCCAGGGCGTCGATCATGCCAGCGACGACCACCTCAACACCGGCGCCGGCGACCAGGGCCTGATGTTCGGCTACGCCTGCGACGAGACGCCCGAGCTGATGCCCGCGCCGATCTACTACGCGCACCGCCTGGTCGAGCGCCAGGCGCAACTGCGCAAGGACGGCCGCCTGCCCTTCCTGCGCCCGGACGCGAAGAGCCAGGTCACGATGCGCTATGTCGATGGCAAGCCGCACTCGATCGACACCGTGGTGCTGTCCAGCCAGCATGCGCCCGAGTACAGCCTGGGCAACAAGATGACCGACGCCTTCTACGAGGCCGTGCGCGAGGAAATCATCAAGCCGGTGCTGCCCAAGGCCTGGCTGACCAAGGACACCAAGTACCTGATCAACCCGACCGGCCGCTTCGTCGTCGGCGGCCCGCAGGGCGACTGCGGCCTGACCGGCCGCAAGATCATCGTCGACACCTACGGCGGCGCCTGCCCGCATGGCGGCGGCGCGTTCTCGGGCAAGGACCCGAGCAAGGTCGACCGCTCGGCGGCCTACGCGGCGCGCTATGTGGCGAAGAACATCGTCGCCGCCGGGCTGGCCCGGCAATGCCAGATCCAGGTGGCCTACGCCATCGGCGTGGCCAGGCCGATGAACGTCACCGTCTACACCGAAGGCACCGGCAAGATCTCCGACGAGAAGATCGAGGCCCTGGTGGCCGAGCATTTCGACCTGCGGCCCAAGGGCATCATCCAGATGCTCGACCTGCTGCGGCCGATCTACGAGAAGACCGCGGCCTACGGCCACTTCGGCCGCGAGGAGCCGGAGTTCACGTGGGAGAGGACCGACAAGGCCAAGGCCTTGAGGGCGGCGGCGGGACTGTAGCCCGCGCTGCGGCGGCGCACGCGCAGCCGCAGCGCTGCCGGTCTTGGTCACGCCGCGCTCGAAGCAGTAACGCTCGGGGCGTCAGGCTCGGCCACGCCGAGCATGCGGCACAGGTCGATGAAATGTGCCTGTGCGCCCGCGCGTTCGTTCAGCTCGAAGGCCGGGCCTCCGGGGCCTCACTTGCGGACGAACGCCTGCGCCTGCATCAAACCGCCTCGATACCCAACACCCGCGCCGCCTTCACCAGGCGTGCATCGAAGCACGCGAATTGCAGTTCGCCCGGCACCTCCCGATGCATCAATTGAGCAGCGGCGAGTTGCATGCCGTCATAGGCACGCAGGGCAAACGTGTCGGCGTAGTCGCCCGCCAGTTCGACAAGTTCCTGGGTCAGCTCCAGACAAGGTAATGCGGCCAGTCGGCGGCGAATCTGCCTCGCGCTTTGTCAATGCTCACGGCATCGCGGGCTGCTCGCGCACGCGACGCGCCATCGCCGACATCATCTCGACCCAGGCGATGCGGCAGACTGCAACATGTCGCTTGCCGCGGCCTGCGAGCCCACTGCGTCGCTACCGTCTTCGCGCAGTAGAGCTTGACCAGGGCCGAGCTGTCGCAGAACAGGATCAACCGCGATCCTCCAGCACGATCTCGCTCACGGACTTGCCGCGGCGCCCAGCACCACGGGGCAGGAGGCGGGCTTGCCGCCACCCCATGTCGCTGCACCACGCGCCAGCAGGCGTGACACGCCCGCGGGCCGCCGGCCGGCACGCCGACGATACGCGCGACCGACTTGTCGTGCGACGTGATTTCAATCACCTCACCGGCGCGTGCCCTGGGCGACGTAGCGCGACAAGCCCGACTTCAGTTCGTGCATGGCAATTCGCATATGGACCTCAATATTGGCTAACACGCCGCCAAATTGAGGCCTATTTTAGTCGGATTCTTGCGAATAAACGCCCTTCTTAGGGGACGCGCATGTTCAGAACAACCCGACGATCCGCCCCTCGTCGTCGACGTCGATGTTCGCCGACGACGGCACCGCCGGCAGCCCCGGCATGGTCAGGATGTCGCCGCAGATCAGGACCACGAACTCTGCGCCGGCGGCCAGGCGTACCTCGCGGATGTTGAGCACATGGCCGCTCGGCGCGCCGCGCAGCAGCGGGTCGGTGGAAAACGAGTACTGGGTCTTGGCGATGCAGACCGGAAAGTGGCCGTAACCCTGCTCCTGCAGGCGCTTGAACTGCGCGCGCACCTTGGTATCGGCGGTGATCTCGCTGGCGCCGTAGATCTTCTTCGCCACGGCCTCGGCCTTGTGCCACAGCGTGTCGCTGTCTTCGTAGACGAAGTGCATGTCGGCCGGCGTGGTCTCGATCACACGCACCACCTCGCGCGCCAGCGCCTCGGCGCCGCGCCCGCCCTCGGCCCAATGCCTGGACACGACCAGGGGCACGGCATGGTGGGCGAGCTTGCGCGTCAGCAGCGCCACCTCGGCCTCGGTGTCGTGCGCGAAGTGGTTCAGCGCGACGACGCAGGGCAGGCCGTAGTGGTTGCGCACGTTGTTGACATGGCGCTCGAGGTTGGCGATGCCTGCCTCCAGCCGCGGCAGGTCTTCCACCGACAAGCCCTTCACGTCAGCTCCGCCGTGGAACTTGAGCGCACGCACGGTGGCCACCAGCACCACCACGTCGGGCCTCAGGCCCGACTGGCGGCACTTGATGTCGATGAACTTCTCGGCCCCCAGGTCGGCACCGAAACCGGCTTCGGTGACCGTGTAGTCGGCGAGTTTCAACGCCGCACGGGTGGCGATGACCGAATTGCAGCCATGGGCGATGTTGGCGAACGGGCCGCCGTGAATGATCGCCGGGTTGTTCTCCAGCGTCTGCACCAGGTTGGGCTTGATGGCGTCGCGCAGCAGCGCGGTCATCGCGCCATGGGCCTGCATCTGGCTGGCCGTGACGGGCTGCAGCTCGCGCGTGACGCCGATCACGATGCGGCCCAGTCGTTGCTTCAGGTCGCGCAGGTCGCGCGCCAGGCACAGGATGGCCATCACCTCCGACGCGACCACGATGTCGAAGCCGTCCTGGCGCGGGAAACCGTTGGCCGCGCCGCCCAGGCCGACGGTGATGTCGCGCAGCGCGCGGTCGTTCATGTCCATCACCCGGCGCCAGGTGATGCGGCGCAGGTCGATGCGCAGCGCGTTGCCGTGGTGGATGTAGTTGTCGATCAGCGCGGCCAGCAGGTTGTGCGCCAGCGCCACGGCGTTGAAGTCGCCGGTGAAGTGCAGGTTGATGTCTTCCATCGGCACCACCTGCGCGTAGCCGCCGCCGGCGGCACCACCCTTCATGCCGAACACCGGGCCGAGCGAAGGCTCGCGCAGGCAGACGATGGCGTTCTTGCCGATGCGGTTGAGCGCATCGACCAGGCCGACCGTGGTCGTGGTCTTGCCCTCGCCAGCCGGCGTCGGGCTGATGCCGCTCATCAGGATCAGCTTGCCGTCGGGCTTGTCGGCCAGGCTGGCCAGGTGCGCCAGCGACACCTTGGCCTTGTAGCGGCCATAGGACTCGAGCTGGTCTTCGGGGATGCCCAGGCGCTCACGCGCCAGTTCGACGATGGGCCGCAGCGTCGCGCGCTGCGCAATCTCGATGTCACTCAGCATGGGGCCTCACTGTAGCGGCTGCCGCCTTGGCGTTGCGGCGAGCGGTTTGCACATCGGCGTCATGCGCCAGGGCCACGCCCATGCGGCGCTTGACGAAGCTCTCGGGCTTGCCAAAGAGGCGCAGCTCGGTGCCGGGCACGCGCAGGGCTTCGTCCACGCCGTGAAAGACGATGCCCTCGGCATCGACACCACCGTAGATCACCGCGCTGGCACCGGGGCTCTTCAGCGTGGTGTCGACCGGCAGGCCGAGGATCGCGCGGGCATGCAGCTCGAACTCGTTTTGCCATTGCGTGACCATGGTCACCATGCCGGTGTCGTGCGGGCGTGGGCTGACTTCACTGAACCAGACCTGCTCGCCCTTGACGAACAGCTCGACGCCGAACAATCCCTGGCCCCCTAGGTTGTCGGTGACGGCCTTGGCGATGTGGCGCGCGCGTTGCAGCGCCTCGGGAGTCATCGGCTGCGGTTGCCAGCTCTCGACATAGTCGCCCTTGACCTGGATGTGCCCGATCGGCTCGCAGAAGTGGGTTTGCACCTCGCCGCCGGCACCGAGCGCGCGCACCGTGAGCAAGGTGATCTCGTAGTCGAAATGAATGACGCCCTCGACGATCACGCGGCCGCCGGCGACGCGGCCACCGGCCATGGCGTGGTCCCAGGCCTTGGCCACCTCGGCGGCCGAGTCGATCCGGCTCTGGCCCTTGCCCGAGCTGCTCATCACCGGCTTGACGATGCAGGGATAGCCAATGATTGAGTCGATCGCGGCCTGCAGTTGCGGCAGCGAGTCGCAGAACTGGTAGCGGCTGGTCGGCAGCGCCAGCGTCTCGGCGGCCAGGCGGCGAATGCCCTCGCGGTCCATGGTCAGCCGCGCGGCGCGGGCGGTCGGGATCACGCGCACGACGCCCTCGGCCTCCAGGGCTTCGAGCACCGGCGTCGCGATGGCCTCGATCTCGGGCACCACCAGGTCGGGGCGCTCGGCCAGGATCAAGGCCCGCAGCGCGGCGGCGTCGGTCATGGTGATCGTTCGCGCATGGTGTGCGACCTGCTGGCCCGGCGCGTGTTCGTAGCGATCGACGGCGATGGTTTCCACACCCAGGCGCTGCAGGGCGATCAGCACCTCCTTGCCGAGTTCGCCGCTGCCCAGCAGCATGACGCGGGTGGCGCGGGGCGAGAGAGGGGTGCCGATCGGCTTCATGACGGGCGGGGCTCGGATGGAGGGTGTGCCATTGTCGCCGCCAGGCCGGTGCCGATGCGATGATTGCCGCATACCCGCCGATTTGAGCGCAACCATGCCCACCTACCTCGACCTCGCCGCCTGGCCGCGGCGCGACGCGTTCGACTACTTCCGCAGCTTCGACAAGCCCTACTTCAACGTCTGCACCAGGCTGGATGTCGCGCGCCTCAAGCAGGCCGTGGCCGATGGCGGCCACGGCAGCCTGGCGCTGGCCTACCACCACATCGCGCTGCGCCTGGCCAATCAGCTCGAGCCGATGCGCTACCGGCTCGATGGCGCGCAGGTTGTCGTGCATCCTGTCGTGCATGGCAGCACCACGGTGCTGCGCGACGACGGCGGCTTCGGCTTTGCCACCCTGGATCATCACGCCGATTTCGCCACCTTCGCCGCGCGGGGCGCAGCCTCCATCGCCGCGGCGCGCACAGGGCTAGTACCGTTCGAGCCACGGCTGGACGACTCGGCCGTGATCCACTTCACGACCCTGCCCTGGGTCCACTTCAGCAGCTTCTCGCATGCCCGCAACTGGGGCCGCGAAGACTCCGTGCCCAAGCTGGCTTTCGGCCGCATCGACGGCGACGGTACGCACGCCTGGCTGCCGCTGTCGGTGGAAGTGCACCACGCGCTGATGGACGGCCTGCATGTCGGGCACTTCGTGCAGGGCTTCGAGGCCGCGCTGCAGGAACCTCGGACCTGGCTCGACGCGCCGCCTGCGCCCCGCTGAGCGCACCGATGGCCGGCAGCATCCTCACCCTGAGCGCACTGACACGCTACGCCGTGGCGCGCAGCCTGTTCGCACCGACCACCCTGCTGGCGGCGATCGAGCGCCTGGGCTTCGTGCAAGCCGACCCGATCCGCGCCCCGGCGCGCGCGCAGGACCTGAGCTTGCGCCATCGGGTCCAGGATTACCGCGCCGGCGATCTGGAACGCCTGTACCCGACCCTGCCGATCGAGGAAGATTTCTTCGTCAACTACGGTTTCCTGCCTCGCGCCACGCACAGGCTGATGCATCCGCGCACGCCGCGCACGCGCTGGCCCAAGTCGCGCTGGGCCAGGGTCGACGAGGTGCTGGCCTACGTGCGCGAGCGCGGCGTCGTGCACCCGCGCGAGGTCGACGCCTTCTTCCAGCACGGCAAGGTCGACAACTGGTTCGGCGGCTCGAGCAACGCCAGCACCGAATTGCTCGACGGCATGCACTACCGCGGCCTGCTGCGCATCGCGCGGCGCGAGGGCGGCATCCGCCTGTACGCGGCGCGCGAGCAGCATGGCCCGGCGCCCGACCCGGCCGCAGCCATGGACACGCTGCTCGACGTGATCGTGGCCAAGTACGCGCCCCTGCCTGCCGCCTCGCTCGGCCAGTTGCTCAGCCACCTGGGCGGCGGCGCACCGCAGTGGCGCCATACGCGCCGCGCCGTGCTGGCGCGCGCCGGGCAGCGCCTGCCGCATGCGAAGGTCGCCGGCGTCGATTGGGTCTGGCCGGCCGGCGAAGACCCGGCCGCAGACCATGCCGTGCGCGACGAAGTACGCCTGCTCGCGCCCTTCGATCCCGTGGTCTGGGATCGACGCCGCTTCGAGCTGTTCTGGCGCTGGCCGTACCGCTTCGAGGCCTACACCCCACCCGCCAAGCGCAGTCTCGGCTACTACGCGCTGCCGCTGCTGTGGCGCGAGCAGGTGGTGGGCTGGGCCAATGTCGGCGTGCGCGACGGCTGCCTGCAGCCCGAGATCGGCTTCTTCGGCCCGCGCCTGCGCGACGCCGCGTTCGTCAACGCCGTCGACGACGAGCTGCAACGCCTGCACGCCTTCCTCGGCCTCTGAGCCTGTGCCTGCGCGTGCGGCTGGCGCACCGCGCCAGAGTGTCGCGCGGGCATCCGCCGATTGCGTTTTGTGCGCCCAGCGGATACACGTATGACTTTGGTCAAGGAGACGCTTGCAATGAAATACCCGATCGGCAGAAAGTCTTGGGGCGCGCTGGTATTGATGGTCGTCGCGCTGGCCGCGTTGCCGGCCGGCGCGCAGAACCGCCAGTTCAGTTTTGCGTATGACCAGCCGCCGACCACGGCCTACGGCATCGCCGGCAACATCTTCGACGCCAAGCTGAAGGAGCTGTCGGGCGGCAAGATGAGCATCAACCAGTTTCCCGGTGCGCAGCTCGGCCAGGAGCCGGTGATGCTGCAGAAGATGCGTTCGGGCGACATCGATTTCGTCATCACCTCGACCGCCAACGCCTCCACGTTGGCGCCGCAGGCCGGTGTGTTCTCGCTGCACTTCCTGTTCCGCGACCAAGGCCACCTGGCCCGGTCGCTGGCCGACCCGGCCATCGCCCAGGAATTCCGCGCGATGGTCAAGGATTCGGTGCAGGGTGCGCAGGTGCTGGGTCTGTTGACCATGGGCCTGCGCAACATGTACAGCAAGAACGAGGTCAAGTCGGTCGACGACGTCAAGGGCAAGAAGGTTCGCGTGCAGGCGACCAAGACCGAGGACACGCATTTCCCGGCCTACGGCGCGCAGACCGTGCACATGCCCTTCGGCGAGGTCTATACCTCGCTGCAGACCGGCGTGGTCAACATCGCCGAGAACGGCGTCAACGTCTACCTGGCCAACAAGCACTACGAGGTGGCGCCGGTGCTGTCCTTGACCGAGCACGAGGCCAACAACAACTGCATCTGGGTCGGCGACAAGACCTGGAACAGCCTGACGCCCGAGCAGCAGCGTTGGGTCCAGGCCGCCGCCGACGAAGTGTCCAGGACCGAGCCGGCCATGGCGCTGAAGCTGGAGAAGGATTCGGCCGACAAGCTGAAGACGCTCGGCGTCAAGGTGTTCGAGAACGTCGACAAGAGCGGTTTCATGAAAGCCGCTTCGCCGATCCAGGATCAACTGGCGGCCGAGCTGGGCCCGCACGCGGTCAAGCTGCTCAAGCTCGTGCGCGACGTCAAGTAGCCGCATGGCGAACTACCGGGCGCTGATCCTGCAGCGCCATCGCCACCTGAAATGGAAGGCGTTCGACAAGCTCGAGGCCTTCCTGATGATCCTGTGCGGCCTGTGCATCTTCATGTTCACGCTGGCCGTGTTCTGCGACGTGGTCACGCGCACGCTGGGCGTGCCTTGGCTGTGGCTGCAGCAGGTGACGACCGCCTTCTTCGCCTGGGGTGTGTTCGTCGGCATGGCCGCCGCCACGCGGCGCAACGATCACTTCTACCTGACCGAGATCACCAAGCGCATGACCGGCTCCAAGCGCAGCGTGATCGAGATCGCCAACCGCATCATCGTATTGATCGTGGCCTTGATGCTGATCTGGTTCGGCTGCAAGAACGCCGCTCTCGACATGGGCAGTTACCGCATGCCGTCGCTGATCCCCTTGACCGTATACACCGCCGTCGTGCCGATGGCCGCCGTGCTGATCGCGCTGTTCACGCTCGAGCAATTGATCAACGGCTGGAAAAACGGCTTCGAAGGTCCTGAGGACCAGGACAACCTCCCCGCGGTGGAGTTGACGGAATGAGCGGCGGAGCGGTTCTTTGCCTGATGGCGTTTCTGTTCCTGCTCTTCGGCTACATGGGCGTGCCGGTGTCCTTTGCTCTGATCGCCGGTGTGATGGTGTCTACCGCCTTCACGCCGATCAGCCTGCAGTCGATCGTCGGGCAGCTGTTCCACGGCATCGATACAGAGGCCCTGCTGGCGGTGCCGTTCTTCCTGCTGGTGGGCGAACTGATGGCGTCCAGCGACGTGGTGCAGCGCATGATCCGGCTGTCACAGACCCTGGTCGGACATTTGCGCGGCGGCCTGGCCCAGGTGGTCACGCTGTTCTCGATGTTCTTCGCCGGCATCTCGGGCTCGTCGACGGCCGATGTCGCCGTGCTCAGCCGCACTGTCGCGCCGGAGATGGAAAAGGAAGGCTA
Source organism: uncultured beta proteobacterium (assembly GCA_963741125.1). Classification (GTDB taxonomy): domain Bacteria; phylum Pseudomonadota; class Gammaproteobacteria; order Burkholderiales; family Burkholderiaceae_C; genus CADEEN01. The sequence goes on from CAVUGY010000022.1 coordinate 29,518, forward strand.
CGACCGCGGTTTCACCGCGGCGCTGATCGCCTCGGCCTCGACCATGGCCAACCTGATCCCGCCCAGCATCATGGCGGTGGTCTACGGCGCCACCGGCAACGTCTCGATCGGCGGCCTGTTCCTGGCCGGGGTCGTGCCCGGCGTGCTGATCGGCGTCGGCCTGATGGTCTACAGCTATTTCTGGGGCCCGGTGGGCGTGAAGAAGCAGCGCGCCTCGTTCACCGAGGTGGTGGTCGCGGCCCGTGGCTCGGCCTTGCCGCTGGTGATCCCGGTCATCATCATGGGCGGCATTCTCTCGGGCTGGTTCACGCCGACCGAAGCCGGCATGATCGCCGCGGTCTACATCCTGTTCGTGCTCATTCCGGTGCTGCGCCCGGGCCATGTGCGCGAGCTGCCGCGCGACTTCATGTACGCCGGCCTGCTGTACTCGCTGCCGCTGGCGGCGGTGGCGGGCGCTTCGGCCTTCGGTTGGATGGTGGCTTACCTGCGCGGACCCGACATCGTGGCCACCTACATCACCTCGTTGGCCGGTTCCGACGGCGCGATGATCATGTTCCTGCTCGTCGTGTTGTTCGTCATCGTCGGCGACTTCATCGACGCGGTGCCGGCGATCATCATCTTCATGCCTATCATCAACAAGCTGAGCGAGGTCGGCAGCATCAAGCCGCTGCACATGGGCGTGGTCATCATCACCACGCTGGTCTTCGGCCTGATCACGCCGCCGTATGGGTTGTCGCTGCTGGTGGCGTCGAAGTACGTCGGTGTCGGCTTCGGCCGCGCGGTGCTGCGCTCGCTGCCGTTGTACATCGTCTTCCTGGCCACCATCGCTTTCGTCGTGCTGTTCCCGAACATCGCGCTCTGGTTGCCCAAGCTGTTTCTGCCCGAATCGGTCGGCTGCTTCAAGTCGCCGGGCGGCGTGGGCTACATCTGCCCGCCATGAGGTCGTTTGCGATCGAGCCCCTGACGCCGCGCCTGGGTGCACGCATCAGGGGCCTGGCGCTGGCCGATGGCGTCAGGCCAGAAGTGTTCGCCGAGGTCTACGCCGCCTTCCTGCGCTACCAGGTGCTGGTCTTCGATGCACAAGCCTTGCCGCCCGCCGCGCAAGTCGCGTTCGGCCGCCAGTTCGGCACGCTTCAGGTGCATGTGATGAGCATGTACCACGCCGACGGCCACCCCGAGCTGTACCGGCTGTCCAACCTGGATGCCGACGGCAAGCCCAGTGGCAAGCACCCCGACAAAGGCACGCTGGCCTGGCACACCGACGGCTCGTGGCAGCGCATCACCGGCCAGGCGACGATCATTTACGGCGAGGTCGTCCCCGCGCAGGGCGGCGAAACCCATTTCTGCGACATGTACGGCGCCTACGAGCGCCTCGGCGACGACTGGAAGGCGCGCATCGCCAAGCTGCGCGCGGTGCACAACCTCGACTTCTCACGCACCCGCCGCCACGGCATCGACTTGATGACCGAAGCGCAGAAGCGCGAAGCACCGCCGGTCGATCAGCCCGTGGTGCGTGTGCACCCCGAGACCGGCCGCGCCTGCCTGTACCTGGGCGACCATGCCGAGTACATCGTCGGCATGGACTACGACGCAGGCCGCCGCCTGATCGAGCAGTTGAATGCCCTGGCCATCCAGCCCGAGCTTTGCTACCAGCACCACTGGACGCCGGGTGAGCTGATCGCCTGGGACAATCGCTGCCTGCTGCACCGCGCCACCGCCTACGACGAGGCCCAGCAGCCGCGCGTGGTGCGCCGCTGCACGGTGCTCGGCGAGGCGCCGGTGGGCCTGCGCGCCTGACTGGGCTGAGGTCACTGGCACCGGGTTGGGGTGGCCTTGCGTGCGCACCACGCCAGCTATCATCGCGCGGTACGCACAGAAGCACCACTTCAGGTCGCAGCAATGACCTGCAAGCGCAGTGACGCCATGCTGGAGGGCGCGCAGCAATGACGCATGTACAACCATCGCTATTCGAGCTTCGGGACGCCGGCGCCGAGCGACTGCTGCACGAGATGAACCCATGGTGGCGCGGCCTGCCCGTGCCTAACCTGCAGCCGACGCGTCGCTGGGCGTATGACTCGCTGGTCCGGGGCATGCAATCGCAGCTCGCGCCGATTGTTGTGCTGCGTGGCCCTCGTCAGGTCGGCAAGAGCACGTTGCAGGCCCAGGTCATCGATGACCTTCTATTGAAAGGCATTGATCCGATTCGCATCCTGCGCGTGCAATTCGACGATCTGAAATCCCTGCAGCGCCGAGACGAACCCATTCTAGAAATCGTCTGGTGGTATGCCGACCATGTGCTAAAGGCACCTCTGAGCGCGCAGGCCCCTACTCCCATTTACCTGTTTCTCGACGAGGTACAGAACCTCAAGGATTGGGCCCCGCAGCTCAAGCACCTGGTTGATATGCAACCCGTCCGCGCCCTCGTGACCGGAAGCTCGGCACTGCGCATCGAAGCGGGCCGCGACAGCTTGGCCGGACGCATCCACATGATTGAGCTTGGGCCTTTGTTGTTGCGCGAAATTGCGCAGTTTCGAAGTCTGGCCGCGCCCGACCCTTACCATCCGCCGAACGGGCTCGGGCCGTTGAAGGAAAAGGCGTTCTGGGCGGGCCTGCGCGCGTTTGGCGAACAGCACATGGTGATGAGAAACCGTGCATTTGCGTTATTTTCAGAGCGCGGCGGCTACCCGGTAGCGCACAAGGCTGCCGACGAGCCTTGGGAGCGAGTCGCTGACCAATTGGTGGAAACGGTTGTCAAGCGCGCCATTCAACATGACCTGCGAATGGGCAGCCGAGGCGCAAAACGCGATGAGCAACTGCTCGAAGAAGTCTTCAGACTGGCCTGCCGCTACGTCGGCCAATCCCCCCGCCAGGCACTGTATCTCGATGAGATCAAGCGGGCGTTGAACGCCGATATCGGCTGGCAGCGCATCCTGCAGTATTTGAAGTTCTTGGACGGTGCCCTGTTGGTGCGCTTGATCAACCCGTTGGAGCTGCGGCTGAAGAAACGGAAGTCCCCCCCCAAGCTGGTTCTGTCCGATCACAGCCTGCGCGCCGCGTGGCTGCAGGAATCGATCCCGATCGAACCAACGGCCTTATTGGCCGCGCCACACCTGAGTGACTTGGCTGGCCGGATCGCCGAAAGCGTGGTTGGTCAATTTTTTACGTCGATCGTCAATCTCGACGTCGCCTACTTCCCCGAATCGGGTGCCGAGCCAGAAGTGGACTACGTGCTCACCATCGGCGAACAACGCATCCCCGTCGAGGTGAAGTACCGCAAGCGCATCGATCACCCCGACTCGCGTGGCCTGCGGTCTTTCATCGAGAAGTCACACTACAACGCCCCGTTCGGTGTGCTCGTCACACTCGACGACGCGCCCGGCAGCGAGGATCCACGGATCGTCAGCCTGCCCTTGTCGAGCCTGCTACTGATGCGCTGACGCAACCGTACCGCGCAAGGCGCCTGTCGACGCTGGGCCCTTGTCGTCGCAGCGGGCGAAGGGTCTAAGTGCCAGCCATCAGGTCACCGGTGCGGGGTTGAACAGCACCAGCGCGTTGTGCAGCTTCCACCGCTCGGCCCAGGTTTTTTGTCGGCCGCTGGCCACCTCGAGCAGCAGGCGGAACAACTGCCAGCCGACCTCTTCTATCGTCGCCGTGCCTTCGGCGATGGTGCCGGCATTCAGATCCATCAGATCGTGCCAGCGCCGCGCCAGCTCGCTGCGCGTGGCGACCTTGATCACCGGGCACTCGGCCAGGCCATAGGGCGTGCCGCGGCCGGTGGTGAAGACATGCAGGTTCATGCCGGCGGCGAGCTGCAGGCTGCCGCAGATGAAGTCGCTGGCCGGCGTGGCGGCATAGACCAGGCCGCGCTGCCCGTCGAGCTTTTCGCCGGGCGCCAGCACGCCCGTGATCGGCCCGCTGCCGCTCTTGACGATCGAGCCCATCGCCTTCTCGACGATGTTGCTCAAGCCGCCGGCCTTGTTGCCCGGCGTGGTGTTGGCGCTGCGGTCGACGCTGCCGCGCTGCAGGTAGGCGTCGTACCAGGCCATCTCGCGGATCATGGCCGCGGCGATTTCGGGTGAGGCGGCGCGCGCGGTCATCTGATCCACCGCATCGCGCACCTCGGTGGTCTCGCTGAACATCACGGTGGCGCCGGCGCGCACCAGCAAGTCGGTGCAAAAACCCACCGCCGGGTTGGCGGTGGCGCCGGAGAAGGCGTCGCTGCCGCCGCATTGCACGCCGACCACCAGGGCGCTGGCCGGCACCGTCTCGCGCCGGCGTGCGTTCAGGCGTTGCAGGTGGCGCTCGGCCGTGGCCATGATGCTGTCGATCATCGACAGGAAGCCGACATGCGCGTCGTCTTGCAGGCGCACATGGCCGCCGATGGCCACCGTGCCGGGCGGCAACAGGCGTTCGGGCTGCAGCTTCTCGCAGCCCAGGCTGAGCACCATCACCTCACCACCGAAGTTCGGGTTCTGGCTGATGTGGCGCAGGGTGCGGATAGGGATCACCGCGTCGGGCGCGTCGATCGCCACGCCGCAGCCGTAGCCATGCTCCAGGCCGACCACATCGTCGACATGGGGGTACTTGGGCAGCAGCTCGGCCTTGATGCGCTGCACGGCGAAGTCGAGCACACCGGCCACGCATTGCACGGTGGTGGTGATGGCCAGCAGGTTGCGCGTGCCGACGCTGCCGTCGGCATTGCGGTAGCCCTCGAAGCTGTGGCCCCCGAGCGGCGCCAGGGGCGCTGCCTTGACAGTGGCTATCGGCAAGCCATCGAGCGAACGCGCGGCCGGCATTTCGAGCAGGCGCTCGTGGACCCAGCTGCCGGCGGCTATGTCGCGCGCGGCGCGGCCAATGGTCACGCCATAGCGGATGACCGCGGCGCCCGCCGGCAGGTCGACCAGCGCGACCTTGTGCGCCTGCGGCACCTTGTCGCGCAGCGTCGGGCCGCCGGGCAAGACCGTGCCCGCGGGCAGGCCGCCGTCGTTGCCGACGATCGCCACGTTGTCGCGCTCGTGCATGCGGATGACGACCGGCCGGCTCATGCTCAGGCGCCCTGCGTGTTCACGTACAGCGCATACAGGGAGTGGCTGCTGGCCATGAAGAGGCGATTGTTCTTCGCGCCGCCGAAGCACAGGTTGGCGCAGCGCTCGGGCAGGTGGATATGGGCGATGGCCTGGCCGCTGGCCTCGTACACGCGCACGCCGTCCAGGCCGGCCGAAGGCACCCGGCCGTTGCTGCCGTAGCCGCACCAGATATGACCTTGCGCATCGATGGCGATGCCGTCCAGCGCGCCGCCGTCGGCCGCGTCGATGACCAGGCGCTTGTTGGCCAGTGCACCGTGAGCACCAACGCGGTAGGCCCACAGGCGACGGTACGGCTCGGCGCGGCTTTCGACGACGTACAGCTCCGACTCGTCGGGCGAAAAGGCCAGGCCGTTCGGGCCCTTCAAATCATCGAGCACGCGCTGCAGCGGCGCATCGTCGGCCGGCAAGCGGTAGACCGCGTGCGGCAGCTCCGAGGGCGCGCGGTCGCCCTCCCAATCGCTGTCGATGCCGAAGCTCGGGTCGGTGAACCAGATGCTGCCGTCCTGGGCGCAGACGATGTCGTTGGGCGAGTTCAGGCGCTTGCCGTCGAAGCGGTCGGCCAGCACCGTGATGCGGCCGTCGTATTCGGTGCGCGTGATGCGCCGCGAAAGATGTTCGCACGACACCAGCCGACCCTGGCGATCCCGCGTATGGCCGTTGGCGTTGTTGGCCGGCTGGCGGAACACGCTGGTCGCGCCCGAGGTCTCGTCCCAACGCAGGATGCGGTTGTTCGGGATATCGGAAAACAGCAGGTAACGCCCGTCGCCGAACCACACCGGCCCCTCGGCCCAGCGCAGGCCGCTGGCGAGCAACTCAATACTGGCGCTGTACAGGCGCAGGGCGAGAAAGGCCGGGTTGAGTACCTCGACCGCGGGGTCGGGGTAGCGTTGCTGCAGCGCTTGGCCTAGAGGGCTGCTCGGGGGGGTGGTGGTGGTCATGGCAGGGATCGTAGCGTGTGGCGTGGTTTGGAATCAATGTGAGTCGGAAGGCATGACCCCCAACACGTATGCCCCGTACACGTGGCCCCACACGCACGTGCTACTGGTAGGTTTGGCCGCCGTGCCTGAGCCAACCCGGTTGGTGGCGACCACTCGGGTCGCGATGCGTCCAATGAATGACCCCGCCTTTCGCATTCCACTCGTACACGCCCTTGAATGCGACGCTGTCACCCGACTTCAGCGCTGCGATTCGAGGGGCAAGATCGATGTTGTGCGCGATCAGAAGGGTTTGGCCGGAGGCCAATGTCACGATGAAACGTTGGTGGCGACTGCCCTCGGTGTCATCGGCCAGTAGCCTTGTGACCACACCGTGTCCAGAGACCTGGGAGCCGCTCTTCCATTCGCCGGAGTCGGTCGGCGCTGCCTCGGCCCCAATGGTCGGCGCAGCCCTGGGCTGCGCGCTCGGTGCGCTCGTGATGTGAAACGGCGCATTGGTTCGGCCAATCGCGACGTACAGGGCTGCGACTAAGACGATTGCAAGAAGAAACTTCTTCATGGGTCCTCGCAATCAGCAGCCCTTTTCTGCCGGAAGGGCGGTTCGACTCGACAACGGGTCACAACACTCCACATCGACCAGAAGTGCTTGCCATAGGTCGACCCACCGTATGGGCGTTAGGCCCGCGTAGTAAGGGCCACACCGACGATGGCAAGCAACACGACCGCGACGAAGAATGCAGCCAGTACCAGGATGGCAAGCAGTATTGGCTTGCCCCAACCTTTACGGGGATAGCTGGTTCCGAACCGCTGCTTCACATACTTGGCTTGGGCTCGCGCGCTGGAAAAGTACCACGCCACCAGCAGGCTGAATGCACCGAGCCGTGCAAGCGCGTCAAGACCCGGAGCGGTCGGGAGCAAGGCGGCCAGACAGGAGAACCCGCCTATCACCACGAGGCTGAGTATGGCCCAGACCCTCGATGCCGCCGCCTTGTCATGACGACCCAGCGCCTGCCAGTTCTTCATGTGCACAAGGGCGCCAAAGGCTGGGCTGAAGAGCAAGCACCAATTTGCTGCGGCGTTCGGGTTCCACAGGGCCGGAGCCTCCTCCTGCGGCGCAACGTCCGCAACCTGTGCCGTCGGCGGTGCGTATCGATTGGGGGTCATCGAAACTCCTTGGAAAGGGCTGACGTGATGGTTGCCCGGGCGCTTCAGGCACCCCTTCCTGCAGCGATCGGGCAGTACGTCAGGCAGTTAAAGCACTTCGGCTTGAAGCATGTCTACCGCCGGAGCCCCCACGGCGGCATGGACCCGACAATATCGCCACGGATCACTCTCACTCAGAGTCAAGCAAAACGCCCGCACCACCCGCGCATGCATCACGCCGCAATCGAAGGTCCGGGAGCCTCTCTGCTTGTACACAAGGTCGGTAAGCGCGTGAAATCGGGGCACTCGGCCCATTCACGCAATCGAACCCGTCACAGCCCGAACACCCTGGGCAGCCACATCGACACCGCCGGCACGTAGGTCACCACGGCCAACACGAACAGCATGGCGCCGAAGAAGGGCAGCAGGGCCTTGGTCACCTGCTCGATCGGCAGCTTGGCGATCGCGGCGCCGACGAAGAGCACACCACCCACCGGTGGCGTGATCAGCCCCATGCCGAGGTTGACCATCATGATCATGCCGAAGTGCACCGGATCGACGCCGATGGCCGTCGCCACCGGCAGCAGGATCGGCGTCATGATCAGGATCAGCGGGGCCATGTCCATCAGCGTGCCCAGGATCAGCAGCAGCACGTTGATCATTAGCAGGATGATCCAGGGCTCCTTCGAGACGCTGGTGAAAGCGCCGGTAATCTGCTGCGGAATCTGCATCAGCGTCATGATGTAGCCAAAGGCCGCCGCAAAACCGATCAGGATCATGACGATGGTCAGCGTCTTCACCGTGCGGTGCATCAGCTTGGGCAGATCGGCCCACTTGTAGTCGCGGTAGATGAACATCGTGACGAAGAAAGCCCACACCACCGCGACAGCCGCCGACTCCGTGGCGGTGAACACACCCGACAGGATGCCGCCGAGGATGATGAACATCGTCATCAGGCCCCACAGCGCGTCGGCGGCGATCTTCAGCGCCGCCTTCAGCGGCACACGCTCGCCGCGTGGGAAGTCGCGCTTCTTGGCGATGACCATGCACAGCACCGCGAGCGTCAGGCCGAGCAGCAGACCCGGCAACACGCCGGCGACGAACAAGGCGGCGATCGAAATCGATCCGCCCGCGGCCAACGAATAGATGATGGCGTTGTGCGACGGCGGAATCAGGATCGCCTGTACCGAGCCGCTGACGGTGACTGCGGTGGCGAAGTCGCGCGGGTAACCCTTGCGTGCCATCTCGGGAATCAGCACCGAGCCGATCGACGCCGTGTCGGCCATCGACGAGCCAGAGATGGCGCCGAAGAAGGTCGAAGCCAGGATGTTGACCAGCGACAGGCCGCCGCGGATGAATCCGACCAGCACACCGGCGAAGGCCACCAAGCGACGCGACATGCCACCCTCGGCCATGATCGCACCGGCGAGCACGAAGAAGGGGATCGCCAGCAGCGAGAACTTGTTGACGCCGGCAGCAATCTGGATCATCACGGCGTCGATCGGGATGTCGATCCACAGCGCACCAATCAGCGCCGCCAGACCCATGGCGTAGGCCACCGGCATGCCGATCAGCATCAGCAGTGCAAACGAACCCAGCAGTACGAAGGCGTCCATCACACAGCTCCCACATCTTCGATCAGGTGGTCGAAGGTGATGATGGCGCGCTTGTGCTGGCTGCCGAAGATCATGACTTCGATGACGAACAGCGCGGTCACCAGGCCACCCAGCGGCACCGGCAGGTAGGTGATGCCCACGCGTAGCCACGGCAACT
>CAVUGY010000023.1:0-7045 GCA_963741125.1 uncultured beta proteobacterium
CAGTTCATGGGCCAGTCGCGGGCCATCATCGACCGCCCGGCCGATGATGGCGGCACGACGACCCGCCTGACCGCCGCGGCCGATACGCCGGATTACAAGCGCTACCGCGACACCGCATCGGGTGTCTCGCCGATGGCCATTCCGGGCACGCCCGGCATCGTCTACACCGCCGACGGCCTGGAACACAGCGAAGCCGGCATCCCGAGCAGCCAGTCGCGCGACCACTGCCTGCAGCTCGACAAGCGCGAGCGCAAACTGGAGCGCCACGATTACGGACGGCGCTGGGCCGACATCGAAGGCGATGGCGACGCCGCGGTGATCACCTTCGGCTCGGTCACCGGCACGGTGCGCGAGGCCGTCGCCCGGGCCGCCGCACAAGGCGTGCGGATACGGCTGATCTCGCTGCGCCTGCTGGCGCCGGCGCGACCGGTGCAGATGGCGCAGGCCTTGGCTGGCGTGACACGGGTGCTGGTGGTCGAACAAAACCACGGCGCCCAGCTCTACCGCTACCTGCGCTCGATGTACGACTTGCCGCGCCGCCCGGCGAGCTTTCACCGCCCCGGGCCACTGCCGTTGCGACCGGCCGAGCTGACCCAGGCCATCGTCGATTGGCAGCGCGAAACGGCGCCCGCCCTGGAGGCCGCATGAACGATCTGGTGACTCCTCAGGCCGTGGCCCTGACCGCGGCGAACTACAAGTCGGCGGCCAAGCCGATCTGGTGCCCGGGTTGCGGCGACTTCACCGTGCTCAGCGCCATCACCAAGGCACTGGCGATGATGCAGCTGCCGCCGCACGAAGTGGCGGTGGTGTCGGGCATCGGTTGCTCGTCGCGCATCCCGGCCTACACCAACTGCTATGGCTTTCACGGTGTACACGGTCGCGCGCTGGCGGCGGGCACCGGTCTCAAAGTGGCGCGGCCCGAGCTGACCGTGCTGGTCACCGGCGGCGACGGCGACGGCTATTCGATAGGCGGCAACCACTTCATGCACGCCTGCCGGCGCAACGTCGACCTGACCTACATCGTGATGGACAACCATGTCTACGGCATGACCAAGGGCCAGGCCTCGCCGACCACCGAACCCGACTGGGACAACAAGCTGTCGCCCGGCGGCACCGGCATCCGCTCCTTCCACCCCCTGGTGATCGCCCTGGCCTCGGGTGCGAGCTTCGTGGCTCGCGCTTTCTCGGGCGACCCGAACGGCACAGCCGACATCATCGCGCAGGGCATTCGCCATCCGGGCTTCGCCTTCATCGAGGTGCTGAGCCCCTGCGTCACGTTCCGGCCCGAACAGCGCGACTGGAAGCAGCATGCACACCCGGCCCCGGTGGCACCCACCGACGATGCGGCGCGTGCCGCGCGCCGCATCATGACCGACGACGGTTTCAACATCGGCGTGCTGTACGCCGGCAACCGGGCCGCCTACCCTGCGCAACGCCGCCAGGCCACGCACACGGTGGCCGAGCTCGAAGCGGAGTTCAAGCTATGAGCGTCCCAGTCGCCCCCCGCACTCTGGAAGTCTTCATGGCCATGGCCTACGCGATGGAACGCGAGGCGGTGGAGCGCTACACCTTGTTCGCCGATGCGATGGAAATGCACAACAACCGCGAAGTGGCGGCCCTGTTTCGCACCATGGCGTCCTACGAGGCCAAGCACGCCGAGCAGATCATGGCCGAGATGGGCTGGCAGCAGCCCCCCGAGTCGCCGACCGGCAGCTTCGGCTGGCCGGGCCATGAGGCGCCGGAGACGGTTCCGATCGACGAAGTGCATTACCTGATGCAGCCCTGGCATGCGCTGCAAATGGCGCTGGCCGCCGAGCAACGCGCCGAGGAATTCTTCGGCCAACTCGCCACGGCGACCACCAGCCAGACCGTGCGCCATGCCGCGCTGGAGTTGCAGGCCGAGGAGCACGAGCACGTGGAGCTGATTCGCTCCTGGATGGCCAAGGTGCCGCTGCCCGACCGCGAGTGGGCCAACGACCCCGACCCACCGCGCTACAACGAATGACGATGGACGTACTCCTGCCACCCGGCTGGGCGGCACCGATCGGTTATGCCAATGGCGTAGCCGTGCCGGCCGGACGCATCGTCTTCGTCGCCGGCCAGGTCGGCTGGAATGCACAGCAGGTGTTCGAATCCGCGGAACTGGTGCCGCAGTTCGAACAGGCCTTGAAGAACGTGCTCGCCGTCCTCGCACAGGCCGGCGGCCAAGCGCGGCACATCTGTCGCATGACGGCCTATTGCTGCGACAAGCCGGCCTACCTGGAAGCGCGCCGTGCGCTAGGCGCCGTCTGGCGCGCGCAGATGGGCTCGCATTACCCGGCCATGAGCATGATCTTCGTGGCCGACCTGCTCGACCACCCGGGCAAGATCGAGCTCGAGGCCACGGCGGTCTTGCCGGCGTAACCGGTGCCGCGTTTCACGGCCCCAGTGCAAGCCGGGGGATCCAGGTCGTCAGAGCCGGCACATAGGTGATCAGCAGCAGGGTGATACCCAGCGGCACGTAATAGGGCAGCATTTCGCGCAGCACGTCCTTCATCGTCACCTTGGCGATGTCGGCGACGAGGAACAGCGCCAGCCCCATCGGCGGCGTCAGCAGGCCGACCATCAGGTTGAACACCACCACCATGCCCAGGTGCACCGGGTCGACCCCCGCCGCGACCAGCGGCTTGGCGATGATCGGCGCGATGACCAGGATCGCCGTCGTGCTGTCGAGGAACATGCCGACGACGATCAGCAGCAGGTTGACGATCAACAGCAGCACATAGGGGTTGCTCGAGATCGACAACATCAGGCCCGTCAACTGCTGCGGCACCTGCTCGACCGACAGGATCCAGCCGAACAGCGCCGCCACCGCCACGATCAGCAGGATGCCGGCCGAGGCGCGGATGGTTTCGAAGGCCGCGTCGACCACACCCTGCCAGGTCAGCTCGCGATAGAACAGGCTGCTGATCAGCACCGCGTAGAGCACGGTCACCGAGGCGATCTCGGTCGGCGTGAAGAATCCGGCCAGCATGCCGACGATCAGGATCACCGGCGCCAGGATGGCCGGCAATGCGGGCTTGAAGTCGCGCCACAGCTCGGAGATCGTCGGCCAGCGTTCGGTGCGCGGGTAGTGGCGGCGCTTGGCCAGCCAGGCGGTCATCAGCATCAGCATCGCGACGCACAACAGCCCGGGCACGATGCCACCGAGCAGCAACTGAATCACCGAGACGCCGGTCACGGTACCGTAGATGATCAGCGGGATCGACGGCGGAAAGATCGGCCCGACGATGGCCGAGGCACTGGTCACCGCTGCGGCGAACGGGGCCGTGAAGCCCTTGCCGCGCATGGCGTCGATCTCGATGCGCCCCAGGCCGCCGATGTCGGCCAGCGCCGAGCCCGACATGCCGGCGAAGATCAGGCTGCCGAAGATGTTGACCTGTGCCAGGCCGCCGGGCAGGCGGCCGGTGGCGGTGTCGGCGAACTTGTAGATGTAGCGCGAAATGCCGGCGCTGTTCATCAGGCTGCCGACGAACAGGAACACCGGCACGGCGACGAGCGGAAACGAATCGAGCGCATACAGCGTGCGCTGGGCCACCAGATCGATCGGCAGCCCCTGCAGGAACATGTAGACCATGCACGGGATGCCGATCGCCAGCACGACCGGAAAGCCCAGCACGAACAGCGCCAAGAACGCCCCTACAACCACGAAGCCTGTCACTGCGAATCCTTCAGGTCAGAACCGTGTGTTTGTCTTCGGGGCGACGCCGGCGCAGCGTGTGGATGAACATGGCCAGCGTCTCTATCGTCAGCAGCAGCGAACCCACGGCCAGCGGGCCCATGAAGAGCCAGAACGGCATCTCCAGCGTCGCGGTCTGGTTGGCCAGATTCTTGGCGATGGTGACGACGCCGGCCACGCACATCGTGGCGAACATCGCGACGCCGGCCAACTCGATGCCCAGTTGCAGGAACCAGCGCGGCCGCGGTGGCAGCAGGCCCTGGAATTCCTCCATGCGGATCTGCCCGCCCTGCTGCGTCACGTAGGAGGCGGCGATGAAGCTCAGGCAGATCAGGAAGTAGCGCGCGAGCTCCTCGGCGCCGGACATCGGCACGTTGAAGACCCCGCGCATCAACACCTGGGCCAGCGGCGTGGCCACCAGCAAGGCCAGCAGCACGAAGCTGATCCAGCGCACCGCCCTGCGCACGCCGCCGAGCAGGCCCGCCAGCGGCGAGCTCATTTGACCGCGCGGATCTGCTCGATGTAGCCGGTCCAGTCGGGGAAGTCCTTGCCGACCTGGGTCAGCACCGCCTTGCGAAAGCCTTCGACGTCCAGGCCGTCCTTCTCCTCGACGAAGACCATGCCCTTGGCTTCGAGGTCCTTGCGGTACTTGGCGGCGGTGTCGCGGTCCCAGTCCAGGGTCTTCTTGCCGACTTCGGCCATCGTGTCCTCGAGGATCTTGCGGTCGGCAGCGGGAATGGCTTGCCATGCCTTCTCGTTGATGAATACGGCCAGCACCGATTGCATGTGGTTGGTCATCATCACGTACTTCTGCACCTCGTACAGCTTGAGGTTGAAGATGTTGGGCAGCGGATTCTCCTGGCCGACGACCAGGCCGGTGGCCAGGGCGGTGGCCAGCTCCGACACCTCGACCGGGGTGGCGACGGCGCCCATGCCGGTCAGCATCGACGACCACAGCTTGATCGGCACGCCGCGGTACTTCTTGCCCTGCATGTCCTTGGTCGACAGCACCTTCTCCTTGGACGTCAACTCACGCGTGCCCTGGAAGAAGCTGCCGACGATGCGCATGCCGCCCTTCTCGACCAGTTGCTGGTTGATCTCGCGCAGCGCGGGCGAGATGCGCGCATCGGTGGCGCGCAGGCTGTGCTCGGCGTCGCGGTAGACGAAGGGCGTGTTGAAGACCGCGGTCGTCGACACGATCTTGCCCAGCGACGCGAAATCATGGTGGCCCATCGAGATGGCGCCCGACTTGACGCCATCGACCAGTTCGCCGACGCCGCCGAGTTGCGAGTTCGGGAACACCGTGATCTCGATGCGGCCGTTGGTGCGCTCCTTGACCAGCTTGGCGACCTCGTCGGCGTACAGCGTCTGCGGTGCGTTGGCCACGCCGACATGGGCGTAGCGCAGCTTGACCTGCGCTTGCGCGACCGGGGCAGCAAGCAAAGCCGCGACGGCAATGATGGCCGTGGCCGGCAGAAATGTGCGGACAGAAAGATTCATGGTGTCTCCTCTTTGGCGTGATGGGCGGAGGCCCGTTGTGATTGGCTTGCTGTGCCCGGATTATTCCTGCGCGTCGGGCTGGTAGAGCTTGAACACGGCTGCGGTATCGAGTTCGGCATGGCCGCGATGGACCAGCATACGGTACAGCGACAGCGCCAGCCCGCTCATCGGCAGCGGCGCCTTCATGCCGCCGGCATAGGCATTGACCATCTCGAGGTCCTTCAACAACTGGCGTGCGTAGCCCTGCGGCGCGAAGTCGCGCGCGACCATGCGCGGGTAGAGCTTTTGCAGCAGGGTGCCGTCGGCATGGCCGCCGGCCAGGCACTCGGGTAACCGCGCGGCATCGATGCCGGCCGCTTCGGCCAGGACCAGGGCTTCGGCCATCACCGCGTGCGTGCAACCGACGATGAGCTGATTGATCATCTTCGCCGCCAGCCCGCTGCCACTGGGCCCCATATGCGTGCAGCGCGCGGCGATGTCAGCCATCAGCGGCGCCAGGCGGGCGATGTCGCCCGCCTCGCCGCCGGCCATGACCGTGAGCGTGCCGCTGCCCGATGCCGGCGGGCCGCCGGAGACCGGCGCATCGACCCAGCCGCAGCCCCTGTGCTCGCGCAGCCGTGCCGCGAAGGCCTTGCCCTGATCGACCTTCACGGTCGAAAAGTCGACCACCAACTGGGGCGGCTGCAACGCGCTGGCCACGCCTGCGTCGCCGAACACCGCCGACTCCACCGCCTCGGTGGTCGGCAGGTTCAGCAGCACGAAGTCGGCGCCCTGCGCAGCGCCGGCCGGGCTGCTCGCAACTTGCGCACCGGCAGCCTGCGCTGCGTCGTTCTGCCGCGGCAGCAGGTCGTAGGCCGTCACCGGGTAGCCGAGCGAAACCAGGCGTTTGACCATCGGCAGGCCCATCAGGCCGACGCCGACATAAGCGATGCGTGGACGTGTCACCGGCTCACTCCATGGCGTAGATGCGGATCGCGTTGTCGCGGAACAGGCCACGCTGCTCGGCGGCCGAACAGTCACGCACGATCGCCTGCCAGCCGGCGAAGATGGTGCCGAAACTCGCGCACAGGCTGTCGACGGGAAAGTTGCTGGCGAACATGCAGCGCTCAGGCCCGAAGAGTTCGATCACCCTGCGCACGATGTCGCCGTTGGCGGCAACCGTCCACGCCTGCCCGGCCTGGCCCAGACCGGAGATCTTCACCGCCACGTTCGGGCAGGCCGCGATGGCACGCATCGCCTTCGCCCAGCCGGCCAGGCCTTCGGCGCTGCGATCGGCCGGCAGTCCGGTGTGATTGAGGATGATGGGTGTGGCCGGGAAGTCTGCGGCCAGTCGCGCCGCCTCCGCCAGATGCCACCACGGCGTCTGCAGATCGAAGCGCAGGCCGTGGCGAGCGAGCTGCGCGTAGCCGCTGCGCCAACGCGCATCGCTCATGCCGCCCGGCGCCGCATCGGCCGGCGAGCGATTCGCGCGTGGCTTGTGCCGCACACTGCGCACGAAGGCAAACGCGGCCTGCTGTTCGAGCACCGCCGCCGCGTCGTCGGCATCGAGCCAGGCCTGCGCCACCGCCACGGTCGGCAGGCCATATTCGCGGCGCAGGCTGTCGATGTAGTGCATCTCTCCGACCGGATCGGCCGGGTCCCATTCGGCTTCGACATAGACCGACTTCTCGACCTGAAACGGCGCGGCATCCGCGCGGTAGTCCGGCGGCAGGTAGCTGCGGCGCAGAGCGCGGTAGTCGCCATAACGAAATCCGATCGGCGGCTCGTCGCACAGCCACGGGTAATAGTGCAGCTGCGGACTCCAGAAATGCTGGTGCGCGTCGACGA
>CAVUGY010000024.1:0-25693 GCA_963741125.1 uncultured beta proteobacterium
TTCGGCCACCATTGGTTCTCGTCTCCTGAGTCGACTTGTACTGGCCGCTTGTGCACGCTCCCTGGTGAAGGCAGCGACATGTCGATGCGGGGCGGACACTGACGGACAGCATCACTGGTCGCAGCTGATTCGTGGTCGATGGTTTGGCGTCAAACACGGACCCGGTCGCGGCGCTAACATCGGCGCTCAAAACCCCGATTCACCGATGTCCCACCACGAGTCGCGCACCTGGCCGCGACACCCGCGCTGAACCGCCGCGATGAGTTTGCACAAATGAAGCTGCCACGCTGGGCCCGCTGGCTGATCGTCGTGCTGGGCGTGCTGGTGTTGCTGGCCGGCGCGACGATCTTCGCCGCCACGCGCTATTTCGACCGCGAACGCATCACTGCCCTGGTCGCGGAGCAAGTGCAGCGCGCCACCGCCCGGCAAATCCACTTCGACGGGCCGATCGGCTTTTCCGTGCTGCCCTCGCTGGCCCTGCGCCTGGAGGGTGTGCGCCTGGCCAATGCCAGCTGGGGCACGCAGCCCGACATGTTGAAGCTCAGGCGGCTGGAACTGGTGGTGGCCGTCTGGCCGCTGCTGCACAAACAATTGCAGATCCGCCGCGTCGTTTTGGATGGCGTCGAGTTGTGGCTGGAGACCGATGCCAAGGGGCATGGCAATTGGTCGCTGCCAAACGCAGCGCCAGGCTCGCCGGCAAAGCCGGCAGAATCGGCCGGCGCCGCCATGAACATCGATCTGGCGCAGGCCGAGATCCGCGACAGCACGGTCACGCTGCGCGACGGCAAGACGGGCCGCATCGAGACCCTGGGCCTGAAGAGCGTGACGCTGTCGGCCGATGGCGCCACCGACAAGCTCGATGCGCAGATCCGGCTGCGCGAACAGGCGCTGTCGATCAAGGGCACGAGCGGCAAGATCGCCGACGTGTTGGGCGGCGCCGCCAACTTTCCGCTCGATCTGACGCTGGCCCTGGATGGCGGCAGCATCGCCGCCAAGGGCAGCATCGGCCTGGCGGCCAACGCCGGCAAGGCCAGCCTCGACCTCGACGCCGACATTCGGCAGACGACGGCCCTGGCGCGCTTGGTTGGCAGCGCCTTGCCGTTGCCGCTGCCGCTGCGTTTCACGGGCCGGCTCGAACAGAGCGGCGCGCGCAGTGCCGTGCCGTCGTTCAAGCTGGTCGCTGCGGGGCAGGCATTCACCGGCAATGCCGAGTTCGATGCCAGCGCGGCGCGCCCGCGAGTGAAACTGGCGGTTCAGGCCGGCACGGTCGAGTTGGCCGCGCTACTTCCGCCACCGACAAAGGCCGCCACCACCGCTGCCAAGCCGGCGCGCCTGTTCAGTGATGCCCCGTTGCCACTGACAGCGCTGCCGGCCCTCGACGCCACCGTCGACCTGGTCATCGCCAAACTGCAGCTACCGGGCAAGCCGGCCCTGTCGGCGTTGCACGCGGCATTGAGCATGAGCGACGGACAGGTCGTGGTGCAGCCGCTGGCGTTTCGCATGGGCAGCGGCAGCGTCGACGGCGCGGCCACCTTGCGCCTGCGCAGTGGCGCGGCACCGTCCCTGGCGCTGCGTGCGCACTCGGACGGCATCACGGTGGAGGAACTGCTGGCAATGACCGGCGCGGGCGGCGGGGTCAGCGGCGGCCGGACCGCGTTGCAGCTCGACCTCAACGGCAGCGGTGGCTCGATGCACCAGCTGGCGAGCAGCCTGAACGGCGAGGTCCTGTTCCAGGCCGAGCAGATGCGCCTGTCGTCCAATCTCGGTGGTCTGGGCGGTGATTTGCTGACCAAGCTGGTCGAGACGGTCAACCCGTTCTACAAGCAAGACAAGGGCAGCAACCTGAGCTGCGTCGTGGCGCGGCTGCCGCTCAAGGGCGGCGCGATAAGCGTCGACCGCTCGATCGCCGCCGAAAGCGAGAAGCTCAACGTCGTCGCTGCCGGTGGCATCGACCTGGGCGCCGAGACGCTCGATCTGTCGATCCGCCCGACCGTCAAGGAAGGGTTGGGTGTGGGCGCGGCGAGCCTGGCACAACTGGTCAAGTTGAGCGGCAGCCTGTCGGATCCGCGCATCGGCGTCAACCTCAAGGGCGCGGCGCGCGAAGGGCTGTCGGTCGGTGCGGCCGTGGCCACCGGCGGACTGTCGCTGCTCGGCGAGCGCATGCTCAAGGAGCGCGACGATCCGCACCCGTGCCTCACTGCGCTCGGTGCCAAGGTGCCGGCCGCAACACTGCCCGAAGCCAAGGCACCGAAGAATGCCTTCAAGCTGCCCAACCCGCTGGACGCACTCAAGAAACGCTAACCGATCTGCCTCGCCGACAAGCTCGGCAACCAGCCGGTGCCGATGTGCCGCGCAGCACCAAGGTCACCTGGCCGGTGGGCGCACCGGACGTGAACTTCAAGACGATCTACTCGATCGGTGTGCGGATGATCTTCGATTGGCGAAGTTACTTCTGAGCAAGCCGAGCCAGCGGGTTCTCGCGTCGCGCTGTTCAGCCCAGCGACCCGCGCCGGCGCAGTGCGGACAGCACCGTGCCCAAGCGTTCGCGCTGCACGGTGTCGAGTGCCGTGCGGCGCAGTAATTCAGCGAGCCAGCGCTGCGGCGTGGCGGCGACCGTTGCCGCAGAGCGGCGTGTCTCGAGCGCCGCCTTCATCGCCTGCAGCTTGAGCTCGCGCCGCGCCGACTCGAAGGCGCCAGGTGTGTCCAGGCCCCAGGCATTCTCCAGTTGCAGCAACAACCCGTCGGTGGACGTCGCGAGTTGGCCGCTGCCACCCTGCCCGTTCGTGCCGGCCAGGCCCGCGCGCTGCGCCAAGGCCTGCTCCAGTGGTTGCGGCAGGGCAGGCAGCGCCGACCAGCGCAGTGCCAGGTCGGCTCTGGCGGCGGCGGGGTCCGCGCTGGTATCCAGTTCGTCGCACAGCGCGAGCTTGGTCTGCAGCGCGTCGCAGGTGGCATTCCAGGCGCGGCCAGAACTCTCGGCCAGCCACTGGCGCGCGGCTTCGCGTGCCTGACGGAACCGCGTCTCCAGCGCCTGCGCCTGGCTGCGTGGCGCTGGGCCGGCGCGTTGCCACAGCGCATCGACCTCGTTCAACGTGCGCTTGAGCTCGGCGGCCGGCGTGTCGGCGTCCAGGCCCTGCAGGCGCTCGATCAGCGCTGCGCGCTCGGCGCCATGGGCGACGAACTCCGCTTCGCGGGCCTGGAACGTGGCCTCGCGGGCGCTGAAGGCGCCGTCGATCGCGGCCTTGAAATCCCGCCATAGCGCGGTCTCGTCGGCGCGTGCCAGTGGCAGCGCGCGCGCATGCTGCTGCCATTGCCCCTGCAAGTCCCGCACCTTGTCGACCAGTTCGCGCCCCGGAGCTTCGGCAGCCAGCGCACGCGCGCGCTCGAGCAACCGTTCGCGCTGCAGGCGCGCGACGCGCCGGGCCTCCTGCAGCGGCGCCTCGAGCCGTTGCACGGCCGTGTTCATGCGTTCAAGAAGCGCGGCGCGCGCCTTGTGTGGCACCGTGTGTTCGATCGGCCCCAGCTTGCGCCACGCCAGCCCGAAGCGATCGAGAAACTCGCCCAGCGCGCGCCAGTCAGGCGCTGGCGCGCCCTCGCCGGCCATCGGCGCCGGCGCGGCCTCCAGCTCGGCGAGCAGTCCCTCGCGCGCCTGCAGGTTCTGCTCGCGCGCAGCCCGCTGCACCGCCACCTGCCGCGCGACCGGCTCGTAGGCCGCCTTCAGCGCGGCATCGAAGCGCTGCCAGAGCGAGCGGCTGGTGGCGCCGCCCAGGTGGTCGAGCTCCTTCCAGCGCGCGCGCATCTCGTCGATGACCTCGGCCTGCTGCTTGGTCGACAGCTTGATCGCCTGCGCCGCGGCGGTGCCGTTGGCGCTCGCCGCGGCCAATGCCTCGGCCTGCTGCACCAGTTCGTCGCGTGCACGTCCGCCGGCCCAATGCTGCCAGCCCTTGAGCTGCGCATACCGGGCCTGCAAGGCGTCGATGCGCGGGCCGAGTGGGCCCGCCGGCGCACCATCGGCCAGCAGCTTGTCGATCTCGATCAAGTGAGCGTGGGTCGGCGCCAGCTGGCCGGCCGCCTGCGCGGCCTCGGCAAGCTCCAGCACCGCGGTCAGTGCCTGCGTGTGCTGCTCCCGCAGCGCCCGCTGGCGCTGCCGGTCCTGCTCGCGCTGCTCGGCACGGCGTTGTTCACGCGCCTGCTGCTGTGCCTGCTGCCAGCGTGCGAAGCGTGCTTGCAAGAGTCCGTCGAGCGCGGTGTCGGCCAATGGCGCGAATGTCGCCCAGCGTTCGGCCAAGTCGGTCGCCGCGCCCTCGAGAACGCCCAGGCGCTCGTCGAGCGGCGGGCACAGGCTCAGGCTGCGGGCCAGTTCGCCCAGCAGCGGCGAGCCGGCCGCTTCGTGGGGCACCGCATCGATGACAGCGTGCGCCGCGGCGCCGGCAGCGGCGAGGTGATGGCGGTCCTGCGCGCCGCTGGCGGCCTCGGCACAGGCCGTCTGCAAGCCCGTCAGCGCACTCCGCGCCTGCTCGGCCCAGCGCTTGAGTTTTGCCGGCTGGTCGGCACGCTCGCGCGTGAGCCCCTCCATTTGCGCCATCAGCGCCGCGTACTCGGTGCGTTGCTCAGGGGCCAGCAGTTCGGCATCCAATGCGGCCCAAGCGCGGTCTATGGCCACCAGATGGTTGAGCGGAATCAGCGCCTCGCGGGACAACACCCTCGCATCCTCGATCAAGCCGGCGGCCAGGGTGCGGGCCTCGCGTTGTGACACGGCCAACCCGTAGCGCTGTTTCGCGAGGCGATGGGCGCGACGGTCGTGCTCGCGCAATTCGCGCTCGGCGGCCTTCAGTGCCGCCTCGGTGGATAGCGCGGCGACGGCAGCCAGTTTGATGTCGAGCGGCGACGCCTCGCGTATGAGTGCCAGCAGCACCACATCGTCGGCGCCGGCCGCTTGCAGCCTGTGTGACCAGTCATCAGGCCCGGGCGTGGGCGCGGCAGCGCCGATCTCCGTGCCGACAGCAGGCACCTGGCGAGAATTGAAATCGAAGAACCGTTTGCTCATGGTGGCGCAGTTTGCGTCAGCGAGGTTCGCGACGACCCCGCATTCTGCGTCGAAGGCCCTGACGCCTTTGTGAGCTGATGGCCTCTGGCGCGAGAAGGCTTCAATAGCGCCCGCGCTCACTACGCGGAGGCGGAGCTCAATGGGTTCCGTGGGGCCAGCCGCGCCTCACGGATCGGCAGGTGGATCAGCGCTGCGCCCACGGCCAGCACGATATCGACATACCAGACCCAATCGAAGCTGGCCGTGGCCTCGAAGACCTTGCCGCCCATCCAGGCGCCGAGAAAACCGCCGACCTGGTGCGTCAGCATCACGATGCCGAACAGCGTGGCCATGTTCGCCGTGCCGAAGAACTTGGCGACGAGCCCCGCGGTCGGCGGCACGGTGGAGAGAAAGGTCAGGCCCATCGCGGCCGAGAAGACCAGCATCACGGCTCCGGTTTTCGGCGCCAGCAGGAACAACAGCACACACAGCGCGCGGGTCGCATAGACGCCCGCCAGCAAGGACTTCATGCGCCAGCGCCCAACGGCCCAGCCCATCGCAATGCTGCCGACGATATTGAACAGGCCCAGCATGGCCAGCGACCACGCGCCGTACTGCACCGGCAGACCACACGAGGCGATCACCCCCGGCAGGTGGGTGCCCAGGAAAGCGACGTGAAAACCGCAGACGAAAAAGCCCCCGGCCAACATCAGGTAGCTCGGTTCACGCAGCGCCGTCCGGATCGCGATCCAGGTGCCGACCCGCTGCGGCAAAGCGGCAGCCGCTTGCTGCGCCGCGGCCGGCCCTGGCCCGCTCAGCACGAACGCCGCCGGCAGCGCCAGCAGCACGATCAGGCCCAGCACCTGCATTGCGCTGGCCCAACCCAGACCGACCAGCAATGCGCCGGCGATCGGCGCCATCAGGAACTGGCCGGCCGATCCACCGGCGTTGACGATGCCCGAGGCCAAGCCACGGTACCTTTCCGGGATCAGGCGAGCAGTGGTCGCCATCAGCACGGCAGGCCCGGCCATGCCTGCACCGCCGGCGGACAACACGCCGATGGCGACGATCAAACCCGCCGTGGTGGTCATCAGGGGGGTGATGAAGGTCCCCAGTGCGACCAGCACCACGCCGCCGAAGAGCACGCGCCCGGCCCCCACGCGGTCGGCCATCGCGCCGGCAAACGGCTGGGTCAATCCCCAGCAGAGCTGGCCGAAAGCAAAGGCCAGGCTGATGCTGCCCAGCCCCAACTGAGTGGCGGTGTTCAGCGGGCTCAGAAACAGGCCCATGGTCTGTCTGGTGCCCATCGTCAGCGCGAAGGTTCCCGCCGCCGCCAGCAGGACGACCCAGACCCTCCATTGACGGCGTGCTGCGTAGTCGGGCTTATCCATGATCGCTTGCCTCCAAGACCGGGGTCAGCCGCTCGAGCGCCTCGTCGATCAGCGCATGCAGGGCCAGCACGCGCTTCACGCCCAGGCGCTGGTTCAGCGTCTCCTGGGCAGCGCGCCAATGCCGCTGCGCCTCGGCCCTCTTGTCGCGCCCTGCAGCGGTGATCGCGGCCAGGCGGCTGCGCCCGTCGGCGCCGGACCCCAGATTCACCCAGCCCGCAGCGATCAGCGGCTTGAGGTTACGGGTCAGCGTCGACGCGTCCATTGTCATGGCTTGTGCCAGGTCACCCGGGCGGATCGGCCCGAGCTGGTGCACATGCGACAGCAGCGAATACTGCGTCGTCTTGAGCCCCGCTTTGGCGAGTTCCTGGTCATAGAGTTGCGCTACGCGCCGCTGCATCTGGCGTAGTTTGAAGTTGCTGCAGCCCACCGGATTGCTCCGGGCCGCGACGGGTATCTCGTTGTGCATGGCGTCGATTGTAGCTACAAGTGATGCATATACAAGTGTTTCCGAATTGATCGCGATCGAGCCTTGCTCAGAAAGCGCACACTGCACCAGGCGAGAGCTGGCCTTGCACATCGGAAGGATTCGCTATGAGGAGAAAAACAGTAAAGACGATGCGCCCGGCGCGCATGGTGCCGCGCCTGGGTGTTGGATTGGTGATCGTGATGGCCTGCGTTTCAGGCGTTGCGCAAGCCGCCGGCGGGGACTGCGCGGCTCTGACGGCCGTGGCCTCGGACGCGTCGACGATCACCTCGGCCGCGCTGCTCAGCCCGCCGCAGACGATAGGTGGCGCCGTCGTGAGCGTGCCGTTCTGTCGTGTGCAAGGCGTTGCGCGAGCCTCGTCGGACTCGGAAATCAAGTTCGAGGTCTGGCTGCCGGCAACCCTCGGCGACTGGACCGGCCGCCTGAAGGTCAACGGCACCGGCGGCTATGCAGGGGCGACTCCGTATGCGCGCTTGGCGCAGGACATCGGCGATGGATTCGTGACCGCCGGCAGCAACATGGGCCACGACGGTGGTGAAAACGCCGCCTGGACCCTGGGCCATCCTGAAAAGGTCAAGGATTGGGGCCTGCGTGCACATTACTACGTGGCCACTGCGGCCAAGGCGCTGAGCAGCGCCTTCTACGACAAGCCGGTCGCCCATTCGTACTTCGAAGGCTGCTCGAACGGCGGTCGCCAGGCGATGATGATGGCGCAGAACTACCCGGAGCTGTTCGACGGCATCGTCGCCGGCGCGCCGTCGATGTGGTATCCGGACCTGCTGATGTGGCTGCTGTGGACGGGCAAGACGCTGACGCCTTCGGCGCCGTTTGGTCCACCGGCGATAACCGATGCCAAGCGCGCAGCGATCACGCAGCGCGTGCTGCAGGTTTGCGACGCCAAGGACGGCCTTGTCGACGGGCAGATCACGAACCCGCGCGCCTGCACCTTCGACATCGACACCATGGGTCCGTCCGGCGACGGCACGCTCAACAACGACGAGTTGCAGGCCGTCAAGAGAATGTACGGCGGGACCCATCGGAAATGGGACGACCTGGCGTCCGAGCAGCGCTATACCGGCGCGAAGTACGGCTCCGAGGCGGACTGGTCACCGCTGTTCGCGGACAACGGTGGCTACGGCCCCTTCATCGGGCACTACGTCTTCTCGCTGCTGACGCCGCCCTATGACTGGCGCCGCGACATCAACTGGGCCGATGTCTACGATCAGGCGAAGGCAGCGCTGACGCCGACCACCGCGGCGCCGAGCCCGGACATCCGGCGCTTCACGGGCCGCGGCGGCAAGCTGATCCAGATGCATGGCTGGAACGACTCGGTCGTGCCGCCGGACGGCTCACTCGACTACTTCTTCGCGCTGACGCAGTGGGAAAAGCTGCACAAGCTTCCGAGCAAAGAGGTCGACAAACGGGTCGCGAAGTTGAAGCCAGAAGCGGTGGCCCAAACCGCCAACGAGTTCGGCCGCACGGTGCGGCAGTACCACCGACTGTTCATGCTGCCGGCCACTGGACACTGCGGCAACAGCACCGGCCCGAACTCGGTCGGCGGCGGCATGCCCGAGCCGCCAAAGGCCTACCGCGACGCCGAACACCATGTGGTCAGCGCCGTGATCAAGTGGGTCGAACAGGGCGTGGCACCGGAGAAGATCGTCGCGACGAAGTTCGATGCCGCGGGCAATCCGACGCGCTCCCGTCCGGTGTGCCCATACCCAGCCGAAGCCGTCTACAACGGCTCCGGCGACATCGACCAGGCCGCGAACTTCTCCTGCCAGGCGAAGAAGCTGAATGGGGGCGCGGTCGGCCGCAGCGATCTCGTGAACATTCGCAACTCGTTGACGCAGCGCGAGCTGATGCTGCCGAACCGGTGATCCGACGACCCGCTCACGGTTGCATCACGAGCTGCAGCGGCCCGCGAGGATTCTGCGCGCATTGACGGGACAGACGAGCCAGTCCTGAATGCGTTCAGCCCGTATGGTGCGAACAATTTCGAATTGCGACTTACTGAATGCCGAAGCAGTATCACCTGGTGGTCCTGCTGTCGTTTGGGCGTCCCCGCAGCTGCGAGCTCGAGTCAGCAATCGTGATCGCCGAGAAGCATGCATAGCCAAGGCGCTGCGGTACGCTTCGGGCGTGCTCACACCTGCATCGGATTCAATGGACCATCAAAGGTCGCTGTCCGCCTCATTGTCGGCGGGATTGGCTCTGGCGCTTGCTGCGTTGTGCATCAGTGCCAGCGCCGGCCCACCAACCGGTTATCCGTCGAACTATGGTGCCATCGTTTCCGCGGCGCGCGACGAGGGCAAGGTGGTGGTCTACTCGACAACGGACCTGTCCGCAGTCGCGGCCCTGATTCGCGACTTCGAGTTGGCCTACCCGGGCGTGAAGGTCGAATACAACGACCTGAACAGCGCAGAACTGCACAACCGCTACCTTGCGGAGACCCTGGACAAGCGGCCCTCCGCCGACGTGCTGTGGAGTTCGGCGATGGACCTGCAGATCAAGCTGGCAAACGACAACTTCGCGGCACGATACCGCTCGCCCGAGGCGTCCTCGCTGCCTGAGTGGGCGGTCTGGCGCGACGAGGCATTCGGCACGACCTTCGAGCCCGCAGTCTTCGTCTACAGCAAGCGATTCGTCACCGGCTCCGACATCCCGCAGACCCATGCCGACTTCCTGAAGTTGATCAGCACGCAGCGCGAGAAGTACGCCGGCAACGTGACCACCTACGACGTCGGTAAGTCTGCCGTCGGATTCCTGTTTGCGACCCAGGACAGCCGGATTCAAGGCGGCTTCTGGGATCTCGTCAGGGCACTGGGTGCCAACGCAGTCGAGCTCGAGTCCAATACGTCGGTGATGGTGCAGCGCATCGCCGCGGGCAAGGACTACCTGGGCTACAACCTGATCGGCTCCTACGCCCTGACGCGGGCGCGCCGCGATCCTTCGATCGGCGTCGTGCTGCCCAGGGACTACACGCTGGTGATGTCGCGTATCGCGCTGCTGTCCAAGACGGCGGCCCACCCGAACGCCGCCCGGTTGTGGCTCGACTACCTGCTGTCCAAGCGCGGTCAGGAAGTGTTGTCGGCCCGCTCAGAACTGTTCTCTATTCGCGACGACGTGGCCGGCGAATTCACCGCTGCCACGCTGCGTCAGACGCTCGGTCCGAGCTTGCGGGCGATCACGGTCGGGCCGGCGCTGCTGGTGTTTCTCGACCAATCCAAGCAGGCCGAATTCCTGCGCCGCTGGGGGCGCGAGACAGGCGGGCCGGTCAAGTAGCGGTCGGCGTGCTCGGCGCGGCAACGTCGAAATGCACCCGAACGCACAACCCGCCCCCGCCGGCCGATGTGCTGAGCTCGACGCGCGCGCGATGCGCCAGCGCGATGTTGCGCACAATCGACAGGCCGAGCCCCGAGCCGCCGCCGCCGGCGCCGGGCTGGCGATAGAAGCGCGAGAAGACCTTTTCGCGGTCTGCGGGTGGGATGCCGGGACCGTTGTCCTCGACTTCCAGCACAGCGCCTGGATCGCGCCCGACGCGCACGGTGATCGCGCCTCCTTGCGGGGCGTAGACGATGGCGTTATCGATGAGGTTGGCCATCATTTCGCGCAGCAGCAGGCCGTTGCCGCGCAGCGTCACCGCAGCGGACGGCACATCGAGGCTCAGATCGATGGACTTCTTGCGCGCTGCGGCCACGAAATCCAGCGTCGTCGCTCGCGCCAGTTCGGTCAGGTTCACGTCGGCCACGCGCTGGTCCTGCAGCACTTCGGGCTCCGACCGGGCCTGCAGCAGCATCTGCGCAATCAGACGGGCGAGGCGATCGATGTCGGCATGCACGTCCTGCAAGGCCTGTCGCAGCAACTCCGGACGGTCCTGGCGTAGGCTGTATTCGATCTGCGTGCGCATTTCGGACAAGGGCGTGCTCATCTGGTGCGAGGCGTCGGTGATCAGCCGTTGCCGACTCGACAACAGGCGATCGATGCGGCCGGTGTGCTGGTTCAGCGCCTCGATGAGCGGGCGCACCTCGGCCTGGACCATGTGCGTATCGATCGGGCTCAGATCCGATGCGGGGCGCGCCACGAGTCCGGCTGTCAGGCGCTTGAGCGGCTTCAAGCCGCGCACCAGGCCGAGCCATACCAGCAGGCCGGCAGCGGCAATCAGCAGCGCCTGGCGCTCCAAGCCCTCGATCAGGATCTCCTGCGACAACGCATTGCGCGCTTCGCCGGTCTCGGCAACGATGACTACCACGGGCGCGGCAAGGCGCGTGCCGTAGAGCTGCCTGTTCAAGGCCACGAGGTGGATCGTGTCGCCGCGGTATTGAGCTGAATAAATCACCGAATCCTCGGCACCGGCGCCCGAGCGCCCCGGCAGCGGCAGGTCGTCGTACCCGGTGACCGTCGAGCCATCGGGCGCCACCACGCGATAGAAAATGCGCTCCTGAATGTTCGATTCGAGCAGCTGCAGTGCGGCGTAGGGCAAGTCGACTGCAATGCCACCGTCGCGCAGTTCGATGTCGTCGGCAATGGCGTCGGCCGATGCAAGCAGCAGGCGATCGAAGGCCTGGTTGGCCGTCTTCACTGCCGCCCGGCTGCTGAACCATGCATTGAACAACAGCAACGCCAGCAACGGCGCCAACAACCAGCGCAGCAACTGCATCCGCAGGCTGTCAGCGCGCTTCGAGAACATAACCCAGGCCGCGCAACGTCACGATCGACAGCCCCGTGTCGAGCAAGTGCTTGCGCAAACGGTGGATGTAGATCTCCACCACGTCCTGGCCGGTGGTTGCGTCCATCGAAAACACGCGCTCGTACAGGGCAGCCTTGCTGAGCACCTTGCCCATGCGCAGCAGCAACACCTCGAGCACGGCGTGCTCTTTCGGGCGCAGTTGCATGCGTTGACCGTGCAGCGTGAAGACACGCCCTATGGTGTCGTATTCGAGCGGGCCTAGGCTGACCGTGGGCGCGCTCACGCCGTGCGCGCGGCGAATCACCGCCTGCAGGCGGGCCTCGAGCTCTGACAGGTCGAACGGTTTGGCCAGGTAGTCGTCGGCCCCGAGGTTGAGCCCCCGGACGCGGTCCTCGAGGTTGCCGCGCGCAGTCAGCACGATCACCGGTGTCGCCGTGCCGCGCTCGCGCATGCGTTGCAGCACCGTCAACCCGTCCATCGTCGGCAACGAGAGATCGAGGATCACGCCGTCGTAGATTTCGGTGCGGAGCAGCGAGTCGGCCTGCGCTCCGTCGTGCGTCTGGTCGACCGCGAACCCATGTTGCTGCAACGCCTTGGCCAGCCACGCGGCCAATTTCAGACTGTCCTCGACGATCAACAGTCGCATGGTATGGAACGAGGGTCTCGCGAACTTCGATGTTCCGATTGGAGCGTCATTGAGATGCCGGAAAGCAACGCGCCAGTCAGGGGTTTTCCCGCGGATCGCCAGACTAAAGCAGGCTGAAAGGTGCACGAAAAACAATGCCTGCGGTTTCACACACTCCCACCCGTCTAGGAGACGACCGCATGAACAAGACCGCGCTGTGTACAGCGATTCTGGCCATCTATGGCCTGGCCGCGCCGGCCTTCGCCGATGAACTCTCCGACCTGAAGGCCGAGATTGCCGCTCAGAAGCAGGCGGCCGCCGCCCAGAAGGCACGCCTCGATGCGTTGGAACAAAAGCTCAACGCCGTGCAGCAGACACCGATGGCCATTCCGGTAGCACCCGCCGCTGGCGCGGCTCCGTCGGGTGTGAGCTTCACACAAGGCCAGGGCCTGACCTACGCCTCGCCCAGCGCCAGTGTTTCGCTTTACGGCCTGATCGATGTGTCGTACGTGCACACCAACAATGCCAATGCGAATGGCGACTCGATCACGTCGCCGCGCGTCGCCTGGTTCAGCGGCAATCGCTGGGGCGTGACCGGCAAGCGTGCAATGGGTGGCAGTGGCTTGGATGTGATCTTCCGCCTGGAAGCCGAATTCGAGAGCCAGACCGGCAACGACGATACGCCAGGCACGACGTTCAACCGCGATTCGTGGGTCGGTGTGCAGAGCTCGGCACTGGGCAAGCTCACGCTCGGACGTCAGAACGCCATCGCCCGTGACCCGATCGGCTCGGCGATCTACGGCGACCCGTATGGCCCCGCATCCGCGTCGACCGAGGAAGGTGGCTACACCAACAACAACAATTTCAAGCAGCTGATCTTCTATGCCGGCAGCGCGACCGGCACGCGGATCAACAACGGGGTGGTCTGGAAGAAGGATTTCGGCAGCGGCCTGTTCGCGGGCGCGCAGTACCAGTTCGGCGGCATCGCGGGCGACTTCAGCAAGGGTTCGACGGAAACGGTGACCATGTCCTACGCTGGCGGCCCGTTCAACGTGGCGGGCTTCGTCACCGAGGCCAACGTGGCCGGCTTGTCCAACAAGTCGTATTCGGTCGGCGGCAACTACACGTTCGGACCGGTCAGGGTCAACGGTGGCCTGTTCCACTACACCGCGAATCAAGGCGCGGCAGGCGCGCTCGGCGAGCGCACCGACAACGCGTACACGGTCTCGGCCAAGTACACCTTGAGCGAAAAGATGGATTACGAGCTCGGATACCAGGACATGAAAGCCACCCACGCGGCAGTCAATGGCGGCGGCAACGTGATCAATGCTTTCGCCAACGCCAGCGCGTCGACCGCGACCGCAACAGGCAGCCGCGCCACGCTGTACGCGTCGGCGATCTATCACTTCGACAAGATCACCGAAGTCTATGTCGCGGGTGATTACCTCAAGCTCAAGGACGGCTACAAAGTCGGCGCTACCAACGGTTTCGCGAATCAGACAGAACTGGCCGTCGGCCTGCGCACCCGCTTCTGACCATGACCCACTCCTTGAAATTCTCGAAGCTGCTCGCACTGCTGATTGCGGTCGCCCCGGCGGCGGGTTGGTGTGCCGACAAGGTCGTTCTGGCCGTCGGCGGCATGGAGAAACAGATCTACCTTCCGGCCAAGCTGGCCGAGCAGCTCGGTTATTTCAAGGAGCAGGATCTCGAGGTCGAGATGATCAACACGCGCGCCGGCGTCGAAGCCGAGAACGAGTTGATCGCCGGCGAGGTGCAGGCGGTGGTCGGGTTCTACGACCACACGATCGACATCCAAAGCAAGGGCAAGTCGATCATCTCGATCGTGCAGCTGAGCCGCGCGCCGGGCGAGGTCGAGCTCGTCGCGACCAAGCTTGCAGGCGAGATCAAGTCACCTGCCGACTTCAAGGGCCGCACGCTGGGCATCACCGGCGTCGGCTCATCGACCGACTTCCTGACCCAGGCACTGGCCGCGAAGGCCGGGCTCAAGGCGGGCGACTACTCGACCATCGGCGTCGGCGCTGGCAACACCTTCATTGCCGCGATCAAGCAAGGCAAGATCGACGCCGGCATGACCACCGAGCCGACGATCAGCCAGATGCTTTCCACCGGCGAGGCCAAGATCCTGGTCGACATGCGCTCGATCGAGGCGACACAGGCCGCTCTGGGCGGCCCTTACCCGGCCGCATCGCTCTACGTTGCAAGCAGTTGGCTCGAGAAGAATCGGCCGGTGGCGCAGAAGTTGGCCAACGCGATGGTCAAGACGCTGCGCTGGATGTCCACCCATTCGGCGGCCGAAATCGCCAACCAGATGCCCAAGGAATACATGGTGGGCAATCGCGACCTCTATGTGAAGGGCCTGGCTGAAGGCAAGTCGCAATTCACCGCCGACGGCCGCATGCCAGCCAACGGCCCCGAGACCGTGCTCAAGGTCATGGCCTCGTTCTCGAAGAACGTGATGGGCAAACAGATCGACCTGGCAAAGACCTACACCACTGAATTGGTCGACGCCGCCGCCAAGACCATCAAATGACGACCGCGATCACCGTGCCCGGGTCGACCGACCCGACGGAGGTGGCCGCGATCCAGATCAGCGGCGTGACGCGTCGCTTCCTGACGCCTGACGGGAAATTCAACACCGCCATGCGCGACTTCGACCTGACGGTCAAGTGCGGCGAATTCGTCTGCGTCGTCGGCCCGACCGGTTGCGGCAAGTCGACCGCGTTGAATCTGGTGACCGGTCTGATCCGTCCAAGCGCCGGGCAGGTGCAACTGATGGGGCAACCTGTCACGGGCATCGACCGCCGCGTCGGCTTCGTGTTTCAGGCCGACGCTCTCTTCCCGTGGCGCAACGTGCTCGACAACGTGGCGGCCGGCCCGCGTTACCGCGGCACGCCCAAGGCTCAGGCCAACGACAGGGCGCGCCAGTGGATCGCGCGCGTGGGGCTCGGCGCTTATGAGTCACTCTATCCGCACCAGCTGTCAGGCGGCATGCGCAAGCGCGTCGCCCTTGCGCAGACCTTCATCAATGAACCTGAAATCCTGCTGCTCGATGAGCCGTTCAGCGCGCTCGACGTGCAGACCCGCACCGTGATGCAGGACGAGCTGCTCAGCCTGTGGTCGGAGACCCGGGCATCGGTGGTTTTCGTCACGCACGATCTGGAAGAGGCCGTGGCGTTGGCCGACCAGGTCGTGGTTCTGACCGCGAGCCCGGCCACCGTCAAGAAGGTGCATCGCATCGACCTGCCGCGACCACGAGTCATGTCGGAGATTCGCTACGAGCCGCGATTCGTCGAGATCGCACGCCGGATCTGGGAAGACCTGCGCGAGGAAGTCCGGATCGGCCAGAGCAATGCGCTCGTGCTGCCGCATTGAGGACGACATCGTCATGACACCCACCCCAACCACGGCCTCAGTCGCCACGGATGGCGCCGCCCAGGGCGCGGCGGAGTTCTCGCTCGACGCCCTCGAAAGCAAGGCCCTGGCGGCGCAGAGCCGCCGTGCCGGCATCGTGATCGCGCTGCGCGTATTGATCTTCGTCGGCGTGACCGGGGCCTGGGAATGGGCCACGGCGACACAATGGATCGACCCGTTTTTCTTCGGCCGTCCGTCTGGCGTTGCGCAGCAGATCTACGAGTGGATGACCGAGGGCACCTCGCAAGGCTCGCTGTGGCGGCAGATGCTGGTCACGCTCGAAGAGACCGTGATGGGTTTCCTGATCGGGTCGGTGGCCGGCGTGGTGTGCGGAATCGCACTTGGGCGCAACCGGTTTCTGGCTGACGTGTTCAGCATCTACATCAAGATTGCCAACTCGATCCCACGTGTTGTACTCGGCTCGATCTTCATCATCTCGCTTGGCCTGGGCATGGCCTCGAAAGTGGCGCTTGCCGTCGTGATGGTGTTCTTCGTCGTCTTCGCCAATGCCTTTCAAGGCGTGCGCGAGGCCGACCGGGCCATGATCGCCAATGCGCAGATCCTCGGCGCGTCGCAGTGGCAACTCACGACCAGCGTGGTCATACCCTCGGCGATGAGCTGGATTCTGGCCAGCCTGCACGTGAGCTTCGGTTTTGCGCTCGTTGGAGCCGTTGTCGGCGAGTTTCTAGGCTCCAAGCAGGGCATCGGCCTGCTGATCTCGACCGCGCAGGGTGCATTCAATGCCAATGGCGTGTTCGCGGCAATGATCATCCTGGCTGTGATGGCTCTGGTGGCCGAGTTCGGCATCACCCTCATCGAGAACCGGCTCGTCAAATGGAAGCCGGCGCCGCTGAACGAGCCGGGCGCGTGACGCGCCTGTGAGGCGCGGCGGCGCGGCGATCAGCGACCCGCGGCCGGCAGCCTCGATCCGGTCAAGGCCGCGGCCAGGGCGTGCCCTGCGCCGGCGGCACGCGACTCACGCCCTTGAGCACGAACTTCTGCAGCCGCTTGCCCTCGTAGGTTTCGGTCGTGTAGATGTTGCCCTTGCTGTCAGTGGCGATGGAGTGCACGCCGTAGAACTGCCCGGGTTGGCGGCCACCGTCGCCGAAGTGGGTCAGTTCCTGCAGCGTCTCGCGCAGCACCACGCGCACGACCTCGTTGGTGCCGTCGGCGAGATAGATGTATTTCTGCGCCGTGTCGCGCGAGAAGGCGATGTCCCAGGCTGCGCCCGAGCCTAGCGTGTTCTTCGCGAACGAGGCCTCCTTGACGAAAGTGCCGTCGGGCTTGAAAACCTGGATCCGGTTCGCCTGCCGGTCGCAGACGTAGACCAGGCCGTCCTCGCTGCGCTCGACGCAGTGCACTGGGTTGCGGAACTGTTTGGGCAGCGCAGCCGCCGGGTCGTACTTGCCCAGGTCCGCGTCGTCGGGCTTGTTGCCGTAAGCGCCCCAGTAGCGCTTCATCTTGCCGGTGTCGGCGTCGAGCACGGCCACACGCTTGTTGCGGTAGCCGTCGGCCACATAGGCTTCGTTGGTCTTGGGGTCGACCCAGATCTTGGCCACGCGGCCGAAGTTGTGCAGGTCGTTGCTGCCCGTCCAGCCGCCGAACTTGCCCACCTGCAGCAGGAACTTGCCGTCCTTGGTGAACTTGAGCAGGTGCGCGTCCTTCTCGCCATTGCCGCCGATCCACACATTGCCCTTGTAGTCCACGTGCACACCGTGATTGCTCTCGGGCCATTCGTAGCCGGGGCCCGGGCCACCCCAGGCGCGCAGCAAGTTGCCCGCCGGGTCGAAGACCAGCACCGGCGGCGCGGCGGCGCA
The DNA here is from genome assembly GCA_963741125.1 of uncultured beta proteobacterium. Lineage (GTDB taxonomy): Bacteria > Pseudomonadota > Gammaproteobacteria > Burkholderiales > Burkholderiaceae_C > CADEEN01. Next base: position 17,463 of record CAVUGY010000024.1, read on the forward strand.
GCACTCGCCGACCTTGAGCTCCAGCGCGCGCTCGTTGGCGTGCAGCGTGGCGGCCCCGCGGTGGATGATCCAGACGTTGTCCTGCTCGTCGGCCCAGACACCGATGGTCATGCCCAGCACCCAGTGGTTGGGCAGCGGCTTGGGCCACAGGGGGTCGACCTCGAAACGCGGCGCTTCGACACTGCGATCCTGCGCACCGACTTCGCGGTGCAGCAGCATCTGCGCCCCGACCAGACCGGCCAGCAGAGTGGCCAGCGAGGCCCTGATGAGGGTTTGACCTGAGATGCGTGCCATGTGGGGCTCCTGCAGTGCGGTCAAGAATCTTCATTCCAAATGGCTGAGTCCGCAATGAGTTCCTCTCCCGACGGCGCACCGGCCACCTGCAGGTGGCAGCGCGGCCTGAAAGCTGCGGCCCTGGCGCTGTTGTGCGTCTCGGCGGGCTGGCTCGCGCCGGGCCGCAACGCTCTGGCGCACGACATCCCGAGCGACGTCAAGCTGCTCGTCTTCGTCAAGCCCGAGGCCCAGCAGCTCACGCTGCTGGTGCGCGTGCCGATGGCTGCGCTGCGCGAGGTCGATATGCCGCTGCGCCCCGGCGGCTTCATCGACCTGCCGCGCGCCGAGCCGGCGCTGCGCGAGGCGGCCGCCCTGTGGCTGCTCGACAACCTGGCCCTCTACGAAGAAGGCCAAGCCTTGCCGCGACCCGTCATCGTGCAGACGCGCATCTCGCTGGCCGCGGACCGTTCGTTCACCGACTACGACCGCGCGCGGGCGCATCTGGCGGCACCGCGGATCGCCGACGCCGAGCAGCTGTACTGGAACCAGCAGCTGCTGGACCTGCAATTGCAGGTGCCGATCGCCTCGGCGCAGTCGCACTTCTCCGTCGAGCCGCGCTTTGCACGCCTGGGCCTGCGCGTCGCGTTGGCGCTGCGCTTTGTGCCCGATGCCGGCGCCGAGCGAGCCTACGAACTGCACGGCGACCCGGGCCTCGTGCACCTGGACCCGCGCTGGCATCAGGCGGCCTGGCGCTTCGTGCAGTCAGGCGTGTGGCACATCCTCGAAGGCACGGACCACCTGCTGTTCCTGGCCTGCCTGGTGATCCCGCTGCGCAGGTTGCGCGCGCTGGTGCTGATGGCCACGGCCTTCACCGTGGCGCACTCGATCACGCTGCTGGCCACGGCCTTCGGCCTGGGGCCACAGGGCCTGTGGTTCCCGCCGTTGGTGGAGACCTTGATCGCCGCGTCCATCGTCTGGATGGCGCTGGCCAACATCCTCGGCGGCAGCATGCACCGGCGCTGGCTGGCGGCGTTTGCTTTCGGCCTGGTGCACGGCTTCGGCTTCGCGTTCGCCCTGCGCGAATCGCTGCAGTTCGCCGGCGCGCACGTGGTCAGTGCGCTGCTGGCCTTCAACGTCGGCGTCGAGCTGGGCCAGCTCGCGGCGCTGGCCGTGATGCTGCCAGTGGTGGCGCTGCTGCTGCGCCTGGTGCCCGAGCGGGCGGGCATCATCGTGCTGTCGGCGCTGGCCGCGCACACGGCCTGGCACTGGATGATCGAGCGCGGGCAAGCCTGGTGGCAGTACCCGCTGCCGCGACCCGATGCGGCCGGCTTGGCGGAACTCCTGGCCTGGGCCACTGCGGCGCTGGTGACCGGCGTCGTGCTGTGGTCATTGCGCAACCGCCTGGCGGGCCTCATGACAGCGGGTGACCATCAAGCAGGCGCCGCGATGAAGCGCAACTGCGTGATCTCCGACGGCGCCCCCAGGCGCACCGGCGGCCCCCAATAACCGGTGCCGCGACTGGTGTAGACCCACAGCGCACGCAGCCGGTGCAATCCCGCCGTGAACGGCTGCTGCAGGCGAACCATCAGGGTCCAGGGCCAGAACTGGCCACCATGGGTGTGTCCCGACAACTGCACGTCGAAGCCCGCGTCGGCCGCAGCCGGGGCGCTGCGCGGCTGATGCGCCAGCAACACCTTCAGACCGGCGTCGGCCGGCGCCCCCGCCAAGGCGCGTTGCGGATCGCTGCGGTGGCTGGGCTCGAAATGCCCGGCGCCATAGTCCGCGACACCGGCCATCACCAGACGCGCACCATCGTGTTCCAGCACGACATGCTTGTTGAGCAGTACATGGAGGCCCATTGCGCGCAGCACGGCCAGCCATTCGTCGACCCCGCTGTAGTACTCATGATTGCCGGTGACGAAGAACGTGCCATGGCGCGAGCGCAGGTGGGCCAGGGGCGCTACGTCGGGCTGCAAGTCCGCGACGCGGCCGTCGACCAGGTCGCCGGTGATGGCCACTGCATCGGCGTGCAGGCGATTCACGGCGTCGACGATCGCTTGCACGTACGGCTTCTTGACCGTCGGGCCGACATGGACGTCGCTGATCTGCACGATGGTGAAACCCTGCAGCGCTGCCGGCAAGCCGGCGATAGGCACGTCGACATGGCGCACCGACGCCGTGCGGCGCGCAGCGAACACACCGTAGAGCAGGCCGGCCAGCGCAAGCAAGGGCACGGCGATCGCCGTGAGCGTTTCCAGCGGCGGCCACGCAAACGGCCGGGCCAGCAACAGCAGCAGGTCGCGCATCAGGGTCAGCATCAGCAACATCGAGAAGGCGCCGAGCGCCAACATGCCGGCCCAGGACCAGCGATCGGCAGCAGCGCGATTACGCGCACGCCGGCCCCAGATGGCGGCCGGGATCAGCAGGCCCGAGAGTATGAGCAGCGCAACGAACGAGGCCGTGGCCAGCGGCCCCGGAAGCTGCGGCGCGATGCGCCAGGCGATATAGAGGTGCAAGAGCACCAGCAACCAGAGTGCAGGCATCGACCCCAGATGGTGCCGACGGGGTCGGCTTCAAGCGGGCGATCGTGTCTTGCCGCCTTGTCGGCGACCAGCGCTGCAAGCGCGCTCACTGCGGCCGTTCGTGCCAAGTGGGCTGGCAGGCTCGAAGATGTGTGCGTTCTTGAGTGCGAACTGCGGCATCGATGCGCATTCGGATGTCCGTGGTCGCAGCCGGAACATAGACCAGTCGTGCCTGCCCTGCACGCGGTATCAATGCGGCGGACGGCTCAGTACGGCGCAGACAGGGCAGCGGTTCGTTCATGCGGGCACGATAGGCGCAATACGTCGAAACGTCATACACCCGTTGGAGGGAATCAATCGTCACTGGCACGATGCGATACAGCTTCGTATACTGTTGTTATATAAGGGCTATCCACTTAGCTCCGCAGCCGGCGGGTCTGACGGCTGCGATGCTTGCCCGGCTCGTTGTCTCTGATGTGAGAGTAGGTCACCGGCGCGCTGACGGCGGCCTGCTGCATCAGGCGATAGAACAGCATGCCTCGCGATCTCGAGCTGCGGCGATTGAATCTGAATACGAACTCGTCGAGGTAGTAGTCCACATGCCTGGGATCAACGGCGCCGTGATGCGTCCCGAGCAACCAGCGCTTGAGCAGCGCGGCAACGCGGTGAACGCCAGGCAAGGAAGCATGCGCCGGCCGGGACGATCCCAGCTGCACGATAGGCTCGTGCTCCATGCCGTCTTGCGGGAGCTGTCGGTAGATGGCAGAGCCGTCCGTACGCACCGTGGCGATGGGTTCGATGTTGTCGTGGATGAACGGCTCCATCGTCTCGATTGTGGGTCTGTCCATTCTGCGCACCCGAATGCGTCCAAACCCCTTCGGCTCAAGAACCTCCACGGCGATGACCACCGGCACCAAATGCTCCGTGTTGTGCGACTTGGAAGAGCGAATCTTGCGAGCCTTGGCTGTTCTGCGACGCAAAGCCAGGAAGGACTCATCGACCTCGACTGTGCCGCGCAGGAGGTCGCGGTCCGGTCGAACCATGGCGCGTCTGAATCGGTGCAGCATCGCCCAAGCGGTCTCATAGCTGGTCAGGCCCAGGACGCGCTGCAACCCCAGGGCACTGATGCCCTGCTTCTGGCTGGTGATGTACCAGGCGGCTGCGAACCAGACACGAAGCGGTGTGCGCGTCTTGTCGAAGATCGTGCCGGCGGTGACGCTGCACTGGTATCGGCAGGCGCGGCAGATCAGTCGACCCCGCGACGTGCGGCCAGGCGTTTCTGCCACCCCGCACGCAGGGCACACGAAGCCGTCTGGCCACCGAAGCTGCTCCAGGTACGCCGCGCACGCCTCTTCACTGGCGAACCAGTCCTCGAAGTCGCCCCAGGTTGCGGGGTAGTCTTTGCCGGCGGTCGGCATGTCGCTGCTCACAGGGCAATTGTGAGGGCCGCGGAGCTAAGTGGATAGCCCTTTGTTATATCCAGTATAGGTGCAGCGATGAACAAACAGGAATGGTTGACGCGGTACTCGGCGAGGCTGCATGCCCAATGGCCGCGCCTGCGGCGCGAACAGCGTGACGAGGTGGCCTCCGAAATCCAGAGCGACAGCCGCTGGCAACGCCTCGAGCCCGAGGCCGCGGCGGTCGAGTGGCTGCGACAGGGCATGGCGCATCCCGATGCTCCCCGCGATATCGGGTGACGCGCTGACACGAGCCAGAGCAATGCCAAACCATGACCGTGGCTCGCGATCCCTGCTACGGACAATGTGCCGTAATCCAGCCCACTACCGGAGCTGCCCATGTCTTATGCACCCGAGTTTCTCGACCTGGTGTCCCCAACCTCGATGCAGTCGTAGGCCCGGTCGTAAAGCCCCAGGCCTAGAAGTCGCGAATTTAGCCGCCCTCGAAACCGTCCAGCACGTTGACGGCGTTGCGGCCCAGTTCCATCGCCGCGTAGCCGCCTTCGAGTACGAAGACCGTTGGGCAGCCGAGCCGGGCCAGCCGTGCGCCCAAACGCAGGAAGTCCTCGGTCTGCAGCTTGAACGTCGAGATCGGATCGCCGGCGAAGGTGTCCAGCCCCAGTGACACGACCAGCGCGTCGATGCGCTGCTGCTGCACACGCTGGCAGGCCAGATCCAGCGCCTCGAACCAATGTGCGGCAGTCGTGCCAGCCGGCAGCGGCAGGTTGAGGTTGTGGCCAAGACCCGCACCGGCGCCGGTCTCGTCGGCATGGCCCGAATAGAACGGGTACTCGGTGCGCGGGTCGCCGTGCATGCTGACGACGAGTACGTCGTCGCGCTGGTAGAAGAGGCTCTGCGTGCCGTTGCCGTGGTGGTAGTCGACATCGAGCACCGCGACTCGCGTGCAGCCGCCGTCGCGCAGTGCCTGCGCGGCGATGGCGGCGTTGTTCAGGAAACAGTAGCCGCCCATGAAGTCGGCGCCGGCATGGTGGCCGGGAGGGCGCGTCGCGCAGAACGCGGCCCGTGGGCCGGCGCGCAGCAGTGCCGCGGCGCTGACCGCTGCGTCGGCGCCGGCCTTGGCTGCGGCCCAAGTGCCGCCCGACATCGGCGTGCCGTTGTCCATCGAGTACAGGCCCAGCCGAGCGACGAAGTTGTCGGGCTCGAGATCGCTGCGCAGGCTGCGCACCGGCCAGACCGATGGGAACGGTTGACGCCCCGCGTTGGCCGCATCGAGCGCCAGCCACTGCGCCCAGGCCGACTCCAGGAACGCCAGGTAGCGCGGCGCGTGCACGCGCTGCAGCACGTCGGCGGCGTCGTGGTCGGGATCGCGCAGCGCATGTCCGCGCTCGCGCACCGCGTGGAGCACGAATGAGGCGCGTTGTGGGGTCTCATGACAGGGGACGCGTTCACCGCGAAAAAATTCGTGCTCCGGGGCGTGCAATGCGTGGGCGGGGCTATAGAAAGTGATCACGGCAGGTCGGTCGTAGCCTATCGCAGCGGCCGCCCGCGAGGCGACGTCTCCCTGTGGCCGCTGCCCCTCACATAGCCGACGTCGAATCCTTGATGAACCGGGCTCCCACGGTTTCCATGCGATTCGTGAGCGGAGCCACTTCCAATTGTCAATTCACGTACGGATTGAAATAGACCCATGACCAATTGTTGCCACCCGTGTTGTAAGAGTAGAACGGCCGGGAGGCAAGGCACAAGCTCGACGCCATGTTTACTGAGCCGGGATCTTTCAGCGTGACGGTAAAGGTCGGCGTGTAGACGTCGATGACGCTCGTTCGGACTCCGTTAACCGCCGGGCCGTCGTACACGAAACACCCGGTCGGCCGGATGAGGTTCCAGCCAACACTTTGGGCTTGTGCACTGCCGGGAGCGAGCCAGCCGGTGGCGATTGCGGCAACGACCAGAGTCGACTTGATCGAACGAAGCATGGTGGGCTCTCCTGGGGCGATGAAAACTGCGATTCAACAGCACTTCAGGTCGCGGGACAAGCGCAGAAACAATGCGATGTGCCCGCGCCTCCCTAGTTCGTTCATCGGCAGGGCAAAGAACAAGGGGATAGCCAATCGCTTCTGAGCACCGAGACCACGGCGAGAGCCGCATCGTCTGTGGTCGACAGATTCCCTTGGCCCACACCGCCATTACGTCACCGCCGCCTTCAACTCCCTACCAGTCGCTCCGAAAAGCTGGGTTCGAGTCGAGCGGACGCCCGCTCATGGCCGCGTACTGCCAGCCGCGACCGGCGGGAATCTGGCCGCTCAACTTGGCCGACGGATATCTGGCGCTGCGTTGGACGGCGTGGCAGTCTCTGGACGACCCTCTCCGGTCACCCGGCAGGCTAATTGGCCTTTCCGGAAGCGGGCGTTGCCATCGACCAAATCGCGCGTTCAAGGTCCGCAAAATGCGGGGCTTGCGTTCGACCGCCAAGCGCTGCGGTGTACTCATGCTGCGCGGCGCTACTTTCCAACGTGCACGGCGTCATGTCCTATGCGAAAGGCCATCAAATCTTCGCCGACCAACAGTGGGCCACTGTAAGTCTTGCGCGTCAGGTCGACGACCTCCTGTTCGGTCATCGGCGGCACTTGCGGCGTGCCCAGCAGCGAGAAATGGTAGAACACAGCGAGCCTGGGTTTCGTTCGGGCAAAGACGACTCCCGCTTCTTCCGGTTTGGTGTGGTGAGCAAGAATGACCTGGAACACGGGCGAGGCGAGCAATTCCGGACGCACCGCGGCTACCTGATGGATCAGGAGGTCGGTGCCGATTGCATGTTCGATCAGGTTCTCATTGAACCGGGTATCTCCTGACACCACCGCCGAGCGACCACCATAGTCGATTCGATAGCCGAACGCGGGCTTGACAAGGTCGCCGTGGTCGACTTCAAAGGCGGTGACCTTCACGCCATTGTTGTCGTAGACGGGGCCCTCCTTGATTTCGGTAACCGATATCTCGACGTTTTCCTTGGCCAGCTTCTGGTCGGCGATGCGGGTTCTGACATCCCACTCGAAGGCCTTCTCCAGGTGGTCCATCATGTTTCTAGTTCCTACCGGCCCGAAGACTTGAAATGCTCCCTTGCGCTGCGCAGAGGGAATCTCCAGCCAGCCTGTGAGCCACAGGTCGGGGATACCGACAACATGATCCGAATGCAGGTGGGTGATAAAAAGCTTGTTGACCACTCCCAGCTTGATGCCTGCTTGAACCATCCGCATGGTGATGCCACGCCCACAGTCGATGAGCAAGGTTTGACCGCCGGCCTGTACCAGCACACCTGGGCCAAATCGGTTGATCGTCGGCTGGGGACTGCCGGTGCCGAGCAAGGTCACACGGAAATCGTCACCATCGGCCACGCTTTGCGACCACGCGCCAATGCAGACCGACAGGGCGCTTAGACCGGCAATTGCGGAAGCCCTCAGAGCTTTCCACCCATGCCCGTGCCGGGCGAGCCGCGGACGCGGATGAAACATCCCAAGTGAGACGGCCACAGAAGCACTCACACCATGAAGTTCACGAAGCGATCCGGTCATGATCTAGGTCCCCCAAATTAGGCGGCGACGAATGGCGCGTTGGCTCACCTAGCCTATATGACCGGCGGCAGCGGTTCAAGCCTCGGTTCTTTGACGAGGTCTGGCCATGCGCCATGCCGCAAATGCTGCTCGCGCGCCTGCGCATGGCGGTCAGTCCATGGTCGCCGCTCTCGCCGAGAAGGTCCGTACCGTAGTCGAGCGTACGGATGAATGCTTGTCGCCCGTCGATCTCCGTGTCTGTCTTGACCAGGGTGGTCAGTCTTGCATAGAAGTACGCGGTGACCGTCTCCACCACGATGCGCAGCAGGTGCAGTAAGTTGCGGGGCACGCTGGCTGACGCGCGACACGGCGCGCTCGACGTGGAGTGGACCGCCGTACAGCTGTCAGTCGCCAAGGTCGGGAAGTGGCCGATTGCAGGCATCCATAAGCCGCAGCTTCCCGGCCACCTGACT
>CAVUGY010000025.1:0-20084 GCA_963741125.1 uncultured beta proteobacterium
ATTTGCAAATCTCATGACGTCCAAAGACGCCCCAAGAGATTTCAAAACCTCCAAGTAAATCAACGACTTGGAGGTTTTTTATTGCCCAGAGCATCTCAGGACGTTTGCTTGAATCTCATCGCAAAGTGGGATAACTTTCGGGGTAACTGCACTATGCTGAAAAGCAGTTATCCCTAAATGCCTACCCTCACCGACACACGAATTCGTAGTGCGAAGCCTGAGCAGAGGCCAGTTCGCCTGTATGACGATCGCGGTCTCTATCTGGAAGTCAGCCCGAAAGGCGGCAAGTGGTGGCGGTTGAAGTACAGCTTCGATGGCAAGGCCAGGCTGCTGTCGTTGGGAACCTACCCCGACACCGGATTGAAGGCGGTGCGCGACAAGCGCGATCAGGCTCGACGCCTCATCGCACAAGGCGTGGATCCGAGTGCGGCCCGCAAGGCCGAGAAGGCAAGCCGATCGGAAGTTGTCGTCAACGGCTTCGAAGCCGTGGCGCGCGAATGGCACGCAATGATCCACCTCGACCAGGTCAGTGCTGGCCATGCCGCTCGCACGCTGATTCGGCTCGAACAGGATGTGTTCCCGTGGCTGGGCGGACTGCCGGTCGGTGAGATCAAGGCGCCCCAGTTGCTCCAGGCTATGCGTCGGATCGAAGCGCGCGGAGCGATCGAGACGGCACATCGCGCGTTGCAGGCATGTGGTCAAGTGTTCCGCTACGCGATCGCGACCGGGCGAGCCGAACGCGACCCAACGCCTGACTTGCGCGGTGCGTTGAAGCCGGTGCTGGTGCAGCACATGGCGGCGATCACCGACCCCAAGCGCGTCGGTGATTTGTTGAGAGCGATCGAAGGCTACAAGGGCATGCCGATCACTCGCGCGGCGCTTCAACTTTCGCCACTCGTCTTTGTACGCCCGGGGGAACTACGAAAGGCCGAGTGGGTCGAGTTCGATCTCGATGCCGCGCAGTGGCGCATCCCCGCCGCACGCATGAAGCGAACCAAGCAGGAGAAATTGAGCGGCACGGCGCATGTCGTTCCGCTGTCTCGGCAGGCCGTCGCAATCCTGCGCGAGCTGCAGCCGTTGACGGGCCATGGCCGGTACCTGTTCCCGAGTCCACGCACCGGCGAACGACCTATGAGCGACAACGGTGTGCTCTCGGCGTTGCGACGCATGGGCTTCCCGAGCGATGAGATGACGGGGCATGGTTTTCGGGCCATGGCACGCACGCTGCTGGCCGAGCGTCTGAATGTGGACGAGGCCATCATCGAGGCCCAGCTCGCGCACGCCGTGAAGGATTCGTTGGGTCGCGCCTACAACCGGACTGAGTTTCTCGAGCAACGCCGCAAGATGCTGCAGACCTGGGCTGACTACCTGGACAAACTGCGCACCGGTGCCGAGATCATTCCGATCAAGCGCAGCCGGATCCGCGCTGCGGGCCGACCGCCGACGATTGACGAAGTGTAGATTCATGATTATCAGTATGAGATAATCACAAACATGGCCCGCCGCGACCCGTCGCTAGATACGCTGCTCGACCTCCATGGGCAGGTTCTGGTGATCGATGAGGCGGGCTATTGGGTTCGTTTCATCGTCAATCAGGTGCCGGTGACGGCGCAGAAGCCGCATGGGCTTGACTATTCATTGACGCTGCATGGACCCGATGGCACCAGGCTGGTGGGATTCGACAACGCCCATCAAGTGGGTGACAAACGGCGGGCCGAGCAGGATCACAAACACCGGCTGCGCAGTGTTCGACCCTATGCTTACCGCGAAGCGGCAGCGCTGGTGGCCGACTTCTGGGCTGATGTCGAAGCGCTGATGCATGAACGAGGAGTCTGGACATGAAGACATTGAAGGTGGGTATCGCTACCTACGATGCGATGAAGGCACGCACGCTGGCGATCGCCAAGGGAGAAGTGAAGCCCAAGGCCAGTGACCCCAAGGTTTGGTTCACGTCGCCCGAAAGCTTTGCCAAGCTGCTGTCCAACCGAAATCGGTCCTTGCTGTCGGTGATCACAGAGACCCGGCCCGTATCGCTGAATGAGTTGGCGGCTCAAACCGGCCGCACTCCCGGCAACCTGTCGCGCACGCTGCGCACGATGGAGCGCTATGGCCTGGTGCGCCTGCACAAGGGACCACGCGGGATGGTTCGGCCGGAGGTGCCATATCGCGACGTTCAGTTGGAGATGACCCTGTTGTAGCCGGTGCGCCGGCGACAGAGGTGGCGCGTTGCCGACACGGCGGATGCGGCTACATCGGTGCTGCACATTACGCGTAGAGGCGCAGGGGTCGGACAGTCCCCTCTGACAATGCCGAACAGGACAGCCGCACCGTGTCGCCTGCCCACCACTCACGGCTGCGCCTCGCTGCGGCGCGGCAAGGTGACCTGCACGCGCAGGCCACCGAGCGGCGAGTCGAGCAATTGAATCTTCGCGCCGTGCATCTCGACGACCAGCAGCACGATCGACAGGCCCAGTCCCACGCCGTCGGCCTGCGTGCGGCCAAGGCGGTTGAAGCGTTCGAAGGCGCGCTCGCGGTCCGCGGCAACGATGCCTTGGCCGGAGTCGTCGACACAGAGCACCAGTTCGTCGTCTTGCTGCGCTGCGAACAGCTCGACCCGGCCACCCTCGGGTGAATAGTTGATGGCGTTGGTCAACAGGTTGCGCAACAGTACGCCCAGCGCAATCTCGTGGCACCACCAGGTCGCGTCGCCGAGCTGAGACGCGAGGTGAATCCTGCGCTTGCGCAGCCGCGGCTCGAGGTCGTGCGCGACTTCCGCATAGACGCTGTCCAGCCGCACCGCCGACATCTGCAGGTCACCCGACAGGCTCTGGCTTTCGACCCGGGCCAGGTCCAGCAGCTGGTCGAGCATGTGCGACGCGCGGTCGACACCCTGGATCAGGCTGGCGACGACCATCGTCGGCGCCTCGGGCAGCACCTCGTAACTCAGCAACTGCGCATTGGCCCGCATGCCGGCCAGCGGGGTGCGCAACTCGTGCGCGGCCAGTGAAGTGAACGAGCGCTCGATCGACAGCGCCCTTTGCATGCGTGCGAACAGGAAGTCGATGGCATTGACGATGGGCACCAGCTCACGCGGCGGATCGACCACCGGGAGCAAGGTGACTTCGAGCGGGTTGCGCAAGCGCAGGGCGTCGGCCAGGGCGTTGATGGAACGCAGCGCGCGGCGCAGCAGCCACCAGGTCACGGCCAGCACAAGGCCGAAGGGCAGCAGCAGCATCGCGGCATAGTAAAAGGCCGTGGCTCCGACATGCCGCCAGGCGTTGTGGACATCCTCGGCGACCTGGACGACGAAGCCGCCGTTGCCGCCCGACAATGCAAAGGCCCGGTGCTCCTCACCGTCGATGTAGATGGTCGAGTAGCCGGACCGGGTCAGCTCGACCATCGGCGTCGCGGCAGAGGCCTCATGGCTGCGCAGCAGCAGGCTGCCGTCGCGGGCCCAGACCTGGTAGCGGTAGGAGAGGGCTGCGGTGGGCCGCGTCTTCAAGGGCGCGAGCCGGGTCGCTCCTGCCGGCCCATGGCTGGCCATTTCGTCCTCGACGATGGCCTGGATCGTTGCGCCAACCTGCTCGAGGTGTGCGTCCAGGATCTGGTCGTTTTGAATGCGGGCCGCGCGATACATCGCCACACCACCAAAGACCAGCGACAGCACCACCGCCGCCGTCGCGATCCATGCCAGCCTGGCCAGCAGCGACCAACCGGCGTGTCGCGCGAGCAGCGCCACCGCTTCGTGGTGCCACGGGGTGTCGCCCTGGACCACCTTGACCGACTAGGCGTTTACCGGCTCAGCGCCGAGCTGGTAGCCCTGGCCGCGCACGGTCTTGATCAAGCTCGGAAGCAACTTGCGCCGCAGGTGGTGGACGTAGACCTCGATCGCATTGCTGTCGATCTCTTCACCCCAGCCGTAGAGGGCGGCTTCGAGCTTCTCGCGCGACAACACCTGGCCCTTGTGTCGCACCAAGGCCTCGAGCACCCAGAATTCGCGGTTGGTGAGCGGCACGATCTTGCCCTGCCAGGTTGCCGTGCGGCGCGAGGGCTGCAAGCGCAGCTCGCCGTGCCTCAACTCGCCCTGGCCCAGCGCACCAGACCTGGCCAACTGGCCGCGCCGCGTGACGGCGCGCACACGCGCGCATACCTCGTCGAGGTCGACCGGCTTGACCAGATAATCGTCGGCGCCATGCTCGAGCAAGCGCACACGGTCACCGAGACCCCCGCGGGCACTGATCACGATCAACGGCAGGTGCGGATCGTGGTCGCGAATGTCTTGCAGACATTGCTCGCCGGGGGTATCGCCCAGATGCAGGTCCAGTAGCACGCAGTCGTACTCGAACGTGCGCATCGACGCATTCAGCCCGTCTGCCGATTGGATCCAGTCGACCGCATAGCCCGCGCGCAACAAGGCTTTGCGCGCGGCACCACCGAACAGCGTGTCGTCTTCGAGCATCAGCAGGCGCATGGGTGTGGGCAGTGGGTCTTGACCTGAAGCATGCAATCGCGAGTGTCGTCGGCCGTCGCGCGGGGCGGCAGCTCAGCCCCGGGCCGATCGTGATATGGCACCGCTTTACGAGCGCCGGTGCCGGCACAGGAACTCGTGGCCACCGGCCCGGAATGGCGCTGCGCGGCAATTTGCCTCACCACAGGCGGCGCGGTACACGCTGTGCCGTCACAGGTCTGCTTCAATCCGCGCGTGAACGGGAACGGCGCGTCGCGACGTTCCTGCGTGGTGGCCCCTCGAAGTGACGGAATTGCGACTGGACATGCGCCTGCTGCTGGCCGAAGACGACAAGACCCTCGGACGCGCGATCTGCGGCTTCCTGATGCGCGAAGGCCATGCGGTCGATTGGGCCACCGCCGGTGGCCAGCTGCTGGCCTTGAGCGCCCAGTTCGAGTACGACTGCGTCTTGCTCGATCTGGGCCTGCCTGAACGCAGTGGAGACGACTGCCTGGTCCATATGCGCAGCCGCAAGAACGCCACGCCGGTGATCGTGATCACTGCCCGCGGATTCAAGGATCAGCGCATTCGTCTGCTCGACATCGGTGCCGACGACTTTCTGGTCAAACCCTTCGACCTGACCGAGCTGGCGGCGCGGGTCAAGGCGATCGTGCGCCGCAGCCGCGCGCCCGAGTCCGGCGGCCGGACGGCGTTGACGCATGGACCCTTGACCTTGCAACGCTCCAACAGCACGGTGCTGTGGCATGGCGTGCCGGTCGCGCTGACGGGCACGGAAGTTCGCCTGCTCGAAGCCTTGGTGCAGCACAAGAGCCGCATCGTGACGCGGCAGCACTTGCGGGCCGAGATCTACGGCTGGAACGCGGATGTGGGCAGCAATGCGATCGAGGTCCACGTGCATTACCTGCGGCGCAAGATCTCGCCTGACCTGATCCGCACGGTTCGCGGCGTCGGCTACCAGATCGCCCATTTCTAGCACCCGGGCCCGGCCCGGCACGCGACCCAGCGCCGGCCGGGGTCAGTGCGCATCGGCGGGCGGCGCTACCATCGCCGACTTCGTGATTCGCCCCGGAGCAATGCGCTATGGCCATGGACGTGGTCGACTACGAGATCAAGGGCGCCGAGATGCAGTTCGTCGAGGTCGAACTCGACCCCGGCGAGGCGGCCGTCGGCGAGGCCGGCAGCATGATGTTCATGGACGCGGGCATCCCGATGGACACGGTCTTCGGCGACGGCTCGGCGGCGGCGGCGGCGGCCTGTTCGGCAAGCTGCTCGGCGCCGGCAAGCGGCTGCTCACCGGCGAGTCGCTGTTCACCACGGTCTACACCAACCAGCGCCACGCAGCAAGCAGCGGGTCGCGTTCGCCGCGCCGTACCCGGGCAAGATCATGCCGATGGATCTGCGCACAGCTCGGCGGCACGCTGATCTGCCAGAAGGATGCCTTCCTGTGCGCGGCGCGCGGCGTGTCGCTGGGCATCGTACTTCCAGCAGAAGCTCGGCGTCGGCTTCTTCGGCGGCGAAGGCTTCATCATGCAGAGGCTCGACGGCGACGGCCTGGCCTTCGTGCACGCCGGCGGCACGCGTCGTGCAAGCGCGAGCTGCAGGCCGGCCAGACGCTGCTCGTCGACACCGGCTGCCTGGTGGCGCATGACGCCAGACGTGAACTTCGAGATCCAGTATGTCGGCAAGATCAAGACGGCGCTGTTCGGCGGCGAGGGCCTGTTCTTCGCCAAGCTCACCGGGCCGGGCACGGTCTGGCTGCAAAGCCTGCCGTTCTCGCGCCTGGCCAGCCGCGTGTTCGCGGCGGCGCCGCAGCGCGGCGGTTGCGCGCGAAGAAGGGTCGCTGCTGCGGCGGCTTCGGCGCCGGGGGCTTGCTGGGCGGCGATTCTCGGCGGCGATGATGTTGAGCGAGCGGCGCGCGCTCGTCGCTGCGGCTCGCCGTCTGCGTCGCTGCAGCGGGCTGCGCCACGCCGGCGCCCGCGGCGCCAGCCTGCAGCTCGACGACCTGACCTCGGCGGAATTGCGCGAGCGCATCGCGCCGGCACCACCACCGTGCTGCTGCCGATCGGCGGCACCGAGCAGAACGGCGCGCACATGGCGCTGGGCAAGCACAACGTGCGCGTGCATGCTGCTGGCCGCGCGCATCGCCGAGCGACTGGGCAACGCGGTGGTGGCGCCGGTGATCGCCTACGTGCCCGAAGGCAACGATCGATCCGCCGACGCAGCACATGCGCTACAGCGGCACGGTCTCGGTGCCGACAGCGGCGTTCGAGGCGGTGCTCGAGGGTGCGGCGCGCAGCTTTCGCCAGCACGGCTTTCGCCACGTCGTCCTGCTCGGTGATCACGGCGGCTACCAGGCCAGCCTGCAACGCGTGGCCGACAAGCTCAACCGCGAGTGGGGCGGCTCGTCGTCGGTGATTGCGCTGCACCGAGTACTACGATGCGGCGCAGGCGTTTCGACGGCATGCTGAAGGCACGGGGCTACACCGCAGCAGGAGATCGGGCGCCATGCTGGCCTGGCGGACACCGCGCTGGCCTGGGCTGCCGACGCGGTCGCATGGCTGGGCGCCCGCAGGCGTTGCGGCCGAATCGACGGCGTCAGCGGCGACCCGCGGCGCGCCAGCGCGCGAACTCGGCCGCGAAGGCATCGAACACATCGTCGCTGCCTCGGTGGCGGCGATCCGCGCCCGCACCGCGGGCGACAGGCAAGGCAAGCCATTGAACTGAAGCGCATCGATGAAGCCTCGGCGAACGAGCGTGAGATGGAAGACAGCGGGCATGCTGGCGACGGCGACTCTCGCGGCGGGCGTGCTGCTGTCTGGTCGGCGGCTCGCCACGCGCACAGGCAGGCGGCCGGCGCAAACCGCTGCCGCGCGACCCGGCGCGCCGCCGGCGCAGCGCCGGTCCGTCAGCACGGTGCCAGGCATGCCGCCGGTGCTCGATGCGCGCAACCTGTACAGCGAGACCGGTGCCGGCAAGTTCAGCCCGGCGCTGCAGGGCGACCTGGAGCGCATCTACGTGCCCAACCTGCGCTCGAACGACGTCTACGTGATCGATCCGCAGGCGATGAAGGTGGTCGACCGCTTCAAGGTCGGCGTCGGGCCGCAGCACATCGTGCCGTCGTGGGACCTGCGCACGCTGTGGGTCACCAACAATGCCGAGGGCCGCACCGACGGCAGCCTGACGCCGATCGATCCGCGCACCGGCAAGCCGGGCAAGGCGATCCCGGTCGACGACCCGTACAACATGTATGTCACGCCCGATGGCAAGTCGGCCATCGTGGTGGCCGAGGCGCGCAAGCGGCTGGACTTCCGCGATCCGAAGACGATGGCGTTGCAGTACTCGATCGACGTGCCCGGCTGCCCCGGCGTCAACCACGCCGACTTCTCGATCGACGGCCGCTTCGTCGATCTTCACCTGCGAGTTCTCGGGCACGCTGGTGAAGATCGATCTGGTCGAGCGCAAGGTGCTCGGCTACCTGAAGCTGCAGATGCCCAGCACGCGCTTCAAGGAGGCGGCGGGTCCGCGCACAGCCCGGCCAGGTGTGGGAACCCGGCGAGACCGAGGTCTGCACCGTGACGCACGGCATGCCGCAGGACATCCGCAGCTCGCCCGACGGCAAGCGCTTCTACATCGCCGACATGCATGCCGACGGCGTGCACGTCGATCGACGGCGATTCGTTCAAGCAGGTCGGCTTCATCGCCACCGGCCTCGGCGCGCACGGCCTGTACCCGAGCCGCGACGGCAGGAACCTGTACGTGGCCAACCGCGGCTCGCACAAGATCCACGGCCCGCGGCTGGGCAACGGCGGCGTCGCGGTGATCGACTTCGCCACCGATCACGTCGTCGCACGCTGGGCGGTGCCCGGCGGCGGCAGCCCCGACATGGGCAACGTCAGCGCCGACGGCAAGTGGCTGTGGCTGGCGGCGCGCTACGACGACGTGGTCTACCGCTTCGACACCAGCAACGGCGCGGTGCGAGCAGATCAAGGTCGGCGCCGAGCCGCACGGCCTGACGGTGTGGCCGCAGCCGGGGCGCTACTCGCTCGGGCATACCGGCAACCTGCGCTGATCGGCCACGGCAATGCGTCAACTGCTCGACGCGTTCTGGCGCGCCGCCGCGTACTGCCTGCACCCGCGCGTGATCGCGCTGTCGCTGCTGCCGCTGCTGATGGCCGGCGGCGTCGTCGCTGGACTCGGCTGGTTCTTCTGGGAGCCTGCGGTCGCCGGCGTGCAGGGCCACGCTGGAGAGCTGGTCGCTGATCGACGCGCTGCTGAAGTGGCTCGAGGCTCTGGGCGGCGCCGGCCTGCGCGCCGTGCTCGCGCCGCTGGTGGTCGTGGTGCTGGCCATGCCGGTGATCGTGGTGGTGTCGCTGCTGCTGGTGGCGCTGCTGATGACGCCGGCGCTGGTCTCTCTGGTGGCCGAGCGCCGCTTTCCGAGCCTCGAGGCCCGGCGCGGCGCGTCGTTGTGGCAGTCGCTGCTGTGGTCGCTGGGCTGCACGTTGGTCGGCGCTGCTGGCGCTGGTGCTGAGCGTGCCGCTGTGGCTCGTGCCGCCGCTGGTGCTGATCCTGCCGCCGTTGATCTGGGGCTGGCTGACCTACCGCGTGATGAGCTACGACGTGCTGGCCGAGCACGCCAGCGCCGACGAGCGCCGCAAGCTGATGCGCGACCACCGCTGGCCGCTGCTGGCCATCGGCGTGGTCTGCGGCTACCTCGGCGCGGCGCCGTCGCTGCTGTGGGCGTTCGGCGCGGCGACGCTGATCGTTCTGCGCCGCTGCTGGTGCTGGTGTCGGTCTGGCTCTACACCCTGGTGTTCGCGTTCTCGGCGCTGTGGTTCGCGCACTACTGTCGGCGCTGGCAGCGCTTGCACGCAGCTGCGCTAGCCGCTGGCCGACCGTGCCACCGCCGTCCATCCCGTCTGCAGGCCCTGCCCGCCACCATGAACTTCGGCCTCGTCATCGTCGGCGACGAAATCCTCTCCGGCAAGCGCGCAGGACAAGCACCTGCCCAAGGTCATCGAGCTGCTGGCGCGCGCGGCCTGGCGCTGGCCTGGGCGCGCTACGTCGGCGACGACCGCGCGCGCATCACCGACGCTGCTGCGCGACGCCTTCGCCAGCGGCGACGCGGTGTTCTCCTGCGGCGGCATCGGCGCCACGCCCGACGACCACACGCGCCAGTGCGCCGCGCGCGGCGCTCGGCGTGCCGCTGGAGCTGCACCCGCAGGCCAGGGAGCTGATCCGCGAGCGCATGCACGACCTGGCGCGCGGAGCAGGGCGTCGCGCTACGAGCCCGACGCGCCCGACAACATGCATCGGCTGAACATGGGCGTGTTCCCGGAGGGCGCGCAGATCATCCCCAACCCGTACAACAAGATCCCGGGCTTCAGCGGTCGGCGACGTGCACTTCGTGCCGGGCTTTCCGGTGATGGCCTGGCCGATGATCGAGTGGGTGCTCGACACCCGCTACCGCGCGCTGCACGGCACGCTGCGCGAGGCCGAACGCTCGGTGATCGTCTTCGGCGCGATGGAGGCGACGCTGACGCCGCTGATGGAAGACATCGAAGCGCGATCACGCCGGCGTCAAGGTGTTCAGCCTGCCCAGCGTCGACCACCCGGTGCATGGCCGCCACATCGAACTCGGCGTCAAGGGCCGCGAAGCCGCTGCTGCCGGCCGCCTATGCCGCGCTGCCGCCGGGCTTGGCAGCCTTGGTGCGCGAAACTGGGCCCCGAACTGGTGCGTTGACGAGGCCGGGCAATGGTGCTCCTGAGATTGGTGCCGCGTGCGCGCCTTGATTTGGGGCATGCTCGCGGCTGCGCAGAGCACGGACTGTCGGCGCACCGGCTGCGGGCATGCTTTCTGCTACATTCCCCTGCGCTTTTTCGCATCCCACCCAATCCAAAAGCCCCGCTAGGAGAGCCCTGATGGCCACAAGACCGTCGCCGACGTGATGAAGATGGTGAAGGAAAACGAAGTCAAGTTCGTTGACTTCCGTTTCACCGACACCCGCGGCAAGGAACAGCACGTGACCGTGCCCGTGTCGCATTCGACGAAGACAAGTTCAGCGTCGGGCCACGCCTTCGACGGCTCGTCGATCGCCGGCTGGAAGGGCATCGAAGCCTCGGACATGCAGCTGATGCCCGACCCGAACACGGCCAACATCGATCCGTTCTTCGAAGAGCCGACGCTGTTCCTGACCTGCGACGTGCTCGAGCCGGGCGACGGCAAGCCCTACGAGCGCGACCCGCGCTCGCTGGCCAAGCGCGCCGAGGCCTACCTCAAGGCAGCGGCATCGGCGACGCCGCCTACTTCGGCCCGGAGCCCGAATTCTTCGTCTTCGACAGCGTGCGCTGGAACAACGACATGTCGGGCTGCTTCTCCAAGATCGAGAGCGAAGAAGCGGCCTGGAACAGCGGCAAGGAATACGAGCACGGCAACTCGCGGCCACCGGCCCGCCGTCAAGGGCGGCTACTTCCCGGTGCCGCCGGTCGACAGCTTCCAGGACATGCGCACCGAGATGTGCCTGATGCTCGAGCAGCTGGGCATCCCGGTCGAAGTGCATCACCACGAAGTGGCCAGCGCCGGCCAGATGGAGATCGGCACCAAGTTCAGCACGCTGGTGCAGCGCGCCGACTGGCTGCAGCTGCAGAAGTACGTGGTCCAGAACGTGGCCCACGCCTACGGCAAGACGGCGACCTTCATGCCCAAGCCGATCGTCGGCGACAACGGCTCCGGCATGCACGTGCACCAGTCGGTCTGGAAGGACGGCAAGAACCTGTTCGCCGGTGACGGCTATGCAGGCCTGTCCGACTTCGCGCTGTACTACATCGGCGGCATCATCAAGCACGCCCGCGCGCTGAACGCCATCACCAACCCCGGCACCAACAGCTACAAGCGCCTGGTGCCCGGCTTCGAGGCCCCGGTGAAGCTGGCCTACTCGCTCGCGCAACCGCTCGGCATCGATCCGCATCCCCTACGTGGCCAACCCGAAGGGCCGCCGCATCGAGTGCCGCTTCCCCGATCCGCTGTGCAACCCGTACCTGGGCTTCTCGGCCCTGCTGATGGCCGGCCTGGACGGCGTGGAGAACAAGATCCACCCGGGCGAAGCCGCGACCAAGGACCTGTACCACCTGCCGCCGGAAGAAGACGCGAAGATCCCGACCGTCTGCCACAGCCTGGACCAGGCGCTGGACTACCTGGACAAGGACCGCGCCTTCCTGACCAAGGGCGGCGTGTTCACCGACACCTACCTCGATGCCTACATCGAGCTGAAGATGCAGGAAGTGACGCGTTTCCGCATGACCACGCATCCGGTCGAGTTCGACATGTATTACGCCGCCTGAGCGTCGATTCGACCAATCGGTCACAGGGCAAGGGGGCAGCGCAGGCGGCCCCCTTTTTCTTGTGCACCGGGCCTGGGCCACAATGCGTTGAATGGCCATGACCAAACTCATTCGCAGGCAAGCGCTGGCTCGGCATGCTGCTGCTGTGCGCCGGCGGCGTGGCGTCGGCCGAGAACGCCACCGTCTACCGCTGCCCCGGGCCGCCGATCCTGTACACCGACCAGATCACGGCGCAGCAGGCCAAGGAGCGCGGCTGCCGCACGATCGAGGGGCACCCGATCACGGTGGTCTCGCCGCCCAAACAGCGGCCGGCGGCCGCGCCGGGGCGTCCGGTCGAGGGAGGCAAGGTCGACGCCGGCGAGCAGCGCGCCCGCGACAGCGACGCGCGCAAGATCCTCGAGGCCGAACTGCGGCGTGAAGAGGCCAGTCTGGCCGAGCTGCAAAAGGAATTCAACAACGGCGAGCCCGACCGCCGCGGCGACGAGCGCAACTACCAGAAATACCTCGACCGCGTCGAGGCGATCAAGGCCGCCATCGAGCGCAAGCAGAACGACATCGCGGCACTGCGGCGCGAGCTGTCCAAGCAGCCGCCTCGCCAAGGAATAGCTCGGCCATGCCCGCACCGGCCCGCGCCGCCGACCCGCTGGCCGCCTTCGACCTGCTGGCCACGATGGTGGCGCTGGTACAGCCCGACGGCCTGTGCCTGCACGCCAACGCCAGCTTCGAAAACACCCTCGGTGTGGCCCGCCGCGCGCTGCTCGCCACTTCGCTGCCCGACTGGCTGGCCGAGCCCGCCCCGCTGCGCGAGACGCTGGCCGCGGTGGCGGCCAACCGTATCGCCAGCGGCCGCTTCGACGGCCAGATGCGGCGGCCCGCCGGCGGCCATACCGAACTGCTGCCGGTGCACGTGATCGTCAACCAGACCGAGGATGCCGGGCAGGTGCTGGTCGAGATGATCGAGATCGAGCAGCAGACGCGCCAGGACCGCGAAGAGCGCGCCCAGGGCCAGGCCGAGGCCAACAAGGAACTGGTGCGCAACCTGGCGCACGAGATCAAGAACCCGCTCGGCGGCATCCGCGGCGCGGCGCAATTGCTGGAAATGGAGCTCGAAGGCAAGCGCGAGCTGACCGAGTACACCCAGGTCATCATTGCCGAGGCCGACCGCCTGCAGGCGCTGGTCGACCGCCTGCTGGCGCCGCACCGCCGCGCCGCAGGTCGTGGCCGACGTCAACATCCACGAGGTCTGCGAGCGGGTGCGCTCGCTGGTGCTGGCCGAATACCCGCGCGGCCTGACCGTCAAGCGCGACTACGACACCTCGATCCCCGAGTTTCGCGGCGACCGCGAGCAGCTGATCCAGGCCGTGCTCAACATCGCCCACAACGCCGTGCAGGCGCTGGGCCGAGCGCATCGCCGCCGGCGACGCCGTGCTGACGACTGCGCACCCGCATCGCCCGCCAGGTGACGATCGGCAAGCAGCGCTGGCGCCTGGCACTCGAATTGCATATCGAGGACAACGGGCCCGGCGTGCCCGAGGCGATCCGCGATCGCATCTTCTTCCCGCTGGTGACGGGGCGCGAGGGCGGATCGGGCCTCGGGCTGACGTTGGCGCAGACCTTCGTGCAGCAACACCAGGGCACGATCGAATGCACCAGCCAGGCGGGCCGCACGGTGTTCACGATCCTCATTCCCTTGCCCTGACAGCGAAGCACCCGCGCATGAAACCCATCTGGGTCGTCGACGACGACCAATCGATCCGCTTCGTGCTCGAGAAGGCGCTCGCGCGCGAGCAGTTCCCGGTGCGCGCCTTCGCCAACGCGCGCGACGTGCTGGCCGCGCTCGACAGCGACGAGCCGCAGGTGCTGGTCAGCGACATCCGCATGCCCGGCGGCTCCGGGCTCGACCTGCTGGCCAAGATCAAGCAGCGCCTGCCCGGCCTGCCGGTGATCGTCATGACCGCGTATTCCGACCTCGACAGCGCGGTCTCGTCCTTCCAGGGCGGTGCCTTCGAGTACCTGGCCAAGCCCTTCGACGTGCCCAAGGCGGTCGAGCTGATCCGCCGCGCGGTCGAAGAGAGCCTGCGCGAAGCGGTGGCCGACGAGCGGCCCGGCGAGACGCCCGAGATGCTGGGCCAGGCGCCGGCGATGCAGGATGTGTTTCGCGCCATCGGGCGGCTCTCGCAGAGCCATGTCACGGTGTTGATCACCGGCGAAAGCGGCTCCGGCAAGGAACTGGTCGCGCGTGCATTGCACAAGCACAGCCCGCGCGGCGACCAGGGCAGCAACGGCCCGTTCGTGGCCATCAACACCGCGGCGATCCCGAAGGACCTGCTCGAGAGCGAGCTGTTCGGCCACGAGCGCGGCGCCTTCACCGGCGCGCAGACGCTGCGCCGCGGCCGCTTCGAGCAGGCCGATGGCGGCACGCTGTTCCTCGACGAGATCGGCGACATGCCGTTCGACCTGCAGACGCGGCTGCTGCGCGTGCTGTCCGACGGCCAGTTCTACCGCGTCGGCGGCCACCAACCGCTGCGCAGCAATGTGCGCGTGATCGCCGCCACGCACCAGAACCTGGAGCAGCGGGTCAAGGACGGCGTCTTCCGCGAAGACCTGTACCACCGGCTGAACGTCATCCGCCTGCGCCTGCCGGCCCTGCGCGAACGCCCCGACGACATCGCCATGCTGGCGCGGCAGTTCCTGCTCAAGAGCGCGAAGGACCTCGGCGTCGACGCCAAGCGGCTGTCCGATGCGGCGCTGGCACGCCTGGTCGGCATTCGACTACCCCGGCAACGTGCGCCAGCTCGAGAACATCTGCCATTGGCTGACGGTGATGGCGCCGGCGCAGGTGGTCGAGGTCAAGGACCTGCCGCCGGAGTTGCTGGCCGAGGTGGTGCCCAGCGTTGCGCGCGCGACAGCCGCGGCGCCGACGGCCTCGCCCGCCGTGATGGCGACGCCGACACCGGACGCGGCAATGGCACCCGCCGCCCCGCGCGCCGTTGCTGCCGGCTGGCTGGCCGACCTCGAACGCGAAGCCCGCGTCCTGCTCGACGCCGGCACGCCCGAGGTCTGGGAGGCGCTGACGCGCCAGTTCGAAGCCAGACTGATCCTGACCGCACTCGACGCCACGCGCGGCCGCCGCATCGAGGCCGCGCAGCGGCTGGGCATCGGGCGCAACACCATCACGCGCAAGATTCAGGAACTCGGGCTCGACGACTGAGGCGGGTGAAGCGCCGTGCCGCGCGTCCGTCAAGAACACAGCGCCTTGATGTCCTCGGGCACCGGGATCGCCTTCAGGCGGGCCGCGTCGGCGGGGTCGCGAATCACGAAGGCGCGCACTTCGGTGCCTTCGCAAATCAACTCGCCCGCGCGCCTGACCGTGTGCCGGTGGCGAAAGGTCTTGGCCGCCCAGGCCTCGATGCTGGTGTGCACTTCGAGCGTTTCGCCGTAGGTCGCCGACTTCGAGAACGTGGTGTGGATTTCGAGCAGCGGCGCGCCGACGATGCCGCGCGTGTTCAGCAGCTCGCGCCAGGGCGGCACGCCGCAGGCCATGAAGAAGGCCAGCGAGGCCTCGTCCATCCAGCGCGAGAAGTTCGGGAAGAAGACGATGCCCGCCGGATCGCAATCGCCGAAGTGCACGTCGACCAGGTGGATGTGAGACTTGTTCATGGTTTGGCCGCCCCGACGCCCTGTGGGGTTGACGACATCAAAACGTCCATGAATGGCATCGGGTCGTCCTCATCACGCCAGGATCACGCGCGCATCGGGTGGCGTCGCGTAGAGTGCATTCACTTCGGCCGCGCGGCGCGTCAGCACCAGGCGCTGGTTGAGGTATCCCTTGTCGGTGATTTCGCCGACGGCGGCGTTTGGGCCGTCGGGCAGCAGCAGGGCGCGTTGCGGGGCTTGCGACGAACCACCGGCGTCGCGTAGCAGGGCGTGCAGTGCGTCGCGCACGTGCTGCGAGAGCGTGTCGGCGGGCAGGCGGCGTGCCGCTTCGGTCAGGAACAGCAGGGCGCCGATCTGGCTGCGCTCATGGCCGGTGATCACCGCGTCGAGCGCGTAGGGCGCCAGGGCGGAGACCAGTTTCACGCGCAGCGTGCCGACCGAAACCCAGGTCCCGCTGGTCAGTTTGAAGTCTTCGGCGATGCGGCCATCGAAGGCGATGCCCTGGCTTGCATCGGCGGCATCGAACAGCGTGCCCGCATCGCCGATGCGGTAGAAGCCCTCGTCGTCGAAGGCCGCGCGCGTCGCCTGCGGATTGTCGCGGTAGGCGCGAAAGACATGGTCGCCCTTGACGCGCATTTCCAGCTTGCCGGCGTTGGGCACGAACTTCACGCTCACCCCGGGCAGCGGCAGGCCGATCAATCCGGGCTGCGGCACGCGCCAGGTCAGGGCGGTGACGGCGGGCGAGGTCTCGGTCGATCCCCACGAGGTGGTCAGGAACAGCGGCTCGTCGCGCACGGTGGCGGCAAGCGCCTGCAGGCGGTTCCAGGTGGCCGGCGGCATGCCCGAGCCGGCGTAGAAGACCATGCACGCGCGCTCGAAGAAGCGGCGCGCGAGCTCAGGGTCGGCTTCGAGGGCCGGCAGCATCATCTCGTAGCCGCGCGGCACGTTGAAATGGATCGTCGGTTGCACCTCGCGCAAATGCGCCAGCGTCTTTTCGATCAGGCCGGGCATCGGCCGGCCGTCGTCGATATACATCGTGCCGCCGCTGCGCAGCACCAGGTTGACGTTGTGGTTGCCGCCGAAGGTGTGGCTCCACGGCAGCCAGTCGAGCAGCACGGGTTTGTGGCCCTGCAGCAGGGTCCAGCCCTGGGCCAGCATCTGCTGGTTGGCGCAGAGCATGCGCTGGCTGTTGACGACGACCTTGGGCTGACCGGTCGAGCCCGAGGTCAGCAGGTACTTGGCGTCGGTGTCGGCGGTGACGGTGGCCAATGCGGCCATCACGGCCGGCGTCTCCTGCGTGGCCAACAACTCGGCGAACGACAGTGGGCCGCTCATCGCACCGGGCACCGCATCGCTGTAGACCTCGATGGCATCGAGCCCGGCGTCTTGCAGCACCGATGCATAGGTCGCGGCGCTCGATGCGTAGACCAGCGACGGGGCAAGCATGCGCAGGATGCCGTGCAGGCGGCTGAAGTCGCCCTGCGCCAGCCGGCAGTAGGCGCTGCTGAGGCTGCATACCGCGGTACCGATGTGCATGCCGGCCAGCAGCAGCACCAGATGGTCCAAGCCGTTGTCCGAGAGCACCACGACCGGCCGCCCGGCGGGCAGGCGCAGGTCGAGCAGCGCCTGCGCGACCGCACCGACACGCCGCCGCAGCTCACGCCACGACAGCGTGGTCCAGCCGCCCGCCGCCGCCGGCTCGGCAAACGCCGGCGCATCCGGCGTGGCGCGCGCCCATTGCTCCAGCCATTCGCCGACGCAGCGCGCATAGGGCTGCAGCGGCTCGGGCGAATGCAGCGTGAAGGCGCCGCCGCCGCATTCGGTGCGCACGACCGCGGGCGGCCGATCGATCGGTACCGAAGGCACTACGCGGCCAGCCTTTGCTCGCGGAACAAGCCCAGCTTCTCCTGCGCCACGCGGTCGGAGTACGAGAACAGCACCAGGTCTTCGGCAGCCTGCAGCGTGTAGGCCATCCAGCCGGGTACGACGACGATGTCGTGCGGCGTCAGCGCGAAGCGCTCGCCGCCCACCCGCAGCTCGCCACGGCCTTCGGCGACGATGAACACCGTGCTGTCGCTGCCGCGGTAGGGCAGGGTCGCGAAGCCGCGCGGCAGCAGCCGGATCATCGTGGCCATGGTCGGCATGGCCCAGCCGCCGTCGGTCGGGTTGACGTAGCGCATCAGGTGGCCGAGGTGGGCGTCGGGCGCGCCGGCGCGGGTCAGCGCGTGCAGCGCTTCGCGGGTGCGCGGCGTACGGGTAGTTGAAGACCGGCGAGTTCAGCGACGGGTTGCGGTAGCCCACCGGCAGCAGCCCTTGCCCGTAGCGCGCCAGCGCGTCGCCGGTCGGGCGTGTGATGGCGGCCTCGTCGGCATGGTGGTCTTCGCGAAAGGTGCTGTTGAAGAAGGCCGACGATCGGGATGTCCAGGCCGTCGAGCCAGACCATCGGCCCGCTGTCGTCATGGCCGTGGTGGTGCCAGGTCCAGCTCGGTGTGATGACGAAGTCGCCCGGCTGCATCAGCGTCTTCTCGCCGTCGACCGCCGTGTAGGCGCCGCTGCCTTCGACGATGAAGCGCAGCGCGCTCTGCGTGTGGCGGTGGGCCGGCGCGACCTCGCCGGGCATGATCAGTTGCAGACCGGCGTAGAGCGAGTTGCGTGATCTGCGAGCTGCCGCGTCAGCCCCGGGTTCTCGAGGATCAGCACGCGGCGTTCGGCCTCCTTGGCGCTGATGTGTTCGGCCGATTCGAGCACGTGGGCACGGACGTCGGCATAGGCCCAGCGGTGCGGCACGCCGACGGGGGTGGGTTCGGCGGGCACCAGCGATTTCAGCCGCGTCCACAGCGGGGCCATGTGCAGCGGGGCGATGCGGTCGTAGTAGGCCTCACGCGTGTTCATGTCGGTCTCCAGAGGGTGGCGATCAGGCGGCCAGGCAATTCTCGACCCGCCAGCCGTACAGCCATTCCAGTGCATCGTAGAAACGCTCGGGCCTGCGCCCGCGCCACAGCTCGTTGCGCACCAGGCGCTCGACGCCCTGGGCATGGTAGATGCGGCCCATCTCGCGCGACGACAGCACGACCCGCGCGGTGCGGGCGATGCGCGAGCGCTCGTAATGCGCGAAGGCACGGCCGAAGTCGCCGTCGTGAACCCGCAGTGCCTGGCCCAGCGTGACGCCGTCTTCGAGCGCCATGCAGGCGCCCTGCGCCAGGTATTGCAAGGTTGGGTGCGCAGCGTCGCCGAGCAGCGTGACGCGGCCAAAGCTCCATTGCGCTACGGGATCGCGGTCGGCAGTGGCCCAACGCTTCCAGCTGCTGGGCAGCGCGAGCAGCTGGCGCGCCCGCGGGCACACGCCATCGAAGTAGCTCTGCACCTCGCTGCGGCTGCCTTCGCGCACGCCCCATTCTTCCTTATCCCGACTGTGGAAGGTGACGACCACGTTGTACTGCTCGCCGCCGCGCAGCGGGTAATGCACCAGGTGGCAGTTCGGGCCGACCCAGATGCTGGCCGCGTTCCACTGCAGGTCGCTCGGAAAGTCCTGCCTGTCGACCACCGCGCGATAGACCACATGGCCCGAGACCCGCGCCTCGTCGCCGACGAACTGCTGGCGCACGACCGACTTCACGCCGTCGGCGCCGATCAGCGCCAGGCCGTGGTGCCGTGCGCCGTGGGCGTCGAACACGGCGACGCCGCTGTCGTCCTGTTCGACACGCTGCACCGGCGTCGAGGTCGCGACCTCGATGCGCCCGGTGGCCATCGCGCCCTCGAGCAAGGAGCCATGCACGTCGGCGCGGTGGATCACGGCATAGGGGTTGCCGAAGCGCTCGCGAAAGTCCACGCCGGTGGGGATGCGGCCGACCAGCGATGTCGTCGAGCGCGTCGTGCATCACCATCTCGTCGGTGTAGACGGCGCGTGCGCGGGCGATCTCGCCCACGCCCAGGGCGTCGAAGGCGGCGAAGCCGTTCGGCCCCAGCTGGATGCCGGCGCCGATCTCGCCTAGCTGCGCCGCCTGTTCGAGCACCTTGACGGCAAAGCCACTGCGCGCCAGCGCCAGGGCCACCGCGATGCCGCCGATACCGCCGCCGGCCACCAGCACCGGCCGCTGGCTGGGGGATGAGCTCGCGGCCGGCGTCACGCAAGCTCCAGCACGACCGGTGCGTGGTCGCTGGGCCGCTCGTTCTTGCGCGTCGCGCGATCGATGATGCAGGCCTGCACCGAAGCCTTCAAGGCCTCGCTGACCAGGATCAGATCGATGCGCAGGCCCTGGTTCTTGCGAAACGCCAGGTTGCGGTAATCCCACCACGACCAGGATTTCGGCGGCTGATCAAAAAGACGGAAGGCGTCGGCGAGGCCCAGCCCGATCAGCTTCTTCAGGTGGTCGCGTTCTTCGTCGGTGCAATGGATCTGCCCGGCCCAGGCCACGGGGTCGTAGACATCGCGGTCGTCGGGTGCGATGTTGAAGTCGCCGAGCAACACCAGCTTCGGGTGCGCTGCGATCTCGTCGGCCAACCACTCGCGCAGCCCGCGCAGCCAGCGCATCTTGTAGTCGAACTTGTCGCTGCCGGGCGCCTGGCCGTTGGGGAAGTAGCCGCCGACGATGCGTACGCCGTCGACCGTGCCGGTGATCAC
>CAVUGY010000026.1:0-429557 GCA_963741125.1 uncultured beta proteobacterium
TCGCGAGAAGTCGAGCGCATTGCTCAGGTCTCCGGCCTTCTCGCGCACACCGGGCAGCGGCTCGAGGCCGAATCGGCGCGTGATGAGCTTGATGATCGAGGTGGTGTCGTACGAGGTCTTGTCGACGTAGCCGCGTTTGGCGAACGGCGAGATGATCAAGGCCGGCACGCGCGTGCCCGGCCCCCAGCGGTCGCCCCAGCCGGGGCCTTGCGGCGGCGGCAGGTGGTCCCAGTAACCGCCGTTTTCATCGTAGGTCACGACGACCAGCATCTTCGGCCACAGCGGGCTCGCGCGCAGGCGCGTCAGCACCGCGTCGATGTGCGCATCGCCCTGTGCCAGGTCGGTGTAGCTCGGGTGTTGGTTCAGCCGCCCGACGGGCTTGTAAAAGCTCACCGCCGGCAGCTTGCCGGCATCGATGGCGGCCGCGAAATCGTCGTAGTCTTTCAGGTGCCGCTCGCGGTCGGCGGTACCGGGCGCGAAACGCGCGTAATAGTTGAACGGCTGGTGATGCGGCTGGAAGGCCAGTTCGCCGCGCGCGGTGTTGTAGATCACGTTGCGCTTTTCGCTCGGCGGGCGGCGGCCGTCGGCGACGGCGGCGTTCCAGCCGCCGGCATACCAGGCCCAGCTGATGCCCTTGGCGCTCAGCGTGTCGCCGACGGTTTTCAATGATTGCGGCGGCACGGGAGCCTTGCTCGCATCGGCAAGTGCCAGGTCGCCCCCTTCGGCGGGGGCGATGCCGCTGGGCTGGTAGGGCGCCTGCAAGGTGTTGACGGTGAAACCGTCCGGCGTGACGCTGCCGTCGAAGACCTGCACCGGGCCATTCATTACCGACGCGGGCGAGCCGGGCTGCTTCTTCATGCGACCGTCGGCGTCGAGCTGCGGCCGCATGCGCGCCGGTGCGTCGTTGAAGACTGGCGTGCAGGCGCAGATCAACCACTGGTGGTTCATGTACGAACCCCCGAACGCGCTCATGAAGAAGTGGTCGGCCAGGGTGTACTCCTGGGCCCACTTCCACAGCTTCATCTGCGAGCCGTCCCAGTAGCCCATGACCCACGCGCCGGCGGTGCTCATGGCCACGAACTGGTTGTTCAAGCCGCCGTTGATCTGCTCGCGGTTGTGGTAATAGTTGTGGATCGGGCTGGGCAATACCTCGCCGGCATGTCGCTCGATCGGCGCGGCGTCGATGCGGAAAGGCCCGTTGGGCAGCCCCTTCGGGTACTTGTCGCTGGCCTTGCCCGCCTCGTACACCGGAGGCAGGGTGGCCAGCGGTTGGCCATCGTGATCGAGCTGGGTTTTTTGCGCGGCGCTGGCCTGCGCGATGCCGTCGGCGCCCGGGAACAGGCCATACAAGTGGTCGAAACTGCGGTTCTCGGCGTAGATGACGACGATGTGCTCGATCTGTTCGAGGCCGGGCTGAAGCGATTTTTCGGGCCCGATGACATTGCAGGCGGCGAGCAATGCCGTCGCGATGATCGAGCCCAGGCGGTGCGGGGTCAGGTTCATGGGGTCTCCTCGACGCTGTGCCGACCATGCTAACGCCGTGGCGATGATCTGGATCAAGTGCGGCAGGGCCGGCTGGTTTCATGATTCGTCTGGCAGCGCCGAGAGCGGGCGGCCTTCGAACGCAGGGTTGCCTCCAAGACTGACATGCAAGCGCAGGCGAGTTCCGGCGATCCGCCCCCACCCGATGAATCACCGTCGCGAGACCGGCCGCCCATACCGGCGCAGCCGGCGCACGCCGGCACCGAGGACGAGCCGCCTCAGCAAACCATCCTGATCGTCGACGACAACCCAGAGAACCTGATGGTGCTGGGTGAGTTGTTGCAGGGGCAGTACAGGGTGCGGGCCGCGAACTCCGGCGCGCGGGCGCTGCAGTTGGTGACCCAGCCGCCGCTGCCCAATCTGATCCTGCTCGACGTGATGATGCCCAGCATGACCGGCTTCGAGGTGCTCGAACGCCTGCAGGCATCGGCGGCCACGCGCGACATCCCGGTGATCTTCACCACCGCGATGAATGCCATGGAAGACGAAGAACATGGTCTGGCCTTGGGCGCCGTCGACTACATCACCAAGCCGCTGCGGCCGGCGATCGTGCTCGCCCGTGTGCACACCCACCTCGAACTGAAGGAAGCCCGCGACCGTCTGCAGCGCAACAACGCCTCGCTCGAAGCCGAAGTCGCGCTGCGCGTGCACGAAAACCAGATCATCCAGGATGTCTCCATGCGCGCCCTGGCGCGCCTGGCCGAAACCCGCGACAACGAGACCGGCAACCACATCCTGCGTACGCAGGCCTGTGTGCAGGCGCTGGCGCGGCTGGTCTGCCGTCACCCGCGCTTTGCGGGCGAGTTGACGGAACAGAACATCGCCCTGATCGCCAAGTCGGCGCCGCTGCACGACATCGGCAAGGTGGGCATCCCCGACGAGGTGCTGCTCAAGCCGGGCAAACTCACAGCCGACGAATGGGCCGTCATGCGCACGCACGCCCAGTTGGGTGCCGACGCCATCGAACGCGCGGTGGCCGATACCCATCACCCGGTGGCCTTCCTGACCTATGCCAAGGACATCGCCAGGTACCACCACGAACGCTGGGACGGCAGTGGTTATCCCGACGGCCTGGCCGGTGACGCCATTCCGCTGGCCGCGCGACTGATGGCTTTGGCCGACGTCTTCGACGCCTTGATTTCGCGGCGTGTCTACAAGGAGCCGATCCCGCTACCCGAGGTGCGCGAGATGCTGATCGCCCAGCGCGGCAAGCACTTCGACCCGGATCTGCTCGACGCCTTCATCGAGCACTTCGATGCCTTTGCCGAGATCCCGCGGCGCTACCCGGACGAACAGCCGGCGCCGACGGGCAGCGATCGGCACTGACAGGCCGCCCCGATGCGCTCCCCCGCCGCGCACGACGCAAGTCACGACCTGCCCCGTCGCACCGCGGCACGCATCGCGCTGCTCTACGCCGTCATCGGCTCGCTGTGGATCTTGACGTCCGACTGGCTGCTCGGCCAATGGGTGCACGATCCGATGCTGCAGCAGCAGGTCGGGGTTGCCAAAGGCTGGCTCTTCGTCGTCGCCACGGCCGCGCTGCTTTACGTGTTGCTGCGCAACGCGGCCACGTCGTTCGGCGGCACGCTCATGGCGCCCTCGCGCGCCTATCCGCCGCCGCCGGCCTCCGGCCTGCGGCGCTGGTCCTGGTTGCTGTTCCCGCTCGCCGTCATCGCCATGACGGGCGTGACTCTGCGCAACGACTACAACGACGAGTACCAGCATCAAAGTGTTCAACTCGAAGCCGTCGCCGAGCTGCGCGTCAACCAGGTCACGGAGTGGGTCGATGATCGACTGGCCCATGCCCGGCTTGCGCGCAGCAATGCATTCTGGGCCAGCCTGTACCGGCGTTGGCAAGACCATAACGATCTGGCGGCACGCGAGACGCTGATGGAAGGCCTCGTCGACATGCGCAAGGCCTATGGCTATCGCGGTGCGCTGCTGCTCGACGGGCACGGCGACATCGTCGCCGCTGAGCCGCATGAGAGCGGCGTGATGTCGTCGGAGCTGCGTTCGGCCGCGCTGCACGCCGTGGCCAGTGGCGCCGTGCAAATGACCCAGCCCCGTGTCGACAGCGGCAAGTCGCGCCAGATCGTGCTCGAAGTGGTTGCCCCACTGGTCGCCAACCTGGCCCAGGCCCAGGCGGTCGTGGTCTTTCGGGTCAACGTCGACGAGTCGCTGCTGGCGCGTCTGCGCGTCTGGCCGGTGCCCAGTCGCACCTCGTCGACCCTGTTCTTTCGCCGGGAGGGCGATTTCCTGATCGGCGCCCATGGCCAGTCCCGGCAAGCGCTGTCGACGCCAGGACTGCTGGCGGCCCGGGTCATCCGCGGCGAGATACCGCTCGGCCAGGCGGCCGACGGCGTGGACATTCGTGGCGAGCCGGTGCTCGGCGTGGTGCGCTCCGTGCCCTGGCCGAACTGGTACCTGGTGGCCAAGATCGATCAAAGCGAGATCCTGGCCATCGAGTGGCAGGATGGCCGCTGGATCACCGTGGCCGGATTCCTGGCCCTGCTGGGTTCGGTGCTGGTCGGCCTGGCCCTGCGCGATCGGCGCGAGCTCGAGCAGGCGCGCGTGTTGCAGGCCGAGCAGAGCGAACGCCTGCGCGCCTCGGCATTGACGCAGGCCATCGCCGACAGCTCGAGCGACATCATCTACGCCAAGGACCGCGACGGCCGCTACCTGCTGTGCAATCGCGAGACCTCGCGCGCGTTGGCCAGGCCGGTCGGCGAGATCGTCGGTCGCGACGACCGTGCGCTGTTTCCGCCCGAACAGGCGCTGAGCATCATGGCCAACGACGCGCGCGTCATGGCCGAGAACCAGATCCGCACTTACGAGGAACAGCTCAGCACCAACGAAGGCGCCGTGACCTATCTGGCGACCAAGGGCCCGCTGCACGACGAGACGGGCCAGGTCATCGGCACTTTCGGCATTTCACGCAATATCACCGAGCGCAAGCACGCCGAAATGGCCTTGCACGAGAGCGAGGTCACCAATCGCGCCCTGCTCGGATCGATGGCCGACGGCATGTTCGTGGCCCGCGACAGGCGCTTCGTCTTCGCCAACCCGGCCCTGCCGCGCCTGCTCGGCTACGAGATTGCCGACTTCATCGACCAAAGCTTCGCCGCGGTGTTGGCGCCGGCCAGCCTGGAGCCTTGGGTCGAGCTGCTCGAGCGCCAGGCGACCGCGGACGCCGATCGCGTGGGCACGATCGAAGTTCAATTCAAGCGTCGCGGCAGCGACGACCTGCTGTGGGTCGAGGCGCGCATCAGCGCGATCCAGTTCCAGGGTCACCCGGCCATGCTCGGTCTGGTGCGCGACATCACGTCGCAAAGACAGATCGATGCCGAGCTCGACCAGCATCGACATCATCTGGAGGAGCTGGTCAACGAGCGCACGCGACAGTTGCAGCAGATGAACCTGAGCCTGGTCGACAGCGAACGTTTCATACATACGCTGGCCGACAACCAGCCCGGCATGCTGGCCTACTGGGACAAGGATCTGCGCTGCCGCTTCGCCAACCGGCCGTACCGCGAGTGGTTCGGCCGCAGCCAGCGCGAGATGGACGGCATCACCTTGGTGGAACTGCTCGGCAGCGAGCGCATGGCCCAGGACGAAGCCATGCTGCGGCGCATCTTCCAGGGCGAGCCGCAGCGCTTTCAGCGCGTGCGCCGCGACGCCAGCGGGCGCTTGACGCATGGCCTGGCCAGCTACATCCCGGACGTCGTCGACGGCGAGGTGCGTGGCTATCTGGTGGTGGTGTCCGACATCAGCGAGATCAAGCAGGCCGAACTGAGCCTGCAGCAGGCGAACGCCGAGCTGGTGCTGTCACGCGACAAGGCCGAGGCCGCGAGCCGGGCCAAGAGTACGTTCCTGGCCAACATGAGCCACGAGATCCGCACCCCGATGAACGCCATCGTCGGCCTGACCCATCTGCTGCGCCGCGACGCGCACGACCCGGTGGCGGTCGAGCGCCTGCGCCGGATCTCCGATGCCGCGGCCCATTTGCTGCAAGTCATCAATGACATCCTCGACCTGTCGAAGATCGAGGCCGGCAAGCTCGACCTCGAACAGGCCGACTTTTCGCTCAAGGCCGTGCTCGCACGCACCTGCGCCCTGGTCGCCGAACGCGCGCAGGCCAAGGGCCTGAACATCGCCGTCGAAGTCGACCGCGTCCCCGATGCATTGCACGGCGATTCCATGCGCCTGTCGCAGGCCCTGCTCAACCTGCTGAGCAATGCCGTCAAGTTCACCGAGCGCGGCCATATCCTGCTGCGTGCCGAGCTAGAGGCCGAGCATGGCGGGCGCATGAGCGTGCGCTTTCGCGTGCGCGACACCGGCATCGGCATCGCCCGCGACAAGCTCGACCAGTTGTTCACCGCCTTCGTGCAAGCCGACACCTCGACCACACGCCGCTTTGGCGGCACGGGCCTGGGCCTGGCCATCACCCAGCGCCTGGCCACGATGATGGGCGGGCGGGTGGGTGTGACCAGCGAGCCCGGCGTGGGCAGCGAATTCTGGTTCAGCGCAGAGCTGCACGAGGGCCTGCCGACGACCCAGGCCCCGGTCGTCGAACTGGCCGCGGCCGAGGCCACCTTGCGCGGCCGCTGTGCCGGCGCCCACCTGCTGTTGGTCGACGACAACCCGGTGAACCAGGAGGTGGCCGTCGAGTTGTTGCAGCTGGCGGGCATGACGGTCGATGTGGCGAGCAATGGCGTCGAAGCGCTCGAGCGCGTGCAGCAGCAGGCCTACGCCTTGATCCTGATGGATGTGCAGATGCCGCTGATGGACGGCCTGGAAGCCACGCGCCGCATTCGCGCCTTGCCCAATCACGCCACGACACCGATCCTGGCCATGACCGCCAATGCCTTCGGCTCCGACCGCGCCGCCTGCCTGGCCGCCGGCATGGACGGGCATGTCGCCAAGCCGGTCGATCCACCGCAGTTGTACGCCGCCTTGCTGCAGTGGTTGCCGGCATCGACCCTGCCGATCGGCCAGCTGCCGGCCATCGACATCCAGCCCGTGCTGCCTAGCGCTGCGGTCGACACCGACGATGGCGAGTTGCCGACCATCCCCGGCCTGGATGCCAGCCTCGGTCTGCGCTATGCCGCCGGCAATGTCGACGTTTATCGGCGCCTGTTGCGCCAGTTCGCGCAACACTATGCTCGCGCCTGCACCGACTTGGAACACAGCCTCGCGCAGGGCCACCTGTCTGCGCTGGGCAGTGCGGCGCACTCACTCAAGGGTGCGTCGGCATCGATGGGGGCCACCCACTTGCCGGCCTTGGCCGAGGCCCTGGAAATGGCCGTCGCGACCGCACGGCCGAGCGACGAGATCGCCGCCAAGGGCCACGCGATGCTCGACGAGCTGCTGTCCCTGATCGTCAGCCTGCACCAGTACGCGGCAGGCCAGGACACGCATCCGACGGCGCTCGACATCGCCCCCCCGCGGGCCGAGGCCCTCGATAGGCTGGAGGTCCTGCTCGATACTGCCGACTATGAAGCGGCGCGCGAATTCCGCAAGCTGGAGCCGGCATTGCGTCAGCAGCATGGTGCCGCCACGCGCGACCTCGAAGCCAGCCTGCGTGATTTCGACTACGAGCGGGCGAGGGTCGCCTTGCGCCGCCTGCGGGCGGCGCTGCCGCACTGATTAAACTGCGCGCCTGTCCGCCCACCCCGGGCCGCTCGCGCCGACATGACCCTCGATCTCTTCGCCCCCGATCCGCCCCCGCCCGCCGACGACGACGCCATCACCCTGGCCCATTACGCCGAGCGGGCCTACCTCGAATATGCCCTGTCGGTGGTCAAGGGCCGCGCCCTGCCCGATGTCTGCGATGGGCAAAAGCCCGTCCAGCGGCGCATCCTGTATGCGATGCAGCGCATGGGGCTGGCCTTCGGCGCGGCGCCGGGCGGCCCCAAGGCGGTCAAGAGCGCGCGGGTGGTCGGCGATGTGCTCGGCCGCTACCACCCACATGGCGACAGCGCGGCCTATGACGCGATGGTGCGCATGGCGCAAGACTTCGCGCTGCGCTATCCGCTGATCGACGGACAAGGCAATTTCGGCTCGCGTGACGGCGATGGCGCCGCGGCGATGCGCTACACCGAGGCGCGGCTATCGCCGATCGCGCGCCTGCTGCTCGACGAGATCGACGAGGGTACCGTCGACTTCATTGCCAACTACGACGGGTCGACCGAAGAGCCTCGGCAACTGCCGGCGCGTCTGCCCTTCGTGCTGCTCAATGGCGCCTCGGGCATCGCCGTCGGCCTGGCCACCGAGGTGCCGAGTCACAACCTGCGCGAAGTGGCGGCCGCGGCGGTGGCGCTGTTAAAGAACGAAAAACTCGGCGACGAAGCGCTGTTTGCACTCCTGCCCGGGCCCGACTACCCGGGCGGCGGCCAGATCATCAGCGCCGAGGCCGAGATCCGCGAGGCCTATCGCACGGGCCGCGGCAGCCTGAAGGTGCGCGCGCGCTGGAGCATCGAAGACCTGGCGCGCGGCCAGTGGCAATTGGTGGTGCACGAATTGCCGCCGGGCGCCAGCACTCAGCGCGTGCTCGAGGAGATCGAGGAGCTGACCAATCCCAAGCTCAAGGCCGGCAAGAAGGCGCTGACGACCGAGCAGGTTCAACTCAAGGCCGCGCTGCTGGCCGTGCTCGACACGGTGCGCGACGAGTCGAGCAAGGACGCGGCGGTGCGGTTGGTGTTCGAGCCGAAGACGCGCACCGTCGAACAGCAGGAGTTGATCAACGCATTGTTGGCGCAGACCAGCCTGGAGAGCAGTGCGCCGATCAATCTGACGATGGTCGGCATCGATGGCCGGCCGACCTTGAAGAGCCTGCGCCAGATGCTTGCCGAATGGGCCCAATTCCGCCAGGCCACGGTCGAGCGCCGCACCAGGCACCGGCTGCGCAGGGTGCAGGAGCGCATCCACGTGCTCGAGGGCCGGCAGTTGGTGTTGCTCAACATCGACGAGGTGATCCGCATCATCCGCCATGCCGACGAGCCCAAGCCGGCGCTGATCATGCGCTTTGCGCTCAGCGAGCGGCAGGCCGACGACATCCTGGACATCCGGCTGCGCCAGCTGGCCCGGCTGGAAGCCATCCGCATCGAGCAGGAGCTGAAGGCGCTGCGCGAAGAGCAGAGCAAGTTGGAAGAAATTCTCGGCAGTGCCGCGGCCCTCAAGCGCACGGTGATCAAGGAGATCGAGGCCGACGCCAAACAGTTCGGCGATGCGCGGCGCACGGTGCTGCAGGCCGACAAACGTGCGGTGGCCGAGCTCAGAGTCGTCGACGAGCCGGTGACGGTGGTGGTCAGCCTCAAGGGCTGGGTCAGGGCGCTGAAGGGCCACGAGGTCGAGCTCGGCACGCTCGCCTTCAAGGCCGGTGACGGGCTGCACGGTGTGTTCCCCTGCCGCAGTGTCGATGCGCTGGTGGTGATCGGCAGCAACGGGCGTGTGTACAGCGTCGCCGTCGCGGGCCTGCCGGGTGGCCGTGGCGACGGCGTGCCGGTGACGTCGTTGATCGACCTCGAAGCCGGCACGCAGGCGGCGCATTACGTGGCGGGCGCGACGCATGCGTTGTTGCTGCTGGCGCACACCGGGGGCCTGGGCCTGTTGGCGCAGATCGGCGACCTGACCGGCCGCCAGCGCGGCGGCAAGGCCTTCCTCGCGCTCGAAGCCGGCGAGCATGTGTTGCCGCCGTCGTTCATCACGCCCTTGCACAACCGAGTCGCCTGCCTGGCGTTGAGCGGCCGGCTGCTGGTGTTCCCGCTCGCCGAGCTGAAGCGCCAGGCCAACGGCGGCCGTGGCCTGACCTTGATGGATGTCGACGCGAAAGACCCGCTGCTGTCGGTGGCGGTATGCGCCGACACACTCACCGTGCACGGCAGCGGGCGCGGTGGCAAGACCAGGGACGAGCTGCTGCGCGGCGACAGGCTGGCCGCGCACGAGGGTAAACGGGCGCGCCGCGGGCACAAGGTCGACGGCCTGGTCAAGGCCTTGCAGTTGCTGGCCTGAGAGACTGAGGCACACTCGCGGTCGCTTCCTCGAGGAGGGTTGATTCATGGATCGCAGAATGTGCCTGGCCTGGGCCTCGGCCTGGCCCCTGTTCGCGGGCGCGCAAACCGGCACCAGCCCGTTGCAGCTCATCGTGCCGGTGCCGCCCGGCGGCTCGGTCGACCTCACCGGGCGGCTGCTGGCCGAGCATTTGCCGCGGGCTCTCAAGCAGGCGGTGGTCGTGGAGAACCGGCCGGGCGCCTCGGGCTCGATTGCCGCCACCGGTGTCGCGCGCGCGCCGGGCGATGTCAACCAGTTGATGCTGGTCTTCGACTCGCATGTCACCAACCCCTTGGTCTACCCGCAACTGCCCTATACCTTGCGCGACTTCACGCCGATCTCGCAGCTGCTGAGTTTTCCCTTGGTGTTCGCCGTGCCGTCCAGCCTGCCGGTCGACAGCGTGGCCGATTTCATCGAACTGGCGCGCAGGAAGCCGGGAGCGCTCAATGTGTCGTCGGCCGGCTTGGGCACGCTCAAT
Organism: uncultured beta proteobacterium; assembly: GCA_963741125.1. Taxonomy (GTDB): domain Bacteria; phylum Pseudomonadota; class Gammaproteobacteria; order Burkholderiales; family Burkholderiaceae_C; genus CADEEN01. The sequence continues at coordinate 10,070 of CAVUGY010000026.1, forward strand.
CACCTGGCGGCCGAGCTGTTCAAGATGAAGACGCGCACGCACATCGTGCACATCCCCTACCGCGGTGGTGTGCCGGCGCTGCAGGCCGTGATGAACGACGAGGTGCAGCTGTTCATGGGCAGCTGGGTGGCGATCGGCCCGCACGTGAAGAGCGGGCGCGTCAAGGCCCTGGCCGTCACCTCGGCCAAACGTTACTCGGTGGCGCCGCAGCTGCCGACGATGATCGAGGCCGGCGTGAAGGGCTTCGACGTCTCGACCTGGATCGGTGCGCTGGCGCCGGCGCGCATCGGCGTCGAACGTCAGCAGATGTTGCATGGCGCGCTGTTGCAGGCGCTGTCGGGACCCGCCGTACGGCAGACGCTGGCTCAACAGGGGCTGGAGTGGGTCGGCAGCACACCGGCCGAATTCGAGGCCTTCATGGCCGCGGAAGGCCGACGCTGGCACGAACTGGTGCTCGCACAGCAGCTGGTTTTCGGCTGAGGGCATGCGGCGCCCAAGTGTGCAGTTGTTGCGCGTCGGCTGCCTGCCATTGACAATTCGTCCGCGCGATTCGCAGCACCGGTTCTAGACTTGCGGGCATTCACAGGCCGACCCGGCCGGCGCCAGGAGATAAAGTTCGTGCAGCCCACCAACGTGGCCGATCCGGCCTACTTCCACAAGGTCGTGGATTGTCAATGGGCCTGTCCCGCCCACACTCCCGTGCCGGAGTACATCCGCATGATCGGGCAGGGCCGCTACAGCGACGCCTACATGGTGAACTGGGTGTCCAATGTGTTCCCGGGCATCCTCGGCCGCACCTGCGACCGGCCCTGCGAGCCGGCCTGCCGCCGTGGCCGGGTCGAGGAAGAAAACGCCGCGAAGCCCGAGCCGGTGGCGATCTGCCGCTTGAAGCGCGTGGCTGCCGACCACAAGGACAACATCACTGCGCGCCTGCCCAAGGCGCGCGCCCCGAACGGCAAGCGCATCGCCTGCGTCGGTGCCGGCCCGGCGTCGCTGACCGTCGCGCGCGACCTGGCGCCCCTGGGCTACGAAGTCACGGTCTTCGACGCCGAGGCCAAGCCGGGCGGTTTCATGCGCACCCAGGTGCCGCGCTTTCGCCTGCCCGAGTCGGTGATCGACGAGGAATGCGGCTACATCCTTCGTGACAACGTGGTCTTTCGCAGCGGCGTACGCGTGGACTCGATGAATGCTTTGCTGGCCGAGGGCTGGGACGCGGTCTTCGTCGGCTGCGGCGCGCCGCGCGGGCGCAACCTCGAGCTGCCGGGGCGCAACGAGGCGGCCGCGAATATCAGGCTCGGCATCGACTGGCTGGCCTCGGTGTCGTTCGGCCATGTCACGGCGGTCAAGCCACGCGTCATCGTGCTCGGCGGCGGCAACACGGCCATGGACTGCTGCCGCTCGGCACGGCGCCTGGGCGCGAAGGACGTGAAGGTCATCGTGCGTTCGGGCTTCGACGAAATGAAGGCCTCGCCGTGGGAGAAGGAAGATGCCATGCACGAAGGCATCCCGATCATCAACTTCCACGTCCCCAAGGCCTTCGTGCACGAGGCAGGTGTGCTGAAGGGCATGAGCTTTCAGATCGTCGAGGCGGTGTTCGACGACAAGGGCCGGCGCAGCCTGCGGCCGACCGGGGCGCCCGACGCCTACTTCGCCTGCGACGAAGTGCTGATCGCCGTCGGCCAGGAGAATGCCTTCCCCTGGATCGAGCGCGACAGCGGCGTGGCCTTCGACAAATGGGGCCTGCCCTTGCTCGATGAGAGCACCATGCAGTCGACGACCAATCCGCGCGTGTTCTTCGGCGGCGACGCCGCGTTCGGGCCGAAGAACATCATCTGGGCCGTGGCCCATGGCCACGAGGCCGCGGTATCCATCGATCGCCAGCTCTCGGGTGAAGACATCCATCAGCGGCCGGCACCACAGGTCAACCTGCTGTCGCAGAAGATGGGCATCCACGAATGGAGCTACGACAACGCGATCAGCAACGACCTGCGCTTCAAGGTGCCCTGGACCAAGGCCGAGATCGCGCTGGCCAGCATCAAGGTTGAGGTCGAACTGGGTTTCGACGCCGCCACCGCATTCAAGGAAACGCAGCGCTGCCTGAACTGCGATGTGCAGACGGTATTTGCCGACAAGCTGTGCATCGAGTGCGATGCCTGCGTCGACATTTGCCCGATGGATTGCATCAGCTTTACCGCGAACGCCGACGAGGGCGAGTTGCGCCAGCGGCTGAAGGCCCCGGCTACGAACGACGCACAGGATCTGTATGTCAGCGCGCCGCTGAAGACCGCGCGCGTGATGGTCAAGGATGAAGACGTCTGCCTGCATTGCGGGTTGTGCGCCGAACGCTGCCCGACCGGCGCCTGGGACATGCAGAAGTTCTTGCTGCAGATGGCCCACGCTGGGCCGGCCAGCCGGGACAGGCCCGAGTCGGCGAAGGTGGTGATGGAGGTTGGAACCAAATGAAGCGCCTGGAAGCCGTCAACGATTTCGTCGTCAAGTTCGCCAACGTCAACGGCTCGGGCTCGGCCTCGGCCAACGAGCTGTTCGCCAAAGCCATCTTGCGCATGGGTGTGCCGGTCAGCCCGCGCAACATTTTCCCGAGCAACATCCAGGGCCTGCCGACCTGGTACGAAGTGCGTGTCTCCGAGCGTGGCTGGCTCGGCCGGCGCGGTGGCATCGACATGATGGTGGCGATGAACCCGCAGACCTGGGACGCCGACGTGCGCGAAATCGAGCCCGGTGGCTACCTGTTCTACGACAGCACGCGGCCGCTGCCGGCCAGCGCGTTTCGCACCGACATCAATGTCATCGGCATGCCGATGACCGAAATCTGCAATGCCACCTACAGCGACCCGCGCCAGCGCCAGCTGTTCAAGAACATTCTCTATGTCGGTGCCTTGGCGCAGTTGTTGGGCATCGACCCGGCCGTGATCGAGACCCTGTTCTCCGAGCAGTACAAGGGCAAGGAAAAGCTGCTCGCCTCCAACGTGCAGGCCCTGCACCTGGGCCTGGATTTCGCGCGCGAGCACCTGGCGGCGCACCCGGTGGGCCTGCAGGTGCTGCACCGTGACCGCGTCGGCAATCGCATCTTCGTCGACGGCAACTCGGCCGCCGCGCTGGGCTGCGTCTATGGCGGGGCGACGGTCTGCGCCTGGTACCCGATCACACCCAGCTCGTCGCTGGCCGAGGCCTTCCAGTCGTATTGCCAGAAGCTGCGCCACGACCCGGCCACCGGGGCGGCCAACTATGCCGTGGTCCAGGCCGAGGACGAAATCGCCTCGATCGGCATGGTCACCGGTGCCGGCTGGAACGGGGCCCGTTCCTTCACCACCACCTCGGGCCCCGGTGTGAGCCTGATGACCGAATTCATCGGCCTGGCCTATTTCGCCGAAATCCCGGTCACGATCATCGACGTGCAGCGCGGTGGGCCCTCGACGGGGATGCCGACGCGAACGCAGCAAGCCGACCTCCTGAGCTGCGCCTACGCTTCCCATGGCGACACCAAGCATGTGCTGCTGCTGCCCGAAGACCCGAAGGAATGCTTCGATCACGCCGCAGCGGCGCTCGACCTGGCCGACCGTCTGCAGACCCCGGTCTTCGTGCTGACCGATCTGGACATCGGCATGAACCAGCGCCTGTGCGAGCCCTTCGAGTGGGACGACTCGCGCCGTCTCGACCGCGGCAAGGTGCTGAGTGCGGCCGATCTGGACGCCGGCCGCGAGTTCGCGCGCTACAAGGACATCGATGGCGACGGCATCCCCTGGCGCACCCTGCCCGGCACGCATGAAAGCAAGGGTGCCTATTTCACCCGCGGCACGACGCGCGACCCCTATGCGCGCTACTCCGAAGCGGGGGCGGACTACATCTACAACGTCAAGCGCCTGCTGCAGAAGTTCGACACCGCGGCCACGCTGGTGCCGCAGCCGGTGCTGAAGACGGCCAGCCGCAAGACACGCCTGGGCGCGATCTACTTCGGCTCGACCAGCCCGGCGATGGACGAGGCGCTGGAGATGCTGGCCAACGGCGGCATCCCTATCGATGCGCTGCGCCTGCGCGCCTTTCCGTTCCCGGACAGCGTGGCCGCCTTCATCGCCGCGCATGACGAAATTTTCGTCATCGAGCAGAACCGCGACGCGCAAATGCGCACGCTGTTGCTGGCCGAGCTCAACGCCATGCCGTCGCGCCTGGTGCCGGTGCTGCACTTCGACGGCACGCCGATCACGGCGCGCTTTATCGCCGCTGCGATCACGCGCCACGTGCATGCCGAGATTGTCGAACCCAAGCCCTCCAAGGAGACGGTCAAGTGACCTATCTGACCAAACCCAAGCTGCACCATCCGACGCTGGAAACCAACAAGGTCGGCTACACGCGGCGCGACTACGAGGGCAAGATCAGCACGCTGTGCGCGGGTTGCGGCCACGACTCGATCTCGGCGGCCATCGTGCAAGCCTGCTGGCAGCTCGACATCGAGCCGCACCGGGTGGCCAAACTCTCGGGCATCGGTTGTTCGAGCAAGACGCCGGACTACTTTCTCGGTGCCAGCCACGGCTTCAATACCGTGCACGGGCGCATGCCCAGCGTGCTCACCGGCGCCAACCTGGCCAACCGCGAACTGCTGTACCTGGGTATCTCGGGCGACGGCGATTCGGCGTCGATCGGCATGGGTCAGTTCGCGCATGCCATGCGGCGCGGCGTGAACATGGTCTACATCGTCGAGAACAATGGCGTCTACGGCCTGACCAAGGGCCAGTTCTCGGCCACTGCCGATCGCGGCAGCAAGAGCAAGAAGGGGGTGTCCAATCCCGACAGCCCGATCGACCTGGCGGCGCTGGCGCTGCAGCTCGGCGCGACCTATGTCGGGCGCGGCTTTTCCGGCGACAAGGCGCAGCTGGTGCCCTTGATCGAGGGCGCGATTCGTCATCAGGGCGCGGCCTTCCTGGATGTGGTCAGCCCCTGCGTGGCCTTCAACAACCATGCCGGCAGTACCAAGAGCTACGACTACGTGCGCGAGCACAACCACGCCGTGGCGCGCATCGACTTCATCGACTTGGCCAAGTCGGTCAACGCCTCACCGGCACCGGGCGAGGCGATCGATCTGCCGCAGGCCGACGGCAGCGTGATGCGGCTGCGCAAGTTGCGCGCCGACTTCGACCCCACCGACCGCCTGGCCGCGCTGGCCATGGTGCAGTCGCTGGGGGCCAAGGGGGAGGTCGCCACCGGACTGCTGTATGTCGAGTCCGACGCCACCGATCTTCACGTGGCGCTCAACACCAGCGCCACGCCGCTGAATCAGCTCAAGGAGGCCGAGCTGTGCCCGGGCGCTGCCGCGCTGGCCAAGGTCAATGCCCGCTTGAGGTAAGGGCTCGTCGCCGGGCCGTGTCTACGCCGCTGAGCGCTGGCGCAGCACCAGCCACAGCGCACCGGCCGCGATAAGCACGAACAGCGCCAGGGCCCACAGCACGTAAGACACACCGAGCAGGGTTGTCGCGGCATCGGCGCAGGACACGCGGGCCTCGAAGACCTCGGGCAGCAGGCTGGGCAGCGTGCTGGCGTTCATGATCCGGTCGGCCAGGGTCAGATTGCACGAGGTGCTCGAGGCGGCCACGAAGTAGTGCCACAGCGCGGCCGCGATACCCGTGCCGGCCAGGATCAGCAGGCCCAGTGCGCTGACGATCGCGCCGCTGGCCGAGCGCCAGGCCAGGCCCGCCAAGGCGACCAAGGCGATGGCCACGAAGATCAGGCGCTGCAATACGCACCAGGGACAGGGCTGCATGTCGAATACATGCTGCGACACCAGGGCCGCGCCCACGGCGGCGAGCGCGAGCAGGGCGATGCCGGCGCGAACCGTCGCGGCAGTCGGCTTCATGCGAGTTCGGCGATCAATTCGATCTCGACGCAGGCGCCGAACGGCAACTGCGCCACGCCGAAGGCGCTGCGGGCGTGCGCCGCGATGGCCGCGCCGAAGACATCGAGCATGAACTGCGAGCAGCCGTTGGTGACCAGGTGCTGCTCGGTGAAGGTGGGCGTGCTGTTGACCAGGCTCATCAGCTTGACGATGCGCACCACGCGTCCGAGGTCGCCGTCGCAGGCCGCAGCCAGGGTGCCGAGCAGGTCGATGGCGACCGCGCGCGCGGCGGCCTGACCCTCGGCCAGGGTCATGCTCAGACCGAGCTGGCCGATCCACGGCTTGCCGTCCTTCTTGGCGATATGGCCGGAAAGAAAGACCAGCTTGCCGCTGCGCACGAAGGGTACGTAGGCCGCGGCAGGCGCTGCCAGCGGCGGCAGTTTGATGCCCAGGGATTGCAGGCGTTGGGCGACAGTCGTCATGGTGGGGCGGGCTCGGGGTGGTGGTTCGCGACGATCCTACACTGCGGCGATGGCCGGCCGAGACGATGCAGTTGCCGCCGCGTGGGGCTTGCGCGCGGCGGCCATAACGCTGGCCGGCATGGCCGGTGCAGGCCTGCAGTTGCAGCAGGCCAGCCTGTGGTCGGCGCTCAGCTACGCGGGCCTGCTCGGTGCCGCACTGTGCGCTCTGGCGTTCGCGCGGGGCAGCGCGGGCGCGCGCACGCTGACCCTGGCCCTGGCGCTGGCCGCAGCGCTGTTCGCCGTCACCGGCCTGCGTGCCGATGCGCGGCTGGCCGAGCGCCTGCCGGCCACGCTCGAAGGCCGCGACATCGTCGTCAGCGGCGTGGTCGCCGGCTTGCCGCGCCAGTCGGCCGACGGCGTGCGCTTCACGTTCGAAGTCGAGGGCGCCACGCAAGACGGCCGTCCGGTCGCGCTGCCGCCGCGCATCTCGCTGGGCTGGTACCGTGGCTGGAACGAAGACGCGCTGGTCAGCGCGCCGTTCGAGGAACTGCGAGCCGGCCAGCGCTGGCGCCTGACGGTGCGCTTGAAGCAGCCGCATGGCGCGCTCAACCCGCATGGCTTCGACTTCGAGTTGTGGTTGTTCGAGCAAGGCATTCGCGCCACCGGCGACGTGCGTGCCACGGCGCAGGCGCCGGCCGCGCGCCTGGCCGACCAGGCTGCGCAGCCTATCGAGCGCCTGCGCCAGCACATCCGCGACACGATCACCGTGCAGGTGGCCGACGCACGCGCGGCAGGCGTGCTGGCGGCCCTGGCCGTGGGGGATCAGGGCGCCATCGAGCGCAGTGACTGGGACCTGTTCCGCGCCACCGGCATCGCGCACCTGGTCAGTATCAGCGGCCTGCACGTGACGATGTTCGCCTGGCTCGCCGGTGGGCTGATCGGGTGGCTGTGGCGGCGCAACGTCGCGGCGCTGCAGTGGCTGCCGGCCGCCGTGGCGGCACGCTGGGGCGGCGTGGCCTGCGCGGCGCTGTACGCGCTGCTGGCCGGCTGGGGTGTGCCGGCGCAGCGCACGGTGTGGATGCTGGTCAGCACGGCATGGCTCGCCTCGCTCGGCATGCGCTGGCCATGGCCGCTGTTGCTGCTGGCCGCGGCCCTGGTCGTGACCCTGCTCGATCCCTGGGCCCTGCTGCAGCCGGGTTTCTGGTTGTCGTTCGCCGCGGTCGGATTGTTGCTGACCTCGGCGCCGACGCAAGCCAGGGCCATCCGAGCGGCCACGTCGCGAGCGGCGCTCGTGCAAAGCCTGGGCCACGGCCTGCGCACCCAGGTCGTGGCCTCGCTCGGCCTGGCGCCGCTGACGCTGGTCTTCTTTCAACAGGTGTCGGTGGTCGGGTTGCTGGCCAATCTGATCGCGATTCCGGTCGTCACGTTGTTGATCACGCCGCTGGCGCTACTGGGTGTGGGACTGGCGCCGCTGTGGCAGATCGGTGCCTGGCTGGTGCAGGCCTTGACTGTCGTGTTGGGCTGGCTGGCGGCCGTGCCGGGTGCGGTATGGACGGCCGGCGCCGCGCCGATGTGGGCCCAGGCCTGCGGCCTGCTCGGCGCCGTGCTGCTGCTGGCACCCCTGCCATGGCGCCTGCGCGCGCTGGCGCTGCCGTTGATGCTGGCGCTGTTCGTGCCGCCGCTGTCGCGGCCTGGCGAGGGCCAGATGGAGGTCGTGCTGGCCGACATCGGGCAGGGCAGCGCGGCGCTGGTGCGCACGCGTAACCACCTGCTGGTGCACGACGCAGGCCCGCAGTACGCGCCGGGCAGCGAGGCCGGAACGCGGGTCTTGCTGCCCCTGTTGCGCAGCCAGGCCGCCCGGCGCATCGATCTGCTGATGCTCAGCCACCGCGACGCCGACCATGTCGGTGGCGCGGCCGCGCTGCTGGCCGGCCTGCCGGTGGCCGCCCTGTCGTCGTCGCTAGCGGCCACGCACCCGCTGCGCGCCAGCGGCGCGCCGCCACACGCGTTGCGAGGCCGGTCAGCAGTGGTCATGGGACGGCGTGCACTTCGCGGTGCTGCACCCGCCGGCCGCCGACTACCAGCGGGTGGGCCTGAAGCCCAACGCCATGAGCTGCGTGCTGCGCATCAGCGATGCGGCCGGACGCAGCCTGCTGCTGACCGGCGACATCGAGGCCGAACAGGAGCAGCGCCTGGTGTTGAGCGATGCGAGGTCTTTGTCCAGCAGCGTGCTGGTGGTGCCGCACCACGGCAGCAAGACGTCCTCGAGCGCCGCGTTCCTAGACGCCGTGCAGCCGCGCCTGGCCGTGATCCAGGCCGGCTACCGCAACCGTTACGGTCATCCGGCGCCGTCGGTCGTGTCGCGGTACGCCGAGCGCGGCATCACCGTGCGGCGCACCGACGATTGCGGCGCCTGGTCATGGCAACCCGCCCGCAGCGAGGCCCTCGCTGATTGCGAGCGCGACGCCGCGGCCCGCTACTGGCAGTACCGGCCGCCGGGGCCGCAAGGCCTCACGGAGTGATGGCGATTTCGTTCTTCACCAGCTTCACGCCCTTGGTGTTCATGGCGATCGTTCCGGCGGTGCTCTTCTCCGTCACGTTCTTGGCGAAGCCCGACAGCATCACGGTGCCGTTGAGGGTCTCGACGCGGATGCTGGTGCCATCGACGGCCTTGTTCTCGAGGAAATGAGCCTTCACCGCGGTGGTGATGCTCGCGTCATCGACATAGGCGCCTACGGTTTCCTGGCCGCGTGTGACCGCGCAACCCGCTGCAGTCAGCAGGGCGAGCGCGGCGAGGGTCGTGGTCATGGTGTTGCGAATGGACATGGAAGATCTCCTGTGAAGTGAAACAAGGATTCGGACTGGCCGACTCGTTTAGACGGGTGGTGATGAGCCCCACCACCCACGGGCAAGGAAACAGGGGCCACGCGGCGATGCATGAACTTTAGAAATGACGGCCCATTGCAGCCATCGGAGCACAACGTCTGCGCATGTAGGACAAGACCGCACGCAGGCGGCCTCGAAAGGTGATTCGCATGCGTGCATGCCGCCGGCCTTGCGCCTTACTTCTTGTCGGGATCGACCTTGCTGCCGATCACGCCGCCGACCACGGCGCCGCCGACCGTGCCGACGCCACTGCCGCCGGTGAGCACGGCGCCTGCCACGCCGCCGATGGCGGCGCCGGTGGTGGTGTTCTTGTCGCGCTCGGACATATGGCTGCATGCACCGAGCGACAAGGCGATCGTGGCCGCAACGAGCGCGGTCATCGGACGAATGTTCATGATGGATTCCTGTAAGTTGATGGGGACTGCCGTGCCGCGCATTCAGCGGGCACAAGGCCCTTGCCGTTCACGTGGTGGCCCATGCTGGCGCCGCCCCGCCCGACGCACCATCAGGCGATGACGCCTTCTGGTGTAGGAAGAGGCCGCACGGCCGGCCGGCGGCGGCTTGCGATCAGGGGCGCGTAGGACTTCGACTACTGCGATCGTCGATGCCGTCTGCTGTCTGCGACGGCCGGCGCTGCAGATACTTGCGGCACTGAATCGAACTCCTCACGAAAGCCTGACCATGAATCACATCGCCCTCTCGTTCATTGCGCTCACTGTGCTGGCCTCACTCGGCGTGGCCGTCTGGGCCTGGCTGGCCATGAACTCGGTCGACGACGAACTGCGATCGTTCGTCGGCTTCGACAGCATGCACTTCGATATCTGAGCGCATGGCGTCTGGCGCGCCCGTCGACAAGCCGGCCACGGCCCATCCCACGCTTGTTCGCGGCTTACCGGTCGCGCGGGGCGCGGCCGGCAGCGGCGCGCTGGCCGTGCTGGCGCTGCTGGGCAGCCTGTTTGCCCTGCACTGGGCCAGCGCGGTCGTCGTGCCGCTGCTGATGGGCCTGATGTTCAGCTATGCGCTGACGCCGCTGGTCAACGGCCTGGTCCGACTGCGCCTGCCGCGCGCGCTGGCTTCGGCGTTGCTTCTGTTGGGCCTGGTCGGTGCTGCCGCGTCGCTGGCCTACTCGCTGGGCGACGATGCCGCGGCGATGGTCGAAGCACTGCCCGCAGCCGCGCAGCGCATGCGCCACAGCCTCGAAGGCCGGCGCAGCCAGGGGCCGGTCAGCGCCATCGACAAGATGCAGAAGGCGGCTGCCGAGATCGAGCGCAGCACCGATCAAAACGCCGGCCTGGGCCCGGCGCCGAATCGCGACGTGACCAGGGTCCAGATCGAGAGACCTCGGTTCAACGTCAAGGACTATCTCTGGCCCGGCGCACTCGGCGTGGCGGCGGCCGGCGCACAGGCCACGATGGTGTTGTTCATCACCTACTTCCTGCTCGCTTCGGGTGACACCTTCCGGCGCAAGACGGTCAAGCTGGCCGGTCCAGACTACGGGCGCAAGAAACTCACGCTGCAGGCGTTGGACGAAATCGTCGGTCAGATCCAGCGTTACCTGATGGTGCAGTTGTTGACCAGCGCGCTGGTCGGCACGGCGACCTGGCTCGCCTTTCTCGCGCTCGGCGTCGAGCACGCGGCCGTCTGGGGCGCGTTGTCCTTCGTGCTCAATTTCGTGCCCTATCTGGGCAGCGTGGTGGTCACCGCTGCGGCGGCGCTGATGGCCTTCGTGCAGTTCGGCACCTTCGAGATGGCGCTGGGCGCCGGCGGCGTCGTGCTCCTCATCCACACCGTGGCGGGTCAATTGCTCGCCCCCTTGCTGACCGGCCGCGTCAATCGCATGAATCCGGTGGCAGTGTTCGTCGGCATGCTCGCCTGGGGCTGGCTGTGGGGCGCGGCCGGCCTGTTCCTGGGGGTGCCGATCCTGCTGGCGATCAAGGCGGTGTGCGACCGCCTGCAATCGATGAAAGCGGTGGGTGAACTGCTCGGTGACTGAGGGCGCGTGCCGGCGCCGCCAGCATCAAGTGCAACAGGTCGAGCAGGATGCAGGGATGGGGCCTGACAGTGTTGCCTCGCCCGAGCAGCAGGACCGCGTGAGTCAACAGGTGTTCGCCAATGCGCAATACCCCGCCGTCCACCACAGCGACCACACGCCGATGACCATCAGGTAGATCGCGACGATGTGATTCAACAGCTTTCTCATGACCAGGCGCAGGAGCCGTGCTCCCTGTGAATTCGGCGACGCTTGGCTGGAAAGAATTTGCATGGCTGCTCCAGGTTGGTCGAGCATCCTTGCATTGATGATGCGGTAACAAGATGCGCGACAGGGACCGATGCTGCCGTGCCCGCCGCGGCCTGCACAGCGAACTGCAAGCCGAAGCCTTGTAGGACGAGGCCTCGGCCCGCGTCTTCCAGCGCGGCACGGTGTGCCGTCGCCTGCCGTCCTACGTCGATCTCGGGCCCGGCTGACAGACCCGGCGCCCCGGGTCGCGCAGACTGGCAGCACCAACCCGAGCACACCATGTCTGCCCCCACCACCTCCCGATTCCTGCCGCGCGGCGCTGCGCCAGGGGCCGCACTCGTGCTGCTGCTCGCCCTGTGCCAGGGCCCGGCCGCGGCACAGGACCTGGCCCTGCATGCCGCCAGGCTCGTCGCCAGCGAATACCGGCAGTCCCTTGGCCGCGCAGATGTCGCGATCAGCCTGGAATCGCTGGACCGCATGCTGCCGGCCACTGAGCGCGGCAACAATGGTCTGCCCGCCGCAGCGCCGAGCCTGACGCTAGGCCTGCGCTATCGCGTGACGGAACGACACCTGCTGTTTGTCGATGCCACCACACCCAGCCTGGGCGCCGAATCCGCGGCCGCGCTGGTCTCGGCCAAGGTCGGCATGGAATGGAAGCCGTCGAAGTCGCGGGCCGGATTCGAGCAGGGCGCCCTCGGCCTGCAACTGGACTCGGGCTACCGCCTGTCGCTCAAGGCGCGACGCGGCGGACCGGCCCTCTACCTGCGCAGCCGGTTTTGAATGCTTCATCTGTCAACACACCCATTAGGAGAACCCCATGAGCCTGGGCACCATTTTCTTGCTCATCTTGATCTTGCTGTTGGTCGGTTCGATGCCGTCCTGGGGCAACAGCAAACGCTGGGGCTTCTGGCCCAGCGGCGGTCTCGGCCTGGTGGCGCTGATCGTCGTCATGCTGCTGTATGTCGAAAGCCAGTAAGGCGACCGAACACAGGCAGGCCTGCGCAGGCTGACGGCACCCTGCAACGACTGGACCGGCCGGCCCGAATGCGACGGGCGCCGCGCTCGGCGCCACCACCTCTCAGTGCGGCGCGGGAGGTATCGGTTCGCGCGGCGCCGGCGTCAGCCAGGCCGACAGGATTTGCGGCAGCAGGCCGGCAAGCAGCGCCGGCTTGAGGGCCCAGCGCCACGGCCGGCTCCAGACCAGCAGTCCACCGAACAGGAACGCTGCCAGCACCGCGCTCAGCGGATGGCGGCGAGCAATCGGTCGAGCCGCGGCCAACGCCGCATGGGCCAGCAAGACAGCGGTCGTGCGCAGCGGATGTCGCGCCCACCAGCCCTGTGCGGCGTCGATCAGGACGCCGGCGCCGGGCAGGGCCTTGACTTCGTTCCACCACTGCAGCGCGCTCTGCGCGCTGCGCGAGGATGTCGGCTTGTCGCCGGCCACCGCCTGGTCCAAGGCTCGTCGCATGAACTCGCGCGACCGGGCCAGGCGTTCGGCAGGTGTCGGCGCCGCGATCATGTGCGGCCCGCCGCTTCACGCCACATGGCCAGGTCGGCGTGGACCTGCTGCTGCAGATCGGCTAGCAGCTTTCGCTCGACGCCGCCGCGGGCCGCGACCAGGCACCCGATGGCGCCGGTCACCGGCAGCAGCGGGACAGCCATCAGCAGCCAGGGCAGCGGCATCGAAGGCATTGGCAGCGCAGCCCACAGCATCAGGGCGATGCCCGCCAGCACAAGCGCCACCAGCAGGCCCAGCAAGGCCAGGGCCTTGAGCAGGAGCTGGCGCTTCCAGGCCGAGCTAACGCGGGGCAGCTCAGCCACCACCAACTCGGCATAGGCTTGTGCATGCTCGGCCAGCAAGTGCGGCTGGTTCGCGAGCAGCTTGAGGAGCGGGTGCATCAGGCTGGGGCCTGTTCGGGCTGCGTCCTCAGGCGCCGTCGCGCCCGCGGGTCAGCAGGCTGACCAAGGCCATCAGGGCCGCTCCGGTGGCTGCGGCAATCAACATCGCCTTGATCGGATCGTCCTTGATGTATCCCGCCGTGGTGTCGGACGCGCGCAGAGCCTTGTCGCGCAATTGCTGCGCACTGTCGCGCACGGCGTCCGCACCGCGCTGGGTGAGCGCAGCGATCTGCTCGCCGCGGCCGTTCAGCAGCGGCGCGACCTGGTTGCGCAGTTCCAGCACGCTGGCGGCCAGCGAATCCAGAGCCGCGGTGGTCGCGCGCTGGGTCGACCTGATGGCTTGGTCGGCCGTGGCGGCGGCCTGGTCGATCAACGGGTTCGAGGACTCGAGCGGTTTGTGGGTGGTCATGGGCGATTCCTGGAGCTGGTGCAGAGGTAGGCGAGCCCGCGACGGCAGGTACGGTAGGCGCGGTGCCGACGAGCGCAGTGTGGGGCGCCGCGCGGAGGCGGGCCATCGGTGCGCCTGCCGTACGCCTGTCGGGCAAACGGCCGCGCAAGGGTAGGACAGCGCCGACAGACCGCGCACTACGACGACTCGGGCAGGGTCGCCTGCACGCGCGTGCCTCGGCCGGGCGCCGAGGTCACCGTCAGGACACCATGCTCGGCCTCGACGCGAAAGCGCATGCCGACCAAGCCGTACGCCGAGCCCGGTTTTTCCTCGGGGTCGAAGCCGACGCCGTCGTCGCGTACCGAGATCTGCACCTCGTTGCCGCGCGAAGCCAATTCGACCCACACTTGCGTGGCCTTGGCGTACTTGCTGATGTTGGTGATGGCCTCCTGCACCAGGCGGTATAGCGTCAGTTCGGCGCTGGCCGCGAGCTTGACCGGTGCCAGTTCACGATGCACTTGCACGCGCGAATGTTCGGCGAAGTCGCGGGCCAGGATCTCGATGGCCGACACCAGGCCCAGATTGGCCAGGGTCGACGGCCGCAGGTCTTCGATGATGCTGCGCCCGAGGGCAATGCTGGCGTTCAGCGTTTCCACGAGGTGCGCCAGCCTTTCGAGCGCTTCGGGTGCCGTCCCGGCCAGGCGAGATTTGATGCGCGCTGCATCGAGTTTGGCCGAGGTCAGCAGGGCGCCCAGTTCGTCATGCAGGTTGCGCGCCAGTCGGTTGCGTTCGTCTTCGCGCGCGGTTTGCAAATGCTGCGTCAGCCGGGTCAGTTGCTCGGTGCGCTGCCTGACCTCGACTTCCAGCCGGTCGTTCACCCCCTGTGCAGTGCGTTTGAGCTCGAGGCGGTAGGTTTCGACGATCGAGTTCTGGCGCAAGTACAGGAACAGCGCCAGCAGGCCGACGAGGCTCAACGCTGCCATGGCGATGCGGCTGAGCGCCAGGGTGGCTGTCAGGTCGGATTGCCCCTGGGCGCGAATGCGGGTCTGGGATTGGATCAGCTCGGCGCTTCGTGTGCGGATGATCTCCATCTGCTGCATGCCGAGGTCGGTGGCCACCAACGCCATCGCGGCATCCAACTGACCGGCCTCGCGCAGGCCAATCGTCTGCGCCAACTCGGCCAGCTTGAAGCGCACCGCAATGCGCAGCCGCTCGAGCATGGGCGCGGCCTCCGGCAATGCGGCATAGCGTTGGTCGAGTAGCGCCAGCGTGGCCTGGACTTGCTCGACGCCGCCGGCATAGTGTTGCAAGTAGTCGTTGCGCCGCGTCAGCAGGTAGCCGCGCTGGGCACTCTCGGCCTCCAGCAGGCCGCTTTGCAGCTCGCGCAGGCTGACGCTGACTTCCTGGCTCGCGGCCAGGTGTTGAATCGATGCGATGGCCTTCGAATAGGTGCCCTCGCTGATGACCAGCATCACCGCCGCCGCCAGCATGGCCAGCCCGAAGACCAGCGGATGGCGTTTGAACACCGTCGTCATCCTATGCATCGGCGGACTCCTCGAAAGGTGCGATCATGCGACGCCGAGCGTAAGTACCCGCCATGATTCGAATTGCCATCGTTGATGACCATGCCATGGTGCGGGCCGGTTTGCGTCAGTTCTTCGCCGACCAGCCCGACTTCAGCGTCGTCGCCGAAGCCGCCAATGGGCGCGAGGCGCTGGACATCGTGCGCAAGGGCGAAGTCGACGTGATCGTGATGGACATTGCCATGCCCGACCAGAGCGGCGTCGACGCACTGGCGGCGATCCGGGCCCGCGCACCCGACCTTCCAGTGCTGATCCTGAGCGGCTTTCCCGAGGAGCATTACGCCACCACCTTGCTGCGCCAGGGGGCCAGCGGCTACTTGAACAAGGACTGCGATCCGGAGGACATCGTCAAGGCGATTCGAACCGTGTACCGCGGCCGCAAGTACATCACCGCGGGCGTGGCCGAGCAGCTTGCCGAAGGCTTGGGCGGTGATGTCGACAAGCTGGCCCACGATGAGCTGTCGGAGCGCGAGCTGCAGGTTTTCCTGCGCCTGGCCAGGGGCGAGACGGTCGGCCACATGGCGCAAAGCATGTCGCTGAGCGTCAAGACCATCAGCACCTACCGCACGCGAGTGATGGAAAAGATGCACCTGGCGTCCAACAGCGACCTGACCTACTACGCCATGAAGAACGGCCTGATTCAATAGGCCCCGCTCAGGCGAGAACGACGGGGACCGGGTTGACCGCCGCGCCGCCGGCCAGGCGAGCGCAGTACTGGATCAGCGCATCGATCTCGTCGGATTTGTCGAACACTTCGTCGGCACCCAATTCGATGCACTTCTTGCGCATGTCGGTCGTGGCGTAGTTGCTCAATACGATCAGTTTGGTGGCGTGCGGCATGCCGGTCATGTGCCGCAGTACGCCCAGCCCCGACCCACCCCTGAGGAAGATGTCGATGATGACCAGGTCGAATTCGCGATCGGCCTGGCCGAGCCACTCGAGGGCGGCGGCTTCGCTGTCCGCCGTGCCGACCACCTTCACCGGCGCCAGCTCCTCGAGGGTTGCGATCAGGTTGTCCCGGATCACAGGGCTGTCCTCGACGATGAATGTTTTGAGCGCTTGCATGGGCTTGGACGGTGCGTCGTGCACGGCATGGTTGCCGTCTGACTACGCGGAGACATCAGCATAGGGCTGTTGCGCTGCAGTGCCTATCAGGCGCGTGTGCGAATTCGTGTCGGAACTGTCCTACACGATCGGCGGCCCTCGTAGGACAGGGCCTACCGCCGATGGCAGCATCGTCCGCTGGTCGCATGCCGGTGGTCGTCGCACAGTCGATGCACTTGCAACCGACTGGAGAACGACTTGAATACCTTGTTGAAAAGCGCAATGGCCATCACCTGCCTGGCGATCGCCACGCAGGCCTGCGCACAGGCCACCTTCTACGAGGACGACGGCTTCCAGGGTCGCTCGTTCACCACCGAGCGGCCCGTCGACGATTTGCAGCGCTTCGGCTTCAACGATCGCGCTTCGTCGGTCGTGGTTCGCAGCGAACGCTGGGAGGTGTGCGAGGACCGGCGCTTCGGTGGCCGCTGTGTGGTCCTGCGGCGTGGCCAATACCCGTCGCTCGCCGCGATGGGCTTGAACGACCGTGTGTCCTCGGTCCGCAAGCTGAGTCGAGACTCGCGTGTCGATGATGGCCGCTACGCGCCGCCGCCGGTGGTCGAGTACGACTACCGCCGGCGCAACAATGAGCGCCTGTACCAGGCCAACGTCACGTCGGCGCGCGCGGTGTTCGGCACGCCCACACAACGCTGCTGGGTCGAGCGCGAGCAGGTGCTGCAGACCACGCGCAGCGAACCCAATGTCGGCGGTGCCATCGTCGGGGCCGTGATCGGCGGCATCCTCGGCCACCAGGTCGGCGGCGGCAGTGGCCGGGACGCGGCGACTGCAATCGGCATCGTCGGTGGCGCGGCGGTGGGTGCCAATGCCGGCCGCGACGGCGGCGGGCAACAGGTCGTGACGCAGAACGTGCAACGCTGCACCAGCGCCCCGAGCCAGGCGCGGCCGGATTACTGGGACGTGACCTACAACTTCCGCGGCCAGGACTATCGCGTGCAGATGACCAGCCCGCCGGGCGCCTACGTGACGGTCAGCCAGCAGGGCGAACCGCGCGTCTGACGCGCTCCTCGGTGGACGAAAACGCGGCCCTGCGGGGCCGTTTTCATGGCTGCACGCGCAGGCGATTTTCCGGCGCAATGGCCGCCGCTGCGGCTTGCTGGCACCATTGGCACTGCGGTGATGGCGCAAATCTTGCGACCTGTGACGCAAGCATCCCGCAATCTGGAGCCCCGCCTTGGCCATTCACGTCGCGCTCAACCATGTCACGCACTACCGCTACGACCGCCGCGTCGCGCTGTCGCCGCAGGTCGTGCGCCTGCGCCCCGCGCCGCATTGCCGCACGCCGATCCTGGCCTACTCGCTGCGCATCGAGCCCGAGTTGCACTTCATCAACTGGCAGCAGGATCCGTTCGCCAACCACCTGGCGCGCTTGGTCTTTCCCGAGCCGACCCGCGAGTTCAAGGTCACGGTCGACCTGGTGGCCGAGATGGCGGTCTACAACCCGTTCGACTTCTTTCTCGAGCCGGGCGCCGAAGCCTTTCCGTTCCGCTACGCGGCCGAACTCGAGCAGGAACTCGCACCCTACCTGGCCAAAGAGGCGGCCACGCCGCGCCTGGCCGCGCTGTTGGCGAGCATCGATCGCAAGCCGCAGCGCACGATCGACTTTCTGGTCGGCGTGAACCAGCGTGTGCAAAAGGACATCCGCTACCTGATCCGCATGGAGCCGGGCGTGCAGACGCCCGAAGTCAGACGCTGGCCAACGCCAGCGGCTCGTGCCGCGACAGCGGCTGGCTGCTGGTGCAACTGCTGCGCCAGCTCGGCCTGGCGGCGCGCTTCGTCTCGGGCTACCTGATCCAGCTGAAGGCCGACGTCAAGGCGCTCGACGGGCCTAGCGGCACCGAGCTCGATTTCACCGACCTGCATGCCTGGTGCGAGGTCTATCTGCCCGGCGCAGGCTGGATCGGATTCGACCCGACCTCGGGCCTGATGGCCGGCGAAGGGCACATCCCGGTCGCCTGCACACCACAACCCTCGAGTGCCGCGCCGGTCAGCGGCGCGATCGACGAATGCGAGGTCCGATTCGAGCACCGCATGAGCGTGACCCGGATCCACGAGTCGCCGCGGGTCACGCTGCCCTACACCGACGATCAGTGGCAGGCGATCGTCGATCTCGGCCAGCGCGTCGACGAACAGCTGGCGGCCGGCGACGTGCGCCTGACGATGGGCGGCGAGCCGACCTTCGTCGCGGTCGACGATCGCGACGGTGCCGAATGGAACACCGACGCCATGGGCCCGACCAAGCGCGGCTTGGCGCAGGGCCTGACGCACAGGCTGCGCGAGCGCTACGGCGCGGGCGGCTTCCTGCACTTCGGCCAGGGCAAGTGGTACCCGGGCGAGCAACTGCCGCGCTGGGCCTTGTCGATCGCACTGGCGCGCCGACGGCAAGCCGTGCTGGAACGACCCCGATTTGTTCGCCGACGAGCGCCAGGCGCACCACTACACGCCAGCCGACGGCGCGCGCTTCCTGGCCGTTCTGTGCCGCAAGCTGGGACTGGATGCCGGCCACGTCCAGCCGGCCTACGAGGACACCTGGTACTACCTCTGGCGCGAGCGCCGCCTGCCGATCAACGTCGACCCGTTCGACTCGCGGCTGGATGACGAGCTCGAACGTGCGCGCCTGCGCCGCGTCTTCGATCAGGGGCTGTCGCAGGCGGTCGGGCATCTGCTGCCGCTGCGGCGCAACGAGGGCGCTGCGCCCGGCCCGCGCTGGCTGAGCGGGCCCTGGTTCCTGCGCGACGAACGCCTGCTGCTGCTGCCCGGCGACTCGCCCATGGGCTACCGCCTGCCGCTGGATTCGCTGCCTTGGGTCGAGAAGTCGCAGGCGCCGCAGCTCATCGACCTGGACCCGTTCGCGCCACGCGGGCCGCTGCCCGAGCTGCCCTTGTTGAGCCGCCAGGCACAAGGCCGCGCAGACGCTGACCCCGACCCGCGCGCAACGCCTGGGCACCGCGGCTGCCGACGCCGTGCCCAGACGCTTCGAGTCGGCCCGCGAAGTGACGCGCACCGCTCTGTGCGTCGAAGTGCGCGACCCGCGGCGCATGAGCGGCCCCAAGGCCGAGGCCACGGCGCGCGACGACCCGCGCGGGGTGCTCTACGTCTTCATGCCGCCGCTGGCCGCGCTCGACGACTACCTCGAGCTGCTGGCCGCCATCGAGGCCACGGCCGCGGAGTTGAAGCTGAAGATCGTGCTCGAGGGCTACCCACCGCCGCGCGACCCGCGCTTGAAGCTGCTGCAGGTCACGCCCGATCCGGGGGTGATCGAAGTCAACATCCACCCGGCGCACGACTGGAGCGAGCTGGTCGAGCACACCGAGTTCCTGTACCAGGCCGCGCACGAGACGCGCTTGTCGAGCGAGAAATTCATGCTCGACGGCCGCCATACCGGCACCGGCGGCGGCAACCACTTCGTGCTCGGCGGCGCGACCGCGGCCGACAGCCCCTTCCTGCGCCGGCCCGACCTGCTGGCCAGCCTGCTGACCTACTGGCACAACCACCCCAGCCTGAGCTACCTGTTCTCGGGCCTGTTCATCGGCCCGACCAGCCAGGCGCCGCGCATCGACGAAGCCCGCAACGACCAGGTCTACGAGATCGAGCTGGCGCTGGCCGAACTCGAGCGGCAGTTGAAACTCAACGCCGACGCCATTCCCCCGTGGCTGATCGACCGCACGTTGCGCAATTTGCTGATCGACGCGACCGGCAATACCCACCGCGCCGAGTTCTGCATCGACAAGCTGTATTCACCCGACGGGCCGACCGGCCGCCTGGGCCTGCTCGAACTGCGTGCCTTCGAGATGCCGCCGCATGCACGCATGAGCCTGGCCCAGCAGTTGTTGCTGCGCGCGCTGGTGGCCTGGTTCTGGCGTACGCCGTACCGCGGGCGCGGTGCCGATCGCCTGACGCGCTGGGGTACCGGTCTGCACGACCGCTTCCTGCTGCCGAGCTTCGTGCAAATGGATTTCGACGACGTGATGGCCGACCTGCAGGGCGCCGGATTCGCCTTCGACGCGGCCTGGTTCGCGCCGCACTTCGAATTCCGCTTCCCGCGCATCGGCGAGGTGGCGGTGGCCGGCGTGCAGCTGGCGCTGCGCAACGCGCTCGAACCCTGGCATGTGATGGGCGAGGAGGGTGCGCCCGGTGGCACGGTGCGTTATGTCGATTCGACCCTGGAACGCGTCGAGGTCAAGGCCACGGGGCTGAACGGCAACCGACACATCGTCACGGTCAATGGCCGCGCGCTGCCGCTGCAGCCGACCGGGCGTGTCGGCGAATTCGTCTGTGGCGTGCGCTACCGCGCCTGGACCGCGGCGTCGTCCCTGCACCCGACCATAGGCGTGCACGCGCCGTTGAGCTTCGACCTGGTCGACCAATGGTCCGAGCGTTCACTCGGCGGCTGCCGCTACCATGTGGCGCACCCGGGTGGGCGCAACCACGACACATTCCCGGTCAATGCCTACGAGGCCGAGAGCCGACGCCTGGCGCGCTTCTTCCCGCTCGGCCATACACCGGGCCGCATGGTGATCCAGCCTGCCGCGCCGAGCCGGGAATTCCCGTGCACCCTCGACTTGCGGCTGGGCTAAGGTGGCAAACCCGTCACCCGTTTGACTCGCACATTGTCCAGCCTGCCCGTTACCCACGCTGCCGCCGCGCCGACACCGGCTTTCGAACCCCCTGAGCCGGCCGCCGGTCCCTACTGGGACGAATGCCGCACGGCGAGCGGCACGCTGCGGCCGGCGTGGCAGCGTTTTTTTGCCGCTGCGCCGGCGCTGCACGGCGAAGCCAGCGCTGCGTTTGCGCATCTGCGCAAGGCGATCTCGCAGCAGATTCGCGCCGACGGCGTGACTCACAACCTGCATGCCAGCGGCGACGCCGCCCAACCCAGCGCCGCACGGCCCTGGTCGCTCGAAGCGCTGCCGCTGATCGTCGAGCCCGCCGATTGGGCCGTCATCGAGCAAGGCGTGGTGCAGCGTGCGCGCCTGCTCGGTGCGATGCTGGCCGACCTTTATGGCCCGCAGCGCCTGCTGCGCGACGCGCTGTTGCCGCCCGCGCTGGTCTTTCGCCACAGCGGCTATCTGCGCCCCCTGCATGGGGTGGCACCGGTGGCCGGCATGCACCTGCATATCGTGGCCTTCGACCTGGCACGCGGCGCCGACGGGCACTGGTCGGTGATTTCGCAGCGCACGCAGTCACCCTCGGGGCTGGGTTATGTGCTGCACAACCGCCTCATCGTTTCGCGCCTGTTTCCCGAGGCCTTTCGCGAGCTGCGCGTGCAGCACATCGCCAGCGGCTACCGTCGCCTGCTCGACACCGTGCAGCAGCAAGCGGCCGACGTCGCCGCGCGGCTGGGCGACGGCCATGCGCCGCGCGTGGCCCTGCTGACGCCCGGGCCGTACAGCGAGACCTATTTCGAGCATGCCTACCTGGCGCGTTATCTGGGTTTGTCGCTGGTCGAGGGCGCCGACCTGACGGTGCGCGGCGAGCGCCTGTTCCTGCGCACCGTGGAGGGGCTGCAGCCGGTGCATGCACTGTTGCGGCGCCTGGACGACGACTATTGCGACCCGCTCGAATTGCGCCCCGATTCGGCGCTCGGCGTGCCCGGCCTGGTGCAAGTCCTGCGTGCACACAACCTGGTGCTGGCCAACGCCCTGGGCAGCGGCTTTCTGGAGTCGAGCGCGGTCCAGGGCTTTCTGCCGGCCATCGCGCACTCCATGCTCGGTGAAGAGCTGGCGCTGCCCTCGCTGGCCACCTGGTGGTGCGGTGAGGCGGCGGCCTGGCACACCGTGCGCGGCGGACTGGCGGGCAAGGTATTGCGCCCGGCCTTTCTCGGCGGTGGCGAAGGGGCACGGCGCATCGAGGCTCAGGATGTGCAGGCCATGCAGCGGCGGGTCGATGCCGACCCCGACGCCTTCACCGTGCAGGGCCACGTCGCGCCGTCGCGTGCTGCATTGCCGCTGCCCGCCGGCACGCTGTCGGCGCGGCCGGCGTTGCTGCGTGTGTACGCCATTGCCGACGCGGCCGAGCGCTGGCATGTGTTGCCCGGCGGCCTGACGCGGGTGGCTACGCGCGCACCGCTGTCGGTGTCGATGGCCCAGGGCGGTACCAGCCTCGATACCTGGGTCCTGACCGACGGCGCCGTCGATTCGTTCTCCATGCTGCCGCAGCGTCTGAGCCTGGCCGAACTCGCGGCGCGGCGTCCACCGCTGGCCAGCCGCACGGCCGAAAACCTGTTCTGGCTGGGCCGCTATACCGAGCGTACCGAGCAGGCCGTGTGTCTGGCGCAGGCGGCACTCGAACTCATCGACGGCGACGATGAGCTGCCTTCCCCACTGCTGGCCGGTTTGTCGAGCCTGGCCCAGACGCAGGGGCTGGTGCCGCCGGGCACGCCGGGCGCGCAACGCAGCGCCGCACTGTTCGGGCGCAATCTGCTGGCAGCCCTGCTGCAACGCGACCACGGCATAGGGTTCAATTTGCAGGCCCTGGCACGCGTCGCAGGCGCGCTGCGCGATCGCCTGGCGCCCGAGCAATGGCGCCTGGTGCTGAGCATGGACTATCACCTTCAAGGTTCCATCGTGCACGACGGCACGAACCCGCCCGATGTCACCCAGGCCTTGCCGGTACTGCGACGGCTGACGCTGCAACTGGGGGCCATGACCGGCGCCCAGACCGATCGCATGACACGCGACCATGGCTGGCGCCTGCTCTCGGTGGGCCGCTTGATCGAGCGCCTGTCGGGCATGACCGCTGCGTTGGCCATGTTGCTGCCGGCCTTCGATCCACGCGGCGGCTCGGCAGCGACCACCGAATTGCTGCTCGAGCTCTTCGACAGCCGCATCACTTTCCGCGCCCGCTATCAACGCCACGAAGACCTGCTGGCGCTGGCCGACCTGCTGGTCTGCGACGACAGCAACCCGCGCGCCTTTGCCGGCACCTTGCGCCGGCTGCGTACCGAACTGGGCAAGCTGCCCGGCTCGGACGCGGCGCGCGCCGCGCTGCAGGCGATGCTGCCGACGCAGGGTGCGGGGCTGTCGCTGGCGGAGTTGGCGGCCTTGTCGGCGACCGACGACGACGCGATGCGCCGACGCCTGGTGCAATTGGCGCAAGGCCTGCAGGGCGACGCGAGCGCGCTCAGCGATGCCATCGGCCAGCATTACTTCGCGCATGCCGATGCCGGCCTGGACCTGCAACAGGTGTGAGGATATGGCCGGCGCCTCGATCAACGCCGCGACGCTCGAAGTCGAGCATGTCACGCATTACCGCTATGCCGCGACGGTCGATGTGGCCCAGCACCTGGCGTATCTGCAGCCCCGCGAAGACAAGCTGCAACAGGTGTTGGATTTTCAGCTCCACATCGAGCCCGCACCCTTGCATAGGCGCAGCGACAACGACAGGCAGGGCAATGGGCGCACCTGCTTTGCGGTCGTCGCGCCGCACCGCGAACTGCAGGTCCGTGCCCTGAGCCGGGTCCAGGTCACGGTCGACGGTGGCGGCAGCGGCGCGGCCACGCTGCCCTGGGAGGCGGTGCGCGAGCGCCTGCGCTACGTCGCCGGAGGCCCCTGGGAGCCCGCCAGCGAATTCGTCTTTGCCTCGCCGTTCGTGCCTGCCTTGCCAGCCTTGCGCGAATGGGCGCTGCCGTCGTTCACCCCCGGCCGCCCGGTGGCCAGTGCCGCAACCGAGTTGATGGCGCGCATCCACGACGAGTTCGCCTACCGCAGCGCGAGTACCGACGTCGACACGCCGCTGGCACAGGTGCTGGCCACGCGGCAAGGCGTTTGCCAGGACTTCGCGCACCTGATGATCGGCGCGCTGCGCGAAATGGGCCTGGCTGCACGCTACGTCAGCGGCTATGTCCTGACGGCGTCGCCCGATGCTGGTGCGTCGGCTGCACCGATACTGGGCGCGGACGCCTCGCATGCCTGGGTCGCGGTCTGGTGCCCGCTGGCCGATGGCTCGCCGCCGCGCTGGCTCGAACTGGACCCGACCAACCATATGCTGCCTAGCACCGGTCATGTGCGGCTGGCCATCGGCCGCGACTATGGCGACGTGACGCCCTTGCGCGGCGTCATCCGGGGCGGCGGCCGGCATGAGCTCGAAGTACGCGTGCGCACGCAGCGCTCGGGCTGAATGCGGGGTGGCAAAGGAATTGCGAGGAGGCGTGGTCATGACCAAGGCATTCGACGAGATGCGCAGCGCGCCCGATGTGGTGCGCGCGCATTACCGCAGCTACGCGCGCTGGCTGGCCGAGCAACCCGGCGACGTCATGCGTTCCCGCCGTGAAGAGGCCGAAGTGATCTTTCGCCGCGTCGGCATCACGTTTGCCGTGTACGGCGCCCGGGACGAAGACGCGAACGTGGCCAACGAGGGCACCGAGCGCCTGATCCCGTTCGACCTCATCCCGCGCATCATCCCGGCCGACGAATGGCGCGAGATGGAGCGCGGCCTGGCTCAGCGCGTGACGGCGCTCAATCGCTTCATCCACGACGTCTATCACGAGCAGGCGATCCTCAAGGCCGGCATCGTGCCGGCCGAGCAGATCGAGCGCAACGCCCAGTTCCGCCCCGAAATGGTCGATGTCGACGTGCCGGCCGATGTCTATTCGCAGATCGCCGGCATCGACATCGTGCGCGCCGCCAATGCCGACGGCAGCGGCACCTACTACGTGCTCGAAGACAACCTGCGCGTGCCCAGCGGCGTGAGCTACATGCTCGAGAACCGCAAGATGACGATGCGCCTGTTCCCCGAGCTGTTCAGCCAGCACCGCATCGAGCCGGTGGCGCATTACCCCGACTTGCTGCTCGAAACCCTGCGCTCGCTGGCGCCGGCCAGCGCCAACGACCCGGCCGTCGTGGTGCTGACGCCCGGGCATGTACAACAGCGCCTACTTCGAGCACGCCTTCCTGGCCCAGCAAATGGGCGTCGAACTGGTCGAGGGGCAAGACCTGTTCGTGCGCGACGGCTTCGTCTTCATGCGCACGACCCAGGGCCCGCGCCGGGTCGACGTGATCTACCGCCGCGTCGACGACGACTTCCTCGACCCGAAGGCCTTTCGCCCCGACAGCACGCTCGGCTGCGCCGGCCTGCTGGACGTCTACCGCGCCGGCAACGTGACGCTGTCCAACGCCATCGGCACCGGGGTGGCCGACGACAAGAGCATCTACCCCTATGTGCCGAAGATGATCGAGTTCTACCTCGGCGAAAAACCGATCCTGCAAAACGTGCCGACCTATCTGTGTCGCGACAAGGCCGAGCTGGGCTACGTGCTCGACCACCTGGCCGAACTGGTGGTCAAGGAAGTGCATGGCGCCGGCGGCTACGGCATGCTGGTCGGGCCGGCGGCGAGCAAGAAGCAGATCAGCGACTTCCGTGCCGCCCTGCAGGCCAACCCGTCGAACTACATCGCGCAGCCGACGCTGGCGCTTTCCACCTGTCCGACCTTCGTCGATTCCGGCATCGCGCCGCGGCACATCGACCTGCGGCCCTTCGTGCTGTCGGGCAAGAGCGTGCAGATGGTGCCCGGCGGCCTGACTCGCGTGGCGCTGAAGGCCGGATCGCTGGTCGTCAACTCGTCGCAGGGCGGTGGCACCAAGGACACCTGGGTGCTCGAGGCATAAGGAGAGCCGATCATGCTGTCACGCACTGCCGACCACCTGTTCTGGATGGCGCGATACATGGAGCGGGCGGAGAACACCGCGCGCATGCTCGACGTCAACTACCAGATGTCGCTGCTGCCGCAATCGACCGACGAGGCCGAGCAGGGTTGGCGCTCGTTGCTCGGCATTTCGGAGTTGACGGGCCTCTTCGGCCAACGCTACCCGCAGGTCACCGCGCGCAACGTCATCGCCTTCATGGTCAGCGACGCCGGCAATGCATCGAGCCTGGTGTCCTGCGTGCGTGCGGCGCGCGAGAACGCGCGTGCGGTGCGCGGTGCACTGACCACCGAGGTCTGGGAAACACAGAACCAGACCTGGCTCGAATTCAACCGCATGCTGGCGGGCAACAATTTGCAGCGCGATCCGAGCTCGCTGTTCGAGTGGGTCAAGTTCCGCTCGCACCTGTCGCGCGGCGTCACGGTCGGCACCATGCTGCAGGACGAGGCCTTGCACTTCCTGCGCATCGGCACCTTCCTCGAACGCGCCGACAACACCGCGCGCCTGCTCGACGTCAAGTTCCAGAGCCTGGCCGGCGACTACTTCGGTGCCGGGGCCACGCAGGCCGAGGACCGCGAAACGCAGGAGGTCGACTTCTACCATTGGAGCGCGGTGCTGCGTTCGGTGAGCGGCTTCGAGGTCTATCGCAAGGTCTACCGCAACGTGATCCGCCCCGACAAGGTGGCCGAGCTGCTGATTCTGCGACCCGACATGCCGCGCTCGCTGGCGGCCTGCACCAACGAAGTCGTGGCCAACCTGACCCATGTCGCCAACGCGCAGAGCAGCGAGACCCTGCGCCGTGCCGGGCGCCTGCGCAGCGACCTGCAATACGGCCGCATCGACGAAATCCTGGCCACCGGCCTGCACGCCTATCTGACACAGTTTCTCGATCGCGTCGGCGACCTCGGTGTGGGCATCAGCCGCGACTTCCTGGTGCCGATGGCGGCATAGGGGCAACGCGCCATGGGAGGTCCGCTCGCGGTGCGTCGCATCGTGGTCGGGGTTGCCATCACGATCCCGTTCGCGGCAGAGCGCAGAATCGCCTCCTCCCTGTAGCCGTGGACGGCAAATTGGCGATGAACCAGCGGATTCGCTTTTGCACCTCGCGTGACGGCACGCGGATCGCCTTTGCCACCGCAGGCGAGGGCCCGCCGCTGGTTCGCGTTGCCAACTGGTTTACGCACCTCGAACTCGACTGGGAAAGCCCGGTCTGGCGGCACTGGTCCGAGGCCTTGGTCGACAAGCGCCTGTTGGTTCGTTTCGATCCGCGGGGCTCGGGTTTGTCCGACCGCGATGCGAGCGATTTCTCGCTCGATGCCATGGTGGCCGACCTCGAGGCGGTGGTCGATGCGCTCGACTTGCGCCGCTTTGCATTGATGGGCCTGTGCCAGGGCGGCGTGGTCGCCGTGGCCTATGCCGCGCGCCATCCCGAGCGTGTCAGCCGCCTGGTGGCCTATGGCAGCTACCCCTTCGGTGCCTACATCAGCGAAGCCGGCGACAGGCTGGCACAGCAGGCGCGTGCGTTTTCAAAGATGATCGAGATCGGCTGGGGCCGACGGGTCGGGGCCTTTCGCGAACTCTTCGCCAGCCTGCTGATGCCCGAGGCCCACGACGACAAGCAGCTCAAGTGGATCGGCGAGTTGCAGCGTCGCAGTGCGTCGCCGGCAGCGGCATGCCAGCTGTGGAACGCGTTCAACGCATTGGACATTCGCGCCGAAGCGCCGAGGGTTCGTGTGCCGAGCCTTGTTTTCCACGTGCGCGGCGATGCGATGGTGCCGTTCGAGGCCGGCCGACGCCTGGCGGCGGCGATACCGAATGCACGCTTTCTGCCCCTCGAAGGCAAGAACCACATCCTGCGCGCCGATGAGCCGGCCTGGCCGGTGTTCAAGAACGCGCTGAACGAGTTCCTCGCTGCGGGCGAGCCCGTCGAGGGTGCGACCGGCATCGAGGGCGCCGAGCTGACGGCGCGCGAGACGCAGATCCTGGATGGCATCGCACGCGGCCTGACCAACCCTCAGATCGCCGACTTGCTCGGCATCGTCGAGAAGACGGTGCGCAATCACGTCACCAGTGTTTTCGCCAAGCTGGGCGCGGCACACCGATCGCAGGCCATCGTCATCGCGCGCAAGGCCGGACTCGGCCGCGATTGACGCGACACGGTGGCTGCTGGGGCCGGCGCCCCAGACGACCCAGGCCCCGAGGCTGCGGGGGGCATTGCGCAGGCCAGGCCTGGGGCTCGCGTCTCATGACGCGCAGGCATCGTGCAGGCAATCTGCGCGTCTCGCCATCGCACGCAAAGGGGAGCCCGCATGGGTACGATCCAGAAAAGCCTGTTGCAGCAACGCCAGGGCCCGCTGCGCGAGCACTATGCAGTCGTGCCCGCCGACGCGCTCATCCGCGACGGCGCGCAGACCCTGAACGCCTGCGCGGGCGACCCGTTTCACGGCCGCGTGGTACCAGACAACAGTGGCGCGACGCCGTTGCGACTTCGGGATTCACCGCGCGGTCGGCGGTGATCACGATCTACCCAATCCCGGTGACCTGCTGTGCGCGGCGCTGGCGGCCTGCCTCGACTCGACCCTGCGCATGCTCGCCGATCACCTCGGCATCGGTCTGCAATCCCTGCAGGTCAGGGTGCAGGCCCAGTGCGACGTGCGCGGCTGCCTGCATGTGCAACGCGGCGTGCCGGTCGGATTTCAAAGCCTGCACTGCAGCGTGCAGCTGCAGCCCATGGGCGTCGTTGCCGAAGACAAACTGCAGATGCTGCTTGCCGCCGCAGAAGGCAGTTGTGTCGTGCTGCAGACCCTGCGCAGCGGGGTCACGGTGCAGACAGAATTTGCGGCCCTCGACGCGGCGCCGACGCAGGCGGCGACACCAGCCCACTGACCATGAAGCGCCGGCCGCAGAGACCGGCCGCGAGCGTGGCGATTACTGGCCGGCGAACTTGTAGTCGGTCTTGGCCTTCTTGCGCAGTTCTTCCTGGTATTGCTGCAGCTTGAGCTGGGTCAGGCGCTGCTGAATTTGCGGCTTGACGTCGTCGAAGGCCGGGAACTGGGCCTCGCGCGTGTCTTCGAGCTTGATGATGTGCCAGCCGAACTGGCTCTTCACCGGCACGGCCGTGGTCTCACCCTTCTTCAGGGCGACCATCGCCTTGCTGAATTCGGGCACGTAGCTGTCGGGCTTGGCGAAGTCGAGGTCGCCGCCGTTGGCGCCCGAGCCCTTGTCGGTGCTGTGCTTCTTGGCCAGCTCTTCGAAGCTGGCGCCGGCAATGAGCTGTTTCAACAGCGCGTTGGCCTCGTCTTCCTTTTCCACCAGGATGTGGCGCGCGTGGTATTCGGTGCCGGTGGCCTGGGCCTTGAACTTTTCGTACTCGGCCTTGGCCTCGGCGTCACTGATCGGATTCTTCTTCTGGTAGTCGGCAAACAGTTCGCTGACCAGGATGCGCTGGCGCATGAACTCCATCTGACTGCGATAGGCCGGCGTTGCCGCAATGCCGCGCTTCTCGGCCTCCTGGGCGAAGATCTCGAACATGACGACGTTGTCGCGGGCCTGGGCTTCCAGGTCGGGTGTCACCGGTTGCTGGCCGCCGCGACTGGCCTGCTGCAGCAGGATGTCCAGCCGCGCCTTGGGTACGGCCTTGCCATTGACGATGGCGATATTCTGAGCCGCAGCGCCGCCGGCAACGGCCAGGGCGAGCGCCAACACGGCGAGGGACTTCGGGGACATGGGCGTGCCTTTCGAGAGCGGGAGCCGCACCTGGTGCGACCGGGGGGAGAGGAGAGTGAACGTGGAGTAAGTCGCTCAGCGTAGTGGCTCGGCGGGCGTGCGGGCCTCGATGGCCAGCGCATGGATACCCTCGGCGACGAGCGAGCGCAGGGCATCATACACAAGGCGATGCCTGGCCACGCGCGACAGGCCGCCGAAGGCGTGGCTGGTGACGCGGACCGTGAAATGACGGCCTTCTTTGGCGCCGGCGTGGCCGGCGTGCAGCTGGCTGTCGTCCTGCACTTCGATCATGCTGGGCTGCAATGCCGCGCGCAGCGCAGCCTCGACTCGCTCGGCGGTGACGCTGTTCACGGCTTGTCCTTGCGCGGCATTTCGTCGGGCAGATAGCGGCTGAGGTACAGGCCCTGGGCCAGCGTGAAGACCAGCATCAGGCCGATGCCTCCGAAGAGCTTGAAGTTGACCCAGGTGTCGGTGGAAAACGTATAGGCCACCCACAGGTTCAATGCACCCATCAGGCCGAAAAAAGTGACCCAGGCCCAGTTCAGGCGCCGCCACACGGGGTCGGGCAGATCGAGCTGCTTGCCGAGCAGCAAGCGCAACAGGTTTTTGCCCGCCAAGACCGGCCCGAGCAGGAAGGCGCCGGCCATGACCCAGTAGAGCAGGGTCGGCTTCCACATGATGAAGGTCTGGTTGTGGAACCAGATCGTCAAGGTGCCCAGCACGACGACCAGCACCAGACTGACCCAGAGCATGGCGTCGACCTTGCGCCCGCGCAGCTTCAACACCAGCACCTGCGCCAGCGTGGCCAGGATCACGACCACGGTGGCCAGCAACACCGGTGCCTCTGCGGCGCCGACGCTGCCGCCGGAGACCAGGAATCCGAAGTGCTGCGACGCGAAGGCGGCGGCAGCCTCCTTGTCGCTGCCGGCCAGCTTGAAGGCGGCGAAGAACAGGATGATCGGTAAGAAATCGGCCAGTAGTTTCATGCTTTTGGTTTGAAGTCGATCGCCGCCGAGTTGATGCAGAAACGCTCGCCGGTCGGCTCGGGGCCGTCTTCGAAGACATGGCCCAGGTGCGAGCCGCAGCGGTTGCAACGCACCTCGACCCGCACCATGCCGTGGCTGGCGTCGACGACGCGCTCGACGACCTGGCTGTTGATCGGCTGGAAGTAGCTCGGCCAGCCGCAGCCGGCGTCGAACTTGGTGCTGGAGTCGAACAAGGGCGTGCCGCAGCCGACGCACAGGTACTTGCCCGCTTCGACATGGTCCCAGTACTTGCCGCTGAACGGCTGCTCGGTGTCGGCCTGCCGAGCGACGCGGTACTGCATCGGGTCGAGCTGGGCGCGCCACTCGGCGTCGCTCTTCTTTACCGCATAGCGCGGGTCATCGTGGTCGTGGGCTTTGGTCATGGTCAGGACGAGCAGGAGACCTCGATCTGGTGGGCCCAGGCGGGCGGGTGGTCGGCATAGGCCGCGTGTTCGGGCTGTTCGTCGAACGGGTGTTCGAGCACTTGCAACAGGCGCTCGATCTCGCTGAAATCGCCCTGCTGGGCGCGCGCGATCGCTGCCTGCGCCAGATGGTTGCGCAAGACGAACTTCGGGTTGACGCGGTTCATGCGTGCGGTGCGCTCGGCGTCGTCGCTGCCTTCCAGGGCCAGCCGGGCGCGGTAGCGCAGGGCCCAGGCGTCGAAGGCTTGGCGGTCGATGAAAACGTCGCGCTGTGGCGCTGTCGGGCCCGGCCAGGCGTCGGAAGGTGATCGTGAAATCGGCATGGTCGGTGGCCATCAAGCGCAGCAGTTCGTCGATGAGGGCCTGATCGTCGTCGTCGGCGCGGGCCAGACCGAGCTTGGCGCAAAACGCCGCCAGCATGGTCCGCGCGTACTCGGCCTTGTACGGCTCCAGCGCCGCCAGCAAGCATTCGCCGGCTGCTTCGGGCGGGCCGTCGATCGCGGGCAGCAAGGCCTGGGCCAGCGCGTGCAGGTTCCAGAAGGCCACGCCGGGCTGGCGCGCGTAGGCGTAGCGGCCCTGGTCGTCGCTGTGGTTGCAGACATGGCCGGGGTCGAAGCCGTCCAGGAAGCCGAACGGCCCGTAGTCGATGGTCAGCCCGAGGATGGACATGTTGTCGGTGTTCATCACGCCATGGCAAAAGCCCACCGCCTGCCATTGCGCGATCAGCCGCGCCGTGCGCAGCGCCACCTCCTGCAGCAGCGCCGCGGCGGGCTCGGCCGTGCCCTGCAGCTCGGGGAAGTAACGCGCGATCGTGGCCGCGAGCAGGCGCCGCAATGCCGCATTGTCGTTGGTGCTGTGGGCGAAATGCTCGAAGTGGCCGAAGCGCAGGAAACTCGGCGCCACGCGCGTCACCACGCGCCGCGGTTTCCATCGTCTCGCGCCGCACCGGCAGCGGCGAGCCGACGACGGCCAGCGCTCGCGTGGTCGGAATGCCCAGGGCGTGCATGGCTTCGGAGCACGAGGAATTCGCGGATCGACGAGCGCAGCACCGCGCGGCCGTCGCCCATGCGCGAGTAGGGGGTCAGGCCGCTGCCCTTGAGCTGGATTTCCATGGCGCCGACGGGGGTGTCGATCTCGCCCAGCATCAGGGCCCGGCCGTCGCCCAGCTGGCCGGCCCAGACGCCGAATTGGTGGCCGGAATAAACCGAGGCATGCGGCGTCGTGCCGGCGGCGACCTGGGCCCCCGACAGAATCGCCAGCGC
Organism: uncultured beta proteobacterium; assembly: GCA_963741125.1. Taxonomy (GTDB): domain Bacteria; phylum Pseudomonadota; class Gammaproteobacteria; order Burkholderiales; family Burkholderiaceae_C; genus CADEEN01. The sequence continues at coordinate 42,566 of CAVUGY010000026.1, forward strand.
GTCGCCGCTGGCCAGCCAGTCGTCCAGGCCGAGCGAGCGCGCCAGCGACTGGCTGCGCACCACCCAATGCGGCGCGGCGACGGGTTGCGGCGGCAAGTCGGTGCCGAACGCCGGCCCGAGGCCTTGCAGGAATGCCGACTCGCGCCAGACGGGCGCGGCAGCAGGCATGAGCAGAGGGGGTGCGTTCACGGGGCCGTATTGTCGGGGCTGCGCCGTATCAGCGCCGTGGCTGGGGGAATCACGCTTTGACAGGCAAGGACCGGGCCTTCGATACTGCCGCGATCTGATTCTGGGAGACAAGAATGCTAGGCCTGATGCAAGACCAGCCGCTGTCGATCTCGAGCCTGATCGAGTTTGCGGCCCGCCACCACCACGACGCGCAGATCGTCTCGCGCCGCGTCGAAGGCGACATCCATCGCTACACCTACCGTGAGGCGGCAGAGCGTTCGCGCCGGGTGGCCGCGGCGCTGGACCGGCTGGGGCTGGCCTTCAGCGACCGTGTCGCCACGCTGGCCTGGAACGGCTATCGCCACTACGAGCTGTACTTCGGCATTTCGGGCAGCGGCCGTGTCGTGCACACGCTCAACCCTCGTCTGGCGCCCGACCAGGTGGTGTGGATCGCCAACCATGCCGAGGACCGCGTGATGGCCTTCGACCTGAGCTTCCTGCCCATCATCAAGGCGGTCTGGCGCCAGTGCCCGACGGTGAAGCACTGGATCGCGCTGTGCGATGCCGACAAGCTGCCCGCCGACAGCGGCATCGACGGCCTGCAGAGCTACGAGGCCTGGATCGGCGGCGAGAGCGGCGTCTACGACTGGCCGGTGTTCGACGAGAAGAGCGCCGCCACGCTGTGCTACACCAGCGGCACCACGGGCAACCCCAAGGGGGCGCTGTACAGCCACCGCTCGACCCTGCTGCACGCCTGGGGCGTGGCGCTTGCCCGATTCGCTCAGCCTGTCGGCGCGCGATTGCATCCTGCCGGTGGTGCCGATGTTCCACGTCAACGCCTGGGGCCTGCCCTATGCCGCGGCGATGACCGGGGCCAAGCTGGTTTTTCCGGGCCCGGCGCTGGACGGCAAGTCGGTCTACGAGCTGCTCGAATCCGAGAAGGTGACCATGGCCGCCGGTGTGCCCACGGTCTGGCTGATGCTGCTCAACCATGTGCGCCAGAACGACCTGAAGTTCAGCCACATGCGGCGCACCGTGATCGGCGGCTCGGCCTGCCCGCCGGCGATGATCAAGTCCTTCCGCGACGATTTCAACGTCACCGTGCTGCACGCCTGGGGCATGACCGAGATGTCGCCGGTCGGCACGGTGTGCAATCTGAAGCTGGCCCAGCGCGAGCTGGGTGCCGAGGCGCAGTTGGCGATCATGGCCAAACAGGGCCGTGCCGTGTTCGGCGTCGAGATGCGCATCGTCGATCCCGAAGGCAGGGAGTTGCCCTGGGACGGCCAAACCAGCGGCGACCTGCATGTCAAGGGTCCCTGGATCATCTCGAGTTACTTCAAGGGCGAGGGTGGCGACCCGCTGGTGTATTCGGACGGGAAGGGCTGGTTCCCGACCGGCGACGTGGCGGCGATCGACGCCGACGGCTTCCTGCAGATCACCGACCGCAGCAAGGACGTGATCAAGTCGGGCGGCGAGTGGATCAGCTCGATCGACATCGAAAATGTCGCTATCGCCCACCCGGCGGTGGCCATGGCCGCCTGCATCGCACTGCCGCACCCGAAATGGGATGAGCGGCCGCTGCTGGTGGTGGTCAAGAAGCCCGGCGTCGAGCTCACGCGCGACGAGTTGCTGCGCTTTTACGAAGGCAAGGTCGCCAAGTGGCAGGTGCCCGACGACGTGGTCTTCGTCGATGCCATCCCGCTCGGTGCAACCGGCAAGATACAGAAGAACAAGCTGCGCGAGCAGTTCCAGGGCCACCGGCTGCCCGGCGTCTGACGCATCGCGGCTCGCCGCCTGCCACCTTCGTCGTATTCCCTGACTGAAAGCAAGGTCAGGTTAGGCTACCGTGGCGGGCCGCCGAGTGCGGTATCCCATCGGCTTTCACAGGAGACCTGCATGCAATCCACCAAGACACTGTGCGCCGTTGTGGCCGCAATGGCGATGTCGGGCGCAGCCATGGCCCAGCAGGGCGAGACGGTCAAGATCGCCTGGATCGACGCCCTGACCGGGTTGACCGCCGCCACCGGGCAAAACCAGTTGCGTGGCTTTCAGTTCCTGGCCGAGCGCTTCAGCAAGGGCAACCCGGCCGGCGTCAAGTTCGAGATCGTCTCCTTCGACAACAAGCTGAGCCCGCAGGAAACCGTGAATGCGCTGCAGGCGGCCATCGACCAGGGCATACGCTACGTGGCCCAGGGCACGGGCACCGGGCCGGCGACCGCGATCATCGACTTCCTGAACAAGTACAACGAGCGCAACCCGGGCAAGGAGGTGCTGTTCCTCAACTATGCCGCGGTCGACCCCGATCTGACCAACAGCAAATGCAGTTATTGGCATTTCCGGCTCGATGCCGACACCTCGATGAAGATGGAGGCGTTGTCGACCTTCATGAAGGACCAGCCCGACATCAAGAAGGTCTATCTGATCAACCAGAATTACGCCCACGGCCACCAGGTGGCGAAGTTCGCCAAGGAAACCCTGGCGCGTAAACGCCCGGATATCCAGATCGTCGGCGAAGACCTGACGCCGCTGGCGCAGACGCGTGATTTCGCGCCTTACATCGCCAAGATCAAGGCCTCGGGGGCCGACACGGTGGTGACCGGCAACTGGTCGTCGGACCTGACGCTGCTGATCAAGGCGGCCAACGACGGCGGCCTGAGCGCCAAGTTCTATACCTATTACGCCGGCGTCAGCGGCACGCCGACGGCGATGGGTGCCAATGCCGCCGGCCGCGTGTTCCAGGTTGCGGTGATGCCCAATGGTTTGGGCGGCGATGCGCGCAAGCTGATGGACGACTACAAGGCCAAGTTCAACGACGATTTCTACACCGCGCAGATCTACCACGCCTACCTGTTGCTCGGCAACGCGATGGCCAAGGCCAAGAGCACGCAGCCGATCAAGGTCGCGGCGGCACTCGAGGGCCTGCAGGTCAAGGGCCTGAACGGCGAGATTCAGATGCGCAAGGCCGACCACCAGTTGCAGCAGACCTTGTACATCCAGGCCTGGCAGAAGGCCGGCAAGCCGCCGCTCGACTACAGCGCCGAGAACACGGGCTATACCTTCGCGCCGATCAGGACTTTCGAACCCTATGTCTCGAGTACGCCGACTTCTTGCGACATGAAGCGGCCGAGTTGACGCCCACCCCCGTAGCGGCCTGCGGCCGCTCCCCCTCAAGGGGGCGACGCCAGCGGCCTGGCAAAGCCAGTTCCGCGGCGTCCGCTTGAAACCTTTGCGCGCATGAGCAGCAGCCGGGTGCCGTGGACCAACTACTGATCAATGTGCTGAACGGCGTCAGCGCCGGGCTGTTGCTGTTCATGCTCAGCTCGGGCCTGACGCTGATTTTCAGCATGATGGGCGTGCTGAACTTCGCCCATGCCAGCTTCTACATGCTGGGCGCCTATTTCGGCTATGCGCTGACTTCGTTGTTCGGCTTCTGGGTGGCGCTGGTACTGGCACCGCTGTTCGTCGGCGTGCTCGGTGGCTTGTTCGAACGCAGCGCATTGCGTCGCGTGCACAAGTTCGGCCATGTGCCCGAGTTGCTGATCACCTTTGGCGTCTCGTACGTGATCCTCGAGCTGGTCAAGCTGGTCTGGGGCCTGTCCTCGCTGCCGGTGGCGCCGCCGCCGTTGTTGCAGGGTGCGGCCTTCACCCTCATTCAGTCGGACAGCGGCGGCCTGAGCCTGCTCTGGGGGCACCCGCCCGCCGGGCAATGCGCAGGGGCCGCCGCAGCGCATTGCTCGACCTTCCCCGCCACGCGCATGTTCATGATGGCCGTGGCGCTGGTGATGCTGCTGGCCCTGTGGCTGCTGCTTAAGCGCACGCGCATCGGCCTGGTGATCCAGGCCGCCCTGGTGCACCCGGAGATGGTGGAAGCGCTCGGGCACAACGTGCCGCGTGTATTCATGCTGGTGTTCGGCAGCGGCTGCGGGCTGGCCGCGCTGGCAGGCGTGGTCGGCGGCATGACCTTCGTCACCGAGCCGTCGATGGCGGCCATCGTCGGCTCGATCATTTTCGTCGTCGTCGTCGTCGGTGGCATGGGTTCGCTGGCCGGGGCCTTCGTCGGCTCGCTGGTCATAGGCTTGTTGCAGACGCTGCCGCTGACGGTCGACAAGTCGCTGCTGCATGCCGCGGCCACAATCGGCTGGCGCATCGCGCCCGGCGACATCGCCTACCCGCTGGCCAAGGTCACGCTGGCCCAGGCCGCGCCCATCCTGCCCTACCTGCTGCTGGTGCTGATCCTGATCCTGCGGCCCAAGGGGCTGCTCGGTACGCGCGAAGACTGATGGCCACCCCCGCTCCCCGCACTGGCGAGGTCTATCACTTTCGGCCGTACAAGGTCGGCCGCTGGCTGGTGTGGGGGCTGTTCGCGCTGGTCCTGCTGCTGGCGCCGCGCTTGTGGACCTCGGGCTTCGCGCACACCATGCTGTCGCAGATGGGCATCGCGATCATCGTCTGCCTGTCCTACAACGTGCTGCTCGGCCAGGGCGGCATGCTCAGCTTCGGCCACGCGGTCTACAGCGGCTTCGGCTCCTTCCTGGCCATCCACACCCTGAACCTGATCAGTGCCGGCAAGCTCGCCCTGCCGGTGAGCCTGGTGCCCTTGGCCGGCGGGCTGGGAGGCCTGGCCTGCGCTGCCTTGCTCGGTTACGTCAGCACCAAGAAGGCCGGCACCACCTTTGCGATGATCACGCTGGGCATCGGCGAACTGGTGTGGTCGATGTCGCTGATGCTGCCCGAATTCTTCGGCGGCGAAGGCGGCATCACCGGCAACCGTGTCGCCGGCCGGCCGCTGCTGGGCATCACTTTCGGGCCGCAGCTGCAGGTTTATTACCTGATCGCGGCCTACTGTTTCGTCTCGACGGCGGCGCTGTTCGCGCTTACGCGCACGCCGCTCGGCCGCGTGCTCAACGCCGTGCGCGACAACCCCGAGCGGGTCGAGTTCATCGGCTACAGCACCCAGCAGGTGCGCTATCTGGCCTTCATGGTCGCCGGCTTCTTCGCCGGCATCGGTGGCGGCCTGGCGGCGCTCAATTTCGAGATCGTGACCGCCGAGGTCGTCGGCGCAGCGCGCTCGGGTGCTTACCTGCTATTCGTCTTCCTCGGCGGCGCGACCTTCTTCTTCGGCCCGATCATCGGCGCGGTGCTGATGGTGATCGCGCTGGTGCTGCTGTCGGAGCTGACGCAGGCCTGGTTGCTGTACCTCGGCCTGGTCTTCCTGTTCATGGTCATGTATGCGCCCGGCGGCATCGCCAGCCTGATCATGATGAACCTGCGTCTGGCGGCCTACGGCAAGCTGCGCGGGCTGTGGGCCGCCTACCTGGCCTTGGCAGGCACGGCCTCGGTGATCCTCGCCGGCGCCGGGGCGATGGTCGAAATGACTTATCACCTGCAGCTCAATGCCGCGCTCGGCCCTGAAGTGAAGTACATGGGCGCCACCCTCGATCCCAAGGCCTTCGACAGCTGGTTCGGCGCCGCCCTCGTGCTGGTGACCGGCCTCGCGCTGTTCGAGTTGACGCGCCGCGAGTTCGTGCGCCAGTGGGCCGTGATCCAGGAAGCAATCGAAAAGGAAATCAAACGCAGGGCCGCCCTATGAGCCCGGTGAGCATTCCGGCCCTGGAACTGCGCAACGTGCACAAGCGCTTCGGCAAGACCGAGATCATCCGCGGCGCGACGCTGGCGGTGAACAGCGGCGAGCGCGTGGCCATCATCGGCCCCAATGGCGCGGGCAAGAGCACCTTGTTCAACCTGATCAGCGGGCGCTTCGCTTCGACGACTGGCGACATCCTGCTTCACGGCCGCAAGATCGACGGCCTCAAACCCTACGAGATCAACCGCCTGGGCCTGGCCCGCAGTTTCCAGGTCAGCAACCTGTTCACGCGATTGTCGGTGTTCGAGAACATCCGCTGCGCCGTGCTCTGGCACCTGGGCTATCGCTATTCGTTCTGGCGCTTCCTGGCCGATCTGCGCGACGCCAACGACCGCGCCGACGAGGTGCTGGAGATGATCAAGCTCGACAAGCGGCGCGACGTGCTGGCCATGAACCTGACCTACGCCGAGCAGCGTGCGCTCGAGATCGGGATCACGATGGCCGGCGGCTCGCAGGTGATCCTGCTCGACGAACCCACCGCCGGCATGAGCCGCAGCGAAACCAGCCGCTTCGTGAACCTGATCCGCGAGGTGACCGCCGGCAAGACGCTGCTCACCGTCGAGCATGACATGGGCGTGGTGTTCGGCCTGGCCGACAAGATCGCCGTCCTGGTCTACGGCCAAGTGATCGCCTTCGACGTGCCCGAGGCGGTACGTGCCAATCCGCGCGTGCAGGAGGCCTACCTGGGCACGGTGCGGGCCGATGCCGCCGGCTCATGAAGGCCTGAGTTCGATGCTCGAACTGCACCACGTTCACGCTTACTATGGCAAGAGCCATGTCCTGCATGGCGTGAATTTCGAGGTCCGCGGCGGCGAGATCGTCGCCCTGCTCGGGCGCAACGGCTCCGGGCGCTCGACGACGGTCAAGACCATCATGGGCCAGGTCGATGCGACGGGCCGCATCGCCTGGCGCGGGCAGGAGATCCTCGGCCGCAAAGCGTTTCAAATCGCGCAGTCGGGCATCGGCTACGTGCCCGAGAACCGCGACATTTTCCCCAAGCTCACGGTGCACCAGAACCTCACGCTCGGCCAAAAGGGCGGCGGGCAGGGCGGACGCTGGGGTTTCGCCGACATGTACCAGCTCTTTCCGCGACTCAAGGAACGCCAGCACACCGAAGCCGGCGTGCTCTCGGGCGGCGAGCAGCAGATGCTCGCGCTGTGCCGCACCCTGATGGGTGATCCCGAACTGATCATGATCGACGAGCCCACCGAGGGCCTGGCACCCAAGCTCGTCGAGCTGGTGGCCGATTACCTGCGCGAATTGAAGCGCCGCGACATTTCGGTGTTGCTGGTCGAGCAAAAACTGACCATCGCGCTGGAAGTCGCCGACCGCTGCCTGGTCATGGGCCATGGGCAGATCGTTTTCGACGGCACGCCGGCCGAGTTGCGCGCCAACGCTGCGATCCGCAAGGAGTGGCTCGAAGTCTGAGGCCCTGCGCGAGGCGGCCTCCGTCGAAGCGACGCGGGCGCGCTATGCCGCGCAGTCCGCGGTCAAGGGCTCGCTGCGCCGAGTGCCGTCGATGGTGAACACCGACATGGTTGCCGTGAGGGCGTCGACCTGCACCTGCATCGAGGCCGCGGCGGCGGCGCTCTCCTGCACCAGCGCCGCGTTTTGCTGGGTGACCTGGTCGATCTGCGTAATGGCCTGGTTCACCTGCTCGATACCCGCGCTTTGCTGCTGGCTGGCGGTGGCAATCTCGGCCATGATGTCGGTCACGCGCGCCACGCTCTCGACCACCTCGGTCATGGCCCGGCCGGCGGCAACCACCAGACGCGATCCGGAGTCGACCTTGCTCGTCGAGTCGGCGATCAGGTTCTTGATTTCCCTGGCCGCGTCCGAGCTGCGCAGCGACAGGCCGCGCACTTCCGAGGCCACGACGGCAAAGCCACGCCCCTGCTCGCCGGCACGGGCAGCCTCCACCGCCGCATTGAGGGCCAGGATATTGGTCTGGAAGGCGATGTTGTCGATGACCGCAATGATGTCGGACATCTTGCTCGACGACTCGCGGATCGCGCCCATGGTGGTGACCACGTCGCCCACCACCGTACCGCCTTTGGTGGCCACCGAAGAGGCATTGGCCGCCAGCTTACTGGCCTGTTTGGCGTGCTCGGCGTTCTGATTGACCGCCGCACTCAGCTGTTCCATCGAGGCGGCCGTCTCCTCGAGAGTCGCGGCCTGGTGTTCGGTGCGTCGAGACAGGTCGGCGCTGCCTGCGGCGATCTCGTGGCTGGAGCGATTCACCGAATCACTCGAACTGCGAATCTGGCCGATGACGTCACGCAGCCGATTGTTCATATGCACCATGGCGGCCATGACGCTGGACTTGTCGTTGTGCCGGGTCGTGATGCCCTGGGTCAGGTCGCCGGCCGCGATGCGCCTGGCCACGCCGGCCACCGTCAAGGGCTCGCCGCCGAGCTGGTTGGCCAGTTGGCGGGTGATCAGGAAGACCGCAGCGGCGCAAAGCACTTGCAGCACGCCCTGGCTGATCCAGATCCACATATTGGCTGTCTTGATGACCGCCAGGTCATCCTTCAGGTCGATGACCACGCTGGCGGCGCCGAGCGTCGCGCCCTCGTCCACTCCATGGCATCGGAGGCAATTGGTGCCGCGGTAATTCGACGCGGCGATAAACGGCAACACGGTGCGCAGCGAAGCGCCGCCCTTGGCGTCGGTCAATATCCTGGTCTCCGACTTGCCTGTGGCCAGGACGCGCTCGTCGACTTCGTCGACCGGACGCTCCTGCGGCAATCCGGCGTCGAACTCCGCATCGACGCCCTTGCCGCGTATGACCCGCAGCTCCTTGACCTTGTCGGACGCACCCATCTTCTCGATGAACAAGGCCCGGCTGGCCTTGTCGCTGATGACTTCGTTCGCGCCGGCCTTGGTGACCATCAAGGTGTTCAAGCCGTTGATGACACCGTCGGCCAGGGTCTTGGCACGGTCTTCTGCACCGTTCAAGACTTGTTGCTCGAACTTCGTGGAGAACCATTGCTGGGCCGCCACGAGAACGAGGATCAGGAACCCTTGCATCAGAATCTGCAGCTTGAACTGCAAGGGGACTTTGTCCCACCACGAGGAGGCGACCGGCCCGTGCTGGCCGTCGAGGGCAGGCGCTGAAGGCGGCGCGGTCGCCCCGGCCAAGGATTCATCGGCCGACGACATGCTGCTGCCCATCATGGTTGCTTTCAGGTGTGAAATCGCCTTCGCCGGAACCCGCGACAACACGCTTCGACCGGCGCTCGCGACAGAGTATCGACACGCCCGCGCCCGGGCATGAGTGGAAAAGCGCCGAAAGTACCCGCTTTTCCTGGCCGCGCCGCAGCGGCGGCATGGGACTCACACACTCGTGGTAATCCCTCATGGAAGTTCGACCGCGTCATGCTGGTCGCAAGATGCAAGGCGTAGACCCGCATGGAGTGTGCAGCGCAGACGCAGAAATCTCACCCGAACGGTTGACGCGCCGACCAGGATCAGTTGTCATCCTGATCGCGGGCTAAACAACAACCCACCGGCCGAGACCGATGAACGATTCCGCGGCGCCCGAGCACGAGCCACGGCAGGAGCGCCGAACGACATGGCTTTCCAAAGGCCTGGAAGTCCTGATCCAGGATTTGGCGCCGGAACCACGCGACGATGCTGATTTCGACGTCTTGATCGTTGGCTCCGGTTACGGCGGGGCCGTCGCCGCCTCGCGGCTGGCCGGACTTCAAGACGCAAAAGGCCATGACCTGAGCGTCTGCATGCTCGAGCGGGGGCGCGAATACCTGTCTGGCAGTTTTCCTGACCGGATGGCTGATCTGGCCGGACACGTCCGGTTCACGACGCCCGGCGGAGCAGGGGCAAGGGGTCGGCTGGAGGGCCTGTTCGACGTGCGGGTCGGCAGCGACATGTCGGTGCTGGTCGCCAACGGACTCGGTGGAGGGTCGCTGATCAATGCCGGCGTGATGGAGTTCCCGCGCCCTGACGTATTCGACGACCCTGCGTGGCCCGGATCGATACGCACTTCCTATGCGGATCTTCAACGGCGCGCGGAAATTCTTCGACGTGACCTCGGCGCACAGCGTGCAAACCTTGAAGGTTTGTGTCGGACGGCGGTGATGGTCAGCCTTGGCAAGAACGAATTCCGCAAAGCCGACATCACGGTAGCCATGGACGACCGAACCGTCACCTCGGGCAAAGTCAAGTTGAAGCATTGCATCGCTTGCGGGGATTGCACGACTGGCTGCAACCACGACGCCAAGGCGTCGCTCGACACCAACCTGCTGCGCATCGCACAGCATCGCCGCGCGTCGATCTACTGCGGAGCGACGGTATCGCAATTGCGGCGCCACTCTGCCGGTTGGGAAGTCGATGTCTGGCATACGGACCGAACCCTGCGCGAACGCATGGCAGGGCCGCTCAAGGTGCGTGGGCGGCGCCTAGTCGTCGCCGCGGGAACCCTCGGCTCAACCGAGCTGCTGATGCGATCACGGACGGACGAGTTGCGTTTCTCGAGTCGACTCGGGTCTCGGTTCTCCGGCAACGCTGACGCCGTCGCAACGCTGTACAACACGTCGCAGCAATGCAATGCAGTGGCTGACGAGTCGACTGCTTCGAAAAGTCGCGGCGTGGGTCCGACGATCACCTCGATCATCGACCTGCGCGAAGAGAACGGATTTGTTATCGAAGATCTCGGTATCGCCGGGCCGCTGCGCCGGTTGTTCGAGGAGACCACCGCCATCGCCTCGCTGCTGAACGGTCTTGGCAAGCCCGATGAACGCGACCACGCGGCGTCGGATCAGGATCCTTGCGCTATCGACCCTGCGTCGGTGAACCATTCGCTCACGGTTGCACTGATTGGACGGGACTCGGCATGTGGTGTGCTGACTCCGGCAAACACGCCGCCGGGCAGCGACGCCTGGGACGCAGGTGTCAATATTCTTTGGCCCGATGCTCGCGACGACAAGCGACTGGAGACATGGCACGAAGTGCTGCGAAAACGGGTCTGCGAGGCAGGGATTGGTGGCAAGGTCCTGCCAAATCCGATGTGGCAGGCATTGCCCGATGATGTCGGAACAACCCTTGGCGTGCGCAAAGGTCCCTTGCTGACGGTTCACCCCATTGGGGGTTGCCCAATGGGCGATGACCGCCGCGCGGGCGTTGTTGACGACTGTGGCCAGGTGTTCGATGGCGCAGGCGAAGTCCCGTCGGCGATTCATGATGGCCTAGTCGTGCTCGATGGATCGATCGTGCCCACCTCATTGGGTATCAATCCTGCGCTCACGATCGCCACGCTGGCCGACCGTGCCATGGACAGCCTGCTCGACAAGTGGAAATTGTGCACCGTATCCCGAGCGACTCCGTCGACAGAGTCTCGCCCGGTGTTCAAGACGCCCTCCTGTCTCGGCTCGCCGCAACCGACCGAAGTGCAGGTGCTGGAACGGCTCAGCGGTTTTGTCGAGATTGACAACAAGCGCCACTGGGTCGAGTTGTCGCTGGTCTACAAGCCTGCTCGGTTGGCAGATCTGCGCTCGCCCGATGTCAGCTGCCATCGCCTGTTGGTCGAAACCGACCCGGAGCTGAGCCGCGTGCGCGTGTTTGCAGATCGACCTTCGAAGTTCACGGAGGCCGAGGACAAAGATGCGGAGTTTGTTGCACCCGTCGAAGGCTGTCTGACTTTCCTGCAGCACGAAGCGAGCACTGCGTGCACGCGCCGCTGCCGAGCGCTGAGGGCCTGGTTTACCAACCGTGGTGCTCGCGATGTGTTCCAGGAGGTCGTCGACCGACTGTCGGGTCGTCAGGCCACCACGAGAAAGTCGCTGTGGTCGATCGTGCGCACGAGGGTGAAGCAGGTCGCGGCGCTGGCCTCGATGGCAGGCGAGGCGCGGCTCTTTAGCTACGACCTACTCATTGGCGCGCCTGTCAAGACCGGTGCCGGACTTGGGCAGGATCTGCGCAACGGCGAGATCCTTGGCCGCAAGCGGCTGACCTATGCCCGCCGCAGCAACCCGTGGTCGCAGCTGACGCAACTCGAGCTCTCCAAGTTCGGGTCGAAAGCGGTCACGGGGACACTCGAACTCGACCTGGCCTACCTCGCGCGCAAGAATGTGCCGCTGCTGCGCATCGTTGGCCAGCAGGATCAGCCGAGTGCGCTCGTCGACCTTGCATCGTTCGTGTTGTATCTGGCGCGGGTGATTGTCCGCATCCACCTGTGGAGTTTTCGCAAACCCGACCGGCCTAGCGACGACGCTCCGCGCCGACTGCCAGGGGTAAACGACAGCCTACCGGCGCCGCAAGTGTTCGAGTTCGACCCCAGTGACGGTCGGCCGGGCGTCGTGCGCCTCACCCGCTACCCAAAGCCAAACTCGACACGCAGGCCGGTCCTGATGATTCACGGCTATAGCGCAAGCGGTACGACCTTTGCCCACCCCACGGTGCGACCCAACCTCGCGTCGTACCTGTGGCACCAGGGCATAGAGCCGTGGATCGTCGACCTGCGTTCGAGTTGCGGGATGCCAAGCGCCGAATATCCATGGGCCTTCGAGGACATCGCGCGTGCCGACATTCCCCAAGCGATCCGCTATGTCGTCAATGCGACCGGAGGCAAGAAGATCGACGTTGTTTCGCACTGCATGGGCTCGGCCATGCTCTCGATGGCCTTGCTGGACCAAGCAGAAGACCGCAAGCTCAACGAGTGCATCGCCCATTGGGTGATGTCGCAGGTGGGCCCCGCCGTGCGCATGACGCCTGCCAATGTCTTCCGCGCCTACCTGATCCGCTACGTACAGCAACTGCTGCCGGGCATCACCTATCGCTTTCGCGCCGCCGAAGGACCGGCCGGCTTCGACGCGAACCTGATGGACCGGTTGATCGCCTCGCTGCCCTACCTCGAAGGCGAGTTCGATGTCGACAACCCGCCTTGGTGCCGACCGTGGGTCACCGCGCCCTGGGTCGGCACGCGGCGTCGCATCGACGCCTTGTTCGGACGCGTCTTCGACGTGCGCAACATGCCGCGCGAGACGCTGGAGCGCATCGACGACTTCTTCGGCCCGATCAATCTGGCCACCGCGTCTCAACCGATCCACTTTGCGCGCACCGCGCGCATGACGGACCGATGGGGGGCCTACTGGTGTGACCCCCTGCCCACGGCCCGACTTGCCGGCATCGAGGTGCTGAGCCTGCACAGTGAAAACAATGGATTGGCCGATCCGGAGACTCAAGATGCACTCATGGATCTGGCGACGCTTGCCGGGTTGAGCCTCCGCGCTAATGCCATAGAGGGTCGCGGCCACCAGGACTTGCTGATCGGTCGAGACAACGGCAAGGTGTTCAAGTTGATTGACGAGTTCCTCGTCTAGTCCCCTCCCAATGAAGGGCCACCAGAATGCCAACCACTACTCAAGACAATGCACCATCGCTGCGGGTCGCAACACCCTCGGCGGGGTTCCAGGGTCGACGCAACGACCGCACCGAGACTCGCGCGGTGGCGCAACATGAATGCAAAGGCCTCGTCCCTGTCGGCGCGGTGATGCTCCCGGTCAGGCGCATTACGCAGGAATGGGAAGTGTGCGGTGACCTTTCCGATTACCTGATCGGCCACCTGGCCAGCCGATCCGTAATAGCCGACCTTCCAGTGCGAACCGACAAGAATTTTGTGAATCTCCAGATCGAGTTCGATTTTGATGATGCAGCATGGTGTGCCTGCGACGGACTTCTGGTCCTGTTCATACTGAACGTCACACCACCTGAAAGCATTCCCGAAAGTGCATTAGCTGGGCTGGGTACGACGTTGAGCCCCAACTTTGACAAGTGGAAGCGTGCCATCGAAGCGGCGCTCAAGCAGCAAGGTGCGAGGCCCCTCGATGGTGGGGTTCTGCAGCGGCCGTGAGCCGGGCGCCCAATCGACATGACATCGCCGCCCCTTTCGCTACTGCTGACCGCCTGCCTCTACCCTGCAGGGCTTGTCGATGGAAGGGCCATGTTTCCTTCCGGCAGGACCGCGATGCGGGCCGGCCCCGCCGATCGCGCGCTCGAATTGCTCAACACCTTCCTCGATCGCCGCCCACGGCCCGACATTTGGGTTCTGGCCGGTGATCAGGTCTATGTCGACGCGACTGCCGGGCTGTTCGACCCGACGATCGCCTTGGGGACGGAAAGTGCGGGCGGCGCGAGAGGAAGGGTCGAGACCTTCGATCACGCATTGCGTCTCACTTACACGCGGCGCGACGAAAATCCGTGGTGGAGTCCGCTTACCGGCTACGTTCCGATGCGACAGTTGATCGACGACCACGAGATTGTCGACAATTGGGAGCCCAGCTTCGACGCCGGGCAAAACACGCGTTTGAGCGCCTTACGTGACACCGCGGTCGCGCGGTTTCCACCCGTGACGTCCGGCACGCGGAGCCCGAGCCAACTTTGGTTCGCGGACACCATCGCGCGGCATCAATTCTTCTTCGGTGACACGCGCACCGAGCGTACTGCACGCTGCCCGAAGACCCTGTTCGATGCAGACCAGGCCCGCATCATGAGCAAGCAGCAGATGCGCGCCCTGACCGATATGCTGCTGGCTGCGCAATATGCATGGCCCGATGGCGCCCGACGCCATAAATTCGTTGCCACACCGTCCATCCTATTGCCGCGGCGACTGACGACACAGGAGTGCGCGGCGAGTGCGCTGCGATCCGATGCCTGGGACGGCTACCCAGCGTCGCTGCACGCCTTGCTCGCGTTCATTGCCAACCACGGTGTCGAGAACTGCGTGTTTCTCTCGGGTGACGAACATCTTTGTTGCGTTGCCACGGTCACGGTCCAACGCACCGCCCCGGGGTTGCCGCCAGTCATCCTGCACTCGATCCACGCGGGTGCCATGTACGGGCCTTGGCCTTTTGCGAATTCGATTCCGGAAGACTTTGCGCGCGACGAAGAATTCGAGTTCGAGTACATGGACGTGGGCAGCGGAACCAGCCGTTACCGCTGCAGTGTGCGCAGTTGGTTTCCGCCTCGCGCTATGGACGGCTTCGCTACGGCCAGCGTTGACTACTGCAAGGGCGGCGCCAACCTCCGGGTGTCGTTCCATGGCGTGGACGGCAAGACCCAGGATTGGCCGCCGTTACCTTGAGGCGCGTAATTCAGCCTCGGTGCCTGGGCTTTCAGAACACACAGCCACACCTTCAGCCACTTCAGCGAGCACAGCGGCTAGTCGTCGCCCGTCGACCGGCTTGTGCACCACCCGATGCCCGCTGGCAAGGGCTTGGCGCAGGGTTTCCGGACCCGTGTCGCCGGTGACGATCACGGCAGGTACCTCGTGCCCAAGGTGTGCGCATATCCGATCGACGGCCTGCACGCCACTCTCGCCGCGCAAGCGGTGATCGACCAGCAAAACGTCGGGTACCACGCCTGATTGTGCGAGCAAAGAAATGGCGTCGGTGGTCCCGGCGGCGCCGTGGACTTCGCAGCCGAGTTGGGCCAGCAGTTGCGCGACCGACTCGAGCACTTCGATTTCGTCGTCGATGATGAGCACACGCAGTCCAGCGGGCAGGTTCGCGGCGGCGGGCGGCTCCGCTGCCTCCTGCAGGCAGACGTTCTGTTCCGCCCTCGGCAGCGTGATTTCGACGATCGTGCCTTTGCCAACCGTGCTGCGCAACTCGAGTCCGACACCCAGCAGCTCGACCGTGCGCTTGACGATGGACAAACCCAGGCCGAGGCCCTGGTTGCGGTCGCGCGACGGATTGGCAATCTGATAGAACTCCTCGAACACGCGCTGTTGCTGCTCGGCGGGAATGCCCGGGCCGGTGTCTTCGATGCCGATGAGTACGGCTTTGCCACTGTTGGATTCACGTGCCGTAATGCGAACGCTGCCCGCCTGAGTGAACTTGAGGGCGTTGCCAATCAGATTCGCGAGCACTCGCGTCAGTAGCTCGGCATCGCTCGAGACGGCTGCGGCCTCTAGCGAATCGGCAATGTCGAGTTCGAGCAGCAGACCGTGCAGTGCCGCAACCGGAAGGTGTTGCTCGTGCAAGCTGCGTAGCACAGGCGCGAGCGGAATCGACTCGATCGATGGCCGCACCGCACCGGCATCCAGTTTTGACAGGTCTAGGAGGCCATCGAGCAAGCCATTGCTATGCGCGAGCGCGCGCTGGATGCTCTGGCTCAGGTCTTTGATGGCGGTATCGGCTTGGCGGCTGGCCATCAATTCCAGCGTCGTCGCATGGATCGACAAGGCATGCAGCGGCTGTCGCAGATCATGGCTTGCGGCGGCGAAAAAACGGGTCTTGGCCTGGCTCGCGGCCGCGACACGATCACGCTCGACCTTGAGTGAGTCGATCAGCACCTCGTTCTCTACAGCCAGTGCCACCATCTTGCGCATTGCGCGGTCTTGGTCGCGTACGAAGCCAGTCAATACCAGGAACAGCATGGTCAGCAACGCGGCGATCGTGACACCTGTCCACCCCCCCTGCGTGAGCCAGGCCACAACCAGCGCCCCGCCACAAGGCAGCGCCCAACCGGCGTAGGTCTTGACGTCACCCGCAGTCGTTGCGACGGCTCCGGCAGCCAGCCCGGTGATCACCATCGTGAACAGAAAGGTCTCATTGGCCAGCCCGTGTATGAAGAACGCCGGTACCAGGACCGCGCGGGTCACTCCGAGCGCAATCATCATGCCGCGCAATCGCCGCAGCGGCGGTCCTGGACTCGGGGCAGCTTGCGCCAACTGCTGCCGCGCGTATACCCACCGCGTGCCTTCGACGGCCGCAAATAGCAGCAGCCAAACAATGGCGAACGCCGTCAATTCGAGGTGCACCAGAAGCCAGGCGAGAAATACCGAGATAGTCAGTGACGGCAGTGGAAGCCGAACGATTTGCGTCGCCGCGAGATGGAGTCGCTCGCGCGCGATGCGCTCCTCAAACGTCGACAATCTTGAACCGGGATCGATCGCTTCAACCGACACGAATTCCCCCGCGCGACGCTTGGTAGGCCGCCTGGGTGCGGTTGTGAACACCCAGAACGCTGTAGACGGCGGCCAAGTGCGTTTTCACCGTCGACTCTGCGACGCCCAGTTCGCGCGCGATGAGCTTGTTGGGCAAGCCCCGCGCTGCGGCCCGGTAAGCATCGAGCTGACGGGGGGTCAGCTCGGCGAGGCGCCGCTGGAGCTCGGCGGCGTCGTCTGGTGACCGACCCGCGCCGGCTTGCGGGGCAATCGGAGTGGCCACCGCTTCTGCCGGCAGGAAGATCCCGCCTTTGAGCACGACATCCAAGGCGGAGAGCATCAATTCCGAGCTGTACTTCTTGGGTATGAAACCCGCGGCGCCGCGGTCAATGGCCGTGCGAATCAGTGATGCACCCGTGTCGCCGGAAAACACCACGATGCGGGCGACACAACCCACGTCCCGCAAGCGCGCAATGGTGTCCACGGCAGCCGATTCGTTGGCCTCTTCAAGATGCCAGTCCAGAAGCACCAGGTCATGGCGCTGTGCACTTGCCATCTCGACCGCAGTATCCGCATTGCTTGCTGCATCGATCACCATGTCGGGTGCAAGCATGTTCAACAGGCTCTTGAGCGCCTGCAAGAACATCACGTGATCATCGATCATGAGTACATGCATGACTCGGATACGCCTGGTTCAACACCACAAGTCGGCATATCTACTGTAGTGCTTTCGGTTCACTCGCGCCTCCAACGATTGGGGGAATTTGCACTGAGCTGGTGAGGCTCCCGGCGCCGGTCTCATCCGAATGGGCGACCGGCATTTCAGACTGAATGTGGAGGCAGTGGCGGCGCGGCGCTCCTACTGTATGTGCTGCGCGTTGACCGATCAGCGCGTTCCACCCTGCATAAGGAGCAAGCATGACCAACCGCCGCAATGCGCATTCGCGCACCCTCCCTGGCCTGGCAGCGCTGGTATCCGCCGTCCTCACCGCGTGCGGTGGCGGCGGTGGCTCCAGCGCACCACCCCCCGCAATGGTGTCCGTGACCGGCGTGGTCGCCACGGGAACTGCAGAGGTGGGGGTCGTCGTGACATTCATCGACGCCAAAGGCACGACGGTCACGTCGATACCGACCGACGCGACGGGCACCTATACGATTCCGCCTGGCAGCTATACCTTCCCCGCAGCGTTGATCGCAGATACGCCCTCGGGCACGATCGTCTCTGTGCTCGCGCCGGCCACGGCGCCCGCCGACAAGAGCGTCGCAACTGCCAATGTCACGACCTTGACCACGGCGCTGGCCGCATTGCTGACCAACGGTCAGCCGACCAACACGGCGGCACTTCGCGCGGTCAAGCCCAGCGACGTCGCGGCCGCCATCGGCGTGCTCGATGCGTCGCTGGTGAACGTGCTCGCCGCCAGCGGCGTCAGCGCGACACTGAATCCTGTCACGGATGCCTTGACCGCGAACGGCGCCGGGCAGGACGCCGTGATCAACGCCGTGTCGATCATTCCGAGCGCGAACGGCCCGACGCTGGTGCTGACGCCGAACGCGGCAAATCAGTTACCCAGCAGCGGCATCGTGTTGACCAGCGCCACGCTCACTGCGCCGCCCGCGCCGCTGCCTGCGCCGCCTTCGTCATCGATGCCACCGCAAACGGCCAACAACTATCTCGATTACGTACAAAAGGCGCTGCAGGAATGCCTTGCACTCGGCGTTACCCAACGCCAGACTGCGGCGCGCTGCGCCGACGTGGTCGACCCCGCATTTCTGCAAAACGGGTATGCGACGCTGCCGGAGGCCGTGCCCGATTTCGCATCGTCCAGCCTCTCGACGGGGACCAAAATCTCGCTGCCGAAGACGCTGTTCTTCACCACGTCCAATGGCCAGAACCAGTCGATCGTTCGCATCAACTACACGCTCAACGACGGCACGCAGTCGAGCTTCACGACCCGTGCCCAACAACTCAGTTCGCCGCGCACACTGTCTGACGGGACCTCGGTAACCTGGGACCTCATCGGCAATCAGCAGATTTACGACGCCGGGGTCAGTTCGAGGCTGCAACGCAATCTCTCGCTTGACAACGCACCCGGCGACATCAGTTTCTACGTGAGCGGGCTGGTCTTCAACTTCAACCCGAACGGGCCGAACGCCGCCGCGGTCAACAGCGTCAACATCACCGGCCCGGGCTTGCCTGCGGGCGGCGTCTGGATGCGGCGCAACGTGGTCTGCAACAACGGCTCGAACATGGCGCTGATGGGCACGCTGCCCACGTCTGCGCCGAAGTCGACGACGCCGATCAACAGCACGACGGCGTTCTACAAATGGGACTATCTGCCGATCCAATCCGGCAATGCGGTCACGCCCGGTGGCGCCGGGGTTTGGGCGCAGACGCCGATAGACGTGACGACGATTCAGCTCTACGCCAGCTACATCTTCACGCCCTACGACGCGGCCGGTACCGCGCTGCCCTCGTTTACCAAGTACAACCTGTCGCGGCCCACGCCGGCCGCGGCCGCCGTCTCGGTGGCCTGGAACACGCTCGACCCCGCATTCGTCGCGGCCTTCCTGAGCCCGACCGGGGCGCAAGCCGCAGCGCAGGGATCGGCCACCGTGGCCTGGTCGGCCAGCACCACGGCGGCCCCGCCGCCGCAGACTGTGTACGTCGGCGCCTCGCAGTCGACGGCCACCACCTTCGCCGAAACCGATGGCAATGCACATGTCGCACCGACCGCGAACTCGGTCAGCGTGGCCGCAGGCACCGCCGCTGCAACGGGCTTGACGGTGACCTGCCCGGGGGCGTTCACGCCGCTGCAGTCAGTCGGCGATTCGCGCTTCGTGCAGTTGCGCCTGCGTGATGCCGATGGCTTGCAGGTTGTGGACAACTCCACGTACACCGTCGTGGCCACTGGAATTAGTGCGCTGATGCGGCTCTTATATCGATGCCTCGTACTACCACGAACCACTCTCGGGGTGGCAGTCGGTCACGCCTGCGGTAGGGCAGCCGCTCTCGACACCGCTCGGCTTCAGTTCGAATGAGGTCACGCTCACGTTCGACGGTGCTGGCAACTTCGCGGCCACTGGGACCGGCAACAACGATGGGACACAGGTCAGCGGCAGCAGCACGGGTACCAGCATTGCAACGCCGGGTACTGCCTGGCTGGCTGACGAGTCTGTGGTGTTGCAGGCGAACGTCACCGCTGGCGACCGAACGCAGATTGCCATCATTGGAAAAGCCGGCACCGGATACTCGAACGCGAGCCTCAACGGCAAGTACACGGCAGTCAGCTTCTACAACGACCCGACCACCATCCAGCCCAACATGGTCGCGCAGGGCTCGCCGATGCCCGCCCCACAAGGCATCCATTCCGAGGTGGCCGTGTTTCAGGCCGATGGCACCGGATCCCTCACACCGTTGAGTGACGTCGATAACAAGGATGGCGTCGCAGCGACCACCACTGGCGGGATGCCCATCAGTTACTCAGTGGCCTCGGATGGCTCGCTCGCGCTGGGCGCCAACGCACCGGCGCTGAACCTGGTCGGCACTGGCGAGCTTGTGATCGGGACCAGGACCAGCGGCGCACCGGTCATCATCACGGCCTTCGTGAAGAACGGCAGTGGCATGAGCAACGCAAGTCTGAATGGAACCTACGCCTTCATGAGCTACGGTTTCGGGCTGCAGACGCCACAACCGACTGCGCCTGCCCCTGGCCAGACAGCGCCTGTACCGAAGGGGTTCAGGGTTACCTTTGGGAGCGCCACGTTCAATGGGGCGGGAGCGGTGACCATCTCAGGGACCCTCAACCAAGACGGTGTCGTGACGGCACGACCGACTTCGTCGTCTACTTACTCGCTGGCCGCCGACGGCACGCTGACGATAGGCGTTGAAGTCGTCGGTGCAGTCTCTCCGAGCGGCAACATCGTGGTGTTCGGCAACACGTCCAGCGACCCCGGAATCGGCATCGGCCTGCGTCAATGACCCGGCGGCCTCCAGGTGGCGAGCCGCCTGGGGGCCGAGGACACATGCGCCGGTTTTGAGATCGTGTCTCCATTTATCGAGCCGGCCGGTTACACGATCTACGATACCGAGGCCTGCGCTGGCATTTTTCGGGGAGACAGGAGCCGGGCTTCGCCCGGCTCTGCCGTTTCTGGCGCACATTCGTCAACGTCATTTCAGCGGCGCCGACATTGCGACCAGCGCACCCTAGAATCGAACGAGCGTTCGCATTGCAGACGGAAGGATTCCTGCCATGACTGCCAGTTACCAGGTGCGCGGCAAGGTCGCCGTCATCACGCTCGACAACCCGCCCGTCAATGGCCTGGGCCTGGCCACGCGGCAAGGCCTGGTGGCCGGGCTCGAACAGGCGCAGGCCGACGCCGCGGTCAAGGCCATCGTGCTCACCGGCGCCGGCAAGGCCTTCTCGGGCGGCGCCGACATCAAGGAGTTCGGCTCGCCAAAGGCCATCACCGAGCCGCACCTGGGCACCTTGATTCGGCTGGTCGAGGACTGCAGCAAGCCGGTGGTGGCGGCGATCCACAGCGTATGCATGGGCGGCGGCCTGGAACTCGCACTCGGCTGCCACTACCGCGTCGCAGCGCCGGGCGCCAACGTGGCCTTGCCCGAGGTCAAGCTCGGCCTGGTGCCGGGCGCCGGCGGTACGCAGCGCCTGCCGCGTGTGCTCGGGGTCGAGACGGCGCTGAACATGATCGTCAGTGGCGAGCCGGTGAAGAGCGAGTTGCTGGCTTCGCTGCCGGGGCAGAAACTGTTCGACCGACTGATCGAAGGCGACCTGATCGCAGGGCGCCGCCGCGTTCGCGCTGGAGAAGGCCGAGCTGCGGCCCTTGCCCCTGGTGCGCCGACTCGAGGCCACCCACCCCAACGCCGACGCCTACTTCCAGTTCGCACGCAACACCGTCAAGGCGATGGCCAAGCACTTTCCCGCGCCGGCACGCTGTGTCGATTGCGTCGAGCAGTCGGTCAAGGCCGCGCGCTTCGACGATGGCATCCTCTACGAGCGCAGCGCGTTCATGAGCCTGATGGCCACGCCCGAGAGCAAGGCCCTGCGCCACGCCTTCTTCGGCGAGCGTGCAGCGAGCAAGATCGCCGACGTGCCCGACGACACGCCGCAGCGTGTGATCAAGAAGGTGGCCGTGATCGGCGCCGGCACCATGGGTGGCGGCATCACCATGAACTTCCTCAACGCCGGCATCCCGGTGACGATCCTGGAAACCAAGCAGGATGCGCTGGACCGCGGCCTGGCCACGATACGCAAGAACTACGAGTCGCAGGTCAAGAAGGGCAAGTTGAAGCCCGACAAGTACGACGCCCGCATGGCGCTACTCACGCCGACGTTGGCGTACGACGCTGTCCGCGACGCCGACCTGGTGATCGAGGCCGTGTTCGAGGACATGGGCGTCAAGGAGAAAGTCTTCAAGACGCTGGACGAAGTGATGAAGCCCGGCGCGATCCTGGCCTCCAACACCTCGACGCTGGACGTGAACAGAATCGCCGCCTTCACCAAACGCCCGCAGGACGTGGTCGGCATGCACTTCTTCAGCCCGGCCAACGTGATGAAGCTGCTCGAAGTGGTGCGTGGCGCGAAAACGGGCAAGGACGTGCTGGCCACCGTGATGGCGCTGGCCAAGAAGATCAAGAAGACCGCGGTAGTGGCTGGCGTGTGCGATGGCTTCATCGGCAACCGCATGATCGAGCAGTACTCGCGCCAGGCCGGCTTCCTGATCGAGGAGGGTGCCACGCCGCAGCAGGTCGACCGCGCGGTCGAGAAGTTCGGCTTCGCGATGGGGCCGTTCCGCATGGGCGACCTGGCCGGCAACGACATCGGCTGGGCCATCCGCAAGCGCCGCTATGTCGAGAAGCCCAAGCTGCGCTACAGCAAGACGGCCGACCTGCTGTGCGAGCTGGGTCGCTTCGGCCAGAAGACCGGTGCCGGCTGGTACGACTACGCGCCGGGCAAGCGCGATCCGATCCCGTCCAAGCTGGTCGAGGACATGATCGCCAAGCACCGCACCGAGCTCGGCATCACGCCACGCAAAATCGGCGACGACGAGATCGTGCACCGCCTGGTCTACTCGCTGGTCAACGAAGGCGCGAGGCTGCTCGAAGAAGGCATCGCGAGCAAGGCCAGCGACATCGATATGGTCTACCTGACCGGCTACGGCTTCCCGCTCTGGCGCGGCGGCCCGATGTGCTACGCCGACCAGCGCGGTCTGTACAGCGTGGTGCAGGCGATGAAGAAGTTTGCCTTGAACCCGCGCGACGACGTCTCGTTCTGGCAGCCTGCGCCGCTGCTGGCCAAGCTGGCTGCCGAAGGCAAGTCGTTTACTGACGGGAGCAAGGTGAACCAGATGCCGAAAATTGATGCGTACGAACTCGAAGTCCTGAGCGCCTATGAAAAGGGCAAGCTCCACTCCGTTGCCA
The DNA here is from genome assembly GCA_963741125.1 of uncultured beta proteobacterium. GTDB lineage: Bacteria > Pseudomonadota > Gammaproteobacteria > Burkholderiales > Burkholderiaceae_C > CADEEN01. The sequence continues at coordinate 65,720 of CAVUGY010000026.1, forward strand.
CCAAGACCGAACTCGCGAAGTTCAAGGCCGCTGCCAGGGCCACGGCAATCAAGGATCGACGCGTCAACATCCGACTGTCGTCGGGCGACCTGAGCGACATACAGGTCAAGGCGCTGGAGCAAGGCGTGCCTTATCAGACATTGATTGCGAGTGTGCTGCACAAATACGTCACGGGGCACCTTACCGAGCGAGTCGATGCCGCAGGCACCCGACCGCGTATCCGCACAGGCAAGCGGAGTGGGGCATCGGCGAACTGATCAACTGAACCCAAGGAAAAAACCATGACCCAGGCCGTCATCGTCTCCACCGCCCGCACCCCCTCGCCAAGAGCTGGAAGGGTGCCTTCAACATGACCCATGGCGCCACGCTCGGCGGCCATGTGGTCAAGGCCGCCGTGAGCGCGCGCAGGCATCGACCCCGGCGCGGTCGACGATGTGCTGATGGGTTGCGCTAATCCCGAGGGCGCGACCGGCTGGAACATCGCGCGCCAGATCGTGCTGCGCGCCGGCCTGCCGGTCAGCGTGCCGGGCATGACCATCAACCGCTTCTGCTCGAGCGGCCTGCAAACCATTGCGCTGGCCGCGCAGCGCATCGCGGCCGGTGAGGGCGAGGTGTTCATCGCCGGCGGCGTCGAGAGCATCTCCTGCGTGCAGCAGGAAATGAACCGGCACATGTTCCAGGATGCATGGCTGGCCGAGCATGTGCCGACGATCTACTGGAACATGATGGAAACCGCCGAGCAGGTGGCCAAGCGTTATGGTGTGTCCAAGGAACGCATGGACCGCTTCGGCGCCGAGAGCCAGCAAAAGGCCTGCGCGGCGCAGGACAAGCGCCTGTTCGACGCCGAGATCGCACCGATCACCGTGACGGCCGGCGTGGCCGACGCCCAACTCGGCCTGCGCAGCAAGGAGGTGACGGTCAGTGCCGACGAGGGCCTGCGCCCGGGTACGACTTACGAAGCCATCAAGGACATCCGCACCGCCGTTCCCGGCGGTGTCGTGACCGCCGGCAACGCCAGCCAGTTCAGCGACGGCGCCGGGGCCTGCGCGGTGGTCAGCGAGGCTTACGCGCAGAAGAAGGGCCTGCAGCCGCTCGGCCGTTTCCTCGGCTTCGCGGTGGCTGGCTGCGACCCTGACGAGATGGGCATAGGCCCGGTCTTCGCCGTACCCAAGGTGCTGGGTCGCCTGGGCTTGAAGATGGACGACATCGACCTCTGGGAACTCAACGAAGCCTTCGCGGTGCAGGTGCTGTACAGCGCCGACAAGCTGGGCATCCCGATGGATCGCCTCAACGTCAACGGCGGCGCCATCGCCATCGGCCACCCCTATGGCATGAGCGGCCAGCGCCTGACCGGCCACGCATTGATCGAAGGCAAGCGCCGCGGCGCCAAGCGGGTCTGCATCACGATGTGCATAGGCGGGGGCATGGGCGCCGCTGGCGTCTTCGAGGTCTTGTGACCCGACGCACCGCGAGATGCCCCGAGCGATGCGCGACAGCCTCGAATTCCTGCTCTTCGATTGGCTGCGCGTCGACGCGCTGATCGCTAGGCCGCGCTTCGCCGAACACAGCCGCGACACTTTCGCGGCGGTACTCGATACCTGCGAGCGCATCGCTCGCGACAAATTCGCGCCGTTCAACCGACTGGTCGATACCGAGGAACCGCGATTCGATGGCCAACGCGTGCACCTGCCGCGCGCCACGCACGAGGCGCTGTCGGCCTATGTCGAATCGGGCATGCTGGCCGCTGCGCAGGACTACGCCATCGGCGGCATGCAATTGCCCTGCGTCGTCGAGATGGCTGCCAACGCGTTCTTCAGCAAGGCCAGTGTGGCGCTGTCGGCCTACGCGATGCTGACCAGCGGCAACGCCAACCTGCTGATGGCGCATGGCACGCCGCGCCAGCGCGAAGTCTTCGCGGCCAAGGAGTTCGCCGGGCGCTGGTTCGGCACCATGTGCTTGTCGGAGCCGCAGGCCGGCTCGTCGCTGTCCGACCTTGTCACGCGCGCCTTGCCCGATGGCCCGGCGTTCGAATCCGACCCGCTCGGCCCGCGCTACCGCCTGCGCGGCCACAAGATGTGGATCTCGGCTGGCGAGCACGAGCTGACCGAAAACATCGTGCACCTGGTGCTGGCCAAGATCCCGACCGCCGACGGCCAGCTGGTACCGGGCACGCGCGGGATTTCGCTGTTCGTCGTGCCGAAGTGGCTGGTCAGCGAGCGCGGCGACTTGACGGGCGAGCGCAACGATATCGTGCTGGCCGGCCTGAACCACAAGCTCGGCTTTCGTGGCACCAGCAACGCTCTGCTCAATTTCGGCGAAGGCCGATTCAAACCCGCCGACCAAGCCGGCGCGATCGGGTATCTGGTGGGCGAACCGGGCGACGGCCTGCGCTGCATGTTCCACATGATGAACGAGGCACGCATCGGCGTCGGCATCGGCGCCGCGATGCTCGGCTTTGCCGGCTACGAAGCCAGCCTGGACTATGCGCGCCAGCGCAGCCAGGGTCGGCCGATCACCGGCGCCGGCAAGGATGCTTCGGCGCCCCCTGTGCCGCTGATCGCACATGCCGATATTCGCCGCATGCTGCTGGCGCAGAAAGCCTATGTCGAGGGTGGCCTGGCGCTGGCGCTGTACTGCGCGCGTCTGGTCGACGAGTTGCACACCGGCAGCGCGGAGCAGGCGAGTCAGGCCGGCATGCTGCTCGAAGTGCTGACGCCGATCGCCAAGAGCTGGCCCAGCGAGTGGTGCCTGGAGGCCAACAGCCTGGCGATCCAGGTCCTCGGCGGCTACGGCTACACGCGCGACTTCCCGCTCGAGCAGTATTGGCGCGACAACCGCCTGAACATGATTCATGAAGGCACGCATGGCATCCAGGCCCTGGACCTGCTCGGCCGCAAGGTGACGCAGCAAGGGGGTGCCTCGCTCAGCTTGTTGGCCCGACGCATCGATGCCAGCATCGAGCGCGCGGGCCGTGTCGAAGGCCTGGCGCAGCCGGCCCGTGAGTTGGCCGTGGCATGGCAGGCACTGCTGGCTGCCACGCAGTCGGCCTGGGCCACGGGCCGGCCCGAGGAGGCGCTGGCCAACGCCACCCCTTACATGCAAGGCTTCGGCCACACCGTACTGGCCTGGCTGTGGCTGGATGTGGCGCTGGCCTGCGCCGGTCGCGACGACGATCTGGCGCAGGGCAAGCGCGCCGCGATGCGCTACTTCTACGCTTACGAACTGCCCAAGACCGCGGCCTGGCTGGCGGTGGCGGCGTCGCGCAACCCGATCTGCCGCGACATGCAGGAGGAGTGGTTTTGACGACGACAAGGGAGGCACAACCATGAGCACTCGCGTGCAACAACTGTTCGACCTCGGTGGCCAGACCGCACTCGTCACCGGCGGTTCGCGCGGCCTGGGCCTGCAGATCGCCGAGGCGCTGGGTGAAGCCGGCGCCAGGCTCATGCTGACCTCGCGCAAGGCGGCCGACCTCGAACAGGCCAGCGCGCTGCTGCAGGACAAGGGCATAGATGCGCGCTGGATCGCGGCCGACGCCAGCCAGCCGGCCGACATCGAGCGCGTGGTGGCCGAGACCATGCAACGACTGGGCCGCATCGACATCTTGATCAACAACGCCGGTGCGACCTGGGGTGCACCGATGGAGAGCTACCCGCTCGAGGCCTGGGACAAGGTCATGAACCTCAACATCCGCAGCCTGTTCCTGTTTGCCCAGGCGGCCGGCAAGGCCAGCATGCTGCCCAACCAGCACGGCCGCATCATCAACCTGGCCTCGATCGCCGGCCTGGCCGGTTCGCTGGACATGCAGTTCATCGCCTACGGCACCAGCAAAGGCGCGGTGGTGAACTTCACGCGCACGCTGGCCGGCGAGTGGGGGCCGCACGGCATCACGGTCAACGCGCTGGCGCCGGGATTCTTCCCGAGCCGGATGACCAAGGGCGTGCTGGCGACGATCGGTGCCGAGAAGCTGGCGGCGGCAGCGCCGCTGCGCCGCCTGGGCGACGACGACGATCTGAAAGGCGCCGCACTGCTGTTTGCCAGCGCGGCGGGCAAACACATCACCGGCCAGATCCTGGCGGTCGACGGCGGCGTCAGCGCGGTGCACAACGGCGCATGAAATTTCCGGCACACATTCCTTTCGTCGAAGCCCTGGGCTTCGAGCTGCACCGCTTCGAGGGCGGGCATGCCGAGTTGCGCGTCGATCTCGACCCCGCGCATCTCAATTCCTGGGCCGTGGCCCATGGCGGCGTGCTGATGACCATGCTCGACGTGGCCATGGCCCACGCGGCGCGCAGCGTCGCGTTTCATGCCGACCCGGCGCGCAGCGTTCACGCGAGCGAGCCCGATCTCGGCTCCGGTGTCGTCACCGTCGAGATGAAGACCAGTTTCATGCGCCCGGCCGAAGGGCGGCTGCGCTGCGATGCAAAACTACTGCATCGCAGCAGCACGATGGCCTTTTGCGAAGCCTCGGTCGTCGACGCCGACGACCAGCTCTGCGCCCACGCCACGGGCACCTTCAAATACCTGCGCAAACTGCCGACCAAGGGGCGCAGCGTCAAGGTTTTGCACACCCGCAAGGAACTATGAACATGAGTGCCTCGATCAACCACCAGATCCTGCTCGCCTCGCGGCCGTTGCGCGAGCCCACGCCGGACAACTTCCGGCTCGTGCAGATGCCGCTGCCCGAGCCGCGCGACATGAAGGAGGGCCAGGTATTGGTGCGTCACCACTACCTGAGCCTGGACCCGTACATGCGGGGGCGCATGAACGAGAGCAAGAGCTACGCCGCGGCGCAGCCGCTGGATCAGGTGATGATCGGCGGCACGGCCGGGGAGGTGATGGCGTCGAAGAGCACGCATTTCAAGGTCGGTGACAAGGTGGTCGGCCAGGGCGGCTGGCAGGAGTACGCCGTCGTCGACGCGTCCGAACGCGGCGTGCTGCAAAAGGTGGATACCACGCAAATACCGCTCTCGGCCTACCTCGGCGCCGTCGGCATGCCCGGCGTGACGGCCTGGTACGGCCTGACGCAGATCATTGCGCCCAAGGCCGGCGAAACCCTGGTCGTGAGCGCCGCATCTGGTGCGGTCGGCAGCGCGTTCGGCCAATTGGCCAAGGTGCGCGGCTGCCGCGTGGTCGGCCTGGCCGGCGGCCCCGACAAGTGCCGTTACGTGATCAAGGATCTGGGCTTCAATGCCTGCATCGACTACAAGAAGCACACCAGCCTGACCTCGCTGTCGCAGGCCTTGAAGGACGTCTGCCCGAACGGCATCGACGGTTGCTTCGAAAATGTCGGTGGCATGATCCTCGATGCCGTGATGCTGCGCACCAATGCGTTCGCCCGGATTGCCGTCTGCGGCATGATCGCCGGCTATAGCGGAACACCGCTGCCGATGGCCAATCCGGCCCTGATCCTGGTCAACCGCATGAAGGTCGAGGGCTTCATCGTCAGCGAGCACATGGCCTTGTGGCCACAGGCCCTGACCGAACTGGGTGCGCTGGTGGCCAGCGGCAGCCTGAGGTATCGCGAGACGATCTCGCAGGGGCTGGCCAGTGCGCCCGAGGCCTTCATCGGCCTGCTAAAGGGCAAGAATTTCGGCAAACAGTTGGTGCAGCTGGTCTGACGGGACAGTCGCCGGCCTGCGCGATGAACTGGGCTTGGCACCGATTCGACGAGCTCGGCGTCGACAACCTGCACGACGCGTTGCAACTGCGCAGCCGCGTGTTCGTGCTCGAACAGGGCCCATACCTCGACATCGACGGCATCGACCGGCGCGCGTGGCACCTGCTCGGCCGCGATGTGGGGCCGCAGCTGTTGGCCTACCTGCGCGTCGTCGATCCCGGCGCGAAGTATGTCGAGCCGTCGATCGGGCGCGTCGTCACTGCGCCCGAAGTGCGCGGTACCGGGCTCGGACGCGCACTGATGCGCGAAGGGCTCGCCGGATGCATGGCGCGCTGGCCGGGCCAGGCGGTACGCATCAGCGCCCAGGCGCGCCTGCAGCGCTTTTACAGCGAGCTTGGGTTTTGTGCCGTCGGTGACGAATATTTGGAAGATCACATCCCCCATCTCGAAATGCTGTGGAGGAAGGCATGACGCCGGGCACGCATGAAGTCTTCAATCAAAGTACGCCATGGTCGGGGGCCAATCTGTACGACACCAACCCGGCGTTGCAGGACGCGCTGGCGTTTCATTTGCCGGCGCACGATACGTCGCGCCTGGCTGCGCTCGGCCTCGAGGCCGGCAGCGCGGAGATGCAAATGCATGCCCGCCTAGCCAACGTGTGCAAGCCACAATTGCGTGGCCATGACCGCGATGGACGGCGCATCGACCAGGTCGAGTTCCACCCGAGCTACCACGCGCTGTTGGGCGGCGCCCTGCGCTATGGCTTGCATGGGCGACCGTGGCGCAGTGCGGCAGGGGCCCATATCGAGCGCGCGGCGGCGTTCATGCTGTTCACGGAACTCGAGCCGTCGGTGCTGTGCCCGGTGTCGATGACCTATGCCGTGACACCGGCGCTGCGCGCCAATCCGGTGCTGCACGCCGAGTGGGGTGTCGGCCTGGCCGGCACGCAGTACGACCCGCGCTTCGTACCGGCATCGACCAAGACCGCGCTGACCATGGGCATGGGCATGACCGAGAAGCAGGGCGGCTCCGATGTGCGCTCCAACACCACGCGCGCCGTATTCGAAAGCGGCACCCATTGGGGCCGCGCTTACCGCCTGACCGGCCACAAGTGGTTCCTGTCGGCGCCGATGTGCGATGCCTTCCTGGTGCTGGCGCAATGCGATGGCGGGCTGTCGTGTTTCTTCGTGCCGCGCTGGCGCCACGACGGCAGCGTCAATGCTATCCGCATCCAGCGCCTGAAGGACAAACTCGGCAACTGCGCCAATGCCAGCAGCGAAGTCGAGTTCGACGGCGACACGACGGGTTGGCTGGTCGGCGACGAGGGCCGCGGCGTGCCGCAGATCCTGGCCATGGGTGCCTTGACCCGGCTCGATTGCGCGTTGGGCACGGCCGGCCTGATGCGCCAGGCACTGACGCTGGCCCTGCACCACTGCCGCGAGCGCATGGCCTTCGGCAAGCGCCTGGCCGAGCAGCCCTTGATGAAAAACGTGCTCGCCGACCTGGCCCTCGAAAGCGAAGCGGCCATGGCGCTCGCGTTGCGCCTGGCGCGCTCGGTCGATGCCAGCGAACATGGCGGCGATGCGCATGAAGAGGTGATCCGCCGCGTGCTGACCCCGATCGCCAAATTCTGGATCTGCAAGCGCGGCGCCGGCTTTGCGCAGGAGGCGATGGAATGCCTGGGCGGCAACGGCTATGTCGAGGAGGGTGGCGAGGGCGTGATGGCCCGCATCTACCGCGAGATGCCGGTCAACTCGATCTGGGAGGGCGCCGGCAACATCATGGCGCTGGACCTGCTGCGCGCCCTGCGCGGCGCCGATGTGGCTTCGGCCCTGCAGCACGAACTGGCGCCGGCCCGCGGTGAGCATGCCGCGTTCGACCGTTTGGCGACCAGCCTGGCCGATCGCATCGACGGCGCGACCGACGAGGCGCAGGCCCGTTCGCTGGCCCGCGACATCGCGCTGCTGGTGCAGGCCGCACTATTGCGACGGCACTCGACCGACGCGGTGTTCGCAGCCTTCTGCGTGTCGCGGCTGGGCCAGGCGGCCGATGTCTTCGGCCTGTTGCCGGCCGGTACACCGGTCGATGCCTTGCTCGAGCGCGCACTGCCGACATGACGGCCCCAAGCTCGCTGCGCTCGCGCCCCCCGGGGGGAGCTCAGGCCGCTTGGGAGCGGCCCGGCGCGGCCTGATTCAATACAAGAGGAGTCGTCCTATGCAATCCTTCACCGGTCGCACGGCCGTGATTACCGGCGCCGCCTCGGGCTTCGGCCTGGAGACCTGCCGCATAGCCGCCCGCGAGGGCATGAACCTGGTGATGGCCGATGTGCAGGCCGACGCGCTGGCGCGCGCCGCCGCCGAACTGCGTGGCCTGGGTGCGGACGTGCTGCCGTTTCGCCTCGACGTGTCGCAGGCGCATGAAGTCGAGGCCCTAGGCGCGGCGACAGCCGCGCGCTTCGGCGCGCCGCATTTCGTATTCAACAACGCCGGCGTCGCCGTCGGTGGCCTGATCTGGGAACACAGCGCGCAGGATTGGGCCTGGACCCTGGGCGTCAACGTGATGGGCGTGGCCCATGGCGTGCGTGTCTTCGCGCCGATGATGCTGGCCGCGGCCAGCGCCGATCCGGCCTACGAAGGCCATATCGTCAACACCGCATCGATGGCCGGCCTGGTCAATCCGCCCAACATGGGGGCCTACAACGTCAGCAAGCACGCCGTGGTCAGCCTGTCGGAGACGCTGTACCAGGACCTGGCCCTGGTCAGCGACCAGGTCAGCGCGTCGGTGCTGTGCCCCTTTTTCGTACCCACCGGCATCACGGCCAGCCATCGCAACCGGCCGGAGCCGCTGGCGGGCGCACCCACGCGCAGCCAGCGCATCGCCCAGGCCATGGTCGGCAAGGCGGTCGATGCGGGCAAAGTCAGCGCCGCCGAGGTCGCGGCGATGGTTTTCGAGGCCCTGCGTCAGAAGCGCTTTTACATCTACAGCCACCCCAAGGCGCTGGCCTCGGTGCAGACCCGGCTCGAAGACGTGATGCAGGCGCGCAACCCTAGTGACCCCTTCGCTGCCCGGCCCGAGATCGGCGTCGAGTTGCGCGCAGCGCTGCGCGCAGACACCTGACATGTCTGCGCCGGCTGCCGGACAGAAGGATCTGATCCAGGCCTTCTGGCTCGACTACCAACGCTGCTGCAAGGTCGCGGTGCCGGGTTTTGCCGCCGCCGCCTTCGGCCACCACCGCGTGCTGGCCGACGAACTGGCCGAGTTGGTGGTCAACGGCATCAAGCGTGCCCACGCCACGCTGGAACATGAATTCACGGTCGACAACGACCCCTTGCCGCAGCCCGGTGATCACCTCGTCGTGCTCGACGGCCGCGGCCGGCCGCGTGCGATCGTGCGCAACCGGCATGTCGAGCGCCGCCACTTCGACGAGATCGACGACGCGTTCGCGTTCGAGGCCGGCGAGGGCGACCTGACGCTGCGCTGGTGGCTGACTGCGCATCGGCAGGACTTTGCCGAGCGTGCCGAATCCGAAGGCTTCCAGGTCGGCGAGCGGGCGGTGCTGATCCTCGAGTACTTCGAGCGCGTCTGGCCTGCCAACTATTGACGCCATGCGCGACCCCGGTGGCCTGCACGGACCGTGCGCAAATAACGCTGCGGTGAAGCGGTCTGATGCCCGTGTATTAGTGCGCAGTCGGCCGTGTTTTGCACTCGGCGCCTGTGCGGTGAGTCGACCGAGCCCCTAAGCTCCAGCCACGACAGACTCGCCGCAGCGCGGTGATGGAGCCGCAGTTATGGCAACCTGGCTGCACAAGTGGCGAACTTCACCGGCGCGCAACGGCGTCGGCCTGGTCGCGCTGTTGGTGATCGCCTTCCTGCTGGTCGAGTACGTGATCCTGCACCAGGCCTGGAGCGTTCGATCCAATGCGATCGGCAACCTCGAATCCGATGCGCGCCTGACCACACACAGCGAAGCGCGCGAGTTGTCGCAGGTGATGAACGACCTGTACGTGACGACGCGGACGATCTCGCTGCTGCCTGCGGTGCGCCGGGCGCCGACGCAGAACCGATCCTCGGACAAGGACGATGCCATCGACGGCAAGCGTTTCGCCGCCGCCGATGCGCAAACCGTGTTGCAGCTCTACCTGCACCTGTCCGACGTATTGGCCGTGTCCGAGGTGTACATCGTCCACGACGGCTTCGCGCCGCAGCGCGGTGAAGTCCCGTTCCTGATGTTCGACTCGGTCATCGTCGAGCGCTTCCGCAAGCTGGTCGGCCAGGCCAAGCCGGATTTGCAGCACCCCGAACCGAGTGGACCCGACGTGCCGGAGGAAGAAGAGTCGTTCGAGTATGTCGAACTGGTCAGGATGCTCGACACCTTGCGTCGTGAGCACCCGAGCCTGCCGGCCGATGCACCGCACGGCATTGCCACCCTGGTCTCGCGTCCCATCATCACCTGCGACAACTCGCAGTTCACTTCGCTGGCCACGGGCAAGGACCGCGATCGCATGGGCCTGCTGCTGACGGTGCCGATCTACGACGAGGTGAATGGCGCCTTCAAAGGCTTGGTGACCACCAATGTGCGCCTGAATGTGCTCGAAGCGCGCCTGTTGAACCGGCCCTTGGTGCCGGTCACCCCACAAGAGATGATGGCCGTGGCCGGCAATGCGCTCGACGCGGCGCCGCTGTCGGACTATGTGCTCAAGCATGCGCGCAGCAACGTGACGGTGATGGATAGACGCAACGAGGCTCTGGCCGAAGTGGTTGCCGGGCATGCCCAGGCCGGTCTGTCCATCAGCCTGCCGCTGACCGGCGTGGCCGGTGACGGCTGGGTGCTGGAGCGCCATGTGCCGCGCTCGGCCTATGCCGCCATCGACGCGACCGCCTGGCGCTCGGCAAGCGTCGGCACCCTGTTCAACCTGCTGGCCCTGGCGGGTTTGTTGGCCGCCGGATGGGTCTTCGTGCGCGAACGCCGCACCAGCGTGCGCCTGAAAGAGATTGCCGAATTCGACCGCCTGACCGGTCTGCCGAATCGGCTGCAGATCGACCGTGCGGTCGAATCCAATCTGCGCGCCGCGGAGCAGGGCCGGGGCCACCTCACGCTGGTGATGGTCGACCTGAACAATTTCAAGACGGTCAACGATACCCTGGGTCACCATGTCGGTGACCTGTTGCTGATCGAGGTAGCGCGCCGATTCCAGAAGCAACTCAATGCGTCGGACTCCGTGCACAACGCAGACCTGCCCAATCCGGGTCGCCTGGTCGGCCGACTCGGCGGCGACGAGTTTCTGGTCGTGCTGCCTGACGTCGCCGAGGAGCAGGCCGTATGCACGATCGCCGAGCGCATGCTGTCGGCCCTCTCGGTGCCGGTCATCGTCGACGGTCATACGCTGCAGGTGCGTGCCAGCATGGGCGTGGCCCTGTACCCGCAGCACGGCAAGTCGGCCAAGCAATTGCTGCGCAATGCCGACCAGGCCATGTACGCCGCCAAGCGCCAGGACGACAGCGCGGTGGTCGTCTATCAGCGCGACATCGACCACGCCGCTCTGCGCCGCCTGCGCCTGGAAGGCGACCTGCGCGATGCGCTGGCCAACAAGCAGTTCGAGCTGCACTATCAGTCCATCGTCAGCATGGCGACCCAGCGCGCCGACGGCACCGAGGCCTTGCTGCGCTGGCGCCATCCGGAGCTGGGCCTGTTGTTGCCGGCCGAATTCGTGCCCTTGCTCGAACGCAGCGGACTGATCGTCGCTGTCGGCCGCTGGGTGCTGCGCACGGCGGGCGAGCAGTTGCTGGCCTGGCAAAAAGCGGGATCGAGGTTCAAGTCGGTCTCGGTCAATGTGTCGGTGGTCCAACTGGCGCAATCGGAATTCAGCGCCGAGGCCATCGAGCTGGTGTCCCAGGTCGGTGTCGACCCGCAGGGCATCACCATCGAAGTCACCGAGTCGGTGTTGATGGACAACCCGGAGCGCAGCATCGCCCAGCTGCAGGCGCTGCGCGGTGCCGGCATGCGCGTGGCCATCGACGATTTCGGTGCCGGCTATGCGTCGCTGGGTTACCTGCGCCGCTTGCCGGTGGACGTGATGAAGATCGACCGCGCCCTGCTGGTCGACGCTGCAACGCCTGGCGGCCATTCGATCCTGGCTGCGATGGTGATGCTGGCGCGCGAGCTCGGTCTGGACTGTGTCGTCGAGGGTGTCGAGACCCTGGCCCAGCACCGGCTGCTGTTCGAGCTCGGTTGCCCGCGCATGCAGGGCTTCCTGTTTTCGCGGCCCTTGCCCGCGGCCCAGGCCGATGCCGCGTCGCGGCGATTCACGTTGCCGGCCGTCTGGTCGCCGAGCGAGTTGTTCACCGAGAGTTGCTTCGACAATATCGAGGCCCGCAGCGCCCTGACCCTGGTTCGCTGAGGCTCCGGCCTCGGCCGGGTCTTGATCGCGCCACGGGCGTGCGCCGGCGCGCATGGCAGGATGCGGGCCGTGAGCGCCGAAATGTCTCCCTCGCGGTCGGCACTGGTCGTGGGCGCCGGCCCGGCCGGGTTGATGGTGGCGCAAACCCTGGCCGAGGCGGGCGTGCAGGTCGAGGTGTTCGACGCCATGCCCTCGGTCGGCCGCAAGTTCCTGCTGGCCGGCAAGGGCGGTCTGAACCTCACGCACAGCGAGCCGCTGGCGGCGTTCCTGTCGCGCTACGGCGCGCGCGCGCCCGCGGTGGCGGCCTGGCTCGAAGTCTTGTCGCCACAGGCCGTGCGCGACTGGGCGGCCGGCCTGGGCGTGCCGACCTTCGTCGGCAGCTCGGGCCGCGTCTTCCCGGTCGACCTCAAGGCCGCACCGCTGCTGCGCGCCTGGCTGCATCGCCTGCGCGGCTTGGGCGTGGTCTTTCATATGCGCCATCGCTGGTTGGGGTGGACTGCCGCCGGCGCCTTGCGCTTTGCCGGCCCCGACGGCGAAGTGCAGCGTCCGGCCGCCGTCACCGTGCTCGCCCTGGGCGGCGCGAGCTGGGCGCGCCTGGGCTCGGACGGCGCCTGGGTGCTCTGGTTGCAAGCGCAGGGCGTTGAAGTGGCCCCGCTGCGCCCGGCGAATTGCGGCTTCGAAGTCGCTTGGAGCGCCTACCTGCGCCAGCGCTTTGCCGGTGCACCGATCAAGCCGGTGGTGCTGCGCTTCGAGTCCTTCGAGCGGCAGGGTGAATTCGTGCTCAGTGACTACGGCATCGAAGGCAGCCTGGTCTACGCCGCCAGTGCTGCACTGCGCGACGCCATCGCACGCGATGGCCAGGCCCGCCTGACGCTCGACCTGCTGCCCGCCTTCGACGCGGCGCATGTGGCGCGCGAGGTGGCACACCCGCGCGGCTCGCGCAGCCTGGCCTCGCACTTGAAGAGCCGGCTCGGTCTGGCGGGCGCGAAATTGGCGCTGCTGCACGAAGTGCTGCCGCGCGAAGCGCTGCACGACGCGCCGCGCCTGGCCCACGCCATCAAGGCCTTGCCGCTGACGCTGAGCGCGGCGCGCGCGATAGACGAGGCCATCAGCAGCGCCGGCGGTGTGCGCCTCGAAGCACTCGACGAGGGTCTGATGCTGCATGCGCGAAACGGTGTCTTTTGCGCCGGCGAGATGCTCGACTGGGAGGCGCCGACCGGGGGTTACCTGTTGCAGGCGGCCCTGGCCAGCGGCCGCGTCGCCGGCGGCGGCGTGCTGCGCTGGTTGCGCGGGCGGAGCGCCTGAGGCCCGTCGCGGCCGTGCAAACCCCGAGCAAGAATGTGCGCCTGCCGGCCGTATCCTCGCTGCGTCGACATCGATCGTTGCTTGGGAGGCTAGATTGCATCGCACCCTGTTCATCAGGCCTGGATCCGGGCCCGCGACCCTGGTTGCCGCGGTGGCCGCGGTCCTGCTCATGGCCTGCGCCACCGCGCCGGAAGGCGCCGGCGACCTGCTGGCCCGTGCCTCGCAAGTCATGGGCGCCACCCAACTCAAGACGCTGAGTTATACGGGTGTCGGCGAGGGCTTCACCTTCGGCCAGGCCTACCTGCCCAATGGTCCGTGGCCGAAGGTGGCCTATCCATCGATCACCCGCACCATCGACTACGAGGCGGCGGCCATGCGCGACGAGGTGCTGCTCAGCCGCGCCGAGCCGCTAGGCGGTGGTGGTTATCCATTGCAAGGCCAGCAGCGCAACGACCAGTTCATCCATGGCGAGCTGGCTTGGAACCTGCTTGGCGGCAACGTCGTGCCGGGGCCGCGTTTCGTCGCCGATCGCATGCACCAGTTGTGGATCACCCCGCACGGCGTGCTCAAAGCCGCGCAGCGCAACAGCGCCAGCCTGCGCCGCAACGCCGACGGTAGCCAGGCACTGACGTTCACCCAGCCTGGGCGCTTCAGCGCGACGGCAAGCATCAGCGCCGACGGCCTGGTCACGCAGGTCGATTCGACCTACCCGGACCCTGTGCTCGGCGACACCCAGGTGGTGACGACCTACAGCGAGTACCGCGATGTCGGTGGCATCAAGTTCCCATCTCATGTGCGCCAATCCGCGGGCGGCGCGCCGGTGCTCGACCTGTCCATCACCGACGTGCGGCCGAACATCCCGACCCCCGCATTGACCCTGCCCGATGCGGCGCGTAATCAGGGCGAACGGGTGACCACCGACCAGGTGGCCGAAGGTGTGTGGTTCGTGGCCGGCGGTTCGCACAACAGCGTGGCCATCGAGATGGCCGACCACCTGGTGCTGGTCGAAACCCCGCTCAACGACGCCCGCACGCTGGCGGTGATCACTGCGGTGAAGGCACTGGCTCCGGGCAAGCCCATCCGTTACGTGATCAACAGCCACCAGCACTTCGACCATTCGGGGGGTGTGCGTGCGGCGGTGGCCGAGGGAGCGATCATCGTCACCCAGGCCGTCAACGCGGCCTACTTCGAGCGCGTGCTGGCGCAGCCCAACCGCCTGCGCCCGGACCGCCTGGCCGAGTCCGGCAAGGCGCCGCGCCTGCAAGCCGTGGCCGACAAAGCCACCTTTGCCGACGCCACGCGCACGATAGAGCTGCACCGCATCATCGGCAATGTGCACAACGACAGCTTTCTGATGGTCTATCTGCCCAAGGAAAAACTGCTGATCGAGGCCGATGCCTTCACGCCGGCAGCGCCGAACACCGCACCGCCCGTGCCGGCCAACGTCATGCACCTGAACCTGATCGACAACATCGAACGGCTGAATTTGTCGGTCGAGCGCATCCTGCCGCTGCATGGACGGGTGGTGCCGTTGACCGATCTGTACGCAGCCGCAGGGCGCCGCCCAGCCGCACGCTGAGCGCCGCTCCCGCGATGCCATCGCGGGAGCGCACGGGGCGGGTCGCGGCCACCCGTGCCGACCCCCCGAAAGGCGTGATCCTCGGCGAGGCTTCGGCGCTGCGTGTTAACCCGCCGCAGTTCCGGCGCAAAGTTGTGTTGCCGGGCGTGGCGCGCTGCGGCAATGGGCGATGATCGCCGGGTCAGCGCTTGCGGCAAACCTGCATCGAGGCGGCCTGTCGCACAATCGCGCATGCCCGCAGCGCCGATCTGGCGCCCGGCCTGGTGCGAGATCAGTGCCGCCTTGCGAGCCGCCCGCGGAGCCCCGTGTCACTATGCAAAGAGATTTTTCCCGTCGCCGGACCCTGTTCATCGCACTGTTAGGTGCTGCGCTGGTGACGGCTTGCAACCGCGCGGCCGACGGTGGCGCCGCGGCGGCCGCGGCGCCCACGGCGGCATCGGCCGCCGCGCCCGCAGCGGGCGCATCGTCACCGCCCGTCGGCGTGACGACGGTACGCGTGCAGCAGCGCGACCTGCCGGTGCTGCTGGGCGCCACCGGGTCGGTCGCGCCGCTGCAAAGCGTCGATGTGCGCTCGCAGGTCAGCAGCGTGGTGGCGCGCGTGAACATCCGCGAGGGTCAGTCGGTGCGCGCCGGTGAGCTGATGTTCCTGCTCGATGCGCGCAGCGACGAGGCCAACGTGGCCAAGGCCCGTGCCCAGCAAGCCAGGGACGAGGTCGGCCTGGCCGACGCCCAGCGCCAATTGGCACGCAGCCGCGAGTTGGTGGCACAAAACTTCATTTCGCAGGGTGCGGTCGACACCAATCAGGCGCTGGTCGATTCGCAGGCGGCCCTGGTGGCGGCCGATCGTGCGGCCATCGAGGCCGCCCGCGTGGCGCTGTCGTACGCCCGCATCACGGCCCCCAGTGCGGGCCGTGCCGGTGCCATCAACGTCTTTCCCGGCAGCGCGGTGCAGGCCAACCAGACGACCCTGGTCACCATCACCCAGCTCGACCCGATCGGCGTGGCCTTCAACCTGCCGCAGCGCCACCTGGCCGATGCGCTGGCGGCGCTGAAGGGCGGCGGCGCCGCGGTCCAGGCGACCCTGCCCGAAGGCGGCGTCACGGTCGCCGGGCGCCTGCAGTTCGTCGACAACGCCATCGACCCAGCCACCGGCACGGTCAAGGTCAAGGCCCAGTTCGAAAACCGCGACGGCAAACTCTGGCCCGGTGCCTTCGTCAACATCGCGATGACGCTGCGCACGATCAAGGCTGCGCTGGTCGTGCCGCAGGCGGCGATCATCGAGGGTGCGCGCGGCCCCATCGTCTATGCCGTGCAGGACGACAAGGCCGTGGCGCGCCCGGTGCAGGTCCTGTACGCCCAAGGTGAAGAGGCGGCGGTGAGCGGCGTCAAGCCGGGCGAGCGCATCGTGCTCGACGGCCGGCAGAACCTGCGCCCAGGCGCCGTGGTCGTCGAACGTGCGCGCGAGGGCGCTGCACGCGCCGCCTCGGCTGCGCTTGCGCGCCCAGGCTCGGCCTCAGGAGCGGGGCCAACGCCGCAACCCGCGGGGGCATTGCCATGAACCTGTCCGAACTCTTCATCCGCCGTCCGGTGATGACGGTCCTGCTCAACGCGGCGATCGTGCTGGCCGGGGTGATCGGCATTCGCAGCATCCCGGTGGCGGCGCTGCCGAGCTACGACACGCCGGTGATCAATGTCTCGGCCTCGCTGCCGGGGGCCAACCCCGAAACCATGGCCAGCTCGGTCGCGTTGCCGCTGGAGAAGCAGTTCCAGACCATCCCGGCGCTGAAGACCATCAGCTCGTCGAGCACCTTGGGCAGCACCTCGCTGACGCTGGAATTCGAAGAGGGCCGCAACGTCGACGCCGCGGCGGTCGATGTCCAGGCCGCCCTGCTGCGGGCGCAGCGCTCGCTGCCGCAGGACATGACCAATCCGCCCTCGTACCGCAAGGTCAACCCGGCCGATGCACCGGTGCTGTTGATCGCGATGACCTCGCCCTCGCTGGCGCCGTCCGACCTGCAGGACTTTGCCGAGCACCTGATCTCGCCCTCACTGTCGACCATCGACGGCGTGGCCCAGGTCAACGTCTTCGGCCAGAAGCGCTTTGCGGTGCGCGTGCGCGTGCAACCCGAGGCGCTGGCGGCGCGCAACATCGGCCTGGATGAACTGAGCGCTGCGCTGCGCGCGGCCAACGTCAATACCCCGGTCGGCACGCTCGATGGCCCGCGCCAGACGCTGACGCTGCAGGCCAACCGCCAGCTGCGCAGCGCCGCCGAGTTCGCCGAGCTGATCGTGGCCGACCGCGCCGGCAATCCGGTGCGCCTCAAAGACGTGGCCAGCGTCGAGCGACAGCGTCGAGACCCTCAAGACCTGGGCCACCTTCAACGGCGAGAACTCGATCACCCTGGCCGTGCTGCGCCAGCCCGGCGCCAACACGGTGCGGGTGGTCGACCGGGTGCGCGCCGGCCTGCCTGCGCTGCGCGATCAACTGCCCAGATCGATCGTGCTGACCCCCGTCAACGACCGTTCGGTGTCGGTGCGCGACGCCTTGCACGACGTGAGCTTGACGATGGCCGGCACGGTGGCGCTGGTGGTGCTGGTGATCTTCCTGTTCCTGCGCCGCTTCGTGGCCACGGTGATCCCGACGCTGTCGCTGCCGGTGTCGCTGGTCGGTGCGGTGGCCCTGCTCTGGGGCCTGGGCTACAGCCTGGACAACGTCTCGCTGCTGGGCCTGACGCTGGCCGTGGGCCTGGTGGTCGACGACGCGATCGTGATGCTCGAGAACATCATGCGCCACGTCGAGCATGGCGAGTCGCCGTTCCAGGCCGCCTTGCGCGGCTCGCGCGAAGTCGGTTTCACGATCATTTCGATCTCCTCGTCGCTGGTCGCGGTGTTCATCCCGATCTTCTTCATGCCCGGCGTGATCGGCCTGTTGTTCCACGAGTTCGCGGTCGTGGTCGGCTTGGCGATCATCGTTTCGGCCTTCGTCTCGCTGACCCTGGTGCCGATGATGGCCAGCCGCTTTCTCAGCGACGATGCGCACAAGAAGCCGCCGGGGGCGCTGGTGCGCTCCTTCGGCCGCGCCTTCGACGCCATGCTGGCCGCCTATACGCGTGCACTCGACGGCGCGCTGCGCTGGCGCAAATCGATGCTGCTGTTGGCGCTGTCGACTTGTGTGGCCACGGTGTGGCTGTTCGTGATCATCCCGAAGGGCTTCTTCCCGGAGGAAGACATCGGCCAGATCCAGGTCAGCACCGAGGCCGCCGAAGACACCTCGTTTCCGGAAATGGTGCGCCTGCAGGAGCGCGTGGGCGCGATCTTTCGCAACAACGCCAACGTGGCGGCGGTGAATTCATTCAACGGCGGTGGTGGCTCGCAAAACACCGGCCGCATGTTCGTGACCTTGAAGCCGCGCGGCCAGCGCGTGCCGATGAAGCAGGTGGTCGAGGAACTGCGCCGCCAGTTGCGCGAAGTGGCCGGTATCACGGTCTTCATGCGCCCGATCCAGAATCTGCAGCTCGGTGGCCGCCAGAGCAAGGCGCTGTACCAGTACGTGCTGCAAAGCGTGAAGGCCGACGAGCTCTACGACTGGGCCAACAAACTGCAGGACAGGCTGCGCACCGACCCGATGTTCCGCGACGTGACCAGCGACGCGCAGCTGCGCGGGCTGCAGGCGCAGCTGAAGATCGACCGCGACCGCGCCAATACGCTGGGCGTGTCGATCGACGCCGTGCGCAACGCCTTGTACAGCGCCTTCGGCGAACGCCAGGTCTCGACCATCTACCTGGCCACCGACAGCTACCAGGTGATCATGGAAGTCGCACCCGAAGCCAAGCAGGACGAACGCGCCTTCGCCAATATCTACGTGCGTTCAAGCAGCGGTGCGCTGGTGCCGTTGGCCAGCTTTGCCACGGTGGAGCGCGGCGTCGGGCCGACCTCGATCAACCATGTCGGCCAGTTGCAGGCGGTGACGGTGTCGTTCAACCTCGCGCCGGGCACTGCGCTGGGTGACGCCACGGCCAAGATCGACAAGGCCCGCGAGGCGATCCGCCTGCCGGCCTCGATCATCACCAGCTACGGCGGCGACGCGGCCGTGTTCAAGACTTCGCAAGGCGGCCAGGCGATCCTGATCATCGCTGCGTTGCTGGTGATCTACGTGCTGCTGGGCGTGCTCTACGAGAGCTACATCCACCCGCTGACGATCCTGGCCGGCCTGCCTTCGGCGGCGGTCGGCGCGCTGGCCACGCTGATGCTGTTCGGCCAGGACCTGACCCTGATCGCCACCATCGGCATCCTGCTCTTGATCGGTATCGTGAAAAAGAACGCCATCATGATGATCGACTTCGCCCTCGATGCCCAGCGACACGGCGGCATGACGCCGCAGCAGGCCATCCGCGAGGCCTGCATCCTGCGGTTCCGGCCGATCATGATGACCACCCTGGCCGCGCTGATGGGGGCCCTGCCGATCGCGATCGGCCTGGGTGCGGGCGCCGAATTGCGCCAGCCGCTGGGCCTGGCGGTCGTCGGTGGCCTGGTCTTCTCGCAGGCCATCACGCTGTTCATCACGCCGGTGATCTACCTGGCGCTAGACCGATTCAGCGGCCGCGGGCCGGTGACGGCGCCGGAGGCGGCGACGGCCTGAGTGGCTGAGTGGCCGCGGGTTCGCGGTCGGTCTCCCTCGTCGCCGTCGCCCGGCCTTACTTCCCCGCCGGGCCTATGGCCTGGATGCGGAAGGCCTTGCCGATCAGGCGCAGCGCCTCGGGGCCATCCCACTCCTTGGCGCCGAAGACCTTCTCGACCACCCGGCCGTTGGCATCGACCAGCACCGTCAGCGGCAGTTGCGCGGCCCCGAGCATGTTCTCGAGCTGCAGTTGGCGATCGATGTAATGGCTGATGGTGGCATTCGTGCCCTTCAAGAGCCCGCGCGCCTTCTCCGGGTAGTCGTCGGTCGAGATGCCGATCAGCGCGAATTGCGCCGCATGGCCTTGCCACGCCAGTCTCTCCAGCGAGGCCATTTCCTGTCTGCAAGGCCCGCACCAACTGGCCCAGACGTTGATGATCAGCGGCTTGCCCCGAAACTGCGACAACTTGCGCGATGGGCCATTCAGGCCGAGCAGGGTGGCATCGGGCAGGGTTTGCCCGATCTCGATTTCGCCGGGCGTCTTCGCCACGGCAACACCACTGGTCGCCGCGGCCAGGCCGACGCACAGCGCTGAGAACAGGGCTGCGAGCACGCGCATGCGCGGGGCCGGTGGTGGAGTGATCTGCATGTCGAGGTCGGTGCTCCTTTAGCGGGTGCCGCGCGGGCAGAGGCCATGCGCCTGGCTGCGCAGCTCAGGGCGCGGTTGTCGCCACCCGTCGCATTATCTCGGTGCAACGCGCCATGTACGGCGGCGGCCAAAGATAATCGCCGCCCATGCGACAAACCGTCAAGAACAACAAGGGGTGCCGGTTGCACTGGCTGCTGGGTTTCGCGGCGGCGCTGGTGTTGCTCGGTCCGGCACAGGCCCAGGGCGATGACGCCAGTCGCACCATCACCGCCGTGCGCCTGGCGCCGGGCGAAGTGATCACGCTCGACGGCAGCCTGTCGCATCCGGCCTGGTCACGTGCTCCGGTGTGGAGCCGTTTTGTCGAGAAGGAGCCACGCACAGGCGCCGAGCCGCCGCAAGAGACCCGCGTGCAGGTCCTGTTCGACGAGCGTGCCCTGTACGTCGGCGTCACCGTGCTCGACAACGACCCCGCGCTGATCCGCGACCTTCCGGTGCGCTTCGACCAGGTCAATCGCACCCAGGATTTCGTCGTCGTCTACATCGATGCCATCGGCACCAAACGTTCGGCGCAGTTCTTTCGCGTCAACGCCGCCGGCAGCCTGGCCGACGGCATGCACACCGCGGCCGACGACAGCGAGGATTTTTCGCCGGACTTCGACTGGGATGCCGCCGTGCAGCGCAACGCCCAGGGCTGGACCACCGTGCTGCGCCTGCCATTTGCTTCGCTGCGCTATGCCGACGCTGCCGAGCAGCGCTGGCGCATCATGGTCGCGCGCCGGCTGCCACGCGACGATTTTCATCTCATCGCCTCGGTACCCATCCCGCGCGACGTGCCGAGTTTCATTCACAACCTGCAACCGCTGGCCGGCGTGTCCTTGCCCCAGAACCCGCAGTTTCTGACGCTGCGGCCCAGCCTCACGCTGCGCCGCACACAGAGCCAGGACAGCGGCCAGCCGCGCCAGAGCCGCAGTGCCGTCGACGCCAGCCTGGACCTGAAATGGCGGCCGCGTGCCGAACTGGTGGTCGACGGCACCTTGAACCCCGACTTCTCGCAGGTGGCGCTGGATGTGCCTCAACTCGCAGGCAACTCGCGTTTTGCACTGTACTTTCCCGAGACACGCCCGTTTTTCTTCGAATCGGCCGACCTGTTGCGATCGCCGACGGAGGCGCTGTACACGCGCTCGTTCACCGCGCCGCGTGCGGGCCTGCGCGGCACTTGGCGGTCGGCGTCGCTGGCCGGCACGGCGTTGGCGGTGGACGATCGCGGCGGCGGGCTGGTCCTGCTGCCCGGGCCTTATGGCACCGATACGGCCGAGCAGCCGGCCTCACGCACCGTGGCCACCCGGCTGCGGGGCGATGAAGGCCATTTCACCTGGGGCGGCGTGCTGGCGGCCAGGCGCTACGAGCGCAACTTGGGCGACAACAATGTGGTCGGCCCCGACGCCACCTGGCAGATCGACGACACCTGGCGCCTGCGCGGCCAATGGCTGGCTTCGAACACCACGGCGCAGCCCGATGGCAGCGGCGGCCTGCTGCGCGGCAGCGCCAGCAGCGGTCAGCGCCGGGTGCTGAAGTTTCTGCGCAATGCCGATTTCAGCGAAAGCAACATCAATATCGACGACATCGACAGCGGCTTCCGGCACGACAGTGGTTTCGTCAACCAGGCCGGCGTGCGTTCGCTGACTGCGTATCACAACCAGGGCTGGGGTGATGTGGGGCCGTTCAATCTCTTCTTCCTCAACCTGTACGCCGAACGCAGCACCGACCGTGCCAATGGCCAGGTCATCAAGGAGGTCCTGCGGCCGGGTTGGTGGAGTGCGGGCAAGCGCAATCTCGAATGGTGGTTCGAAGCCAACCCGCATTCCAATGTACGCACATCGGCGACTTCGCCGCTCCTGCACGAACATTACGTGTCGAGCGGTCTGGTCATGACACCGGCGCCCTGGTGGGCACTGGTCGACACCAGCGTCACGCTGGGCCGGCTGGCCGATGCCAGCGCGGCCCAGGTGCGCAAGGGCGGGCGCTGGAATTTCAGCTCACGCTTTCGCCCGTTGCGAGCCCTGGAACTGGAACCCAGTTTCTCGCTGGCCTGGCTCGAAGACAAGGGCCTGCGCATGTACCACGAGACGGCCTCGCAGCTGTTGGCCGTGTGGCACCTGGCGCCGGGCATGAATCTGCGTGCGATCCTGCAACGCAGCAGCCTGGACCGGCGCGCCGAGCCGGGCGTTGCCGCCGACCGCAGCGACGACCATGCCAACTCCCTGACCTGGACTTGGCGGCGCTCGGCCGGCACGGTGCTCTATGTCGGCGCCAGCAGCAGCAGCAACGGCCAGCCGGTGACCCGCCGCGGCGGCGAGGCCTTCGTCAAGCTGCAGGTCGATGTGGATGAAGCGCGCGGCATGTGGTGATGCACCCGCCGCGGCCTCGTCTTCAATCTCGGCCTGATCGAGCGCCGTCCGCTACTCCTTGATATCGACGCCGTAGAAGGTGTGGCGGCCGAACGGGCTCAGCTTGAAGTCGATGACTTCCTTGCGCATCGGTTTCAATTGCACGGCGTGGGCGATCGTGAACCAGGGCGCCTGCTCCTTGAACACCACCTGGGCCTGGCTGTAGAGCGCGGTGCGCTCGGCCTGCGTGGGCACGCTCTTGGCCTTGACCACCAAGTCGTCGAATGGTTTGTAGCACCACTTGGCGGTATTGCCGCCGCCAGGCTTGGCGGCGTCGCAACCGAGCAGGGTGTGCAGGAAATTGTCCGGGTCGCCGTTGTCACCCGTCCAGCCCAGCATGCCCATCTGGTGCTCGCCGGCCTGCAGGCGCTTGCGGTACTCGCCCCACTCGAAGCTCTTGATCTCTGCCTTGACGCCAACCTTGGCCAGATCGGCCTGCATCAGCTCGGCAATCCGCCTTGCGTTCGGGTTGTACGGCCGTTGCACCGGCATCGCCCACAGGTCGGTGGCGAAGCCGTTGGGCATGCCGGCCGCGGCAAGCAGCTTCTTCGCGCCCTCGGGGTCGAAGGCATCGTCCTTGATCGAATCGTTGTACGACCACATCGACGGCGGGATCGGATTCTTCGCGGCGACGCCGCTGGTGAGGTAGACCGCGTCGATGATGGCCTTCTTGTTGATGGCCATGTTCAGCGCCTTGCGCACACGAACATCATCGAAGGGCTTCTTCTGCGTGTTGTAGGCGAGGTAGCCGATGTTCAGGCCGGCTTGCTCGAGCACCTTGATGTTCGGGTCCTTGCGGATGGCCTCCAGATCGGCCGGGTTGGGGTAGGGCATCACATGGCATTCGCCCTTCTGCAGCTTGGCCCAGCGCACCGAGGCATCGGGTGTGATGGCGAACACCAGGTCGTCGATCTTGGCCTTGCCGCCCCAGTATTGCGGGAAGGCCTTGTAGCGGATCACCGCGTCTTTCTGGTACTGGACCAGGTAGAACGGGCCGGTGCCGATCGGCTCCTGGTCGATCTTCTCCGGCGTGCCGGCCTTCAGCATCGCGTCGGCGTATTCCTTGCTCTGCACGCCGGCGTATTCCATCGCCAGGTTGGACAGGAACGGTGCCTCGGGGTGGCTGAGCACCACTTTGACGGTGTAGTCGTCGACCTTGTCCACCGACTTCAGCAGCTTGTCCATGCCCATGTCGTTGAAGTACGTGTGGTTGGTGCTGGTGACCTTGAAGTAGGGGTTGCTTTCCTTCCACTGCCGTTCGATCGCAAAAAGGATGTCGTCGGCGTTGAAGTCGCGCGTCGGCGTGAAATTCTTGTTCGAGTGCCACTTCACGCCCTTCCTCAGGAAGAAGGTGTAGGTCATGGCGTCGGGCGAGATGGTCCAGCGTTCGGCCAGGCCGGGGACGACGGTGGTACCACCGCGCTCGAAGTCGACGATGCGGCTATAGACCTGGCTGTTGGCGTCGAACGAAGTACCCGTGGTGTTGATGCCGGGGTAGAAGTTTTCCGGGCTGCCTTCGGAGCAATAGACCAGGGTCTTGGCCGATGCGGCACCGGCGCTCAGCAAAGTGGCCAGGGTGGCGGCGGCAATGGCCAGGGCTTGTGGCCGGCGGTGCGCGGGGCGGGTACGGTTCATGGAGCGGCTCCTGTGGGGGTAATCGATAGGGTCGAAAGCGGCATCCTACCTGCGCCGCGGGCGGGCGCGCTAGCGGGATCGCCCGACTACAGCCAGCGCTCGGCGTAGTGACAGGCCAGCAGGGTGCCGGCCAGCGGGCGCAGCGCCGGACGCTCGGCCCGGCAGCGTGCGTCGGCGTGCGGGCAACGGGTGCTGAAAGCGCAGCCGGCAGGCGGGTTCAGCGGCGACGGCAACTCACCCTGCAGCACCATGCGCTCGACGCCGGGCGGGCGGCCCAGCCCCGGCGTCGAGCCGAGCAGGGCACGCGTGTAGGGGTGCAGCGGGTGGCTGAAGAGCCGCGCCTTGGGGGCCTGCTCCATCACCCGGCCGAGGTACATGACCATCACCTCGTGGGCGATGTGGCGCACCACGCCCAGATCGTGCGAGATGAACAGATAGGCCAGGCCGAGCTGCTGCTGCAGGTCGGTCAGCAGGTTCAGCACCTGGGCCTGCACCGATACATCCAGCGCCGAGACCGGCTCGTCGGCCACCACCAGGGCCGGGTCGAGCATCAATGCGCGTGCGATGGCGATGCGCTGGCGCTGGCCGCCGGAGAACATATGGGCGTAGCGTGCCGCGTGCTCGGGCCGCAGGCCGACGCGCGCCAGCATGGCCTGCGAGCGCTCGCTGCGCTCGGCGCCGGTGAGCGCTTTCTGGTGGATGGCCAAAGGCGTTTCGAGGATGGTGCCGATCTTGTGCCGCGGGTTGAGCGAACCGAAGGGGTTCTGGAACACCAGTTGCACCGAGCGGCGCAGGCGCAGGCGTTCGGCGTCGCTGGGCGGCGCCGCCACGGCGTCGACGCCGCCCAGGTGCAGCGTGCCCGTGGTCGGTTTCTCGATCAGCGTGACCAGCCGCGCCAGCGTCGACTTGCCGCAGCCCGATTCGCCGACCACCGCCAGCGTGCGCCCGGCCTCGATGCGAAACGACACCCCGCCGACGGCCTGCAACTGGGCCGGCTCGCGAAACAGGCCGCGCCGTATGGTGTAGGTGCGCGACAGGTCCGTCGCTTCGACGCGACCGGAATGGCGCGCGGCTCATCGCCATGGACGCCCGGCGGCCATGCGGCCGCATGCACTTGAATCGCCGCCTCGCGCCCGGCGTCGCCCAGCGGATGGTGGCAGCGCACCAGGCCGCCCTGCCATTCGCGCAGCGGCGGGCGGATGTCGCGCGAATGCTCGGTGGCATAGGCGCAGCGCGGTGCGAACAGGCAGCCGGCCGGCCGGTCGTGCAGGCCCGGCACGCCGCCGGGGATGTTGGCCAGGCGTGCGCTGCCGTCGCTGCGCTCGGGCATGGCGGCCAGCAGCGCGGCGGTATAGGGGTGCTGTGGCGCGGCGAAGAGATCGTCGGCGCTGCGCTGCTCGACCACCTGGCCGGCGTACATCACGGCCACGCGCTGCGCCATCTCGGCCACCACGCCCATGTTGTGCGTGATCAGCACCAGCGCCATGCCGCGCTCCTTCTGCAGGTTGCGCAGCAGGTCGAGGATCTGCGCCTGTATCGTCACGTCGAGCGCGGTGGTCGGCTCGTCGGCGATCAGCAGCCGCGGATTGCAGGCGATGGCCATGGCGATCATCACGCGCTGGTTCATGCCGCCCGACATCTGGTGCGCAAAATCCTTCAAGCGGCTGGATGCGGCCGGGATGCCGACCTGCTCCAGCAGTTCGGTCGCGCGCCGGGTCGCCGCGCGGCCGTCCAGGCCGAGGTGCAGGCGCAGCGTCTCGCAGAGCTGGAAGCCGATCGTGAAGCAGGGGTTGAGGCTGGTGGTCGGGTCCTGGAAGATCATGGCCACGTCGCGGCCGGTCAGCGCGCGGCGCTCGCGCGGCGACAGGGTCAGCAGGTCGCGGCCGGCGAAGCGCATCTGCCTGGCGCGCACGACGCCGGGAAACGCCACCAGCCCCATCAGCGCCAGCATGCTCACGCTCTTGCCCGAGCCCGATTCGCCGACGATGCCCAGCACCTCGCCTTCGTCCAGCGTCAGCGACACGCCCTCGACGGCGTGCATGGTCGCGCCCTGGAGCGCGAACTCGACGTGCAGGTCTTCGACTTCGAGGAGGGGCATGTGTTTGCTCGGCCTCAGCGTTTCAGCTTCGGATCCAGCGCATCACGCAGCCCGTCGCCGAGCAGGTTGAAGGCCAGCACGGTGATCAGGATCATCAGCCCGGGGAAGGTCACGACCCACCAGGCGCGCAGCACGAACTCGCGCGCATCGGCCAGCATCGTGCCCCACTCGGCCGCCGGCGGCTGCGCGCCCAGGCCGAGGAAGCCGAGCGCGGCGGCGTCGAGGATGGCGGTCGAGATGCCGAGCGAGGCCTGCACGATCAGCGGCGCGGCGCAATTGGGCAGCACCTCCAGGAACATCAGGCGCGCGTGGCCGGCGCCGGCGACGCGCGCGGCGGTGACGTAGTCCTTCGACGATTCGCCGATCACCGCGGCGCGGGTGATGCGCACGTAATGCGGCAGCACGACCACGGCCACCGCCAGCATCGCGTTCATCAGGCCCGGGCCGAGGATGGCGACGATGACGATGGCCAGCAGCAGGCTGGGCAGCGTGAGGATGATGTCCATCATGCGCATGATGGCGATGTCGGTCACGCCGCGGGCGAAACCGGCGATCAGGCCGAGTGCGATGCCGACCACGATCGACAGCGCGACCACCGCGATGCCGATCACCAGCGACAGCCGCGCGCCATGCATCAGGCGCGACAGCAGGTCGCGGCCGATGGCGTCGGTACCCAGCCAGTAGGCCGACGAGCCGCCGGCCTGCCACGACGGCGGGCGCAGGAAGGCGGTGTTGTTGGTCAGGTCGGGCGGGTAGGGCGCGAGCCAGGGCGCCAGCGCGGCCAGCAGCAGCACGCCGACGACGATCGCCAAGCCCGGCCACGGCGCCGGCGTTGGCGCTGAAATGGATCCAGAAACTGCGCAGCGGGCCCGGCGGTTGCGTCATCTCGTGGGCCGCGACCGGGGCTTGGGTCAGCGAGGCGGGGGTGGCAGTCATCGGTGTGGGCTGTGCGGCCGGCTCAATGGCGGGAGATGCGCGGATTGATGACGCCGTAGGTCAGGTCCACCGCCAGGTTGACCAGCATCACCACGCCGCCGAGCAGCAGCAGGCCGCCCTGCAGCACGGGATAGTCGCGCCGCGAGATGGCCTCGATCATCCATTTGCCCACGCCGGGCCAGGAGAAGATGGTCTCGGTCAGGATCGCGCCGGTGAAGAGCACGCTGACCTGCAGGCCGATGACGGTGACCACCGGGATCAGCGCATTGCGAAAGGCATGCAGCCCGACCACGCGCAGCGTCGACAGGCCCTTGGCCCGCGCGGTGCGGATGTAGTCCTCGCCCAGCACCTCGAGCATCGCCGAGCGCGTCATGCGCGCGATGATCGCCAGCGGGTTGGTGCCGAGCACGATGGTCGGCAGGATCAGGTGCGAGGCGGCCGAGCGCAGCGCGCCCTTTTCGCCCGACAGCCAGGCGTCGATCAGGTGAAAGCCGGTCACCGGCTCGAAGTAGTAGGCCACCGCGATGCGCCCCGATACCGGCGTCCAGCCGAGTTGCACCGAGAACAGCAGGATCAGCAGCAGGCCCCACCAGAAGATAGGCATCGAGTAGCCGGTCAGCGAGCCCAGCATGACGCCATGGTCGAGCACCGTATTGCGCTTCACCGCGGCCAGCATGCCGGCCGGGATGCCGACGATCAGCGCGAAGAGGATGGCGCAGACGGCCAGTTCGATGGTGGCCGGGAAGAGGGCGGTGAATTCCTTGACCACCGGCGCCTGGGTGATCATCGACTTGCCCAGGTCGCCGTGCATCAGCCGGCCCAGGTACAGCCCGTACTGCACCAGCATAGGCCGGTCCATGCCGTAGTCCTTGATCAGCGCGGCGTGGCGCGCCGGGTCGATGCCGCGCTCGCCGGCCAGCGTCTCGATCGGGTCGCCCGGCACCAGCCGGATCAGGAAGAAGGCCAGCAAGGTCATGCCGATGAAGGTCGGCAGCACCAGGCCCAGCCGGGTCAGGACAAAACGCCACATCGCGCCATGCTAACCGCCGGCGCCGGCGGCGCCGATCCCGGCAAGCCCCTATACCGCGCTTGGCTTAGCATCGAGCCTCGACCAACCGCACCAAGGGAAATCATGAAAACACGATCGATGTTTCTAACGCTGCTGGCGGGTGCCGCGGTCATGGCGAGCCTGGCCGGCTGCGCGGGCATGAAGCATGGCAGCGGCGCCATGGCCATGGCCAAGCTCGAAGCCACGCGCGGCAACGCCGTCAGCGGCCTGGTCATGTTCCACCAGCATGGTGAGCAGGTCGTGGTACATGCCACGGTCGAAGGCCTCAAGCCGGGCCAGGAGCATGGTTTTCATATCCACGAAAAAGGCGATTGCAGCAGCGGCGACGGCATGAGCACCGGCGGCCATTTCAATCCGAGCGGCAAGCCGCACGGCGCGCAGGATGCCGATCACCATGCCGGCGACCTGCCGGCGCTGAAGGCCGACGCGCAGGGCCGGGTGGAAGCGAGCTTCGTGCTCACCGGCGTCGGCGTGGGCAGCGGCGCCGCCGACATCATCGGCAAGGGCCTGATCGTGCATGCGATGCCCGACGACTACCGTACCCAGCCGACGGGCAACTCGGGCGCGCGCATCGCCTGCGGCGTGATCGCTCGCCACCCGTCCTGAGTGGCTCGACCGCGCCTCTCGGTACGGTGACCACCGCGCTGCTGGTCTACGCCGGCCCGCGCGCTCGGATGCATTTGCGCGAGCGCGGCCTCGCGCCCGCCGATGTGCAGGTGGTGCCGGCCGCTGCCGGTGGTCCCAAGGGCCTGGTGCTCAACCCGCTCGACCGCTTCATCTTCGGTCACTGGCTGGCCGGCAGCACGCACAGCGTGCATCTGATCGGCGCGTCGGTCGGCGCCTGGCGCATGGCCACGGCCTGCCTGCCCGACCCCGATGCGGCCTTCGCGCAACTGGCTGCCGACTACCTGGCACAGGACTACCCCCATGCGCCGGGCAAGGCGCCGAAGGCGGCCGATGTCAGCCGGGTGTTCGGCGCGATGCTCGAGCAGCGCTTCGCCGGCCGCGGCCGCGAGCTGTTGCAGCACCCGCGCTACCACCTGCATGTGTTGGCCAGCCGCGGCCGCCACCTGCTGCGGCGCGAGGGTCGCCTGCGCACGCCGCTGGGCTACCTCGGCGCCTTCGCCGCCAACCTGGTCAGCCGCCGCGCGCTGGGCGGCTGGCTCGAGCGCGTGGTGTTTTCCGACCCGCGCGAGGCATTGCCGTTTGCGCTGCACGACTATCGCAGCCGCCAGGTGGCACTGACGGCCGACAACCTGGGGCCCAGCCTGCTGGCCAGTTGCTCGATCCCGTTCTGGCTCGACGCCGTGCACGATATCCCCGGCGCGCCGCGGGGTGCGTACTGGGACGGCGGCATCACCGACTACAACCTGCGCCTGGACTACGCGCAAATGAACCGCGGCCTGGTGCTGTACCCGCATTTCCAGGCGGCGGTGGTGCCGGGCTGGCTCGACAAGGGCCTTCGGCAGCGCCACGCCGCGACCGCCGGTCTGTCCAACGTGGTCTTGCTGGCCCCGAATCCCGAGTGGGTCAAGTCCGCGCTGCCCAACGCCAAGCTGCCCGATCGGGGTGACTTCAAGGCCTACGGCGACGATCTGCCCGGTCGGCAGAAGGCGTGGGCCGCAGCCATCGCCGCCAGCCAGCGCCTGGCCGATGAATTCGCAGCCCTGGTTCAGCGGCCGTCGATCGAGGCGCGGCCGCTGGCTTAGCTCAGCAGCGCATAGGGCCCGCCACGCTGCAGCGCGCGCTGGTATGCCGGCCGCGCGTGAATGCGGTTCAGGAAGTCGCCGAGCTTCGGGTAGCGCGAATCGAGCCCACCGCGGGCGGCCGCGCCTTCGAGGGCGAAGCTCATCATGATGTCGGCCGCACTGAAATCGTCACCCGCAAACCACGGCCGCAGCCGCAACTCGGCCTCCATGAATGCCATCTGGCGTTCGATGTTCGGTCTGACGAAGCCCTGCATCACACGCTCGGCGATGCCGCGAGCGATCGGCTTGGCAAAAAAGGGCATCGGCGTTCTGCCCACCTTGTCGAAGATCAGCGCCAGCAGCAATTGCGGCATGGCCGAGCCTTCGGCGAAGTGCAGCCAGTAGGTGAAGCGCAGCCGCTCGGGTGTACCGGGCGCCGGGCGCAACGCGCTACCGCCTGCGCGGTCGAGCAGGTACTCGATGATCGCGCCGGTTTCGGCGATCACCAGGCCGCCATCGCTGACCACGGGCGACTTGCCCAGCGGGTGCACGGCGGCCAGCTCGGGTGGTGCCAGCGAGGTCTTCTTGTCGCGGGCGTAATGCTTGATCTCGTAGGGCAGGTCGAGCTCTTCGAGCAGCCAGAGCACACGTTGCGAGCGCGAGTTCTCGAGGTGATGAACGGTGAGTGTCATGCTTGCGGTGGACTCGGGCGGTGGGCACGATTGTCGAACATGGCTTCAACGCTGGCGCGGATCGAGCGCATCGCGCAGGCCATCGCCGAGCAGGTTGAAGGCCAGCACCAGGCCGAAGATGGCCAGCCCCGGCCAGACCGCCATCCATGGCGCCTGGTCGACGTAGTTCTTCGCCGTATTGAGCATGCTGCCCCAGCTCGGCGCGGGCGGCTGCTGGCCCAGGCCCAGGAAGGACAGGCTGGCCTCGGCAATCACCGCGGCGGCAATGGCCAGCGTGGCCTGCACGATCAGCGGCGCGGTGACATTGGGCAGCACATGGCGCAGTGCGACACGCCATGGCGGGTTGCCCACGGCACGGGCGGCCTCGATGTAGTCCTCGACCTTGATGTTCTGCACCTGCGCGCGTGTCAGGCGCACGAAGATCGGCGTCGCCGACACGCCGATGGCGATCATGGCGTTGGTCAGGCTCGGGCCCAGAAACGCGGCCAGGGCGATGGCCAGAATCAGGAACGGGCAGGCCAGGAAGGCGTCGGTGATGCGTGAGATCAGCGCATCGACCGCACCGCCCAGGAAGCCCGCCAGCAGCCCGATCGGCACGCCGAGGGCGAGCGAGATCGAGACCGACACCACGCCGGCCAGCAGCGAGGCCCGCGTACCCCAGATCACGCGCGACAGCACGTCGCGGCCGATGTCGTCGGTGCCGAACCAGTGCGCTGCTGTCGGCGCTTTGCGGATCGCCCCCCAACTGGTGGCGATCGGATCGTGCGGCGCGATCCACGGCGCGAACAGCGCCAATGCAACAAAGCCGAGCACGATCACCAGCCCGATCATCGCCGCGCGCCGGCGCCGCAGGCGACGCAGGGCCCGTCGCCACGGCCCGGCCTGAGGCTGCTGCGCGATCAACGGGGAGGGCAGGACGGCTGACATTTCAGTTGCAGCGTTTGCGCATCGCGGCAGGCGGCACCCGGCAGGGGCTCATGGTGGGGTGGTCGGCGCTGCGCACCGACTGCGCTGCGGTGCTCGGCCTGGGGTCGCGCCGCACAACTCGCTGCGTTCGCTGCGCTCACTGCGCTCAGACAGGTGCGACGAGTCAGATTACGAAGCGCGCTGCGCGCGCCGACCCCAGACCTGTGCTCCTCGCCACCCCACAAATCGCCCCTGCCGGGTACCGCCTGCCGCGAAGGCCACCGGGGTGGTGTTCGAAGCGAAGACCACCACGACGGCCTTCGCGGCAAAGGCGGCACCCGGCAGGGGCAGCGCGCCTGCGGGGCGCCGAGGAGCACAGGCCTGCGGTCGGCGCGCGCAGCGCGCCTCGTAGACTGACTCGCCGCACCTGTCTGAGCGCAGCGAGCGCAGCGAACGCAGCGAGTTGTGCGGCGCGACCCCAGGCCGAGCACCGCAGCGCAGTCGGCGCGCAGCGCCGACCACCCCACCATGAGCCCCTGCCGGGTGCCGCCTGCCGCGATGCGCTGGACCAACGCATGGAAACAGTGACGCAGACAGCCGAAGTGAACTTGACGCACGCATCATCGCAGCCGCGGATTGGCCACGAAGTACGCCAGGTCGGCCAGCAGGTTCAGCGTGATGTAGGCCGTGGCGGTCACCAGCACGACGCCCTGTACGACTGCGTAGTCGCGGTTGAAGACGGCGTCGACGATCAGTTTGCCGAAGCCGGGAATGGTGAACACCTGTTCGGTCAGCACGGCGCCCGACAGCAGGGTGCCGAGTTCGAGTGCGCCGAGCGTGATCACCGGCGTGAGTGCATTGCGCAGGGCGTGCTTGAGCACCACCACGCGCTCGCGCAGGCCTTTGGCGCGCGCGGTGCGCACGTAGTCCGACGACAGCACCTGCAGCATCGCACTGCGCGTGTGGCGCATCAGCACGGCGGCGATCGCGTTGCCGAGCACGAAGGCCGGCATGATCATCGCGGCCAGGTTGGCGCGCAGGTCTTCGAACGGGCTGACGTAGCCCGACGCCGGCAGCCAGCCGAGCTGCACCGAGAAGAGCAGGATCAACAAGATGCCGAGCCAGAAGTTCGGCGTCGAGATGCCCCACAGCGCGAAGAGGTTGGCCGCGCTGTCCCACCAGCTGCCGCGCGCCACGGCCGAAACGATCCCCGCTGGCACGCCGATCACGAGCGCGATCGTCATCGCAATGGCCGCCAGTTCGATCGTTACCGGCAGCTTTTGCAACACCAGGTCCAGCACCGGCTGCTGGGTGCGGATCGACTCGCCGAGATCGCCCTTGAGCACGCCGCCGACCCAGTAGGCATAACGCACGGGCAAGGGCTCGTCCAGATGCAGCTTGACGCGCAGGTAGGCGATCACCGTCGGGTCCTGCTCCTCGCCGGCGAGCACCTGCGCCGGGTCACCTGGCAGCAGCTGCTGCAGGCCGAAGATCAGCATCGAGACGAAGACCAGCGTCGGCACGATCTGCGCCAGGCGCTTGCTCAGGTATTCGAGCATGGGTGCGAAGCTCGAGCGTCAGGGTGCCATCTTCAGACCCGTCACGCGCAGCAAGCCGTCGGGCACGCCGCGCACACCGACCAGCTTGGCGTTGTAGGCCCACAGCCAGTTGCGGTGGTACAGATAAATGATGGGCCTCTCCTTCAGCACGCGTGCGGCGATCTGTTCGTAGGCCTTCTTGCGCTCGGCAGCATCGCGCAGCGTCCGTGACTGGTTCAGCAAGGCATCGGTTTCGGCCGAGCAGTAGCCCGCGTAGTTCAGCGGCTGCTTGCAGGCGTGGAAGCTGAAGGCGTTGCCGTCGGGGTCGGCACGCCCGCTCCAGGCCAGCGCGTAGGCCTCGAACTCGCCCTTGTCGGCCAGGTTCAGCGAGGTGGCGAACTCGGTGGCCTGGATCTTGACGTCGAAGCCCGCGTCGCGCGTCATCGCCTGGATCACCAGCGCCAGGCGCTGCGCGTCCGAGGTGGTCGGCGCCATCAAGGTGAAACTCGGGTTCGGCACGCCGGCCTCCTTCAGCAGCGCCTTGGCGCGCGCAATGTCGCGCTTGGGGATCGGTACGTTCTTGGCGTAGTAGGCATTGTTCGGTGCCACCCACTGATTACCTATCGTGGCCTCGTTGTCCATCACCACCTGCGCCAGGCCCTGGCGATCCAGCGACAGTTCGAACGCTTCGCGCACCCGTGCGTCGCGGCCGAGCGGGTTCTTCTGTGCCTGCTCGCTCTTGCCGATGTTGATGGTGATGCCCTGGTAGCCGATCTCGGTGATGCGCGCCACCTTGAAGCGTTTGTCGGCCTGCAGCTTCTCGATGTCCGACGGCGCCACGCGCTCGATGAAATCGAACTGGCCCGACTTGAGGTTGGCCAGCCGCACCGTGGCGTCGACGACGGGGGTGTAGGTGATCTTGTCGAAGTGGATCGCGGCCTTGTTCCAGTAGCCGTCGTAGCGCTCGAAGACCATGCGGTCCTGCGCCACCCGCTCGACGAACTTGAACGGCCCCGAGCACACCGGCTTGGTGCCGAACTTGTCACCCGCGGCCTGCGCTGCCTTGGGTGACACCATCATGCCGGCGCGGTCGGCCAGGGTCGCCAGCAGCGGCGAGAACGGCGCGCTCAGGTTCAGCCTCACGGTCATCGCATCGACGACATCGACGCTGGCCAGCGGCGCCAGTTCGCCGCGCCGGTTGCTGCCGGCCATGTTCTTGTGCCGCTCGAGGTTGAATTTCACCGCCGCGGCGTCGAGCTTCTCGCCGTCGTGGAACGTGACCCCGGGGCGGATTTTCATCGTCAGCGCCTTGCTGTCGGCTGACCATTCCCAGCTCTGCGCGAGTTGCGGCACGATGGCCAGCTTCTCGTCGACGTCGAGCAGCTTGTCGCACAGGGCGGCAAAGACGACGCGGCCAACGAAGGTGCGGGCCAGCGTCGGGTCGAGCACGTCGGGGTCTTCGGCCAGGCCGACCCTCAGGTGCTGGGCCTGCGTGGCCGACATCGCGGCGAACAGCAGCGCAGCCAGTGCGAAACGGTGCGGTGTTTTCATGGCGGGGTTCTCCTCGGGTGGCGGATCAGGGGGCGAAGGCCGACTGCAGTCGCGCCAGCCGCGGATTGGCCGACGCGGCGGGCCGCAACGACTGCGGTGCGGCGATCTCGTTCCAGCGATGGCAGGCCACCGCGTGGCCGGCATTGTCGATCAGCGCCGGCACGCTTTGTGCGCAACGCGGCTCGGCATGAATGCAGCGGGTGTGGAAGTGGCACCCCGCTGGCGGCGTCATCGGGCTCGGCACGTCGCCGGCGAGCAGGATGCGTTGCCGCGCGCCGCCCGGCTCGGGCACCGGAATCGCCGACAGCAGGGCCTGCGTGTACGGGTGTCGCGGTGCGGCGAACAAGCTGCGCTTGTCGGCCCACTCGACGATGCGCCCGAGATACATCACCGCCACCTGCGTGGCGATGTGGCGCACGACGGCCAGGTCGTGCGCGATGAAGATGTAGGCCAGGCCGAAGCGCTGCTGCAGGTCCTGCAGCAGGTTCACCACCTGCGCCTGCACCGAAACGTCCAGAGCCGACACCGGCTCGTCGCAGACGATCAGCCTGGGCTCGACGGCCAGCGCGCGTGCGATGCCTATGCGCTGGCGCTGGCCGCCGGAAAATTCGTGCGGATAGCGCTGCGCGTGTTCCGCGCCCAAGCCCACCGTGTGCAGCAGTTCGGCCACCCGCGCGCCGTGGCGGCCGCGGTGCAGGCCGTGCAGCAGCAAGGGTTCGGCCAGGATCTGGCCCACCGTCATGCGCGGGTCGAGCGAGGAGAACGGGTCCTGGAAGATGATCTGCATCGCGCGTCGCCGCTGCCGCAACGCGGTGGCGTCGAGTTGGCCCAGATCGGTACCGTCGAAGCGCACGCTTCCGGCGCTGGGCTCGATCAGGCGCAGCACCAATCGCCCCAGCGTGGACTTGCCGCAGCCCGACTCGCCGACCACGCCCAGGGTCTGCCCGGCCGCCAGCGTGAAGCTCACGCCATCGACCGCACGCACGGCGCCGCTGATGCGACCGAACAGCCCGCGCCGGACCGGGAAATGCTTGACCAGGCCGTCGACCTCGAGCAAAACGCTGCTCACGCCGGCACCATTTGCGCGCGCTCTGCGAGCAAGGCGTCGGCATCGAGCGGTGCCTTCCAGCAGGCCGACGCATGGCCGGCGCCCAGTGCGCGCAATGGTGGCGACTCGGCGCGGCATCTGGCGTCGGCGAACGGGCAGCGTTCGGCGAAGCGGCAGCCGGCGGGCGGGCGCAGCGGGCTCGGCACCTGGCCTTCGATCGAGGCCAGGCGCCGCTGCTCGCCGTGCAGGCGCGGGATCGAACCGAGCAGGCCCACGCTGTACGGATGCTGCGGCGTCTCGAACAGGGCGCCCACCGGCGCCTGCTCGACGACGCGGCCGGCGTACATCACCACCACCTCGTCGGCCACTTCGGCGACGACGCCCAGGTCGTGCGTGATCAGGATGATCGCGGTGCGCAATTCCTGCTGCAGGCGCTGCATCAGGTCGAGGATCTGGGCCTGGATCGTCACGTCCAGCGCGGTCGTCGGCTCGTCGGCGATCAGCAAGCGCGGCTCGCAGGCCAGGGCCATCGCGATCATCACCCGTTGGCGCATGCCGCCCGAAAGTTTGTGCGGATGCTCGTGAAAGCGCTGCTGCGGCGCCGGTATGCGCACCGTCTCCAGCATCGCCAGTGCGCGCGCAGTGGCCTCGGCGCGCGTGATTGGCCGGTGCCGCAGCAGACCTTCGACGATTTGCTCACCGATGGTGAAGGCCGGATTCAACGACGACATCGGCTCCTGGAAGATCATCGCCATGCCATTGCCGCGCAGGTCTTGCATGGCGCGCGCCGGCAGCCCGACCAACTCGCGGCCCTCGAAGCGTATCGACGAGCCGGCCACGATAGACCCGGGTGGTTGCGGCACCAGGCCCATGATCGAAAGTGCGGTCACGCTCTTGCCGCAACCCGATTCGCCGACGATGGCCAGCGTGCGCCCGGCCTGGACCTCGAAGCCCACGCCATTCACCGCCGCGAACTCGCCCTCATCGGTGGCGAAGCGGGTGTGGAGATTGCGGACTTCGAGCAGGGGCGTCAATTGGGTTCCAGGGCGCTGCAGCCGATCGCTGGAGCATGGGGCGACAACATCGCGAAGGGCCGGACTTCGATTGCAACGGGGACATGCGATCGTATCAACGCGACGGTCCGCGATCGGACGCTCGGAAGCCGGATTACTTCAATTCACGCCAGCGCTTGCGAACCCCCGCAATGAACGCCGCGCGATCAGTGCGCATGGCGCGCAGCACGGAGGGCGGTGCGTCGGTGGCCTCGTGCCGGGCCGACCAGATCACCAGCTCGACCAGGACGGGGGCCAGATCGATGCCCTTGCCAGACAGCCTGTAGACGAATCGTCTGGCATCCGACGGGTCGCGGCGCTTGTCGACAATCCCCGCGTCTTCCAGCTTGCGCAGCCGATCGGCCAGGATGTCCGACGCGATGCGCTCGTCGCCCAGCTAAACCGTAAACTGAGGGTGCTGCTCGGCGTGCCAACCAAGACACGTTGTGCGCTGCGTCTCTCAGCACTCCTCAGGAGGCTTCGATCATGAACAAGTCGTTCTGGCTGGCGGTGCTGGCCTATCTGCTGCCGACCTTCCCGCTCGGCTACTTCTGGCATCTGGTGAGCTTTGCCGACCGCTATCACCAATTGGCGATGTACCGCGACGAGGTGATCATTCCCTTGGGGCTTGCATCGATGGCGATCCAGGCTCTGCTGTTCGCCTGGGCCTACCCGCGTTTGTTCGGCAACCGCGGCGCTTCATGGTGGCGCGGGGCCGCAGGATTCGGCCTTTGCTTCGGCGCGCTGGCCTGGTCGTTCGCGGTGCTGCCGGTCGCCGCCAAGTACCGGATGTCTTCGGTGCCGGACTTCCTGCTGCTGGAGACGTCATTCACCATCCTGCAGTTTGCGATCGTATCGCCGCTCATTGCCTTGGCGTATCGCTCCGTCGCAGACCGATCGACGCCGGGCGCAAGCGCCTGAAAGCGGCCTGCGCGGTGGCTTACGACCCGCATCTTGCCGAACGCATGCGCGCCG
This sequence comes from uncultured beta proteobacterium, assembly GCA_963741125.1. Lineage (GTDB taxonomy): Bacteria > Pseudomonadota > Gammaproteobacteria > Burkholderiales > Burkholderiaceae_C > CADEEN01. The sequence continues at coordinate 103,524 of CAVUGY010000026.1, forward strand.
CATTGCAGACGCGCAAGGACATCATCGAGAAAAAGATGTTCGGTGGCTACTGCTGGATGCTCAACGGCAACATGCTGTGCGGGGTCGAGGTCGGGCGCTACATGTTCCGCATCGGCAAGGATTTGGAGGCCGAAGCCTTGTCGCGGCCGGGGGCCCGACCGATGGACATTACGGGACGCCCGATGCGGGGTTTCGTGTGGGTCAGCGCCGAGGCGGCTGACGGCGCAGACCTCGAGCGATGGATAACGTTGGCCGAGCGCTATGTGGGTGCGCTGGCGCCGAAGTGAAGCCGCAGTGTCCTGCGCCGTGCCGCCGCCGCCTGGCATCGAACGACCTCGTGTTTCTTGCCTGTGACCCGGCTGGCTAACTTTGAGCCAGGCGAGACGGCGTCGCTAGCGCTGCGAATTGCAACAGGCCCGTCACCGGGCACTGCAATGCAGGGCGATGATCCGCAAAGAAAGCCTCACTTTACGATGCTGATACACGTGCCGGCGGCCGATACATCGTCAACACTTGTGGCCGCCCCTGCCGCTGCCGAAAAGACCCTTTGACATGACACAAGGCTATATCCCAGCATTCACGCTCGAGCCGCGCAAGAGACCCGAGGTGAAGAAAGAGGCCAGTGCCGCCCGCACACCCAGATTCATCGAAGACATTGCCGCCGGTCGTGTCGAGTTGCCGACGATTCCGCGCGTCGTGCAGCGCCTGATCGCTACCTTGCGCGACCCGCATGTCGATTTCCGCACGATCGGCGAAGCGCTGTCCGCGGATCCGATCCTGAGCGCGAAAGTGCTGCGCGTGGCGAACTCGTCGATCTTCGGCGGCCAGCGCTCGGTGGCGTCGATCGATGCCGCCGTCGCGGCGATCGGTATCCTGGCCCTCAACCGTCTGATCGTGAGCTGCGGCGTCGCGTCGTCGTTCGAGGAAGTCCCGGGCATCGACTTGCGGATCTTCTGGCGTGACGCCTTGGTGGCCGCGATCGCCGCCAACAAGCTGGCACCGCGCCTGGCGGCCGACCCGGAGGAGGCCTATGTCTGCGGCCTGCTGCATGCCACCGGACACCTGATCCTGTGCCGCAGCTACCCTGACATCGCCAACGCCATGTTCACGGGGTTCGCGGTGGTTCGCGGCGCCGAGCTTGCCGCCATCGAGATGGACGCCTTCGGCATCGACCATCCGACGGTGGGCGCCTTGTGGGTCGAGTCCCTGGGCTTTCCACAACCCGTCGCGGACACGATAGGCAATACCGTGCGGCCCCTGGCCGATGCGCCCAAACCGCTCGACTTGGCGATTCACAGCGCCTGTGCGCTGGCGGCGGCCGTGGCGCAGAAGGATGCCGCCGACAAAGCCCTGGCCGCACTCCCACCAAGCGTGCGCGCCCAGTTTCCCGCTGCCAACGGCGAATCCAACGCCGCATTCGGCAAGCTCTACGACGGACTGCTGGAAACCGAGCCGATGTTCTGACCCGACGCGCCACAGCGCGCGGGTGACGGGCCTGGTACGCGGGGGCTATCCGTCATCGATGCTCGACCGCCGCACGGGCCAGAATGCGGGTCTCATTGCTGCCCGGGCCTATGCCATGCGCCAACCGCCTTCGACTGCATTCGCCGATGCCGCCGCGACCTGGAACGGCCGCTTCGAGGGCGATGAATATCTGTTCGGAACCGAGCCCAACCTGTGGCTGAAGGAGCACGCCGGCGTTTGGCCGCGCGGCGGCCGCGTGCTGTGCGTGGCCGACGGTGAGGGCCGCAACAGCGTGTGGCTGGCCCGGCAGGGCCTGGTGGTCGACGCCTTCGACATCGCCCAGGTCGGGGTGGCCAAGGCGCGACGGCTGGCGCTGCAGCAGGGCGTGGCGGTGAACTACAGCGTCGCCGACTGCGAATCCTATGCCTGGCCGCAGGGCTGCTGTGACGGTGTGGCAGCGATCTTCATCCAGTTCGCCGACCCTGCCCAGCGCCAGCGATTGTTTGCGCGCATGGTGGCGAGCCTGAAGCCCGGCGGTACGCTGGTGCTGCAGGGCTACAGCCCCAAGCAGCTGGAGTACGGCACCGGTGGCCCGCCGCATGCATCGCACCTGTACACGCCGCAGTTGCTGCGCGAGGCCTTTGCCGACTTGCAGATCGTCGAGCTGCGTGATTACGAGGCCGAGATGGCCGAGGGCAGCCGCCACCGCGGCCGCTCTGCGCTGATCGGCCTGGTGGCGCGGCGGCGCTGACCGGCGCAGGCCGCACCGAAGAGGCTGGCGGCGCGCCCTACACTGGCCAGGTTTTCGGGTGGGGCCTGCCGCCACGCAGGGCCCCGAATGTGCAGCGCCCCTTGCCGTTCCAGCACCATGACCGACACCCCAGCGACCGAGTACCGCGTGCTGCATGCCAGCGACATCGTCGCTGTGCTCGCGCAGGTGCCGTCCCTGTGCGCCGTGCTGGGCGGCGATGCCAGCGCCTGGCGCGCGCGCGACGTGGCGGATGGCAACATCAATGCGGTGTTCCTGGTCGACGGGCCGCAGGGCGGCGTCTGCGTGAAGCAGGCGCTGCCCTGGGTCCGCGTGGCCGGGTCCAGCTGGCCGCTGCCGATCGAACGCGCCTATTTCGAAAGCGCCTACATGCAGCGCGTCGAGCCGCTCGTCGGCGCGCTGGTGCCGCAGTGGTTGCACTTCGACCCGGTATTGAAGCTCATCGTGATGGAGAGGCTGCAGCCGCACATCATCTTGCGCCAGGGTTTGATCCAGGGCCGGACCTATCCCGAAGCCGCGCCGGCCGTGGCCGACTTCGTGGCCGCGGCCTGTTTCTACACCTCCGACCTGGCCCACCCCTTCGAGCGCAAATGCGAAGACCTGGCCCTGTTTTCCCGCAACACGGCCTTGCAGCGCATTACGGTCGACCTGGTGTTCAGCGACCCCTATTTCGATGCGCCGCGCAATGATTGGGCCGCGCCCTGGCTGGACGACTGGGCGGCCGCGCTGCGCAACGACCTGGCGCTGAAGACCGCGGTCGCCGGCCACCGATTGAACTACCTCACCCATACCCAGGCCTTGATCCACGGTGATCTGCATACGGGGTCGGTGATGGTCACCGAGCAGGACACCCGGGTCATCGACGGTGAATTTGCCAGCCTGGGCCCGATCGGCTTCGATACCGGCGCTTTCATCGCCAACCTGTTGATGGCTTGGTTCGCCAAGCCGGGTCATGGCGGCGCGCCGGCTGCGACAGGGCCTTATCGCCAGTGGATCCTCGACCAGGTGGTGGCGTTCTGGCAGCGCTTCGACGCCCAGTTCTGCGGCCACTGGGCTGCCCATGTCGGGCTCGACGACGCTTTTCCGCGGAGTCACTTTGCCGACCAGGCCGCACAGGAACAGCTGGCCCGGATCCAGCGCGACTATGTCCGGCGGATCTACGCCGACACGCTGGCCTTCGCCGCGATCAAGATCATTCGCCGCATCGTCGGCTTTGCGCCGGTGGCCGACTTCGTCTGCATCGAGGATCTCGCGCAGCGTGCACATGCGCAGGCGGGCGCTCTGGCGCTGGCGCGTGAGCTGCTGCTGCGGCCGCAGCGCTTTGCCGACATCACGGCCCTGGTCGATGCCGTGCCGGCCTATGAGCGAGCCAGCCTCGACCCGGGCCGATCGCCTCGCGACTGATGCGCTTTGGCGGTCAATTCAGTGTCAGCGTCGCGCGGTCTGGCCGTAGCTGCGGAATTTCTCTATCACCTCGGCCATTTGCGCGGCACTGAGCAGCCTCGGCTCGCCGACTGCCAAGGCGTTGAGGTAGGTCTCGCACAGGGCCTCGACTTCGATCGCGATCTTCATCGCCTGGCTCAGCGAAGCGCCGGCGGCGACCAGGCCGTGGTGGGCCAACAGGCAGGCATTACGCTCGCGCAGCGCTTCGGTCACCGCGCACGACAGCGCCTGGCTGCCGAAGGTGTGGTACGGCGTACAGGCCACGCTGTCTCCGCCGGCAATGGCGACCATGTAGTGGAAGGCGGGCAGCCCGCGCTCCAGACAGGCCAGTGCCGTCGCATGCACCGAGTGCGTGTGCACGATGGCCTGCAAGTCGGGCCGCGCCGCATAGACCGCCTGATGGAAGTGCCACTCCGACGAGGGCTGCCAGGCGCCGCGGCACACGCCGTCGTCGCCGAGCCAGACCAGGTCTTGCACCTGAAGGTCGTCGGCGCCCATGCCGGTCGGCGTGATCAGCATGCCCGCGCCCAGGCGGTGGCTCAGGTTGCCCGTGCTGCCGCGATTCAGGCCCAGGGTATCGAGCCGGCGCAGCGCGGCCACCACGTGCTCGCGGATCTCGCTCTCGTCATGCAAAGTGCGGCTCATGCTTGTCCCATCAGCCTGCGCAGGGCGCCCGCTTCGGCCGCCACGATGCCATGTTCGGTGATCAGGCCGCTGACCAGCCGGGCCGGCGTCACGTCGAACGACGGGTTGGCTGCCGCCGAGCCCGCGGGCATCAGCTGAACCTCGACCAGTTCGCCGCTCGCGGCCTGGCCGGTCAGGTGCGTGACCTCTCGCGCCGGGCGTTCCTCGATGGTGATCTCGGCCAGGCCGTCGTCGAGCGACGAGTCCAATGTGGAGCTCGGCATCGCAACGTAAAAAGGCACGTCGTTGTCGTGTGCGGCCAGGGCCTTGAGGTAGGTGCCTATCTTGTTGCAGACGTCGCCGCGCGCCGTCACGCGGTCGCAGCCGACGAGCACCAGGTCGACCTGGCCGCGCTGCATCAGGTGCCCGCCGGCGTTGTCGACGATCACGGTGTGCGGCACACGTTCCTGAGCGAGCTCCCAGGCGGTCAGGCTCGCGCCCTGGTTGCGCGGCCGTGTCTCGTCGACCCAGACGTGCAGTGCGACACCGGCTGCATGGGCCTGATAGATCGGCGCCGTCGCGGTGCCCCAGTCGACCGTCGCCAGCCAGCCCGCGTTGCAATGCGTCAGCACCTGCACCGGGCCTGGCCGGCGCGCGGCGATCGCGTTGATCAGCGCCAAGCCATGGTGGCCGATGGCCGCATTGACCCGCACGTCCTCCTCGGCCATGGCGTCGGCCTCGCTCCACGCGGCGCCGGCGCGATCGGCCAGCGGCAGGGCGAGCAGGCAGCGCAGCACGCGCCGCACGGCCCAGGCCAAATTGACCGCTGTCGGTCGTGCCGCCTCCAATGCGGCCGCCACGGCCTGCAGCGCTCGGTCACCCGCATCGGAATTGGCAGCCAGCGCCATGCCGTAGGCGGCGGTGGCACCGATCAGCGGCGCGCCGCGCACCCACATGTCGCGGATCGCACGCTCGACGGCAGCCGCGTCGGCCAGGCTTTCGATGACGAAGCGGTGCGGCAGCCAGCGCTGGTCGATGACCAGGACCGCGTCGCGTCCGGGTGCCGGGCGGATGCTGCGGGTGGGCTGTTCGTCGACGCGCATCCGATGGGCACTCGATATCTGGTCGGGCGACAAACTGTAGCAGGCGACAGGGCTGCACACCTATACTGCGCGCGACTTTCGGGAGTTGGAGCGGTGCTGGTGGTGCCGTGCCCGTGAGCAATCATTGCCCGCCAACCCGGTGATGGCGACAACCACATTCATGGAGACAGCAAATGCGTAGAGTTGTTTGGCAATCTGTATTGGTTTGCGTCGTTGCGCTGATCGGCGCTCGAGCCCAGGCTCAAGCGCCTGCGGCGCCGCCGGCTGCCGGTGGCACGGCGGACGGGACTCCGTTCGATATCCCCTACGGCATGCCGATCAATCTCGAGACCGCCAAGAAGCTGATCGCCGCGGTCGAGGCCGAGGCCACCAAGCATCGCTGGAAATTGAACATTGCCGTGGTCGATACCCATGGCGAGCTGGTTCACTTCTCGCGCATGGACGGTTCGCAGATTGCTTCGGGCCACATCGCGCAAGGCAAGGCTAGAACGGCGGCGCGTTTCCGTCGTGAGTCACGTGCCTTCTACAACGCCTTCGAGACCGGCCACCCCTACGTGGCAACGCTGGATCCGACGCTGGTTGCGTCGCCCGGTGGTTTTCCGCTGGTCGAAGGTGGCAAGCTGATCGGTGCCATCGGTTGCAGCGGCGGTACCGGAGACCAAGACGCGGCCGCCTGCAAGGCCGGCGCCGATCTGGTGAAGTAGGCGGGCGCCGGTCAGGGCTCTTTCGAGGCCATTGCGCGCGCCTTCGCAAAGGCCTCGATGCGGGCTTCGATACGGGAGCGGTCGAGTTCACCGACCGCATCCCTGCGGCCTGCCAGGCAGGCGACGAAGGGCTGGAATCGCTGCAGGCTGACGTCGTAGAGACGCTGCAATTCGGCGATCGGCTCGGCGTGGTCGTCGACGCGCAGGTCGAGTTCGGCGTAGTCCTCGTCGCCGTGGATGCGTAGCGCGGCCGCCTGCTTGCCGCGCTTGTCGCCGCCCGCCGCCTCACCGGCGGCCATGGCGGCGATCAGGCGTTGCGCCAGCGGCTGCCCCTCATGGCTCAGGAACGTGGCAACGGTGGCCTGCAGCACCTGCGGGCCGGCAAGCATGTTGCCGGCGACGCTGAAATCGTCGCCCACGTTTTGGCCGCACCAGTCGACGCAGGCGGCGCCGGTATGGGCGGCGCCGACGCCACCGCGGCCGATGACGTGCACTTGCCGTTGCGAGCGGCCGGCATCGGCCGCAGTCAGGGCGGTGACGACCTCGGTCGGGTTGTGGCCCTCGGCCAGCAGGGTCATCCCACGCGGGCCGTACAAGGGATTCAGCAACGCCTGCGTGGCCAATGCGCCGACGCCGCGCCGCGTATGCACGCACAGCGCGCCGACGGCGAAAAAGCGGCTGGCGATCGCGACCCCGAAGCGGCCGTTTTCATCGCGGGCGACGATCGACCAGGTCATGACAGCAGCTTGTTGACCAACTCGGGTGTGGTCGAGGCGCCGTACTTGCGCATCAGCCTGGCGCGGTAGACGTCGACCGTGCGCGGGCTGATGGCGAGTTGGTGGCCGATGCGCTTGCTGGTCAGGCCTTCGATGAGCAGGGCGGCGATTTCGCGCTCGCGGGCGGTCAGCTCGGTGCCGACGCGGCGCCGCGCCGACAAATCCTCGAAACACCAGATCCCGGCCGCATGCGGATGCCTGGGTTCGAGCGCGCGACCCGAGACATGGCACCAGAACAACTCGCCCGACAGCCGCTTCATGATGCGCTCGTCGGCATAAAAGCCGCCTTGGTCGAGGCTGGCGACGATGCGCGCCCCGGTGCGTTCGAACTCGTCGTGGGTCGGGTAGAGCAGCTCGAAACTGTGGCCATTGAGCTGCTCGGCGCGCGTTGCGCCGAACATGGCCAGCAGTCGCAGGTTGCAGCTTTGCATCAGTCGGTCCTTGGACAACACCAGGCCGATCGGCGCGAGGTCGAAGGCGATGCGGTAATCCAAGGTCATGCGTCGGGCGCTTGGTCGATTACTGAATTCTACGTAACGACTACGTAATGGGTTACGTAGTACGCTCGCACGCCGGCTTTTCATGTGGAGACCACGCGGATGAACAAGATCTACCCGAGCGCGAAGGCCGCGCTCGACGGCCTCGTCAAGGACGGGCAATTGATGGCTGTGGGCGGCTTTGGGCTGTGCGGCATTCCCGAGGCACTGATCGAGGCGCTGAAGGCCAGTGGCGTGAAGCAGCTGACGGTGATCTCCAACAATGCCGGCGTCGACGGTTTCGGCCTGGGCAAGCTGCTCGAGACGCGGCAGATCAAGAAAATGATTTCGAGCTATGTCGGCGAAAACAAGGAGTTCGAGCGCCAGTACCTGGCCGGTGAACTCGAACTCGAATTCACGCCGCAGGGCACGCTGGCCGAAAAGCTGCGCGCCGGCGGCGCCGGCATCCCGGCCTTCTTCACCCGCACCGGGGTCGGCACCATGGTGGCCGAGGGCAAGGAGTTGCGCGATTTCGACGGCCACACCTATGTCATGGAGCGTGCGCTGGTTCCGGAGGTGTCGCTGGTCAAGGCCTGGCGCGCCGACAAGAGCGGCAACCTGCAGTTCCGTCTGACCGCGCGCAATTTCAATCCGGCCGTGGCGATGGCCGGCAAGGTGACCGTGGTCGAGGTCGAAGAGATCGTCGAGACCGGCAGCTTCGCGCCCGACAGCGTGCACCTGGCGGGCATTTACGTGCACCGCATCGTGCTCAATGCGCACCCCGAGAAGCGCATCGAGAAAAGAACCATTACCGAGAAGGCGGGGGCGTAATCATGGCCTGGACTCACGATCAGATGGCGGCTCGCGCGGCGCGGGAACTGCAGGACGGCTACTACGTCAACCTCGGCATCGGCCTGCCGACCCTGGTCGCCAACTTCGTCGATCCGAAGATCGAGGTCTGGCTGCAAAGCGAGAACGGCATGCTCGGCATCGGCCCGTTCCCGACCGACGATGTCGTCGACGCCGACCTGATCAACGCCGGCAAGCAGACGGTGACCACGATCCCCGGCTCGAGCATCTTCGGCAGCCACGACAGTTTTGCCATGATCCGCGGCGGCAAGATCAACCTGTCGATCCTGGGTGCCATGCAGGTCAGCGAAAAGGGTGACCTGGCCAACTGGATGATTCCCGGCAAGATGGTCAAGGGCATGGGTGGTGCGATGGACCTGGTGGCCGGCGTGAAGCAGGTGGTCGTGCTGATGGAACATGTGGCCAAGAAGAAGGACGGCAGCATCGACTTGAAGATCCTGCCCGCCTGCACGCTGCCGCTGACCGGTGTCGGCGTGGTCAACCGCATCATCACCGACCTGGCGGTACTCGACGTGACGCCGCGCGGGCTGAAGGTGGTCGAGATGGCGCCTGGGGTGACGCGCGAAGAACTGCAGAGCAAGACCGGTGTGACCCTGCATTGACGCAGGCGTAGCATCACCAGCCTTGGCTATTGCGAGGCGGGCAATGAATTCACGCAGATTTGGCAGGGCGCTCGTCGCCTTCGCGACGACGATCGCATTGGTCGCCGCACAGGCGGCCTCGGTCGCTCCGGTGGCGGCAGAGAATGGCATGGTCGTGACGGCCCAGCACCTGGCCACGCGGGTCGGGGTCGACGTGCTGAAGAACGGTGGCAACGCCATCGATGCTGCGGTGGCCGTGGGCTACACATTGGCGGTGGTCTACCCCGCAGCCGGCAACCTCGGCGGCGGCGGCTTCATGACCATCCAGCTCGCCGATGGCCGCAAGACCTTTCTCGACTTTCGGGAAAAGGCGCCGCTGGCGGCCAGCGCCGACATGTACCTCGACAAGGACGGCAACGTCATCAAAGGTCTGAGCACGAACGGTCACCTCGCGGTGGCCGTGCCGGGGACTGTGCATGGCCTGGAGCTGGCGCTGGCCAAGTACGGCAGCCCTGCAGCGCAGGGCGCTGATCGCGCCGGCTATTGGCTACGCACAGGAGGGCTTCGTGCTCGAACAGGGTGACGTAGACCTGCTCCTCACCGCCAGCGCCGACTTCAAGAAAGACGCCGCTTCGGGTGCCATCTTCCTGAACCAGGGTCAACCCTTTGCGGCCGGGCCAGAAATTGGTGCAGAAGGATCTGGCAGCGACGCTCAGACTGATCAGCGATCAGGGGGCCGAAGGCTTTTATAGGGGCGCCGTGGCAACGGCCATAGCGGCGGCGAGCGCGGCGGGCAAGGGCCTGATCACGCAGACCGACCTCGCCCAGTACCGGACGCGCGAACTGGCACCCGTCGAGTGCGATTACCGCGGCTACCACATCGTTTCGGCGCCGCCACCGAGTTCGGGCGGGGTCATCGTCTGCGAGATGCTCAATGTGCTCGAGGGCTACCCGATGAAGGAACTGGGTTTCCGCTCGGCGCAGGCCGTGCACTACCAGATCGAAGCCATGCGCCACGCCTACATGGATCGCAACAGCTATCTCGGTGACCCCGACTTCGTGAACAACCCACTGGCGCGCCTGCTCGACAAGGGTTATGCCGGACTTATCCGCGCCGCGATCGACCCGGCCAAGGCCGGCATCTCGAAGGACATCAAACCCGGTGTGCCACCGCACGAGGGCAGCAATACCACGCATTACTCCATCGTCGACAAATTCGGCAATGCGGTGTCGGTCACTTATACGCTCAACGATTGGTTCGGCGCCAAGGTCACCGTGCCCTCGACCGGTGTGCTGCTGAACAACGAGATGGATGACTTCACGGCCAAGATCGGTGTGCCCAACCTGTATGGCCTGGTGCAAGGCCAGGCCAATGCGATCGCGCCCGGCAAACGGCCGCTCAGCTCGATGAGCCCGACCATCGTGAGCAAGGACGGCAAGCCGGTCATGGTGCTGGGTACGCCGGGCGGCAGCCGCATCATCACTGCGGTGCTGCACACCATCGTCAACGTGATCGACTATGGAATGAACGTGCAAGAAGCCGTCGATGCGCCGCGCTTTCACCAGCAGTGGCTGCCCGAGGCGACCAACGTCGAGAACTTCGCGCTCAGCCCCGATACGCGTCGCTTGCTCGAAGCCAAGGGCCATCAGTTCGTCGGCCCGCAGCCGGCCAACCATCTGGCCGCGATCCTGGTCGGTGCGCCGACGCTGGGCGGCAAGCCGCTGGGCATGAACCGCTTTTACGGCGCCAACGACCCGCGGCGCAATTCGGGCCTGGCGCTGGGCTACTGAGCGCCTCAGGGGCCGATCATCACGTAACCGCGACGACGGCCTTCGTTGTCGCTGTCGACGGTATTCATGGCGGCGTAGAGCTCAGGCGCGAAGACCCACACCGGCGGGTATTTGTAGCGCGACACATCGAGGATCAGGAAGCGGTCGCTCTTCGCGTCATAGGCCGCCAGCGGCGAGATGTGGCCACCCGTTTCCTGTCCGATCGCGCGCCGCAGGTAATTGGCGAGCACGTAGCCCCCCGGCGTAGCCAACTGTTTCGCCGCCGAGCGGCGGAATCGATCGAGGCCGTCGTCGTCGGCATGGGTGACTCGCACCGCGACCGCGTATGACGCCAGGATGCGCCCGAGTTCGGTCAGCGTCATGCCCTGCTGCACGAGGGTGGCCTGCGGCAGGATGGCCTCGGTGCGTTCGTTGAGCAGGTTGTCCTGCGTGAAGGTGGCGAACGGCTCGTAGCCTGCCGCCGGCGGGGCCTTCACACCCAGCGCGTTGAGGACCATCACCATGCTGGCGACACCGCAATACGCCTGATTCTTCTGCGTCAGGAAATGCACACTCAATGGCCAGTAGGCGCGGCGTGCCTGGCTGTCGAGCAGCAACTGCGCGCCGGCCTCGCTGTCCAGTCGGATCAGCGTCGGCGGCAGCGGCAGGGTCTGCGGCGCCGCAGCCCCGGCGGCCAGCAGGCCGGCCAGTGCGATGGCGCGCAGTGCAATGACAAGGGAGTTCATGGTGGTCTGGGCCGCAGCCCAAGCTCTGCGGATGGTACGACAGCAACACGCCGATCCAGGCCGCGATGGGGCATTCAAAGCACGGGAGAATCCTGCTTCATTACCGGCACGCAACCGCGACCCCCATGCACCGCTCGACCACCCTGCTGCTGAACATCGCGCACGCGATCGATCACCTCTTCCTGCTCATCTTCGCGACGGCGGTGGCCGCGATCGCGCAGGACTTCGGCCTCCTGCGCTGGGAGGACATGATGCCCTACGGTGCCGGCGCCTTCCTGCTCTTCGGCCTGGGCTCGCTGCCCGCCGGCAGGCTCGGCGATCATTGGGGCCGACGCCAGATGATGCTGGTGTTTTTCTTCGGCATGGGCCTGTCGGCATTGCTGGTTGCCGTCACGCAAGGCCCCTGGCAACTCGCCGCCGCGCTGACCGTGATGGGCGCCTTCTCGTCGATCTATCACCCGGTGGGCATACCGATGCTGGTGCAGCATGCCCAGAGGCCGGGTGCTGCCATCGGCGTCAACGGCCTGGCCGGCAACCTGGGCATCGCGGCGGCGGCGGTGGTCACCGGCCTGTTGGTCGAGCATGCAGGCTGGCGCGCGGCCTTTGCGGTGCCGGGCCTGGCCTGCCTCGGTCTGGGCCTGCTGTTTTGGTGGCGTGTGCCGCATGAGACCGAGGCGCCCGCACGGCGCACGCGCAAGGCCAGCGTGCTGCTGACCCGACCCGATCTCGCTCGCGTGCTCGCGGTGATGACGATGAGCTCGGCTTCGGGTGGCCTGGCCTTCAACCTGACGACCAATGGCAACGGCCAGATGCTTGGCGAACGCTTGGCATCGTTGGCGGGCGAGCCATCGACCATCGGCCTGCTGCTGGGCGCCGTGTATGCAATGGCCTCGTTGGCCCAGGTCGTCGTTGGCCGCCTGATCGACCACTATCCGCTCAAGCCGCTGTGGATGGCGATCGTGCTCGCGCAGGCGCCGATGCTGGCCCTGGCCGCGATTGCGCCGGGCTGGTGGGCCTGGCTGGCTCTACTGGGCTCGATGATCTTCATCTTCGGTGCGATCCCGTTCAACGATGCCACGATCGTGCGTTTTGTCGACGACCGCATGCGCAGCCGCGTCGCCGGGATGCGCCTGGCGATCTCGCTGGCCATCAGTTCGAGCGCCGTGTGGGCCCTCGGACCGGTGGTGAAAGCGGCAGGATTCACCACCCTGTTCGGCGTGATGGCGGGCCTGGCCCTGGTCACGGCGTCCCTGTTGTGGCTGCTGCCGCCGGAGCCTGCGCGCTGCAGCGAGGCGCTCTGAGGCTTCAGGCCTTCAAGGCCTGAGCCACCTGCGGCACCAGTGCCGGGCCGCTGTAGATCAGACCGGTATAGATCTGCACGAGGTCGGCGCCGGCCTCGACTTTCGCCTGACGCGTCAGCCGCGCTCATGACGCCGCCGACGCCGATGATCGGGTAGTTCTTGCCCAATGCGCTGCGCAGCAGGCGAATGACGCGGTTGCTGCCGGCCAGCAGCGGCGCTCCTGACAGACCCCCTGTCTCCTGGCCGTTGGGCAGCTGGTGCACGCCGTGGCGCGACACCGTGGTGTTGGTCGCGATCACGCCGTCGATGCCGTTGCGCAGGAGGATGGTCGCGATGATCTTGATTTGTTCGCCGTCGAGATCGGGTGCGATCTTGACGAAGATCGGCTTGTGGCCATGCTGGCGTGCGAGTTCGGCGCGGCGGGCGACGAGCAGGCCGAGCAAGGACTGCAATTGTTCGTCGCTCTGCAGCGTGCGCAGATTCTGCGTGTTCGGGCTCGAGATGTTGACGGCGATGTAGTCGGCATGCGCATAAACGCCGCTCAGCGCGAGCAGGTAGTCGTCGGCGGCGCAGGCCAGCGCTGTGGTGGCGTTCTTGCCGATATTCAGGCCGAGGATGCCCCCCGCCTTGCGAAATGCCGTGGCCCGCTGCACGTTGGCGACGAAGACGTCCAGCCCAGCGTTGTTGAAGCCCAGCCGGTTGATCAGCGCCTGTGCGTCCGGCACGCGGAACATGCGTGGCTTGGGGTTGCCGGGTTGCGCGTGCGGCGTGACGGTGCCGACTTCGATGAAGCCAAAGCCCATCGCACCCAGACCGTCGATGCACTGGCCGTTCTTGTCCAGGCCGGCGGCCAGGCCGACGCGGTTCGGAAAACGCAGACCGGCGACGGTGACCGGATCGTCGATACGAGGCTGCCGCCACAGCATCCGTGCCGGTGTGTGCTGCAAGCGGGCGATGGTTGACAACGTCAGGTCATGGGCGGCTTCAGGGTCGAGGCCGAACAAGAAAGGGCGGGTCAGGGCATAGGGGACGAAAGCCATAATTCAGCCCATTCTCGCAAAGCTATCGAGGCCGCGGCATGACCCAAGACGAGTTGAAGACCCTGGTCGGTCAGGCGGCGCTGGAGTTCGTGCCGCCCGGTTCGGTGGTCGGTGTCGGTACCGGCTCGACGGTCAACAAATTCATCGACGCGCTGGCCACCGTGCGCGACCGCATCAACGGGGCGGTGTCGAGCTCGGTGCAGAGCACCGCGCGGCTGCGCTCGCTCGGCATTCGCATCTTCGAGGCCAACGAGGTCGAACGCATCCCGGTCTATATCGATGGCGCCGACGAGATCGATGGCCAGGGTTGCATGATCAAGGGTGGCGGCGCGGCGTTGACGCGCGAGAAGATCGTCGCCGACCTGGCCGAGCAGTTCGTCTGCATCGCCGACGAAAGCAAGCGTGTGGCCGTGCTCGGCAAGTTCGCACTGCCGGTCGAAGTCATCGCCATGGCGCGCGAGCAGGTGGCGCGGCGCTTTCGCGCGCTCGGTGGCCGGCCGGTGCAACGCGAAGGCGTGATCACCGACAACGGCCATCCACTGTTGGACGTGCATGGGCTGGCGATCACCGACCCGCTGGGCTTGGAGACCGAGATCAACCAGTGGCCGGGTGTGGTCGCGGTCGGCATCTTCGCGCGCCACCGGGCGCGTGTGTGTCTTCTAGGCACGGCGGCGGGCGTGCAGCGGCTGTTGTTCTGAGCCCGGCTAGCGCGTGTCGGCGCTGCCGCGCCGCATCAAGGCCAGCGCCAGTGCGGCCGAGCCGAGCATCAGGAACAGGCTGACCGCGTTGAGCACCGGGCTGGCGCCTTCGCGCATGCGGCCGTACATCATCACCGTCAGCGGCGGGTCGGAGCCGACCAGCATCAGCGTGGTGTTGAAGTTCTCGAACGACATCAGGAACGAGATCGCCGCAGCGCCGAGCAGGGCCGGGCGCAGGTACGGCAAAATGATGGTGTGAACACCGCGACGCGCGACGCGCCGAGGTTGAAGGCCGCCTCTTCCAGCGTGGTATCGAAGCGCTTGAGCCGCGCCGCGATGGTCAGCGTGGCGATCGACACGATGTAGGAAAACTGGCCCAACACCACCAGCGTCAGCCCGGGGCGCAGGAATCCCAGTTCGAGACCGAACAGATCGTCGGCGAGTTGTGCCAGCCGGCTGGCGAAGGCCAGGATCGAGATGCCCAGGATCACACCCGGGATCACCAGCGGCGCCAGCATCAGCAGCGACAGTGCGGCCTTGCCGCGAAACACCGCGCGTTCGAGCACGAATGCATTGGCGGTACCGACCAGGACCGACAGCACAGTGACCCAGGCCGCCACGACGACGCTGGTCCATAGGCTGCCCAGCAGGTCGGCATCGGCGAACAGGCCGACTCGGCCCGCACCATGCCCTGTAAACCAGTCCAGCGTGAATCCGCGCCAGGGCGGCGCCGGGTAGGGGGCATCGTTGAATGCGAAGACCGCCACCACTGCTAACGGCAGAAACAGGAAGGCGAAAAACGCCAGCGCATACAGCACGGTCGCGGTGCGCAACCAGGGCGCACGAGGCAGCGAGGCGATCATTTCAGCAGCCGCTCATTGCCGGGCGCGGCGCAGCAAAGTCGCGCCCGGGCAGGCGGCAGCGCTTCGGCGTGGCGGTCTGCGCTTCGCTCCGACTGCCCTGCGGTGCTCGGCCTTGTGGCCCCGTTGCACAACTCGCTTCGTTCGCTGCGCTCAGACAGGTGCAACGAGTCAGAGGACGATGCGCGCTGCGCGCGCGGGCGACAAGGCCTGCGCTCCTCGGCGCCCCGCAGGCGCGCTGCCGCCTGCCCGGGCGCGCCTTTGCGGGAACAGTCGTGGTGTTCGCTTGGGTAACCAACCCCGGTGGCCTTCGCGACAGGCGGTACCCGGCAGGGGCGATTTGTGGGGTGGCGAGGAGCACAGGCCTGGGGTCGGCGCGCGCAGCGCGCTTCGTAGACTGACTCGCCGCACCTGTTTGAGCGCAGTGAGCGCAGCGAACGAAGCGAGTTGTGCGGCGCGACCCCAGGCCGAGCACCGCAGCGCAGTCGGCGCAGCGCGCCGACCACCCCACCATGAGCCCCTGCCGGGTGCCGCCTGCCGCGACGCGCAGGACCAACGCATGAGCAGACATCCGCGAGTAACTGCAACCAGCCAAAAGGGGACCACCGCAAGCAGGTTGTCATGTACGCCTCATGACGTCGCCGAAGCGTTGACCGCTGAGCTTAAGGCCCAGCCAGACGATCAACGTCGACAGGATCAGCAGCAGGAAGCCGAAGGCTGCGCCTTGTTCCCAGTTGAAGCGGGTGATGAACTGGGTGTAGATCTGTTCGGTGAACCAGAGCGAGTTTTTGCCGCCGAGCAGCGTCGGGGTGAGGTAGTTGCCCAGCGTCAACATGAAGACCACGATGCAGCCGGCGACGATGCCCGGTGCGGCGTGTGGGATGACGATGCGGCGCAGGATCGACGGCCCGCTGCCGCCCAGGTTGTAAGCGGCCTCGATCAGCGAATCATCCAGCGTGTCCAGGGCACCTATCAGAGGCACGACCATGAACAGAATCGAGGTGTAGACCAGGCCGACCAGGATGGTCGCGTCGTGGTACAGGAGCTCGGGTGGGGCAGGCGTCAGGCCGGCCCAGACCAGCAGGCCCGGCAGTACGCCCGACTCGCGCAGCAGGATGGTCCAGCCCAACGTGCGCACGGTTTCGCTGACCCAGAACGGGATCATGCACAGCATGAACAACAGCGCGCGCGGCCGGCCGCGCGCCAGTTTGGCCACCGTCCAGGCGATCGGAAACGCGAGCAGCAGCGTGCAGGCCGTGGCCACGATCGACATCACGGCTGTGCGCACGAAGGTGTGCCAGTACAGCGGTTCGCCGAAGAACGTGCCGAACTGGCGCAGGCTGAATTCGTAGACCCGCGGCGCGACGCGAGAGCGCAGCGAGAGCAGCGCCAGCTCGACATGCGGCAGCACGATCAGGCCGACCAGCCACAACAGGGCCGGGGCCAGCAAGAGCAGCAACAGCAGGCGCGAGCGCAGCGCGCCGTCGCCCGCGTCGCTTGTCATGGCGGGGTCGCGAAGCACACCGCGCGTTCGGGATCGAAGGCAAAGGCTACGACTTCACCGGCGCGCAGGTCGGCGAAGCGCCCGGTCTGGGGCAGGGCGATGCGGATTTCGCCCTGGCTGCCCGATTCGCGCAGCAGCACGGCCGAACTGGCGCCGTCGAACAGTACGCTTTCAACCTGACCGCGGTAGCGCGGGAGGCCAGCCGGCAGTTCGGCCTCGTCGCGGGCCAGGATCGCGACTTCCGGACGGACGAAAGCTTCGACCTGCGCGCCGACCGCTATCGGCCCGACGGCCCGCGCCTGCAACACCAGGCCACTGCTGCTGGCGATCGTGACACACTGGCCATCGACCGCCGTGGCTTGCCCGGTGAATCGGTTGTTGGCACCGACGAAACCGGCCACGAATGGGGTCTGTGGCTCGTAGTACAAGGCCTGCGGTGAACCGACCTGCTCGAAGCGGCCGCGGTTCATCACTGCCACGCGATCGGACAGCACCAAGGCTTCGGACTGGTCGTGGGTGATGTAGACAAAGGTGGTGCCGAAAGCGGCCTGCAATTGCTTCAGCTCGATCTTCATGTGTTCACGCAGCTTCAGGTCGAGCGCGCCCAGCGGTTCGTCAAGCAGCAGCAGCGTGGGTTCCAGCACCAGACTGCGCGCGATGGCCACGCGCTGCTTCTGGCCGCCGGAGAGCTGATCGACGCGCTTGGCCTGCGCACCGGGCAGACTGACGCGCTCCAACATCTCGCCGACGCGCCGCGTGATTTCGCTGCGCGCCACGCCGCGTTGCGTCAGGCCGTAGGCCACGTTGTCGCCGACGTTCATCATCGGAAACAGCGCCAGGTGCTGGAACACCATGTTCACCGGGCGCCGATTCGGCGCCACCCCGCGCATGGGGCGCCCACCGATCAGGATTTCGCCCTCGTCAGGCGAGGTGAAGCCGGCAATCATGCGCAGCAACGTCGTCTTGCCGCAGCCCGAAGGGCCGAGGATGGAAAAGAAGTTGCCGCGCGCGACCTCGAACGACAGCGCCTCGACGGCCAAATGGCCGCCGAAGCGCTTGACGACGCAATCGACCGTAAGGTCGGCGGTGACGTCGTTCAGTTGGCGGCCTTGATGCGGTCGAGCACTCGGCCTTCGATTTCTTCGATGCCGGCCGGCACGGCGGGGTACCACCGGATGTTCTTCAGTGCCGCTTCAGGGAAGCTGGCGGCGAACTGTGCCTTCAGCTTGGCGTCCATCAACTGATCTGCGCCCTTGGAAGCGGTGAAGTTGCCGGCCGAGGTGGCGACCTTGGCTGCGATGTCGGGCCGCATGTTGAAGTTGATCCAGGCATAGGCCGCAGCGTCGTTGCGGCCCTTGGCTGGGATCGCGAAGGTGTCGATCCAGCCCATCGCGCCGGCTTTCGGGGCGATGTACTGGATTTCCGCCTTCTCGCCGTTCAGCTTCCAGCCGCCGGTGTCCCACATCATCGCGCCGACGATCTCGCCCGAGCGCATGCCGTTCAGCAACTGGTCCTTGTTGTCCCAGAAGAACTTCAGATTGCCTTTGCAGGCGGCGAGCGTCTTGCCGGTCTCGTCCATCAATGCGCTGTAGGCCTTGGCGTCACCATAGAGCGCGAACGGGTCCTTGCCGGCGGCATAGGCGAAGGCCAGCAGCGTGGGTCGCTTCAGGCGCACTGCGGTCTTGCCCTTGTAGTCGGCCTTGCACAGGTCGCTGTAGTCGGCCATCTTGGCCAGCTTGGTGTTGACCACCAGGCCGTCCGTGCCCCAGATGTGCGGCAGGCCGTAGACCTTGCCGGCCAGGGTCGTATTTTTCTTCGTCGCGTCCAGCATCGAGGCAATGAACAGCTCGGTCTTGAGCTTGCTCAAGTCCATCGGCTTGTAGATGCCGAATTCCTGTTGTGGCCCGGTGATGCGGTCCTGCGACGGCTGGGCCAGATCGAACCCCGCGCCGCCAGTGGCACGCAGCTTGGAGATCATCTCCTCGTTGTTCGACAGCGTGATCTCGACTGTGATGCCGGTCTCCTTGGTGAACTGATCGACCACCGCCTTGGGCGCGTAGTCGGCCCAGGTCAACAGGCGCAGCGTCTTGTCCTGCGCCCATGCGGGACCCGACGCGAGCATCGCACCGATGGCAATGGTGACGGCGGCTTTGAGCAACTTCATGAGAACTCCTGGAGTGAGGGTAGAACCCGACCCGCGCAGTCTCGACGCATTGCGCTGCGTGTCACATTGGTGCAAGCCCGGAGCGCAACAGCCAACGCGCCGGGTCGACGGCATCGGCCAGGTCAGCCTCGAGCGGCCAAGGCGCGCCGCTGACCTGGGCGGCAATCAACTCGGCGCACAGCGTGGCGGTGGTCAACCCGCGCGAACCCAGCCCGCAGTGCAGCCACAGGCCGGGTTGGCGCGACAGCAGGCGCGGGGCATCGGCGCGGGATGGCCGGGGCGCGCGTGGGTCGGCTGCGGCGCCGACCAGCGGCAGGCGGTCGGCACTGGCGGCGCGCCAACCGACACGACCCTGCAGTGCGGCCAGATCCGGCAGCGCCAGGTCGCCGAGCAAGCGTGCCGCCTTGGCCAGGTTGTCGCGGTGGTCGCTGTCGCGAACTCGGGCGTCGATGTCGTCGATCTGGCGGCTGGCGCCGAACAGCCATCGGCCATCGCGAAGCCCCAGCACATAACCGCCGCTGGCCACAGGGATGCGTGGTGCGACCGCCACGGCATGCGGGCCGTAGCTGACCTGGCCGCGTTGCCGTCGCAGCCATTCGGACGGCAAAGCGGCCAGACGCAGCGCGTCGTCGGCATTGGCCAGGACCAGCAGCGGCGCCTCGGCGAAGGCGCTGTCGTTGGCATCGAACAACTGCCATGTATCGCCGTGGCGGGCGATACGCTGCACGGTCGTCGCAGCGCGCCAGGTGACGCCCGGTGTGGCCAACGCATCGCGAACCAGCGCGGCCGGGTCGACCCAGCCGCCGCCGGGGTAAAACCAGGCCGGCAGCGACAGGCTCAGCCCGGCGAGTTGCGACCCGCTCTGCGGCGATGCGGCTTGCACGTAGCGCGGCGGCAGGGCTTGGCGCTCGAGCAGCGCCTGCATCGCCGGCAGCGAGCAATGATCTTGCATGTGCAGCAATCCGTCGATGCCACCGGACACGCCGCGGGCCAGCGCCGCGCGCAGCGTCGTTTCAGCCACCAGCGCCGAAGCGCGCAGCAGTCGTGCGTGCGGTCCGTCGTGGCCCATGACCGCGCCATGGAACAGACCGGCGGGATTGCCCGAGGCCTCGGCGGCGGGCTCGGCCTGGCGGTCGATTACGGTGCAGGCTATGCCCTGCAGTGCCAGCGCGCGCGCGGTGGTGGCACCGGCCAGGCCGGCACCGACCACCAAGGCATTGCTCGGTGCCTGCGCCGGCAGCCGCCGGCCCGGCGGTGCAGGGGGTGTGAAGCGCGGCGCGTAGCGAGCCAAGGTGATGTCGCGTTTGCCACCGCTGCCGGGCGCCGCATGAACCACGAATCCGGCGCTCTGCAGCCCGTCGCGAACCGCACGCGCGGCGCTCCAGGTCGCGGCGGTGGCGTCGGGTGCCGCCAGACGCGCCAGCATGGCGAACACCGCACGGTCCCACATCGCCGGACAACGCGCCGGCGCAAAGCCGTCGAGGTAGAAAGCGTCGACACGGGCCACGAGTTCGCGCGCCCAGGCCTGCACGTCGCCCAAGGCCAGCAGCAGCCGCACGCGACCACCTTCGAAATCGAGCAGGTGCAGGTTGCAGCATGCCGGCGGCCAGGTGTCGATCAACTGGCGCGCGAGTTCGGGTGCCGGCGAGGCTGCGTGCGCACGCACCAGGTCGGGCGGCGACAACGGGTGTTTCTCGATCGAAACGAAGAACAGGCGCTCGCAGCGCGCCGGGTCGTCGCGCCAAGCGGCCCAGGTGGCGAGGAAATTGTTGCCCAGGCCGAAACCGGTTTCGAGGATCGTGAAGCGCTCGCGGCCATGCCAGCGTCGGGGCAGGCCATTGCCGGCCAGAAAGACTTGTTGCGCCTGCGCGAAGGCGCCGCTCTTCGGGTGGTAGAGGTCGTCGAAGGCGGGCGCGCGCGCAACGGCCGGGTCGCTGAAGTCGACCGTGGCGGCAATGATGGGTGTGGTCTTCACTTCAGCGCCGGCCCCGCATCGAAACCGGGCACCAGCGCCCGCTGTCCGTCGTGCCGCAGGCGCTAGACGCGCTTGCGGTACTCGTGCGTGCGGGTGTCGATCTCGATCTTGTCGCCGTTCTCGACGAACAGCGGCACGGCGATCTCGAAGCCGGTGGCGATCTTGGCCGGCTTCATGACCTTGCCCGAGGTGTCGCCCTTGACGGCCGGCTCGGTGACCACTTCGCGCACCACCGAGGTCGGCAATTCGACCGAGATCGCCTTGCCGTCGTAGAAGACGACTTCGACCGGCATGCCGTCTTCGAGGTAGTTGATGGCGTCACCCATGTTCTCGGATTCGACCTCGAACTGGTTGTACTCGGCGTCCATGAAGGCGTACATCGGGTCGGCGAAGTAGGAGTAGGTGCACTCCTTCTTGTCGAGCACGATCTGCTCCATCTTGTCGTCGGCCTTGAACACCAGCTCGGCGCCGGAGCCGTTGAGCAGGTTCTTCATCTTCATGCGCACGGTGGCCGAGTTGCGGCCGCCGCGGCTGTATTCGGTCTTGAGGATGACCATCGGATCCTTGCCCTGCATGATGACGTTGCCGGCGCGGATTTCCTGAGCGGTTTTCATGGTGTCTGGCGGTGTTGAAAGTAAAGCGCAGCTGCGTGTCGGACGGCATTGCGCAAAGCCCGCAATTCTACCGTCTCGCGGCCACGAAGCCCAGCAATTGGCTCGTCAGGTCGCTCTGTTCAGCCAGGCGCTGGCGCCAATCCAGGCATAGCGCGCGCCATGGTTCGGCGGCCGGCAGCGCGGCCGGCCAGTCGGTCAGCCGGTTCCAGGCCCGCCACAACTGGCGTACGTCTGCGACCAGCCCCGGGTCGCTATGCGCGGCAAGGCGGTCGAGCAGGGCCTCCAGCTTGACGGCGTGGGCGGCATCGGCCTGGGCATAGATCTGCCACACGAACGGCGCGCCGGCCCACATCGCACGCACGATCGAATCCTCGCCGCGGGCGAAGTTGATGTCGCAGGCGCGCAGCAACTGGTCGTAGCCGGGCTGGTCCAGCCAGGGCAGGGCATGGGCGCGCAGGTGGCGGCCACGGCGGCCGTGGTCGTCGAACAGCGCCTGCGCAGGCGCTTGCGCCGCACCTGCCGCCAGCAAGATCACCGTGGGTCGGTCATCGAGGCGCTCGAACAGTTCGCGCAGCGGTGCGTCGCCATAGGCGAACAGGCTGACGCGACGTTCGCCCTCGTTCCACGGCAAGCCCTGTGTCGCCAGCCACGACGGCGTGGCCGGGTCGAGCGCGTGGGCTTCGCGCAGCAGACCGCCGCTGGCCGCCGTGAAGCCGGGGTAGTAGAACCACTTGTTCAGGCCGGCGCCGGGCCCCTGTTGTTGCGGTGAGAGCAGGCCATGGCAGCGTTCGACGTAGGGCTCGGCGCTGAGGTACTCGAGATTGATCCACACCGCCGGCCGGGGCTGCGTGGCCATGCGGGCGACGAACTCGACCGGCGGGTCGCACGCAAAGGCCTCGATCACCACCTCGCCAGGCTCGAACTCCGGTGGCGCCTCGACCCAGTGCACGAGGCTGACCCCGGGCGCGCCGTGCGGCGCCATCCAGGCCAGCGCGGACGAATCGTCGACCCACAAGCGCACGGTTTCGCCGCGCGCAGCGAGTTCGGCGGCCAGGCGCCAGCACAGACCCAGGTCGCCGTGGTTGTCGATGACGCGGCAGAAGATATCCCAATGCATGGGGCGATTATCGACACCGATAATTGCGACGCATGAGCGAAACGACGACGCCCGAAAGCCGCGAACACCTGCTCGCGGAGGTGGCTGCGCTGCCGCAGCGGCCGGGTGTCTACCGCTACTTCGATGCGGCAGGCGCGGTGCTCTACGTCGGCAAGGCGCTCAATCTGAGAAAGCGCGTCTCGAGTTACTTCCAGAAAGACCATGCCGGCACACGCATCGGCCTGATGGTCGAGCGCATCGCGCGGCTCGAGACCACGGTGGTGCGCAGCGAGGCCGAGGCGCTGCTGCTGGAGAACAACCTGATCAAGGCGCTCAGCCCGCGCTTCAATATCCTGTTTCGCGACGACAAGAGCTACCCGTACTTGAAGCTGGTGTCGGCAAGCTTTCCACGCGTGGCCTATTACCGCGGCGCTGTCGACAAGAAGCACCGCTACTTCGGCCCCTACCCGAGCGCCTGGGCGGTGAAGGACTCGATCCACCTGATCCAGAAGGTGTTTCGCCTGCGCACCTGCGAGGACACGGTGTTCGCGAATCGCTCGCGGCCCTGCCTGCTGTACCAGATCCGGCGCTGCACGGGGCCTTGCGTGGGCCTGATCTCGGTCGACGACTACGCCCGCGACGTGGCCGACACCGAACGCTTCCTGCGCGGCGACACCGAGGCCGTGCTCGACGATCTGCAGCAGCGCATGATGGCCCACGCCGAGCGGCTCGAATACGAGCAAGCGGCCGAGCTGCGCAAGCAGATCGAATCCCTGGCTCGGGTGTTGCACCAGCAGGCGGTTGACGCCAGCAGCCTGGGTGCGATCGACAAGGACGTCGACATCCTGGCCGTCAAGGCCCAGGGCGGGCGGGCCTGTGTCAATCTGGCGATGGTGCGTGGTGGCCGACACCTCGGCGACCGGGCCTACTTCCCGACCCATGTCGAAGATGCCGCAGCGGTGGCCGAGGGCACGGCGCCGGAAGTGCATGTGCTCGAAGCCTTCATCGCCCAGCATTACCTCGACGGTTTCGTGCCGCCGCAATTGCTGACCAGCCATGCGGTCGACCAGGCCTTGCTCGACGCAGTGGCCGCGCACAGCGGCGTCAAGGTCATTGCCACACAGCAACCACGCGAGCAGCGCCGCGCATGGCTCGAGATGGCCGTCAACGGGGCGCAGATCGCGCTGGCGCGATTGCTGGCCGAAGAGGGCTCGCAGCGCGAGCGCACGCGCGCACTGGCCGATGCGCTGGCGCTCGAGGTGGCCGATCTCGATACCTTGCGCATCGAGTGTTTCGATGTCAGCCACACGGCCGGCGAAGCGACCCAGGCCAGCTGCGTGGTGTTCGAGAACCACCAGATGCAGAGCGCGCAATACCGCCGCTACAACGTGGACGGCATCACCGGCGGCGACGACTATGCCGCCATGCGCCAGGTGCTGATGCGCCGCTATGCCAAATTGGCCGAGGCGCTGAGCAGCGGCAGCGCGCAGGTGCGACTGCCTGAGTTGGTGCTGGTCGATGGCGGCCGTGGCCAGGTGGCGGTGGCGCGCGAGGTCTTCGCCGAACTCGGCCTGGACCTGTCGCTGATCGTCGGTGTGGAAAAGGGTGCGGGCCGCAAGGTCGGGCTCGAAGAGCTGGTTTTTGCCGACGGTCGCGACAAGGTCTACCTCGGCGCCGATTCCGCAGCCCTGATGCTGGTGGCGCAGATCCGCGACGAAGCGCACCGCTTCGCCATCACCGGCATGCGCGCCAAGCGCGCCAGCGTGCGCACGGGGGCCAGCCAGCTCGAAGACATTGCCGGTGTCGGTCCGAAGAAGCGCGCCCGCCTGCTGCAACGCTTCGGTGGTGTGCGCGGCGTGTCCAATGCCAGTGTCGACGATCTGGCCAGCGTCGACGGCATCTCCAAGCCGCTGGCCGAGGAGATCTACCGTGCGCTGCATTGAGGCTTGGCCCGCGCTCGACCCATAGCCCGACCTGCGTCAGCCCGGTGCAGGCCAGACCGGCTACGATCGGCATATGTTCTTCAATCTGCCGACGCTCCTGACCTGGGCCCGCATCGTCGCGATCCCGCTCATCGTCGGTGTGTTCTACCTGCCGCTGACGGAGCCCGAACGCAACCTGATCGCCACCGTGTTGTTCGTGGCCGTGGCCATCACCGATTGGGCCGACGGCTATCTGGCGCGCAAGCTGAATCAGACCTCGGCCTTCGGCGCCTTCCTCGACCCGGTGGCCGACAAGTTCCTGATCTGCGCGGCACTGCTGATCCTGCTGCAACTCGATCGCGTCAACGCGCTGATCGCCTTCGTCATCATCGGGCGCGAGATCGCGATCTCGGCGCTGCGTGAGTGGATGGCGCAGATCGGGGCCAGCCGCAGTGTGGCGGTCCATATGCTGGGCAAGGTCAAGACCGTGGTGCAGATGGTGGCCATCCCGTTCCTGCTCTTCGACGGCAAGTTGTTCGGCCTCATCGACACCCACCAATGGGGCACGCTGCTGATCGTGGTCGCCGCGGTGCTGACGATCTGGTCGATGGTCTACTACCTGCAAAAGGCCCTGCCGGAGATCCGTGCCAAGGTCCGCTGACTCGCAGCGTTGGCTGCTGGCGGCCATGCCAGGGGTCTTCGTCCTGATCTGGAGCACCGGCTTTGTCGTCGCCCGCTTCGGCATGCCGCATGCGCCGCCTTTGGGCTTTCTGGCCCTGCGCTACGCGCTCTCGGTACTGGCCTTCGGTGTCTGGATCGGCATGGCCCGGGCAGCGTGGCCACGCGAGCCTGCGCAATGGGGGCACCTGGCGGTGACCGGCATGTTGATGCACGCCGGTTACTTGGGTGGGGTCTGGGCCGCGGTGAAGTCGGGCATCGGTGCCGGCACCGTGGCGCTGATCGTCGGCTTGCAGCCGGTCTTGACGGCCTTGTGGCTGTCGACCCGCGGCAGCGCGCATGTCGTGGCAGCGCGGCAATGGGCGGGCTTGCTGCTCGGCCTGTGCGGCCTGATGCTGGTGGTTGGGCCCAAGCTTGGCATGGGCGAAGTCACTCCGGGCAATTTGTCGCTGTCGATCTTTGCGCTGTTGGCTATCACCGCCGGCACGCTGTACCAGAAGCACTTCGTCAGGCCCTGCGACGTGCGCACCGCCAACGCGGTGCAGCTCGCCGCCGCGCTGCTTGTCACGGCCCCGCTGGCCTGGCTCGAAGGCGGCCAGTGGCAGCCGCATCGTGAACTCTTTCTTGCGCTGGGCTGGTCAGTGCTGGCGCTGACCCTGGGCGGCAGTTCCCTGCTCTACTTGTTGATTCAGCGTGGCGCGGCCACACGCGTAGCCAGCCTGATGTACCTCGTGCCGCCGTGCACCGCGGTGATGGCCTGGCTCTTGTTCGGCGAAGCGCTGGGTGCCAGCGTGCTGGCGGGATTCGCACTCACCGCAGCCGGCGTCTGGTTGGTCGTCTATCGTCGCGCTGCACAATGACGGCGGCCATGTTCGACGACTTTACGCTGCACGATATCGAGCACCATGGCGTGCGTCTGCGCGCGCGCCGCGGTGGCGACGGTCCGCCCCTGCTGCTGCTGCACGGCCATCCGCAAACGCAGGCCATGTGGCACGCCGTAGCGGGGCCGCTGGCGCGGCACTTCAGCGTGGTGGCGATGGACTTGCGCGGCCGCGGCGACAGTGCGCGATTGCCGGCCTCGGTCGACCACACGCTGTACAGCAAGCGCACGATGGCGGCCGACGCCGTGGCGGTGATGCAGCACTTCGGCTTCCATCGATTCGCGGTCTGCGCGCATGACCGGGGTGCGCGGGTTGCGCATCGCCTGGCGCTGGATCACCCCGATGCACCGTCGCGGTTGATGCTGCTCGATATCGCGCCCACGCTGGCGATGTACGAAGGTACGACCGAGGCCTTCGCACGCGCCTACTGGCATTGGTTCTTCCTGATCCAGGATGCACCGCTGCCCGAACGCGCCATCGAGGCTGACCCACGGGCTTGGCTGCGCGAGGGCATGGGCCGTCGTTTCGCGGGTCTCGGGCCCTTTGCGCCGCACGCCATGGCCGAGTACGAGCGTTGCATCGCGATGGCCGGCAGCGCCACAGCCATTTGCGAAGACTACCGCGCCTCGGCGACCATAGACCTCGACCACGACCGTATCGACCGCAATCGCGGCCGGCGTGTACAGATGCCGCTGCGTGTGCTGTGGGGCGCGCAGGGTGTGGTCGGACGCTGTTTCGATGTGCTCGCCCTGTGGCGCGATGTAGCCACCGATGTCAGCGGCGCCGCGCTCGATTGCGGCCACTATATTGCCGAGGAACGACCCGCGCAATTGCTGGTCGAGATGCTGGCCTTTTTTGGAGACAACCACTCATGACCCACGCGCACCGCATTGCCGTGATTGCCGGCGACGGCATCGGCAAGGAAGTCATGCCCGAGAGCCTGCGTGTGCTGGCCGCTGCGGCGCGCCGCTTCGACATTGCGCTCGACGCCAGGACCTTCGAGTTTGCCGACTGCGACTATTACGCCCGACACGGCAAGATGATGCCCGACGACTGGAAGGCCCAGCTCGGTGGCTTCGAGGCGATCCTGTTCGGCGCCGTGGGTTGGCCGGCAACCGTGCCCGACCATGTGTCGTTGTGGGGCTCGCTGCTGAAATTCCGCCGCGAGTTCGACCAGTACGTCAATCTGCGACCCGCGCGCCTGATGCCGGGCATTCGCTCCCCATTGGTCGATCGCAATGGCCAACCGTTGCGACCCGGTGACATCGACATGCTGATCGTGCGTGAAAACACCGAGGGCGAGTACTCGAGCATCGGCGGGCGCATGTTCGAGGGCAGCGAACGCGAAGTCGTGATCCAGGAGACGGTGATGTCGCGCGTGGGCGTCGACCGCGTATTGCGCTATGCCTTCGAGGAGGCCATGAAGCGGCCGCGCAAGAAACTCACATCGGCGACCAAGAGCAATGGCATCTCTATCACCATGCCGTACTGGGACGAACGTGTTGCCGAGATGGCAAAGGCGTATCCAGGCGTGGCTGTCGATCGCTTCCATATCGACATCCTGACCGCGCATTTCGTGCAGCGTCCGCAGCAGTTCGATGTGGTCGTCGCCAGCAACCTGTTCGGTGACATCTTGTCTGATCTCGGCCCGGCTTGCACCGGCACCATAGGTATTGCGCCGTCGGCGAGCCTGAATCCGACGCGCCAGTGGCCAAGCCTGTTCGAGCCGGTGCATGGCTCGGCACCGGACATCGCCGGCAAGGGTGTGGCCAATCCAATCGGTCAGATCTGGTCGGCTGCGTTGATGCTCGACTTCCTCGGCCACCGCGACGCACATGATGCCGTCGTCGCGGCGATCGAGGCCGTGCTCGATCCGGCAAGCGGAGCACCTCGAACCCCCGATTTGGGTGGCCGTGCAAACACGGCTGATGTCGGTCAAGCGGTGGAACAAGCGCTGCTGCGCGCGCGCTGAATGCGAATAGAATCGCGCTCCCAACGACGATGCCTTGACACCCGCAAGGTGCACGGATTTAATGAACTCGTTGGTCGTCGGTGCAACGACCAACCCCGCGAGCAGAACTCCAGGTGACAACCCAACTGACGAACGAGGGGACCCTTTCGTGAACAAGTCTGAATTGATCGAACACATTGCCAATCAGGCCGACATCTCCAAGGCCGCAGCGACCCGCGCGCTGGAGGCCGTGATTGGCGGCGTGAAGTCCACGCTCAAGCGCGGCGGCAGCGTGTCGCTGGTCGGATTCGGCACGTTCACGGTCAGCAAGCGCGCCGCACGTGCGGGCCGCAATCCGCGCACCGGCGCGGCGATCAAGATCAAGGCCGCCAAGGTGCCCAAGTTTCGCCCGGGCAAGGGCCTCAAAGACGCTCTTTGATCGAAGGCTGCGGCGGCGGGGGATGCCGCCGCAGCACCCAGCTTCTGATCTTTGATCAGGCCGGGTGCTTAGCTCAGTTGGTAGAGCGGCGCCCTTACAAGGCGTAGGTCGGCGGTTCGAGCCCGTCAGCACCCACCACGCGCGGCGTCTTGCCGCGCGCTGCTTTTTGCAAGAGGTACCTGGTCCATGTTCGACTTCATCCGCAACCACAGTCGCGTGTTGTTCTTCGTGATGGTGTTGCTGATATTCCCGTCGTTCGTATTCTTCGGCGTGCAGGGTTACACCAAGTTCAACGATCCGTCCGGCGCGGAGGTGGCCAGGGTCGACGGACAGAAGATCGCACGCGCCGATTGGGATGCTGCGCATCGGCGCCAGGCCGAGCAGATGCGCCGCCAGATGCCCAATCTCGACGCGGCGATTCTTGACAGTCCGGAATTCAAGCGTGAAGCCCTTGACGGCATGGTGCGCGAGCGTGTCTTGATGGTGGCTGCGAATCGTGCCCACTTCTCGGTCGGCGACGAGCGGGTGCAGCGCGAAATCCTGTCCATACCGCAGGTGGCTGCCTTGCGTCGACCCGACGGCAGCCTGGATGTCGATGCCTACAGAGTGCTGCTCAGTGCACAGGGCTTATCGCCCGAAGGCTTCGAGGCCAGTCTGCGCCAGGACCTGCTGTTGCGCCAAGTGCTGGGCGGGGTGACCAATAGCCTGCCACCCGCAGGCGCACCGGGCCGCGGCGCCATCGACGCGCTGCTGCAACAGCGCGAGGCCCAGGTACTGCGTTTCGACAGCAAGGACCAGGCTGCGGGCCTCAACCCGAGCGAGGCCGATCTGGCCGCATACCACAAGGCCCACGAAGCCCAGTTCCGCAGCGCTGAGCAGGCCAGCATCGAGTACGTGGTGCTCGATCTCGATGCCTTGAAGGGCGGTATCAGTGTGCCCGAGGACGAGCTGCGCAAGTACTACAGCGAGAACGCTGCCCGCTACACGGTGGCCGAGGAACGACGCGCCAGCCATGTGCTGATCGGTGCGGCCAAGGATGCGCCCAGCGCCGAACGCACGCAGGCCAGAGCCAAGGCCGAGGCCCTGCTGGCCGAGCTGCGCAAGAATCCGGCCTCGTTTGCCGAGGTGGCAAAGAAGAATTCCAGTGACACGGCGTCGGCGTCGCGTGGCGGCGATCTCGACTACTTCGCCCGCGGTGCGATGGTCAAGCCATTCGAGGACGCGGCTTTCGCAATGAAGCCGGGCGAAATCAGCAAGGTTGTCGAGACTGATTTCGGCTACCACATCATCCGCCTGGACGCGGTGCGTGGCGGTGACAAGAAGCCGTTCGATGCCGTGCGCGCCGAGATCGAAGACGAAGTGCGCAAGCAGTTGGCGCAGAAGAAGTACGCCGAGGCCGCCGAGCAGTTCACCAATACGGCATACGAGCAGGCCGACAGCCTGCAGCCGCTGATCGACAAGTTGAAGCTGAACAAGCAGACCGCCAATGTGCAGCGCACACCGGCCGCGGGGGCCACTGGTGCGATGGCGTCGGCGAAGCTGCTGGCTGCGGTGTTCGGCAACGATGCGGTGAAGAACAAACGCAATACCGAGGCCATCGAAGTCGGGCCCAATCAACTGGCTGCTGCGCGCGTGCTGCAGTACCAGCCGGCGCGGGTGCAGGCGCTGGCCGAGGTCTTGCCGCGCGTGCGTGAGCGTGTCATTGCCGAGCAGGCCGCCGCTGCGGCGCACAAGGCCGGCCTGGCCAAGTTGACCGCCTTGCGCGGCGGGGCCGATGCGTCGGCGCTGCCGCCCGCCGTGCTGTTGTCGCGCGCCAGCGGGCAGTCGCAGCCGAGGGAGCTTGTCGACGCGGTGCTGCGCGCCGACGCCACGAAATTGCCGCAGTGGCTGGGCGTCGATCTGGGCGACAGCGGGTATGCCGTGGTGCACCTGATCGCGCTCAAGCCCTTGGCCGACGACGCACCCGAACGCGCACAATGGCTGCCGCGCTACGCGCAGGCCTGGGGCGCGGCCGAGGCGCAGGCCTATTACAACGCGCTGAAGGCGCGCTACAAGGTCAGGATCGACACCGATGCCGTCGCAGCGGCCGCCGCGTCGGCGCCGGCCAACTGAACCTGCCGAGGGCACGCTCGCTATAATCGGCCGCGCTGCGGTGGCTGTAGCTCAGTTGGTAGAGTCCCAGATTGTGATTCTGGTCGTCGTGGGTTCGAGTCCCATCAGCCACCCCAAGAATATCCTTTGAAATCATCACGTTGGGCGATCAACGTCGTTTCTTGGGATAAATCGGGGATAAGTCCGTTGCGATGGCCGCCTCCAGGAGGTTCATCTCCAACGCGTTCCGCCCATCGTCGATCCACTTCGCGTAGGTGCAAAGGTGTGGTGGTTGTGGGCGACCGGTAACACATGTCCAGCCGCACAGCGTTAGCTCCCATCGGGTTCGTCTCATGCGGCGCCGCTACAGCCGACGGGCGTGCACCATCGTAGTGCTACCATTGTGCTTACTACATCGTACCGGGGTCGATCATGGAAGTAGCCATTCGCAAGATGGGAAATTCGCAAGGCGTGCTGATCCCCAAGCCCATCCTGAACCAGGTGGGCCTCGAAGGTTCGGCCGACCTACAGGTGCGCGCAGGAGTGATCGAGATTCGCCCCGTTCGTCGCAACCCGCGCGAGGGCTGGGCTGAAGACGCGCGCCGTCTAGCCGGGTTGGGCAACGACGGTTTGGTCTGGCCCGAGTTCGCGAACGAGAGCGACAACGAACTGGTCTGGTGATGAAGACCGGCGAGATCTGGCTGGCCCAACTCGATCCGACAATGGGTAGCGAGATTCAGAAGACACGCCCTTGCGTTGTGGTTTCGCCAGACGACATGAACGCACACTTGCGCACCGTCATCGTGGCACCCATGACTACCGGCTCACGGCCAGCACATTTTCGTATTGCACTTACGTTCCAGGGCAAGCACGGATTGATCGTGCTGGACCAGATCCGAACGCTGGACCGCATGCGCTTGGTCAAGCGCTTGGGTGCGCTGCGCCCAGCCACCCTTGGCACGACGCTGCAGACCTTGCAAGCCATGTTCGCGCCTTGACGGCAACCGTCTGGCGGCGGCCACATGCAACTTGACATCGACACGCTCGAAGCCTTGCGGCGCCAGCATCCCGCATGGCGCCTGCTGGCCGCCGAGTCTGCTGCCTTGGTGGCGAGTTTCCTGCACCAGGTGTTTGTGATGCCCAACCGCCGCGTCATCGCTCAAGCCGACCTGGCCGAGGCGCTGGAAGATACGCTCTATGCGCTGCGCGAGCAGCGTGGCGCCAACCTCTATCCCAAGCCAGCGCAGGAGTATCTGAACGACTGGGCGGCCAATGACAAGGCATGGTTGCGCAAGTTCTACCCGCCGGGATCTGACGAGCCGCATTTTGACCTCACGCCGGCCACCGAGCGTGCATTGGCTTGGCTGGCCACGCTCAACGAGCGCAGCTTCGTAGGCACCGAATCGCGCCTGCTCACGCTGTTTGAGTTGCTGCGTCAAATGAGCGAGGGCAGCGAAACCGACCCTCACGTCCGTGCGCGTGAGTTGCAGCGCAAGCGCGACGAGATCGACGCCGAGATGGCGCGCGTGCTGGCCGGAGACATGCCGCTGCTGGGCGACACGGCGCTGAAAGAGCGCTTTACGCAGTTCGCTACCCTCGCGCGCGAGCTGCTGGCTGACTTTCGCGAGGTGGAGCACCACTTCCGCGGCCTCGACCGCCGTGTCCGCGAGCGCATCACGCTGTGGGACGGCAGCAAGGGCGCGCTATTGCAGGAAATCCTGGGCGAGCGCGATTCGATCGCCGAATCCGACCAGGGCCGCAGCTTTCGCGCGTTCTGGGACTTCCTGATGTCGCGCGAGCGCCAGGAAGAGCTGACCCAATTGCTGGATCGCGTGCTGCAACTGGAGCCGGTGGCCGCGATGGCGCCTGACCCGCGCTTCAAACGAGTTCACTATGACTGGTTGGAGGCCGGCGAACATGCCCAGCGCACTGTCGCCCTGCTGTCGCAGCAGCTGCGCCGCTTCCTCGACGACCAAGCCTACCTCGAGAACCGCCGCATCATGGACATCCTGCGCAGCATCGAGGCCGGCGCTCTGGCCGTGCGCGACGCAGCCTCCGGCGGGGGATTTCTTGCAGATCGCCGACACCTCACGCCACCATCGAGCTGCCGATGGAGCGCCCGCTGTACGTGCCGCCGTTCAAGTTGGCGCTCGACACCAGGACCGTCGACGCCGGCGATGAGGATGTGGACACCGCGGCGCTGTTTTTGCAGTTCGTCGTCGACAAAGCCGCATTGGCGCAGCACCTGCGCCAGAACCTGCAGCAGCGGTCCCAGGTCACGCTGCCCGAACTGCTGGCTGGCCGACCATTGGAGAAAGGTCTTGCCGAATTGATGGCCTATCTGCAGTCTGGCAGCTGAGCCGGGCAGGGCGGTAATTGACGATAGCGGTCCAGGACAGCGTGGCCTGGGTATCGCGCAGCGGGCAGCACAAGGTGGCCCATTTGCCGCGTGTGATCTTCGCGCGATGACCATGGATGGTGAACGCAACCAAGCCCCGCGGGCGACTTGTCGGCCGTGGTGGTGCCGCTGCTAAGGGCGTGACCTACCGCGCCGACGATGCCGCGCACTGGCACGCGCTGCTGAATCTGCAGGGTCGCGTGCGCGACCATGTGGCGGTGCTCGGCCTCGAACTCACACTCGATGAAGGCGAGGGTTATGCCTTCCTGCGCTCACGCCCCGAGACCACCGATGCGATCGATCCGGCCGCACCCAAACTGCCCCGGCTGGTGGCGCGGCGGCCCCTGTCGTTTGGCGTGAGCCTGCTGCTTGCGTTGCTGCGCAAGAAGCTGGCTGAGTTCGACGCCGCGGGCAGCGACACGCGGCCGATCCTGTCGCGCGAGCAAGTGGTTGAGATGCTGCGCGTTTTCATGCCCGAAGGCAGCAACCAGACGCGGCTCATCGACCAGGTGGATGCGCAGCTCAACCGTGCGATCGATCTCGGGTTCGTGCGCCGCCTGCGCGGGCAGGAACAGATGTTCGAGGTGCAGCGCATCATCAAGGCATTCGTCGATGCCCAGTGGCTGGCGGAGTTCGATGCCCGCCTGGCGGCGTACCGTGGGCAGCTCGGCGGTGACGGCGGGTCGCGTGATGAAGAATGAGTCGTTGGCGCTGGACTTTGCGGCCGACGAAGCGCTGGCGGGCTTTCGCTTGCAGCGCCTGGAAGTCTTCAACTGGGGTACCTTCGACAGCCGCGTCTGGTCGCTGCGCTGCGAGGGCCGCAACTCACTGCTGACGGGCGATATCGGGTCGGGCAAATCGACGCTGGTCGACGCCGTGACCACCTTGCTCGTGCCGGCCCACCGTGTGGCCTACAACAAGGCCGCGGGGGCCGATGCGCGTGAACGCACCTTGCGCAGCTACGTGCTCGGCCACTACAAGGCCGAGCGCAACGAACAAGGCGGCTCCGGACGCCCGGTGGCGCTGCGCGGACCGAACGACTATTCAGTGATCCTGGCCGTGTTCCACAACGCCGGCTACGACCAGACCGTGACGCTGGCCCAGGTGTTCTGGCTGAAAGACCCGAATGGCCAGCCGCTGCGGCTGTATGTCGTGGCCGAGCGGCCACTGAGCATTGCCGAGGACTTCGCTGATTTCGGATCCGATATCGCCAAGCTCCGCAAGCGCCTGCGCGCCAGCGGGTTGACGCCTGAGGACAGCTTCCCGCCCTATGGCGCGTCCTTTCGCCGCCACTTCGGCATCAAGAATGACCAGGCGCTGGAGTTGTTCCACCAGACGGTGTCGCTGAAGTCGGTGGGCAACCTCACCGACTTCGTGCGCAGCCACATGCTGGAGCCTTTCGACGTGGCGCCGCGGTTGCGGGACCTGATCGGCCACTTCGACGATTTGAACCGCGCGCACGAGGCGGTGCTCAAGGCGCAGCGTCAGGTGGCGCTGCTGCAGCCGCTGGTGGCCGATGGCGAGCGGCGCGAAGAACTCGCGGGCCAGGTGGAACGCTTGCGCGCTGCCCGCGAGGCGCTGCAGAGCTACTTCGCCGGGCTCAAGGCGGGCCTGCTGGATACGCGGCTCGGCCCACCTGGCTGAAGAGTTGGCGCGTCACGGCAGCCACATCGAGCGGCTGGCCGCTCAGCAACGTGAACAGCAGGCGCGAGAACGCGAACTTCGGCTCGCCATTGCCGACAACGGCGGCGACCGCATCGAACGGCTGGCGCTGGAGATCAAGCAGAAGGAACAAGAACAGCAGCGGCGCGCCGACAAGGCCCGGCGGTACGATGAATTGCGACGCGCGCTGGGCCTGCTGGCGGTTGATCGTGCCGTGGACTTTCTGACCCAGCGCCAACTCTGCGTGCCGCTGCGAGAGGCCGCGGCCGAACGCGAAAGCGTGGTGCAGAACGAACTCAACGAGTTGGGTGTGGCCTTTGCTCAAGGCCGCCAGGAGCACGATGAACTGGCCGCAGAGATCACCAGCCTGAGGGCGCGCCTCACCAACATCGACGCGCAGCAGATAGCGATGCGCGCGGCACTGTGCAATGCGCTGCGCCTGCGCGAGGCCGACATGCCCTATGCCGGCGAGTTGATTCAGGTGCGCGACGACGAACGCGACTGGGAAGGTGCCGCGGAGCGACTGATGCGCGGTTTTGCCCTGAGTCTGCTGGTGCCCGACGCGCACTACGCGCTGGTCAGCGAGTGGGTGGACCGTACGCAACTTCACGGCCGACTGGTTTACTTTCGCGTCCTGCCGGCGCGCAAGGGCCAGCGCAGCGAATCGCCAGATCTGCACGCCGATTCGCTCGCCCGCAAGCTCGCGGTCAAGCCCGACTCACCGTTCTACGGCTGGCTCGAGCGCGAGCTGGTGCACCGTTTCGATTTGGCCTGTTGTACGAGCCAGAATCAGTTTCGCCGGGAAAGCCGTGCCGTCACACGCGCTGGGCAAATCAAGGCGCCCGGCGAGCGGCACGAAAAGGACGACCGGCACCGCATCGACGACCGCAGCCGCTATGTGCTGGGCTGGAGCAACCAGGCCAAGATCGCGGCGCTCGAATCCAAGGCGAAGGTGCTGCAGGCGCGCCTGGGCGAGACCGGCCAGCGGATCGCTGCACTGCAGAAGGAGCAGGCAAGCGCCCGCGATCGGCTTCAGGCGCTGAACAAGTTGGAGGAGTACCGCGACTACGCCGAACTCGACTGGCAGGGCAGTGCGACCGAGGTCGCCGCGCTGTGCGACGAAAAGCAACGCCTCGAAGGCGCGTCCGACTTGCTTCAGACATTGGCGGCGCAAGTGCTGGCCTTGGAGGGCGCGCTGACTGACACAGCCGGCAAGCTGAAAGCACGCGAAGCCGAGCAGGCGCGCACGATGGAGAAGCAGGATCAGGCCAAAACTTTGCGCGAGCAGGCGCGGCAGGTGTTGAGCAGCCCCGCTCAAGGCACGCACGCAACGCATTTCGAAGTGATCGACAGCCTGCGCGGCACGGCGCTGGGCGAATACCAGCTCAGCGTCGAGTCCTGCGACAACCGGGAGCAGGACATGCGGCGCTGGCTGCAGGAGCACATCGATGCCGAAGACAAAAAGCTCGCCCGCCTCGGCGAGAAGATCGTGCGCGCGATGGTCGAATACAAAGAGGCCTTCAAGCTTGACACGCAGGAAGTCGACGCTAGCGTCGGCGCCGGCGCTGAATTCCGCACGATGCTGGACAAGCTGAACGCCGACGACCTACCGCGCTTCGTGGCCCGCTTCAAAGAGCTGCTCAACGAAAACACCATCCGCGAGGTGGCCAACTTCCAGTCGCAATTGCACCGCGAGCGCGAGACCATCAAGGAGCGCATCGCGCGGATCAACGAGTCGCTCACGCAGATCGACTACAACCCCGGCCGCTTCATCGCGCTGGAGGCGCAGCTCGCCACCGACGTCGATGTGCGCGATTTCCAGACCGAGCTGCGGGCCTGCACCGAAGGCGCACTGACGGGGTCAGAGGACGCTCAATATTCAGAGGCCAAATTTCTTCAGGTCAAACGCATCATCGAACGCTTTCGCGGCCGCGACGGCACCGCCGAGCCCGACCGGCGCTGGACCGCCAAGGTCACCGACGTGCGCAACTGGTTCGTCTTTGCCGCCAGCGAGCGCTGGCGTGAAGACGGCCGCGAGCACGAGCACTACTCTGACTCGGGCGGCAAGTCCGGCGGGCAGAAGGAGAAGCTGGCCTACACCATCCTGGCTGCCAGCCTGGCCTATCAGTTCGGGCTGGAGTGGGGCGCGGTGCGCTCGCGATCGTTCCGCTTCGTGGTCATCGACGAAGCCTTCGGCCGCGGCTCCGACGAGTCGGCCGAATACGGGTTGCGCTTGTTCCAGCAACTCAACCTGCAGTTGCTGATCGTCACGCCTCTGCAGAAGATTCACATCATCGAGCCGTTTGTGTCCAGCGTTGGATTTGTGCATAACGAGGAAGGCAACGCCTCTCGCCTGCGCAACCTCAGCATCGAGGAGTACCGCGCGCAACGCGACGCGGCGACACGATGAACGGCTGGACCACACCGGCAGAACTGCGGGAGCAGTTGCGCAAGCGTTGGGACCGAGGCGATCTGCTGGCCGAGCGGGTCGTGCCGGGTTCGCTGTTTCCCCTGCGCCTCTTGCTGCGGGCGCCAGCATCGAGCGATCTGTCCGAGCACTTCGACGCTGTGCGTGCGTGGGCTGCCGAACTGCAACGGGGCGCGGGCGCCGGCTGGCGGCTCGTGATGCGCGAGGTGCGACATCGTGTTATCGGCCAGAACAGCCTCCCCGGGGAAGCCTGGGTCGACACGCTGGACGATGCCTTGCGCTTGCTTGGAACGATGCGCGAGGCGCGCGTGTTCGATGCCATCTTGGTTGCCACGCGCGAGCGGCAGCCGGCGCTGCTGACCTGGCTGCAACGGCATCCGCTTCGAGCGTTGGCACTCGCCGAACAGTGGCCACAGGTGCTGGCCGTCGTGGCCTGGATGCAGGCGCATCCTCGGTCCGGCGTGTACCTGCGTCAGGTGGACGTGGCAGGTATCCACAGCAAGTTTATCGAAGCGCAGCGCGGTGTGCTGTCGGAGTTGTTCGACTTGGCGTTGCCGGCGGATGCGGTGAATCTCGCGGCCAGTGGGGCTGCGAAGTTCGCGCAGCGCTACGGTTTTCGCGAAAAGCCGCTTCGCGTGCGCTTTCGCTGGCTGGACGGCCATCGATCGCACTGGGTGACGGGCGGCGATGGCGATTACACCGTGTCGCAGGACACCTTTGCCAAGATGGTGCCGGACGTCGAGCGAGTGTTTATCACCGAAAACGAGGTCAACTTCCTGGCCTTTCCTGCGGCAGCCAATAGCCTTGTGGTTTTCGGGTCCGGCTACGGCTTCGAGGTGCTGGAGCACGCCCGCTGGCTGGCAAGATGTGCGGTCCACTACTGGGGCGACATCGACACCCACGGTTTCGCGATCCTCGACCAGTTGCGGGCGCATTACCCGCACGCGACTTCGTTTCTGATGGATCGGCAGACCTTGCTGGCTCATCGACAGCAGTGGACCGACGAACCGCAGCCAACTTCGCGCGAGCTGACGCGATTGAGCCCCGACGAACGCGCCCTGTACGACGACCTGTGCTGCTTGCGCCTGCACGATAAACCCGTACGGCTGGAGCAGGAGCGAATTGGCTTCGCAACGGTGGCGCAGGCAACGGCGCGGCTGAGCTCTTGAGTCCAGTGGGGAGCCGCTCGGGCGCACTTGGCGGGCGGGTTCGTGCGACACGTTACCAACCCTCGGTTGATCCGGCGTTTCGTCCGAAGGGCTCCTAACATGTATGTGCGCACAATGAAGTCATGCTGTCGCGGTCGAGTCCCATCAGCCACCCTATTGTGACGCCCGGCATGCCCGGGTGTTTTCAGTTTCTGGGGCCAAGCTTGGTACGACTCGGACGGCTGGCCATCGCATGCGTGCATTGGG
Organism: uncultured beta proteobacterium; assembly: GCA_963741125.1. Classification (GTDB taxonomy): domain Bacteria; phylum Pseudomonadota; class Gammaproteobacteria; order Burkholderiales; family Burkholderiaceae_C; genus CADEEN01. The sequence goes on from CAVUGY010000026.1 coordinate 141,967, forward strand.
CGGCGGTTCAGACGGGCATCGATGCGCCTGTGTTTACAGTCTGTTGACACATCGTTGCCGAGCCGGCCTTGCGATGCATCAAACGTTTGCAGGTGCCGTCTACGATTCTTGACATTGCGCAACCAATGTCTACCCCCAAGGAGCTTGCATCATGACCACCACCGCAACGGTTTCCCACGACGCTCAGGCCTGGTGCGACAACTTGGCGCTGGTGCAAAAGCTGGTTCCCTTTACACGCCGCGTGGTCCATGCCGGCGATTCGATCTACGAAGGCGGCGCGCCGTTCGGCCACCTGCACCTGATCAATTCGGGCCAGTTCAAGACCGTGAACTTTACGGCCGACGGCCGCGGGCAGGTCGTAGGGCTGCACTTTCGCGGTGATTGGCTCGGCTTCGACGGCATCGCTCAGGGTCGCTACGGATGCGATGCGATCGCGCTCGACACCGGGGAGGTCTGGAGCGTGCGCTACGTCGACCTGCTCACGGCGAGCGCCGCTTCACCGGAATTGATGCGCTTGACACATGCGGCCATGAGTCGCCAGATCGGCCGCAGTTGCGACTGTCTGTTGTCGCTCGGCACCCTGCCCGCCGACGCACGGGTCGCCGACTTCATCCGCGACTGGGCCACCTCGCTGGCCGCGCGCGGCCTGCGCACGGACCAGATCACATTGCACATGACACGCGCCGAGATCGGCAATTACCTTGGCATGACGCTCGAGACCGTCAGCCGCGCATTGCGCAGGCTGGCGCAATGTGGCGTGATTCGCTTCGATGAAAAAGGCCGACGCGACCTGGCAATCCCGAGCCTGACCGCTCTCGACAAGTTCATTCGCAGCGCGCTCGAGCAGGGCGGCGGCACGCGCTTGCCGGTTGCGGCCTGAGGCGGGAGCCCTCCCGTCAGGTCGCGGCCGCGCGGCGCCTTGGCCGCGATTTCTTGGCCGCTGGCAGGATCAGGCGTTCCAGTTCCTCGAACGCCTCGCCGGTGTAGACCGCGATGCGTTGCATGTGCGGCAGGTTGGCGTGGCATCCCGTAAAGCCGAAGTCCATCATGCCGGCATAACTCTGGCACGTGATGTTGAGCGCCTGGCCATGGGTGACGATCGAGGCCGGGAAGGTAGCCAGCAATTCGGCGCCGCGAAAGTACAGCGGTTTGTCGGGGCCCGGCACGTTGGAGATCGTGACGTTGAACATCGGCCGCGTGCGACCACCCATCCCGGTCAGCAGCGTCAGCAAGGTGGGGGCCATCAATGCGATGGTGTACTGCGTCATCGCCTGGCGTGGCAGGCTCTGTACATGGGTCTTGGCGCTTTGCACCGAGGCGCGGATCGCACTCAGCCGCGCGATCGGGTCGTCGATGTCGGTGCCCAGGGTGGCGATGATGAAGGTGATTGCGTTGCCGGTACTGTCGTCGTCCTTGGGCCGCACCGACACCGGGATGCCCGCCGTCAATGACTTCTCGGGCAACTCGCCGCTGTCGTCGAGAAAGCGGCGCAAGGCGCCGCCGCAGGTGGCCAGGACCAAGTCGTTGAGCGTGCAGCCGCCCGCCGCCGCCAGCGCTTTCATGCGCTCGATGCCGATTTGCTGGGTTGCAAAACGGCGCTTGGCCCGGACGCGGCCGTTGAGCGCTGTCGACGGCGCGCCGAACGGCATTTGCAGCGACTCGTCGGCCGGACCCTTGGTGCGCATCAGCCTGCCAAAGGCCAGCAGCAGCTGAGGCACGCTGCCGATCTGGCCGCGCAGCGCATCGATGGCGCCCGCTGCAGCGTTGGCGAATGTTGCGGCGTTGGTGTCGCGTTCAGAAAAATCGGTCGCCGCGGGCTTGGTGCTCTTGCGCGGCGCCTTCAGGCCCACGGCCCAGAACGGCGGTACGGTGAGGCTCGCTTCGGCGTTGTCGGGCATCGCCCGTTGCAATAACTTCATGCCGCTGACGCCGTCGATCAGCGAATGGTGCATCTTGACGAAGAATGCAAAGCGGCCGCCATCCAGGCCTTCGATCAGCGTGCATTCCCAGGGCGGGCGCGACAAGTCCAATGGCTGGCTGTGCAGGCGCGCGACCAACTCGCCGAGCTCGCGCTCGCCACCGGGGTAGGGCAATGCGGCGTGGCGCAGGTGGGCTTCGAGGTCGATCCTATCGTCGTCGACCCAGTAGTGCAGCGGCATCTTCAGCAGGCCGGACTTCAAGCGCCGGTTCCACGGGGCCGCACATTGTGGGTGCTTCTTCAAGTCGGCCATCAGGTGGCGCCCAAAGTCTTTCGGCGCGCCCGCAGGCAGTGCAAACGGCAGCAGCGCGCCGACATGCATCGGCGTCGAACGCGACTCGGTATACAGCCACGAGGCGTCGAGCGGGTTGAGTCGGATCGCTGGCATGGCCGGCACTCCTCGGTCGATAAACCACAAACCACAAGGCACAAACAACAAGGCCCGGCGGCGTCGGCCCCGGGCCTCGTCTAAGGCAGCGGCGGTCAGCGCCCTACTTGGACGCGGCCGCTGCCGGTGTCGCCGCCGAGCCCGGTACCGCCGGCGCCGCTGCGCTGGCCATAACGGCCGGGGCCACGACCGCAGCCGGTGCGACATGCGCCGTTGCCGCCTTGCTCACCGAGCCCGTGGGCAGCAGCGGCACGATCAGCAAGGCCACGATGTTGATGATCTTGATCAGCGGGTTGACGGCCGGGCCGGCCGTGTCCTTGTACGGGTCACCGACCGTGTCGCCGGTGACGGCTGCCTTGTGGGCCTCGCTGCCTTTGCCGCCATGGTGTCCGTCCTCGATGTACTTCTTGGCGTTGTCCCAGGCGCCGCCGCCCGTGCACATCGAGATGGCCACGAACAGGCCGGTCACGATGGTGCCCATCAGCAGGCCGCCGAGCGCTGCCGGGCCGAGCAACATGCCCACGATCACCGGCACGATCACCGGCAGCAGCGACGGGATCATCATTTCCTTGATCGCCGCCTTGGTCAGCATGTCCACCGCGGTGCCGTATTCGGGCTTGGCGGTGCCTTCCATGATGCCCTTGATCTCCTTGAACTGGCGCCGAACTTCGACCACCACCGAGCCGGCCGCGCGGCCCACGGCCTCCATCGCCATCGCACCGAAGAGGTACGGAATCAGGCCGCCGATGAACAGGCCGACGATGACCTTGGGGTCGCTCAGATCGAAACTGGTGACGATGCCTCGGCCTTCGAGCGAGTGGGTGTAGTCGGCAAACAGCACCAACGCCGCGAGACCCGCCGAGCCGATGGCATAACCCTTGGTCACGGCCTTGGTCGTGTTGCCGACCGCGTCGAGCGGGTCGGTGACGTCACGCACGCTCTTGGGCAACTCGGCCATTTCGGCGATGCCGCCGGCGTTGTCGGTGATCGGGCCATAGGCGTCGAGTGCGACGACGATGCCGGCCATGCTCAGCATCGAGGTGGCTGCCACCGCGATGCCATACAGGCCGGCGAGGTTGTAGGCCACCAGGATCGCGGCGCAGACGAACAATACCGGCCAGGCCGTAGAGCGCATCGACACACCCAGACCGGCGATGATGTTGGTGCCGTGACCGGTGGTCGAGGCGGCCGCAATATGCTGCACCGGGCTGAACTGCGTGCCGGTGTAGAACTCGGTGATCCAGACCATCGCCGCAGTCAGCACCAAGCCCACCGCGCAGGCGCCGAAGAGTTTGAGATGCGTGCCGGCGCCGAGGGCGTCGGCGGGCATCACTGCGGCGGTGACGAAATAAAACGCGATCAGCGACAACACGCCCGCAACGGCCAGACCCTTGTACAGCGCCGGCATCACGTTCTTCATCCCCGGCGAGGCCTTGACGAAGCCGCAGCCGATGATCGAGGCGATGATAGACACACCGCCGAGCACCAGCGGGTACATCACCGCGGCCGTCGCCGCCGGGCCGCTGAAGACCAGCGCGCCGAGGGCCATGGTCGCGATCAGCGTCACGGCGTAGGTCTCGAACAGATCGGCAGCCATGCCGGCGCAGTCGCCGACGTTGTCGCCGACGTTGTCGGCAATCACGGCCGGATTGCGCGGATCGTCTTCCGGAATGCCGGCTTCGACCTTGCCCACCAGGTCGGCGCCGACGTCGGCACCCTTGGTGAAGATGCCGCCGCCCAGGCGCGCGAAGATCGAGATCAGCGAGGCACCGAAGGCGAAACCCAGCATCGGCTTGAGCACCGTGGCCAGGCTCTTGTCCGGCGTCAGCTGACCGTTTTGCGTCGTGAACCAGAAGAAGATGCCGACGCCGAGCAGGCCGAGGCCGACCACCAGCATGCCGGTGATGGCGCCGCCCTTGAAAGCGACGTCGAGTGCCGGGCCGATGCCTTTGGTTGCGGCCTGCGCGGTGCGCACGTTGGCGCGCACCGAGACGTTCATGCCGATGAAGCCGCAGGCGCCAGACAGCACCGCGCCGAGCACGAAGCCCGAGGCCGTGGTGCCGTCGAGAAAGACGGCGATCAACACTGCAAGCACCACACCGACCGCGGCGATGGTCTTGTATTGCCGTGCCAGGTAGGCCGCAGCGCCCTGCTGGATGGCGCCGGCAATCTCTTGCATGCGGGCATTGCCCGCGTCTTGCTTCAGTATCCAGCTGCGCTGAACGAAGCCATACAGCACCGCGGCCAAGCCGCAGGCGAGCGCGATATAGAGCGCCATGAGGGTCGACATGAAGGAGTCTCCTGTCTTGTTTCGGGCCCCGGCTGGGGTCGGTTTTCGCGTTCCGGCGAGATTCGCACCGGATCAACCCGCGATGCTACGCGATGACGGCGACGAGACTGCCGCTGTTTTTCCCGCGCTCGCGGGATCGGCTTGCGGCAGGTCAGCGTGGCGCAAGGGCGGCCCGTAGAATTCGGGTTATCCCTGTTCCAAGAGACCACTGAATGAGCCTGCACAACGTGACGCCGGGTGCTCGCGCACCCGACGAATTCAACGTGATCATCGAGATCCCGATGAACGCCGACCCGATCAAGTACGAAGTCGACAAGGCCAGCGGCGCGATTTTCGTCGATCGCTTCATGACCACCGCGATGCACTACCCGTGCAACTACGGTTATGTACCGCGCACGCTGTCCGACGATGGGGATCCGGTCGATGTGCTGGTCATCACCCCGTTCGCACTGACGCCTGGGGTGGTCGTGACCTGCCGGCCGATCGGTGTGCTGAAGATGCAGGACGAGGCCGGCGGCGACGCCAAGGTGTTGGCCGTGCCGACCAGCAAGGTGCTGCCGATGTACGACCACTGGCAAAAACCTGCCGACGTGAACCCGATGCGCTTGAATGCGATCCAGCATTTCTTCGAGCACTACAAGGATCTCGAGCCGAACAAATGGGTCAAGGTCGTGGGCTGGGACGGGCCTGAGGCGGCCAAGCAGGAAATCGCGAGCGGCATGGCCGCATGGGGCGACAAGTCGGCCTGAGCGTCAGCCCGGCTTGAACGGGTTGCGCTCGCTCAGTTCGTCGACATAGGCACCCACGCCGGCGCCCTCGGATTGCAAGAATTCGGCGACCGCGGATGCGAAGCGCGCATCGGCCAGCCAATGAGCCGAAGTCGTTCTCACCGGCAGCAGGCCGCGGGCCATCTTGTGCTCGCCCTGTGCGCCGCCCTCGAAGCGCTGGTAGCCATGGGTGATGCACCAGGCCAGCGGCTGGTAGTAGCAAGCGTCGAAATGCAAGCATGGCACATGTTCGACGGCACCCCAGTAGCGGCCATAGGCGACGCGCCGTGCCGGGTCGAGTGCGATCAGCGCCGCGGCAATTCGCCGGCCGCCGCGCCACGCCACCACCATCAACCAATGCGCCGCCATCGTGCGTGCCATCTCGGCAAAGAAGGCGCGCGTGAGGTACGGCGTCGAATGGTGCGCCTGGTAGGTGAGGGTGTAGCAGCGGTAAAAGAAGTCCCAGGTCGTGGTGTCGATCTGCATGCCTTCGAGCAATTCGCTGCTGACCCCTGCGTCGACCACGCGGCGCTGCTCCTGCGCGATCTTCTTGCGCTTGTCGCGCTGCAGGCTGGACCTGAAGTCGGCGAAGTCGGCGTAGGGATCGGGGCTGCGGTTTTGCCAGTGGAATTGCACGCCTTCGCGCAGCATCCAGCCGGCGCGCTCGCAGGCGCTGCGGTCGGCGTCGGATAAGAACACTAAGTGCGCTGATGACAGGCCCTGCTGCCGCGCCAGCGCAAGCACCGCGTGCAGGAGCAGCTCGCGTGCAGCGTCGTCTACTGCCAGCAGACGCGATCCCGGTATCGGTGTGAACGGCACTGCGCTCAGCAGCTTGGGGTAATAGGCCAGGCCATGGCGCTGGTAGGCGTCGGCCCATGCCCAGTCGAAGACGTACTCGCCGTAGGAGTGGGCCTTGAGATACAGCGGGCAGGCGGCGAGCAGCTTGCCCATGCGCTCGATGGTCAACCAGGCCGGCGCCCAGCCGGTATCGGCCACGGCGCTGCGCGAGCGGTGCAGTGCGCTCAGATATTCATGGCGCAGAAATGGCGTCGGAGCATCCTGACGGTCGAGCAGTTCGTTCCACGCGGCGGCGTCGATGCGCGCCGGGTCGTCGTGTACTTGGATGACATAATTCTTGGCATCGAGGTTCACTCAGCAGGCTCCGACGTGATCAAGGTTGCGCTGGCTCAGATCAACGCTACCGTTGGTGACTTGGCGGGCAACGCGCGGCGCATCGTCGATGCGGCGCGACTCGCCCATGCGGCGGGCGCGCAGCTGCTGGTGGCGCCGGAGCTCGCCTTGTGCGGCTATCCGCCGGAAGACCTCCTGTTGCGACCGGCATTCATGCAGGCTTGCGCCAATGCCCTGGCCATGATGGCCGTCGAGTTGGCGTCGTGCGAGGGGCTGCATGTCGTGGTTGGACATCCGCATCAATTCGGTGAACGCGGCGATGTTAGAACCAAGTCGACGGCGCAGCCTTTGCGCTTCAACGCGGCCTCGTTGCTGTTGGGGGGGCGCATCGTCGCCACCTACTGCAAGCGCGAGTTGCCGAACTATCAGGTTTTCGACGAGCGGCGTTATTTCGCCTCCGGCCGCGATGCGGGCCACGGGCCACTGGTCTTCGAGGTCGGCGGCGTCAAGGTCGGGGTCCTGATCTGCGAGGACGCGTGGTTCGACGAGCCGGCCCAGGCCGCGCGTGCTGCCGGCGCACAGGTACTGGCGGTGATCAACGCCTCGCCGTTTCACCTCGACAAGGCCGGCGAGCGCGAGCAGCGCATGGCCACACGCTCGCGAGCCACGGGTCTGCCGTTGCTGTATTCGCACCTGGTCGGCGGCCAGGACGAGGTGGTGTTCGACGGTGCGTCGTTCGCCCTCGATGAACAGGGCGTCGTGCGCATGCGGGCGCGGAGTTTCGACGAGACGCTGGCCTTCGTCGAGATCGACGGCGACACATTGCGCGGCGAGATCCACACCACCCCCACGCTGGAAGCGCAAGCCTGGTCGGCCTTGGTGACGGGCGTGCGCGACTATCTGGGCAAGAACGGTTTCCCCGGCGCCATCATCGGCTTGTCGGGAGGCGTCGATTCCGCACTGGTGTTGGCGCTGGCCGTCGATGCGCTCGGTGCCGACAGGGTGCGTGCGGTGATGATGCCATCGCCATATACGGCTGAAATCTCATGGCTAGATGCCCGCGCAATGGCGGCACGTCTGGGCGTGCGCTACGACGAGATCGAGATTGGTCCGATGTTCGACGCTTTCCGCGGCAGCCTCGCCGGGCAATTCGCCGGCCTGGCCGAAGACGCGACCGAAGAAAACATTCAGGCCCGCATCCGTGGCACCCTGTTGATGGCGCTGTCGAACAAGAGCGGCGACATCGTGTTGACCACCGGCAACAAGAGCGAGATGGCCACCGGTTACTGCACCCTGTACGGCGACATGGCCGGCGGCTTTGCGGTCATCAAGGACGTGGCCAAAACGCTGGTCTATCGCTTGTGCGAGTGGAAGAACCGGCAGCCTACTCGGCATGCCGACGGCAGCGTCGGTCCGGTCATTCCCGAACGCATCCTGACGCGTGCGCCATCGGCGGAGTTGCGGCCGAACCAGACCGACCAGGACAGCCTGCCACCCTACGAGCTGCTCGATGCGATCCTGGCCCTCTATATGGAAGACGATCGCAGCGTCGAGGACATCGTCGCGGCCGGCTTCGAGCGCACCACGGTGGAGCGTGTGACACGGTTGATACGGATCAACGAGTACAAGCGCCGTCAGGCGCCGGTGGGCATCCGTATCACGCACCGGGCCTTTGGCCGCGACTGGCGCTACCCCATCACGTCCAAGTTCCGTGCTTAAATTCAAGCAAGCTCAGCCACCGCTGCATCGGAGTTCGCGCCATGAAACAAATCACTGCCATCGTCAAGCCGTTCAAGCTCGAGGAAGTTCGTGAAGCCTTGGCTGACGTCGGCGTGTCCGGCCTGACCGTCACCGAGGTCAAGGGCTTCGGCCGCCAGAAGGGCCATACCGAGTTGTATCGTGGCGCCGAGTACGTGGTCGACTTCCTGCCCAAGGTGAAGATCGAGGTGGTGGTCAAGGACGGCGACGTCGACCGCTGCATCGAGGCCATCGTGAAAGCCGCCAAGACCGGCAAGATCGGCGACGGCAAGATCTTCGTCGTTTCGGTCGAGCAGGTGGTGCGCATCCGCACCGGCGAGACCGACGAAGCCGCCGTCTAGATTTTCGAGTAATCGTCGCCTGCCGTGCCCTTGGCCGCGGCCTCGTCGAGTCGGGTCAGCAGACGGGCGGCGTCATCGTCGACCAGCAGCGCGCGGTACTGTGGCGCGGAGACGAATCCCCGCTGGTGGCTGACATGCATGAATTGCAGCAGCGCGTCGTAGTAGCCCTCGACATTGAGCAGCGCGACCGGCTTGTCGTGGTAGCCGAGTTGCTGCCAGGACCAGACCTCGTAAATCTCCTCCAACGTGCCTATTCCGCCCGGCAGGGCGATGAAGGCGTCGGCACGCTCGGCCATCAATTGCTTGCGCTCATGCATGGTTTGCACCACGTGCAACTCGGTGAGGCCGGCGTGGCCGACCTCGCGATCCATCAGCGCCTGCGGGATCACGCCGACGACAGCGCCGCCGGCGGCTAGCGCCGCGTCGGCCACAGCGCCCATCAGGCCCACCCGGCCACCGCCATACACGACCCGGGCGCCGCGTTCGGCAATCAGCCGGCCGAGTCGGCGCGCGGCGTCTGCGTAGGCCGGCCGGTCGCCGAATCGCGAACCGCAGTAAACGGCGATCGACAGCGCCATCGTTCAGGCCCCGAGCAGTCGATGGACCATGGCCGCGATCCATATGCCGCCGCAGAGCAACAGCGACAACAAGACCGCGGCACTTCCGAAGTCTTTCGCACGCTTGGACAGGTCATGCAAGTCGTAGGAAACACGGTCGATCGCCGCTTCGACAGCCGAGTTGAGCAACTCGACGATCAACACCAGCAACACCGAGCCTGCCAGCAGCGCGACCTGGACCCAGCCCTGGCCCAGCCAGAGCGAGGCTGGCAACAACAAGCCAGCAAGCCAGACCTCCTGGCGGAACGCGGCCTCGCTTGCATATGCCATGCGCAGGCCGCTGGCAGAGTACCCTGCTGCGCGAACGATGCGATCGATGCCGCTGCGGCCTTTGAACTCGTTGCTCATGCGCCGGATTGTGCCCGGCGACCCGTCTTCCGCCAGCTGACGACCCGCGTGCCGCACAGGGCGTCATGCCAGAACTGGTGTTGCGGATGCGCCAGCGCGAGCAGGGCGTAGACGACGATGCCTGCCGCCAATGCGGCGAAGATCTGCGCCGCACTGTGCAGGCCGGCCAGCCAAGCGACACCCAAGGCCGGGACAAACCAGATCCAGCACGCCAGGTAGCGTAGCAAGGCGCGCACCTGGCCAAGCGCTTGGCCATCGTGCGTCACGACGCGCAAATGCCAGGCCTTCATCGCCACGGTCTGCCCGCCATGGCTCCAGAACCAGACGAAATAGATCGCCAACACGACGAACAGGAAGCCCTGCAGTCCGCTGTGGCCCTGCAGAGCATTTCGCTGCTGGGTCAGCGTCGAGTACAGGTAGCCGGCAACCATGACGACGCCAAACAGCAGCACACCCTCGTAGACAAAGGCCGCCAGCCGGCGCGGCAGGCCGGGCGTCACGAGAGCATCGGCGGGCTGCGCAGACGCAGCCTTCATTGCGCCTTGATCTTGTCGCTGTCGCCGACCGTCGAGTGGGCTGCCGCCGCACCCTGCGCACCGCGTTTGGGCAGCAAGGTGGCGCTGTCGACAAAGCCAGGCGTGGCGGCGACCTTGGGCAGGCCGGTCTGCTGGTGCAAGGGCGGCGTGGGCGGTTTGGAAACCAGGTTGGTCGTGGCTCCGGAGCCACGCTGGATCACGGTCGGGCCGACCGGGTGCGCCTGCGCCTGCGCCGGCGCCTTCACGACGCTCGACTTGATGCTGGCGTCGCCGCTGCGAGGGGCGGCCGCGGCGGCGCGCGGCCGCTCGGCGCGCTCGGCCAGTGCGCGGCGCTGGTCGGTGGGCAGCGCGCGGTAGGCATCCCACTGTTGCTGGCGCTCCTCCGGGCTGAGCTGGCGCGCTTCCTGGAAGTTCAGCCGCGCCGACGCGCGCTGCTGCGGTGTCAGACGAGACCAATCGGCAATGCGCTGCTGGACGCGGCTACGTTCGCTGGGCGGCAGGGCGCGAAAGCGGTTGGCCAGTTCGGCCCACTGTCTGTTGCTGTGCCGGAGTGATACCGCTCCAGTCACGCTCGAGCGGGGTCAACACACTGCGCTGTGCCGGACTCAGTTTGGCCCAGGCGATCGGCCCCGGCGCCTGCCAACGTCTGGCCGTGCACGTTCCCTGCAACGGCCGCGCATGGCGAGCAGAAGCGCAAGGCACCAATGACGCACGTGCTCGCGGTTGTAGAGCGCGCAGCGATCGATCACGGCCGGGCGGTCTTGAGGAATTCGACGAAACCGCGATCGCGATAAGCATCGGGCGGCAGATCGTCAGCCAGGATCGCGGCGTCCACCTCGGCGGCAGCCTCGATCTGCGAGCGGGTGTAATGCCTGTCGATCAGTACCAGACCGGCCAGCAATACAGCCAAGGGCAATAGCGAACCCAGACGCAGCCACCATGGCGTGCCATCCGCGCCGCCGCCGATCACGGCGGCGCCACCGACGCTGCCGACGACTATGGCAGGTGCGGTGGTGAGGTGCGCCTGCCGCGCGGCAGCCAGCGCCTGTTCGCGGGCAAAACGCAAGCGCGCGTCGATGTCCGGCCCCGTATTCATGGCCTGATATTCGGTCAGTGCCGCAGCCAGGCGCAACGCAAGACGTGCCTGCGCGGCTTCGGCGCCGTGTGACGACACAGGCGTAGGCAGTGCATCATTCATAGCGTGACTCCTTTAGCACGCAGCGCTTTGGCCAGTGCGTGAACGGCCCGCGAACAATGTGTTTTCACACTTCCTTCGGAGCAACCCATGACCGACGCAGTTTCTGCGACATCCATTTCCTCCCAGTAACGTAGCAAGAATGCTTCCCGTTGACGTGCCGGGAGTTGCTGAACCTGAGTGTCGATGAGTTGCAGGACTTGCACACGGCTGACCGTATCCGCGGCATTTTCGGTGCCAACGCGGCCGTCGGAGGTGTCCAGCAACTCGAGCAGGTCGAAGTCGCCACCATCGTCATCAGCGCCTTCGAAGTCCGACAGGTTGACAAACAGTGCATTTCGCACCTTTTGGCGGCGAAACCAGTCCATCGTCGCGTTGGACAGGATGCGCTGAAAGACCAGTGGCAACTCTGCCGCGGGCCGATCGGCGTACTTCTCGGCCAGCCGAATCATGGAATCCTGCACGATGTCCAGCGCGGCGTCGTCATTGCGCACCGTGTAGGAAGTGCGTTTGAAGGCGCGTTTCTCGACGCTCTTGAGGAAGTCGGAGAGTTCTTTGTCGGTGGCCAAGGCGGCAGCTGCGCGGGGTGCGGTACCCGTGGGGCGGGGGAGCGCGGCGGATTATGTCATCGCACCGTGCAGGTGCGGCGCGGCGACGCGAAGCGGCACGACCGATGCCATAATGCTGCTTCGCACAACGCATTTTTGGGTCTCGATTGGCCGCCCGATCCGGGTTCCGATGGTTGCCCGCGCAGGTTCCACATCCGCCTCACGAGGGTGCGAGCAGGAACACCGATGGATTTTCGTTAGAGAAATTCACAAAGGTTCGAAATGGACATGTCTGCCGCGGAAGTCAAGCGTGCCGCATCGGCACAGCCTTCTTCTCCTTCCACACCGTCTCGTGAGCCCAACGGCTCCGAGATTCTCGTTCGCTGCCTGCAGGCCGAAGGTGTCAAGTACCTGTGGGGCTACCCCGGCGGCGCCGTGCTATACATCTACGACGCCCTGTACAAGCAGGAGACGATCACGCATGTGCTGGTGCGCCATGAGCAGGCCGCCGTGCATGCCGCCGACGGCTATGCACGCGCTACCGGCGACGTCGGCGTGGCGCTGGTCACGTCCGGCCCGGGAGTGACCAACGCCGTGACCGGTATCGCCACCGCGTACATGGACTCCATACCGATGGTCATCATCAGCGGTCAAGTGCCGACGCCGGCGATCGGGATGGATGCGTTCCAGGAATGCGACACGGTGGGCATTACGCGGCCGATCGTGAAGCACAACTTCCTGGTCAAGGACGTGCGCGACCTCGCGTTGACGATCAAGAAGGCGTTTCACATCGCGCGCACCGGGCGCCCCGGCCCGGTCGTCGTCGACGTGCCCAAGGATGTCTCGCTGAAAACCGCGCCGTTCCATTACCCGGAGCGCATCGAAATGCGCTCGTACAACCCGGTGAAGAAGGGGCACGGCGGGCAGATCCGCAAGGCGGTGCAGTTGCTGCTGGCGGCCAAGCGCCCATACATCTATACCGGTGGGGGCGTGATCCTCGGCGAGGCCTCGGCCGAATTGCGTGAGTTGGTGCACCTGCTCGGCTATCCCTGCACCAATACCCTGATGGGGCTGGGCGCGATCGCGGCCAGCGATCCGCAGTTCCTTGGCATGCTGGGCATGCACGGCACCTACGAAGCCAACATGACGATGCAGCACTGCGACGTGCTGCTGGCCGTCGGAGCACGCTTCGACGACCGTGTGATCGGCAATCCCAAGCACTTCGCTTCTGTCGAGCGCAAGATCATCCACGTCGACATCGACCCGTCGAGCATTTCCAAGCGTGTCAAGGTCGACATCCCGATCGTCGGCGATGTCAAGGACGTCCTGCAGGAGCTGATTGCCCAGGTCAAGGAGGCTCAGTCCAAGCCCGACAAGGCCGCGCTCAACGCATGGTGGGCGCAGGTCAACGAATGGCGCAAGCGCGACTGCCTGCTCTACAAGACCAGCGATGCGCTTATCAAACCGCAGATGGTGGTCGACAAGTTGTGGCAGTTGACCAAGGACCGCGACACCTACATTACCAGCGACGTCGGACAGCATCAGATGTGGGCGGCGCAGTACTACCGCTTCGAGCAGCCGCGGCGCTGGATCAACTCCGGCGGCCTGGGCACGATGGGCGTCGGCCTGCCGTACGCGATGGGCATCAAGCTGGCCAGGCCGGACGCCGACGTGTTCTGCATCACCGGCGAGGGCTCGATCCAGATGTGTATCCAGGAACTCTCGACCTGCCAGCAGTACAAGACGCCAGTCAAGATCGTGTCGCTGAACAACCGCTACCTGGGCATGGTGCGGCAGTGGCAGGAGATCGACTACGCGGGCCGCTATTCGCACAGCTACATGGACGCTCTGCCCGATTTCGTCAAGCTCGCCGAGGCCTACGGCCATATCGGCCTGTTGGTGGAAAATCCGCGCGACGTGGAGCCGGCGTTGCGTGAAGCGATACGGCTGAAAGACCGCACGGTATTCCTGGACATCCGTACCGATCCAACCGAAAACGTCTGGCCCATGGTCAAGGCCGGGCAAGGCATCACGGAGATGTTGTTGGGCTCCGAGGATCTGTAGGGCCGGCCCAGGCGCGGGTTGCGGGTGGCGTTACCGCGCCGCTCGCGGCTCAGGCCGCAGCCGCCTTGCCGTCAGGAAAGTAGTCATTTCTCAATCGAACCGCGTGGCCAAACAACGCCGATCACCGTCGGCACTTGCGAAGAGCGCGCCAGGACGAACCCTATGAAGCACATCATTGCATTGCTGCTCGAGAACGAGCCAGGTGCCCTCTCGCGCGTGGTGGGCCTGTTTTCCGCCCGCGGCTACAACATCGAAAGCCTGACCGTCGCACCAACGGAAGATGCTTCGTTGTCGCGTATGACCATCGTCACTACCGGCAGTGACGAAGTCATCGAGCAGATCACCAAGCACTTGAACCGATTGATCGAGGTCGTGAAAGTGGTCGACCTGACCGAAGGCAGTTTCACCGAGCGCGAGTTGATGCTGGTGAAAGTGCGCGCGGTCGGCAAGGAGCGTGACGAGATGACCCGCATGGCCGACATCTTCCGCGGCCGCGTGATCGATGTCACCGAGAAGAGCTACACCATCGAGCTGACTGGAGACGGCACCAAGCTCGACGCATTCTTGGTGGCCATCGATCGCGCCGCGATCTTGGAGACCGTGCGCACCGGCGCCAGCGGCATCGGTCGCGGCGAACGCATTTTGAGAGTTTGATTCATTTTGACGGAGCGACAAGCATGAAGGTTTATTACGACAAGGACGCCGATCTGAGCCTGATCAAGGGCAAGCAGGTCGCCATCATCGGCTACGGCTCGCAGGGCCATGCCCATGCGCAGAACCTGAACGACAGCGGTGTCAAGGTGACGGTTGGCCTGCGCCGCGGCGGTGCCTCATGGGCCAAGGTCGAAAAGGCCGGGCTGAAGGTGGCCGATGTGGCCACCGCAGTCAAGAGCGCCGACGTGGTCATGGTGCTGCTGCCCGACGAGCAGATCGCTGCCGTGTACGCCAACGACATTGCACCCAACATCAAGCAGGGGGCGTCGCTGGCTTTTGCGCATGGCTTCAACGTGCACTATGGCCAAGTCGTACCGCGCGACGATCTCGACGTGTGGATGGTCGCGCCCAAGGCCCCAGGACACACGGTGCGCAATACGTACAGCCAAGGCGGCGGCGTGCCGCATCTGATCGCGGTCCATGCCGACAAGAGCGGCAAGGCGCGCGACCTGGCGCTGTCCTACGCCGCGGCCAACGGCGGCGGCAAGGCCGGCATCATCGAAACCAATTTCCGCGAAGAGACCGAGACCGACTTGTTCGGAGAGCAGGCCGTGCTTTGCGGCGGTACCGTGGAGTTGATCAAGGCCGGTTTCGAGACCCTGGTCGAGGCCGGTTACGCGCCGGAGATGGCCTACTTCGAATGCTTGCACGAGCTGAAGCTGATCGTCGACCTGATCTATGAAGGCGGCATCGCCAACATGAATTACTCGATCTCGAACAACGCAGAGTACGGCGAATACGTGACCGGGCCGAGGATCGTCAGCGAAGAAACCAAGAATGTGATGCGCCGTGTGCTCACCGACATCCAGACTGGCGAGTACGCCAAGAGCTTCATTCTCGAGAACCGCGCCGGTGCGCCGACTCTGTTGTCGCGCCGGCGCCTGATGGCGGAGCACCCGATCGAAGTGGTGGGCGAGAAGCTGCGCGCGATGATGCCGTGGATCAAGGCCAACAAGCTGGTCGACAAGAGCCGCAATTGAGGCGCTATCCTCACGGCCATGACTGAGGATTCGCGCGACACCTTCGCCGATTCGGCCCAGGCGGCCGAAGCGCCGCCGCGGCCGCGGCGCAAGGGCCTGTACATCCTGCCCAACGCCATTTCTCTGGCCGCGTTGTTCGCCGCCTTCTATGCCATCGTCGTGGCCATCAACGGTCGCTTCGAGGCCGCGGCGCTGGGCATTTTCTGCGCTGCCGTGCTGGACAGCTTGGACGGGCGCGTGGCGCGAATGACGCACACGCAGAGCGCGTTCGGCGAGCAGATGGACAGTTTGTGCGACATGGTCAGCTTCGGTCTCGCGCCGGCTTTGATCGTCTATATCTGGGCGTTGCAGGGCCTGGGCCGGTTCGGTTGGCTCGCCGCCTTCGTTTACTGCGCGGCGGCGGCGCTGCGGCTGGCGCGCTTCAATGTCAATGTCAATGTCGTGGACAAGCGATTCTTCCAGGGCCTGCCCAGTCCCGCCGCCGCAGCGTTGGTCATGAGCTTGATCTGGGTGATGGACGACGCCGGGTTCAAACATGTTCCGAAAATCGATTGGCTGGCGTGGACCGCTTTCGCGGTGACGCTGTATGCCGGTTTGTCGATGGTCACCGTCGCGCCTTTCTACAGCTTCAAAGTCGTCGGCGGCCGCCGCACCGTGCCGTTTGCCGTGATCGTTGCCATCGTGCTGGTCATCGCCGTGATCAACATCGACCCGCCGATCGTCTTGTTCGCACTGTCCTGCATGTACGGCGTATCGGGCTACCTGGTCTATGTCTACAAGAAGGCCAAAGGCAGGCCGGCCAGCGTGATCGCCACCTCGACGGACGACCCCGACGAAGCCGGGCTTCACGACTGACCCGCACGTGCTACATTCGAGGCCATGTCGATCCGACCCTGCCCGCTGCTGCCACTGCTAGGAGTGCTGCCCGCGCGCTGATCGATTGCGTTTTGCGTATCCCTGCCATCGACAGCCCGCGAGCTTCACAGCCAGCGGGCTGTTTTCATTGTTGACCCACGAAAGCCGACCATGAGCATCGACAAACTGATCATCTTCGACACCACGTTGCGCGACGGCGAACAGTCGCCCGGCGCTTCGATGACGAAGGACGAAAAGCTGCGCATCGCGCGCCAGCTCGAACGCCTGCGCGTGGATGTGATCGAAGCCGGCTTTGCTGCATCGAGCAACGGCGACTTCGAGGCCGTCAAGGCGATCGCTGCGGCCATCAAGGATTCGATCGTGTGTTCGCTGGCAAGAGCCAATGACCGCGACATCGCACGTGCAGCCGAGGCCCTGCACGGAGCGGCGCGCTCGCGCATCCATACCTTCATCGCGACTTCGCCGCTGCACATGGAGAAGAAGCTGCGCATGACGCCGGACCAGGTCTTCGAGCAGGCCAGGCTGGCGGTGCGCTTTGCGCGCAACCTGAATGCGGACATCGAATTTTCGCCGGAAGACGGTTATCGCTCCGAGCCCGACTTCCTGTGCCGAGTGCTCGAAGCCGTGATCGCCGAAGGGGCACGCACCGTCAACATTCCCGATACCGTCGGCTATGCCGTGCCCGAGCTGTATGGGGCGTTCATCCGCTCGCTGCGCGAACGCGTGCCGAACTCGGACAAGGCCGTCTGGTCGGTGCACTGCCACAACGACCTCGGCATGGCGGTGGCCAATTCGCTGGCCGGCGTCATGTTGGGCGGCGCGCGCCAAGTCGAGTGCACCATCAATGGCCTGGGCGAGCGCGCCGGCAATTGTTCGCTCGAAGAGGTGGTGATGGCGGTGAAGACGCGACGCGACTACTTCGGTCTCGAACTCGGCATCGACACCACTCAGATCGTTGCCGCGTCACGCCTGGTCAGTCAGACCACGGGCTTTGTCGTGCAACCGAACAAGGCGGTGGTCGGGGCGAACGCCTTTGCCCATGCTTCGGGCATTCACCAGGACGGTGTGCTCAAGGCGCGCGACACCTACGAGATCATGCGTGCAGAAGACGTCGGTTGGAGTGCCAACAAGATCGTGCTCGGCAAGCTGTCGGGCCGCAACGCGTTCAAGCAGCGGCTGCAGGAACTGGGGATCCAGTTCGAGGCCGAGGCCGATATCAACGCTGCGTTCGCCAAGTTCAAGGAACTTGCCGATCGCAAGAGCGACATTTTCGACGAGGACATCATCGCGCTGGTTGGCGACGAAAGCGTCACCCACGAGCGGGAACACTATCGATTGCTGTCCCTGGCGCAGCGCTCGGAGACCGGCGAACGCCCGCATGCGCGGGTCGCGTTTGCGATCGGCGACCTCGAGTTCCATATCGAAAGTGACGGCAACGGCCCTGTCGATGCCAGTCTGAAGGCGATCGAATCCAAGGTGCGAAGTGGTGCCGAGTTGCTGCTCTATTCGGTCAATGCCATCACCAGCGGCAGCACAGAATCGCAAGGCGAAGTGACCGTGCGACTGCAGCAAGGTGGTCGCATCGTCAACGGTGTGGGGGCTGATCCGGATATCGTCGTTGCTTCTGCCAAGGCCTATTTGGCAGCATTGAACAAGCTGCACAGCAAGGCCGAGCGGGTGTCGGCACAGGGCTGAGGCGGTCATCCTTGGCGCATTAGGGCAAATCCCAGCATTGACTTGAGGAAAACCACGCAAGTCTATGTATTGCGTGGTTTTTTTCTGTCGCCTACACTCAGGCAGGCTTATTGATGGGGTTTACCCTTTGTCCACCATGAAGTTTCCGATTGGCAGGTCGCGCGCGCAGCTCTTGCCATGGCTATTGGCGCTCGCTGCGCTGATGGCCATGCCGCTCGGTGCCTTGGCCAATTCACGTCCGGCGTACGAGCAAACGATCGTCAAGAAGAAGGCCGGCGTCAAGTCGCAGCGCAGCCGTGTCGCCGTTCGCACCCCATCGCCGCGGCCGTCGTTCGGCCAGGCCTATGGCCTGCATAGCGGTGTCGATGGCTTGGCATTGAAATCCAGCGTCGCGCTGGTCCTCGACCAGGACACCAATGAGGTGCTGTTGAGCAAGAACTCCCAGGTCGTGCTGCCGATCGCATCGATCACCAAGTTGATGACGGCACTGGTGGTCAGCGAGAACCAGCAGCCGCTGGACGAGGTGTTATCCATCGGCGCCGAAGATGTCGATGTCGAGAAAGGCAGCCGTTCGCGTCTGAAGGTCGGCACCCGTTTGGCGCGTGAGGAAATGCTGCACCTGGCCTTGATGGCCAGCGAAAACCGCGCCGCGAGCACGCTGGGGCGGCATTTCCCCGGTGGCCGCACGGCATTCGTCGCCGCGATGAATGAAAAGGCACGGGCGCTGGGCATGAAGGACACGCACTTCGTCGAACCCACGGGCCTGTCCAGTGGCAACCAGTCAAGCGCGACCGACCTGGCCTTGCTGGTGCGCGAGGCCGACCAGCATGCGCTGATCCGTCAGTTGTCGACGTCTCCGGACCACGACGTGGCGATCGGCGCGCGCAACGTGCGATTCCGCAATACCAACGGCTTGGTGCGCAGCCGGACATGGGACATCGGCTTGCAAAAGACGGGTTATATCGCCGAAGCAGGCCGTTGCTTGGTGATGCAGGCGCAGCTGTCGGGACGCAAGCTGATCATGGTGCTGCTCGACTCGGCCGGAAAGTATTCGCGCATCGGCGATGCCGAAAGGATTCGCAAGTGGATCAGCGCATTGCCGATCTTGCCCGTGGTGCCGGTGTTACCCGTCGCGCCGGTCGACAAGCCTGAGCCGGTGGTGGTGTCACCGCCGCCTTCGATTGAGGCCGATGCTGCCGGCCCATTGGCGCGCGACCTTCAGGCCCTGTGATGGTGACCAAGCGTCGCTGAGATTTGGCGCGCAGTGGCTTTGACGCGTTCGACCCAAGCCTCTTCGAGGCGATCGGCAGGCGCGGAAATGGACAGGCCAGCCACCAATCGATCACTATCGTCATGGATGCCGGCGGCGATGCAGCGCACGCCGATTTCGAGTTCTTCGTCGTCGCGCGCGATGCCGCGCGCACGCACGGCGTCGAGTTCGCGCTCGAGCGCCGAAAGCTGTGTCAGGCTGTTGCGCGTGTGGCCTGCCAGGCCCGTGCGCGAAGCGTAGGCGCGTACGCGATCACGGTCGTCGCTGGCCAGGAATAGTTTGCCGACCGAGGTCAGGTGCAGCGGTGCGCGGCCACCGACAGAGCGCACCACCTGCATGCCCGAACGTTCGCTGTAGGCGCGCTCGACGTATACGATTTCGTCGCCTTGACGGACCGACAAATTGACCGCCTGGTGCGTCAGCTTGTGCAGTTCACGCATCGGCTCGAGTGCCGCGTCGCGCACGTCCAGTCTGCCCTTCACCAGGTTGCCGAGTTCGAGCAAGCGCATGCCTAGGCGGTAGGTGCCGGCCTGCGGGCGGTCGACAAAGCGGCCCGCCGCCAGGTCATTGAGGATGCGGTGCGCGGTCGAGGGGTGCAGTCCGGTGCGCTCACTGATGACCTTCAGCGGCAGCGATTCGGGCTGCGCAGCAAGCACATCGAGCAAGGCGAAGCTGCGCTCCAGCACCTGGATGGTCGGGGTTTTCGTGTCTCTCTTCAGCATGCCGAGGATTGTCTTTTGCCGGCCGAATTCTTGCATGGCGAAATTACGATCCGGATCTTGAGAGATCGCGTGGTGGCGGCAGCATGGCGGTTTGCGCGAGTGCCGCGACTGCGGCATTGCCGGACCGGACGGCACCCTCCAGCGTGGCCGGATAAGGCCCGTCGACATAGTCGCCAGCTGCCGCCAGGTTTGGCGCGATCCACGCCGGCGGTCGCACCAGGGCCGGCACACAGAGAAAAGTCGCGCGCCGCTCGGCCAGCGTGCGCAGGACCCGGGGCGTTTCGCGCCAGCGCGTGCCGAATGTGATTTCGGCCTGGCGCAGGGTGGCCGTCGCGGCCACGTCGAGACCGCGTGCCACCCATTCGCGGGCGCCGCTGATCACAAATGCAAAGATTCCGTCGCGCGGGCCGCCGCCGTCGATGGCGCCCAGGTCGAAGACGAACTGTGCCGGTGCCTCGAGGCCGGTCGACAGGGCGGTCATCGGGCACGCCAGGCGCGTGCCGCAGCTTTGTATGTATACGGTCACGATGGGCTCGTAGTCGAATGCCTCGGTCTGGAAGGACCAGGACGCGGCGTGGGGATGGGCCAGGCGCGCTGCTTCATGGGCCGCACAGGCAAGCACGACGGCGTCGAAGCGTTGGCCGTCGACCTCCCATCCGTCGCGCTGGGCGCTCAGCGTCGACGCCCGCGTGCCCAGCCGGAGTTGCGCACCAGCCGCTGCCAGCCAGCGTGCGGCAGGGTCGGGCAGCAGGGCAGACAGCGGCGCTCGCGGCAAGAGCAAGTCGGCCGAGCCCGGGCCGCTGAACAGTGCGTCACGCAGCACGCGCAGGAAGACCTGCGCGCTGGCCTGTCGGGCAGGTGTATTCAGCGCCGCCATACAAAGCGGCTCGACCAAGTCATCGCGAACACGCGGCGACAGCCCCTGTGTCAAGGTGGCGACGCTGGCCTGCGGATCGGCCGCAAAGCCACTCAGCCGCCAGTGCAATGCGGTGAAGAGCAAGCCCAGGCGCTCGCCGATCGACCAGCCACGGCGGCCGAGCACCGCTCGCACAAAGGCAGGCACCGGCGAGCCGCGGGCCAGGTGCAGACCGCGTCCATCCGCGCCGACCAAGGCCAGTGGCAATCGGCGCAGCAGTTGAGCTGGATCCGCACCGACCTGGCACATCAGCGCCAATGTGGCGCTGTAGGCACCGATCAGGATGTGTTGACCATTGTCGAGCGCAAGCTCGTTGCCGCAATCCACGCGGCGGGCGCGGCCACCCAGCTGCGGCGCCATCTCGATCAAGGTCACGCGATGTCCTGCCGCCGTCGCCGCCACGGCGGCGGCGATGCCCGCCCAGCCGCCGCCGATAACCGCCACCCGGCGCCGGCCTTCGGTCAACGTTCCCGCCAATGCGTATGCATTGCAATCCACACCTTGCGCAGCGGCGTCAACGCGACCCGCTGGTGCAGAACCCGGAAGTCGTCGGCCTCGATTTCTCGCAGCAAGGTGCGGTAAATCTGGGCCATCGCCAGCCCCGGTCGTTGCGAGCGGCGGTCGGCCGGTGGCAACAGCGCAAGTGCCACGTCGAAACAGCTTTGAGCACGTTCGGCCTGGAAACGCATCAAGCGATCGAATCGATCGCTATAGCCCCATGGCGCCCCACGTTGCAGCAATTCGCTGGCTTTGACCTCAAAGCGCTGCAACTCGTCGAGCGGTAAATAGATGCGACCGCGCCGCGCATCGTCGCCGACGTCGCGAATGATGTTGGTCAACTGCATCGCCAGACCGAGCTTGTGCGCATAGGCGATCGTGGCGGCCTCACTGCGGCCGAAGATGTTGGCCGCAACCTCGCCGACCACGCCGGCCACGAGGTGACAGTAGTGCGAGAGGCCGGCGAAGTCGAGGTAACGCGTCTGCTGCAGGTCCATCTGGCAGCCGTCGATCACGGACAGCAGGTGTTGTGCTTCGATGGCGTAGCGCTGCGTGTGCGGCAGCAGTGCGTGCATCGCAGGATGACTGGGCCGGCCGCTGAACGCAGCGCTGACCTCCTTGCGCCACCACGCCAGCTTGGACGCTGCAACGGCAGGGTCGTGGACCTCGTCAACGACATCATCAACTTCGCGGCAAAAAGCATAGAAGGCCGTGATCGCCGCGCGTTGTTGGGCTGGCAGGAAGCGGAAGGCGTAATAGAACGACGAACCGCTCTTGGCCGCCTTGTCCTGGACGTAATGCTCTGGTGTCATGCGTGGTGTTTGTCGACGGCGACGGGTGTCGTTGCGAGCGCTGGCACGCCCGTGCGCATGCGCATGGCACGCCAGCCGAGCAAGGGCCAGTCAGCCTTGCCAAGCCTGGGTCGGTGCGACAGGGTGTTGCAGCCGCCGGCCTCGATTTGCTCGAGCACCCGCAGGCCACCCTGTACCACGAAGCGCAGTTCCCAGGCCATGCGGCCGGGCAGCTGGTGCACCAGGGGCGCACCCGCAAGCATGATGCCGCGCGCCCAGCGGCAGAGTTCTCGCACCAGCAGGCGGCTGGACGCGCTGTCGGCGCCCGCGCGCAACTCGCCTGGCGCCAGCCCGAATTGCATCGCATCGGCCACGCTGACGTAGATTCGACCCCGCGGCAGATCGATGGACAAGTCCTGCCAGAAGTTGATCAATTGCAACGCGGTGCAGATGGCGTCCGCTTGCTGCAGCGCATTGCGCCCATTCACGCCGGCCAGGTGCAGCAGCAGGCGCCCGACCGGATTGGCAGAGCGGCTGCAGTAGTCGAGCAGTGCCGGGCGGTCTGCGTACAGCGGATTGCCCGTGTCTTGCGCAAAGGCGCTGAGCAGATCGATCAGAGGCGCCAACGGCAGATGATGCTGTGCGATTGCCGCAGCGAGCGGCTCGAATACGGCCTGCCAGCGCTCGTGCAGCCTGCCTGCGGCGGCGTCCTGCAGGGCCAGCGAGTAGTCGGCCAATTGTTGCAAGCGCTCGGCCGGGCTGGCATCGCCCTCGTCGGCGATGTCGTCCGCGGTGCGTGCAAAGCGGTAGATCGCCACCACTGCAGGGCGCAGCGCGGGTGGGCACAGCCAGGACGCGACCGGAAAGTTCTCGTAGTGATCGATGCTCACAGGGTTCGATTGTCCCTCTCGAAATGCCGTCGGCCAGCGCCCCGCCTGTCGAGTGTGGTGCACAGGCATTTGACAGCGGTCATGTCTCTGCCTATATTACTGACCGGTCAGTCATTAACAGAACGAGGCGCGGTGCCCGCCGCCACTATTCCCCCTGCCGAGACGAGATTTGCCATGTGCACCAGCCTGCCCATCGTTTCCGACCACCACCACCGCCGCCGCCACGTGGCGGCGATCAAGGCCGCGGCTGCGATCAGCCTGGCCCTGGTGGTCGCAGCCTGTTCCAGGCCCGCGCCCGCGCCCGAACCCGTGCGCGCGGTCCAGACGCTGACGGTGGCGACGGCCCAGGCCGGCGGAGCGGTTGAATATGCGGGTGAGGTGCGCGCGCGCGTCGAGTCACGCCTGGCGTTTCGGGTTGGCGGCAAGATGGTCAGCCGGCCCGTGGATCTCGGCGACAGCGTCAGGACTGGACAGGTGCTGGCCAGCCTCGATGCACAGGATCTGCGCTTGAGCCAGGAGGCGGCGCGCTCTGCGATGCAGGCTGCACGCGTCAACCACGAACAGGCGCAAGCCGACCTCAAGCGCTTCACCGACCTGCGAGACCAGGGGTTCATCAGCGCTGCCGAGCTCGAACGCCGCGACAACACGCTCAAGGCGGCACAGGCTCAGCTCGATCAGGCGCAAGCACTCGCAGGCGTGCAGTCCAACCAAGCAGGTTACGGCACGCTGATTGCCGATGCGAGCGGCGTGGTGACCGCCGTGGAGGCCGAACCGGGCGCGGTGCTGAGTGCCGGCACCACCGTGCTGCGTTTGGCCCATGATGGCCCGCGCGACGTGGTGTTCTCGGTTCCGGAAGACCAGGTCGGTGCGCTGCGCACGCTGAAGGGACGCACCGGCGCCTTGCAGGTACGGGTCTGGGGCGGCGATATGGAGACCGTGCCGGCCACAGTGCGCGAGGTCGCCGCGGCGGCCGATCCTGCGACTCGAACGTTCGTGGTCAAGGCAGACGTCGGCAGGGCCGCGATGCGCTTGGGCCAGACAGCGACCATTTCGCTCGCGATGCCCCCCGTCGCCGGGGTGGTCAAGCTGCCGCTGGCGGCGGTCTTCGAACACCGGGGCAAGAGCAGCGTGTGGCTGCTCGACCCGGCGACGATGACGGTACGCGCACAGACCATCGTCATCGGCGGTGCCGAAGGCAACCAAGTCGTCGTTGCGGGCGGTGTTGAACCTGGCCAACAACTGGTCAGCGCCGGTGTGCACGTGTTGACGCCGGGGCAGAAGGTCAGCAGGTACGGTGCCGCACCGTCGATTGCGACCAGCGGTACAAGCGACTCGGCACGTTGATCGAGCACCTGCCATGCCAAGCCACGTCGCCAACGGCGCATCGCGCCTGAACATCTCACGCTGGGCGCTGGAACACCCGGCATTGACACGCTACCTGATGGTGGTCCTCCTGGTGCTCGGCATCGCGGCCTATTTCCAGCTCGGCCAAGACGAAGATCCGCCATTCACCTTTCGCGCGATGGTCGTGCAGGCATTCTGGCCCGGGGCGTCGGCCGAGCAGATGGCCGAGCAGGTCACGTCGAAGATCGAGCGCACCTTGCAGGAAGTGCCCTATGCCGACATACAGCGCAGCTACACCAAGCCAGGCGAGTCGCTGACGATCCTGCAATTGAAGGACAGTTCGCCGCCCAAAGAAGTTGCCAACACCTGGTACCAGGTCAGAAAACGCGTCGGCGACATGCGCTCGACCTTGCCTGCCGGCGTGATCGGGCCGGCATTCAATGACGACTTCGGCGACGTCTACGGTTCGATCATTGCCTTGCAGGCCGACGGCTTTTCCGACGAGGAACTGCGTCGGCATGCCGAAGCCGTGCGCCAGCAATTGTTGCGTGTACCCGACGTGGCCAAGGTCGAGTTGTTCGGTGTGCAACCGGAGAAGGTCTTTGTCGAGATTTCGCACAAGCGGCTGGCCACGCTCGGTCTAGACCTGAACCAGGTCATTGCCCAGCTCGGAGCGCAGAACGCAGTCGAGGGGGCCGGTGTGCTGAACGCCGGCAGCGAAAACCTGCAGGTCCGCATCGGCGGCCAGTTCAGTTCAGTCGAGGAGCTGCGGCGCTTTGCGATCCGAGGCGTCAACCCGACGACGGGCGCGGGCAGTACGCTGCGTCTGTCGGACATCGCTGACATCAAGCGCGAGTATGTCGACCCGCCGGCCGTCAAGGTACGGCACCAGGGCAAAGCGGTGATCGCGCTCGGCGTGTCGATGGCCAAGGGCGGCGACATCATTGGCCTCGGCCACGCGTTGCGGGCCGAGTTGGCGCAGATCCAGCAGGCCTTGCCGCTGGGCATCGAGACCATTCAGGTGCAGGACCAGCCGGCTGCTGTTGCGCGCTCGGTCGGCGAATTCGTCCGCGTCCTGATCGAGGCGGTGGTCATCGTGCTGGCGGTGAGTTTCATCGCGCTCGGCTTGCACACCAAGCCGCTGCGGGTCGACATCTGGCCCGGCCTGGTGGTCGGCATCACGATTCCGCTGGTGCTGGCCATCACCTTCGTGACGATGTTCTATTGGGGTGTGGGCCTGCACAAGATTTCGCTCGGCTCGCTGATCATCGCGCTCGGCCTGCTCGTCGACGACGCGATCATCTCGGTCGAGATGATGGTACGCAAGCTCGAGGAAGGCTACGACAAGATGCGCGCCGCGACCTTCGCCTACGAGGTGACGGCAATGCCCATGTTGACCGGCACACTGATCACTGCGGCAGGTTTTTTGCCGATCGGTTTGGCCAAATCGGTGACCGGCGAATACACCTTCGCGATTTTCGCCGTGACCACGGCGGCACTGGTGATCTCCTGGTTCGTCTCGGTCTACTTCGTGCCTTATCTCGGCGCCTGGCTGCTGCGCACGCGCAGCAAGGTCGCAGGGCGAGGCGGCGCACGAATTGTTCGATACCCCCTTCTACGCCCGTTTTCGGCGTACCGTCGACTGGTGCGTCGAACACCGCTGGATCACGATCGGCGCCACCCTGCTGAGCTTCGCGCTGGGTGTCGTCGGCATGGGCAAGGTACAGCAGCAGTTTTTTCCCGACTCGAGCCGACCCGAGGTGCTGGTCGATCTGTGGTTGCCCGAAGGGGCGACGATCCAACAGAGCGACGAGGTGTCCCGGCGTTTCGAGGCCCGCATGATGAAAGAACCAGGCGTGGCCTCGGTCACGGCCTGGATAGGCTCCGGCGTGCCGCGGTTTTATCTGCCGCTCGATCAGGTCTTTCCTCAGGGCAACGTCAGCCAATCGATCGTCCTGCCCAAGACCTTGGCCGCACGCGAAGAGCTGCGCAAGCGGCTGCCCGCATTGCTGGCGACCGAATTTCCCGAAGTCCGCGGCCGCGTCAAGCTGCTGCCCAACGGGCCGCCGGTGCCGTACCCGGTGCAATTTCGGGTTGTCGGACCCGACGTGGCCGGCGTGAGAATTTGGGCCGAGGAGGCCAAGACCCTGTTGCGCGCCAACCCGAACATGCGTGGCGTCAACGACAACTGGAACCAGTCGGTCAAGGTGCTGCGCCTGCGGATCGACCAGGACAAAGCGCGGGCACTGGGTGTCACCAGCGCCGGGCTGGCGCAGGCCTCGCGCACCGTGCTGTCGGGCATCACCGTCGGTCAGTACCGTGAAGACGATCGGCTGATCGACATCGTGCTGCGTCAGCCTGCCGACGAACGCAATGCCATCACCGACCTGGCCGCCGCTTACCTGCCCACCGCCAGCGGGCGCGCAATCCCCTTGTCGCAGGTCGCACGCACCGAGTTCGCCTGGGAGCCGGGCGTCATCTGGCGCGAAAACCGCGACTTCGCGGTCACTGTGCAAGGCGACGTGGTCGAGGGCATCCAGGGACCGACCGTGACCGCACAGGTCTGGCCCGAACTGCAGAAACTCAAGGCGCACATGCCCGTCGGCTACGACATCCAGATCGCCGGCGCGGTGGCCGAGAGCGGCAAGGGACAGGACTCGATCGCTGCAGGCGTGCCGGTCATGCTGTTCATCATGTTCACCCTGTTGATGTTGCAGCTGCAGAGCGTATCGCGCGCAATCCTGGTGGTGTTGACGGCGCCGCTGGGCATCGCCGGCGTGGCCGGCGCCTTGCTGCTGCTGAATCGACCGTTCGGCTTCGTTGCGCTGCTCGGATTCATCGCCCTGGCCGGCATGATCATGCGCAACTCGGTGATCCTGATCGACCAGATCGAGCAGGATCGCCGACGCGGCGTGCCGACCTGGAACGCCATTGTCGAGTCTGCGGTACGGCGTTTTCGGCCGATCGTGTTGACTGCCGCCGCCGCGGTGCTGGCGATGATTCCGTTGTCGCGTAGCGTGTTCTGGGGCCCCATGGCGGTGGCCATCATGGGCGGCTTGATCGTTGCCACTGCCCTGACCCTGCTGGCGCTGCCGGCGATGTACGCGGCGTGGTTTCGAGTCAGGCGTGAGCCTGCCGTCGCAAGCTAGAATCACAAGCTCAAATAAGTTTGAAGGGGTCGCAATGCGACCCCGCCATCCTGTTTACTGCACCTCGCGCGGGTGGCGAAATTGGTAGACGCACCAGGTTTAGGTCCTGACGCCAGCGATGGTGTGGGGGTTCGAGTCCCCCCCCGCGCACCACAGTCCTTACATCAAGAGTTGACACCATGACGGTCACTGTCGAAACCCTAGAAAAACTGCAGCGCCGCATCACCCTGACGCTGGCCGCCGATGCCATCAACGGCGAGGTCGCATCGCGGCTGAAGAAACTCTCTCGCACGGTGAAGGCGGATGGCTTTCGCCCGGGCAAGGTGCCGCTGTCGGTGGTGGCCCAGCGTTACGGCTACTCTGTGCACCATGAAGTGATGAACGACAAAGTCGGGGAGGCATTTGCCAATGCGGCCAATGAAGCCAAGTTGCGTGTCGCCGGCATGCCCAGCATTGCGCAAAAGGAAGGCAGTCCTGACGGCCAGATCGCCTTCGATGCGACCTTCGAGGTGTACCCCGAAGTCAAGCTCGGCGACTTGTCGGCCGTGAGCCTGGTGCGCGTGTCGACCGAAGTCAGCGCGGCGGCGATCGACAAGACCATCGACATCCTGCGCAAGCAGCGGCGCACCTTTGCACAGCGTCCGGCCGCCGAAGGCGCCGCGGAAACCGACCGCGTGACGATCGACTTCAACGGCAAGATCGACGGCGAGCCGTTCTCGGGCGGCAAGGCTGAGGCCTTCCAATTCATCATCGGCGAAGGGCAGATGCTGGCGCAGTTCGACACCGGCGTGCGCGGCATGAAGGTCGGCGAGAGCAAGACCTTCCCGGTCGCCTTCCCGGCCGACTATCAGGGTCATGATGTGGCGGGCAAGGAGGCCGATTTCCTGGTCACCATGAAGAAGATCGAGGCGCAGGCGCTGCCCGCAGTGGACGAGGTCTTTGCCAAGTCGCTGGGTATTGCCGGCGGTACGGTCGAAGCATTGCGCGCCGACGTGGCGAAAAACCTCGAACGCGAAGTCAAGTTCCGCGTCCAGGGCCGCAACAAGGCGGCTGTGATGGACGCCCTGGTGGCCAGCGCCGAGCTCGATCTGCCCAAGGCTTTGATCGACAGCGAAACCGAGCGCCTGGTCGAGGCTGCACGTGCAGACCTGAAGCAACGCGGTGTGAAGGACGCCGCCACGGCGCCAATCCCCTCCGAGTTGTTCGCCGCACAGGCCGAGCGCCGCGTGCGCCTGGGGCTTGTCGTGGCCGAACTGGTTCGCAAGCACAACCTGCAGGCCAAGCCCGAACAGTTGCAGGCGCACATCGAGGAGCTGAGCCAGAGCTACGAGAAGCCGGGCGAAGTGATGCGCTGGTATCTGAGCGATCGCCAGCGCATGGCCGAAGTCGAGGCGGTGGTCATCGAAAACAACGTTGCCAGTCACGTGTTGGCCACTGCGCAGGTGACCGACAAGCGCTTGCCGTTCGACGAGTTGATGACGGGCTGAACACGCCAATTGCTGCGCAATGCAAGAGCCCGTCGAGTCGCCGGTGGTTTCTTGCTGACGACATAATCAGCCATCGAGTCCAGTCAAAAGGGTTGCCATGAGCGCGCAGGAAGTGCAAGGGTTGGGCATGGTGCCCATCGTCATCGAGCAGTCGGGCCGCGGCGAGCGTGCCTACGACATCTACAGCCGCCTGCTGCGCGAGCGCATCGTCTTCCTGGTCGGCCCGGTCAATGACCAGACCGCCAACCTGGTGGTGGCCCAGATGCTGTTCCTGGAGAGCGAGAACCCCGATAAGGACGTTTTCCTGTACATCAACTCGCCGGGCGGCAGTGTCAGCGCCGGCATGTCGGTGTACGACACGATGCAGTTCATCAAGCCCGATGTGTCCACCATGTGCATGGGCCTGGCGGCCAGCATGGGCTCGTTCCTGCTGATGGCCGGCGCGAAGGGCAAGCGCCTGTCGCTGCCGAACTCGCGCATCATGATCCATCAGCCCTCCGGCGGAGCCCAGGGCCAGGCCACCGACATCGAAATCCACGCCCGCGAAATCCTGAAAACCCGCGAGCAGCTGAACAAGATCTACGCCGAGCGCACGGGCCAGACGCTGGAGAAGATTCAGGCCGACATGGAGCGCGACTTCTTCCTCGACCCGCAGGAAGCCAAGGCCTACGGGCTGATCGATCAGGTGATCGACAAGCGCCCCTGAGCGCGACCGGCCCCAACCACGCCGCGGCACGGCGGCGAGCGCGGGACGAATGGGCAGGCCCGGCGCTTGCGTGCGGGGCCGGTCGCAAGACGTGATTCACGGCACGAAAAGCCGGCCTTTTCCGCGCCTGTGCGGCGCTGGGCCATGCACTATCATTGTCTGAATTCCCCTTAGGCCAGACCATGCCAGAGAAACGAGGCTCTTCGAGCGAGAAGGTTCTGTACTGCTCGTTCTGCGGCAAGAGCCAGCACGAGGTGAAGAAGCTCATTGCCGGTCCGTCGGTGTTCATTTGCGACGAGTGCATCGAGCTTTGCAACGACATCATTCGTGACGAAATTCCCGTCGATGCGCCGGGCGCGAAGGCGGCCAAGTCCGACCTGCCGACGCCCAGCGAAATCAAAGGCAGCCTGGACGCCTATGTGATCGGCCAGGAAGTCGCCAAGCGCACCCTGTCAGTGGCTGTTTACAACCATTACAAGCGCCTCAAGCACATGGGCGGCAAGGACGAGGTCGAGCTGAGCAAGAGCAATATCCTGCTCATCGGCCCGACGGGGTCGGGCAAGACCCTGCTGGCGCAGACATTGGCGCGACTGTTGAACGTGCCATTCGTGATTGCCGACGCCACCACATTGACCGAAGCCGGCTACGTCGGCGAGGACGTCGAAAACATCATCCAGAAGCTGCTGCAGAACTGCAATTACGATGTCGAGCGCGCACAACGCGGCATCGTCTACATCGACGAGATCGACAAGATTTCGCGCAAGGCCGACAACCCGAGCATCACCCGCGATGTCTCGGGCGAAGGGGTGCAACAAGCACTCTTGAAGCTGGTCGAGGGCACGATGGCCAGCGTGCCGCCGCAAGGTGGACGCAAGCACCCGAACCAGGATTTCCTGCAGATAGACACCACCAACATCCTCTTTATCTGCGGCGGCGCCTTCGACGGTTTGGAAAAGGTGATTCAGAACCGCACCGAGAAGTCCGGCATTGGCTTTGGCGCCACGGTGCACAGCAAGACCGAGAAACGTGTCTCGGAAGTGTTCCGCGAAGTCGAGCCCGAAGACCTGATCAAGTTCGGCCTGATCCCTGAACTGGTGGGCCGCCTGCCGGTCGTCGCCACGCTGGGCGAATTGAGCGAAGACGCGATGGTGCAGATCTTGACCGAACCGAAGAACGCGCTGCTCAAGCAGTATCAGCGGCTGTTCGCGATGGACGGTGTCGACCTTGAAATCCGCCCCTCGGCGCTGGTGGCGATTGCGCGCAAGGCGCTGGAGCGCAAGACCGGCGCGCGTGGCCTGCGTTCGATCCTGGAACAGTCGCTGATAGACACCATGTTCGACCTGCCCAATTTGACCGGTGTGGCCAAGGTCGTGGTCGACGAGCACAACATCGTGGAAGGCAGCAAGCCGCTACTTGTGTACCGCGAGCAGCAGGCCAAGGCGAGCGCCTGAGCTTGCCCGAGCACCTTGACATTCCATTCTCGGGCCCCACCTGGGCCTGAGAAAGAGAGGCACCCCCATGTCTGGACACCCCGTACTCCCTGCGGACTCGATCACGCTGCCGCTGCTGCCCTTGCGCGACGTGGTCGTGTTCCCGCACATGGTCATTCCGCTGTTCGTCGGGCGGCCGAAGTCGATCAAGGCCCTCGAAGCCGCGATGGAGGCCGGCCGCCAGATCGTATTGGTGGCGCAAAAGGCCGCCGGCAAGGACGAACCCAAGGCCGACGACATGTTCGAAGTCGGCTGCGTGTCGAGCATCTTGCAGATGTTGAAGCTGCCCGACGGCACGGTGAAGGTGTTGGTGGAAGGCACCCAGCGCGCGACCACGGTCAGCATCTCCGACAACGGCGAGCATTTCGTCGCCGAAGTCAAGCCGATTGCGCCGCAGGTCGATACCAAGCCCGAGATCGAGGCCCTGCGGCGTGCGGTGACGCAGCAGTTTGACCAATACGTCAAGCTGAACAAGAAGATCCCACCTGAAATCCTGACTTCGATCGCCGGCATCGACGATGCGGGCCGCCTGGCCGACACCATCGCCGCGCACCTGCCCTTGAAGCTCGAGGCCAAACAATCGGTGCTCGACCTGCACGACACCGGCAAGCGCATGGAAAAGCTGCTCGAACTGCTCGAGCACGAGGTCGACATCCTGCAGGTCGAAAAGCGCATCCGCGGCCGCGTCAAGCGCCAGATGGAAAAGAGCCAGCGCGAGTACTACCTGAACGAGCAGGTCAAGGCGATCCAGAAGGAATTGGGTGACGGCGAAGAAGGGGCCGACCTGGAAGAGCTCGAGAAGAAGGTCATCGCCGCCAAGATGCCCAAGGAGGCACGCAAGAAGGCCGACTCCGAACTGAAGAAGTTGAAGCTGATGTCGCCGATGTCGGCCGAGGCGACGGTGGTGCGCAACTACATCGACACCCTGGTCGGCCTGCCGTGGAGCAAGAAGACCAAGATCAAGCACGATCTCGGCTTCGCCGAAGGCGTGCTCAACGAGGATCACTACGGCCTGGACAAGGTCAAGGACCGCATCCTCGAATACCTCGCGGTGCAGCAGCGTGTCGACAAGGTCAAGGCCCCGATCCTGTGCCTGGTCGGGCCGCCGGGCGTGGGCAAGACCTCGCTCGGCCAGAGCGTGGCCCGTGCCACCGGGCGCAAATTCGTGCGCATGGCCCTGGGTGGCATGCGCGACGAGGCCGAGATACGCGGCCACCGCCGCACCTACATCGGCTCGATGCCGGGCAAGGTGCTGCAAAGCCTGGCCAAGGCCGGCACCAGGAATCCGCTGTTCCTGCTCGACGAGATCGACAAGTTGGGCATGGACTTTCGCGGCGACCCGTCGAGCGCGCTGCTCGAAGTGCTGGACCCGGAGCAGAACCACACCTTCAGCGACCACTATGTCGAGGTCGATTTCGACCTCTCCGACGTGATGTTCGTCGCCACGTCGAACTCGATGAACATCCCGCCGGCGCTGCTCGATCGGATGGAGGTCATTCGCCTGGCGGGCTATACCGAAGACGAAAAACTCAACATCGCGTTGCGCTACCTGTGCCCCAAGCAGGCCAAGAACAATGGCGTCAAGCCCGAGGAAATGGACATCACCGACAGTGCGCTGCGCGGCATCATCCGCTACTACACGCGTGAAGCTGGCGTGCGTTCGCTCGAGCGCGAGATCTCCAAGATCTGCCGCAAGGTGGTCAAGGGCATCCAGCTGAAGAAGTACATCGGCCAGGTCGTCGTCACCGAGGACAACCTGAACGACTTTCTCGGCGTGCGCAAGTTCGACTTCGGCCGGGCCGAGAAGAAGAACCAGGTCGGCCAGGTGGTCGGACTGGCCTGGACCGAGGTCGGCGGCGACCTGCTGACGATCGAGGCGGCGGTGATGCCCGGCAAGGGCAACATCATTCGCACCGGCCAGTTGGGCGACGTCATGAAGGAGTCGGTCGAGGCCGCGCGCTCGGTGGTGCGCTCGCGCGCTCGCCGCCTGGGCATCAAGGACGAGATGTTCGAGAAGCGCGACATCCACATCCATGTGCCCGATGGCGCGACACCCAAGGACGGCCCGAGTGCGGGTGCGGCCATGACGACGGCCTTCGTTTCGGCGCTGACCGGCATCCCGGTGCGTGCCGATGTGGCGATGACCGGCGAGATCACGCTGCGCGGCGAAGTCACCGCCATCGGTGGCTTGAAGGAGAAACTGCTGGCGGCGCACCGCGGCGGCATCAAGACCGTGATGATTCCTGAAGACAACGTCAAGGACCTGCAAGAGATCCCCGAAAACGTCAAGAATCATCTCGAGATCGTGCCCGTGCGCTGGATCGACCGCGTGCTCGAAGTGGCCCTCGAAAAGGTGCCGCAGGCGCTGCCCGACGACGAGCCTGCGGTCGTGGCCACGGCGGTTGCTCCGGCCGAGGTGGCCACGCCGCCCGCGGCCGTCCCCGACACCCGGCCGCACTGAATTTCCCTGGCTATAATGCCGCCTCGCTGGACAGTCCGGCCAGCGAGTGATCGATGCGGGAATAGCTCAGTTGGTAGAGCGCAACCTTGCCAAGGTTGAGGTCGCGAGTTCGAGTCTCGTTTCCCGCTCCAGACTTGCCTGAAGGGAAGCCACCCGGCTTCCCTTTTCCGTCAGTGCAGCAGACCCCGGCGCGGTAGCAAAGCGGTTATGCAGCGGATTGCAAATCCGCCCAGCCCAGTTCGACTCTGGGCCGCGCCTCCAAGTGGTCACCCAATATTGCCGAGACCCTCGCAGCAGCAACCGGCCAGAGGTACCGATTGATACTGCTTGCGAAGCGTCGTATGACCGTCTTGCACTTACCCCCCGGGTGTATAACCCTTGGTCATCGGCCGCAAGCGCCGGCGCCGAGGGACCGCGCAAACGCTTGGGGTCGCGGCTGGTAGGTAGTTCTGCGTTTCATGCGACTCGCCCTCTTTGACCTTGATCACACCTTGCTTAGCGGGGACAGTGACGTACTCTGGTGCCACTTTCTCATCGAACAGGGATTGCAGCCACCGGCCTTCCGCGCGCAAAGCGACGAGACCGCGGCCCGCTACGCCGACGGCACCGTGTTCCCGATGGACTACTGCAACTTCTACGCGTCCACCTTGGCTGGTTTCGACGCGCAAACACTGCGGCCCTTGCGCGAGAAGTTTCTGCGCAAGTGGATCGAACCCAAGATCTCCCACGACGCACGCGAGTTGCTGAACAAATGCCGCGCGGATGGTGAGACGCTGGTTCTGACGACTGCCACCAATCGCGCGATCAGCGAACTGACCGCCACGTCGCTGGGCGTCGATCATTTCATCTGCACTGAGCTCGAGATGTCGAACGGGCGCTATACCGGCCGCATAACCGGGACGCCGAACATGCGCACCGGGAAGATCGATCGCATTCGCGCCTGGCTCGACGAACTCGGGCAGCCCGAACGCCTGCTCACGGAGGCCCGTTTCTACAGCGATTCGATCAACGATCTGGCGCTGCTCAGCGCGGTGCGGCAACCCATCGTCGTGGACCCGGATCCACGCCTGGAAGCCACGGCCCGGCGCAGGGGGTGGACCGTGCTTCGGCTCAATCGAAGAGACTAATTTGTGCCTGCTCACCAGAGTTCGGCCATCGCCGTGCCGAAAGCGCCGGCGATGGCGCTCGACTGCGCGTGGTGGTGTCCACGAATGACCCAGTGGCCGGCGACCATCACGTCGCGCCACGGCCGCGTCGGACTGGAGAACACCATCGCGTCGAGCCAGCGCGAGGTCGGTATGCCCAGCGTGGCCGACTCGTCGGTGTCGGCGACCAAGGCATCGGCGCGGGCGCCGACAGCCAGGCCCCAGATCGGTCTGCCCGCCGCCGCCGCACCGCAGGTCGCCACCAGCCCGAACAGGCGCTCCGCGGTCGAGGGCTGACCGGCCAGCGGCACAGCCGACACGTTGCGTTGTCGAAGCGCCAGGCGCTGGCCGTAGTCGAGCCAGCGCAACTCTTCGCGCCAGTCGCGGGTGACATGACTGTCGGAGCCGATTGTCAGCAGCACACCAGCGTCCAGCCAGCGCGGCAGGTTGCACAGTCCGTCGCCGAGGTTGGCCTCGGTTGTCGGGCAGATGACTATGGCCGCGCCACTGTGCGCCACGGCATCGATCTCGGCCGGCAGTGCATGCGTGGCGTGCACCAAGTGCCAGCGTGAATCGAGTAGTGACTGCTGTGCCAGCCATTCGATCGGCCGTTGGCCCGTGGCGGCGAGACAGCCCTCGACTTCGCTGGTCTGCTCGGCCACATGGATGTGAATCGGGCCGCTGAAGCCCTCTGCCAAATGCAGCAAGCGGGCGATCGATGCAGCCGATGCCGCGCGCAATGAATGCACCACCAGGCCGGCATTCAGCAGCGGCCGGCGGCTGGCCGTGATGGCCTGCGCGCCGGCCCACACGCTGTCCGCGCTGTTGGCAAAGCGGCGCTGCTCGTCGCGCAGCGTGGCCTGCGTGAAGTCGGCGCGCTCGTACAGGGTCGGCATCAGGGTCAAGCCGATGCCGGCGTCATGGGCCGCGTCGGCCAGGGCCCAGGGCAAGGTCATCGGGTCGACATAGGCTTGGCCATCGCGGTCGCGCTGGAGATAGTTGAATTCACAGACCTGGGTATATCCGCCGCGCAATAGCTCGACATACAGCTGCGCCGCAATGGCGCGCAGCTGCACCGCGTCAACGCGCAGTGCGACGCGATACATGCGTTCGCGCCAAGACCAAAAGTCGTCGCTCACCGCCTCGCGTCGCTCGGCCAGGCCAGCAAAGGCACGCTGAAAGGCGTGGCTATGCGCATTGACCAAGCCGGGCAGCAGCGGCGAGTCGATCACGGTCGCATCGGCGGGTGCACTGGTTACGCCTGTGGTGATCTCGGCCCAATGCCCGTCACTGCCGATGCGCAGCAGGACGTGGTCGTGCCAGCCATCGGGCAGCCAGGCCCATGCCGCCCACAGCGTCGAGCACGTTTCGCCGCTCACGAGTGCACCGCCTTGCCACCGATCACGACCTGCGCCGCGGCCTGTTGTCCGAACCCATAGGCCAGCTCGTTCGGGTGCTGGTGGGGCCAGACCACGAAGTCGGCGCGTTGCCCGGCAAGCAAGCGGCCGCGGTCACCCAGCCCGAGGGCGTGGGCGCCATTCACGGTCATGCCGCGCAGCGCCTCCGCCGGCGTCAGCCGAAACAGCGTGCAGGCCATGTTCAGCATCAACAGCGGCGACAGCGTCGGCGAGGAGCCCGGGTTGTGGTCGGTGGCAATGGCGATCGGCACGCCGGCATCACGCAGTGCCGCGACCGGGGGCAACCGGGTTTCGCGCAGAAAGTAGTATGCGCCGGGCAGCAACACCGCCACCGTGCCGGCAGCGGCCATCGCCTGCACACCGGCTGCAGACAGGTGCTCCAGATGGTCGCACGACAGCGCGGCGAACTCGGCCGCGAGTAGTGCGCCCCCCTGGTCGCTGAGCTGTTCGGCATGCAGCTTGACCGGCAGTTTCAGCGCTCGCGCGGCTTCGAAGACACGCCGTGTTTGCGCCGGCGTAAAGCCGATGTGCTCGCAATAGGCGTCGACCGCATCGACCAGGCCTTGCGCATGCAGCGCGGGCAGCCAGGCGCAGACCGCGGCGATGTACTCGTCGGCCCGGCCGTCGAACTCGGGCGGCAGCGCGTGGGCGGCCAGGCAGGTGGTGCGCACGGCGAGCGGCAATTCATGGCCCAGGCGGCGCGCCAACCGCAGGCAACGTGCCTCGTGCTCGGCCGACAGACCATAACCCGATTTCACTTCCAGCGTGGTCACGCCCTCGGCCAGCAGGGCCAGCGCGCGTTGGCGGGCGAGCGCGAACAGCGTCTGGTCGTCGGCCGCGCGTGTCGCGGCAACGGTCGCGCGGATGCCACCGCCGGCGCGCGCAATGTCCTCGTAGCTCGCGCCCTCGAGCCGCCGCTCGAACTCGCCGGCACGGCTGCCGGCATAGATCAGGTGCGTGTGGCAGTCGACCAGGCCGGGCGTGACCAGCGCGCCGCCGAGATCATGCTCGGCATCGATGGATAGCGTGCGTGGCAGGGCGGTCGCCTCGCCAACCCAGATCAGCTTCTCGCCGTCGACCACCATTGCCGCCTGGTCGACCAGTCCCCAGCCCCTGGCTGTGGCCAAGGTGGTCAGGCGGGCATTTCGCCACAGCGTGGCCATACTCAACTCTCCTGCGGCGCGGCAGCGAGCCACCAGCCGATCAGACCCGCCGGACGTTGGCCGGCGCTGAACGTCAACGACGATGGAGCGACATCGAACCACAGCAGGGCGTAGGGCGTCACCTCGACGGCGGGCCAGTCGTCGGCACGGCAGCGCCCGGCGACGGCGCTGAACAGGCCGCATGGACCCGCTGCAGGGGGAGCCCAGGCCAGGCCGTCGGCGGCACATTGCATCGTGCCGCCGGCGTGGCGCAACATCAGGTTGAGATCACGCGTCGGGCCGTCGATCAAGTGCGCACGGGCCGCTGCCGCGCCGTCGAAGCGCAGCGGCGAGTCACCGCGTACAAGGCGGCGCATGGCGCCGTCTATCGTCAGCTCGACACCACTGCCTTGCAGGACCGTGAACCAGCGTTCGACGCCGGGGTAGCGCGAGAACGGCCCGTCGACGTCGATGTCGGCCACGCTGACGCGCACGTGCCAGGACTCGCCCGCCGGGCTTGCCAACAGCTCGCGAGTGACGCCGCCGCCATTGCGCCAAGGCTGCGCAGGCACGTCGAGTACATGCACGACCCTGGGCTTCATGGGCTGAACTGCCCTTCGAGCTGGTACAGCGAGCCGGGATGGACCAGCCGGGCCAGGGTCACGGGCAGGCCGCGGCTGACGGTGCGGCGCACGACCACCAGGCACGGGTCGTCAGCGCCTATGCCCAGCAGCCGGGCTTCCTGCGCCGTGGGCCGGCTGGCCTCGATGGTGTATTGAGCCTGCCACAGTGGCGCCACTTCCAGCAGGTGCTGCGTCGGTGTGGTGCGGGTGAAGTCGACCTTCAGATAATCGGGCGCGCTGGCCGGGTTGACGTAGCGGTCTTCGCATTGCAATGCCGCGCCGTCGTCGTGGTGCACGATCAGCGAGTGGTAGACCGGCGAGCCGGCGGCCAGGCCGAGTTGCGTGGCCAGGGGAGCGCCGGCGCGCTCTTCGCGTACCAGGTGCACCTTGGCATGGTGGTGGTGGCCGCGCGCTTCGATCTCCTCGTGCAGGTCACGGATCGTCAGCGTGGCGGAGAGGCGGTGCAGCTGGGCGGCGAAGGTGCCGACGCCCTGGACCCGGTCGACCATGCCCTCGGACTGCAACTCGCGCAGTGCGCGATTGACGGTCATGCGGCTGACGCCGAACTGCGCCACCAGTGCAGCCTCGGAGGGCATCAACTCACCGCTGCGCCAGCGGCCTTCGGCCAGGCCGGCCTTGAGCGCCTGCTTGACCTGGGCATAGGGGGCGGTGGGCCTGCGGCCTGCGGTCGTTGGCATCCGATGCATGCCGCGATCTTAGTTGAACATACCTGTCTATACAAGTAGACCATCAAGGTCGAAACCTAGGGCAAATACGGAGATTCTTGATCTTGCATATGGTTGTCTAGACAACTAAAGTGAAAGGACTCACCCCCTCTCTGCCCGAGACATCCGCTATGACCGACCTTTCCTCCCTGCACCGCATCGCCCAGCCGCATCCGGTGCGTGCGCCGCGCGGCAACCAGCTGCACTGCAAGAACTGGCTGATCGAGGCCGCGTACCGGATGTTGCAGAACAACCTCGACCCCGAGGTCGCCGAAAACCCCGACGCATTGGTGGTCTATGGCGGCATCGGCAAGGCCGCGCGCGACTGGGACTGCTACGAAGCCATCCTGCGCGAGCTGCAACAGCTGGGCGAGGACGAGTCGCTGCTGATCCAGTCGGGCAAGCCGGTCGGTGTCTTCAAGACCCACGCCGACGCACCGCGGGTGCTGATCGCCAATTCGAACCTGGTGCCCAAATGGGCCACCTGGGAGCATTTCCACGAGCTCGACCGCAAGGGTCTGATGATGTACGGCCAGATGACCGCGGGGTCGTGGATCTACATCGGCAGCCAGGGCATCGTGCAAGGCACCTACGAGACCTTCGTCGAAGCCGGCCGCCAGCATTACGGCGGCAACCTGGCCGGCCGCTGGTTCCTCACCGCCGGGCTGGGGGGCATGGGTGGCGCGCAGCCCTTGGCCGCGACATTTGCCGGCGCGTGCTCGTTGAACATCGAGTGCCAGCAGTCACGCATCGACTTTCGACTGCGCTCGCGCTACCTCGATGAGCAGGCCGACGACCTCGATGACGCGCTCGCCCGCATCGGCCGTTACACCGCCGCGGGCAAGGCGGTGTCGATCGGCCTCTTGGGCAACGCCGCAGAGTTGCTGCCCGAAATGGTCCGGCGTGGCATTCGTCCTGACCTGGTGACGGATCAGACCTCGGCCCATGACCTGATCAACGGTTACCTGCCTGCCGGCTGGAGCGTCCAGGCCTGGCATGCGGCCCAAGTCGATGCGACGCAGCATGCGGCGCTGCGCGACGCAGCCGCGCAGAGCTGTGCGATCCACGTGCAGGCCATGCTCGCGTTCCAGGCCATGGGCATCCCGACGGTCGACTACGGCAACAACATCCGCCAGGTCGCGTTCGACCGCGGCGTCAAGGATGCGTTTGCCTTCCCGGGCTTTGTGCCGGCCTACATCCGGCCCTTGTTCTGCCGGGGCAAGGGGCCGTTCCGCTGGGTGGCCCTGTCCGGCGACCCGGAAGACATCCGCAAGACCGACGCCAAGATGAAGGAGTTGTTCCCGCAGGACGCGCACCTGCACCGCTGGCTGGACATGGCCGGCGAACGCATCGCCTTCCAGGGCCTGCCGGCGCGCATCTGCTGGATCGGCCTGGGCGAGCGGCACCGCGCCGGACTGGCGTTCAACGAGATGGTCAAGTCGGGTGAGCTCAAGGCACCGATCGTGATCGGGCGCGACCACCTCGACAGCGGCTCTGTCGCCTCGCCGAACCGGGAAACGGAGTCGATGAAGGACGGCAGCGACGCCGTCTCCGACTGGCCGCTGCTCAACGCCCTGCTCAATACCGCCGGCGGCGCCACCTGGGTCAGCCTGCACCATGGCGGCGGTGTCGGCATGGGCTACTCGCAGCACGCGGGCGTGGTCATCGTCTGCGACGGTACCGATGCGGCCGCCAAACGCATCGAGCGCGTGCTCTGGAACGACCCGGCGACGGGTGTCATGCGCCACGCCGACGCCGGCTACGACGAAGCCGTGCGATGCGCGCGCGAGCAGGGCCTGAAGCTGCCGATGGTGGCGATGTGACGACGCTGACGATCAACCCCGGTGCGCTGACGCTGGACTCGCTGCAAGCCATTCACGGTGGCGGCCCCTCGCTGGCGATCGACCCCGCGGCCGGCGCCGGCATCGCCGCCAGTGCCGCGGTCGTGCAGCGCGCCGCGCAGGGCCAGGCCGCTGTCTACGGCGTCAATACCGGCTTCGGCAAGCTGGCTTCGACGCGCATCAGCGCGGCCGACCTGGCCACCTTGCAGCTCAACCTGATCCGTTCGCACAGCGTGGGCGTCGGCGCAGCGCTGCAGCCGGGTGTGTTGCGCCTGATGCTGGCCTTGAAGGCGGCCAGCCTGGCGCGCGGCCACTCCGGTGTGCGGCCGATCGTGATCGACACCCTGCTCGCGGTGCACAACGCGGGCCTGGTGCCCTATGTGCCGAGCCAGGGTTCGGTCGGGGCGTCGGGCGATCTGGCGCCGCTGGCGCACATGACGCTTGCGCTGATGGGCGAGGGCGAGATGCTGCTCGGCGCCCAGCGTGTGCCTGCGCTGCCGCTGCTGCGCCAAGCCGGCATCACGCCCTTGGTGTTGCAGGCCAAGGAGGGCCTGGCCATGATCAACGGCACGCAGACGTCGACCGCGTTGGCGCTGCACGCGCTGCTGAGCTTCGAACCGGTGCTCGAAGCGGCCTTGGTGGTGGGGGCCTTGACGGTGGACGCCGCGCGCGGCAGCGACGGCCCGTTCGACCCGCGCATCCACGCGCTGCGCGGCCAGCCCGGTCAGATCGACGTGGCCCAGTATTACCGCGCGCTGCTCGAAGGATCGGCGATCCGCCGCTCCCACCTCGAGGGCGACGACCGCGTGCAGGATCCCTATAGCCTGCGCTGCCAGCCGCAAGTCGTCGGCGCCTGCCTGGACCAGTTGCGCCACGCCGCAACGGTACTGGTACGCGAGGCCAACGCCGTGACCGACAACCCGCTGGTGTTTGCCGAAGACGGCATGATGATTTCGGGCGGCAACTTCCACGCCGAGCCGGTCGCCCTGGCGGCCGACGGCATGGCGCTGGCCATCGCCGAGGTCGGCGCCATCGCCGAACGCCGCATCGCGATGCTGATAGACGCCGGCGTGTCGCGCCTGCCGCCGTTCCTGACGGCCGACGCCGGCCTGAACAGCGGTTTCATGATCGCCCATGTGACGGCCGCCGCGCTGGCCAGCGAAAACAAGTCGCTGGCCCATCCGGCCAGCGTCGACTCGCTGCCGACCAGCGCCAACCAGGAAGACCATGTGTCGATGGCCACCTTCGCTGCACGCCGCCTGCAGCCGATGATCACCAACACTGCGCACATCCTCGGTATCGAACTGCTCGCCGCCGCGCAGGGCATCGAGTTCTTGCGCCCGCTGACCAGTTCAGTCGCCCTCGAGGCGGTGCACGCGCTGCTGCGTCGGGCCTGCCCGCCCATGGCCCACGACCGTTACCTCGCCCCCGACATCGAACGCGCCACCGCGCTCGTCACCGACGGCTCGCTGTCGCGCGTGTTCCGCACGCTGCCTGGCCTGCCGGCGCTGTGGATCCCAACCTGAAATCTCGCCAGCCTGAACGGCAGGTTCGTCCGGCACGCGAACCGCAGCGACTCGCGCCAGCAATCGAATTGGTGCGCGGGACGGGACTCGAACCCGTACGCCTTGCGGCTGCGGGTTTTAAGCCCGCTACGTCTGCCTGTTCCGTCACCCGCGCGTCGTTGGGTCGGCACCTGCAGGCATGATAGACGCGCAACCACTGCCGCAGAGGATCCCATGCCCTTGTTCGACCAGGCCGCGCTCAACGACGGCGTGAAGAAGCGTGAGGTCTTTGGCTGGGCGATGTACGACTTCGCCAACTCGGGCTACACCACGGTGGTTCTGACCGCGGTCTTCAATACCTATTTCGTCGGCGTGATCGCCGGCAATGCCGAATGGGCCACGCTGGCCTGGACCCTGGCATTGGCCGTGTCCAGCCTGCTGGTGATGCTGACGATGCCGGCGATCGGTGCCTTTGCCGACTTGCGCGCGGCCAAGAAGCGCCTGCTGGCGCTGAGCACGATCGCTTGTGTGGCCAGCACGGCCGTGCTGGCGCTGGCCGGGCGCGGTGACGTGGCACTTGCGCTGGCGGCGATCGTGGTGTCGAACCTGTTCTATTCGATCGGCGAATCGCTCACCGCTGCCTTCCTGCCCGAATTGGCACGCCGCGAAGCGCTGGGCAAGGTTTCGGGCTGGGGTTGGAGCTTCGGCTACTTCGGCGGCATGCTGTCGCTTGGCCTGTCGCTGGCCTATGTGCTGTGGGCGCAGCGCCAGGGCCAAGCGCCGACGCAGTTCGTGCCGGTCACGCTGCTGATCACCTCGGGGGTCTACGGTGTGGCCTCGCTGGCCACCTTCGCCCTGCTGCGCGAGCGGGCCGTGCCGCAAGCCGGTGCCGCCGACGGCCTGGCGGCTTCACTGGCGCGCCTGCACCAGACCTGGGGCGAGGCTCGGCGTTACCGCGATTTCTCCTGGCTGCTGGCCTGCGCGACCGCCTACCAGGCGGGTATCGCGGTGGTCATCGCATTGGCCGCGGTGTATGCCGAACAGGTGCTGGGCTTTGCGCAAACGCAAACCATGGCGCTGGTTTTCCTGGTCAATATCGCCGCGGCGGTCGGGGCCTTCGCCTTCGGCTACTGGCAGGACCGCAGCGGACACAAGCGCGCCCTCGGCGTCACGCTGCTGGGCTGGATCGTGATGACGGTGATGGCTGCGCTGGCCACCACGCAAGGCCTGTTCTGGTGCGCGGCCGTGATCGCGGGACTGTGCATGGGCTCGAGCCAGTCGGCCGGGCGTGCCCTGGCCGGTCTCTTGGCACCGCCCGCACGGTTGGCCGAGTTCTTCGGCCTGTGGACCTTTGCCACTCGCCTGGCTGCGATCCTCGGACCCGTGACCTACGGCCTCGTCACCTGGGTGACGGCCGGCAATCACCGCGTCGCGATCATCTCGACCGCTCTTTTCTTCGTGCTGGGTCTGCTCTTGTTGCGGCCCGTCGACGTGCAGCGCGGTGCGCGCGAGGCGCTTCGTGCCTGACTGCGCGCCGAGCGGCCTAGAATCCATCTTTACGTTCACGTCAATTGACCAAGGAATGAGGAGCAGCCTGTCATGAAGGTATTGGTGCCCGTAAAAAGGGTCGTCGACTACAACGTCAAGGTGCGCGTCAAGAGCGACGGCAGCGGAGTGGACATCGCCAACGTCAAGATGAGCATGAACCCGTTCGACGAGATCGCCGTCGAAGAGGCGGTGCGCCTGAAAGAGAAGGGCGTGGCCACCGAAATCATCGCCGTCTCCTGCGGTGCGGCGCAATGCCAGGAGACGCTGCGCACGGCCATGGCCATCGGCGCCGACCGTGCCATCCTGGTCGAATGCGCCGATGAGCTGCAGCCGCTGGCCGTGGCCAAGCTCCTGAAGGCCCTGGTCGACAAGGAAAAGCCCGGCCTCGTCATCCTGGGCAAACAGGCCATCGACGACGACTGCAACCAGACCGGGCAGATGCTGGCCGCGCTGGCCGGCCTGGCGCAAGGCACCTTCGCCTCCAAGCTCGAAGTCGAAGGCTCGATGCCGGGGGGCAAGGTCA
Source organism: uncultured beta proteobacterium (assembly GCA_963741125.1). Lineage (GTDB taxonomy): Bacteria > Pseudomonadota > Gammaproteobacteria > Burkholderiales > Burkholderiaceae_C > CADEEN01. Next base: position 186,387 of record CAVUGY010000026.1, read on the forward strand.
GCGTCACCCGCGAGATCGACGGCGGCTCGGAGACCGTGCGCCTGTCGCTGCCGGCCGTCATCACCACCGACCTGCGTCTGAACGAGCCGCGCTACGTCACCCTGCCCAACATCATGAAGGCCAAGAAGAAGACCCTCGAGGTCTTCAAGCCGGCCGATCTGGGCGTCGACGTCACGTCGCGCATCAAGACCCTGAAGGTCGGTCGAGCCGCCCAAGCGCGGCGCCGGTGTCAAGGTACCCGACGTGGCCACCCTGGTGGCCAAGCTGAAGAACGAAGCCAAGGTGATCTGAATGAGTGTCCTCGTCATTGCCGAACACGACCACGGCACCCTCAAGCCCGCCACCCTCAACACCGTGACCGCCGCCCTCGAGCTGGCCAAATTCGGCGGCGGCGAGGTGCATGTGCTGATCGCCGGCCACAACGCGGGCGCTGCGGCCCAGGCCGCGGCAAAGATCGCCGGCGTGGCCAAGGTGCTGCACGCCGACGGCCCTCAACTGGCCGAGCAACTGGGCGAGAACATCGCCGCGCAGGTGATCGCCCTGGCCGGCAACTACAGCCACCTGCTGTTCCCGGCCACGGCGCACGGCAAGAACGTGGCCCCGCGCGTGGCTGCGCTGCTGGACGTGGCGCAGATCAGCGACGCGACCAAGGTCATCAGCGCCGACACCTTCGAGCGCCCGATCTATGCCGGCAGCGCGATTGCCACCGTGCAGTCGCTCGACGCGAAGAAGGTCATCACCGTGCGCACAACGGGCTTCGACGCGGCAGGCGCGGGTGGCTCGGCGGCCATCGAGAGCATCGCCGCGGCGGCCGACAGCGGCCTGTCGAGCTACGTGGGCAGCGAGATCGCCAGGAACGACCGGCCCGAACTGACGGCGGCCAAGATCATCGTCAGCGGCGGCCGCGCCATGGGCTCGTCCGACCAATTCACCGCAGTCCTGACGCCCTTGGCCGACAAGCTCGGCGCCGCCCTGGGCGCCAGCCGCGCGGCGGTCGACGCCGGCTATGCGCCCAACGACTGGCAGGTCGGCCAGACCGGCAAGATCGTCGCGCCCAGTCTGTACATCGCCTGCGGCATCAGCGGTGCGATCCAGCATCTGGCGGGCATGAAGGACAGCAAGGTCATCGTGGCCATCAACAAGGACGCCGAGGCGCCGATCTTCAGTGTTGCCGACTACGGCCTGGAGGCCGATCTGTTCACAGCAGTGCCGGAGCTGGTGAAGGCCTTGTAGCCCACAAACCCGCCTGAAGGGGGCGCCGCGAGACGCCCTGTCGTCCACTTGGAGAAACCCATGACCTACCTTGCACCCGTCAAGGACATGCTGTTTTGCATGCAGGAGTTGGCCGGCCTGGACGCCGTTGCGCGCCTGCCTGGCTTCGAAGACATCGACGCCGACACGGCGCAGGCCGTGCTCGAGGAATGCGCGAAATTCAACCAAGGTGTCGTCGCACCATTGAACCGGGACGGCGACTTGAAGCCCTCGTCCTGGCACGACGGCGTGGTCACGACCACCGTCGGCTTCAAGCCCGCCTTCCAGCAGTTTGCCCAGGGCGGTTGGCAGGGTTTGCAGCATCCGGTCGAGTTCGGCGGACAGGGCCTGCCGAAGACCATAGGCGCGGCCTGCATCGAGATGCTCAACAGCGCCAACCTGAGCTTTGCGCTGTGCCCCCTGCTGACCGACGGCGCGATCGAGGCCCTGCTGACCGCCGGTACGCCCGAGCAGCAATCGCGGTTCATCCCGAAGATGATCGACGGCAGCTGGACCGGCACGATGAACCTGACCGAGCCGCAGGCCGGCAGCGATCTGGCCCTGGTGCGCACGCGTGCCGAACCGCAGCCCGACGGGCGCTTCAAACTGTTCGGCACCAAGGTCTTCATCACCTATGGCGAACACGACATGGCGGACAACATCATCCACATGGTGCTGGCGCGGGTGGTCGGCGCACCGGAAGGGGTGAAGGGCATCTCGCTGTTCATCTGTCCGAAGTTCCTGCCCGACGGCAGCCGCAACGACGTGCATTGCGTCAGCATCGAACACAAGCTCGGCATCAAGGCCAGCCCGACCGCCGTCCTGCAATACGGCGATCACGGCGGCGCCGTGGCTGAACTCATCGGTCAGGAGAACCGCGGCCTCGAGGCCATGTTCATCATGATGAACGCCGCGCGTTACGCGGTCGGTGTGCAAGGCATCGCGGTCGCCGAACGGGCCTACCAGAAGGCTGTGGCCTATGCCCGCGAGCGGGTGCAGAGCCGCCCGGTCGATGGTTCGATGGGCGCGGCGGCGCCCATCATTCACCACCCCGACATCAAGCGCATGCTGCTGACCATGCGCGCTTACACCGAGGGCTGCCGCGCGATGGCACTGGTCGCGGCGGCGGCCTACGACGCGTCGCACCATCATGCCGATGCCGAGGTTCGCAAGCAGAACCAGGCCTTCTACGAGTTCATGGTGCCGCTGATCAAGGGCTACAGCACCGAGATGAGCCTGGATGTGGCCTCGCTCGGCGTGCAGGTGCACGGGGGCATGGGATTCATCGAGGAAACCGGCGCCGCGCAATACCTTCGCGACGCCAAGATCCTGACCATCTACGAAGGCACGACGGCGATCCAGGCCAACGACCTCATCGGCCGCAAGACACTGCGCGACGGCGGCCAGACTGCGAAGGCCATCGCGCGTCAGATCGAGGCCACCGAGATGCAACTCGCATCGCGCGACAGCGCGGCAGCCAAGGCCATGCGCAAGCACCTGGCTGCCGCCCGCAAAGCCTTCGTTGAAGTCGTCGATTTCGTCGCCACCCGGGCCAAGACCAGCCCGAACGCGGTGTTCGCCGGATCGGTGCCCTACCTGATGCTGGCCGGCAACCTGGTGGCCGGTTGGCAGATGGCACGGGCCCTGCTGGCGGCTGAGGGCAAGCTCGGGGCCGGCGAAGACGCCGGGTTCATGCGGGCCAAGATCACCACGGCACGTTTTTACGCCGAGCACCTGCTGTCCAAGGCGCCTGGTCTGCGCGACAGCATCGTCGAGGGCCACGCCGCGGTGAGCGAGATGGAACTGGAAGCCTTCTGATGGCACTGCCCGCGGTGTTCAAGGGTCTGCGCCTGCCGGTCATCGGTGCGCCCCTGTTCATCATCAGCAATCCCAAGCTGGTGATTGCGCAATGCCAGGCCGGCATCGTCGGCGCGATGCCGGCGCTCAATGCGCGGCCGGCGTCGCAGTTGGACGAATGGCTGGCCGAGATCACCGAGACGCTGGCGGCCTGGGACCGCGCGCACCCCGACCTGCCCGCGGCGCCGTTTGCGATCAACCAGATCGTGCACAAGAGCAATGACCGGCTCGACCATGACATGGCAGTCTGCGCGCAGTACAAGGTGCCGATCGTCATCACCTCGCTCGGTGCGCGCAACGACGTCAACGAAGCGGTGCACGGATGGGGCGGCGTGGTGCTGCACGACATCATCAACAATTTCTTTGCGAAGAAGGCGATCGAGAAGGGCGCCGACGGCCTGATCGCCGTCGCTGCCGGCGCTGGCGGGCACGCCGGCGTGAAGAGCCCGTTCGCGCTGGTGCAGGAAATCCGCGAGTGGTTCGAGGGCCCATTGGCCTTGTCGGGCGCCATTGCCACGGGTGATGCCGTGCTGGCCGCGCAAGCGATGGGTGCGGATGTGGCGTATGTCGGCTCGGCCTTCATCGCCAGCGCCGAAGCCCGAGCCAGCCAGGCCTACAAGCAGGCCATCGTCGACGGCAGCAGCGACGACATCGTCTACACGAACCTGTTCACCGGCGTGCATGGCAACTACCTCAAGGCCTCGATTCGCGCCGCCGGCCTGGATCCCGACCACCTGCCCGAGAGCGACCCGAGCAAGATGAACTTCGGCGGCGGAGAGAGCGCGAAGAAGGCCTGGAAGGACATCTGGGGCTGCGGCCAGGGCATCGCCGCCGTGAAGGCTGTGCTGCCTGCGGCCGAGTTGGTCGCGCGTCTGGCACGCGAGTACGCCGCGGCCAAGGAGCGCGTGCTGCCTGCGCGAGGAGCCGTTTGACGCCGCAGGTGGGTACAGGCGCCGCTGCCGCGGCAGCCATCAACGCGCTGGCCGCACCGGCTCGGCGCGGGAGTCGCAACCGCTGCCGGCCGCAATCCAGCGCCGGACCAGCCAGCCCGTCAGACGCCCGGCCCGAGGCCGACCGGTCGCCTCGGTGAGCAGGCCGCAACGGTAGCGGCCCGAAGCCGGATCCCAGCGCAATGCCGCACAGCGCCCGTGGCGGCGCCGGTTGACCAGGATGCCCAGCGGGCATGGCTCGGCCAGGCAACACACGCCGCAGCCATTGCATGGCGCGCCATGCAATGGCTTGGTCGGCGCCGAGGCTTCGATGGCGATGACACGGCGGGTCGTCACCTCGGGAGCCTGCCCGCAACGTGTTGAGGTGGATCGCACGAACAGCGTGCGCAATGGGCCTTGTTTCCGGGCCTGGCTGTCAGTTTGATGCGAGGCTTCGGTGCTAGAGTGCACGCGGTTATGAATTAGATCGGTCCTTCCGGTCCGCTTGCCGGCGACGCATGCAGAGCGTCGCGGCATGGTGGCCATGCTAGTCCGCCTACTGGTGAAGCCGGGTCGCGGAGGGTTGTTCAACCCATCGAAGCCGCGCAGACCGCGGCGAAAGGTGAGCGAAGATGATGCAGCAAAGCAGGTCGAACTCGTACCTGTTCGGAGGCAATGCCCCCTACGTCGAGGAACTCTACGAGGCCTACCTCGACAATCCTGGCTCGGTGCCCGACAACTGGCGCAGCTATTTCGACAACCTGCAAAACGTCGCCGCCACCGATGGCAGCGAACGGCGCGACGTGGCCCATGCACCGGTGGTCGAGTCCTTCGCCCAGCGCGCCAAGGCCAATGCCTTTGCCGTCAAGGCCAGCAGCACCGACCTGGCGGTCGCGCGCAAGCAGGTTCACGTCCAGTCGCTGATTGCGGCCTACCGCTTTCTCGGCTCGCGCTGGGCCGACCTCGACCCTCTGAAGCGGACCGAGCGGCCGAAGATTCCGGAGCTCGAGCCGGCGTTCTACGACCTGTCCGAATCGGACATGGACATCACCTTCAGCGCGGCCAACACCTACTTCGGCGCCGAGCAGATGACGCTGCGCCAGATCATGCAGGCGCTGCGCGAGACCTATTGCGGCACGGTCGGCGCCGAGATCATGCATTGCACCGATCCGAGCGAGAAGCGCTGGTGGCAGGAGCGGCTCGAGCGTGTGCGCAGCAAACCGAGCTTTTCGCCGGAACAAAAGCGCCACATCCTCGACCGCCTGACTGCCTCCGAGGGGCTGGAGCGCTTCCTGCACACCAAGTTCGTCGGCCAGAAGCGTTTCTCGCTCGAGGGCGGCGAGAGCTTCATCGCCTCGATGGATGAACTGGTGCAGCGCGCCGGTGAGAAGGGCGTGCAGGAAATCGTCATCGGCATGGCGCACCGCGGGCGCCTGAACGTGCTGGTCAATACGCTGGGCAAGATGCCGGCCGACCTGTTTGCCGAGTTCGACCATACGGCCAAGGAAGAGTTGCCGGCCGGCGACGTCAAATACCACCAGGGGTTTTCCAGTGACATCTCGACGCCCGGTGGCGCGGTGCACCTGTCGTTGTCGTTCAACCCCTCGCATTTGGAGATCGTCAATCCGGTGGTCGAAGGCAGCGTCAAGGCGCGCCTGGATCGCCGCGGCGACAAGACCGGCGGCCAGGTGCTGCCGGTGCTGGTCCACGGCGACGCCGCCTTTGCCGGCCAGGGCGTGGTCATGGAAACCCTGGCGCTGGCGCAGACGCGCGGCTACTACACCGGCGGTACGGTGCACCTGGTCATCAACAACCAGATCGGGTTTACGACCAGCGACCCGCGCGACGCGCGCTCGACGCTGTATTGCACCGACGTGGTCAAGATGATCGAAGCGCCGGTATTGCATGTCAATGGCGACGATCCAGAGGCGGTGGTGCTGTGCACGCAACTGGCCATGGACTACCGCCAGCAGTTCAAGAAGGACGTGGTGGTCGACATCATTTGCTTTCGCAAGCTCGGCCACAACGAACAGGACACGCCGAGCCTGACCCAGCCGCTGATGTACAAGAAGATCGCCGAGCACCCCGGCACGCGCAGGTTGTACGGCGACAAGCTGGTGGCGCAAAACGTGCTTGCGCCGGACGGCGCGGACGAAATGGTCAAGGGCTACCGTTCGGCGATGGACGCCGGGCGCCACACCGTCGATCCCGTCTTGACCAACTTCAAGAGCAAGTACGCCGTCGATTGGGCGCCGTACCTGAATCGCAAGTGGACCGACGCGGCCGATACGGCCCTGCCACTGGCCGAGGTCAAGCGCCTGGCCGAGCGCATCACCACGCTGCCCAAGGATTTCAAGCCGCACTCGCTGGTCGAAAAGGTGATCGCCGACCGCGCCGCGATGGGCCGCGGCGAGCTCAATGTCGATTGGGGCATGGGCGAACACCTGGCCCTGGCTTCGCTGGTGGCCAGCGGCTACCCGGTGCGCCTGTCGGGCGAAGACAGCGGGCGCGGCACCTTCGTGCACCGCCACGCGGTGTTGCACGACCAGAACCGCGAGAAATGGGACACCGGCACCTACGTGCCACTGCAGAACGTGGCCGATCACCAGGCTCCGTTCGTGGTCATCGATTCGATCCTGTCCGAAGAGGCGGTGCTGGGCTTCGAGTACGGCTACGCCAGCGCCGAGCCGAACACGCTGACGATCTGGGAGGCCCAGTTCGGCGATTTCGTCAACGGGGCGCAGGTGGTGATCGATCAGTTCATTGCCTCGGGCGAGGTCAAGTGGGGTCGCGTCAATGGTCTGGTGATGATGTTGCCGCACGGCTACGAGGGCCAAGGCCCCGAGCACAGTTCGGCGCGGCTGGAGCGCTTCATGCAACTGGCGGCCGACAACAACATGCAGATCGTGCAGCCGACCTCGGCCAGCCAGATCTTTCATGTCTTGCGCCGGCAAATGGTGCGCATGTTCAGAAAGCCGCTGGTCATCCTGACCCCGAAATCGCTGCTGCGCAACAAGGACGCCACCTCGCCGTTGTCGGAGTTCACCAAAGGCGAGTTCCGCACCGTGATAGCGGCCGCTCATGCGGAAGTCGAGCCGCTGAAGGTCAAGCGTGTGATCGCCTGTTCCGGCAAGGTGGTGTACGACCTGCTCAAACGCCGTGACGAGAAGAAGGCGTGGGATGTGGCGGTTCTGCGCGTCGAACAGCTGTACCCGTTCCCGCATCGCGCTTTTGCCGCCGAACTGAAGAAGTTCCCGAATGCCACCGAGGTGGTCTGGTGTCAGGACGAGCCGCAGAACCAGGGTGCCTGGTTCTTTGTGCAGCACTACATCCACGAGAACCTCGGCGACGGTCAAAAGCTGGGCTACGCCGGGCGCGCCGCGTCGGCGTCGCCGGCGGTGGGCTATGCGCACATGCACCAGGAGCAGCAAAAGGCGCTGCTCGATCAGGCGTTCGGCAAGCTCAAGGGCTTCGTGCTGAGCAAGTAGTCAACCAGTAGAGAGATTCATGACCATCATCGAAGTCAAGGTCCCACAGCTTTCCGAGTCGGTGGCCGAAGCCACCCTGCTGCAGTGGAAGAAACAACCCGGCGAAGCCGTCGCCATCGACGAAATCCTGATCGAGGTCGAGACCGACAAGGTGGTGCTGGAAGTACCGGCGCCCGCGGCCGGTGTACTGGCTGCACATGTGGTGGCCGGCGGTGCCACGGTGTTGGCCGAGCAGGTGATTGCGCAGATCGACACCCAAGGCAAGCCCAGTGCGGTGGCGCCGGCTGCAGCCGCGGCGGCGCCGATGCGCGGCCGCGGCAAGCCTTGCAACGGCCACCGGCGTGGCCATGCCTGCCGCCGCCAAGCTGATGGCCGACAAGCAATTGGCACCGGGCTCGGTGACCGGCAGCGGCAAGGATGGTCGTGTGCTCAAGGGCGACGTGCTGTCGGCGCTGGTGGCCGGCAAGGCCGACAGCGCCGATGGTCGCTCCGGCCGCGGCCAAGCCTCTGCCGACGGTGGCGGCGCCCATCACCGCCAGCCTGGGTGAGCGGCCGGAGCAGCGGGTGCCGATGTCGCGCCTGCGCGCGCGGGTGGCCGAACGGCTGCTGCAATCGCAGTCCAGCAACGCCATCCTGACCACGTTCAACGAAGTGAACATGGCCCCGGTGATGGAGATGCGCAAGAAGTTCCAGGAAAAGTTCGAGCGTGAGCATGGCTGCAAGCTCGGCTTCATGAGCTTCTTCGTCAAGGCCGCGGTGGCGGCCCTGAAGAAATACCCGGTGCTCAATGCCAGCGTCGACGGCAACGACATCGTCTATCACGGCTACTTCGACATCGGCATCGCAGTCGGTTCGCCGCGCGGCCTGGTCGTGCCCATCGTGCGCAATGCCGATCAGATGAGCTTTGCCGACATCGAGAAGAAGATCGCCGAATACGGCAAGAAGGCCGCCGACGGCAAGCTCGGCATCGAAGAGTTGACCGGCGGCACGTTCTCGATTTCCAATGGCGGCGTCTTCGGCTCGATGCTCAGCACGCCGATCATCAACCCGCCGCAAAGCGCGATCCTCGGCGTGCACGCGACCAAGGACCGGGCCGTGGTCGAAAACGGCGTGGTCGTCGTGCGTCCGATCAACTACCTGGCCATGAGCTATGACCACCGCATCATCGACGGCCGCGAGGCGGTGCTCGGGTTGGTGGCGATGAAGGAAGCGCTGGAAGACCCGGCTCGCCTGCTGTTCGACATCTGAAGGGCCGTGCTTGATGAGCAAAGCATTCGACGTCATCGTCATCGGCGCCGGCCCAGGCGGCTACATCGCGGCCATACGCGCCGCGCAACTCGGCTTTGCCACCGCCTGCATTGACGAGTGGAAGAACGAGAAGGGCGGGCCGGCACCCGGCGGCACTTGCACCAATGTGGGCTGCATCCCGAGCAAGGCCCTGCTGCAGTCGAGCGAGCACTTCGAGCATGCCGGCCATGCCTTTGCCGATCACGGGATCGGCATCAAGGATCTGCGCATCGATGTGACCAAGATGCTGGCACGCAAGGATGCGGTCGTCAAACAAAACAACGACGGCATCCTGTATCTGTTCAAGAAGAACAAGGTGACGTTCTTTCACGGCCGAGGTGCATTCGTGGCGGCGCGGGCCGATGGCTGCGAAATCGCTGTCGGTGATCAGCGCCTGATCGGCAAGCATGTCATCGTCGCCACCGGATCGACGCCGCGTGCGCTGCCGGGTGTGCCGTTCGACGAGGTCAACATCCTGTCCAACGATGGCGCACTGCGCATGCCTGCGGTGCCGAAGACCTTGGGCCTGATCGGCTCGGGTGTGATCGGCCTGGAAATGGGTTCGGTCTGGCGCCGCCTGGGTGCCCAAGTGACCGTACTCGAGGCGCTGCCGACCCTGCTCGGCATGGTCGACGAGCAGATCGCCAGGGAAGCGCACAAGGCCTTCACCAAGCAGGGCCTGAAGATCGAATTCAGCGTCAAGGTCGGCGAAATCTCCAGCGGCAAGAAGGGCGTCAGCGTGGCCTACACCAACGCCGGCGGCGAAGCGCGCGCGCTGGAGGTCGAGCGACTGATCGTCTCCATCGGCCGCATGCCCAACACCACGGGCCTGAACGCCGAGGCGGTAGGCCTGCAGCTCGACGAGCGTGGTGCGATCGTCGTCGACGGCGAGTGCCGCACCAGCCTGGCCAATGTCTGGGCCGTGGGCGACGTGGTGCGGGGCCCGATGCTGGCCCACAAGGCCGAGGAGGAGGGTGTGGCCGTGGCCGAGCGCATCGCCGGCCAGCACGGGCATGTCGACTTCAACCTGGTGCCCTGGGTCATCTACACCAGCCCCGAGATCGCCTGGGTCGGGCAGACCGAGCAGCAGTTGAAGGCCGCGGGCCGGGCTTACAAGGCCGGCAGCTTCCCGTTCATGGCCAACGGCCGTGCCCGCGCGCTCGGCGACACCACGGGCCTGGTCAAGATGCTGGCCGACGCGACCAGCGACGAGATCCTGGGCGTACACATCGTCGGGCCATTGGCCAGCGAGCTGATCGCCGAGGCCTGCGTGGCGATGGCCTTTCGCGCCAGCAGCGAAGACATTGCGCGCATCTGCCATGCGCACCCGTCGCTGTCGGAATCGACGAAGGAGGCCGCATTGGCCGTCGACAAGCGCACGCTCAATTTCTAGGGCGGGTGCGGCTGTGGGTGTGCGCGCTCTGTACGAGCAAACGCTTGTCGAGCGCGGTTACGTCAGCGACCCGGCGCAGGTGCACGCAGTCGGGGCCTTGGAGCGCTGTGAAAACGAATGGGCTGACTACAAGGCCCGCCGCAGCAACACCTTGACGCAGCTGATCCGCCACCCGCCGATCCCGCGCGGCGTGTATCTGCACGGCGGCGTGGGCCGCGGCAAGAGTTTCCTGATGGACTGCTTCTTCCTGTCGGTGCCCCTGCGGCGCAAGACACGTTTGCACTTCCACGAGTTCATGCGCGAAGTGCACCGCGAGTTGCAGGAATTGAAGGGCACCGTCAACCCTCTGGATGAACTCGGCAGGCGCATCGCGCGGCGCTTTCGCCTGATCTGCTTCGACGAGTTCCATGTGGCCGACGTCACCGACGCGCTGATCCTGCACCGGCTGCTCGATGCCTTGTTCGCCAACCGCGTCAGCATCGTCGCGACGTCCAACTTTCACCCCGACGCGCTGTATCCCAACGGGCTGCACCGCGAGCGCATCTTGCCGGCGATCGAGCTGCTCAAGAACCGGCTCGAAGTGGTCGGCGTCGACAACGGAACCGACTACCGGCGGCGCACGATGGAGCGTGTGCAGAGCTACCACTGCCCACTCGGGTCCGCGGCGGCGGCGGCCATGACCCGGGCTTTCGAACAACTGGCCGAGGTGCGCGACGAAGATTCGATGCTCAACATCGAGCAACGCCAGATCAGCGCACGACGCAAGGCCGGCGGCGTGGTCTGGTTCGATTTCAAGTCACTGTGCGGTGGACCGCGCTCGCAGAACGACTACCTCGAGATTGCCTCGCGATTCCACACCGTGCTCCTGGACAGCGTGCCGCAGATGCCGCCGCGCATGGCCAGCGAGGCGCGGCGCTTCACCTGGCTGGTCGACGTGTTGTACGACCGCCGGGTCAAGCTCATCCTGTCGGCAGCCGTGCCGCCCGAGCAGTTGTACCTCGAGGGTCCCTTGGCGCACGAGTTTCCGCGCACGGTCTCGCGCTTGAACGAGATGCAGTCGGCCGAGTTCCTGGCCACTGGAGCGGCGCAATGTCGACACTTCGCTTACCTGACGCCGCAGGAGCGGCGGTGCCGTGGCCGTATGCCGGGCCCCGACGGGTGCCGTTGGCGGCTGGTTCAGGTGGCTGCTGCTCGTCGTCGCGTGTTGCCCGACCTTCGCTGTCGCCGATGAGACCGCGCTGCAGCGCGAGCGGATCGCCCGCGAACACGCGGCGGTGGAACGCCAGGCACAGCTCGCGCAGGCAGCATGTGCCCGAGAATTCGCCGTGACCGCTTGCATGGACCGCGCCAAGGCCGTTCGCCGCGAGCAACTGCGACAACTCGATCGCGAACGCGCGGTGCTCGACCGTGAGTTGCGCCGGCAGCGTGCCGCCGGACGTGCCGAGCAGATCGAGCAGCGACAAACCCCGCGCGGCAACGAGCAGCCGGCGCCGCGCACGCGCTCGCCCGCGGCCGTCATCGCGCCCAAGCCGCACGGGCGGTCGCCGGCATCTGCCGCAGCGGCACACGAAGCCGCGGCCTCGCAAAGCCAAGTGCAGGCGTCGGCCCGGGCCGATGCGGCCGCGCGGCGTGCCGAACAGGCCGAGGCCCATCGCGTGGCGGTCGAACAGCGCAACCGCGATCTCGCGCGGCGGCGCGCACCCGCCGCACCCCTGCCACCACCGCCGCCATCGGCTGCCAGCCGATAGGCCGGCCGCGCCCGTGCGGGCGGCCCCTGCGTCAGCGCTCGAGGGGCTCCATGCGCAGCAAGGCCAGCGACAGGTTGTCGCCGCCGCCGCGTGCGCGCTGGCGGGCCTTGGACACCAGCATTTCGCTGGCCTCGCGCGGGGGCAGCGTGTGCACGATGGCGCCAATTTCCTTGGGCGTGAAGTAGTGCCACAGGCCGTCGCTGCACGCCATTACGCTGTCACCCAGTTCGAGCTGGCCCAGGTGGCCCTGGGTCAGCGGCGGATCCTGGTGCGTGCCCAGGCAGCCGGTCAGCAAGTTCGACTGCGGGTGGGTGTTGGCTTCTTCCTCGGTGATCTTGCCTTCATCGATCAAGCGCTGCACGAAGGAGTGATCGATGGTGCGCGTGACCATGTCAGGGCCGCGGAAGTGATAAACGCGCGAGTCACCGGCGTGCACGATGTCGCAGCGCCGATCGGGGCCAATCAAGATCGCCGCCAGCGTGCTGTGTGGTTCCTCTTCGGCCGCAACGGCCGTCAGCTTGATCATCAAGTGCGACTCCTGCACCAGTTGGCGCAACAAGTCGGAGGCGTCGTCGCGGGAGGGGATATGGCGTTCGTAGATCTGCTTGGCCACCATCACCACCTGGTCCGCGGCCTTGCGGCCACCGCTCTTGCCCCCCATGCCGTCGGCGAGCACGGCCAGCGCGCAGCCCGGCACGCGCGGGTGGGCAATGATCTCCACCTGATCCTGCTGGTAGGCGCGGTCGCCGCGGTGCATGCCGGTGGCGGCGCTGAGTCGGTATCCTGATGCGGCTGTAGCCATCTGCGCAATATACGGGATGGGCCTGCATTGCGAGGGATGCCCGGGCGTGAAGTCCTGCCGCTGACCTACACTGACGGTGTCACGATGGACGAAAACCTGCATTTGTCGCAGCGCCAATGGATCGAGCTGCAGGGATCGCAGGTCGGCGTCGATGGTGCGCGCATGGCAACGATGGACGCGGCAAGCGCGCTCGACGATGCCGTGGCGCAGGCTTTTGCCGCAGCGGGGTCGCTGGCGCGAGCCGATAGCGGCTATGTCGAGCGCGACGTGCAGCAGCGGTTTGCGCAGGCCGTTGCACGGTGCCTGGATCAGCGCACGGCGCTGGTCGCCGAGGCAGGCACCGGCGTGGGAAAGACATTTGCGTACCTGGTGCCACTGCTGCTGTCGGGCCGGCGCTCGCTGGTCAGCACGGCGACCAAGAGCCTGCAGGACCAGCTCTTTCTGCGCGACCTGCCGCGCCTGATCCAGGCCCTGGGCCTGCCGGTGCGCGTAGCGCTGCTGAAGGGCCGCGCGAGCTATCTGTGCCTGCACCGGCTGGATCAGGCCCGCCAGGGCGGTGCGTCGGGCCAACCCGTGCTGCTGCCCGACCGCTTTGCGTTGCGCGCACTGGCGCGCGTCGAATCCTGGGCCCCGGCCACGGTCAGCGGCGATCTGGCCGAGCTCGAGGGCCTGGACGAACGCTCGCCCGTCATCCCCCTGGTGACGTCGACGCGCGAAAACTGCCTCGGCAGCGAGTGCCCGAAATTCGCCGCCTGCCATGTCGTCAAGGCCCGGCGCGAAGCCATGGCCGCCGACATGGTGGTCGTCAACCACCACCTGTTCTTTGCCGACATGGCCTTGCGCGACAGTGGCGTGGCCGAGCTGCTGCCCAGCGTGGACGCTGCGGTGTTCGACGAAGCCCACCAACTGGTCGAAGCCGGTGTGCAGTTTCTGGGTACCACCCTGGGGTCGGCGCAGCCGATCGACTTTGCGCGCGACATGCTGGCCCTGGGTTTGCAGCAGGCCCGAGGCTTGGTCGATTGGCCGGCGCTGGCCGGCGCCGTGGAGCGCGGCGCACGCGAATTGCGGCTGGCCGCAAGCGGGGCCCTGCGTGATCTGCGCGGCATGGTCAAGTTACGCTGGAGCGAGCGCGCTTCGTCACCGGGCTTCGTTGCCGCCCTGGACAGCTTGGCCGCGGCTTGCAGTGCGGCGGCCGATGGCGTGTACGAGGTCGTCGCCCTGGGTCCGGATTTCGCCAAACTTCACGAGCGGGCCACGCAGTTGGCACGGCTGGCGACGGCGTTCGGACAGGACGCGACCGAAGGCCATGTGCGGTGGATCGATGTCAGCGCGCAGCAGGCGCGATTGGTCGAGTCGCCGTTGGACATTCGCGACATGCTCAGCGAGCAGCGCGCGCGTGCGCCCAAAGCCTGGGTCTTCACTTCCGCCACGCTAGGTGACGACGACGATCTGAGCTGGTTCACGGCCAGCACGGGCCTCGAGGATGCCGTCAAGCTGCGCCTGGGCAGCCCGTTCGACTACGCCGCTCATGCTCGCCTTTACGTGCCGCGCTTGTTTCCCAAGCCCAACGAGCCGGGCCATGCCATGGCGGTCGCCACCTTGGCAGCGCGCTGCGCGGTGGCACTCGGCGGACGAACCTTCGTCTTGACGACCACGCTGCGCGCGTTACCCCTGGTGGCCGAGACCATGCGGTCCGAGCTCGACGCCGCCGGCGCCGGCCATGTCGACGTCCTGGTGCAGGGCACGCAGCCCAAGCGTGCCCTGCTGCAGCGATTCCTGGATCATAGGGCCGCGGTGCTGGTCGGTTCGCAGACGTTTTGGGAGGGTATCGACGTGCCCGGTGACGCATTGCAATGCGTGCTGATCGACAAGCTGCCGTTCCCGCCGCCGAACGATCCGCTGATCGAAGCCCGAGTCAAACGCCTGCAGATCCAGGGCCGCAATCCGTTCAATGAATGCTTTGTCGCCGAGGCCGCGGTGTCGCTCAAGCAGGGCGCGGGGCGTTTGATCCGCAGTGAATCCGACCGTGGCCTGCTGGTCGTCTGCGACCCACGCATGGTGCACATGCCCTACGGCGCCCGGCTGCGTGCAGCTCTGCCGCCGATGAAGACGCTGGACGACGAATCAGCCGCACTGGCCTGGCTGGCCGAGTTGGCGCTCGACCACTAGAGGCCCTGGGCGTTGTGGGCGTGATTACCAGAGTTGCCACCACGCGCGCTTGGCCTGCGTCACGCCTTCGACGCTGAAGCGGGTGGCCGGGAAATTCTGCTTCAAAACGCGCTCGGTATCGTTGCGCAATTGATCCAGGCCCAGACGCTCGTAGCTGGCCACCATGATGTAGAGGGCCTCCTCGTTGGCGGGCGCCTGCGGATACTCCTGGACTGCCTGCTGCGCACGATTGACCGCGGCCAGAAAGGCGCCGCGGCGGAAGTAGTAGCGTGCGACATGGACCTCGTAGGCAGCCAGCGCATTGACGATGTAGTCCATTCGTGCACGCGAATCGTCGGCGTAGCGCGACTGTGGAAACTGCGTCACCAATTGCTTGAACGACTGGTAAGCGTCACGCGAAGCCTGTTGATCACGCTCGGCCAAGTCCTGCTGTGCCAACGAGCCAAGAATGCCCAGGTTGTCGTTGAAGTTCACCAATCCGCGCAGGTACAACGCGTAATCCAGCGCCGGGCTCGACGGGTGCAATTTGATGAATCGGTCCAACGTGACCAATGCGGCGGCGCGTTCGGCCGTGCGGTACTGCGCATAGGCCAGGTCGAGCGTGGCCTGTTGCGCCAACAGCGTGCCGGCGGCGCGACCTTCGACCCGCTCCAGCGTCTTGATCGCCTTGTCGTAGGCACCGCTGGTCAAGTCGTCCTTGGCATCGGCATACAATTTTTCAACGGCCGCGGTGGAGTTCGGGTCGTCCTTGGGCGTCGAGCCGCAGGCCGCGATCACCCCGGCAGCGCCGACAATCAGCGCCGCACAAAGCGGCCGGCCCAGCGGATTGCGAAAACGGATCATTGAGTCCACGGCCGCCAGTGGGCCCCTGTCGTGAGTACAGAAAACGAAATTGATTATAGGGTTGGCTCCCTGGTCGGTGTGGCCAGCGGCGAAGCGGACGACGAGCCCGGGGTCGATGTCGAAGTGCGTCGATTCGAAGTTTCGATCGACGGCCATGGCCAACGTCTGGACAAGCTGCTCGTGGCCCACGCCGGCGAGTTTTCGCGCAGCCACCTGCAAAGCCTGATCGAGCGTGGCTGCGTGCGGGTCGATGGCGTCGCCGCAGGCGCGGCGTCACGCCGGCTTCGGGTCGGCCAGGCTGTCGACGTCGAATTGCGGCCGACCGACGAGAGTCGTGCCTTCGCCCCCGAGGCCATGCCCTTGGCGATCCGCTTCGAGGATGAACACCTCCTGGTGCTGGCCAAGCCGGCCGGCCTTGTGGTGCACCCGGCGCCCGGGCATTGGCGCGGCACGCTGCTCAACGGCTTGCTGGCACATCACGGCGGCGCCAGCCAATTGCCGCGCGCGGGCATCGTGCACCGCCTGGACAAGGACACCTCCGGCCTGATGATGGTGGCCAAGACGCTGCCGGCCATGACGGCATTGGTGCGCGCCATCGCTGCGCGCGACGTCAAGCGCGAGTACCTTGCGCTGGCCCATGGCACCGTGCCTGCCGCACCGTTTTCGATCGAGGCTGCGATCGGCCGCGACCCGGTGTCGCGCGTGCGCATGGCCGTGGTCGCCACCGGCAAGCCCGCGCGCACCGACGTCACGCGGCTCGCGGTACAGGAGGGCATCAGTGCCGTGCGCTGCACATTGCACAGCGGGCGTACGCACCAGATTCGTGTGCACCTGGCCTGGCGCGGTCACCCATTGCTGGCCGATGCCCTGTATGGCGGTGCGCCGGCGCTGGGCTTGCAACGCCAGGCATTGCATGCCACGCGCCTGGGTTTGAAGCACCCGGTCACGGCCCGCGCCCTGGCTTTCGACGAACCATTGCCGCCCGACCTGCAGCCGGGGTGGTCCGCCATCTGCCGCTGATGGTCGGCGGGCGCTACAATGCGGCCAACCTCCTGGCGCTGGCCGATGCCGCCCAGGTCAGCGCAGCCGCGGTGAAACTCGATTTCGCGCCGCTTTGAGGGCGCAGCGCCCCGGGCACAGCCACCGAACCCGTTTGATGCACACGCCGCCGGCGCATACCGGCGTCCAACGAATCCACAACATGAATACACAGGATGCAAAGCGCGTCCTCGAGACCGCGCTCATCTGCGCGCAGCAGCCGCTGCCGCTGCCGGCACTGCGTGCGCTGTTCGACGACCAGGTCGGTGTCGACACCCTGAAGAGCCTGCTCGACGAGCTGGTGTGCGACTGGGTGGATCGGGGGGTCGAACTGGTCCCTCTGGCCAGTGGCTGGCGCTTCCAGAGTCGACCCGAGATGCGCCAGTATCTCGACCGCCTGAATCCCGAAAAGCCGCCGAAGTATTCACGCGCGGTGCTCGAGACCCTGGCCATCGTGGCCTACCGCCAGCCGGTGACACGTGGCGACATCGAAGACATCCGCGGTGTGGCCGTGGGTAGCCCGATCGTCAAACAGCTGGAAG
The DNA here is from genome assembly GCA_963741125.1 of uncultured beta proteobacterium. GTDB lineage: Bacteria > Pseudomonadota > Gammaproteobacteria > Burkholderiales > Burkholderiaceae_C > CADEEN01. The sequence goes on from CAVUGY010000026.1 coordinate 203,734, forward strand.
ACCGGGGTTGGATCGAAGCCATAGGCCACCGTGAGGCGCCCGGTCGACCTGCGCTGTACGCAACCACAAGACAGTTCCTCGACGACCTGGGCGTATCGAGTCTCGACCAATTACCGGCGCTCGAAGGCCAGGGCGTCGGTGACGACGAACGCCTGGCTCGGGCTCTGACGAGCCAACCGGGCCTGATCGACGCCGAGTTCGGGCCTGACGGTCAATCTTCGTTGGCGCTCGACAGCAGCGACGAACGGCCCCCCATCGCCCCCAGCGAATCCTGCGCTTCAGTCGCCCCAGCACCATGACCGACCACCAAGACGCAGACCCGCCCGTCAACACCGATGCGGCCGCCGCACCGGCCAATGAGCCGGCGCCGCGGCCACGCGAAGCTGACAGGGGCGACGCGGAATCGTCGGCTCCGGGCGCGGCACCGAGTGCCCAGCCCCTTGCTGAGCCAGGCAGCGAGCCACGTGGCGGCGACGATGCGCAACGCGCTGCGGGTGCCGACGGTCCATCGCGGCGTTCACGCCGCAATCGGCGCCGCGGGCGCAAGGGTCGCTCGGGGCACGACGAAGGCGGCACGGCGATGGAGCCGGGGGCCCAGCCTTCGGCTCGCAACGAGGCTGCATTGCCGCCGATGCCCGACGCCGGCGAGCTGTTCGCCAGCGTCACCTGCGGAACCTTCGACAGCGACGTGCAAGCGACGGAGCCCGACGTCGAAGCGCTCGGCGCACCCGTGGCCGGCGAAGGAGCGGCGGCGCCGCCTGCTGCGCCCGATGAACTTGGCGAGGCGCAGGAGGCGTCGCGTCGCGTGCTGGCACCCGATGCCGACACGCCGAAGCTGCAAAAGGTACTGGCCCAGGCCGGAGTCGGCTCGCGTCGCGATCTCGAGCAGATGATCCTGGACAAGCGTGTCACCGTGAACGACGAGCCGGCACACATCGGGCAGCGCATTTCATGGGGCGACCGCGTCGCCGTCGACGGCAAGCCGGTGCGGGTGCGCATCGCCCCATTGCCGACGCGGGTGATTGCTTACCACAAACCCGCTGGTGAAGTCGTCAGCCACGACGACCCGCAGCAGCGCCCGACCGTGTTTCGTCGCCTGCCGAGGCTGCTGCAGGGCAAGTGGCAGTCGGTGGGGCGGCTGGACATCAACACCGAGGGCCTGCTGCTGTTCACGACATCGGGCGAACTGGCCAACCAGCTGATGCATCCGCGATTCGGCGTCGAGCGTGAGTACGCGGTGCGTGTGCTCGGCACGCTGGACAGCGAGGCCCGTGCGCGGCTGCTGGAAGGTTTGGTGATCGACGGCCAGCCTGCAGCATTCAAGAGCATCGAGGACGGTGGTGGCGAGGGCGCCAACCACTGGTACCGGGTGGTCATCACCGAGGGCCGCAACCGTGAAGTGCGCAGGCTGTTCGAAGCCGTCGGCCTGACGGTCAGCCGGTTGATCCGCATTCGCTACGGATCGGTGGTTCTGCCGCGTGGCTTGCGACGAGGGGTCTGGGTCGATCTTGCCGAAGACGATGTCAGGCTGCTGCGTCGCCTGACGGGACTCGGTGTGATTGGCGAGGGCGGACGGGGCAATTCCAGGCGGGGCCGCGGCGGCGGCCGTGACGAGCCCGGTCCACGGCCACAGGGTGACGCGCGTCCGGGCGGTCCACGTCAGGGCCCACCGCGCAACGAGCCGCCACGCCGCGAACGTCAGGCGCCGGCCGAGCGCGGGCCACGCCCCGACCGCGTCAACCACGCCAACCGGTCGTCAGGCAAGCAACGCCAGCATGCCGGCTTTGGTGACGCTGCGGTGCACGCGCAAGAATTCGACGAGCGCGATCACGTCGAGGTGGTCGAGGTCGCCAACATTCCCAACCCATTGCAGCAGACCTTCGATCAACGTGCGATTCGCGAGGCACGCAGCGCCAGGCGCGAGCTCGGCGACGATGCGCCGATCCCCAATCCGCTGCAGCAGACTTACGACAAGCGTGCTTTGAAAGAGGCCCGCGAACCACGTCGCGATGCGGTCGGCGATGAGGATGGCCCGATCCCCAACCCGCTGCAACAGACCTATGACAAACGCTTCGTGCAGGGTGGCGGTGCGGGCGGCGCTCGGGGCCACGGTGGCGGCGCACGGCGCAAAGGCGGTGGCGGCGGCAAGCCCACCGGCGGCCAGCCCGATCCCATGAAGACCGCAGTCGGCTACATCGGCGGCGACGCCTTCCTGCGCAAGAAGTCCGGTGGTCGCGGCGGCAAGGGCGGCGGCGGGCCGGGTCGTGGCGGACCAGGCGGCAAGGGCCGCTGACAGAGCCGGTGCACAGGCTGCGAGATACAATCCAAAACTTTGCCAAGCCCTTGTTTTTGCAGGAGAGTTCTTCATCATGGCGATCGAACGCACGCTGTCCATCATCAAGCCCGATGCAGTGGCCAAGAATGTCATCGGGCAGATCTACGCCCGATTCGAAGGCGCCGGACTGAAGGTGATCGCAGCGCGCATGGCGCACCTCTCGCGTGGGGAGGCCGAGGCCTTTTATGCCGTGCACAGTGCACGCCCCTTCTTCAATGATCTGGTGCGCTTCATGACCTCCGGTCCGGTGATGATCCAGGTGCTCGAGGGAGAGAATGCGATCGCCAAGAACCGCGACCTGATGGGCGCGACGGATCCGAAGAAGGCCGACAAGGGGACTATCCGTGCCGACTTCGCCGCCAGCATCGACGCCAATGCGGTCCACGGCTCCGACGCGCCGGCGACCGCTGCCGTCGAAGTGGCGTTTTTCTTCGCCGGCATGAACGTCTACCCCCGTTGAGCCGACCGTGACCGCGAACCTTCTCGATTTCGATCTCGAAGGACTCACGGCTTTTTGCGACAGCCTGGCCGAAAAGCGCTTTCGCGCCAGTCAGTTGTTTCGCTGGATCCACCAGCGCGGCGCCGGCGACTTCGCGCAGATGACCGATTTGGCCCAGTCGCTGCGCAGCAAGTTGGCCGGAGTGGCCGCGATTCGGCCGTTGGCAGTGCTGTCGGAGCATGTATCGGCCGATGGGACGGTGAAGTGGCTGTTCGATGTCGGACATGGCGATGCCGTGGAGACGGTATTCATTCCGGAAGACGACCGCGGCACGCTGTGCCTCTCGTCGCAGGCCGGCTGCGCTGTGGGCTGCCGCTTCTGCTCCACCGGCCGCCAGGGCTTTTCGCGCAACCTCAGTACCGGCGAGATCGTGGCACAGCTGTGGCACGCCGAGCACGAGCTGCGTCGACGTCTGAACCCGCCGGGCGATAGGCATGCGCCGGCGCGTGCCATCACCAACGTGGTGATGATGGGCATGGGTGAGCCGCTGCAGAACTATTCGGCATTGGTGCCGGCGCTGCGCGTGATGCTCGATGACCATGGCTACGGCCTGTCGCGCCGTCGCCTTACGGTGAGCACCTCGGGCGTGGTGCCGATGATCGATCGCCTGCGCAATGACTGCCCGGTGGCGCTCGCGGTCTCGCTGCATGCACCCGACGATGAACTGCGCGACCAGCTGGTGCCCCTGAACCGCAAGTACCCGCTGGCCGAGTTGCTGGCCGCCTGCAGGCGCTACCTCGACGCTGCACCGCGCGACTTCATCACCTTCGAGTACTGCATGCTCGACGGCGTCAACGACAGCCTGACCCAGGCCGAGGCACTGGTTCAGCGCGTGCGCAGCGCCGGCGTGGCCTGCAAGTTCAACCTGATCCCGTTCAATCCGTTCCCGGCCTCGGGTCTGCTACGGTCATCGAAGGCCCGCGTGTCGGCATTCGCCGCTCACCTGCAGGAAGCCGGGATCATCACCACGGTGCGCAAGACGCGTGGCGACGACATCGACGCCGCCTGTGGGCAGCTGGCCGGTGAAGTGCAGGATCGTACGAGTGCCGTCCTGCGGTTACGGCGCGATCCGATCACCGCCCTTCAACCGGCCGCGCCCCGCGCCTGACCCCATGCGTCTGTACGTCCATGCCTTGGTTCAGGCCGCAGCGCTGCTGCTGGCAGCCTGCGCAGCGCCTTCGACGCCCAATGCCGGCGCGCCGAACGCCGAATTGCGCACCGCGTCCGACCAGACTGACGCCGACCGCCGTGCGGCTGTGCGCATGGAGTTGGCCGCGCTGCATTTCGGCCGCGGTCAGTACGAAACCGCGCTCGACGAGATCAAGTTGGCGCTGCAGGCCAAGCCTGAACTGGGGGCCGCCTTCAGCCTGCGTGGCCTGGTCTACGCCAGCATGGGTGAGGAGGCGCTGGCCGACGACAGCTTCAACCGCGCCCTGCAGATCAACCCGCGCGATGCCGATGCGATGCACAACCGCGGCTGGTTCTTGTGCCAGCGCAACAAGTTTGTCGAGGCCGATCGCCTGTTCGAACAGGCGCTGGCGGTGCCGCAGTACCGCGACACGCAGCGCAGCCTGCTGGCTCAGGGTGTGTGCCAGGCACGCGCAGGCAATCTCGAGGGCGCGGAGCGCAAACTGGCACGGGCCTACGAACTCGATCCCACCAACCCGACCACGGCGCTCAATCTGTCGGAAGTGCTGTACCGCCGCGGCGAGTATGAGCGCGCGCGCTTTTATGTCCGTCGCGTCAACCAGCGCGAAGAGTTGTCCAGCGCACAGACGCTGTGGTTGGCGCTGAGGATCGAGAACCGGATGGGCAACCGGGGCGGCGTCGAGGATTTCGGCCGCCAGTTGCGCAATCGATTCCCGCAGGCCGCCGAGACGCAGACATACAACCAGGGGCGTTTCGATGACTGAGGCCGGCGACAACGCCGCGCCGATCAGCGCGCCCGGTGATCTGAGCGCCGGCGCCATGCTGCGCGCGGCGCGCGAGGGGCGTGGCATGCATATCGCCGCACTCGCCGCCGCCATCAAGGTGGCCCCGCGCAAGCTTGAGTCGCTCGAAGCCGACCGCTACGACGAATTGCCCAACCTGACGTTTACCCGTGCGTTGGCGCAAACCGTTTGCCGCGCGCTCAAGATCGCCGCCGAACCCGTGCTCGACAGGCTGCCGCCGGTCGGTGACATGCCCAAGCTGTCGCAAGTCGGTGCCGGCCTCAATGCGCCGTTCCGCGACGCACCGGGCAGCCGTGATCCGGGCGAGTTCACGCTGCTGCGCAAGCCGATGTTCTGGGCGACGCTGGTCGTGCTTGCCGGCGCGCTGGCCCTGGCCTTGCTGCCCGAACGCTGGATACCATGGCGTGGCGCGGCGATGCTGCACCTGCCGTCGCTGGCGGCGCCCTCTACCGCGCCTGCAGCCGCGTCGGTCGCGCCCGCAGCGGCGCGATCCGTACCCAACCCTGTGGGGAAGAATGCCGTGGCCGTAGTCGCCCTGCCGTCGAGCGCAGCCATCGAGACCACGCGCGCGACGCCGCTTGCCTCGGTCGCCGTTGCTGCGCCTGCGCCTGCGCCTGCGCCAGCCGACACACCGGCACAAATGCTGGCCCTGCGCACCAGTGCCGAGTCTTGGGTCGAGGTGCAGGATTCGCGCGGCCAGACCTTGCTGTCGCGCATCGTGCTGCCGGGCGAGAGCGTCGGCCTCGAGGGTGCATTGCCATTGCGACTGACCATCGGCAACGCCGCCGCGACATGGCTGCACTTTCGGGGCCGACCGGTGGACCTGGCGGCCAACACGCGCGACAACGTGGCCCATCTGCAGTTGCCGTGAAATGAGTGCCGTCCACGACGATCGAGCCGTTGCCCTGGCCACCCCAGTGCGCCGCCGTGCGCGCCAGGCCCGCGTGTGCTGGGGCTCGAGGGTGGTCACGGTCGGCGGCGATGCCCCGGTGCGTGTGCAGTCGATGACCAACACCGACACGGCCGACGCCATAGGTACGGCCATCCAGGTCAAGGCGCTCGCGCTCGCCGGTTCGGAACTGGTTCGCATTACCGTCAATACGCCCGAGGCCGCCGCGGCGGTGCCGGCCATTCGCGAGCACCTCGACCGCATGGGCATTGACGTGCCGCTGGTCGGCGACTTTCACTACAACGGGCACCGCCTGCTGAGCGAATTTCCAGCCATGGCGCAGGCCCTGTCCAAGTACCGCATCAACCCCGGCAATGTCGGCAAGGGCGATAAACGCGACCGCCAATTCGGCATGATGGTCGAGGCCGCGGCGCGCTGGGACAAGGCGGTGCGCATCGGCGTCAACTGGGGCAGCCTCGATCAGGACTTGCTGGCCTCGATGATGGATGACAACGCCAGGCGCGCCTTGCCCTGGGACGCCAAACAGGTGATGTACCAGGCCCTGATTTCGTCGGCCCTGCAGTCGGCCGCGCATGCCCGCGATGTGGGCCTGAATCCCGACAACATCATCATCAGCTGCAAGGTCAGCGGCGTGCAGGATCTGATCGCCGTTTATCGCGCCTTGGCCGCCCGTTGCGACTATGCACTGCACCTGGGCCTGACCGAGGCCGGCATGGCCACCAAGGGAACGGTGGCGTCGGCCGCCGCACTGGCCGTGCTGCTCCAGGAAGGCATCGGCGACACGATTCGAGTCAGTCTCACGCCGCAGCCGGGCGAGGCGCGCACCCAGGAAGTGGTGATCGCGCTCGAGGTCTTGCAGTCGCTGGGACTGCGCAACTTCAACCCCAGTGTCACGGCCTGCCCCGGCTGTGGGCGCACGACGAGCACGACCTTCCAGGAACTGGCCAAGCAGATCGACGATTTTCTGCGCGCACAGATGCCGGTCTGGAAGCTCAAGTACCCCGGTGTCGAAAACCTCAAGGTCGCGGTCATGGGCTGCATCGTCAACGGGCCGGGCGAGAGCAAGCATGCCGACATCGGCATCAGCCTGCCGGGCACCGGAGAAGCCCCCGCGGCCCCCGTCTTCATCGATGGTGAAAAGGCGATGACGCTGCGCGGCGAGGGCATCGTCGAAGAATTTCACCGCCTGGTCGAGGACTACATCGAGCGGCGTTTCGGCGCTGCACTGGGTGCCCCGCATTGACTGACACCGGCAATGCCGGATTGCACTGACAAATGGCTGAACGCATCGCTGCCGTCAAAGGCATGAATGACCTGCTGCCCGATGAGGCAGCACGCTGGGAATGGGTCGAGGGCAAGGCGCGTGACCTGCTCGCGCGCTGGGGCTATCGCAACCTGCGCACGCCGATCGTCGAGCCGACGGCCTTGTTCGTGCGCGGCTTGGGCGAAGTCACCGACATCGTCGAGAAAGAGATGTTCTCGTGGCATGACGCGATGAACGGCGATCGGCTGACGCTGCGGCCCGAAGCCACCGCCGGCATCGTGCGCGCGATCAACGAACACAACGCGCTCTACAACGGGCCGCTGCGCATCTGGCAGATGGGCCCGATGTTTCGCCACGAGCGGCCGCAAAAGGGTCGCACGCGACAGTTTCATCAGCTCGATGTCGAGGCGCTGGGATACGCCGGGCCGGACGTAGATGCCGAGCTCATCTTGATGTTGCGCGCGTTCTGGCGCGAAATCGGGCTGATCGAAGGCCAGCACATCACGCTGGAACTCAACAGCCTGGGCCAGCCTGAGGAGCGCAAGGCGCACCGCGACGCCCTGATCGCGCATTTCGAAGCCAACCTCGACCAGCTCGACGCCGAAGCCAGGCGTCGACTGCACAGCAATCCGCTGCGCATCCTCGACACCAAGAACCCGGCAATGAGCAGTGTGGTCGAGCGCGCCCCGACCTTGATGAGTGTTCTCGGCGCTGATTCGCTTGCGCATTTCCAGGCTGTACGCGAGGTGCTCGATGCGGCGGGCCTGGCGTACACCATCAACCCGCGCCTGGTGCGCGGCATAGACTATTACAACCTCACGGTCTTCGAGTGGAAGAGCGCCTTGCTCGGTGCACAAAGCACCGTCTGCGGCGGCGGTCGCTACGACCAGCTGATCGAGACGCTCGGCGGCAAGCCGGCTCCGGGCATCGGCTTTGGTCTGGGGCTCGAGCGCCTGCTGCTGATGCTGGAGGGTGCGGGCATCCGAGTGCCATCGAGCGCCCCGCATGCCTACGCCCTGGTGGTCGACCCACAGGCGCTGGTGCAGGTGATGCCGGTGCTCGATACCCTGCGCAGCGCTGGTATCGCGGTGCAGATGCACGCCGGTGGCGGCAGCCTGAAGTCGCAATTCAAACGCGCCGACGCCAGTGGGGCTGGCTTCGCGTTGATTTTCGGTAGCGACGAGTTGCTGCGTGGCCAAGTGGCGATCAAGCCGCTGCGCACCGGCGAAGGCGCGATGCAATTCACGCGCTCGCTCAGCGACGCGGCTTCCTGGGCTGACGAATTGCGCACCGCATAATCGCGCCTTTGTTCGTAAAGAATCCTCCAAATGGCTTCCCCTCTCGACCTGCAAGAGCAGGAACAAGTCGATCAACTCAAGGCCTTCTGGAAACAGTATGGCAACCTGATCACCTGGATCTTGATCATCGCGCTCGGTGGCTACGCGGCCTGGAACGGCTGGAATTTCTGGCAACGCGACCAGGCGAGCAAGGCCAATGCGATGTTCGACGAACTCGAGCGCGCCGCGCAGGCTGCCGACGTGGAGCGCACTGCGCGCGTGTTTGCCGACCTGAAGGAACGCTTCCCGCGCACGACCTACACCGAGCATGCGGCCCTGCTGGCGGCCAAGGTGCAGGCCGACAAAGGCCAGACTGACGCCGCGCTGGCTAGTTTGGGCTGGCTCAGCGACAACGGCGGTGACGACGAGTTGCGCCACATCGCGCGGCTGCGCGCGGCGGGCCTGCTGATGGACAAGAAGCAGTACGACGCGGCGCTGGCTCAACTCGATGCAGCGGCGCAGGGCAATGGGTCGAAGGAATTCGAGGCCTTGGTCAGCGATCGCCGTGGTGATGTGCTGCTGGCCCAGGGCAAAGCGGACGAGGCGCGCAAGGCCTTCGCGGCCGCCTACAAGGCGATCGATGAAAAGCTCGACTACCGGCGCTTGATCGACGCCAAATTGACCGCGCTCGGCGCCGCGCCTGCCGCGGCCGGCGCAAGCGCCGCCGCCAGCGGAGTCGCGCCATGAGGCCGCTGACGCCATGGGCAGGCGCGGCGCTGCTGGCGCTGTGGCTGGGAGCCTGCTCGAGCGACAAACCCAAACCGACGCCTCTCGAAGCCATTACTCCGCAGATCGCCGGTCGCCTGGTTTGGAGTGCGCAAATCGACGGCGCCGTGCCCAGTCTGGTCGCCTTGGCGCGGGAGGGCGAGTTCACCGTCGCCGCCGCCGACGGCAGCGTGCTGGTGCTGCAGGCCGAGAATGGCCGTGAAGTCTGGCGCGGCAACGCCGGCGCGCGCCTCAGCGCGGGTGTGGGCAGCGATGGGCGCTTCACGGCGGTAGTCACGCGCGACAACGAAGTCGTGGTGCTCGAGCGCGGTGCCTTGAAGTGGCGCGCGCGGCTGACGTCGCGCGTGTCGACCCCGCCGTTGGTGGCAGGCGAGCGTGTCTTCGTCATGGGTGTCGACCGCGTCGTCAATGCGTTCGATGCCATCGATGGACGCCTGCTATGGACGCTGCAGCGCCCCGGTGAGGCATTGACATTGTCCCAGCCCGGCGTGGTCGCGGCATTCAAGGACACGCTGCTGATTGGCCAGGGCCAGCGCCTGACCGGCGTCGACCCGTTGCGTGGCAGCGTGCGCTGGGAAGTGGCGCTGGGCAACCCGCGCGGAACGAACGAAGTCGAGCGCCTGTCGGACCTGACCGGGCCTGCGCTGCGCGTCGGAGACATGGTTTGCGCACGTTCATTCCAGTCCGCGGTGGGCTGCGCCAACGCCCAGCTTGCCACCTTGCTGTGGAGCAAGAACGTCGGCGGCGTGCAGGCCGTCGGCGGCGACGCCGATCTGGTGATCGGCGCCGATGCCAGCGACCGCATCACGGCTTGGCGCGCCAATAACGGCGAGCTGGCCTGGACCAACGAAGGCCTGCGCTATCGCGGCTTGTCAGGCCCCTTGCTCGTCGGGCGCACCGTGATCTTCGGTGACAGCGAAGGCCAGGTGCACTTCCTCGACCGCGCCGACGGCAAGACTTTGCTGCGCCTGCCCACGGACGGCTCGGCGGTCATCGGCGTGCCAGTGCGGTCGGGCAATACGATTCTGGTCGTGACCCGCAACGGCGGCCTGTTCGCCTTTCGACCGGAATAGACCGGCCGTGCCGCCATGAAGCCCGTGGTGGCCATCGTCGGTCGACCCAATGTCGGCAAGAGCACGCTGTTCAATCGGCTAACCAAGAGTCGCGACGCGATCGTCGCCGATTTCGCCGGTCTGACGCGCGACCGCCACTATGGGGACGCGCGCTTCGGCGACCACGATTTCATCGTCGTCGATACCGGCGGCTTCGAGCCCGACAAGCCCAGCGGCGTGGTGGCCGAGATGGCCAAGCAGGCGAAACAAGCCGTCGCCGAAGCCGATGCGGTGATCTTCGTCGTCGATGTGCGCACCGGCGTGTCGGGCCAGGACCATGACATCGCGCGCTATCTGCGCAGTGCCAACAAGCGTGTCTTTCTGGCCGTCAACAAGGCCGAGGGCATGAGCGATTCGCCACACCTGGCCGAATTCCACGAACTCGGCATCGGAGAGCCTCACCCGGTGTCGGCCGCCCACGGCCAGGGTATTCGCAGCCTGATCGATGCCGTGCTGGAGGGCTTCGATTTCGGCGACGGGCAGGACAGCTTCGGTGACGGCGTCGAGCGGCCGATCCGCCTGGCCGTGGCGGGACGGCCCAACGTGGGCAAGAGCACCCTGATCAATACCTGGCTCGGCGAGGAGCGCCTGATCGCATTCGACCAGCCGGGCACGACCCGCGACGCGATCCACGTGCCGTTCGAGCGCGCCGGGCAGAAGTTTGAGCTGATCGACACTGCCGGCCTGCGTCGCAAGGGCAAGGTTTTCGAGGCCATAGAGAAGTTTTCGGTGGTCAAGACGCTGCAGGCGATCGCCGATGCCAACGTGGTCGTGTTGCTGCTCGACGCCACCCAGGGCGTGAGCGACCAGGACGCGCACATTGCCGGTTACATCCTCGACGCCGGCCGCGCGGTCGTGATCGCGATCAACAAATGGGACGCCGTCGACAGCTACCAGCGTGAAATGCTCGAGCGCTCGATCGAGTCGCGGCTGGCGTTCCTGAAGTACGCCGACCGCCTGCACATCTCGGCGCTCAAGCGCCAGGGCCTGGGCCCGCTGTGGCAGGCGATCGCCGACGCGCACAGCTCGGCGAGCAAGAAAATGCCGACGCCGGTCCTGACCCGGCTGCTGCTCGAAGCCGTGGAGCACCAGGCGCCCAAACGCGCCGGGCATTTCCGGCCCAAGCTGCGCTACGCCCACCAGGGGGGCATGAACCCGCCGATCGTGGTTGTGCACGGCAACTCGCTCGAGCACGTGACCGACAGCTACAAGCGCTTCCTCGAGGGGCGTTTCAGGGCTCACTTCAAGCTGGTCGGCACCCCGCTGCGCATCGAAATGAAGTCGTCGCGGAACCCTTTCGACGACAAGGGTTCGTAACCGGGGTCGGCTCGGAAAGTCCGGCGGGCTGCCGGCTCGTTGGCGGGTCGTCGTCGGCGCCATAGGGGGCAACCCTGTGATAACGTGGCGGACATTCGAACTTTCAACACGGAGTGAATATCGTGAGCAACAAGGGGCAACTCCTGCAGGATCCGTTCCTGAACCTGCTGCGCAAGGAGCATGTGCCGGTGTCGATCTACCTGGTCAACGGCATCAAGCTGCAGGGCCAGATCGAGTCCTTCGATCAGTACGTGGTCCTGCTGCGCAACACGGTGACGCAGATGGTCTACAAGCACGCCATCTCCACCGTGGTCCCGGGCCGGGCGGTCAATTTCCACGCCCAGGAACCGAACGAGTCTGCGGCCGATTGATTGCCGCTTGAGTCGCGACCGGGCACACAAACACTTGGGTTCCTCGACCGTCGACAGCGATCCCCGGGCGACCGCCGCCGACCCATCACGGGTGGTGCTGGTCGGCGTCGACCTTGGGCCGGGCTCGTCCTTCGATGTCACGCTCGATGAGCTGGCGCTGCTGGCTGCATCCGCCGGCGACGAACCTGTGGCCAGGGTCATCGCGCGGCGCAAGGCGCCCGATGCGGCGCTCTTCGTCGGTTCGGGCAAGGCCGACGAGATCAAGGCCATTGTCGCCGCCGAGCACGCGCATGGCGTGATCTTCGATCAGGCGCTGTCTCCCGCGCAGCAGCGCAACCTCGAGCGGCATCTGGGTGTATCGGTGGCCGACCGCACCGCGTTGATTCTGGACATCTTTGCCGCCCGTGCGCAAAGCCACGAGGGCAAGCTGCAAGTCGAACTGGCTCGGCTGCAGTACCAAGCCACGCGGCTGGTGCGACGCTGGAGCCACCTGGAGCGCCAGACCGGCGGCATCGGTATCCGCGGCGGCCCGGGTGAAGCACAGATCGAGCTCGACCGGCGCATGATCGGCGAACGCATCAAGACCGTCAAAGCCAGGTTGGAAAAGGTCAAGCGCCAGCACCAGACGCAGCGCCGGGCGCGCGAGAAGAGCGGTACCTTTCGCGTCTCCCTCGTCGGTTACACCAATGCCGGCAAGTCGACGCTGTTCAACGCCCTGGTCAAGGCCCGGGCCTATGCCGCCGATCAGCTCTTTGCCACCTTGGATACCACTACCCGCTCGCTGTGGCTGCAGGAAGCCGGACGCCAGGTCTCGCTGTCCGACACGGTGGGTTTCATCCGCGATCTGCCGCACAAGCTGGTCGAGGCTTTTCGTGCGACGTTGCAGGAGGCTGCCGACGCCGACCTGTTGCTGCATGTGGTCGACGCGGCCAGTCCGTTGGCGGCCGAACAGATCGCCGAGGTCGAGCGCGTGCTGGCCGAGATTGGCGCCGAGCGCATCACGCAGGTGCTGGTCTTCAACAAACTCGACCTGTTGCCGAAAGCACAGACACCTCGCGCCTTGCGCGACGCGGTTGAGCGTGCCCCGGGCGTGCACACGGCGCGGGTCTTCGTCAGCGCCAAGGACGGCCGCGGCGTGGCCTTGCTGCGCAGCGTGATCGCCGAGCAAGTCGCGGGCATCGGCTTGAATGCCGGCACTGTGTCACCATATCCCGCGCTGCCACTGCAATCTGACCCTGCGACTGGCGGCGAAGAACCCATTCACAAAGTCGAATCATCAGCATGACTCCAAGCTTCGAGCCCGTCATCCCCACCCCGCTGTTCCAGCGATGGGCCGCTGTTGGCCGCGCGGCATGGAGCCTGACGGCGGCAGCGCTGCGTCCAGGTGCGTGGCGGCGCCGGGCAGGTGCAGGCGACGATGGCTTGATCTACAGCAAGCGCAACGACGGCCCGCCGGACCTCGACGAGTTGTGGCGTGATTTCAATCGCAAGCTCGGTGGCCTGTTCGGCAAGGGTGGCGGGCAAGCACCCAAACGCGGCAACGGCAGTGGCGATGGAGGTGGGTTTCAGCCTGACATGAAAAGCGCCGGCATCGGCCTGTCGCTGATTGGTGGTGTGGCCGTCCTGGTCTGGCTCGGCAGCGGTGTGTTCATCGTCCAAGAAGGCTGGCAGGCGGTGGTGACCTCGTTCGGCCGTTATACGCAGACCCGCGACGCCGGCATCCAATTCCGCTGGCCCTATCCATTTCAGGCCCATGAAACGGTGGCCGTGACCCAGCTGCGCTCGGCCGAAGTGGGCCGCAATACGGTGGCACCGTCGACCGGCCTGCGCGACTCGTCGATGTTGACGCAGGACGAGAACATCGTCGACATCCGCTTCACCGTGCAATACCGGCTGAAGGACGCGCGCGCCTACCTGTTCGAGAATCGCAATCCGGAAGAGGCCGTGGTCCAGGCCAGCGAGACTGCGGTGCGCGAAATCGTCGGCCGCAGCAAGGTCGACCAGGTGCTGTACGAGCAACGTGATGCGATCGCCGCCGATCTGGTCAAGTCGATCCAGGTTCAGCTCGATCGCCTCAAGGCGGGCATCGTCATTGCCAACGTCAACGTGCAGAACGTGCAGGTGCCCGAGCAGGTGCAGGCCGCGTTCAACGATGCCGTGAAGGCCACCGCCGACCGTGACCGTTTCAAGAACGAAGGCCAGGCCTACGCGGCCGACGTGATCCCGAAGGCCCAGGGCACAGCCTCGCGGCTGAAGGAGGAGGCCGAAGGCTACCGCGCGCGCGTGATCGCACAGGCCGAGGGTGATGCGCAACGTTTTCGTTCGGTGCTGACCGAATACCAGAAAGCGCCACAGGTCACGCGCGACCGCTTGTACCTGGAGACCATGCAATCGGTGTACGGCAATGTCAGCAAGCTGCTGGTCGACAGCCGCAGTGGATCGAACTTGCTGTACCTGCCACTGGACAAGTTGATGCAGCAGGCCGGTGCAGCCGTCGCGACGCCGGCGCCCGCCGCGCCGGCTTCGGTGCCGACGCCCGAGTCGACCGGCGCGGTCGGTGCCGACCCCCGCTCGCGCGACGGCGCGCGCACCCGTGACCGTGACGGCCGCTGAGCCCGGGAGACCACAGCACATGAATCGCATCGGACTGTTCGCCGTCAGCATCCTGCTCGCGCTGATGCTCGCCGCTTCCACGCTCTTCATCGTCGACCAGCGCCAGGTGGCGGTTGTTTACGCCCTGGGCGAGATCAAGGAAGTGATTACCGAACCCGGATTGAAGGTCAAATTGCCGCCGCCGTTGCAGAACGTGGTCTTTCTCGACCGGCGCATTCAGACCCTGGACAGTCCGGAGACGCGGCCGATCTTTACGGCCGAAAAGAAGAGCCTGATCATCGACTGGTTGGTCAAGTGGCGCATTGCCGAGCCGCGTCAATTCATTCGCAACAATGGCGTCGACCTGCGCAATCTCGAGAACCGGCTGGCCCCGGTGGTGCAGGCGGCATTCAACGAAGTCGTCACTCGGCGCACGGTCAGCGGCATGCTGGCTACCGAACGCGAAAACGTGATGCAGGACGTGCGCAGCCGCCTGGCCGACGAGGCCAAGTCGTTCGGCATCGAAATCATCGACGTTCGCGTCAAGCGTGTCGATTTCGTTGCCGACATTACCGATTCGGTTTACCGGCGCATGCAATCGGAACGCAATCGCGTGGCCAACGAGTTGCGCTCCCAGGGCGGGGCGGAGTCGGAGAAGATTCGCGCCGACGCTGACCGCCAACGCGAAGTGATCGTCGCCGAGGCCTACCGCGACGCACAAAAGGTCAAGGGCCAGGGCGACGCCAAGGCGTCGGCGCTGTATGCCGACGCCTTCGGGCGCGATCCGCAGTTCGCCCAGTTCTACCGCAGCCTGGAGGCCTACCGGGCGAGTTTTCGCAACAAGAGCGACGTGATGGTGCTAGACCCGGGCAGCGACTTCTTCCGCGTCATGCGCAACGGCGGCGCAGTGCCGGCGCCGGCGGCCAAGAAGTAGGACTGCAGCGCCGGCCATGGGTGATGTGCTGCTCGGTGCTTTGGCGCTGATGCTGGTGTTCGAGGGCCTGCTGCCATTCCTGAGCCCGGCGACCTGGCGCCAGGCCTTCGAGCGTGCGACGCGCATGAGCGATGGCCAGATCCGCTTCATCGGTCTGCTCAGCCTGGTCGCCGGCGTGCTGTTGCTGGTGATCTGGAAGGCATAGTGGCCACTAGCGGTCGGTACAATGCCGCTTTCAACAACGCTGCGTTTGGTCCCATGTCGCGTGCGTGGCTGTTGCCCGAGCAGATTGCCGATGTATTGCCGAGCCAGGCGCGCCGCATCGAAGAGCTTCGACGCACGCTGATCGATGGCGCTCGCAGCTACGGCTTCGAGCTGGTCATGCCCCCGCTGCTCGAACATCTCGAGTCGCTGCTCTCCGGCACCGGGCATGCGCTGGATCTGAAGACCTTCAAGCTGGTCGACCAACTTTCGGGCCGCACGCTGGGCCTGCGCGCCGATACCACGCCGCAGGTGGCGCGCATCGATGCGCATTTGCTCAACCGTCAAGGTGTGGCCCGCCTGTGTTATTGCGGTCCGGTGTTGCACACGCGTGCCGACGGCGCGCAGAGTACGCGCGAGCCGCTGCAGTTCGGGGCCGAAATCTATGGTCACGGCGGCTTGGAAGCCGACCTCGAGGTCATCGACCTGGCACTCGATGGCCTGCACGCGGCGGGTGTCGACGATGTGCTGCTCGACCTGGGCCATGCGCGCATCGTGCGCACGGTGCTCGGCGGTGTGGTCGCCGACGAGTTGGTGATCGACGCGCTGGCGCGCAAGGACACTGCAGCGCTGGCAGAGTTGTCGCAATCCTTGCCGGCGCCGACACGCGTTGCGCTGCTTGCATTGCCGCGCTTGTACGGCGGCGCCGAGGTGCTGGACGCCGCGCGGGCCGCACTGCCTGCGCATGCAGCCATCGGCCGTGCCCTGGATGATCTCGCCTGGCTGGCGACCCATGCCCAACTGGCGCACCCCGCGGTACGCATCGGATTCGACCTGGCCGACATCAGCGGCTACGCCTACTACAGCGGGGCGCGGTTTTCGCTTTATGGTGCGGCCGCCAATGCGGCGTTGGCACGCGGCGGCCGCTATGACGAGGTCGGTGCGGTGTTCGGTCGCAATCGACCCGCGGTCGGCTTCAGCCTGGACGTGAAGGCACTGGTGCTGGCGGCAGCGGAACAGCCGGCAGCCGCTGCGGTGCGTGCGCCATGGGGTGAAGCCAGCGAATTGCGCGCCGCGGTGCGACGACTGCGTGAGCAGGGCCAGATGGTGGTCTGCACCTTGCCCGGCCATGAACATGAAGCCCAGGAATACGACTGCGACCGCGAGCTCGTCGAAAGCGACGGCCGTTGGGTCTTGCGTGAGCTCTGAGCACGAACCTGAAACTGCCGATACCAACACTATGCAAGCATCATCCGGCCGTGGCCGCAATGTGGTGGTCGTCGGGACCCAGTGGGGCGACGAGGGCAAGGGCAAGGTCGTCGACTGGCTGACCGACCATGCACAGGGCGTGGTGCGCTTCCAAGGTGGCCACAACGCCGGTCACACCCTGGTCATCAAGGGCGTCAAGACGGCGCTGCAGTTGGTTCCGAGCGGCATCATGCGTGACGGCGTGGCCTGCTATATCGGCAATGGCGTGGTCGTCGACCCGTCTCACCTGCTCGGCGAAATCGAGCGCTTGGAGAAGATCGGCGTCGAAGTCCGCTCGCGCCTGTTCATCAGCGAGTCATGCCCACTGATCCTGCCGTTCCACGTCGAACTCGACAAGGCACGCGAAGCGCTGCGCGAAAGCAGCGGCGCGGGCAAGATCGGCACCACCGGCAAGGGCATCGGACCGGCCTATGAGGACAAGGTCGCGCGCCGTGCGTTGCGCGTCCAGGATCTGAAACACCCCGAGCGCTTCGCCACCAAGCTGCGCGAGCTGGTCGAACTGCACAACTTCGCGCTCGGCGGTTATCTGCAATCCAAGCCACTCGACCATCGACCGATCTTCGACCACGCCATGGCCGTGGCCGAGCAGTTGAAACCGATGCTGGCCGACGTCGGCTACCGTATCTACAGCGCCAACCGCGCGGGGGCCAACCTGCTGTTCGAGGGTGCGCAGGGTACGCTGCTCGACGTCGACCACGGCACCTACCCGTACGTGACATCGAGCAATTGTGTGGCCGGCAATGCGGCGGCAGGCGCCGGCGTTGGCCCGGATCAGCTGCACTACATCCTGGGTATCACCAAGGCCTACACCACGCGGGTCGGGTCAGGCCCGTTCCCGACCGAGCTGGCGATGGACGTGGCCGGCACCGTCGGCCACCACCTGTCGACGGTCGGCCAGGAGCGCGGCACCGTGACCGGCAGGCCCCGTCGTTGTGGCTGGCTCGACGCGGCAGCGCTCAAGCGCTCGATGATCATCAACGGCATTTCCGGCGTGTGCATCACCAAGCTCGACGTGCTGGACGGTCTGCCGCAGATCAGCATCTGCATCGGCTACGAGTTGCGTGGCCAGCACATCGATATTCTGCCGCTGGACGCCGACGACATCCTGGCCTGCAAGCCGATCTATGAGCATTTCGCGGGCTGGAGCGAGCCGACGGTGGGTCTGACGAAGTGGGACCAATTGCCGCTTAACGCCCGGCGTTACCTCGAGCGGGTGCAGCAATGCATGGGCGCACCGATCGACATGGTGTCGACCGGACCCGACCGCGAGCAAACGATCCTTCTGCGCCATCCCTACAAGACCTGAGGAAAGTCCACCACGATGCTCACCGACGACGGCAAACACCTCTACGTCTCCTGGGACGAATACCACATGCTGATCGAGCGCCTGGCGCTCAAGGTGGCGCACTCGGGCTGGGTCTTCGATCAGATCCTGTGCCTGGCCCGCGGCGGCATGCGCCCGGGCGACGTGCTGTCGCGCGTGTTCGACAAACCCCTGGCGATCATGAGTACCAGCTCGTATCGCGCCGAGGCCGGCACCATCCAGGGGCGGCTCGATCTGGCCAAGTACATCACGCTGCCAAAAGGCGAACTGGCCGGGCGTGTGTTGCTGGTCGACGACCTGGCCGACTCGGGCGTGACGCTCAAAGCGGTGGTCGAACGTCTGCGGGGCATGCCATCGATCCGTGAGCTGCGTTCCGCGGTGCTCTGGACCAAGGGCGTGTCGGGGTACACGCCGGACTATTTTGTCGAGATGCTGCCGACCAGCCCGTGGATCCACCAGCCGTTCGAGGAATACGACGACCTTCGCCCGGAGGCGCTGGCGAAGAAATTCTCGATTTGAGAAGAGCAAAAAGAAGGGCCGTTGCACGGCAACGGCCCGTTCGCTAATCAACATGCTTTGGTGCCCAGGAAGGGACTCGAACCCCCACGGAGTTACCCGCTAGTACCTGAAACTAGTGCGTCTACCAATTCCGCCACCTGGGCATTTCAGGACACAGGACTTTATCATCAAAAATATTGTTGCTCAGGCCGCAGCCACGCTTGGCGCCGCTCTGATGAGCGAGGTCGAAGGCACCGTGCAGGGCCACCGTGACGGCCATGGATTCGTCACCCGAGACGACCGCAGCGCCGCCGAAATCTATCTCACACCGCAGGAAATGCGGGCGGTGCTGCATCGCGACCGCGTGCGTGTGCGCATCGTGCGCTACGACCGCCGTGGTCGGCCCGAGGGCCATGTGCTCGAGATCCTGCAGCGGCGCAAGTCGCCGATCATCGGCCGCCTGCTGCACGAGAGCGGCATCTGGCTGGTGGCGCCCGAAGACAAGCGTTATGCGCAAGACATCCTGATCCCGAAGAACGCCACCGCCAATGCGCAGGCCGGGCAGGTCGTGGCCATCGAACTGACCGAACCGCCGTCGATGTTCTCGCAACCCGTCGGTCGCGTCGCGGAGGTGCTGGGCGAAATCGACGACCCGGGCATGGAGATCGAAATCGCGGTCCGCAAGTACGAGGTGCCGCACCGTTTTTCTGCCGAGACGATTGCGCAGGCGGCGGCGCTGCCCGAGCGCCTGCGGCCGCTGGACTGCAAGCACCGCATCGACCTCAGTGATGTGCCTCTGGTGACCATTGACGGCGAGGACGCACGCGACTTCGACGACGCGGTGTATTGCGAGCCGCTTGCCCGCGGTGCGGGCCGCGCCAGGAAGACCGGTTGGCGCCTGATCGTGGCCATCGCCGACGTCAGTCATTACGTCAAGCCGGCCGAGCCGCTCGACCAGGACGCCTACGAACGTGCGACCTCGGTCTACTTCCCGCGCCGCGTGATACCGATGCTGCCGGAGAAACTCTCCAACGGCCTGTGCTCGCTCAACCCGGGCGAGGACCGCCTGGCGATGGTCTGCGACATGGTCGTCAGCACGCTCGGCGACATCGAGGCCTATCAGTTCTACCCGGCCATCATCCACTCGCAGGCGCGCTTCACCTATACCGAGGTGGCTGCCATCCTGGCCAATACGCGCGGGCCCGAAGCGGCGCGCCGGACCGAGTTGGCGCCGCATCTGGTGCACCTGCACGAGGTCTATCGCGCCCTGCTCAAGCAGCGCATTCAGCGCGGCGCGATCGATTTCGAGAGCGTCGAAACGCAAATCGTGTGCGACGACAACGGACGCATTGAGAAGATCATTCCACGCACTCGCAACGTCGCCCATCGACTGATCGAAGAGGCCATGCTGGCGGCCAACGTCTGCTCGGCCGACTTCATCGCCCAGGCCAAGCACCCGGCGCTATACCGCGTGCACGAAGGCCCGACGCCGGAGAAGAAGGTCACACTGCAGAACTACCTGAAGGCGCTCGGACTCGGCCTGTCGGTCAGCGACGATCCCACGCCACGCGAGTTCCAGGCCGTCGCCGAGGCCACGAAAGACCGGCCCGACGCGCTGCAGATCCACGCCATGCTCTTGCGTTCGATGCAACAGGCGATCTACACCGCGACCAACGCCGGCCATTTCGGCCTGGCCTACGCCGCCTACACTCATTTCACGAGCCCGATTCGCCGCTACCCTGACCTGCTGGTGCACCGCGTCATCAAGGCGGTGCTGCACGGCAAGCGTTATCACATCGACAGCGGTTCGCTCGAAGACCTGCCCAAGGTGCGCAAGGGTGGCAAGGCACCGAAGGCCCATGCGCAGGAGGCTGAACATTGGGAGGTCGCGGGGGCCCATTGCAGCGCCAACGAGCGACGCGCCGACGAAGCCTCGCGGGATGTCGAGGCCTGGCTCAAGTGTCGTTTCATGCGCGACCGCCTGGGCGAAGAGTTCAACGGCACCGTCACGGCGGCGACCAGCTTCGGTTTGTTCGTCCAGCTCGATGCGCTGTATGTCGAAGGCCTGCTGCACATCACGGAACTCGGCGGCGAGTACTACCGCTTCGACGAGGTACGCCAGGAATTGCGCGGCGAGCGCACAGGCGTGCGCTACGGCGTCGGCGCACGCTTGCGCGTGCAGGTCAGCCGCGTCGACCTCGACGGCCGCAAGATCGACTTTCGCCTGGTGCGGGAGGGCCAGGAGGAGCGGCTGCTGGCCAAGGGCCAGCGTGACAAGCCCGTGCCCAGGCGCCGCGGCGGCAGCGCGGTGGACGAACTCGCCGGCACCAAGGCCAGCGACGTGGCCGTGAAGAAGGCGACGCGCAAGCGCCAGGCCGGTGCCGGCCCTGTCAAGCGCGCCACCGGCAAGCGCGGCGAGAAGAAAGCGGCCGGCCGCCCTGGCAAGAGTCGTTGAACCCTCTGCGGCGGCGAACGGGCGGCATCAGGCGCTAACCGCGAGGCGAGTTAGCAATTGCGAGGCCGCCATGGGTGCGCATTCCTCACTGCCCTCGGCGGCCATGCCGTGCAACCAAGCCGCTGCGATGGCCACGCGTCGCGCCGAGGCCGGCGCCGCCGCCGACTGTGCGGCCGCCCACAGCCCGCCAAGCCAACCGGCCAGCACATCGCCGGTACCGGCCGTGGCCAGACGGCCATTGCCGCTGGCGATGATGTGGCTGGGCTGCCGCGCCGCGGCGATCACGCTGCCCGAACCCTTGAGCAAGACCACGCAAGCCAGGCGTGTGGCCAATCGTTCGGCATGGCCCAGCCGATCGGCCTGCACGTCGGCAGCAGTCGCCACGCCCGCCAGGCGCGCAGCCTCCAGCGGGTGCGGCGTCAATACGGTCGCCTGGCCGCGCCCGACCCGTGCAGCCAGCAAGGCCTGCAACCCACTGTCCGCGGCGATGGCATTCAGTGCGTCGGCATCCAGAACCAGGCGCAAGGCACGGCTCAGCAACAGCGGCAGCGTGTCACGCACCGTCTCGCCACCGCCGCAGCCACACACCACGGTGGCCGCGGCGAGCGCGGCGCCATTGTTTCGCAACAGGCCCGGGCGCAGCATCAACTCGGGCCACGACATGTCCAAGCCCGGTGCATCGGGGTCGAGCGAACAGACGTAGACGCGCCCAGCGCCACCGGCCGACGCGGCGCGGCCAGCCAACAAAGCGGCGCCGCCCATGCCTGCTGCGCCGCCGACCACGATCACATCGCCGAAGCTGCCCTTGTGCTGTGAATGCCGTCGCGGCGGTCGCACCTCGGGCACGGCATCGGCACCACCGAACCAGGCCTGTACCGGCACGCGTGAAGCGGCCTCACCAGCGTCTAGGTCGTCGAACCACATGTCACCGGCCTGGCCACGGCCGAGACCCGTGAACAGGCCTGGCTTGAGGGTCAGCAGGGCCAATGTGTGCGTGGCCTGGGCGCCGACCTCGCCATGCACCGTGCCGCGGTCGCTGTCTAGGCCGCTGGGCAAATCGATCGCCAGGCGCGGGCTGGACTGGCTGTTGAACAGTCGCAAGGCACCGGCAAACAGGCCCTCTGCCGCGCGCGTCGTACCCAAGCCGAACACGGCGTCGATGGCCAGATCGCACTGCACATGGCTGGGCAGGCAGGGCTCGACGCGCACACCCACGGCCTGCGCGCGGGCCAGCGACGCCGCAGCGTCCGCCGGGCGGTGCGTCGGATCGCCGAGCGCCGTGACCTGGACTTGCCGGCCCGCCCGTTGCAGCTGATAAGCGGCTTCAAAGCCATCCCCGCCGTTGTTGCCTGGACCGGCGGCAATCCAGACGCGTTGCCCGTGTGGTGCCAGCGCCGCCGCCAGTCTTGCCGTGGCCATCCCGGCGCGCTGCATCAGGGTGTGCGGTGCGCAGGCTGCGGCGGCGAGCGCCTCGACTTGGCGTGAGGCGCTGGCGCCGTGCAGCGGCCAGGGTCCGGAATCGAGCCCGAGGTGTCGTGGAGGGGTCATGGTCGAGGCCATTTTCACCCTCAGCGCCAGCGCAGCGGCGAAAAGCGGGACGCGTCGACGGCCGGTGCTCGGCCGGCCACCATGTCGGTCACCAATGCGGCGCTGCCGCAGGCCAAAGCCCAGCCACTCGACCCATGGCCGGTGTTGACCCAGATGCCGGGCAGACCCGTGGCGCCGATGATCGGTGGGCCATCGGGCGACATCGGACGCGCACCTTTCCAGGTTTGTGCCTGGGCGTGGCGCGCCGCGTTCGGGAACCAGTCCTGCAAGACGCGGTGCAGGGTGGCGATCGGTGCGTCGTGCAGGCGGTCCGGCGCGCCACCGAGCTCGGCAGCGCCGGCCACGCGCACTCTTGCGCCCAGGCGGCTGATGGCCACCTTGAAGCGCTCGTCGATCAACGCTCCGCGCGGGCCGGTGTCGGGATAGGTCTCGAATTGAAGTATGGGCAGGGTGATCGAGTAGCCGTACACCGGCAGCAACGGCAGTTTCAGGCCGTGAGGTCGCAGCAACGCGCAGCTTTCGAGCGCGGCGCAGACGACGACCGCATCGAAGCGTTCGCTGTGCGCATGCCCGGGGTTGGTGGGCGCCGATTCGGTGTCGCCGGCCAGGGTCAGGCTGTCAACGACCACCTCGGGTTGGCCTGGCGTCAGGCGCTGCACGGTCTGGTTGAAGCGAAACTCGACGCCGCGACGCTGCAGCTCGCTCTTCAGGCCGATGGCAAACTGGCGGCAGTTGCCGATATCGGCACCGGGCTGGTAAATCCCAGCGCGCAAGGGCGTCGCCTGGTCCAGCGCGGGTTCGATGCGGCGGCAAACCGTGGCGTCGACAAGGTGAAAGGCGACGCCCAGCTCCGTCAAGCACTTCAGGGCGGGGCGTACCTGCGCGAGCTCCAGATCGCTGCGCAGCAGCACCAGCAAGCCGCGAGTGAGTTCGTGTTCGATCGATAACTTGGCGGCTATCTCGCGGGTGCGTGCCTGACTGGTATTGGCCAACGCCAGCATCGCCTTGCGATGGGCCAGATGGCGCGGCGGCGAGCAGGCGCGCCACCAGCGCCAGAGCCAGGCGGCGAGCGCCGGCCCGGGCAACCTGGCCAGCCGTACCGCGGCATCTCGCCGGCCGATCTGGCCGAGCACTTTGCGCAACATGCCCGGTGCGGCCCACGGTGCCACGTAACCGGGAGCCATCACGCCGGCATTGGCGAAGCTGGCTTCGACCGCCACGCTGCTACGACGCTCGAACAGCGTGACCTGATGGCCGTCGCAAGCCAACTCGTAGGCCGTTGCCACGCCGACAATGCCGGCTCCGACGACCGCGATGCGCACTAGGTGCGGCCCCGCAAGACCTTTTCGATGGCGAGCGAAACGGCCAGTATGCGATCGTCTGCCAGCGCCGGGCCCCAGACCATCAGGCCGACCGGCCAGTCACCTTCGCGCTGACAGGGCAAGGAGAGTGCGCAACCATCGAGCAGGTTGACCAATGACGGGTTGCGCAACAGCATGGCATTGGCGGCAAAGAAAGCATCGTCACTGTCGATCAGTGGCTGCAGGCGTGGTGCGAGGATGGGCACGGTCGGTGACAGCAGGGCGTCGACGCCAACCAGTGCGCCCTCGGTGCCTGCGATCCAGCCCTGACGTTCGCTGAGCAGGTCGATGTAATCGGCGCCGCTGATCGCCTCGCCGCGGCGGATGCGCAAGGCCACGCGCGGGTCGTACACGGCTGCCCGCTCTGCCAGACGGTGGCGGTGCCAGGCCCAACTCTCGACGGCCGGCAAGCCACCGCCACGCAGCAGCGGCGCGGTGTCGGCCAGCATCGGTAGGTCGATATCGTCGATGCGGGCGCCAGCGCGACGCAGGGCCGCGAGGGCCTGATCGAACGCCGCCGCCACCGCGGGCTCCAGGGCCTCGAGCATGACGCTGCGCGGCACGGCCAGGCGCCATGCCGACAAGGGCCGCCGATCGATGCCGACCCGGCGCGCGGCGAGCACTTCGTGCAACAACACGGCGTCGCGCACCGAGCGCGTGATGGCGCACGCCGTGTCGAGCGTGGTCGACAAGGGAATGGCGCCCTCGGTCGGCACCAGCCGCGCCGTGCACTTGAAGCCGACCAGGCCTTGCAAGGCCGCCGGGATGCGGATCGAGCCGCCGGTATCGGAGCCGAGCGCGCCCCAGGCGGCCCCGGTGGCAACCGAGACCGCGCCGCCGGAGGTCGAGCCGCCCGGGATGCGCGGCTCGGCGTCGAGGTCGGCGGTGGCCGGGTTGGCGGGCGTGCCGTGGTGCGGGTTGATGCCCACGCCGGAAAAGGCGAACTCGGTGAGATTGGTATGGCCGATCAGCGCCGCGCCCGCCGCGCGCAGCCTGGCCACGGCCAAGCAGTCCTGTCTAGCCGGTGCGGCGTCGTGCAGGGACCGCGAACCCGCGGTCGTCTGGAAACCGGCAACGTCGAACAAGTCTTTGACCGACACCGCCAGGCCGGCCAGCGGCGGTAGTGGTGCGCCGGCCTCGTGCAACAGGTCAATGGCCTGCGCAGCCGCGCGTGCGGTGGCATCGAAGCGGCGGATGAATGTGTGCCGATTGTCGCTTGCCGCGGCCCGCTCCAGCGCCGCTGCGAGCGCGATTTGCGCGCGCTGACGGCCGGCAGCGATGTCCGCCGCGGCCTGGGTCAAGTCGGTCGGCAGGGAGGAGGGCACGGCTGCTATACTCTGCGGGTTTTTCCCGGCGTGGTTTCGAGCATCGAAGCGCGGCGGAGAAAAAGACTCGCGAAGCCGGCCATCGAAAGGTGTCGCAACGCCGGGTGGGCAGTCCCAGGAACGCTCACTCGATTGCGATTCGCGCCGGATTCTAGACCCAACCTTTTTGGAGTTTTCATGCCCGTCACCATGCGCGAAATGCTGGAAGCGGGTGTCCATTTCGGACACCAAACCCGCTTCTGGAATCCGAAGATGGCCCCGTACATCTACGGCCATCGCAACAAGATCCACATCATCAATCTCGAAAAGACGCAGCCGCTGTTCGAGAACGCGTTGAAGTTCGTGCGCCAGCTGGCCTCCAAGCGCGGAACGGTGCTGATGATCGGTACCAAGCGCCAGGCCCGCGACGTGATCGCGCTGGAAGCCAAGCGCGCCGGCATGCCCTACGTTGACCAGCGCTGGCTAGGCGGCATGATGACCAATTTCAAGACCGTCAAGGGTTCGTTGAAAAAGCTGAAGGAAATGCAGGCACAGGTCGACGCCAACTCACAACCGTCGATCAAGAAGGAAGCGTTGATGTTCCAGCGTGAGATCGCCAAACTCGAGAAGGACATCGGCGGCATCCAGGATATGAACGCGCTGCCCGACGCCATGTTCGTCATCGACGTCGGTTACCACAAGATCGCCGTCGCCGAGGCGATCAAGCTGGGTATCCCCGTGATCGGCATCGTCGACACGAACCACTCGCCGCTGGGCATCGATTACGTCATCCCCGGTAACGACGACTCGGCAAAGGCCGTCGCCCTGTACGCCCGCGCGATTGCCGACGCGGTGCTCGAGGGCAAGGCCAATGCCAGCAACGAGGTGGTGCAAGCGGTCTCGGCCGCTGGTGACGAATTCGTCGAGGTCAGCGAAGACGCGTGAACCGTGACGCTCGAGAAATGAGTCGAAGGGGCTGCAACAGGCCCCTTTTTTCCTGATAACGGAGAGCCGATAAATGCCCGTAATTACCGCAAGCATGGTCGCTGAACTGCGTGCCAAGACCGACGCCCCGATGATGGAGTGCAAGAAGGCGCTGACCGAAGCCGATGGCAACGCAGAGCGAGCGGAAGAGATCTTGCGCGTCAAGCTCGGCAACAAGGCCGGCAAGGCGGCTTCGCGCATCACGGCCGAAGGCGTGGTCAGCGCCGTCGTCAGCGGTACGACTGGTGCCCTGGTGGAAGTCAATTGCGAGACCGATTTCGTCTCGAAGAACGAATCCTTTCTTGCTTTCTGCAGGGCCTGCGCCCAGTTGGTGGCCGACAAGAAGCCGGCCGATGTGGCCGCGTTGTCGAGTTTGGCCTACACGCAAGACAGCTTTGGCCCGACCCTGGAAGACGTGCGCAAAGGCCTGATCGGCAAGATCGGAGAGAACATGGCCATCCGGCGCTTCCAGCGTTTCGCCGATGGCGGCAAGCTGGCCAGTTACTTGCACGGCACGCGGATTGGGGTAATTGTCGAGTTCGAAGGCGACGCCGTTGCAGCCAAGGATGTGGCGATGCACGTGGCAGCCATGAAGCCGGCGGCCCTTTCCTCGGCCGCAGTTCCGGCGGCGCTGGTCGATAAGGAGCGTAGGATCGCGGCCGAAAAGGCTGCCGAGTCGGGTAAACCGGCCGAGATCGTGGCCAAGATGGTCGAGGGCTCGGTGCAGAAGTTCCTCAAGGAGGTTTCTCTGCTGAACCAGACCTTCGTCAAGAACGACAAGCAGACCGTGGAGCAGATGCTCAAGGAACGCGCAACCACGGTGCGGCGATTCGCGCTTTACGTGGTCGGCGAGGGGCTCGAGAAAAAGGGCGCTGACTTTGCGGCCGAGGTCGCGGCCCAGGTGGCGGCGGCCAAGGGTGCGTAAAGCTGCATCCGGACACGAGGCCGCATGCCGAGCCCCTTAAACTGCGCTCACTCGTCTGCCTGAGGAGCTTCGCCGCATGCCGGCCTACAAACGAATCCTGCTCAAACTCTCCGGCGAAGCCTTGATGGGCGAGGACGCTTATGGCATCAACCGCGCGACCATCGTGCGCATGGTGCGTGAGATTCAGGAGATCACCGAACTCGGAGTGGAAGTTGCAGTCGTCATCGGCGGGGGCAACATCTTCCGCGGTGTGGCCGGAGGTTCGGTGGGGATGGATCGCGCCACAGCCGACTACATGGGCATGCTGGCCACGGTGATGAACGCACTGGCGTTGGCCGACACGATGCGTCAAGAGGGCATGACGGCGCGGGTGATGAGTGCCATCGGCATCGAACAGGTGGTCGAACCCTATGTTCGGCCCAAGGCACTGCAATACCTCGAAGAGGGCAAGGTGGTCGTGTTTGCCGCCGGCACCGGCAACCCGTTCTTCACCACCGATACCGCGGCCGCACTGCGCGGCGCGGAAATCGGTGCCGAGATCGTGCTCAAGGCGACCAAGGTCGACGGCGTGTACTCCGCCGACCCGAACAAGGACCCGCGGGCGACCCGCTATGCGACGATCGGCTTCGACGAAGCCATCGCCAAGAACCTGCAGGTGATGGATGCCACCGCATTCGCGCTGTGCCGGGACCAGAAACTGCCGATCAAGGTGTTTTCGATCAACAAGCCCGGATCACTCAAGCGCGTGGTGATGGGTGCTGACGAAGGCACCCTGGTACATGTGTGAGGCCGTGAGGACGCCATGACAATCGCAGAGACTAAAAAGACCGCCGAGACCAAGATGGGCAAATCCATCGAGGCCTTCAAGCACGAATTGCAAAAGGTGCGTACGGGTCGAGCCCACCCGGGGCTGCTCGATCAGGTACATGTCGAATACTACGGTTCGATGGTGCCGATCAGCCAGGTCGCGAATGTGACTCTGCTTGATGCACGGACAATCAGCGTTCAGCCATTCGAGAAGGGTCTCGGGGCAAAGATCGAAAAGGCGATTCGCGAGAGCGACCTCGGCCTCAACCCGGCGGCCCAAGGTGACCTGCTGCGCGTGCCAATGCCTGCACTGACTGAAGAGCGTCGCAAGGACCTAACCAAGGTCGTGCGCCATGCCGGCGAGGAGACCCGGATCGCAGTACGCAATCTGCGCCGTGACGCCAATGAACACTTGAAGAAGTTGCTGAAGGACAAATTGGCGACCGAGGACGACGAGCGCCGAGCGCAGGACGAAGTGCAGAGACTCACCGATCGAGTGATCGCCGAGATCGATCGGCTGATCCACGCCAAAGAAGCCGAGATCTTGGCGGTTTGACGTCGCACATCGTGCAAGCTGCATCGGCCCTGCCGCGCCACGTGGCGATCGTGATGGACGGCAATGGTCGTTGGGCGAAGAAGCGGCTCATGCCCCGCTTTTTCGGTCACAAGCAGGGCGTTGACGCGTTGGTGCGAACCGTGCAGGCCTGTGCCGACCGCGGCATTAGCTACCTGACGGTGTTCGCGTTCTCGTCCGAGAACTGGAAGCGGCCGAGCGACGAAGTCTCGGGCCTGATGGGGCTGGTGCTGGTGGCGGTGTCGAAGTACCTGGGCAAGCTGGCCAAGGAAGGCGTTCGCATCCGCATCGTGGGAGACCGCAGCGCGGTGTCCGAAAAAGTCCGCGAAGCCTGGGACCAGGCCGAGCGCACCACCGCACACAACCAGCGCATCACCTTGTCGGTGGCCTTCAACTACGGTGGCCGCTGGGACGTGGTGCAAGCCACGCGTTGCGCATTGGCCGATGGCGTCCAGCCCGAGGCGCTCGACGAAGCCACACTCGCGCGCTACATGGCCATGCATTACGCGCCCGATCCCGACCTGTTCATCCGCACCGGCGGTGAAGTGCGGATCAGCAATTTCTTGCTCTGGCAAGTCGCCTACTCCGAACTGTATTTCACCGATTGCCTCTGGCCCGATTTCGGCGACGCCGAATTGGACGCTGCCCTGGCCGACTTCGGCGCGCGCACAAGACGCTTCGGCGGGGTGCCCGCCGAACCCGTTCAACGTCTCGTCAGCGCGTGACCAGGCCGGCCTGATGTTATTGCAGCGCGTGATCACGGCGGTGGCGCTGTTGGCACTGCTGCTGCCGACGCTGTGGGTTGCGTCGCCATGGCCGTTTGCGCTGTTGACCTTGCTGCTGATTGCGGCGGCTGCGTGGGAGTGGTCGCGCCTGAATGGGGTGGCGACGGTCGCCGCTCTCGGCCCGGGCGTGCTGCTGGTCGTGGCCGGCTTATGGGCGGTTTACACCGCCAGCGTGGGGCGCGTGCCGGCCGGCGCATGGTGCGGCAGTGCGGTGGCATGGTTGCTGCTTGGCGCCTTGGCGCTGCGCGGCGGGCCAACAGCGTGGTTGCGCTGGCCCGCGGTGCTGCGCCTCGCGCTCGGCTTGCTGGCGTTGTGGGTTGCCTGGCTGGCACTGGCACAGGCGCGTGCCGTGGGTGTGAACTTCCTGCTTTCGACCATGTGCCTGGTCTGGATTGCCGACATCGGCGCCTACGCCGCGGGCCATGCATTCGGCCGCCACAGACTGGCGCCGACGATCAGCCCGGGCAAGAGTTGGGAAGGTGTCGCTGGCGGCATGGCCTGCGTTGTGCTGCTGGCATTGCTGTGGTTACGGGTGATCGACGCGGGCTGGCCGGTCGACTCGCCCAGCCTGTATGCACGACTCCACGCACGCTTTGGCTGGGCCGGCCTGGTACCGCTGGCCATGTTGTTGGCCGCCTTCAGCGTGGTCGGCGACCTGTTCGAGTCGCTGGTCAAGCGCGCTGCGGGCGCCAAGGACTCGAGCCGGTTGTTGCCGGGGCATGGGGGAGTGCTCGATCGTATCGATGCGCTGCTGCCGGTACTGCCTGTGGCCATGGCCCTGATCACGTCGTGACGGCCGTGAAGCAACGTGTTGCGATCCTCGGTGCCACCGGCTCGGTCGGCGCCAGCACGCTCGATGTCGTGGCCCGCCACCCCGGGCGTTTCGAGGTATTCGCCCTGACGGCGCATCACCATGCGGACAAGCTCGAAGCGCTGTGCCTGCGCTGGCAGCCGCGTTATGCCGCGCTTGGTGATGCGTCGGCGGCCCACGCACTGCAACGCCGCCTGCGCGCGCAGAACGTGTCGACGGAAGTGCTGGCCGGCGAAGCCGCGCTGTGTGAATTGGCTGCACATCACGACGTCAGTACCGTGATGGCGGCGATCGTCGGTGCTGCCGGCCTGGCGCCTTGCCTGGCCGCCGCCCGTTCCGGTAAGCGTCTACTGCTGGCCAACAAGGAGGCACTGGTTGTCGGCGGCGCGCTGTTCATGCGTGCAGTGCGAGAGGGCGGCGCGACCTTGCTGCCCGTCGACAGCGAGCATTCGGCGATCTTTCAATGCCTGCCCGAGGATCGCGGCTGCTGGCGCGAGCGCATCGACCACGTCGTGCTGACTGCGTCCGGCGGGCCGTTTCGGTGCAGTGACCCGGCAAGCCTGCGTCATGTCACGCCCGAGCAGGCGGTGGCGCACCCGACCTGGGTCATGGGGCGCAAGATTTCGGTCGACTCGGCGACGATGATGAACAAGGCGCTCGAGGTGATCGAAGCGCGCTGGTTGTTCGATCTGACACCGGAGCAGGTGCGAGTCGTCATTCATCCGCAGAGCATCGTCCACTCGATGGTCGTGTGTCGCGACCACTCGGTGCTGGCGCAACTGGGCACACCCGATATGCGCGTACCGATTGCTTATGCGCTGGCGTTTCCCCAGCGCATCGAGTCAGGCGCCTCGCGACTCGAATTCGAGAGCCTGGGTGACCTGAGCTTCGAGCCCGTCGACCGCGCGCGTTTTCCCGGCCTGTACCTGGCCTGGGATGCGCTGCGTGCACGCGAAGGCAGTGCTGCGGTACTCAATGCCGCCAACGAAGAGGCGGTGGCGGCGTTCCTCGCTGGAACCATCCGCTTCACCGACATTCACAAGGTCAATGCCCAGACCATCGAAGCCGTACTGCCTGACTTGCCTGCCGAGGCCGTCGTGGCTGACCTGCTGGCGCTCGATGCGCGGGCCCGCGCCTACGCGCAGGCCCTGGTGAGGGAGACTGCACGTTGATGACCACGGTGCTTGCATTTCTGCTCACACTGGGCGTCTTGATCGTGATCCATGAATGGGGTCACTACCAGGTGGCACGCTGGTGCGGCGTCAAGGTGTTGCGCTTCTCGGTCGGTTTCGGCCGCGTCATCTGGCGTCGGCAAGCCACGCCCGGCAGCACCGAGTTCGTGATCTCGGCGCTGCCGTTGGGCGGCTACGTGAAGATGCTCGACGAGCGTGAAGACCGGGTTGAGCCGCAGGAGCGCGAGCAGGCCTTCAATCGCAAGTCGCTGCCGCGGCGTGTGGCCATCGTCGCCGCCGGACCGATCGCCAACCTGTTGCTGGCCGTATTGCTGTATGCCGCGGCGCACTGGATCGGTGTCGACGAACCCAAGGCCGTGCTCAGCGCACCGGTTCCTGGCAGCCTGGCCGAGCGCGCGGGCATGCGATCAGGCGATTGGATCCGGGCCTGGTCGCGGCCATCGGTCGACGAGGCGCAATGGCGCGATGTGCAGTCCTTGACCGACCTGCGCTGGCAGATCACGCAGGCCGCGCTGCAGGGCGAGTCGCTGAACCTGCTGGCCAGTGATGCGGCCGGCCATGGCAGCCGACCCCTGCTGCTCGAACTCGGGCGCATCGACAGCCTTGAAGTCGACGCCAAGTTGATGCAGCGAGTTGGGCTCGGCTCTCCTTACAGCGAAGCTGTGCTGGGCGACGTCAAGGCCGGCGGGCCGGCCGACAAGGCCGGTTTGAAGAGCGGCGATCGTGTGCTGCGCGTCGATGGCACGGCAGTCCCAGATGCTCAGCTGCTGCGTGAGCGTATTCGCCACCTGGCCAGCGATGGCAGTGCGGCGCCGATGGTCTGGGACATCGAGCGCGCCGGCGTGGCAAATGTGCTCACGGTGCAGCCGCGCGTGATGAGCGAGGGCAACCAGCGGTTCGGCCGCATCGACGCCTTTGTCGGCCGTGCCGCCGAACTGGTCACCGTGCGGCACGGCGCCATCGATGGCCTGGCCCAGGGTGCGGCGCGCACCTGGGAGGTCTCGGTGCTGACGGTGAAGATGCTCGGGCGCATGCTGATTGGCCAGGCATCGCTGAAAAACCTGTCGGGGCCACTGACGATCGCCGACTACGCGGGCCAATCGGTCAATCTGGGCTTGGCCTACTACCTCGGCTTCCTGGCCCTCGTCAGCGTCAGCCTGGGTGTACTCAACCTGCTGCCGCTGCCGATGCTCGATGGTGGGCACCTCATGTATTATCTTTTCGAGGCTGTCACCGGCCGCCCGGTCTCTGACCTGTGGCTCAAGTGGCTGCAGCGCGGCGGCGCGCTGATCATGCTGCTGTTGATGTCCCTCGCCCTGTCCAACGATGTGGTCCGCCTGCTGGGCCTGCACTGACGCGCGACTGCTTGCGCCTATATCCTCGATGCACTTTTCCTCTGTTTCCAACCCCTTGCGACCGGTCGCGGCTGTCGTGCTGGCGCTCGGTGCGCTGGCGATGGCGCCAGCGGCGCGTGCCGTCGAATCCTTCGCCATCGCCGACATTCGTATCGAGGGCTTGCAGCGCACCGATCCCGGCACCGTATTCGCGTCGCTGCCGTTTCGTGTCGGCGACAGCTACAGTGACGACAAGGGCGCCGCCGCACTGCGCGCGCTGTTCGCCACCGGGCTTTTCAAGGATGTGCGCATCGAGATCGACGGCAAGGTGCTGGTGGTGGTGGTCGAAGAGCGCGCGATCATTGCCACGGTTACTTTTGTCGGGCTGAAAGAGTTCGACAACGACACCCTGTCCAAGGCGCTGAAGGACTCGGGCATCGGGGAGGGCCTGCCTTTTGACCGTGCATTGATCGACCGTGCCGAGCAGGAGATCAAGCGCCAGTACCTGACGCGCAGCCTGTATGGTGCCGAAGTGGTGACTACCGTGACGCCACTCGAGCGCAACCGCGTCAATGTCAGCTTCACGATGACCGAGGGTGATGCGGCCAAGATCAAGGAGATCCGCATCGTAGGTTCAACCGTGTTTTCCGAGAGCACGTTGTTGGGCCTGCTCGAGCAATCGACGGGCGGCTGGCTGACCTGGTATACCAAGACCGACCGTTATTCGCGAAGCAAGCTCAACGCGGACCTGGAGACGATCCGCGCCTACTACACCAATCGCGGCTACCTCGAGTTCGAGATCGAGTCGACCCAGGTCACGATATCGCCGGACAAGCAGGACATCAGCATCACGATCACGGTGCGCGAGGGCCAACGTTATACGGTGACGGCAGTCAAGCTCGAAGGCGATTTTCTGGGCAAGGACGACGAGTTCCGCCGCCTGGTGCGCATCCGCCCCGGCGAGGCCTATCGCAGCGAGGATGTGGCGGCCACGACCAAACTCTTCGGCGAGCTATATGGTCTGTATGGCTACGCCTTCGCGCGCACGCAGGCCAGGCCCGAGATCGATCGCGCCAATGGCCAGGTCGCGGTCGCGCTGGTGGCCGATCCGCAACGACGCGTCTATGTACGCCGCGTCAATGTTGCGGGCAACAACCGCACACGCGACGAAGTCGTGCGCCGCGAGTTCCGCCAATTCGAGTCGGCCTGGTACGACGGCGGCAAGATCAAGCTGTCGCGCGACCGCGTCGACCGCCTGGGTTATTTCAAGGACGTCGAGGTCGAGACCGAAGAAGTGCCAGGGACCGCCGACCAGGTCGACTTGACGATCAAGGTCACCGAAAAACCGACGGGCAACCTGCTCATCGGCGCCGGTTATTCGAGTGCCGACAAGGTTTCGTTCACGGCTTCGATCAAGCAGGAAAACGTCTTCGGCACCGGCAATTACCTGGGCATCGATCTCAATACGAGCAAGTCCAACCGCTTGGTCGTACTGTCGACCGTCGACCCGTATTTCACAATCGACGGCATCTCACGCGCGGTCGACGTGTTTTACCGCACGACCAAGCCGATCAACAGCCAAGGCGAGGAATACGAACTGATCACGCCCGGTGCAACCGTGCGCCTGGGTGTGCCGTTTTCCGAGTTCGATACCGTCTTCGTGGGCCTGGGTTTCGAGTCCACGCGCATTGCCGGTAACGTCACCAACAAGAGCTACCGCGACTACCGTGAACTGTATGGCTCGTCAAGTACTGCCATCCCGCTGACCCTGGGCTGGGCCCGCGACAGCCGCGACAGCGCACTTTCGCCGACTAACGGCAGGTACCAACGTATCAACCTGGAGTGGTCGATCGCCGGCGACGTGCGCTACCTGCGTAGCAATTATCAGTACCAACAATATGTGCCGATCACGAACCGCTTTACGCTCGGTCTGAACGGCGAACTCGGCTGGGGCAAGGGTCTGGGCAACAAACCCTATCCGATCTTCAAGAACTTCTTCGGCGGCGGTCTTGGCTCGGTGCGGGTCTTCGAACAGGGATCCTTGGGTACCGTCGACGTCACCAACAACTACATCGGCGGCAACCGCAAAATGAATGTCAACGCCGAACTGTACGTGCCCGTTCCAGGTAGCGGCAACGACAAAACGCTGCGCATGTTCGGCTTCGCGGATGCCGGTAACGTGTGGGGGGAGAACGAAAAGATCGAGGCCAAGAGCCTGCGCGCGTCGGCCGGCATCGGCCTATCCTGGATTTCTCCGGTCGGACCGCTGAAGCTGAGTTGGGGCGCACCCGTGCGCAGTCAGCCGACGGATAGAATCCAAAAGTTTCAATTCCAGATCGGGACCGCTTTCTGATGAACACGATGAAGATAGTCTCTGCCGTCGCTTTGTCAGTGATGTTGGCCAGCGTTGTACAGGCCCAGGAACTGAAAATTGGCTACGTCAACAGCGAACGCGTGCTGCGTGAAGCCAATCCGGCAAAGGCCGCACAGGCCAAGCTGGAAGCCGAGTTCAGCAAGCGCGAGAAGGACCTGGCCGACATTGCCACCCGCCTGAAGGCCGCCGCCGACAAGCTCGACAAGGACGGCCCGACGCTGGCCGAATCCGAGCGCTCGCGACGCCAGCGTGATCTGGTCGAACAGGATCGCGATTTTCAACGCAAGCGGCGCGAATTCCAGGAAGACCTCAATCAACGCAAGAACGAAGAATTGTCGGGTGTTGTCGAGCGCGCCAACAAGGTCATCAAGCAGATATTCGACAGCGAGAAGTACGACCTGATCCTCCAAGACGCGGTTCATTGGAGCCCCCGTGTAGACATCACCAAGAAGGTGATCGACGCATTGAATGCTGGCAAGTAAGCGGCAGCAGGTGATCCGCGACGCCACATCGCAGATCTGAAAGCGCGGCGATGCGCATCACCGTCGCCGACATCGTTGCCAAGTTGGGCGGTGAATGCGTCGGTGACGCCGGCCTGGTGGTCGACCATATTGCAAGCCTCGGGTCGGCCACGCCGAACGCCATTGCCTTCCTGGCCAACCCGCGCTACCGCGCACAACTCACGACCACGAAGGCCGGCTGCGTCATCGTGGCGCCGGCACTGCGCGACGAAGCCGCCACGCGCGTCGCGGCCATCATCACACCCGATGCCTACCTGTACTACGCGCGTTTGTCGCAGTGGTGGGTGGCGGCCCAGGTTCGTCCCGGCGGCGGCAGCGGCATCCATCCCAGTGCCGTGGTCGATGTCACTGCCGTCGTCGATGTCACGGCCAGCATCGGGCCGTTGGCGAGCATCGGTCCGGGCGCCAGCATCGGTGCCCACACGCGCATCGGTGCGCGTGTGGTGGTGGCTGATGGCTGCCATCTCGGCGCACGCTGCATCGTGCACCCCGGTGCGGTGATCGGTGCCGATGGCTTCGGCTTCGCGCCGCATGAGGGCCGCTGGGAGAAGATCGAACAACTCGGCGGCGTACGCATCGGCAACGATGTAGAGATCGGTGCCAACACCTGCATAGACCGCGGTGCGCTGGACGACACCGTCATCGAAGACGGCGTCAAACTCGACAACTTGGTGCAGATCGGGCACAACGTGCGTGTCGGCGCGCACACGGCGATGGCCGGCTGCGTCGGCATCGCCGGCAGCGCGCGTATCGGTGCGTATTGCACGCTGGGTGGCGGTGCGATCGTGCTCGGCCACCTCGAGCTGGCTGACCATGTGCATGTTTCGGCGGCCACGACGATCACACGTTCGATTCTTCAGCCAGGCCAGTACAGCGGCGTGTTCCCGTTCGACGACAATGCGGCCTGGGAGAAGAATGCCGCCACGCTGCGCCAGCTGCATGCCTTGCGCGACCGCTTGCGTGCGCTGGAGAAGAAATCATGACCGTGCCTGTGCTCGACATCCACAAGATACTGAGGAAGCTGCCGCACCGCTATCCGATCCTGCTCGTCGACCGGGTGCTGGAGATCGAGCGGGGTGTGCGCATCAAGGCATTGAAGAACGTGACCATCAACGAACCGTTCTTCGTGGGCCACTTTCCAGTCCGACCGGTCATGCCGGGGGTGCTGATGCTGGAGGCCTTGGCACAGACCGCCGCGCTGCTGTCGTTCGAAAGCTTGGACACCGAACCGGGCGAAGACACGGTGGTTTATTTCGTCGGCATTGACAGCGCGCGCTTCAAACGCCCGGTCGAGCCTGGTGACCAGTTGATTCTCGAAGCCTCGATCGAGCGCGTCAAAGGCGGAATCTACAAGTACAAGACCCGTGCCAGCGTCGACGGCGAGACCGCGGTCGAGGCCGAGCTGATGTGCACGATGCGCAAGATCAACTGAAGGCATGGCCGCGATTCACCCGACTGCCATCGTCGACCCGGGCGCTGAACTGGCCAGCTCGGTCAGTGTCGGTCCATACGCGGTGATCGGTGCCGGGGTCAAGGTCGGTGCGGGCACCACGATCGGCGCCCATGCGGTGCTCGAAGGTCCAACCACCATCGGCGGCGACAACCGCATCTTTGCCCACGTCAGTCTGGGCGGTGCGCCGCAGGACATGAAGTACCGTGGCGAGCCGACCGAGTTGGTGATCGGCGAGCGCAACACCATCCGCGAGTTCTGCACCTTCAATCGCGGCACCGTGCAGGATGGCGGCGTCACGCGCATCGGCGACGACAACTGGATCATGGCTTATGTGCACATCGCGCATGACGTGCAATTGGGCCATCGCACCATCCTGGCCAACAACGCGACCCTGGCCGGGCATGTCCACATCGGGGATTGGGTCATCGTCGGCGGGTTGACCGGGGTGCACCAGTTCTGCCACATCGGCGCGCATGCGATGACCGGCTTTCAGAGCCACGTGGCGCAGGATGTGCCACCGTTCATGATGGTGGCGGGCAATCCCCTTGCGGTGCGTGGCATCAATGTCGAAGGCCTGCGCAGGCGCTCTTTTGCGGCACAGCGCATTGCCCAGATCAAACAAGTGCATCGCCTTCTCTACCGGGATGGCCTCACGCTGGAACAGGCGACCGTGGCCATCCAAGCGCTGCGCGGCGCCGTGCCCGAGGCCGACGCTGACGTGCAGACGATGCTCGATTTTCTCGCCGCATCGAGCCGCGGCATCGCGCGCTAGCCGATGCGCCTGGCGATGGTCGCTGGTGAGGCGTCAGGCGACTTGCTGGCCGGCTTGTTGCTCGCAGGTATGAAGTCGCACTGGCCCGACCTGGTCGCGTCCGGCATTGGCGGGCCGCAGATGGCGGCTCAGGGTTTCGCTGCATGGTGGCCGAGCGACAAGCTGGCGGTTCGCGGCTATGTCGAGGTGCTGCGCCACTATCGCCAGATCGCCGGCATCCGACGCCAATTGAGCACGCGACTGCTGCGTGAACGTCCACAGGCATTCATCGGCGTGGATGCGCCCGATTTCAATCTCGATCTCGAAGCGCGCCTCAAGGCTGCGGGCATCAAGGCGATCCACTTCATCTGCCCGTCGATCTGGGCCTGGCGCGGCGAGCGGATACACAAGATCGCGCGCAGTGTCGATCATGTGCTGTGCCTGTTTCCGTTCGAACCCGCACTGTTGGCGCAGCACGGGATCGCAGCGACCTATGTCGGTCATCCTTTGGCCGACGCGATTCCTATCGAGACGCCCCGCACCGCGGCGCGTGCGGCACTCGGTCTACCGGACTCCGACGCGGTGGTGGCGCTGCTGCCCGGCAGTCGGCGCTCGGAGATCCACTACATCGCGCCGTTGTTCTTGCAGGCCGCGACGCTCCTGTACCAGCAGCGGCCGGAATTGCGTTTCATTTTGCCGCTGGCCCCCGGGCTGCGGGCGATGCTCGAGTCGATGCGGGCGCGCCATGCGCCGGCGACGCCGATCACCATGCTCGAAGGCCGCTCACACGAGGTCTTGGCCGCCTGCGATGTGACCTTGATCGCCAGCGGCACGGCCACGCTCGAAGCCGCGCTGTTCAAGCGCCCGATGGTCATCGCCTATCGTATGAACCCGCTGACTTGGCAGATGATGCGCCGCATGCGATACCAAGCCTGGGTCGGGTTGCCCAACATCTTGTGCCGCGAGTTCGTGGTCCCCGAACGCATCCAAGGCGATGCCCAGCCTGCGCGGCTGGCCGCCGACGTGCTGGCCTGGCTCGATGCACCAGCACGAGCCGCGGCTCTGACGCAGCGCTTCACGGAACTGCACCACCTGTTGCGGCGTGACACCGCACGCACCGCCAGCGATGCGATCGCACAAGTCCTTGGCCCGACCTGAGCAGCTCGGGTTGGTCTGGACCGCGCCCGGCCTGACGGCTGGCGTGGATGAAGCCGGGCGCGGCCCGCTGGCCGGACCGGTGGTGGCCGCCGCGGTGATTCTTGACGACCTGCATCCGATCAAGGGCCTGCGCGATTCGAAGACACTCAGTCCGGCCACCCGCGAGCGACTGGCTGCCGAGGTGCGCGCCAAATCGCTGTGTTGCTGTGTAGCCGAGGCCAGCGTCGAAGAGATCGACCGCCTGAACATCCTGCAGGCCACGCTGCTGGCCATGCGCCGGGCGGTCGAAGGTCTGCGCTTGCCACCCGCGCAAGTGCTGGTCGACGGCAATCGACTGCCGCTGCTGACGATGCCTGCCACGGCCATCATCAAGGGTGACACCAAGGTGGCGGCGATTTCTGCCGCATCGATCGTGGCCAAGGTGCACCGCGATGCCCTGTTGGTGACCTTGCACGAGCGCCATCCCGCCTATGGGTTTGCCGAGCACAAGGGTTACCCGACACCCTCGCACCTGGCCGCCCTGCGTCTGCATGGGGCCTGCGTCGCGCATCGGCGCAGCTTTGCACCGGTGCGCGCGGTGCTGGACGACGCGTGATGAACGAGCCGCACGCAATCAGTTCCCGTGACAACCCGTTGTTGCTGCGACTGCGCAAGCTGGTGCGTGCGCCGAGCGCCTACCGCAAGCTCGGCGCCGTGTGGATCGAAGGCGAACATCTGTGCGCCGCGCTGCGCTCGTGCGGCCGCAAGGCGGCGCAGGCATTGGTGAGTCAGTCGGCGTGGCAGCAACCGGCCTTGGCCGAACTCGCGCGTTGGGCCGCGCAGGTGATCTTGGTGCCAGACGCGCTGTTCGCTTCGATCAGTGGCCTTGGCTCGCCTGCCGGCATCGGATTTGTCGTCGACGCGCCTGCCATGCCGGCCGTGAAGGCCGGTGTGGCCAGCGTGGTGCTCGACCGGGTGCAGGATGCCGGAAACGTCGGCAGCATCCTGCGCAGCGCCGCGGCAATGGGTTTTATGCAGGTATTGGCGCTGGAGGGTAGTGCGGCGCTGTGGTCGCCCAAGGTGCTGCGTGCCGGCATGGGCGCGCACTTCGCGCTCGACCTGGTCGAAGGCCTTGCCGCAGCGGACCTGGATGCATTGGGCCTGCCCCTGCTGGCGGGCAGTTCGCACGCCGAGCTTACGCTCGATGCTGTGGCGCTGCCGTTTCCCTGCGCCTGGGTGTTCGGCCACGAAGGGCAGGGCATTGCGCCGACGCTGCAGGCGCGTTGCACGCAGACGCTGCGCATCGCGCAGCCGGGCGGCCAAGAATCGCTGAACGTGGCTGCCGCGGCGGCCATCTGCATGTACGCCAGCAGCCGGCGCGGGGGCGGCGCGTGATTCCCCGGGCGCTGCTGACAGTCCTGTGCAGCCTTGCCGTGTCGCTGACCGCATGGGCACAGGGGCCAGCCTCGGGCACTATGCCCGTGCTCAGCATCCGCGCCGAGCCGGCTCACGACCCCTGGTGGCAACGGGCCACGATCACCGCACGCGCTACCGTCGTGCAGGGGTTGCCGATCGCTCGCTTCGAGCCCGCCTGGTGCGCCGCCGAAGCATTCACGCGTGAGTTCTTCGGCGAAGAATTGCTGGGGCCGGCGAGCGGTTCCCCGCTCGAGGGTCTGGCGTTTTCCGTCCAGGCTCCGCTGGACGGCAGTGGCAGATTGCAAACCGCCTTCGTTGGCGCCTATCGCCGCTGTGATGGTGAGCGTGGCCTGTTCGTGGCCATCACCGATCGGCAGGGTGCGCGGACGCGGTTGCGCTTCTTGGTCGAAGTACCCGATCCAGGCACTGCATTTGCCGCATTGGCGCAGGAGCCCGACGGCACGCTGGCCGTCTGGTGGTGCGTCGCCTGCGACAACGGGCATCGCATCGCGTTCAATCCACAGTCGCGCGGCTTCTATGTCGCAGGCCCGGCGACCCGCCGTTGAGCGAGTGCCAGCGGGTGATCGAGATCGCAGCAAGCGGTGATCGCGCCACGCCAGGCTTCTCGATTCAGTAGATCAGTCGATCCGGCCGAATGTCGCGCAGGATGGTGGTGGCGATTTCCTCGATGGATTTGTGCGTCGAACTGAGCCAGGCGATGCCGTCGCGCTTCATCATGCGCTCGGCTTGGCTCACCTCGTAGCGACAGTTCTCCAGCGAGGCGTACATACTGCCGGGTCGGCGTTCGTGGCGAATCTGCGCCAGGCGGTCGGGATCGATGGTCAGGCCGAAGCACTTCTTCTTGTACGGCGCCAGCGACAGGGGCAGCTGGCCGCGCTCGAAATCGTCGGGGATCAAGGGGTAGTTGGCCGCCTTGATGCCGTGTTGCATCGCCAAGTACAGCGAGGTCGGTGTTTTGCCGCTGCGACTCACCCCGACCAGGATCACGTCGGCGCTGGCCAGATTTTTTGCGCTCTGGCCGTCGTCATGGGCCAATGAGAAGTTGATGGCTTCGATGCGGTCGTTGTACTCGCTGCTCTTGGCAGCGTCGGAGAATCGGCCGACCCGGTGGTTGCTCTTGACGCCGAATTCGACCTCCAGCGGCTCGACGAATGTGCGAAACATGTCGAGCACCAAGCCTTTGCACTCCGGCCCCGTCACGATGTGACGCACTTCGTCGTTGACCAAGGTGATGAAGACGATCGGCCGCCGGCCCTCGTGCTCGGCCATGTGGTTGATTTCAGCCACCACCGACAGGGCCTTGTCGACGCTGTCTATGAAGGGCCTGCGCACATGCCGTGGCTTGGCGCCGAACTGCGCCAGGATCGAGTTGCCGAAGGTCTCGGCCGTGATGCCGGTGCCATCGGAAACGAAGAAAACGGTGCGGTTGGGCATCGGGTGCTCGAGCGAGGGAGGCGGACATCATAGTGGTCGGTGTGACCCGTAGAATTGCAGCCATTCTCTTCAGGCCCGCCCGATGACGCGCTCCCGTTGCCCCTCGAACGATCAACGAACTGCGACGGTTCGAGCGCCCGTGTGGCCTGTGCAGGCACCGATTTCTCATCATCACGGAGCTTTGCCATGTCCCCTTCCCATCTGGCGACCGCCCTGGTCGTGCCGTTTGAACATCTGAGAATGACCGATGTCGAGGCCGTTGGCGGTAAGAACGCCAGCCTCGGCGAGATGATCAGCCAGCTGGCGGCCTCGGGCGTGTGCGTGCCAGGCGGCTTTGCCACCACGGCGAATGCTTTTCGGCGCTTCCTGTCCCACCAGGGGTTGGCTCGGCGCATCGAGACGCGGCTGGCTACACTCAAGACCGACGATGTGCGCGCGCTGGCCGAGGCGGGGGGGGAAATCCGCCGGTGGATCGTCGAAACCCCGCTGCCTGCCGATCTCGAGGACGCTGTGCGCACTGCGTTTGCCGGCCTCGCGGCGGGCGATAGTGCAGCAACCTTCGCCGTGCGATCGTCGGCTACGGCCGAAGACCTTCCCGACGCATCATTCGCCGGCCAGCAGGAGACATTTCTCAATGTGCACGGCATCGATGAGGTGCTGCAGCGCATCAAGGAGGTCTTTGCATCGCTCTTCAACGACCGCGCGATCAGTTACCGCGAGCACAAGGGCTTTGCCCACGCCGGCGTGGCGCTGTCGGCAGGCATTCAGCGCATGGTGCGCTCGGACCTTGGTTCGGCTGGTGTGATGTTCACGATCGACACCGAGAGTGGCTTTCAGGACGTGGTCTTCATCACCTCGAGCTACGGCCTCGGCGAGACGGTCGTGCAGGGTGCCGTCAACCCGGACGAGTTCTACGTCCACAAACCGGCGCTGATGGCCGGCAAGCTGGCCGTGATACGCCGCAATCTGGGCTCCAAGCTGGTGCGGCTGGAGTTCAGCACGGCCGCAGAAAAGGCCGCCAACGGCCGCTTGGTCAAGACCGTCGACAACCCGCCCGAATTGCGCAACCGCTATTCACTGAGCGATGCCGACGTGACCGAACTGGCCCGTTATGCGTTGACCATCGAGCGGCATTACGGCCGGCCGATGGACATCGAATGGGGCCGCGACGGCATCGACGGCAAGCTCTACATCCTGCAGGCGCGGCCGGAAACCGTGAAGAGCCACTCGGCGGGCCAGGTCGAGCACCGCTATAAGCTCAAAGGCCACAGTACCGTCCTGGCCGAAGGGCGGGCCATCGGCCAAAAGATCGGCACCGGGCCGGTCCGCGTGTTGTCGTCGCTGGCCGAGATGGATCGTGTGCAGCCCGGGGATATCCTGGTGACCGACATGACGGACCCGAACTGGGAGCCGGTCATGAAACGCGCCGGTGCCATCGTTACCAACCGCGGCGGCCGCACCTGCCACGCGGCGATCATCGCCCGCGAGCTTGGCATTCCGGCCGTGGTCGGCTGCGGCAACGCGACTGACAAATTACATGAAGGCGCGCTCGTCACGGTGGTCTGCTCCGAGGGCGACACCGGTTTCGTCTATGACGGGTTGCTCGAGACCGAGATCAACGAAGTGCGTCGCGGTGAGATGCCGTATTGCCCGATCAAGATCACGATGAATGTCGGCAATCCTGCCTTGGCATTCGAGTTTGCGCAGATTCCGAACGCCGGGGTTGGGTTGGCGAGGCTCGAATTCATCATCAACAACAACATCGGCGTGCACCCCAAGGCGATCCTCGACTACCCAAACGTCGATCCCGAGTTGAAGAAGGCGGTCGAGTCGGTGGCACGGGGGCATGCCAGCCCGCGTGCTTTTTATGTCGACAAGATCGCCGAAGGTGTGGCCACCATTGCCGCGGCCTTCTGGCCCAAGCCGGTGATCGTGCGACTGTCGGACTTCAAGAGCAATGAGTACCGAAAACTGATCGGCGGCAGCCGCTACGAGCCTGACGAAGAAAACCCTATGCTCGGGTTTCGCGGCGCCTCGCGCTACATCAGCGGCGAGTTTGCCGACGCCTTCGGTATGGAGTGCGAGGCTCTCAAGCGAGTGCGCAACGACATGGGATTGACCAATGTGGAGCTCATGGTGCCCTTCGTG
The DNA here is from genome assembly GCA_963741125.1 of uncultured beta proteobacterium. Lineage (GTDB taxonomy): Bacteria > Pseudomonadota > Gammaproteobacteria > Burkholderiales > Burkholderiaceae_C > CADEEN01. The sequence goes on from CAVUGY010000026.1 coordinate 247,711, forward strand.
CGCACGGTGCACCAGGCCGAGCGGGTGGTGTCCATGCTGGCCGAACGAGGCCTGGCGCGCGGTGTCAATGGTCTGCGCCTGATCATGATGTGCGAGATACCGAGCAATGCGATCCTGGCCGACCAGTTCCTCGAACACTTCGATGGCATGTCGATCGGTTCCAACGACCTGACCCAGCTGACCTTGGGTCTGGACCGCGACTCTGGTCTGGCACAGCTGGCAGGCGATTTCGACGAACGTGACCCGGCGGTCAAGGCCATGATTTCGCGCGCCATCGCGTCTTGCCGTGCCACCGGCAAGTACGTGGGCATCTGCGGCCAAGGCCCCAGCGACTACCCCGACTTTGCCGACTGGCTGGCACAAGAAGGCATCGTTTCGATTTCGCTCAATCCGGACTCGGTCGTCGAGACCTGGCTGCGCTTGGCCGTCAGGCACTGAACAGTACCCAGCGCTGTCGCGGCGGCGGGCCTGACTGTTATACTCACAGGCTTTCCCCTTGCCGCACCTGCACCATGACGCCGCAGGGCGGCTTCCATACCTGGAAACCATAAGGAGTCCAAATGCGTCACTATGAAATCGTGCTGATGATCCATCCGGATCAAAGCGAACAGGTTCCGGCCATGCTGGAACGCTACAAGGCCCTGCTGACGGCCGCCGGCGGCAAAGTGCACCGGATAGAAGACTGGGGGCGGCGCCAATTGGCCTACCAGATTCAGAAGCTTGGCAAGGCCCACTATCTGTGCCTGAACATCGAGTGCAGCAACGAAACCCTGGTCGAGCTGGAGACCGGATTTCGTTTCAACGATGCCGTGCTGCGCCATCTGACGGTGGTCATGGATAAGGCCGAAATTGCACCGTCGGCGATGATGAAACATGTCGAGCGCGAAGACGCTCGCAAGGCCCCGCAACAGCCGCAGGAGGCGACCGCCTGACCAAAGCGCTCATCGCGCTGGCCTGCGCTGCGTCATGAACCGCCTGGTTCTTGCTGCCTCGCTGGTCGAACGCGGTGCCGTGCGATACACCCCTGCCGGCTTGCCGGCCCTGGACATGCTGCTCAAGCATGAATCCGAGGTCAGCGAAGACGGCCTGCCGCGCAAGGTTTCGCTGGAAATCAAGGCGGTGGCGATCGGGGCCATCACTCGGCCTGCTGGCGCAATGACACTGGGCAGCCTGGCAACCTTCGCCGGATTTCTGGGCGCTACCCGCAACGGCCGCGGTCTTGTCTTGCACGTTACAGCACTCGACCTCGCCTAGGCTTTCGAAACTGTTCGCATTCACTAGATTCTCAGGAGCTCAAATATGCCCCCGCCACGTGGTAAAGGCCGGTTCTCCAAGGACCGCAAACCCAAACGCAACCAACAGTCGCTGCTCTTTCGGCGCAAGCGGTTCTGTCGCTTCACCGTCGCCGGCGTCGAACGGATCGACTACAAGGATGTCGACACGCTGCGCGACTTCGTCGGCGAAAACGGCAAGATCACGCCGGCCCGTCTGACTGGGACGCGTGCTTTCTTTCAACGGCAATTGACGACTGCGATCAAGCGCGCGCGCTTCCTCGCGCTGCTGCCGTACAGCGATCAACACAAGGGTTGAGGAGCAAGCATGCAAGTCATCCTGCTGGAAAAAGTTGCCAACCTCGGCAATCTCGGTGAAGTCGTCAAGGTCAAGGACGGCTTCGCGCGCAACTTCCTGATTCCGACCCGCCAGGCGCGCCGCGCCACCGAGGGCGCGATCAAGGAGTTCGAGGCCAAGCGCGTCGAACTCGAAAAGGTCGCCGCCGACAAGCTGGCGGCGGCGCAGGCACTGGCCGAGAAGTTGAACGGCAAGACGGTGTCGATCTCGCAGAAGGCCGGTGTCGACGGACGCCTGTTCGGCTCGGTCACCAATGCCGACATTTCCGAGGGCCTGAAGAAGCTCGGCTTCGACGTGCCCAAGTCCGGCATCCGCATGCCGCACGGCCCGATCAAGGCTGTGGGCGAACAAACCATCACCGTGTCCCTGCACACCGATGTGCGGGCCGACGTCAATGTGGCGGTGGTCGGCGAAGTCGACTGACGGACGCACCCGTTCGCTGAATGAAAGGGCCGGCATTGCCGGCCCTCATTTTTTGTCAGCGGCAGGCACGCTGCTGGCTTGTACCGCGTTTTCCAGCGTTCATCCACAGGATTGCCCACAGGTGACGACGGCGCCGCGTCTTATCATCGCCTGCTTACGATGTCAGTCGTCCTTTCAAACTCCCGCGACAGCACACCACGCGACGACGAAGTTGCACGCTTGCGTGTGCCTCCGCATTCGATCGAAGCCGAGCAGAGCGTGCTTGGCGGACTGTTGCTCGACAACAGTGCCTGGGACCGGGCGGGCGATTTGCTGACCGACAGCGATTTCTATCGCTACGAGCACAAGGCGATATACGCTGCCATCGGCGGCTTGGTCAATGCCAGCAAACCGGCCGACGTGATCACTGTATTCGAGCAATTGCAGAGCCGCGGCAAGGCCGAGGAATGCGGTGGCATCGCGTACTTGAATTCGCTCGCGCAAAGCGTGCCGAGCGCGGCCAATCTGCGCCGCTACGCCGAAATCGTTCGTGAGCGGGCCGTGCTCAGAAAGTTGATCGAAGCCAGCGATGAGATTGCCACGACGGCCTTCAACCCGCAGGGGCGCGCGGTGAGCCAGATCCTCGACGAAGCCGAGGGTCGCATCTTCAAGATCGGCGAAGAAGGCTCGCGCACCAGGCAGGGCTTCCAGAGCATGGATCAACTGGTGGTGCAGTTGATCGACCGCGTCACTGAGTTGCACGAGAACGGCGCCGAAGAAGTCACCGGCGTGCGCACGGGCTTTTATGATCTCGACCGCATGACGGCCGGACTGCAAGCCGGCGATCTGATCGTATTGGCGGCACGCCCGTCGATGGGCAAGACTGCCTTCGCACTCAATATCGCCGAGAACGTCGCTGTACAGGAAGGCCTACCCGTGGCCGTGTTTTCGATGGAAATGGGTGCCTCTCAGCTGGCATTGCGCATGGTCGGCTCACTCGGGCGCATCGATCAAACGCATTTACGAACGGGCAAGCTTGGCGACGACGAATGGGGCCGTCTCAGCGAAGCGGTGGACAGGCTGAAGAACGCGAGTGTCTATATTGACGAAACCCCTGCGCTCAACTCGGCTGAATTGCGCGCGCGCGCTCGGCGCCAGGCTCGCCAATGCGGCAAGCTCGGCCTGATCGTCGTCGATTACCTGCAGCTGATGAGCGGCAGTAGTTCGAGTGAAGAAAATCGTGCCACCGAGATTGGCGAGATATCGCGCGGCTTAAAAGCACTGGCCAAAGAACTGCAGTGCCCGGTGATCGCGCTTTCGCAGTTGAACCGCAGTGTCGAATCGCGAAACGACAAGCGACCGATGATGAGCGACCTGCGCGAGTCGGGGGCGATCGAACAAGATGCCGATGTGATCATGTTCATCTACCGCGACGACTACTACAACAAGGAGTCGAAGGAACCCGGTGTTGCAGAGATCGTGATCGGCAAGCAGCGCAACGGGCCTGTTGGCACGGTCAGGTTGACATTCCTGAAGCCACTGACACGCTTCGACAATCTGGCCCCTGGCGGCGGCGCTCCGTATTGAGGGCTTCGATCGAGCTTGCTTTTTGCAGAATACTGTATATATTTACAGTATGCATACGCCCAACAACCCCGAGACGCCGCATGCGGCCCTGATGTTCAGACCGAGCGCCAGTCTCAAGGGGCGTGGCACGATTTGGGCCATCGAACACCGCTTTACCAGCCAGCGGCGGGAGTCCGTCGACGATGGTTGGGGCGCGCTAGAACAGGCAGCGCGCGAAGAAATGGCTGTGCCTGGCACCCAAGTCATCGAGCAGCGGGTCAAGAGCATCCTGTCAGGAAACGAGTCGCCTGACATCCCGTTCGATCTCTCGATCAATCCGTATCGCGGCTGTGAACATGGCTGCATCTACTGCTTCGCGCGGCCGACGCACAGCTATCTGAACCTGTCACCGGGGCTGGATTTTGAAACCAAGATCATCGCCAAGGTCAATGCCGCCGAGCGCCTGCGCAACGCGTTCGCACAAGAGGGTTACGTGGCATTGCCGCTCAATATCGGATCGGCCACCGACGCTTATCAGCCCGCCGAACGTCGCCTGCGTATCACGCGTTCGCTGATCGAGGTCTTGGCCGAGCACCGGCATGCTTTTTCCATCATCACCAAGTCGTCGGGCATCGAGCGCGACATCGATCTGCTGGCGCCTTTGGCCCATGATCACCTGGTGTCGGTGTACGTTTCCATACCCACGCTGGATGGCGACCTGGCGCGTGTGATGGAGCCTCGTGCCACATCGCCCATGCGACGCCTGCGCACGATCGAACGTCTTGCACAGGCCGGGATCCCGGTCGGGGTCAGCGTGTCGCCGGTGATCCCGTTCCTCAACGAACCCGAGCTGGAACATGTGCTCGAACGGGCTAGAGACGCGGGAGCCACAACCGCTTTCTCGACCATCTTGCGGCTGCCCTGGGAGGTCAATCCTTTGTTCCAGCAATGGCTGCAAACCAATTTTCCAGAACGTGCAGCACGCGTGATGGCACGGGTTCGCGACATGCGCGGAGGTCGCGACAACGATAGTCGATTCGGCCAGCGAATGGCCGGGCAGGGCATCTGGGCGCAATTGCTGGCGCAGCGTTTCCGCACGGTGACCACGCGCTTGGGGCTGGGTCACCAGCGAATCGAGCTCGACCTGTCTCAGTTTCGTCGGCCGGTCGCGAGCGTGAAGCCACTGGCGCAATCATCGCTGTTCTGACACCCGGCAACACTGCCTGCGTCAAGCGTGCCAGCGCCGCCAGCCGTAGTGCGAGATCATGGTGACTGCCAGGCAGAGCCAGGCAGTCCACAAGGTGTGGCTGGGGTAATGGGCCCCGCGCAATGTCTGGCCTGCACCAAAGATCAAACCCAGGAAGACGACGGCCCACAGCCAGCGCTTTGCCGCCGCGAGATGATGTGTTCGCAGGGCGAAATAACCCGACAGGAATGCAAACGCGGTCGAGGCATGCCCTGAAGGAAAACAGCCGCCGCCCCCGCCGTCGGCCACGCCCCACTGCCAATGCGACACATAGCGTGCGATGCCACCGAATTCGGACAGCGACCACGGGCAACTGGTTAGGCTGGCGTGCTTGACGAGCGGAATCGTCAACAGGCACAACAAACAGGTGGCCAGCCACCAGCGTCGCTCACCGAGCGTCAGTTCGGATGCGAACGGCAAGGGCCGCCAAAGTTGAACCACCAGTGCCACCAGCACCAGCCAACCGAGCGCCCTGCCACCCTGATGCAATACAAAACTCGTGAACCAGTGGTCACGCAAGGAAAACCCGGTCGGGCCGGCGACGAAACGCACGAGTTGCAAGTCCAAGCCTGACAGATCCCACGCCAGCAGCGCAGCGAGCAGGCCCGCACACCATGCGACGTCGCGTCGACGTTGTGCACGTGCGTTTGTGGGCGCAATGCTGGAAGCAGTCATACGGCGATCCGATGGTCGTGGACTCGCCGTGCGCTACTTGAACACGTCCTTGACCCGGTCGGTCCAGCTCTTGGTGTCGGGCGAGTGACGAGCGGCGCCCTTTTTCAGCGACTCGTCCAGCTCGCGCAACAACTTCTTTTGCTGCTCGGTGAGCTTGATCGGCGTTTCCACGGAGACGTGGCAGTAGAGATCACCGGGGTAGCTCGAGCGCAGGCCCTTGATGCCCTTGCCGCGCAGGCGGAAGGTCTTGCCGTGCTGCGTGCCCTCGGGTAGCTCGATCTCGACCTTGCCGGCCAGCGTCGGCACCTCGATGGCGCCGCCTAGAGCCACGGTCGTCAGTCCCACCGGCACCGTGCAGTGCAGGTCATCGCCGTCGCGCTCGAAGATGCCGTGCTGGGCGACGCGGATTTCGATGTACAGGTCACCCGGTGGCCCACCGTTGCTGCCCGGCTCGCCGTTGCCGCTCGAGCGAATGCGCATGCCCTCGTTGATGCCGGCCGGAATCTTGACTTCGAGGGTCTTCTGCTTCTTGACCTTGCCCGCTCCGTGGCAGGTGGCGCAGGGTTCGGGAATGATCTTGCCGACGCCGCGGCACTGCGGGCAGGTCTGCTGGATGCTGAAGAAGCCCTGGCGCAGGTGCACGGTACCGCTGCCATTGCAGTTGCGGGCAGGTTTTTGCGCTGGTGCCCGGCTTGGCGCCCGATGCCGTGGCAGGTTTCGCAGTTGTCCCAGCTCGGGATGCGAATCTGAGTGTCCTTGCCGTGTGCGGCTTCTTCGAGCGTGATTTCCAATGCGTAGGACAGGTCGGTGCCGCGATAGACCTGCTGGCCACCGCGCCTGGCGCCGCCGGCTGCACCACCGAAGATGTCGCCGAAGATATCGCCGAAGGCTTCGGCAAAGCCGCCGAAGCCTTCCTGGCCTGGCGCACCGCGAAAGCCACCCATGTTGGGATCGACCCCTGCATGGCCGTACTGATCGTAGGCGGCGCGCTTCTGCGCGTCGGAGAGCATCTCGTAGGCCTCCTTGGCCTCCTTGAATTTCTCCTCCGATTTTTTCGCATCGTCACCCTGATTGCGGTCGGGGTGGTGCTTCATGGCCAGCTTGCGGTAGGCCTTCTTGATGTCGTCCTCGGTGGCGTTCTTGGGCACACCGAGGGTTTCGTAATAGTCGCGCTTGGCCATGAACGCTCTCAATACTTCACAAACCGAATCGCCGCGTCGAGCGGCGCGCAAAGCGCGTCAGCCCGAACGCGGCGAAGTGTCGCAGCGGGCCGCAGGCCCGCCGGCAATATCACTTCTTGACTTCCTTGAACTCGGCGTCGACCACATTGTCTTCGACGGTGGCTTCGGCCTTGGCGGTCGATTGTGGTGGCGCTTCGCCGGCGCCCTGCGCGGCGGCCGCCTTTTGCACGTCGGCGTACATCTTTTCCGACAACTTGTGGCTGGCGGTCATCATGGCTTCGGTCTTGGCTTCGATGGTCGCCTTGTCGTCATCCTTCAAGGCGTCCTCGACCTCCTTGACCGCGGCCTCGATCTTTGCCTTTTCCTCGTCACTGAGCTCCTTGCCATGCTCGGCCAGGCTCTTCTTCACGCTGTGCATCATCGCGTCGGCGTGATTGCGTGACTGCACCAGTTCAAGCTTCTTGTGGTCCTCGGCCGCGTTCAATTCGGCGTCCTTGACCATCTTCTGGATTTCGTCTTCGGACAGACCGGAGTTGGCCTTGATGGTGATCTTGTTTTCCTTGCCAGTACCCTTGTCCTTGGCGTGCACATGCAGGATGCCGTTGGCGTCGATGTCGAACGTGACCTCGATTTGCGGCAGGCCGCGCGCTGCTGGCGGGATGCCCTCGAGGTTGAATTCGCCGAGCGACTTGTTGCCGGCGGCCATCTCGCGTTCGCCCTGGTAGACCTTGATCGTCACCGCCGGCTGGTTGTCGTCTGCCGTGCTGAATACCTGCGAGAACTTGGTCGGGATGGTGGTGTTCTTCTTGATCATCTTGGTCATCACGCCGCCCAGCGTCTCGATGCCCAGCGACAGCGGAGTCACGTCGAGCAGCAATACGTCCTTGCGGTCGCCGCCCAGCACCTGGCCCTGAATCGCCGCCCCAACCGCCACTGCCTCGTCGGGATTGACGTCCTTGCGTGGCTCGCGGCCGAAGAACTCCTTGACCTTGTCCTGCACCTTGGGCATGCGCGACATGCCACCGACCAGGATCACGTCGTCGATGTCGGTCAACTTGACACCGGCATCCTTGACCGCGATGCGGCAGGGTTCCATCGTGCGCTCGATCAATTCGTCGACCAGCGATTCGAGCTTGGCACGCGTGAGCTTGATGTTCAGGTGCTTCGGCCCCGACGCATCGGCGGTGACGTAGGGCAGGTTGACGTCGGTCTGGGTCGAGTTCGAGAGCTCGATCTTGGCCTTCTCGGCCGCTTCCTTCAGGCGCTGCAGCGCCAGCACGTCCTTGGTCAGATCGACGCCCTGGTCCTTCTTGAACTCGGTGACGATGTAATCGATGATGCGCTGGTCGAAGTCTTCACCACCCAGGAAGGTGTCGCCATTGGTCGACAGCACCTCGAACTGCATTTCACCGTCGACGTCGGCAATCTCGATGATCGAGATGTCGAACGTGCCGCCGCCCAAGTCGAAGACCGCGATCTTGCGATCGCCCTTGCCATGTTTGTCCAGACCGAAGGCCAACGCCGCGGCGGTTGGTTCGTTGATGATGCGCTTGACGTCCAGCCCGGCGATGCGCCCGGCGTCCTTGGTGGCCTGGCGCTGAGAGTCGTTGAAATAGGCCGGTACCGTGATCACGGCCTCGGTGACTTCCTCGCCGAGATAGTCCTCGGCAGTCTTCTTCATCTTGCGCAGGACTTCGGCCGACACCTGCGGCGGGGCCAGCCTCTTGCCGCGCACCTCGACCCAGGCGTCGCCGTTGTCGGCGGCGGCGATCTTGTAGGGCATCAGGTCGATGTCCTTCTGCACTTCCTTTTCGGTGAACTTGCGACCGATCAGGCGTTTGACCGCGTACAGCGTGTTCTTCGGGTTGGTCACAGCCTGACGCTTGGCCGAGGCGCCGACCAGGATCTCGCCGTCGTCCTGGTAGGCAATGATCGACGGCGTGGTGCGTGCACCCTCGCTGTTCTCGATCACCTTGGTGGTGTTGCCCTCCATGATGGCCACGCACGAGTTGGTCGTGCCCAGGTCGATGCCGATGATCTTGCCCATGTTCTGTGCTCCTGACTATGAAATCGATTGAGTCTGAGGTGCGGACTGGTTCGCGGCTTTCAAGCCTGCGACGTCACTTCGGACCCGCCACCGTGACCAGGGCCGGGCGCAGCACACGGTCGCTGATCAGGTAGCCCTTTTGCAGCACGGTCACGACGGTATTGGCCTCCTGGTCCGCCGGAACCACGCTGATGGCCTGGTGCTGGCGCGGGTCGAACTTGGTGCCTGCCGGCGGTGCAAGTTCGAGCACCTTGTTGCGCTCGAGCGCCGAGGCCAGCTGGCGCAAAGTGGCGTGCACGCCTTCGAGCACTTGCGCAGGTGCCGCATCGGGCAGGGCGATGGCAGCCTGCAGGCTGTCCATCACCGGCAGCAAGCTCTCGGCAAACGATTCGACTGCGTACTTGCGGGCCTTGGACATTTCCTCCTCGGCACGGCGACGGGTGTTTTCGGCTTCGGCACGGGCGCGCAGGAAAGCCTCATTGACTTCGGTGAAACGGGCCTGCAGCTCGCTCAACTGGGCTTCGGCACTCGTCTCGGCGACGAGACCCGTGTCTTGCACGGGTGGAGGCGGCATGGCAGCGTTGGATTCGTTGTCTGGGGTCGTCATGGTCGCGAACGAGGCAAAAGGATCCGGATGCGGCCAGATGGGGTTTAATCCCGCGGCTTCAAGAGGGCCTTTAGGCCCTGCCTGCGTGAAAGCGCTCAGTCGCGATCGGTATCGATCGATGCTGACCAGCGCTGCCATTGCACCTGGGTGCGTTCGATGTCGCGCCGGTCGCGCTTGGTCGGCCGACCCTGCACGATGGCCTCGGCCGGCTCCGGCGCCAAACGCCGGCTTTCGGCCGCGCGCAGGCGAGAGGCCAGGCTTTCGGCGCTTTCGTCGTACAGCGTCTGCGCCACGGAGGCCGGGCCCCGTTGCAACGACAGGGCGCGAATCACCAACCGGCGCTCGACACCACCATGACGAAGGGCCAAGGTGTCACCCGGGTGCAATTCGCGCCCGGGCTTGGCAACCTGGCCATTGACCTCGACGCGGCCGCAGTCCACCGCCTGGGCCGCCAATGCGCGGGTCTTGAACAGACGTGCGGCCCAGAGCCACTTGTCGAGCCGAACTCGGGTTGTGACTGCGCTCACCGGCAGACGGACCACCGCGCCTGTCTGGCGGGCGGGCAAGCGTGCAAAGAGCCGTACCGGTTCACTCGGGTTCGATCTTTGCGTCTCTGACGACCTTGCCCCAGCGTGGCGCCTCGGCCTTGATCAGGGCCGCGAATTGCTCTGGCGTGCCACCACCGATCTCGTTGCCCTGCGCGAGCATCGTGGCGCGCAACTCGGGGTCTTCGAGCGCCTTGTTAGCGGCGGCATTGAGCACCCGGACCACGTCTGCCGGCATGCCCTTGGGCCCGATGATGCCCTGCCAGTTCAACACTTCGACGCCCGGGTAACCGGCCTCGCCCATGGTCGGGATGTCGGGCAGCAGCGGTGAACGCACCTTGCTGGTGATGGCCAGCGGGCGCAGGCGGCCGCCCTTGATCGACGGCATCGCTGCGTACATCTGCTCGAACATCATGGTCACCTGGCCGCCCATCAGGTCGGTGGCACCGGCCGCACCGCTCTTGTACGGGGCATGGATCATGTCGATGCCGGCCGTGTTTTCGAACAGCGCGCCGCTCAGGTGATGGGTGCCGCCGATGCCGCCCGAGGCGTAACTAAGTTGGCCGGGCTTGGCCTTGGCGGCGGCCACAACGTCCCTCACTGTCTTGTAGGGTGACTCGTTGCGCACCATCAGCACCAGCGGGCCGCGTTCGATCAGTACGATCGGCAGCAGGTCGTTGAAGGGGTCGAAGTTGAGCTTCTTGAACAGCGCGTGGTTGACCGCCAGCGGCGCGAAGTTGCCCATCCCGACGACGTAACCGTCGGGCTTGGCCCGGGCGATGACCTCGGTGCCGATGTTGCCGCCGCCGCCGGCCTTGTTGTCGACGATGATGGTCTGGCCCAACGTGGTCTGCATCAGCCGTGCCACCTGACGCGAGCGTGTGTCGGCGTTTCCACCGGCGGCATAGGGGCAGATCCAGGTGATCAGCTTGCTGGGATATTTATCCTGCGCCCAGCCCAGCTCGGGAAACAGCAGCGGGCCTGCAGCGGCCACCAACATCGATCTGCGTGTATGCATGATTGTCCTCTCGGTCAGATGGTTGCAAAGTAGCAAAGAACGATCGGCTCGGCGGTCGGTCGGGCCTTCAATGGGCCGCGCCGGCCGCAAGGGCTGCGTCACGTTGACGTGCCAGGGCCATTGTGTCGCCTGCCTGGTGGCTGTCCCAGCCCTGAAGGTGTCGTTGAACGATGTCTGCCAGCCCAGCGATCCATTCGTGCTGGTCGTTCAGGCAGGCAATGTAGTGGAACACCTGGCCGCCTGCAGCCAGAAATGCCGCGCGCGCTTCCTGATCGATCTCTTCCAGGGTTTCCAGACAATCGGCGGCAAATCCCGGGCACATGACATCGATGCGCTTGACGCCTTGGGCGGCTAGCGCCACCAGCGTCGGCGCGGTATACGGTGTCAACCACTTGGCCTTGCCGAAGCGACTCTGAAAGGTGACGATCAGCTCGTCAGCAGACAGACCAAGCCGCTGACTGAGCAGGCGCGCGGTGACATGGCACTCGCAGTGGTAGGGGTCACCCAGGTGCAGCGAGCGTGCAGGTACACCATGAAAGCTGAGCAGCAGGCGTTGGCCGCGGCCGTTGGCCATCCAATGCGCACGCACGCGATGTGCGAGGGCTTCGATATAGCCGGGATCGTCGTGGTAATGATTGACAAAGCGCAACTCGGGCTGGCGCCGCTGGCGTGTCATCCAGGCCATGACGGCATCGTTGACACTGGCCGTGGTGGCCGCAGCGTACTGCGGGTACAGGGGCAGGACCAAGATGCGCGTGGTGTTGACGGCTTTCAACTCATCGAGCACCTTGGTTATCGATGGCTTGCCGTAGCGCATGGCGTGGCACACCTGCAGCGACGCCGGCGGGTGACCGCGCTGACCCAGGTAGCCTTTGAGCAGCACAGCTTGTCGGGCCGTCCACACCGCGAGCGGCGATCCATCGCTGCCCCAGATCGCAGCGTACTTGGCGGCCGATTTGGCCGGGCGCAGGCGCAGGATCACACCGTGCAGGATCAACCACCACAATGGCCGGGGGATCTCGACCACCCGCGGGTCACTGAGGAATTCACCCAGGTAGCGCCGCAGCGCCGCCGGCGTGGGGGCATCGGGGGTGCCGAGATTGACCAGCAACACCGCCGTGCGCGCGGGCGTGCCGTGGGAAAAAACGGGTTCGCGTTGATACTTCATCGGTGCGCACTGTAGGCGATGGCTGTACGGCGTGGCCGCGGATCAATCGAGGTCGGTCGCATCGCAGGGTTGCGTATCGGCCAAGTGCACGACCTCGAAGCGCACGGTTGCAGAGGTCGGATCGGCGGGCGATCCGCCCAGTCCGATGACGCCGTTGCCGTGCAGGGTGCAAGTGCCGCGGCGCAGGCTGACGACTTCTTCCTCACTGGCAAAGCGCACGTAAGTGCCGTTGTAGCTCAAGTCGGCGAGCGAAAATACACCGCCGTGCCAGTCGATACGCGCGTGCTGGCGTGAGACGCGCGAGTCGTCGACGCAGAACGCCGACTGCGGACTGCGCCCGAGCACCACAGGCAGGCGCAGGCTGGCATAGACGCGATTGGCGCGCTGCCAGACCAGGCGGATGCCGTCGGGCTCGGCCGACGGTGCGACGGCGCCGAATGCGGTGACCGCATCGGTGCTGGTTCGCTTGCCGGAGAGCAGGTGCACGAGGACCGGTTCGGCGCGGCCACGCAGGTGCATCCAGTCGAGGCTGCGAAAACGCAGTTGCTGCTCGCGCGGCAGGCCGGCAAAGACCTCCTCGGTGAGCAGGATCTCGTTGTCGCCGGCGTGGTCCAACAATCGTGCGGCGACGTTGACGGCGTCGCCGAAGCAGTCTCCACCCATTTCGACGATCTCGCCGCGGGCCAACGCCACCTGCAGGCGCAGTGCCCGCAGCCCCGCCGACGCGCCATGCTCGCTGCCGCGGGTGACCAAGGCTTCGAGCGTGTCCTGCATCAGGCCGGCGGCCTGGACGGCGGGAATCGAGGCCTCGAAGACCGCCATCAAACCGTCGCCGAGGGTCTTGACGACCTGGCCACCGCGCTGGGCGACGCTGCGCGCCAGTTCTGCCACCGTGTGCGTGACCACCGAGGTGGCCTCGGCGTTACCCAGGCGCTCGAACAACGACGTGCTGCCGCGCAGATCGGCGAACAAGACGGTCCGTTGAGCGATGCGCGTCATCGTTGGGAAACCGGTACTAGCGCGGCAACATTGCGAAGCCCGAGCAGGGTCAGGCCCATCGAATCATTAAAGATTGTCCAAGTAGGTTCTGAGTTTGTCAGAGCGGCTCGGGTGCTTCAACTTGCGGATGGCTTTGGCTTCGATCTGACGAATGCGCTCACGCGTGACGTCGAACTGCTTGCCAACCTCCTCCAGGGTGTGGTCGGTACTCATCTCGATGCCAAAACGCATGCGCAGCACCTTGGCCTCGCGCGGCGTCAGGCTGTCGAGGATGTCCTTCACCACGTCGCGCAAGCCGGCCTGCATCGCCGCGTCCACCGGAGCCACATTGTTGGTGTCTTCGATGAAGTCGCCGAGATGCGAGTCGTCGTCGTCGCCGATCGGCGTCTCCATCGAGATCGGCTCCTTGGCGATCTTCATGATCTTGCGGATCTTGTCTTCCGGGATCTCCATCTTCTCGGCCAGCGTCGGCGCGTCGGGCTCGTAGCCGAACTCCTGCAAGTGTTGGCGCGAGATGCGGTTCATCTTGTTGATGGTTTCGATCATGTGCACCGGGATGCGGATCGTTCGTGCCTGGTCGGCGATGCTTCTGGTGATGGCCTGGCGAATCCACCAGGTGGCATAGGTCGAGAATTTGTAGCCGCGCCGGTATTCGAACTTGTCGACCGCCTTCATCAAACCGATGTTGCCTTCCTGAATCAGGTCGAGGAATTGCAGTCCGCGATTGGTGTATTTCTTGGCAATCGAGATCACCAGGCGCAGATTGGCTTCGATCATTTCCTTCTTGGCGTCGCGCGAAGACTTTTCGCCGGCGTTCATCTTCTTGTTGATCTGCTTCAGGTCCTCGATCGGGACCACCGCGCGAGACTGCAGATCGATCAACTTTTGCTGCAATTCCTGCACCGCGGGCAGGTTGCGCGCGAGCACGATGCTGTAGGCCTTGCCCGCAGCGATCTCCTTCTCGGCCCACTTCAGGTTCATCGAGTTGGGCGGGAAGGTCTTGATGAAGTGCTCTTGCGGCATGCCGCATTTGTCGACCACGATCTTGCGCAACTCACGTTCGTAGCGGCGCACGTCGTCGACCTGCGAACGCAGGATGTGGCACAGCCGCTCGATCGTCTTGACCGTGAAGCGGATGCTCATGATCTCGGCACTGACCGCCATTTGCGCCCGGTTGTACGAAGGCGACTGATAGCCGTCCTTCTCGTACGACTTGCGCATGCGGTCGAAGTGGCCACTGAGGGCGTCGAACTTCACCAGTGCCGCGCTCTTCAACTCTTCCAGCTTCTTGGTCAGGGCTTTGCTGCCGCCCTGGCCGTCATCGTCGTCTTCTTCGTCGAACTCGTCGAAGTCCTCTTCGGCCACGTAGTCGTCGGCCTCGTCTTCGGCGACGAAGCCGTCGACGGCCTCGGAAATGGTCATTTCACCGGCGCGGATCTTGGCCGCCACAGCCAGGATTTCTGCAATGGTCGTGGGTGAGGCACTGATCGCCTGCATCATGTACTGCAGGCCGCCTTCGATGCGCTTGGCGATCTCGATCTCACCCTCGCGGGTAAGCAACTCGACGGTGCCCATCTCGCGCATGTACATGCGTACCGGGTCGGTCGTGCGGCCGAATTCGGAGTCGACCGTGGACAGTGCAGCTTCGGCGGCCTCTTCGGCCTCTTCCTCGGTGGCCGTGGTGGTGGTACCGCCGGCGATCAACAAGGTGGCCGCATCCGGCGCCTGCTCGTAGACCGCGATGCCCATGTCGTTCAGCATCGAAACGATGGCTTCGAGGATTTCGTTATCGACCAGTTTTTCCGGCAGGTGGTCGTTGATTTCCTGGTGCGTCAGGAAGCCGCGGGTCTTGCCCATCTTGATGAGCGTTTTCAGCTCCTGGCGGCGCTTGGCGACTTCTTCTTCTGTGAGTTGGGTTTCGTCCAAGCCGAACTCGCGCATCAACGCACGCTCCTTGGCTCGCGAGACCTTCATGCGCAGCGGCTTGGCCTTGGCCTTGCCGTCGCCATCGTCCGTGGCCTCGCCCTCGACGTCGGCCTCGATTTCGGCATCGATGTCGACGAAATCTTCGTCGCGCACGTCCTCCTTCTTGCCCAGCGGTCCGGCCTTGCCTTTGGCGGCTTTCTTTTTCAACTCCTCGGCCGCTTTGGCGGCGGCTTTGGTCGTCGGCTTGGCAGGCGACGCCTTGGCCGGTGCAGGTCTGGTGCCGCCGGCCTTGGCGGGCAGTGCAGGCTTGGCGGCGGGTTTCACGATGGGCTTCGCGGCAGGTTTGACGGGTGCGGCGGCGGTCTTTTTGACGGTCATGCGGATCCTCGCGGGGCGGTCTCGGTGCGACTCTCGGTTGGCGAATGCGGATACTTACCGGGCGGGCAGTGCGGCTCTGCAGCAAGCGGCAGCCGTTGGGACAGGTCGCGCATGATTGGAGCGCGACGCAGCCGGCGGGCTGGGCCAATCGGGCAGGGCAGCCCGTCCAAGCAGGCAAGCTTGGTGACGTCTTTGCGGGGCAGCCCTTGCGGGTGTGGGTGGCCGATGGTTGTACCCGTGTCGCGGGTGGCCGGGGCCCGGAGGTGCTGCTGTCACTCTTGCCGTCGTTACAACGAACCAGTGATTATCGTCGAAGCCGGGGCCAGCGTCAAAGTCCGGCAGTCACGCCGATGCCTCGGCAGCGCCCGGCCCGAGACGCTGGGTCAAGTCCTGCATGCGCCTGAACAGGCGCTGGAAGGTCTCGCGTGCGACCGGGTCGGTGGCCACGGCGTCGGCCAGGGTGCGCTGCTGCGCCTTCAGCGACTCCAGCAGGCGGCCGTCGAGCAGCCGGCGCAGGTCGTTGAAATCGGCCTCGCTGTCGCCGCCGTCATCGCCCCATTTCACGATCATGGCCTGCAGCGTCTCATGCTCGGCCAGCGCCGCGCGCAGTGCGGCCCAGGGCCGCGGGCCATGCTCCATCAAGTCCCTTTCGAGCCAACCAATCAGCTGGTCATAGGGAGCGGGGAGTGCGTGCAGCAACTCGTGGTCTTCGACCGTCAGGCGGTCCCACCAGGGGGCCTGCATCAAGAGCAGTTGCAGGATGCGGTCTTCGGGCCGACGCGGCGCGCGGCGGGTCGCAGCGTAGCCCGCGCGTGACGCAGGGCTGCGGCTGGGATCCGCCCGGTACGGCGCACGCGACGACGTGCTGGCGGCCGCGGCCCACTGGCCCTGCAATTCGCCCTCGGGCAGCCCAGCCAGGCGGTTCAGTTCGGTCAGCATCTGGCGCTTCAAGGCACCGTCGGGCAGGGCGCTCCATAACGGGCGGGCCTGCGTGACAAACCGGGCCCGCCCTTCGGGGGTGCCGAGGTCGGCGTCCTCGCGGGCCAGCGCAATCATTTGCCGTGACAACGGCACGGCCTGGGAGACGAAGCGTTCGAAGGCGCTCGCGCCCTCGGCGCGCACGAACGAATCCGGATCGTGCTCGGGCGGCAGAAACAGGAAGCGCACGGTGCGCAGGTCACTCACATGCGGCAGGCACGCCTCCAGCGCGCGCCGAGCCGCGCGCTTTCCGGCGGCATCACCGTCGAAACTGAAGACCACCGAGTCCGTGAAGCGAAACAACTTGCGCACGTGATCGTCGGTGCAGGCGGTGCCCAGCGTGGCTACGGCATTGTCGAACCCTGACTGGGCCAGGGCGACGACATCCATGTAACCCTCGACGACCAGCGCGTATCCATGCGTGCGCATGCCGGCGCGCGACTCGAACAGCCCATAGAGCTCGCGGCCTTTGACGAACAGCGGCGTCTCCGGCGAATTGAGGTACTTCGGTTCGCCACGATCGAGTACGCGACCGCCGAAGCCTATCGTTTCGCCTTGCACGGAGCGAATCGGAAACATGATGCGGTCGCGAAAGCGGTCGTATCGCTTCTGCTCTGTGTCGTCTTCGCCCTGCACGATGACCAGGCCCGACTCGACCAGCAGCGGGTCGTCGTACTGGGCAAACCCGCTGGCCAGAGGGCGCCAGCCGTCGGGTGCATAGCCGATGCCGAAGCGCGCCGCGATCTCTCCCGACAGGCCGCGGCCCTTGAGGTAATCGATGGCGCGGTTGTCGGCTTTGAGCTGCTTGCGGTAGTGCTCAGCGGCGCGAGCCAGCACCTCTGCCAACGTGGCCTGGCGTGCCTTGGCCTGCGCCGCCTGGTGGCGTTCGTCGTCGCTGCGCGAGTCGTCCGGGACCGTAAGCCCGACCTGCTGCGCGAGGTCGGCCACTGCGTCGCGGAAGCTCGCTCCGGTATGTTGAGTCAAAAAGCGGATCGCGTCGCCCGAAGCGCCGCAGCCGAAGCAGTAATAGAACTGTTTGCTCGGGCTGACCGAGAAGCTTGGGGACTTCTCGCCATGAAACGGGCACAACCCCATCAGGTTGGCGCCGCCCTTCTTCAACTGCACATGGCGGCCGATCACTTCGGCAATGTCGACGCGCGACAGCAGTTCGGCGACAAAGCCCGGCGCAATCATTTGCCGAGTCTAGCGAACGTGCGTCACCTTGCGGCCGGCGACATCGATGCAAGGGCTCGACGTATAGCCTGTCCGAGTCAGATCCCATGGCGCGGATGCCGCCGACGAATATCGCTCAGGACCGGGTGGTCGCCCGTGCCACCGACCACGCAAAGTCGGGGTCACAGGCCCCGGTCAGCATATGCGCGATCAGATGGCGAAATCGCTCAGCTTCTTGCCCGAAGCGATCGCCGCCTTCAGCCAGCGGGGCTGCAAGCCGCGCCCGCTCCAGGTTTCGCCGCTGGCCTTGTTGCGAAACTTGGCCGCAACCTTGACGCCTGTGCGCGCCTTCTTCTTTCCTGGCTGCGGACCCAAGTCTGCCGCTGTCAGGCCATATTCGGCCATCAGGGTCCTGACTTGGGAAACTGCCTTTTCGCGCTCATCGCGTTGAGTCTGGGCAATCTGTTTCTCGAGCGCGGCCTTTTGCGCCAGCAGTTCAGTCAAAGTCGCCATGGTTGAAATCCTTTTCAGCGGGAATCTGGAATATAGCAGTGCCCGCTGGGCGAATAAACGGGTATTTACTTGTAGCCGACCCGATCAAGCATCTGCTGAATCTTCACTTGATTCATGCCAACCACCGAAACCGAGATCGTTTCACTTTTGAACGAACCCATTGCCTGCAGCGCCGGGTTGGCGATCTTGATGCCGGGCACGGCCGGCCATTCGTTGTTGCCGTCCGCAAAATAGAGCTGTGCGACATTGCTCGAGAGGTACTCGATGAATTGCACCGCGGCTTCGCGGTTCTTGGCATATCGCGCAACGGCGGCACCCGCGATATTGACGTGCGTACCGAATCCAGCTTGGTTCGGAAACACAATCGCCACCTTGTCCATCGCAGCTCTGTCTTCTGGTTTGTTCGAACGCATCAGTCGCGCCAGATAGTAGGTATTGACCAAGGCCACCGCGCATTCTCCGCTGGCCACTCCAAGTATCTGATCGGTATCACCACCCTTGGGCGCGCGAGCCATATTCGCGACCAGACCCTTGAGCCAGCGCTCCGTGGCGGCCGGGCCAAGGTGTTCCTGCATCGCGCCGAACAGAGACAGGTTGTAAGGGTGTGATCCCGACCTTGTGCACAGCCGGCCCTTGTTGACCGGCTCGGCAAGCTTTTCGTAGCTGTCGACGTCCTCGCGCTTGACGACGGTCTTGTTGTAAATCACGACGCGTGCGCGGGTCGACAGACCGAACCATGAAGACCCCTGGCCGCTGTCCTTGCCGCGCAGCTGCGCCGGGATGCGTGCTTCGAGTGTCGGGTTGCGAACCGGCTGGAAAAGGCCATCGACCTCGGCCCGCCACAGGCGTGCGGCGTCGACCAACAAGATCACGTCGGCCGGGCTGGCGCTGCCTTCGGTCTTCAGTCGAGTGAGGATGCCGGCATCGTCAGCGTCGATGCGATTGATCGCGATCCCCGTGGCTTTGGTGAAGTCGGTGTACAGCGCTTCATCGGTTTGGTAGTGGCGCGCGGAATACAGGTTGAGCGTTGCAGGTTGGGCGCGAGCGGCAGGCAGCATTGCGGCGGCCAACGCTGCGACGGCGAGCGTTCGAGACAAGAACATGTAGACCTCGGCGGAAGGGACTCGATAGCCGAAGTCTAGCACATTCAATGCGAATGCTTCTCGTTTGCAAACGAACTAGAGGGCCGGCGGCACGAATCCTGCCGGCTTGTCGCCGCCGTCGCCGAAAAAGAACTGCTCCATCTGTCGCGCCAGGTATTGGCGCGCACGGGCATCGGCCAAGTTCAGGCGGTTCTC
Source organism: uncultured beta proteobacterium (assembly GCA_963741125.1). Classification (GTDB taxonomy): domain Bacteria; phylum Pseudomonadota; class Gammaproteobacteria; order Burkholderiales; family Burkholderiaceae_C; genus CADEEN01. The sequence goes on from CAVUGY010000026.1 coordinate 267,060, forward strand.
ATTGACCAGCATCGTCTGGTGCTTCTTCCACAGCTCAAAAGCCTCTTGGCTGACGCTGTCGTAAATACGTTTGCCGAGCTCGCCCGGGTAAGGCGGGTAGATCAGGCCTTCGGCCTCTTTCTTCAGGTAGATGCACTGCACCATGCGGCTCATGTCGGGGCTCCGTTGATCGTCAGTTGAAGTGTTTGACCAGCACTTGCGAGCGCCGATCCCAGTTGTACTTGCGCTTGCGCGCTTCGGGCAACCAATCGGCATCGGCCGGCTGGAAACCGCGCTTGATGAACCAATGCATCGTCCGGGTGGTCAGCACGAAGATGCTGGCCAGGCCCAGCGCGCGCGCGCGCTGCTCAACGCGCTTCAAGATGCGTTCACCATCACCCTGGCTCTGCACCTGCGGGCTGACGGTCAAGGCTGCCATCTCGGCAGTCGCAGCCTCAGGATACGGATAGAGCGCGGCGCAGCCGAAGATCACCCCGTCGTGCTCGATGACCGTGTAGTTGCCGATGTCGCGCTCTATCTCGGTGCGTTCGCGGCGCACCAGCGTGCCGTCGCGTTCGAATGGTTCGATCAGTTGCAGGATGCCGCCGACATCGTCGCTGGTCGCCTCGCGCAAGCTCTCGAGCTTCTCGTCGACCACCATCGTGCCGATGCCGTCGTGGGTGTAGACCTCCTGCAGCAGCGCGCCGTCGACGCCGAAGGGCAGGATATGCGAGCGCTCGACGCCTTCGCGGCAGGCCTTGACGCAATGACGCAGGTAGAACGCCACATCGGTGGGCCGCGTCGGCACGGGCAGAGCGGCAAGCATGCGCTCAGCGTCGGCCAATGCGAGTTCTGTGTCGATATCGCTGGTGTCGTCGTTGTTCTCGTGCACGCCAGCTACTTCAGTAACGAACATCAGTTTGTCGGCCTGCAGCGCGATCGCAGTCGACGTTCCAACGTCTTCCATCGCCAGGTTGAAGGCCTCGCCGGTCGGAGAAAAACCGAATGGCGACAGCAGCACGACAGCACCACTGTCGATGCTGCGCCGTATGGCCACCGCGTCAACCCTGCGCACCACACCGGTGTGCATGAAATCGACGCCGTCGACGATGCCCACCGGCCGTGCCGTCAAGAAGTTGCCCGAGATCACCCGCAAGGTGGCGTTGGCCATCGGCGTGTTGGGCAGGCCCTGCGAGAACGCCGCCTCGATCTCGAAGCGCAACTGGCCGGCAGCCTCCTGCGCGCAATCGAGCGCAACAGCGTCGGTGATGCGCAGGCCCTGGCTGAAGCGCTCGGGGTGACCCTTGGCTTTCAGCTGCTCGCTGACCTGAGGTCGAAAGCCGTGCACCATCACCAGCTTGATGCCCATCGCGTGCAGGATCGCAAGGTCCTGCACGAAGGCCGACAGCTTGCCCGCGGCAATGCCTTCGCCGGCCAGCGCGACGACGAAAGTCTTGCCGCGATAAGCATGGATGTACGGCGCCACCGAGCGGAACCAGGGTACGAAGGTGTGCGGGAAGACGAGGCTCATGGCGACGTCGATTGTGCCGCAGCTGCCGAGTTCGGCATTGACGTTGATGCTCAGGCGCGGCAGCATCGTCGCCCCACTCTTCATTGGAGCGAAACATGGATGTGTTCAAGACTCATGGTGCGTTCAGTTGGTCGGAGTTGATGACCAGCGACCCCAAGACAGCCAGCGCGTTCTACAGCCAGCTGTTCGGCTGGACCGTGAAGACCATGGACATGGGCCAAGGCCCGTACCACGTACTCAACCTCGGCGACGCGGGCATCGGCGGCATCATGGGCAAGCCGCCCGGCGTGCCGGCCGATACTCCGCCGGCCTGGGGCTGCTATGTCACGGTCAAGAACGTGGACGACACGCTGGCCCAGGTCAAGCGCCTGGGAGGCACGGTGTGCATGGGGCCGATGGATATCCCCGGTGTCGGCCGAATGGCCGTGATCCAGGATCCGCAAGGCGCGGCGCTCAACATCATTGCCTACAGCATGTGATCGGCACGGGGCGCGGATAATCCGCGCCCCGTGCCTGCCGACATCGTTCCGACGCCGCTGCCTCCGATCACATTCCCGGAGGCGTTGCCCGTTTCGGCGAGGCGCGAAGAGATTGCGCAGGCGATCGCCCAACACCCGGTAGTCATCGTCTGCGGCGAAACCGGCTCGGGCAAGACTACGCAGTTGCCGAAAGTCGCGCTGTTGTTGGGTCGCGGCCGTGCCAACAGCGGCAAGCTGATCGGCCACACGCAACCGCGGCGCATTGCCGCATCAAGCGTGGCCAAACGCATCGCCGACGAACTGAAGACGCCGCTCGGTGCGGTGGTCGGCTACAAGGTGCGCTTCGCCGACCGGTTGCAAGCGGGCGCCTCGGTCAAGCTGATGACCGATGGCATTCTGCTGGCAGAAACGCAGAGCGACCCGCTGCTGCGTGCCTACGACACGTTGATCATCGACGAGGCCCACGAGCGCTCGCTGAACATCGACTTCCTGCTCGGCCACCTGCGCCAGATTCTGCCGCGCAGGCCCGATTTGAAGGTCGTCGTGACCTCGGCCACCATCGACGCCGACCGCTTTGCGCAGCATTTCGCCGGGCCTGCGGGTCCGGTGCCGGTGATCCAGGTGTCGGGTCGGCTGTTTGCCGTCGAGCAGCGCTGGCGGCCGTTCGAGGAGACGCGCGAGCGCGACCTCAATGTCGCCATCGCGGAGGCGGTCGACGAACTCTGGCGCGGTGCTCTCGGCGGCGACATCCTTGTCTTCCTGCCCGGAGAGCGCGAGATCCGCGAGGCGGCCGACCATTTGCGCAAGCACCTCGCGCACGACCCGAAGCGACGCCACACCGAGATCCTGCCGCTGTTCGCGCGCCTGTCGCAGGCCGAGCAGGATCGCGTGTTCGACACCGGGGGCCCGCCGCGCATCGTGCTGGCGACCAACGTCGCCGAAACGTCGCTGACCGTGCCCGGCATCCGCTATGTGATCGACGCGGGCCTGGCACGCGTCAAGCGCTACAGCTACCGCAACAAGGTCGAACAGCTGCAGGTCGAACCCATCAGCCAGGCCGCGGCCAATCAGCGCGCCGGGCGCTGCGGCCGCGTCGCGGGTGGGACCTGCATCCGGCTCTACGACGAGGTCGACTTCGCCGCGCGGCCACGCTTCACCGACCCGGAGATCCTGCGCTCGTCGTTGGCCGGCGTGATCCTGCGCATGAAGGCGCTCGGCCTCGGCCTGGTCGAAGAGTTTCCATTTCTCGAACCGCCGCCGAAGAAGGCCGTCGTCGATGGTTATGCGCTGCTCGGCGAACTCGGCGCTGTCGACGAACAGAACGAACTGACCGCCATCGGTCGCGAACTGGCACGTCTGCCGCTCGACCCGCGCATCGGCCGCATGATCGTCGAGGCCCGCAACCAGGGCTCGTTGGCCGAAGTGCTGGTGATCGCAGCCGCGCTGTCGGGCCAGGATGTGCGCGACCGGCCGCAGGAGCGCGCACAGGCCGCCGACGAGAAGCACAAGCCCTTCGACGACGAGCGCAGCGAATTTCTCGGCACACTCAAGCTCTGGCAATGGATCGATGCCGGCCGCGGCCACGACGCCGAGCACAAAGCGCACAAGCTCTCCAGCCGCCAGCAGGAGCAACGCCTGCGCGAGCAGTTCATCTCGCCGCGCCGTGTGCGCGAGTGGCGCGATATCCATTCACAGCTGCTGACCGTGGTTGCCGAGCATGGCTGGCATCTGAACACCGCGCCCGCCAGCTACGAACAAATTCACCTGGCCCTGCTGGCCGGTCTGCTCGGCAACATCGGCATCAAGGCCGAAGACGACGACTGGTACCTCGGTGCTCGCGGCATCAAGTTCTGGCGCCACCCGGGCGCCAACCTGTCGAAGAAGCCCGGCCGCTGGCTGATGGCTGCTGAGCTGGTCGAGACGACACGGCTGTTCGGACGCGGCCTGGCGGCGATCGAGCCGGCATGGGTCGAACGCATCGGTGCTCACCTGCTGAAGACGCAATTGCTCGAGCCGCATTGGGAAAAGAAGGCCGCCGAAGTCATCGCGCTCGAACGCGCCACGCTGTATGGCTTGGTGATCTACAACAACCGCAAGGTCAACTTCGGCCGCGTCGACGCCGCTGCGGCGCGCGAGATCTTCATTCGCGAGGCGCTGGTCGCCGGCGATTGGGACACCAGGCTGGCATTCCTGGCGCACAACCAAAGGCTGATCCGCCAAGTACAGGAGCTCGAGCACAAGGCGCGCCGGCAAGATGTGCTCGTCGATGACGAGTTGATCTTCGCCTTCTACGACCAGCAATTGCCGGCCGACGTAAGCAGCGGTGCGAGCTTCGAGCGCTGGTACCGTGCTGAGCTTAAGCGCCAGCCCGGGCTGCTTGAGCTCACTCGCGACGAGCTGATGCGCCATGAAGCGGCCGGCATCACGACCACGGCATTTCCGAAGGCGATTCGGCTCGGTGGTATCGACTGCGTCGCCAACTATCTGCACGAACCCGGCGACGCAAGGGACGGCCTGACGGTCAGCGTGCCGATTTACGCCCTCAATCAGGTCAGCGAGGAACGTTGCGAGTGGCTGGTGCCGGGCATGTTGCCGGCCAAGGTGCTGGCGCTGATCAAGAGCCTGCATCAGCGCCCGCGCTCACGCCTGGTGCCGTTGCCCGACTACGCCGACGAGTTCTGCGCCACCGCGGCGTTCGCGCAGGGCAGCCTGGTCGATGCCTTGGTGAAGGCCGTGCGCGAGCGCACGCAACTCGCGGTGCAACGCAACGACTTCAAGCTCGAGACGCTGCCGCCACACCTGCTGATGAATTTTCGTGTCGTCGACGAACACGGCCGGCAGCTTGGCGCGGGCCGCAATCTGGCGGCATTGAAGGCCGAACTCGGCACGCAGGCACGTTCGGCATTCCAGGCGCTGGCGGCGTTGAAGTTGCCCGCCGCCGGCCACGCGCCGTTGCCGAACACCGCGCCGCCAGCGGCCGAGCGCGACCCGGCGCGGCCCGGGCCTGCAGCGCCAAGCACGGCCATTGGCGCGGTGCGCTACGTCGACTGGAGCTTCGGCGAACTGCCCGAGCTGATGGAGGTACGCAAGGCCGGCCAGTCGCTGGTCGGCTTTCCGGCCCTGATCGACAGGACGACGCATGTCGAGATCGAAGTCTTCGACGAGCCCGACGTCGCGGCCGCCAGGCACCGTGCTGGCTTGCGGCGCCTGGTCGCACTGCAGCTCAAGGAGCCGTTGAAGTATCTCGAGAAGAACATCCCCGACCTGGCGCGCATGGCCGGCCAATTCATGGCCCTGGGCAGCGCCGACGAATTGCGCGAGCAGATCGTTGCCGTGGCCCTTGAACGCGCCTTCCTGGCCGACCCGCTGCCCACCGACGCAGCGGCCTTCAAGGCACGGCTGGACGCCGGCCGAGGCCGCCTGACCTTGATCACCCAGGAGGTGGCGCGCGCCGCCAGCACCGTGTTGCACGAACTCGCCAACGCGCAGCGCAAGTTGAAGGACAGCAAGCCGGGCAGGGAAGTGGCCGACGACATCGGCGCGCAACTGCAGCGACTGGTCGGCAAGCAATTCATGCTCACCACGCCGTGGCCCGCGTTGGCGCACCTGCCGCGTTATCTGCGCGCGGTGGTGATGCGGCTGGACAAGCTGCGAGCCGACCTGGCGCGCGACAGCCAGCACATGGCCGCGTTGCGACCGATCGAGCAGCGCTGGCTGCGCGCCATCGCCGAGCGCCGCGGCACCATCGACGCGCGGCTCGTCGACTTCGGCTGGTTGCTCGAGGAATTGCGCGTCAGCCTGTTCGCGCAGGAGTTGCGCACGCCGCAGCCGGTCAGCGTCAAGCGCCTGGAGCGCGCTTGGGAACAACTCGAACGCTGAGCCGGGTCGGTGGCGCTCGCACGCCGTCCGCGGCCATGCCGCTCCGAGGCCGGCGGCTAGCGCACGACTTCGAGCAGTCGATCGAGACCACCGTCGTCGATGGCCACATGAGCCTGCTCGCGAACGCGGGGTTTGGCGTGGTACGCCACCGACACCCCGGCCACCGCCATCATCGGTAGATCGTTGGCGCCGTCGCCGACAGCGATCGCCTGGTCGGGCGAGATACCCAGGTGCTGGCAAGTCTGCAGCAGCATGCGCTTCTTCTCTTCGCCGTCGCAGATGTCGCCCCAGGGTTGCTCGACCAGACGCCCCGTCAATGCGCCGGCGGCCACTTCGAGCACGTTGCTGCGGGCGAAGTCCAGACCCAACTGCGCACGCACCCGGTCAGTGAAGAAGGTAAACCCGCCCGATACCAGCAGCGTCTTCAGCCCTTCAGCCTGGCAGGCACGGACCAGCGCTTCAGCGCCTGGGTTGAGTTGCAGCCTTTCGTGCCAGACCCGCTCCAGCGCCTCGAGCGGTACGCCGCGCAGCAATGCCACGCGCCGGCGCAGACTGTCCTTGTAGTCGACAATTTCGCCGCGCATCGCGGCCTCGGTGATCGCCGCGACTTCGGCCTTGCGTCCGGCCGCGGCGGCGATTTCATCCACGCATTCGATGTTGATCAGCGTCGAGTCCATGTCGAACGCGATCAGACCGAAATCGGCCAAGCGCAGCGGCGCCGTCACGCCGCGCAGGCTCAGGCCGGGCGACATGACGACACGCTTCATGCCGCCTGCCTGACCTTGGGCGTGCCCAGCGCGCGCAGCACCTCGCGGATCATCTGTGCACGCTCCTTCACGTCCGGCGTTTCGCGCTCGATGCGCAACTTGTCGTTGCCGGCCAGCTTGATGTGCCGGTTCTTTTGCACCAACTCGATGATGCGGTGCGCGTCGATCGGCGGGTTGGCGCAAAAGGCGATCACCGCCAGTCGCGGTGCAGCGTCGATCTTGATCACGCCATAGGGTTTGGCCAGCACTCGCAGACGATGGGTGTCGAACAGCGTTTGCCCCTGGGCGGGCAGCTTGCCGAAGCGGTCGGTGATCTCTTCGAGCAGGGCGTCGATCTGTTCGGCCTGGTCGGCCGTGGCCAGGCGCTTGTAGAGGTTCAGGCGCGTGTGCACGTCGCCGCAATAGGCGTCGGGCAGTAGGGCCGGGGCGTGCAGGTTGATTTCGGTGGTGGCTGCAAGCGGCGACAGCAGATCGGGCTCGCGCCCGGCCTTCAAGCTGCGCACGGCCTCGGCCAGCATGTCGTTGTAGAGCTGAAAGCCGACTTCCATCATGTTGCCGCTCTGGTTCTCGCCCAGCACCTCGCCGGCACCGCGGATCTCGAGGTCGTGCATGGCCAGGTAGAAGCCCGAACCCAGTTCCTCCATGGCCTGGATCGCTTCGAGCCGTTGCGCCGCGGCCTTGCTCAGGCCCTGCACGTCGGGCACCAGCAGGTAAGCGTAGGCCTGGTGGTGGCTGCGGCCGACGCGGCCGCGCAACTGGTGCAACTGTGCCAGGCCGAACTTGTCGGCGCGGCTGATGACGATGGTGTTGGCGGTCGCCACATCGATGCCGGTCTCGATGATCGTCGAGCACAGCAACACGTTGTGGCGCTGGGCCACGAAGTCGCGCATCACGCGTTCCAACTCGCGCTCGGGCATCTGGCCATGGGCGATGGCGATTCGCGCCTCGGGCAGCAATTCGGCCAGCTTGTCGCGGCGATGGCCTATCGACTCGACCTCGTTGTGCAGAAAATAGACTTGGCCGCCGCGCTTCAATTCGCGCAGCACGGCCTCGCGGATCGTGCCGGTGGATTCGTTGCGCACGAAGGTCTTGATCGAAAGCCGTCGCTGCGGCGCCGTTGCAATCACCGACAGATCACGCAGGCCTTCGAGCGCCATGCCCAGGGTGCGCGGGATCGGTGTGGCCGTCAGCGTCAGCACATCGACTTCGGCCCGCAGGGCCTTGATCGCCTCCTTGTGGCGCACGCCGAAGCGGTGCTCTTCGTCGACGATCAACAGGCCCAGGCGCTTGAACTTGACGTCCTTGGACAGCAGCTTGTGCGTGCCGACGACAATATCGATGGTACCGGCGGCAATGCCTTGCAGCGCGGCATTGATCTCCTTGGTCGAGCGAAAGCGCGACAACTCGGCCACCTTCACCGGCCATTTGCCGAAACGATCGACGATGGTCTGAAAATGCTGCTCGGTGAGCAAGGTGGTCGGTGCCAGCAGCGCGACTTGCTTGCCGCCGATCACGCTGACGAAGGCCGCACGCAAGGCGACCTCGGTCTTGCCGAAGCCGACATCGCCGCAGATCAGCCGGTCCATCGGCTTGGGGCTCACCAGGTCCTGGATCACGGCGTGGATCGCCGCGCGCTGGTCCGCGGTCTCCTCGAAGCCGAAGCTGGCTGCGAAAGCCTCGTAGTCGTGGGCCGAGTAGTGGTGGGCGTAACCTTCGCGCGCCGCACGGCGGGCATACAGGTTGAGCAGTTCGGCGGCGGTGTCGCGCACCTGCTCGGCCGCCTTGCGCTTGGCCTTGTCCCATTGGCCCGAGCCTAGGCGGTGCAGTGGCGCCTCTTCGGCGCTGACGCCGGTGTAGCGGCCGATCAGGTGCAAGTGCGCCACCGGCACGTACAAGGTGGCGTCGTCGGCGTACGCCAGGTGCAGGAACTCCGACGGCCCGCCGTCCTGGCCGTTGGCCAGGTCGATGTGGATCAGCCCGACGTAGCGCCCGATGCCGTGATTGATGTGCACCACGGGGTCGCCGACCTTGAGCTCCGACAGGTCCCTGATCAGGGCATCGACGTTGCTGATCTGCTCCTGCTTCTTGCGCCGCCGCGATGTCGGTGCCGTCGCGAACAGTTCGGTTTCGGTGATGAATTGGATCGCTGCGGCGTCGTCGCGCTGCCAGTGAAACCCGGCGGCAAGAGGTGCGGCAGCGATCGCCACCTTCTCGTCGCCGGCCTCGAATTCGGCCAGCGTGTCGACGCTGGGCACCTCGATGCGGTGGTCGCGCAGCAGCTCGAGCAGGCTCTCACGCCGGCCCTGGCTTTCGGCCAGCAACAGCACGCGCGCGGCGGTGCTGTCGAGGTGGCGCTCCAAGCAGGGCCAAGGGTTCGGTGGTGCCGCGGTCGACGGCCACATCGGGCAGCGGCCGCGCCCAATCGAGTGTCGGCGCACCACGCAAGCGCCAGCGTGGCATGCGCTTGCGTCAGGGCGAAGAACTCCTCGACCTTGAGGAAGATCTCGTTCGGCGCCAGGATGGGACGCTCGGGGTCGTGCTGCAGGAAGCGATGCCGCTCGCGGGTGTCGGTCCAGAAGCGGTTCAGTGCCTCGTCGATCTCGCCGTGCAGCACCAGCGCGGCGGCAGGGCCGAGGTAATCGAACAGCGTGGCCGTGCGCTCGAAGAACAGCGGCAGGTAATACTCGATGCCGGCGGTGGCGATGCCGGCGCCGAGGTCTTTGTAGATGCGGCTCTTGGTCGGGTCGCCTTCGAGCTTTTCGCGCCAGCGGGCGCGAAACGTCGTGCGCGCCGCGTCGTCCATCGGGAATTCGCGCCCGGGCAACAGCCGCACCTCGGGCACCGGGTACAGGCTGCGCTGCGAGTCGGGGTCGAAGGTGCGGATCGAGTCGATCTCGTCGTCGAACAGGTCGATGCGATAGGGCACCGTCGAGCCCATCGGGTAGAGGTCGATCAGGCCGCCACGCACGGCGTATTCACCCGGCGATACGACCTGGCTGACATGCTGGTAGCCGGCGAGGGTCAATTGCGATTTCAGCGCCGCTTCGTTGAGCTTGTCCTTGTGCTTGAACTGGAAGGTCGTGGCGGCCATGAAGGCCGGCGGCGCCAGCCGCGTCAATGCGGTCGTGGCCGGCAACAGCACGACATCGACGTCGTGCACCGAGAGCAGCCGCCACAGCGTGGCCAGGCGCTCGGAGATCAGGTCCTGGTGCGGGCTGAAGGTGTCGTAGGGCAGCGTCTCCCAGTCCGGGAACACGGCAATGCGCAGGCCCGGGGCGAAGAACGGCAGCTCGTCGGCCAGGCGCTGCGTGTCGGCGGGATCGGCGCTGACGACGGCACCGATGCAGCCCTGCCGCACCCAGCCCTGCGCCATGCGCGCAAGCAGCAGCGCGTCGGCCGAACCGACCGGGCGCGGCAGGGTGAAGCGCTTGCCCGGCGCGATGTGGGGGAACTGCATGGAGGCGCGGATTCTAGAATCGAGCTCAATGGCCACCGCATCCGTCGACGACCGCGCTAGGTGTTATGCACTGGTTGCCTGCGCCGGCGTCGGTGAGCGCGCCGGGCGTGGCGGGCCCAAGCAATACCGCCGGCTGGCCGGCCATACGGTGGTGGCGCATACCCTGGCCGCGTTGGCCGCTGTACCGCGAATCAGCAACACCCTCGTCGTGCTGGCACCCGACGACGGCGAGTTCGCGATCAGCGTCCCGGCCTTCGGCGGTTGGGTCGAAGCCTGCGGCGGCGCCAGCCGTGCCGAGTCGGTTGCGGCCGGGCTGAATGCCCTGCTGCGGCATGGTGTCCGTGCTCATGACTGGGTGCTGGTGCATGACGCAGCTCGTTGCCTTGTGCGTCCGGCGGCGATCGAACGGCTGCTCGATGCCTGCATTGGCGACACGGTCGGTGGCTTGCTGGCACTGCCGATGTCCGACACGCTGAAACAGGCCGACGATGGCGGTCGTGTGGCCGCCACGCTGGACCGGCGCGGCAAGTGGACGGCGCAGACTCCGCAGATGTTTCGACTCGGGCTGCTGCAGCAGGCCTTGGCGCGCGCCGGCGCTACGGTGACCGACGAGGCCAGTGCGGTCGAGGCTCTCGGCCACGCGCCACGGCTCGTGCGCGGCGAGCCCGACAACTTCAAGCTGACGTGGCCGGCCGATTTCGAGCTGGCCGAACGCCTGCTGGCCGGCACCGATGCCGAACCACGCCCGAGCCCCGAGGATCGATCATGAAACTGCGCATTGGTGAAGGTTGGGATACCCATGCATTGGTGGTCGGCCGCCGACTGGTATTGGGTGGCGTGATCATTCCGCACAGCCATGGCCTGGCGGGACATTCCGATGCCGACGCGCTGGCCCATGCCATCACCGATGCGCTGTTTGGCGCTGCCGCGCTGGGTGACATCGGGCGTCACTATCCCGACACCGACCCGGCGTTCGCCGGTTCCGACTCGATGCGGCTGCTGGCCGACGCGGCGCGGCGTGTGCGCGAGACGGGTTTCGAGATCGCCAACATCGACAGCACCATCGTTGCCCAGGCACCGAAATTGGCGCCGCATATAGCCGCCATGCGTGCGCGACTGGCCGAGGTGCTCGGCCTGGGTCTGGATCAGGTCAATGTCAAAGCCAAGACGGCCGAGAAAATGGGGCCGGTGGGCGAGGGGCGCGCCATCGAGGCCCGTGCGGTGTGCCTGCTGGTCGACCCTCGGTAAGCCGGTCTCTGTCCGACTGGGCCGCACGCGCGGGCCCGGAAATCGACTACGGTGCGCGCTTGAGGCGCAGGTGCGCTACCAGCCCGCCGTCGGGCGCGTTGTCGATCTCGAATTGGCCGCCCATGCGCTGCATCGCCTTCTCGACAATCGCCAGGCCGAGGCCGGCGCCGGTGGCCGCGGTGCGAGCGGCGTCGCCGCGGTAAAAAGGCGTGGTCAGTTGCGCCAGCTTGCCCGGCGCCACGCCGGGACCGTGATCGCGCACGCTGACGATGACCCAGGGGCCACCGCGCGCGTAACTGACCGAGACTCTCGCGATGCCGGTGTCGGTGCTGCGCCCGTAGCGGCGGGCGTTTTCGAACAGGTTGCCGAACACACGGCCGAGTTCGACTTCGTCGGCCATCACGCGCAGGTCGATCGCCAGCCGCGAATGGATGTGGATCTCGCGCGGGTCGCGGAAGGTGGCGGCCTCCTTGTCGACCAGCGGCGACAGGTTGACAGGGACGAGTCGCGTTTCACCCGGGCGGGCGTAATCCATGAACTTGTCGATGATGGCGTCGAGCTGGTCGATGTCCAGCGCGATATTGCTGCGCGCTTCTTCATCGGCGACGCTCATTTCGGCCTCCAGGCGCAGGCGCGCCAGGGGTGTGCGCAGGTCGTGGCTGATGCCGGCCAGCATCACGGCGCGGTCCTCCTCGACCTTGGCCAGCTCACGGGCCATGCGGTTGAAGCCGATGTTGACCTCGCGGATTTCGCTGGTCAGCGTGTTTTCGTCGAGCACGGAGTCAAATTCGCCCTCGCGAATGCGGCTGGCGGCGAAGCTCAGGTCGCGCAGGGGCTGGTTGATCAGCCGCGCAATCGCGATCGAACCGACCAGCGTGGCCAGCAGCGCGATGCCGACCCAAACGAACCACGTACCGGTGGTCAGCGGCACGACCCGCGTCGCCTCGGCCTGCAGCCAGTACGGATCCTTCTCGATGCTGAAGCCGACCCACAGCCCGGCCTGGCCATTGACGGAGCGGGCCACGACCGAGTCGGCTTCCAGTCGCGATCGCAACTCGGCACTCACACGGCGCGTGAATCGATCGACTTCGAAGGGTTCCCAGCGGTCGCCGGGCTCGCGAGGCAGCACGCGCATCGATTCCTGGTCGGTCATGGTCTTGACGACCGCGACTCGATTGATGCTGTCGGAATAGCGCAGCGCCGCGCGCGAAAGATTGACCAGGCTGGCGATCTGCTGTGCGGCCTGCACCGCGCGCGGCTCGAGTTCGAGGGCGCGCAAGGTCTGGACCCAGGCGAAGATGCCACCGGCCAGCATCAGGGCCAACAAAACGAAGGTGCGCGAGAAAAGGCTCAGGCCGACAGGCGAGCGGGGCATGGGGCGAGGGGGCGATTCAGCGCTCTGCCAAAACCCTGAGCGCGGCGCTCGTTGCGGCGGTCAACTCGTACCGTCCGGAACGAAGACATAGCCCACGCCCCAAACGGTCTGGATGTAGCGCGGCTGCGCAGGGTCGGGCTCGATCATCTTGCGCAGGCGGGAGATCTGTACGTCGAGACTGCGGTCGAAAGGTTCGAACTCACGGCCGCGCGCCAACTGCGCCAGCTTGTCGCGACTCAGCGGCTGGCGCGGATGGCGCACCAGGGCCTTCAGCATCGAGAATTCACCCGTGGTCAGCGCCATCTGCTCGCCGTCCTTGGTCAGACGGCGCAGCGACAGATCGAACACGAAGGGCCCGAAACTGACCGTCTGTTGGTCTTTCGAGGGTGCACCGGGTGCTTCGATCGCCGGCCTGCGCCGCAATACCGCATGGATGCGGGCCAGCAATTCGCGCGGGTTGAACGGCTTGGGCAGGTAGTCGTCGGCGCCGACCTCGAGGCCGACGATGCGGTCCACGTCTTCGACCTTGGCGGTCAGCATGATGATCGGGGTCGAGTCGTTGGCCGCGCGCAGGCGGCGGCAGATCGACAGGCCGTCTTCGCCGGGCAACATCAGGTCGAGCACGATCAAATCGATGGTCTCGCGCGTGAGCAGGCGGTTCAGCGCCTTGGCGTCTTCGGCCAGCAAGACCTCGAAACCTTCTTGCGTCAGGTAACGACGGAGCAGATCGCGGATGCGTGCATCGTCATCGACAACCACCACGCGGTCCGGACGGGCATTGGCGGGCGCATTCATGGCGTGACTCCAAATTTGTAACAGCGGAATGGTACGAGGGATTTGCCTGGGGTAAACCCTTCGCATGACCCTCTGTTACAAGTCTTTCCGGGTCGGAGGCGTGGGGCCGTGATGCCCCGTTCGCGCCCAATCCTCACTGCGCCAACCAGCCGCCGTCGACATTGAACGCCGTGCCGCGAATGTTGTCGGCCGCAGGCGAACACAAAAACAGCGCCATCTCGCCCAACTGGGCCGGTGTCGTGAATTGCAAGGAGGGTTGTTTCTCGACCAGCAGTCGGCGTTTGGCTTCTGCGTCATCGACGCCGTCCTTGGCTGCGCGGGCATCGACCTGTTGCTGCACCAGCGGCGTCAGCACCCAGCCGGGGCAGATGGCGTTCACCGTGATACCGCTGGTGGCGGTCTCGAGCGCCACGGCCTTGGTCAGTCCGATCAGGCCATGTTTGGACGCCACGTAGGCGCTCTTGGCCGCCGAGGCGACCAGGCCGTGCGTCGAGGCCATGTTCACGATCCGGCCCCAGTTGCGGGCCTTCATGCCGGGCAGTGCCAGGCGCGTGGTGTGAAAGGCCGACGACAGATTGATGGCAATGATCGCGTCCCACTTCTCGACCGGAAAATCTTCGATAGTGGCCACATGCTGGATGCCGGCGTTGTTGACCAGGATGTCGACGCCGCCCCTCGTACGGGTGGCAAAGGCCATCATGTCGGCAATCTGCTCGGGTCGGCTCATGTCGGCCGGGTGGTAGCTGACTTCGACGCCGAAGCCGGTGAATTCGGCACGCGCGGCCGCGACATCACCAAAGCCGTTGAGCACGATATGGGCGCCATGGGCGGCCAGAACCTTGGCGACACCCAGCCCGATGCCGCTGGTCGAGCCGGTGACCAATGCCGTTTTGCCCTTCAACATGAGTGATCCTTCCGTGATTGGTAGCATCGATTATCAAACCAAGGATGGCCGCATGCCTGAACAACTGCTCCAGCCGCGCCTGCACCATGTGCAGTGCCTGCACCAGCCGACGCCGATGCGCATGGCATTGCACCGCATGGCCTATTGGGAGTGGGGCGACGAGGACAACCCGCGCGTGCTGATCTGCGTGCATGGGTTGTCGCGGCAGGGGCGCGACTTCGACACGCTGGCCCGCTCGCTGTGCAACGAGTACCGGGTGGTCTGCCCCGACGTGGTCGGCCGCGGCCGCTCCGATTGGTTGGTCGATTTCCCGATGGGCTATCAGATTCCGCAATACGCGGCCGACATGGTGAGCCTGCTGGCGCGGGTCAACGCGACCACCGTCGATTGGGTCGGCACCTCGATGGGCGGCCTGATCGGGCTGGTCATGGCCGGCATGCAGGGTTCGCCGCTGCACCGCCTGGTACTCAACGACGTCGGCCCGGTCATCGAGCCGGCGGCGCTGGCACGCATCGGCGGTTATATCGGCTTGCCTTCGCGCTGGCCGACCCTGGACGCCGCGGCCGATGCCGACCTGGCCATTTCGGTCGGCTTCGGGCCCCACACTCGCGAGCAGTGGCTGGCACTGACCGAGCCGCAACTGGTCGCTGAAGGCGACATGCTCAGGCTGCGTCGCGATCCGGCCATCGCCGCACCGTTTCGTGCGGCCACGCCGGAGACGGCTCGGCTCGGCGAAGCGCTGCTCTGGCAGGCCTACGATGGACTGACCTTGCCCACCCTGCTGCTGCGCGGCGCCGACAGCGACTTGTTGTCGCCCGCGACCGCACAGGCCATGACCCAGCGCGGCCCGCGTGCGCGCGTGGTTGAATTCGCCGGTGTCGGCCACGCACCGATGCTGGTGCAACCCGAGCAGGTGCAAGCGGTGCGCGAGTTCTTGTTGGCGCCATGAAAACCTCGGCTGCCGCGACGGCAGCCACCGCGCCTATCGTGCGCCTGGCTGCCGACGAGCCAGCCGACGTCGCGGCGCTGCTGCGCGCGCGCGCCTTTGCCGAACCCTTGCTCGCCGGCCATTGCCTGGATACCGGCGAAGACGCGCTGGCCCACGCCGACGGCGTGGCCGCCGTACTGCGCGCCATCGGTGCCGCACCGGCGATGCAGGCGGCGGTCTATCTGGTCTATGCCGGCGACTGGCTGCAGCGCCCGCAGGAAGTGGTTGCCAAGGCCTTCGGCGAAAGTTACGCCAGCCTGGTCGGCCACACGCGCAAGCTGGTGCAGATTCAACGCGCGGCGCGGCTGGCACACCCGGTGGGTGACGCCGCCGCGCAGGCCGAGCAGACCGAGCGCGTGCGCAAGATGCTGCTGGCCTTCTCGCGCGACCTGCGCGTGGTCTTGCTGCGTCTGGCTTCGCGCCTGCAGACCCTGCGCTGGCATGCCGCCGCTCGCGTCGATTGCCCCGCGCAAGTGGCCCGCGAGTCACAACAGGTCTTCGCACCGCTGGCCAACCGCCTGGGCATCTGGCAGATCAAGTGGGAGCTCGAAGATCTGGCCTTTCGCTTCCTGCAGCCGGCCGACTACCAGCGCATCGCCGGCCGGCTCGACCAGACACGCAGCGCGCGCGAAGCCGCCATCGATGCCTGTCGTGACGCTCTGGCCGCTGACCTGCGTGTCCATGGGGTCGAGGCGGAAGTACAGGGACGGCCCAAGCACCTGTACAGCATCTGGAAGAAGATGCAGGGCAAACATCTCGACTTCGCCCAGGTTCTCGACCTGCGCGCGCTGCGCGTGATCGTGCACGACGTGGCCGCTTGTTACGCCGTGCTGGCGCGCGTGCACGAGCGCTGGCCCGCGCTGGCCGGCGAGTTCGACGACTACATCGCCAAACCCAAGGCCAATGGTTATCAGTCGCTGCATACCGTGGTGCGGACCGACGACATGCAGCCGCTCGAGGTCCAGATCCGGACCCGCGCAATGCACGAGCATGCGGAGTCCGGCATCGCCGCGCATTGGGCCTACAAGGAGGCCGGCATCAAGGGCTATGCCGGCGTCAGCGCGGACGGCAGCGACGACGAGCGAATCGCAGAGGCGCGCAAGACGGTGCTGCGCCAACTGCTGGCCTGGGAACGTGATTTCGCGGCCGAACCGGCCTCCGGTGCCGCGCGCGACGAGCGCATCTATGTGTTCACGCCGCAGGCTGCGGTGATCGAATTGCCCGCGGGCGCGACGCCGATCGATTTCGCCTACATGCTGCACACCGACCTCGGCCACCGCTGTCGCGGGGCACGCGTCGATGGTGTATTGGTGCCATTGAACACCGCGCTCGGCAACGGTCAGACCGTCGACATCAGCACGATCAAGGAGGGCGGCCCGTCGCTCGATTGGCTCAACCCCGAGCTCGGGTACCTGGCCGGTGCGCGCTCGCGGGCCAAGGTGCGGGCCTGGTTCAACGCGCGGGCCATGGCGCAAACCGTCGCCAAGGGCCGCGAGCTGGTCGAAAAGCTGCTGCAGCGCGAAGGCAAGACGGCGCTCAAGCACGACGAATTGGCCGCACGGCTGGGATTCAAGAATGCGGAGGGCTTGTTCGAGGTCGTCGGCAAGGACGAGTTTTCGCTGCACAACATCGAGCAGCTGCTGCGTCCGGCGGCACCGCCGCCGATCGAAGAGGCGCCACTGCTCAGACGCTCGCGCGCCGCCGGCGCAGCGGGGCAGGGCGGTGTGCTGGTGGTCGGCGTCGACTCGCTGCTGACCAGCCTGGCCCGCTGCTGTCGCCCGGCGCCGCCAGACGCGATCGACGGGTTTGTCACCCGCGGCAAAGGGGTCGCCATCCACCGCCGCCAGTGCAGCAATCTGCGCCATATGCGCGAACGTGCACCCGAGCGCGTGATTGCCGTCGAATGGGGCCAGGGTCAGAAGCAGGGCGCCCTGTTCCCGATCGACGTGCTGGTCGAAGCCGGTGATCGGCCCGGCCTGCTGCGCGACATCAGCGAAGTCTTGAACAAGGAAAAGATCAACGTCACCGCCGTCGGCAACCAGAGCGTCAAGGGCAGCGGTGGCGCAGTGGCGTGGATGACATTTACCGTCGAGGTCGGTGGCACCGAGGGTCTGACGAAGGTGCTGGCGCAGGTCGCGCAGATCACCGGTGTTCGCTCCGCGCGCCGCAAGTGAGGGGCCAAGCCGCTGCTACAATGCCGCCCTTTCAGGCGCGTAGCTCAGCTGGTTAGAGCACCACCTTGACATGGTGGGGGTCGTTGGTTCGAGTCCAATCGCGCCTACCAAATTCGGTAGTGGAGCAAAGGGCTTGGCATTTCGCCAGGCCCTTTTTTCTTGCCTGCGCTTTCGCCGTGCGCAGGCATGCCTCATGCCGGGTCCATGCCATGCCTGCGCTTGGTATCGGCAACCGCCGGCGCTGCCATGAACTCGAGCAACTCGCGCGCAGCCTGCTGCATGGGTGAGGCGGCCAGCAAGGCGGCAGAAAAAGTCGTGACGATCTGGATTTCGGCAGGCAGGGGGCCGAGCAGGTCGATACCGTCGAGGTGCATCAGCTCGCTCAACTGCTGAAAGCCGAGCTCGATGCTGCCGTTTGCGACCAAGGATCCGACCGGCACGCCAGGCGGCGCCTGTACGATGCGTGGCGCGATGGTCTGGGCGATACCCCAGCGCTCGAACAGCTTGGCCAATTGCACGCCGCTGGGCCCGGTCGAATAACCGAGGCTGGTCGCTGCCAACACGGCGCGCTTGACGGCCTGTTCGGAGGCTATGTCCGGACGCCGTGCACCGGCGCGCACGGCGATCGCAACGCCGGATCGAACCAGGTCGACTCGGCTGCCGGAGGCGATACAGCCGCCCTGAGTCAGCCGTTCGATCGCCTCGGCTGCCAGGACCACGACATCGAATGCCTCGCCGGCCTGGACGCGCTTGGCCGCGTCGACGCCGCCAACCGAAACGGTCGACACCTCGTGCGCCGAAGTCAGCCGGAATTGTGCGACGAGGTCGGCCAGCAATGGCTTGGTCGCCATTGAAGAAATCACCCTGATCTGCGATGCCATACGACTCCCTGGTTGAAATCCTCCAATGGCTGCCCGTGTTGCGTGCGGCGCCTGCGCATTATCTCGGCGCCGGCGCCGGCGCACAGCCCAGTCGGCGGCCGGCGCCACACTGCATCGACAATGGCGACCCTGATTCTGCGGGCCGGCCATGAACCTCAAGCAGCTCGAGTATTTCGTCAGCGTGGCCGAGCTGGGCAGCTTCAGCAAAGCCGCGCGCGCGCTCAATGTGGCGCAGCCGGCACTGAGTCGCCAGGTGCACACGCTCGAAACCGAGCTGCGCGAGCCCTTGCTGCTGCGCACAGGCCGCGGCGTGGTACCGACCGAGGCCGGGCAGCGGCTGCTCGCTCATGGCAACCACCTCCTGCAGCAGGTGGCGCATGTGCAGGAGGACATGGGCGCCCAACGCGGTGAGCCGGTGGGGCGGATCGCGATCGCTTTGCCGCCGAGCATCAGTCGCCAATTGACGCTGCCGCTGATCGACGCCTTCAGGCGCGACCTGCCCAAGGCGCGGCTCACCGTCGTCGAGGGCCTGTCGGCGCATATCGCCGAGTGGATCGCGACGGGCCGCGTCGATCTGGGCCTGCTCTACAACCCTCAGGCCTTGCCGGCCCTCGAGGTGACCCCGATTCTCGAAGAACCCCTGTGCCTGGTGATGCCGGCGGCGCGTGCCAAGCCATTGCCGCCCTTGCCCTTGCGTGAGTTGCCCGGCTACGCGTTGGTCCTGCCCGAGCGTGAGCATGCTTTTCGACGCCTGCTGGAATCGCAGGCCACGCTGGCCGGCGTCAAGCTCAACGTCGCCTGGGAAGTGTCGAGCATCCCGTCCATCCTCGACCTGGTGTGCGCCGGGTACGGTCATGCCGTGCTGGCCGCCAGTGCCGTTGCCGCCTCGGGCCGGGCCGACGAGCTCGCCGTACGGCCGCTCGGCGAGCCGCGCCTGGTCACGGTGTTGTGCCTGGCGGTGTCGTCAAATCGTCGCCTGACGCCGCTGGGCCGCGAGACGGCGGCGCGATTGAGCGCACTGGCGCAGCAGATTGTGGCGCGTGTTTCGCCGCGGCAGCCCACGCGCCGCACCAGTGCTCGAACTTTGCGATAACCAACCTCGTGCGACCATGCCGAAATGCAATAGCTGATATCGTTGCGATCCGGCTGGTCAGGCCCGGATCCGGCGCCCACAATCGTCGCTGATCGCGCGCAAGCACTGTTCCCAGTGCCGGCCCGCAGGTCGGCGCCAAACCTCAGGTCTGGAGAGGACCCAGCATGATCATCGACTGCCACGGTCACTACACAACGGCACCCAAGTCCCTGGAAACCTGGCGCAACGCGCAGATTGCAGGCATCAAGGATCCCGCGGTCATGCCCAAGGCGGCCGACCTGACGATCAGCGACGACGAGTTGCGCGAGTCCATCGAGGCCAACCAGTTGCGCCTGATGAAGGAGCGCGGCAGCGACCTCACGATCTTCAGCCCGCGTGCGAGTTTCATGGCGCATCACATCGGAGACTTCGAGATCTCGGCGACCTGGTCGGCCATCTGCAATGAGCTGTGCTTTCGCGTCAGCCAACTGTTTCCCGACCACTTCATTCCCGCCGCGATGCTGCCGCAGTCGCCTGGCGTCGACCCCAAGACCTGCATCCCTGAGCTGGTGAAGTGCGTCGAGCAGTACGGCAACGTCGGCATCAACCTCAACCCCGACCCTTCGGGCGGGCACTGGACCTCGCCGCCGCTGTCCGACCGCCATTGGTACCCGATCTACGAGCGGATGGTCGAGTACGACATCCCGGCGATGATCCATGTCAGCACCAGTTGCAATGCCTGCTTTCACACCACGGGCGCGCATTACCTGAACGCCGACACGACGGCCTTCATGCAGTGCCTGACTTCCGACCTGTTCAAGGATTTCCCGACCCTGCGCTTCATCATCCCGCATGGCGGCGGTGCCGTGCCTTACCACTGGGGCCGCTTTCGCGGCCTGGCGCAGGAGTTGAAGAAGCCCTTGCTCAAGGACCACCTGCTGAACAACATCTTCTTCGACACCTGCGTCTATCACCAGCCGGGCATCGATCTGCTGACCCGCGTCATTCCGGTGGCGAATATTCTGTTTGCCAGCGAGATGATCGGTGCGGTGCGCGGGGTCGACCCCGAGACCGGTCACTACTACGACGACACCAAGCGCTACATCGAGGCCTCGACCATCGTCAGCGGCAGCGACAGGCACAAGATCTACGAAACCAATGCGCGGCGGGTGTTTCCGCGGCTGGACAACACACTCAGGCACAAGGGTCGCTAAAGGCTCGCTGCCCCACTCGAGGAACTCTCATGCACGAACTCGGCATCGTCAAACGCCACATCGGACGCGCCGACCGCACGGCGGTCGATCAACTGAGCAAATTCGGCTCGGCCACCGTGCACGAAGCAATGGGCCGCGTCGGTCTGATGAAGCCGTATATGCGACCCATCTATGCCGGCGCGCAAGCCTGCGGCACGGCTGTCACCGTGCTGCTGCAACCCGGTGACAACTGGATGATGCATGTGGCAGCCGAGCAATTGCAGCCCGGTGATGTCGTCGTTGCGGCGTGTACTGCCGACAACAGCGACGGCTTCTTCGGCGACCTGCTGGCCACCAGCTTTCGTGCTCGTGGCGCTGTCGGCCTGGTCATCGATGGCGGCTGCCGCGACGTGCGTGATCTGACGGCGATGAAGTTCCCGGTCTGGAGCCGCGCGATCAGCGCCAAGGGCACGGTCAAGGCGAGCTTGGGCTCGGTCAACGTCGCCGTGGTTTGTGCCGGGATGATCGTCAACCCTGGCGACGTGGTGTTGGCCGATGACGATGGCGTCGTCGTCGTGCCCGCCGCCATGGCCCGCAGGGTTGCCGACGCGGCGGCGGCGCGCGAAGCCAACGAGGCCGACAAGCGCGCCAAGCTGGCCGCCGGTGTGCTCGGCCTGGACATGTACAAGATGCGCGAACCGCTCGAGAAGGCCGGCCTGCGTTACATCGATTGAGCATGCCCATCGAGCCGCGCCAATGGCAGGTCGGTCTCGTCGGTTACGGCGAGGTCGGGCGTATCCTGGCCGAGGACTTGCGCGCCCAGGATGTGCGCGTCAGCGCCTATGACCTGAAGCTCGGCACCGCTGCCGAGAGTGCGCTGCGCACCCATGCACGGGCCTTTGGCGTCGGCCTGGTGCCTTCGCACGCCGAACTGGCCGCGCGAGCGGATTTCATCGTCTCGGCGGTCACCGCCAGCCAGGCCGTGCCGGTGGCGCAGGCCTGTGCGCCGGCGGTCCAGCGCGGCACCTGGTTCCTCGACTTCAACTCGGCCTCGCCGCAGGCCAAGCAGCGCGCCGCGGCATTGATCGACGGCGCAGGCGGCCGCTATGTCGAGGGCGCGGTCATGACCTCGATACCGCCCTACCGCATCAAAGTCCCCTTGCTGCTCGGCGGCACGCACGCCGCCGAACTGGCGCCACTGCTGACCGGGCTGGGCTTCGCGGCCAAGGTGGCGAGCGAGAAACTCGGTGTCGCGTCGGCGACCAAGATGTGCCGCAGCGTGATGATCAAAGGCCTGGAAGCCATGGTCATCGAGAGCTTCACCGCCGCGCGGGCCTATGGCGTCGAGGATTCGGTGCTGGCCTCGCTGGCCGAAACCTTCCCCGGCATCGACTGGGAGAAGCAGGGTGCTTATTTCTTTCAGCGCGTGATCGAGCATGGCCGCCGGCGCAGCGAGGAAGTGCGCGAAGTGGCGCAGACCGTGCGCGAGATCGGACTCACGCCGTGGTCGGCGCAGGGCACGGCGGAGCGCCAGGCCTGGGTCGCCGACCTGGCCGACGAGGCCGTGTTCGGGGCCCGCGGCGCGGCGGGTTTTGCCCGCAGCGCCGATTGGCGCATCGAGGCCGATCGAATCCTGCGGCAATTGAAGAAGGAGTGAGATGAGCTCGTTCACCAAGAGCGCCGGCTGGCTCGACTGGTACGCCGGGCCCAGCAAGCCGCGCTATCAGCTGCCCTTTGGCAGCGTCGACGCACATTGCCATGTCTTCGGCCCGGGCGACGAGTTTGCGTTCGCACCCGAACGCAAGTACACGCCGTGCGACGCATCCAAGCAGCAGTTGTATGCCCTGCGTGATCACCTCGGCTTTTCGCGCAACGTCGTCGTGCAGGCGACTTGCCATGGCGCCGACAACCGCGCCATGCTCGATGCGCTGGTCAGCAGCGGCGGCAGGGCCCGTGGTGTGGCCACGGTCAAGCGCACCGTGAGTGATGCCGAACTGCGGGCGATGCACGACAGTGGCGTGCGCGGCGTGCGTTTTAATTTCGTCAAGCGCCTGGTCGACTTCACGCCCAAGGACGAGTTGATGGAAATCGCGGCGCGTGTGGCGCCGCTGGGCTGGCATGTGGTGATTTATTTCGAGGCCGTGGACCTGCCCGAGCTGTGGGATTTCTTCACTGCCTTGCCGACGACGGTGGTGGTCGACCACATGGGCCGGCCCGACGTAAGCCTGCCGGTGGACGGCCCGCAATTCGAGTTGTTCGTGAAGTTCATGCGCGAATATCCCAACGTGTGGAGCAAGGTCAGTTGCCCCGAGCGCTTGTCGGTCACCGGCCCGAAGGCGCTGAGCGGCGAGCGGGCGGCGTATCGCGACGTGGTGCCCTTCGCCAGACGCATCGTGGAGACTTTCCCCGACCGCGTGCTGTGGGGTACCGACTGGCCGCACCCGAACCTGAAGGACCATATGCCCGACGACGGCTTGCTGGTCGACTTCATCCCGCACATCGCCACCACGCCCGAACTGCAGAACAAGCTCCTGGTGGACAACCCGATGCGCCTGTACTGGCCCGAGCAGTGACATGGACGTCCAAGCTCACCTTCATTCGCTGCCCCCCGAGGGGGCGCGGACCTCGTTCGAGGCGGCTCGGCAGGAGGCCCGATGTCTCTGAACAAACCCTATCTCGACGTGCCCGGCACGACGATCTTCGACGCCGAGCAGTCGCGCAAAGGCTACTGGCTGAACCAGTTCTGCATGTCCTTGATGAAGGCCGACAACCGTGCCCGCTTCAAGGCCGGTGAACGGGCCTATCTCGATGAATGGGCGATGACCGAGGAGCAGAAGCAGGCCGTGCTGGCACGCGACCTGAACTGGTGCATCCGCCTGGGCGGCAACATCTACTTTCTGGCCAAGATAGGCGCCACCGATGGCAAGAGTTTCCAGCAGATGGCGGGCAGCATGACCGGCATGAGCGAAGAGCAATACCGCGACATGATGATCAAGGGCGGCCGCTCGGTCGAGGGCAACCGGCATGTCGGCGAGGACGGCGACGCGCAGGCCCACCGCCAGCCCCAGGGTTCTGGTGCGGCCGGCAAGAAGGCGGGCGTCTGAGATGGCCCGCATCACCGCCTCGGTCTACAGCTCGCATGTGCCGGCCATAGGCGCGGCGATCGACCTCGGCAAGACCACCGAGCCCTACTGGGTGCCGCTGTTCAAGGGTTACGAGCCGTCCAAGCAATGGATGAAGGCCAACCGGCCCGATCTGATTTTTCTGGTCTACAACGACCACGCCACGGCGTTCAGCCTGGAAATGATCCCGACCTTCGCCATCGGTACGGCGGCGGAGTTCACGCCGGCCGACGAAGGCTGGGGCCCGCGGCCGGTGCCGAAGGTCATCGGGCACCCGGAGTTCGCGGCACATATTGCACAGTCGGTGATCCAGGACGACTTCGACCTCACGATCGTCAACAAGATGGACGTCGATCACGGCCTCACCGTGCCCTTGAATCTGCTCTGCGGGTCTCCGCAGGCCTGGCCCTGCCCGGTGATTCCGTTCGCCGTCAACGTCGTGCAGTACCCGGTGCCATCGGGCCGGCGCTGCTTCATGCTCGGCCAGGCCATCCGGCGCGCCATCGAGTCCTATGACGCGCCGTTGAAAGTGCAGATCTGGGGCACGGGCGGCATGAGCCACCAGCTGCAGGGGCCACGCGCCGGGCTGATCAACCGCGAATGGGACAACGCCTTCCTCGACCGCCTGATCGCCGACCCCGAAGGCCTGTCCAGGACGCCGCACATCGAATACGTGCGCGAGGCCGGCAGCGAAGGCATCGAACTGGTGATGTGGCTGATCGCGCGCGGCGCGATGGCCGACCTGGCCGGAGGGGCCAGGCCGAAGGTCGCCCATCGCTTTTATCACGTGCCTGCCAGCAATACCGCGGTGGGCCACCTGATCCTGGAGAACCCATGACCATCAGAGTCGCCCTCGCCGGCGCCGGTGCCTTCGGCATCAAGCATCTCGACGCCATCAAGCTGATCGACGGCGTCGAAGTTGTGTCGCTGATCAGCCGCGAGCTCGACAAGACCCGGCAGACCGCGGCCCAGTACGGCATCGGCCATGTCAGCACGAATCTGGCCGACAGCCTGGCGCTGAAAGAGGTCGACGCGGTGATCCTGTGCACGCCGACGCAGATGCACGCTGAGCAGAGCATCGCCTGCCTGCAGGCCGGCAAGCATGTGCAGGTCGAGATCCCGCTGGCCGACAGCCTGAAGGGCGCCGAGGCGGTGGCCGCGGCGCAGCGACGCAGCGGGCGGGTGGCGATGGTCGGCCACACGCGACGCTTCAATCCCAGCCACCAGTGGGTGCACGACAAGATCGCCGCCAAGGCATTCAACATCCAGCAAATGGATGTGCAGACCTATTTCTTCCGCCGCAGCAACATGAACGCGTTGGGCCAGGCGCGCAGCTGGACCGACCACCTGCTCTGGCACCACGCGGCGCACACGGTGGACCTGTTCGCCTACCAGACCGATGGCGAGATCGTGCAGGCCAACGCCGTGCAAGGGCCGATCCACCCGACGCTGGGCATCGCGATGGACATGTCGATCCAGTTGAAGAGCCGCGGCGGAGCGATCTGCACGTTGAGCCTGTCCTTCAACAACGACGGCCCGCTGGGCACCTTCTTCCGCTATATCGGCGACACGGGCACCTACATCGCCCGCTACGACGACCTGTTCAACGGCAAGGACGAGAAGATCGATGTCTCGAAGGTGGCGGTGTCGATGAACGGCATCGAACTGCAGGACCGCGAGTTCTTCGCCGCCATCAAGGAGGGCCGCGAGCCCAACTCCAGCGTGGCCAAGGTGCTGCCTTGTTATCGCGTGCTGCACCAGCTCGAGCAGCAACTGCATCGATGATCTCGAGGGCCGAGATCGAACCCCTGTGAGCGATTTCGCTTGATTCGGGTCAACCGGCGCGGCGGCCTGTGCGGCAACACTCCCGGGTCCAAGGAGATCGCCCATGGCCATACCGCAAAGCCAGCCCGCCATCACCGGCACCACCGTCTTCGACGGGGCGCAGGCCCGCAAGGGCTACGCGCTGAACAAGATGTGCTTCTCGTTCAACGATGCCGCCAATCGCGCCGCCTTCTTGCAGGACGAAGAGGCCTACTGTGCGCGCTATGGTCTGAACCCGCCGCAGCGTGAGGCGATCCGCAATCGCAACGTGCTGCAGCTCATCGCGGCCGGCGGCAATGCCTACTACCTGGCCAAGTTCGGTGGCATCTTCGGGCTCGACATGCAAGACATCGGCGCCCAGCAAACGGGCGTGACCAAGGAACAGTTTCGGGCCAAGCTGGTCGCCGCCCGGTCTGCGGGGAAATAAGCCATGGCCAAGATCATCGGTGCCATCACCACGTCGCATGTTCCAGCCATCGGCGGCGCCATCGCCAAGAAGCTGCAGCACGAACCGTATTGGAAGCCGTTCTTCGACGGCTTCACGCCGGTGCGGCGATGGTTGGCCGAGGTCAAGCCCGATGTCGTGGTGCTGCTCTACAACGACCACGGCCTGAACTTCTTTCTCGACAAGATGCCGACCTTCGCCGTCGGCGCGGCACCCGAGTACCGCAATGCCGACGAGGGCTGGGGCATCCCGCAGGTAGCGCCGTTCAAGGGCGATCTAGACCTGTCGTGGCACCTGATCGAATCGCTGGTGCAGCAGGATTTCGACCTCACCACTTGTCAGGAGATGCTGGTCGACCACGCCTTCACGCTGCCGATGGCTCTGCTCTGGCCCGACCAGCAGTGGCCCGTGCGTACAGTGCCGGTGTGCATCAACACGGTGCAGTTCCCGCTACCCTCGGCTTCGCGCTGCTACCGGCTCGGCGAGGCAATCGGCCGCGCAATCGACGCCTGGCCTAGCGACGCCAAGGTGCTGGTACTGGGTACCGGCGGCCTGTCGCACCAACTCGACGGCGAGCGCGCCGGACACATCAACCAGGCGTTCGACATCCAGTTCATGGACAGCCTGATTGGCGACGATCCACGGTGGGCGACGCGCTTCTCGATCAACGAACTGGTGCGCCAGGCCGGCACGCAGGGCATCGAATTGCTGATGTGGCTGGCCGCGCGTGGCGCGCTGACAGGCAAGGTCAGCCAGCTGCATCGCAACTACCATATCCCGATTTCGAATACCGCGGCCGGCCTGATGCTGCTCGAAAATCGCTGAGCCGCCGCTTGCTCACTCGCCGGGCATTTGCGGTGCCTTGAGTTGCACCCGCTTGCCGGCGCGCTTGCGTTGGCGCTGATTGAGCATTTCCACGCCCAGCGAGAAGGCCATCGCGAAGTAGACATAGCCCTTGGGCACATGGTGGCCGAAGCCTTCGGCCACCAAGACCACGCCGACGACGACCAGGAAGGCCAGTGCCAGCATCTTGATCGTCGGGTGCTCGGAGACGAAGCGACCGATGGTGCCGGCAAACAGCATCATCAGTGCCACCGAGGCCATCACCGCCGCGATCATCACCGCCAGTTGATCGACCATGCCGACGGCGGTGATGATGGAATCCAGCGAGAACACCAGATCGACGATCATGATCTGCAGGATCACCGCCGCGAAGGTGGCCGTGACGGCCTGCGAGGCATGGACCTCCCCGCCTTCGAGCGACTGGTGAATCTCGCCGGTGCTTTTCCAGATCAGGAACAGGCCGCCCAGGATCAGGATCAGGTCGCGTCCGGAAACGGCTTGCCCGAAAAGCGTGAACAGCGGTGTGACCAGGCCGACCAGCCAGGCCAGCACCAGCAGCAGGCCGATGCGCATGAACATGGCCATGAACAAGCCGAGGCGTCTCGCGACGTCGCGCCGCTGCGCCGGCAACTTGTCGACCAGGATGGCGATGAAGATGACGTTGTCGATGCCCAGCACCAGCTCGAGCGCGGTCAACGTGGCGAAGGCGACCCAGGCCTGCGGGTCGGTCAGCAGTTCCATCATGGCGCGTGTGAAGGCAGTGGCGTGGCGCGTGATGGTAGTGCCAGCCCCGTCTGCGCGGCCCAATCCAGCAACTGTCGGCTGGCCTGGCTCTTGATCGCTGGTTCGAGAAACGACTGCCGCGCTGCCTCCAAGCCCATCTGCACCAGGTCGTCGAGAGCCAGCGTCGTCTGCAGCAGCAGCGCCAGGGCTTCACCACTATGGCTGATGTGCGACATCAGCCGGTTGTCGGTGTGAAAGCTCAGCGACAGACCGGCGCGCCACAGCGCTGCGATCGGATGCGCGGCGATCGAGCCGGCAGCTCCGGTATGCACGTTGCTGGTCGGGCAGACCTCGAGGTGCACACCACGCTGGCGAATTTCGTCGACCACGGCGTGCCGCGCCGGGTCGGCCAGGGCGTCGGCCAGCCGCACACCATGGCCGACGCGCCGCGCACCCATGCGTGCCGCTTCGAGCACACGCTCGGCCGCGTCGGCCTCACCGGCGTGCAGGGTCAGGGCCAGGCCTGCGTCGCGGCACAGCGCGATGGCCTCGGCATGATCGGCGGGCGGGTGGCCGAGCTCGGCGCCGGCCAGGTCGAAGCCGACCACGCCCCGGCCCTGGTAGCGCAGTGCCAGGCGCGCGGCGCGCAGGGTCTCGCTGGCCGGCAGGTGGCGCATCGCGCAGACGATCAGGCCCGAGGGCAGGGCGCTGCGGGCCAGGCCCGTCAACAGGGCTTCGACACTGGCCTCGGCGGCCACGCCATGGGCCTCGAACAACAGTGGAGCGATGCGAAATTCCGCCATCACGCAGCCGTCGGCCCTGGCGTCCTCGGCGGCCTCGTAGGCCACGCGTTCGAGTGCCGCAGGGTGAGCCATGGCCGCCACCGTGAGGGCAAAACCCTGCAGGTATTCGGTCAGGCTGCCGGCATGGGCCCGGTCATCGAACCAGCGCCCCAGCGCCGCCACATCGGGTTCGGGACAGGCCATGCCGCGCGACTGCAGCAGTTCGAACAGCGTGGCCACGCGCAGGCTGCCGTCGAGGTGCTCGTGCAACAGCACCTTGGGCATCTCGCGAGCCTGCCGGGCCAGCGTCAAAGCCTCGCTCATGACAGCATCGTAGTGCAGGCCCCGAGAACGCCGGTGCATGGCTCTTGTTATCCTGCGTCACCGCTGACTCAATGCGCCAGGAAGGACCGCTCACCATGGACTTCACCAAACTCTGCACCGCCCTTGCCGCCACCGCCGCCTGCACGCTGGCCGTGGCCCAGTCGCAACCCGCCGTCATCTTCGACATGGGCGGCAAGTTCGACAAGTCGTTCAACGAGGCGGCCTACAACGGCGCCGAGCGCTGGAAGAAAGAGACCGGCAAGCCGTACCTCGAATTCGAGATCGCCAACGCCGCGCAGCGCGAGCAGGCCATGCGCAAGATGGCCGAGCGCAATGCCGATCCGATCATCGGCGTGGGCTTCACTCAGGGCTCGAGCATGGAGAAGGTGGCCAAGGAATTTCCAAAGCTCAAGTTCACGATCATCGATTCGGTGATCAACCTGCCCAATGTCGAGTCGGTGGTGTTCAAGGAGCACGAAGGCAGCTTCCTGGTCGGCATGATGGCGGCCATGGCCAGCAAGACCGGCAAGGTCGGCTTCGTCGGTGGCATGGATGTGCCGCTGATCCGCAAGTTCCAGTGCGGCTACGAGCAGGGCGTCAAGTACGCCAATGCCAAGGCCGAGGTCAGCGCCAACATGACCGGCACCACCCCCGCGGCCTGGAACGACCCGGCGCGCGGCGGTGAACTGGCCAAGTCGCAGTTCGCCAAGGGGGTCGACGTGGTCTTTGCCGCGGCCGGCGGCACCGGCGTCGGCGTCTACCAGGCGGCCAAGGACGCCGGCAAGCTGGCCATCGGCGTCGACAGCAACCAGAACCACCTGCATCCCGGCACGATGCTGACCTCGATGGTCAAGCGCGTCGACGTGGCCGTCTACAACAGCTTCAAGCAGCACCGGCCCGGCATGACGGCGCTGGGGTTGAAGGAAGGCGGCGTCGACATCGCCATCGACCAATACAACGCCAAGCTGGTGACGCCCGAGATGAAGGCCAGGGTCGACGCCGCACGCGCCGACATCGTCAGCGGCAAGATCAAGGTCATCGACTATATGGCCAGCAATGCCTGCAAGTGACCGGCCTGGCTGACGCGATGAGCGCCGATGCGCCGCCGTTGCGGTGGCGATGCGGGCCATTCGACAAGCGCTTCGGCGCGGTGCATGCCAACCAGGCGGTCGACCTGACGGTGGCCGCCGGCACCGTGCACGGCATCGTCGGCGAGAACGGCGCCGGCAAGAGCACGCTGATGTCTATCCTGTACGGCTTCTACCGCGCCGACAGCGGCACGGTAGAAATCGAAGGCCGACCTGCGCGCATCGCCCATTCGCGCGATGCCATCGCGCTGGGCATCGGCATGGTGCACCAGCACTTCATGCTCGTCGAGAGCTTCAGCGCGCTCGACAACGTCATGCTGGGCGCCGAGCCGACATGGCATGTGCCGACCGCGCGGACACAGTTGCGCGCTCGGCTAGACGCGTTGATGCAGGACACCGGCCTGGTGGTCGAGCTCGACAAGACGGTCGCCGAATTGCCGGTCGGCCAGCGCCAGCGCCTGGAAATCCTGAAGACATTGGTTCGCGGCGCGCGCATCCTGATCCTGGACGAGCCGACGGCGGTGCTGACGCCGCAGGAAACCGAGCAATTGTTCGCCACCCTGCGTCGGCTGCGTGAGCGCGGCACGACGATCCTGTTGATCACGCACAAGCTCAAGGAGATCATGGCGCTGGCCGACGCCGTGACCGTCATGCGCGGCGGCAGGGTGGTGCTGCAAGCGCGCGTGGCCGACACCAGCCTGGACGGCCTGGCGCAGGCCATGGTCGGCCGCCAGGTCCACCTCGGGCGCGCGGCCGAGGTCAGCTCGACGCCGCCGGGTGAGGTACTGATGCGCGCCACCGGGTTGCGCTGGCGCGACGCGCTCGGTGTGGCCCGCCTGGACGGTGTGTCGCTGGCGCTGCGCGCCGGAGAAATCGTCGGCATCGCCGGTGTTTCGGGCAACGGCCAGGGCGAACTGCTCGATACGCTGGCCGGCCTCTCGGTACCCCAGGCGGGCGAATTGGCCGTTGGCGGCGCGACGTTCACGCCGGCCCATTGGTTGCGCCCGCTGCGCGCACGTGAGTTGCGCATCGCGCATGTGCCCGAGGATCGCCATCGCCGTGGTTTGGTGCTGCCGTTCTCGGCTTGGGAGTCGGCCGTGCTCGGTTACCAGAGGCGACCGCGTTATGACTGGTGGGGATGGTTGCGCCAGTCGATGATGCAGCGGCGACACCAAAGAGATGATGGAGCGCTACGATGTGCGGCCCCGTGACATCGGCCTGCGTTCATCGAACTTTTCCGGCGGCAATCAGCAAAAACTGGTGCTGGCACGCGAGGCCTTTCCCGAGCCGAAGGTGCTGCTCGTCGGCCAGCCCACCCGCGGCGTCGACATCGGCGCCATCGAATTCATCCACGGCCGCCTGCGCGCGCTGCGCGACAGCGGTGGTGCGGTGCTGCTGGTGTCGTCCGAGCTCGACGAGGTGCTGGCCCTGGCCGACCGCGTGCTGGTGATGTGCAACGGCCGCATCAGCGGCGAGCTGGGCATCGAGCAGTGCACGGTCGAGGCCCTCGGCCGCCTGATGGGTGGCGCAGAAGTCGACACCGCGACCAAGGCGGCGTAGATGAAGCTGCGCCCAGGCAGGTCACGGCATTGTCGGTCGCTGGCTTGTGATCCATTGATGTCATTCGCGCGTTCTTGCTCATGCTATTCATGTGCTGGACCAGCGCATCGCGGCAGGCGGCACCCGGCAGGGGCTCATGGTGGGGTGGTCGGCGCGTGGCGCCGACTGCGCTGCGGTGCTCGGCCTGGGGTCGCGCCGCACAACTCGCTGCGTTCGCTGCGCTCACTGCGCTCGAACAGGTGCGGCGAGTCAGATTACGAAGCGCGCTGCGCGCGCCGACCCCAGACCTGTGCTCCTCGCCACCCCACAAATCGCCCCTGCCGGGTACCGCCTGCCGCGAAGGCCACCGGGGTCGGTTCCCGAAGCGAACACCACGACTGTTCCCGCAAAGTCGCGCCCGGGCAGGCGGCAGCGCGCCTGCGGGGCGCCGAGCACCGCAGGGCAGTCGGTGCGCAGCACCGACCGCCACGCCGAAGCGCTGCCGCCTGCCCGGGCGCGACTTTGCCGCGCCACAGTCGGCAAAGAGGCCATGGATCGTGCGCAGCGCCACATGCAGTGGAGCCGTTGACATGACTCGGCCGGCTGAATTGCCGCGCTGGCTCGACCTGATCGTGTTGCCGCTCGTCAACTTGGCGCTGGCCTTTGCGGTCTCGGCCGTTGTGCTGGTCGCGATCGGGCAAGACCCGGTGCAGGTGCTCGTATTGCTGGTGAAAGGCGCCTTCGGCAGCCGCAGCGGCCTGAGCTATACGCTGTATTACGCGACGACCTTTGTCTTCACCGGCCTGGCGGTGGCGGTGGCCTTTCATGCCGGCCTGTTCAACATCGGTGGTGAAGGCCAGGCAATGATGGGCGGCTTGGGCGCCGGCCTGGTCGCTCTCGGCCTGGGCCAGAGCTTGCCGGCCTGGTTGTTGCTGCCTCTGATGGTCGCGGCGGCGATGTTGTCGGGCATGCTCTGGGGCGCGGTGCCCGGCGCATTGCAGGCCTGGCGCGGCAGCCATGTCGTGATCACCACGATCATGTTCAATTTCATCGCCTCGGCGCTGCTGATCTACCTGCTGGTCAATGTGCTCAAGGAACCCGGCAACATGACGCCGGAGAGCCGCGCCTTCGGCCCTGCGGCCCTGCTGCCCGGCATGCACGACATGCTCGGATGGATCGGCTTGGAATGGCCGCGCACGCCGCTCAATTTCAGCCTGCTGCTGGCCCTGGTCGCGGCGCTGGCGGTGTACCTGTTGTTGTGGCGCACTCAGGCGGGCTATGCCATGCGCGCCGTCGGCTACTCGCCCGACGCGGCGGCCTACGCGGGCATAGCACCGCGCGTCCAGATTCTGCGGGCCATGGCGCTGTCGGGTGCCTTGGCGGCGCTGGTCGGCATCAACGAGATCGCCGGCGTGCACAACCGCTTGATGGCCGATTTCGCCGCCGGCGCCGGTTTCACCGGTATCGCCGTCTCGCTGATCGGTCGTAATCATCCGCTGGGCATCCTTTTCGCTGCGCTGCTGTTCGGTGCGCTGTACCAGGGCGGAGCCGAGTTGGCGTTCGAGATCCAGGGTTTTTCGCGCGACATGGTCTTCACGCTGCAGGGGCTGATCGTGCTCTTCGCCGGTGCGATGGCCAGAGTCGCCGCACCGGGACTGGCGCGTGTCCATAACGCCCTGCGTCGCACCGTGGCCACCCGCGCCCACACGGAGGCGGCCAATGGATGAGCTGCTGATCGGCACGCTGATCGCGTCGACCTTGCGCGTGGCCACGCCGTTGATCCTGTGCGCGCTGGCCAGCACGCTCTCGGAACGCGCCGGTGTCATCGACCTCGGCCTCGAAGGCAAGATGCTGGCCACTGCGTTCGCCGCGGCCAGCGTCGGCGCGGCCAGCGGCTCGCTGGTGCTGGCGCTGGCCGGCGCCATCGCCGTCGGCGTGGCGCTGTCGATGCTGCACGGCTTTGCCTGCGTCAGCCATGCCGGCGATCAGGTCGTCATGGGCATGGCCATCACCATGACCGCCGCCGGCCTGACCGTCGTGCTCGGCATGGCCTGGTTTGCGCAGGGCGGCCAGACGCCGCCCCTGAGCGATGCGGTGCGGCTCGGGCTGTGGTTCGGCGGCGCCGCCGAGGCGCTGCGCGGCGTACCGATCCTGGGTGCCGTCATCGGCATCGGCCTGCTCGGTCACAGTGTGATGGTCTACGCCGCGTTGGTGCTGGTGGCAGTCGTCTGGTGGCTGCTCTATCGCACGCGCATCGGGCTGCGCCTGCGCGCCACCGGTGAGAACCCGGCGATGGTCGATGCCGCAGGGGTCTCGGTGCTCGGCCTGCGCTACCTGGCATTGGCCGGCAACGGCGTGCTCTGCGCGCTGGCCGGCAGCTACCTGGTCTTGGCGCAGAACCCGCAATTCATCCCGAACATGACGGCCGGCCGCGGCTACATGGCGCTGGCGGCCATGATCTTCGGCAAGTGGCACCCGGTGGGCGCCCTCCTGGCCTGCCTGCTGTTCGGGTTCCTCGACGCCGTGGCCATTCGCCTGCAGGGCGTTGTGTTGCCGGCCCTGCTCGGCGGTGGCGCGGTGCCGGTGCAGGCCATCCAGGCGCTACCCTATGTGCTGACGGTGGTTCTGCTGGCCGGATTCTTTGGCCACGCCCATGCGCCCAAGGCGCTCGGTGTGCCGTACCTGAAGGAGCGTTGAATGGATGTCGAAGCCCTGCTCGCGGCGGCCCGTGCGGCGCGTGCGCATGCCTATGCGCCGTACTCGAAATTCGCCGTCGGCGCCGCGCTGCAAGACGAGCAGGGGCGCATCCATGCAGGTTGCAACGTGGAAAACGCCGCCTACCCGCAAGGCCTGTGCGCCGAAGCGGTGGCACTCGGGCTATTGGTGCTCGCCGGGGGCCGGCGCGTCGCCGCAGCGGCGGTGGTCGGTGTCGGGCCCCGGCTGCTGACGCCCTGCGGGGGTTGCCGGCAAAGGCTGCGCGAGTTCGGCGCAGACGATATGCCGATACTGATCGGCGACATGGCCGGCCTGCGCGGCCGCTTTACGCTCGGCGAGTTGCTGCCGGTGAGTTTCGGGCCCCAGCATCTGACATGAACGAAGCCATCGCCCAGTCCGCGGCACGCATCGCGACGCTCAGCGCCGGCGCGCGCCCGGCCATTGCCATCGTGCTCGGGTCGGGCTGGCATGGCGTGGCCGATCGAGTGCAAGGCGGTGTCGAGATCGCGTACCGCGAATTGCCCGCCTTTCCTGTCGTCGGCGTCGCCGGCCACGCCGGCACATTGCGCGTGGGGCGCATCGGCGGCGTCGAGGTGGCCGTGTTGTCGGGTCGCCAGCACAGCTACGAAACGGGCCGGGCCGATGCGATGAAGGGCGCGATCCGCACCCTGGCGCAATGCGGTGTGCGTGCCTTGCTGCTGACCAATGCCGCCGGCAGCCTCGACCTCGCCATGCGTCCGGGGTCGTTGATGGTCTTGTCGGACCACCTCAACATGCCGCAGCGCACGCCGTTGCACGGCGAGGGTGGGGCCGAGCGCTTCGTCGATTTGCGCGACGCCTATGACCCGGCCTTGCGCGCCCTGGCGCACCGCGTTGCCGTCGAACGCGGCATGACGCTGCACGAAGGCGTTTATGCCTGGATGATCGGGCCGCAGTTCGAGACACCGGCCGAAATCCGCATGCTGCGGTTGCTGGGCGCCCACGCCGTCGGCATGAGCACCGTGCCCGAGACCATCCTGGCGCGGCACGCCGGCTTGCGTGTGTTGGCGCTGTCGATGTTCACCAACCTGGGCTGCGGCCTGGACGAAGTGAGCTTGTCGCACGCCCATACGCTGGCGGTGGCGCAGCGGGCACAGGCCGGAGCGGTGCAATTTGTCGAAGCCTTGCTGCCGTCGTTGGCCGGCCAGATTTGAGCCCTGAACGCGCACGACCACGCGCAGCGCGATGCCGGAGAGCCCACCCTCATCGTTTGACCTCAGGAGAGCCCCCATGCGCCTAACCGCCTCGCTGTTGTTCGCCGCCCTTGCCATGGCCGCCTGCAGCACCACGCCACCACGAGCGACCCAGCCGGTCAACGTCAAGATCCTGGCGATCAACGATTTCCACGGCAACCTGAAGCCGCCGCGCGGCGGCATCCGCGTCAAGGATCCTGCCGATGGCACGAAGACCATCGACGTGCCCGCCGGGGGCTCGGAACACCTGGCCACGGC
Source organism: uncultured beta proteobacterium (assembly GCA_963741125.1). Classification (GTDB taxonomy): domain Bacteria; phylum Pseudomonadota; class Gammaproteobacteria; order Burkholderiales; family Burkholderiaceae_C; genus CADEEN01. The sequence goes on from CAVUGY010000026.1 coordinate 302,677, forward strand.
CGTGGCGCAGCTGCGCGCCAAGAATCCAAACCACATCTTCGTGGCGGCGGGTGATCTGATCGGCGCCAGCCCGCTGCTGTCGGCGCTGTTCCACGACGAGCCGACGGTCGAGGCGCTGGGGCTGATGGGTCTGGAGGTCAGCGCTGTCGGCAACCATGAGTTCGACCATGGTGCGGCCGAGTTGCTGCGCATGCAAAAGGGCGGCTGCCACCCGGGCGAGGGCTGCAAAGGGCCGCAGCCGTTCAAGGGCGCCAGCTTCAAGTACCTGGCGGCGAGCACGTTCGACATCCGCAGCGGCCAGACGATCTTCCCGAGCTATTACGTCAAGCGCTTCGAGGGCATCCCGGTGGCCTTCATCGGCCTGACGCTCAAGGACACGCCCAATATCGTCGTGCCCAGCGGCGTGGCCGGGCTGCGCTTCGACGACGAGGCGGCCACCGTCAACCGGCTGGTGCCGGAGCTGCAACGAGCAGGGTATTGCAGGCCATCGTGTTGCTGATCCACGAAGGCGGTTTCCCGACCGGCGACTACAACGACTGCCCGGGCATCTCGGGTGCCATCGTCGACATCGTGAAGAAGCTCGACAAGGCGGTCGACCTGGTGATCAGCGGCCACACCCACAAGGCCTACAACTGCCGCATCGACGGGCGACTGGTGACCAGCGGCGACAAGTACGGCACCATCGTCAGCGAAATCGATATCGTGCTCGACCCGAAAACGGGCAAGGTGACCCAGGCCCGCGCCGACAACCTGATCGTTCGCACCGACCGCTTCAACAAGGACCCGGCGCAAACGCAGTTGATCACGGCCTATGAACAGCTCGCCGCGCCGCTGGCCAAGCGCGTCGTCGGCAGGATTGCCGCGCCGCTGACGCGCGACGAAAGCCCGGCCGGCGAAATGCCGGTCGGCCAGGTGGTGGCCGACGCGCAACTGGCGGCCACCCGTGCGATGGCCGACGGCGGCGCGCAGATCGCGCTGATGAATCCGGGCGGCCTGCGCGCCAACCTGACGGCCGCGGCCGACGGCGCGGTGCGCTACGAAGACCTGTTCGCGGTGCAACCCTTCTACAACAACCTGGTCACGCTCTCGCTCACCGGCGCGCAGATCCTGCAGGTGCTCGAGCAGCAGTGGCTGAACCAGGCGCGGCCGCGCATCCTGCAGGTGTCCAAGGGCTTCGCCTATACCTGGGACAGCGCCAAACCCGCCGGTCAGCGCGTGGTGCCCGGCAGCGTCACGCTCGACGGCAAGCCGCTGGAGGCCACGGCGACCTACCGCGTCACGGTGAACAGCTTCCTGGCCGACGGCGGCGACGGCTTTCGGCACCTTCAAGCAGGGCCGCGAGCCGCGCACCGGCGCGATGGACGTCGACGCTTTCGAACAGTTCATCGCTCGGCGCGCACAGGGCGAGACCATCGCGCTCGATCGCATCAAGCGGCTCAACTGAGCATGCTCGCGCCCGCCGAGATCATCCGCACCAAGCGCGACGGCGGTGCGCTCGACGAGGCGCAGATCGGCGCATTCGTGCAGGGCCTGGCGAGCAGCGGCCACGCGCGCTGGAGCGAAGGCCAGGTGGCGGCGCTGGCGATGGCCGTGCTGATCAAGGGCATGACCCGCGCCGAGTGCGTGACGCTGACCCGGGCCATGACCCACTCGGGCACGGTGCTCGACTGGTCGCGCGCCGGATTCGACGGCCCCATCGTCGACAAACATTCCACCGGCGGCGTCGGCGACAAGGTCAGCCTGATGCTGGCGCCCATCGTTGCGGCCTGCGGCGGCGTGGTGCCGATGGTCAGCGGCCGCGGCCTCGGCCACACCGGCGGCACGCTGGACAAGATGCAGAGCCTGGCCGGCTACAACGTGGCCCCGGGCCGTACGCTGCTCACGCGCGTGCTGCGCGACGCCGGTTGCGCGATCGTCGGCGCCAGCGCACGTGTGGCGCCGGCCGACCGCCGGCTGTACGCGATCCGCGACGTGACGGCCACGGTCGAGTCGGTGCCCTTGATCACCGCCAGCATCCTGTCGAAGAAGCTGGCGGCGGGGCTGGGCGCGCTGGTGATGGACGTCAAGGTCGGCAACGGCGCGTTCTGCCAGACGATGTCGCAGGCACGCGCACTCGCCGACAGCCTGCTCGAGGTGGCAGCGGGCGCCGGCCTGCCGACGCGTGCGCTGATCACCGACATGAACCAGGTGCTGGGCCGCAATGCCGGCAACGCGCTCGAAGTGCGCGAGGCGATCGACTTTCTGACCGGCGTTGCACGAGAGCCGCGCCTGGGAGCGGTGACCCTGGCGTTGGCGGCGCACATGCTCGTGCTGGCGGGCCTGGCGCAGGATCTGCCCGATGCCGAGCGCCGCGCGCAAGCGGCACTCGATGGGGGCCACGCCGCAGAACGCTTCGCACGCATGGTGGCTGCACTCGGTGGACCGAAAAACCTGCTGTCGGCTCGTTTTGCGGGCCTGTCGAAGGCGCCGGTCGTGGTCGATGTGCCGGCCCCCGCGAGTGGCTTTGTCTGCGCCATGGACACGCGGGCGATCGGTCTGGCGGTCATCGCGCTCGGCGGCGGTCGCCTGCACGCCAGCGACACCATCGATGCGCGCGTGGGCTTCTCGCAAATGCGCGCGATCGGCATGGCCGTGCAGCGCAACGACAGGCTGGCGTGCGTGCATGCACGCAACCGCAGTGACGCGATCGCGGCGCGTGATCGCCTGCTGGGTGCGCTCACGATCGGCGACGCAGCGCCATCCCCGACACCCGTGGTGCTATGGTCGTCTGCGACCGGGTAAACCCCTCCGACGCTCGCAAAGTGCGCGCTCCTAGAATGAATGCCAGCCCGTACCCCGAGGAGCAGCCACCCATGTCCAGCGCCCGCCGCAGTCGCAGCAGCCCAACCGCCGGTGAACCAGCCGCGCCAGCCGCTGCGGTGCGGGTGCTGAAGAAGTACCCGAACCGGCGCTTGTACGACACCCAGAGCAGCAGCTACATCACGCTGGCCGATGTCAAGCAGATGGTGCTCGACAGCGAGGCCTTCGAAGTGCGTGACGCGAAATCCGGCGACGACCTGACACGCAGCATCCTGCTGCAGATCATCCTGGAAGAAGAGAGCGCCGGTGTGCCGATGTTCTCGACCCAGTCGCTGGCCCAGATCATTCGCTTTTACGGCCACGCCATGCAGGGCGTGATGGGCAGCTACCTCGAGCAGAACCTGCAGGGCTTCACCGACTTGCAGGCGCGGTTCGCCGAGCAGTCCAAAGGCCTGTACGACCCGAAGAACTTCACGCCCGAGATGTGGACCCAGTTCGTCAGCGGTCAGGCACCGATGATGCAAGGGCTGATGGGCAACTACCTCGAGCAATCGAAGCACCTGTTCGCGCAGATGCAGGAGCAGATGGGCAAGCAGGCGGGAGCGCTGTTCCCGCTGGCCGGGTTTGCGGCCGGCAAGAAGTAGCGGCCCTGCCCATGCGGGACAATCCCGCCCATGAATCCTGCAACGACTGCCGCGCCGCCCAAGGTCGGCTTCGTCTCGCTCGGCTGCCCCAAGGCCCTGACCGATTCCGAGCTGATCCTGACCCAGCTCAGCGCCGAGGGCTACGCCACGAGCAAGAGTTTTGCCGGCGCCGACCTGGTGATCGTCAATACCTGCGGCTTCATCGACGAGGCGGTGCAAGGAAAGTCTGGACACGATCGGCGAGGCGCTGGCCGAGAACGGGCGCGTCATCGTCACCGGTTGCCTGGGGGCGAAGGCTGCCGACGACGGCAGCGGCGCCAACCTGGTGCGCCAGATGCACCCGCAGCGTGCTGGCCGTCACCGGCCCGCATGCGACGCAGGAGGTCATGGACGCGGTGCACCTGCACCTGCCCAAGCCGCACGATCCCTTCGTCGACCTGGTGCCTGCCGCCATTTGACAAGATCGGCATCAAGCTGACGCCGCGCCACTACGCCTACCTGAAGATCAGCGAAGGCTGCAACCACCGCTGCACGTTTTGCATCATCCCGTCGATGCGCGGCGACCTGGTGTCGCGGCCGATCGGCGATGTGCTGAACGAGGCCGAGCGCCTGTTCGAGGCCGGGCGTGAAGGAGTTGCTGGTGGTCAGCCAGGACACCAGCGCCTACGGCGTCGACGTCAAGTACCGCACCGGTTTCTGGGACGGCCAGCCGGTGAAGACGCGCATGTTCGAGCTGTGCGAGAAGCTGGGCCGAGCTCGCCGACGCGCTTCGGCGCCTGGGTGCGGCTGCATTACGTCTATCCGTACCCGCATGTCGACGAGGTGCTGCCGCTGATGGCCACCGGGCGCGTGCTGCCCTACCTCGACGTGCCGTTCCAGCACTCGCACCCGGATGTGCTCAGGCGCATGAAGCGGCCGGCCAGCGGCGAGAAGAACCTGGAGCGTCTGGCGCGCTGGCGCGAGCTGTGCCCCGAGATGGTGGTGCGCAGCACCTTCATCGCCGGTTTTCCGGGCGAGACCGAGGCCGAGTTCGAGCACCTGCTCGCCTTCGTGCGCGAGGCGCGGCATCGACCGCGCCGGCTGCTTCGCCTATTCGCCGGTCAAGGGCGCGGCGGCCAACGAACTGCCCGGCACGCTGCCGGTCGAAGTGCGCGAGGAGCGCCGCGCGCGCTTCATGGCCGTGGCCGAAGCGCGTCTCGGCGCCAAGCTGCGGCGCCGCATCGGCGCGACCATGCAGGTGCTGATCGACACCGCGCCGGCGCTCGGCCGCAAGGGCGGCGTCGGGCGCAGCTATGCCGACGCGCCGGAGATCGACGGCACGGTGCGCCTGCTGCCGCCCGAGAAGGCGTCGCAAGACCTTGAAGGTCGGCGAGTTCACGCGCGCCAAGGTCGTCGCCGCCGAAGGCCACGACCTGATTGCCATGCCGGTATGACCATGAACGACAAAGACCCCGAGCACTGCGCTGATCCACCACCCGTACCGACCGCCGGCGGGCTTCGAGGCGCCGCAGGCGCCGGTGTACAAGGCCTCGACCGTGTATCTTCGCGAGTGCCGCAGCGATGCGCGCGCGCAACTGGAAGTCCAAGGCCGGCTACACCTACGGCCTGCACGGCACGCCGACCACCTTCCTGCTGGAGGAGCGCATCGCCACACTCGAAGGCGGTTTGCAGACGCTGCTGGTGCCCAGCGGCCTGGCGGCGATCACGCTGGTCGACATGGCACTGCTGAAGGCCGGCGACGAGGTGCTGATTGCCCGACAACGCCTATGGGCCGAGCAAGGACGCTGGCCAGCGGCGAACTGGCCGGCTGGGGCATCACGCACCGCGTCTACGACCCGATGGATCCCGACAGCGCTGGCGCGGGCGATCACGCCCGCCACGCGACTGTTGTGGCTCGAGGCGGCGGGGTCGGTGACGATGGAGTTTCCCGATCTGCACGCGCTGCTGGCGCATTGCCCGGGCGCGCGGCGTCGTGACCGCGCTCGACAACACCTGGGGCGCGGGCGTGGCCTTCAACGGCTTCGATCTGGGTGGCGGCCTGGGTGCCGATATCGTGATCCAGGCCTTGACCAAGTACCCGTCGGGCGGCGGCGACGTGCTGATGGGCTCGGTGACGACGCGCGACGAGGCGCTGCACCTGAAACTCAAGTTCACCCACATGCGCATGGGCTGGGGCGTGGGCGCCAACGACGTCGAGGCGATATTGCGTTCGCTGCCGACGATTCGCGTGCGCTATGAGGCGCAGGACCGCGCGGCGCGGGCGCTCGCCCAATGGTGGGCCGGGCGCGCCGAAATCGTGCAGGTGCTGCATCCGGCGCTGCCGGCGTCGCCGGGCCACCAACACTGGCAGTCATCGTGCAGCGCGGCCGCGGGCTTGTTCTCGGTGGTCTTCGACGAACGGTTCACCCCGCTGCAGGTCGACGCTTTTGTCGATGCACTGAAGCTGTTCCGGATCGGCTACTCGTGGGCCGGGCCGGTGAGCCTGGTCCGTGCCCTACAACCTGGCGCAGATGCGCCATCGAGCGGCACTGGCGCGGTACGGTGGTGCGCTTCTCGCTCGGTCTCGAGGCCGTCGACGACCTGATTGCCGACTGCACCCAGGCGCTGGCTGCGCTCGGCGCGTGATCAGGTCTTGGCGCTGACCTTGTGCCGCATCAGGCGGCCCTTCTCGCGCTCCCAGTCACGCTGCTTCTCGGTATTGCGCTTGTCGTGCTCGGCCTTGCCCTTGGCCAGCGCGATGGTGGCTTTGACGCGACCGCCCTTGTAGTGCAGGTCCAGCGGCACCAGGGTGAAGCCCTTTTGCTCGACCTTGCCGATGAGGCGGCGGATCTCTTCCTTGTGCATCAGCAGCTTCTTGGTCCGGTCGGGCTCGGGCCGCACGTGGGTCGAGGCGCGAGCGCAGGGCGTTGATGCGGCAGCCGATCAGGTGCAGCTCGCCGTCGCGAATGACCACGTAGCCGTCGGTCAGCTGGACCTGGCCGGCGCGGATGGCCTTGATCTCCCACCCTGAAAGGACCATGCCTGCCTCGTAGGTCTCCTCGACGTGGTACTCGTGACGGGCGCGGCGGTTCTCGGCAATCGACATGAGGGGCGCTTCTAGAATCGGGCGATTGTATGAAGCACGTCAAGAAGTCCGTCCTGCTGTGGTACTCGCCGCGCGAGATGTACGACTTGGTGGTGGCCGTCGAGGACTACCCATCGTTCCTGCCCTGGTGCGAACGCGCCGAAGTATTGGAGCGTGACGCGGCGGCATGACGGCGCGCCTGACGCTGGCCAAGGGCGGTGTGCGCCACGCCTTCACGACGCGCAATCGACAGCGCCCCGACGAGGAAATCACGGTGCAACTGGTGGACGGCCCGTTTTCGCTGTTGGACGGTACCTGGCGCTTCCTGCCCCTGGCCCGCGCCGGTGCCGAGAGCGGCGACGAACCACATGCCTGTCGCATCGAGTTCGACCTGCGATACGCCTTCGCCAACCTGGCGCTCGAAGCCGTGGTGAGCCCTGTCTTCGATCGCATCGCCAACACATTCGTGGATTCATTCGTGCAGCGCGCCGAGCAGGTTCATGGCCCACGATGACCCCCTGTTACGTGTCGAGCTGGTGTACAGCCCGGCAGCGCGGCAGGTGCAACGCATGAGCCTCGAGCTGCCGTCTGGCAGCTGCGTCGCCGATGCATTGAACGCCAGCGGCTGGCTCACGCAGCACGGATTGACATCGGACAAGCTTCGCTGCGGTGTCTGGGGTCGAGCGCAGCCGTTGGACCACATACTGCGCGACGGCGACCGCATCGAGCTTTATCGCCCGCTGCGCGTCGACCCGAAAGAAGCCCGCCGCCTGCGCTACAAGCGCCAGCGCCAGGCCTGAACGCACCGACTGCGTGAACTAGAATTTCCGACTCACGATTCGATCGAACAACCCGGAGCCCGCGCCCACCATGTACCAGCACATCAAGGTCCCCGACGGCGGCAAGAAGATCACCGTCAACAAGGACTATTCGCTCAACGTACCAGACCATCCGATCATTCCGTTCATCGAGGGCGACGGCACCGGACTGGACATCACGCCGGTGATGCTCAAGGTCGTCGATGCGGCGGTGGCCAAGGCCTACGGCGGCAAGAAGAAGATTCATTGGATGGAGGTCTATGCCGGCGAGAAGTCGACCAAGATCTACGGCCCCGACGTGTGGTTGCCCGAAGAGACGCTGGCCGTCGTGCGCGAGTATGTGGTTTCGATCAAGGGCCCGCTGACGACACCGGTGGGCGGTGGCATCCGCAGCCTGAACGTCGCGCTGCGCCAGGAACTCGACCTCTACGTCTGCCTGCGCCCGATCCAGTATTTCAAGGGCGTACCCAGCCCGGTCAAGGAGCCCGAGAAGACCAACATGGTCATCTTCCGCGAGAACTCGGAAGACATCTACGCCGGCATCGAGTTCGAGGCCGAGAGCGACAAGGCCAAGAAGCTGATCAAGTTCCTGACCGAGGAACTGGGTGTCAAGAAGATCCGTTTCCCCAACACCTCGGGCATCGGCATCAAGCCGGTCAGCCGCGAAGGCACTGAACGCCTGGTGCGCAAGGCGATTCAGTACACCATCGATAACGACAAGCCCAGCATGACCATCGTGCACAAGGGCAACATCATGAAGTTCACCGAGGGTGGCTTCCGTGACTGGAGTTATGCGCTGGCGCAGCGCGAATTCGGCGCCGTGCCGATCGACGGCGGCCCGTGGTGCAAGTTCAAGAATCCCAAGACCGGCAAGGACATCATCGTCAAGGACATGATCGCCGACGCCTTCCTGCAGCAGATCCTGCTGCGCCCGGCCGAGTATTCGGTGATCGCCACGCTGAACCTGAACGGCGACTACATCAGCGATGCGCTTGCGGCGCAGGTCGGTGGCATCGGCATCGCACCGGGCGCCAATCTGTCGGACTCGGTGGCCATGTTCGAGGCCACCCACGGCACCGCGCCAAAGTATGCCGGCAAGGATTACGTCAATCCGGGCTCGGAAATCCTGTCAGCCGAGATGATGCTGCGCCACATGGGCTGGACGGCTGCGGCCGATTTGCTGATTGCCTCGATGGAGCGTTCGATCGCCAGCAAGAAGGTGACCTACGACTTCGCGCGCCTGATGGAAGGGGCGACGCAGGTGTCGTGCTCCGGCTTCGGCCAGGTGATGATCGACCACATGTAAATCAGCCTCAGGCCGCGGCGCTCGGCGCACCCGCCGTCAGCGGTACGCCCTGGGCATCGACCGGCCGGATGTTTTGCGCCTGGTCGCCCTTGGGGCCCAGCACCAGGTCGAACGCGACCCGCCCGCCTTGCCCGAGGGTGCGAAACCCGTCCATCTGGATGCAGGAGAAATGAGCCAATACGTCGGCGCCCCCCCGCTTCGGGCCTCAATCGACCAAGAAATCGACCGGAAGCGTCGCTCGCGAGCGCAATCATGCATCAGGGGTTGGCGCCGATGCGGCAATCAGCGCTACAGCCGAAAATCGAGAAATTGCACGCGCGGTGTGCCGCCCTGGACCGCGCGAGTGACCCAGTGATCGACAGTCCCTCAGCTGCGAAGAGTCTTAGCCGTGTCCGAAGCGCCAGCCACAGCCACGTTCCTCTTTTCAGACATCGAGGGCAGCACTCGGCTGTGGGAGCAGATGCCCGATCGAATGCCGCAGGTGTTGGCGCAACACGACCGGATTGTCCGAACGGCTGTTATTGAGCATCACGGCACCGTCGTCAAGTCCACGGGTGACGGCGTCCATGCCGCATTCGATTGCGCGCTAGATGCACTGCACGCTGCATTGCAGATGCAACTGGCACTATCGCTGCCCAGACGCCACGCTCGGCGTGGTTCTCAATGTTCGCTGCGGTCTGCATTCCGGTACGTATCAACGCCGCGACAACGACTACTACGGCCCCGATGTGAATCGCGCCGCGCGTGTAATGAGCGTGGCCCATGGCGGCCAGACATTGCTGTCCCGCGCGGTGGCTGACTTTGTCCTCGAAGAACTGCCCGGCGCCGCGACGCTGCGTGACTTGGGCCGGGTGCGCTTGCGCGACCTGAGCAGCCCCGAGCAAGTTTTCCAACTGGTGCACCCAGGCTTGCGTGGCGACTTTCCGCCGCTGCGTTCGCTGGAGGGCACGCCGAACAACCTGCCTCAGCAGCTCAACTCATTCGTCGGGCGCGAGCGCGAGGTCGCTGAAGTGAAGGCGATGCTGCACTCGAACCGGCTCGCTACGCTGCTGGGCATGGGCGGCATCGGCAAATCGCGCCTGTCGGTGCAACTGGGCGCCGAGGTGCTGGACGAGTACGCCGACGGCGTGTGGCTCATCGAACTGGCGGCGTTGTCCGACCCGCAATTGGTGGCGCAAGCGGTGGCCTCGGTACTGGGCGTCAAGGAGGAAGCCGGGCGCCCGGTTATCGACGCGTTGGTCAAATTCGTCCGTGACCGGCAATTGCTGATCATTTTGGACAATTGCGAACATGTGGTGCACGCCTGTGCCGAACTAACCAAGCAATTGCTGCAAGCCGGGCCGCGCCTCAAGATCCTGGCGTCCAGCCGCGACCCGCTGCAGATTGCCGGTGAAACGGCGTACTACGTACCGACGCTGTCGGCGCCTGACCCAAACAAGAATGTATCCCTCGCTGAGCTGACCAGCCACGAGGCAGTGCGCTTGTTCATCGACCGCGCGACGGCTGTACAACCGGCGTTTCGCGTGACTGAGAAGAACGCCCCGGCCGTGACGGACATCTGCCATCGATTGGACGGCATTCCGCTGGCGATCGAGCTGGCAGCGGCGCGCACCCGTGCACTCTCGGTCGACAGCATTTCTGCGCGCTTGAACGATCGATTCCGTTTGTTGGTCACGGGTGACCAAACCGTGCTGCCACGTCAACGCACCTTGCGGGCTTTGATCGATTGGAGCTATGACCTGTTGCCACCGAAAGAGCGCGCGCTGTTCCAGCGTTTGTCGGTGTTTGCCGGGGGGTGGACCCTTCAGTCTGTCGAGCTTGTGGGCGCGGGTGGCGAGATCGAGCAGACGGAGGTGCTCGATCTACTGACCCATTTGGTGGAGAAGTCGCTGGTCGTGATGGAAGTCGGCGGCGAGCGGTATCGGATGCTGGACACGGTGCGGCACTACGCGCAAGAGCGATTGAGTGAAACGGTGGACGCACCTTCGACCCGAACGCGACACTTCGACTTCTATCTGACGTTCGCAGAGACGGCGAGGCCGGAGTTGGCGGGGCCGCAGCAAGGCCAATGGCTCGCGCGGCTCGACCAGGAGCGGGAGAACTTTCTCTTCGCGCATGCCTGGAGCCAAAGCGCGACGAATGCCGGCGAGCTTGGGTTGCGAATGGCGCACGCCTTGCGCCCGTACTGGATCTATCGCGGGCTCTTGAGCCTGGGTTTGCGATTTAGCGTGGAGGTCCTTGACCGTTCGGGCATGCAAGACCGCAACGATTTCCGGTGCCAGGCGCTTGCCGGGGCGGGTCAGATGTACGTCTTCATGGGACGTGACGGCGAGGCGAGAACTTATCTTTCCGAGAGTCTGTCGATCGCCCGCGAAACAGGCAATGAGAAATGGGCGGCGGCCGTCCTTCAACCGCTTGGGATGGCATGTCTTGGCCAGGGTGATCCGGTAGCCGCTCGTCATCACCTCGAAGAGGCAGTCGCAATGGCCCGGAAATTGGGAATCAAGCGAGAGTTGGCTGCTGCGCTAAACGCGTTGGCGATGCTCAATCGATCGGACGGACGGCTTGATGAAGCAGCTCCTCTATACGAGACGGCCCTGGCTATCACTCGCGAATTGAACGATCGAAGCAGCATTGCCTTAAATCTCCTCAATCTTGCGATGATCTCGATCGGTACATCCGCGCTTGCTCGCACGCGTGACATGTTGCGAGAGGTCTTCGCGATTGCATTGGAGACGGGGTCCAAGCCGGTGGCACAGAGCGGCCTGGATGTCTGCGCTGGATTGGCGGCCTGCCAAGAAGACTGGTCGATAGCCGCTAGATTCTTTGGAATGGCACAAGCACAAACTGGACAAACCGGGCTTCGGCGCGACCCGGCCGACGAAGCATTCTTGACGCCCCTCGTCGCTCGCTCAAGGCAAGCGTTGGGTATTCAGGCGTTCGCCCATGCGGAGGAACAAGGCCTAGCACTGGCCCCCGATGTCGCCATGGCCGAGGCAAGAGACTGGCTGAGCAGTGTGCGGTGACCCCCAAACTCACATGTTGACCATTACCGGATCACGCTCAATCACCTGATCGCCACTCCTGACACGAATGGTGTATTTGTAGACACCCGCAAACGTGTGATTGTTGAAGCAGCTGAACTGCAAACCGTCGCTGGATGGTCGGCAATCGACGATTTCCTTTTGCTCCGGGTCCAGAGCGACGCTGACCACTTTGCCCCGGATCACTTGATCCAGCAGCCTGCCCTCGATCACGATACCGTTGCTTGGAAAGCTAAGCCCCGACTTGGCCGGCAATGACCAAGTCACCGATCCACGCACGCCTGGCGCAAACAGCGAGATCTCCTGATCGAGCTTGAGCGTCTTGCCGTCGACAGTCACTTGCGGATTGGCCGGGTTCGGGCATGGGCAGCTTCCGTACGGAGCCGGCGGATGTTGTCCGTAGTCGCGGTGTGCGCAGCCTGCTTGCAACGCGACAAACAGTGCAGCGACCAGCAGCTTCTTGTTCATGCTCAACTCCCTGATTCCATGATCGGGGAATCATGCCGAACAAGCCGCTGCCTGGCAAGGCGCAGCTGTACCTTAGGGGGCACTGGCCTGATTCAGCTCGGCGCGCCTGCCGTCAGCGGTACGCCCTGGGCATCGACCGGCCGGATGTTTTGCGCCTGGTCGCCCTTGGGGCCCAGCACCAGGTCGAACGCGACCCGCCCGCCCTGCTTGAGGGTGCGAAACCCGTCCATCTGGATGCAGGAGAAATGGGCGAATACGTCGGCGCCCCCCGCTTCGGGCTCGATGAAGCCGAATCCCTTGGCGTCGTTGAACCACTTGACGGTACCGAAGGCCATAGCTCTGCTCCTGCAGCAATGCAACGGCTTGCAATGCAGGCGGGATTGTCGGGATCTTGCCGACGCCGTGTCAAGGTTGCACGCCACAACCGGCGGTGGGTTGAGACTTGCGTCACCGGCACCAGATACCCGCCTGGGCCGTGTGTGAAGCCCAACTCGATAGAATCACATCATGCCCGCCGAGCCCCCATCCCCGCCGCCAAAGGCGCCTACCGCGCCTGATCCGGCGCGCGCGCCCGGACGCGAAGACGGGCAGGGCACGGTACTGGCCGAACGGCAGGAACAACGGGTCGAGCCACCCAAGCTGTTTCAGGTCGTGATGCTGAATGACGATTACACGCCGATGGAATTTGTCGTGCTGATGCTGCAGGAGTACTTCCTGCGCGACATCGACACCGCGACGCAGATCATGCTCAAGATCCACCACGAGGGTCGGGGGGTGTGCGGGGTCTACAGCAAGGATATCGCCGCGACCAAGGTCGAACTGGTGCAAGCCGCCGCCAAGCGTGCCGGCCACCCGCTGCAATGCATTATGGAGGCCGCATGATTGCGCAAGAGTTGGAAGTCAGCCTGCACATGGCGTTCGTCGAAGCGCGCCAGCAGCGTCACGAGTTCATCACCGTCGAGCACCTGCTGCTGGCGCTGCTCGACAACCCGTCGGCGGCCGAGGTGCTGCGTGCCTGCGCCGCCAATATCGAAGACCTGAGGAAGAGCCTGGCGGCGTTCATCAAGGAGAACACGCCAACTGTGGGCGGTGACGACGAAGTCGACACCCAGCCGACGCTCGGATTTCAGCGTGTCATCCAGCGCGCGATCATGCATGTGCAGTCGACCGGCAGCGGCAAGAAGGAAGTCACCGGCGCCAACGTCCTGGTGGCGATCTTCGGCGAGAAGGATTCGCATGCCGTGTACTACCTGCACCAGCAGGGCGTGACGCGCCTGGATGTCGTCAACTTCATCGCCCACGGCATCAAGAAGAGCGACCCGCCGGAGCCGACCAAGTCCAGCGAGAGCGGCAACAACGAGAGTGAGAAGGAGGAGGCCAGCGACGCGAAGGCCTCGCCGCTGGACCAGTTCACGCAAAACCTGAATCAGGCGGCGCGCGACGGTCGCATCGACCCCTTGATCGGCCGCGAGCTCGAGGTCGAACGCGTGATCCAGGTCTTGTGCCGTCGGCGCAAGAACAATCCGCTGCTGGTCGGTGAAGCCGGCGTCGGCAAGACCGCCATCGCCGAGGGCCTGGCCTGGCGCATCACGCAGGGTGACGTGCCCGAAGTGCTGGCCGATGCCAACGTATATGCCCTGGACATGGGCGCATTGCTGGCCGGCACCAAATACCGCGGGGACTTCGAGCAACGCCTGAAGGGCGTGCTCAAGCAGTTGAAGGAGCAGAGCGGTGCGATCCTGTTCATCGACGAGATCCACACCCTGATCGGTGCCGGCGCAGCTTCGGGCGGCACCCTAGACGCCAGCAATCTGTTGAAGCCGGCGCTGTCCAATGGCCAGATCAAGTGCATAGGCGCCACCACCTTCACCGAATACCGCGGCATCTTCGAGAAGGATGCGGCGCTGTCGCGGCGCTTCCAGAAGGTCGAGGTGGTCGAGCCCTCGATCGAGCAGACGGTCGAGATTCTCAAGGGCCTGAAGTCGCGCTTCGAGGAGCATCACAACGTCAAGTACGCACTCGGCGCGTTGCAGGCCGCGGCCGAGTTGTCGGCCAAGTACATCAATGATCGCCATCTGCCCGACAAGGCGATCGACGTCATCGACGAGGCCGGCGCGGCACAGCGAATCCTGCCCAAGAACAAGCAGAAGAAGACGATCACGCGCAGCGAGGTCGAGGAGATCGTGTCCAAGATCGCGCGCATTCCGCCGGCCAGCGTGTCGAGCGATGACCGCGGCAAGCTGAAAACCCTCGACCGCGACCTGAAGAGTGTCGTCTTCGGCCAGGAGCCGGCGATCGACGCCTTGGCGGCAGCCATCAAGATGGCGCGTTCGGGCCTGGGCCGACCGGAGAAGCCGATCGGCTCGTTCCTGTTCAGCGGCCCGACCGGCGTCGGCAAGACCGAAGTCGCCAAACAACTCGCCTTCATCATGGGCATCGAGTTGATCCGCTTCGACATGAGCGAATACATGGAGCGGCACGCAGTCAGCCGCTTGATCGGCGCGCCGCCCGGTTATGTCGGTTTTGACCAAGGCGGGCTGCTGACCGAGGCGATCTCGAAAAAGCCGCATGCCGTGTTGTTGCTCGACGAGATCGAAAAGGCGCATCCGGATGTCTTCAACGTGCTGCTGCAGGTGATGGACCACGGCACCTTGACCGACAACAACGGGCGCAAGGCGGACTTTCGCAACGTAGTCATCATCATGACCACCAACGCCGGCGCCGAGACCATGAACAAGTCGGTGATCGGCTTCACGACCAAGCGCGAAGCAGGCGACGAGATGGCCGATCTGAAGCGCCTGTTCACGCCCGAGTTTCGCAACCGGCTGGACGCGACGATCAGCTTCCGTGCGCTGGATGAAGAAATCATCCTGCGCGTGGTCGATAAATTCCTGCTCGAACTCGAGGCCCAACTGGCCGAGAAGAAGGTCGAAGTCACGTTCACCGACAAACTGCGCACACACCTGTCCAAGAAGGGTTTCGACCCGTTGATGGGCGCGCGGCCAATGCAGCGCCTGATCCAGGACACCGTACGCCGCGCGCTGGCCGACGAGTTGTTGTTCGGGCGCCTTGTCGATGGTGGGCGCCTGACGGTGGATGTCGACGACGCGGGCCAGACCCTGCTCGACATCCAGCCGCCGAAGAAGAGCGACAAGCCGAAGGCGGAATCGGCTACGGCCTCATAAGAAGCTAGAGCGCGGCCGGGTCCTGCCGGTAGAACGAAGCCAGCAGCCGGTACAACGCCGGCTGTTCTTCTTTCAGTTCGCGGGGCGTGACGAAGAACGCCTCCGACGCCACGGCGAAGAACTCGTCGGGCGACTCGGCGGCGTAGGCATCGAGCACGGTTTCGTAACCGCAGACCACGCGCTCGCAAAAGCGGTCGTACTCGGGTGTCAACACGGCCAGCCAGGCCTGCCGATCGGCGGCTGTGGGCAGCAACGGCACACCGTCGGGCACGCCGTCGCGCATGTCGAGCACATGGGCGAACTCGTGGATCACGACGTTGTAGGCCGCCGACGAGGCCTCGACCGCGTCGCCGCCCTGCACATCGGCCCAACTCAGCATCAGCGGGCCGCCCTGCATGGCCTCGCCGGCCAGGACCTCGTCGTAGTGGTGCACGACGCCATGCTCGTCCGTGACCTCCCGTGCAGCCACCACCGCGTCGGCGTGCATCACGATACCGACGAAGCCGTCGTACTGCTCGATACCCAGCTCGAGCACAGGCAGGCAGGCTTGCACGGCCACCGACAAGGCGGTCGCGTCGTCGACGACGAAGCCGCCGGCACCACTGAACTCCTTGCGATCCAGGAACAGGCTGGCCAGTCGACGCAGGCGCTCGAGGTCGTGCGCCGGGCGCGAGGCCAGAAACGGCAGCTGCGCAAGGATTTGCCGCCAAAGCCCGTCGTCGATGGCACGCCGCTCGAGCACGCGCCGCTCGCGCCGTTGCCGCAGGGCCTGCCACCAACGCCGGATCACGGCACGAGATCTTGGCGCGAAAAACCGGCACTGGTCAGGCGCAGCACCTGCGCCCGCATCGGCTCGGCGTCGCAGTCCCAGTCGCTCAGCACATGGCGCGTGTAGCCTGGCGCCAGCCGCTCGCTACCCGGGCGATGGGTGTGCCCATGCACCATCTCGCGGCTGCCCGCGGCGTCCAGCCAGGCCAGCGCGGCGGACACATCGACGTCGACCCAGTCGGCGACAGGCCGGCGCCGCTTGCCGTCCTCGCTGGCGTCGCGCATCTGGCGCGCCAGTTGCTCGCGAGTGACCAATGATTGGCTCAGAAAGTCGCGCTGCCACGCCGCACTGCGCACCTGGCGGCGAAAGGCCTGGTAAGGCTCGTCACCCAGGCACAAGGCGTCGCCGTGGGTCAGCAGTACGCGGCGGCCCCAGGCCGAGAGCAAGGTCGGGTCGGGCAGGGCGGCCACACCGCACGAGGCGAGCATCGCCTGGCCGACCAGGAAGTCCCGATTGCCGGCCATGAAGCCCATGACACGGCGAGCGGCGGCGGCCGCGAGGATGTCGCCAACGCGGTATTCGAAACGGCCGGGTTGGCGGGCGTCGTCGCCGATCCAGACCTCGAACAGGTCGCCGAGGATATAGATCGCGTCAGCACTGCTGCGCGCCAGGTAGTCCGCCCAGGCTGCGACGGTACGCGGCGACTGCTGGCTCAAATGCAGATCGGAGATGAACTCGATGGCCTGCCAACCGGGCTGCGCGTCGAGTGTGAACAAGCCGGGCAGCGCCGGCGCCGCGGTCATCGCCATGGCGCTGCAACGCCGATTCCGCTACAGCGCAACCACACGCTGAATGACCACGTCCTCCAACGGCACATCGTCGTGGCCGCCCTTGCGTCCGGTGCGCGCAGACTCGATGGCGTCGACGACCTCGGTGCCGGCCACCACGCGGCCGAACACGGCGTAGCCCCAGCCCTGCGGCGATTCACTCTTGAAGTCCAGGAAGCCGTTGTCGGTGGTGTTGATGAAGAACTGCGCGGTCGCTGAATGCGGCGCGGAGGTTCGCGCCATCGCCAGCGTGTAATGCTGGTTCTTCAGGCCGTTGTTGGCTTCGTTGGTGATGGCTGCATCGGTGGGCTTTTGTTTCATGCCCGGCTCGAAGCCGCCGCCTTGCACCATGAAGCCCTTGATGACCCGGTGGAACACCGTGTTGTCGTAGTGGCCCTTGGCCGCGTAGGCCAGGAAATTGGCGACGCTGGCCGGGGCCTTCACGTCGTCGAGTTCGATGCGCAGGGTGCCGGCGCTGGTGACCATCTCAACGTTCTTGCTCATCTCATTTCTCCACAGTGGCTTTCTTGATGGTCACCGGCGTCAGCGGTACGTTCTGGTGCCCGCCCTTGTCGGCCACCGGCACCAGCCGGATCTTGTCGACCACGTCCATGCCGGCGACCACATGGCCGAACACCGCATAACCGTTGCCGTCGCGCGCATTGGGCTGATCGAGAAAGGCGTTGTCCTTCAGGTTGATGAAGAACTGGGCGGTGGCCGAATTCGGATCCATCGTGCGCGCCATCGCCAGCGTGCCGCGTTGATTGGACAAGCCGCTGCGGCTCTCCAGGGCAATCGGCGCCCGGGTGGCCTTCTCGCTCAGATCGGACTTCATGCCGCCGCCCTGAATCATGAAGTTGTCGATCACGCGGTGAAAGATCGTGCCGTCGTAGTGGCCCGCCTTCACGTATTGCAGGAAGTTGTCAACTGTTTTCGGCGCTTTTTCGCGTTCGAGTTCGACCACGATGTCGCCCAGGCTGGTGGCCAGGCGCACTTTCTGGGCCAGGGCGGGGGCGGCCATTAGTGCAGCGCACAAGACGATCGCAAGACGGGTTTTCATTGGTCCTTCACTCCATCGACACGGACGATGCGCCCGCTATACTGGGTTTGGATTCTACCGAGCGGCCTCCTGCACTCATCTGCACCGAGGCCGCTGTCACGTTTCTCGCATCGATGGCCCTGCGCATCCACAACACCCTGAGCCGCTCGCTCGAAGAGTTTCATCCCTTGCGCGCGGGACGGGTCGGCATGTACGTCTGCGGCATGACCATCTACGACCTGTGCCACATGGGGCACCTGCGCATGATGATGGCTTTCGACGTCGTCTACCGCTGGTTGCGCACGCTGGGCTATGACGTGACCTATGTGCGCAACATCACCGACATCGAAGACAAGATCATCAAGCGCGCACTGGAGCGCAAGATCACGATCCGTGAGTTGACCGACGAGATGATCGCGGCCATGCGCGCCGACCTCGGCGCCGTCGGCGTCGTCGCGCCCACGCACGAGCCGCGGGCCACCGATTACGTGCCGCAGATGCTCGGCCTGATCGGCCAACTCGAGACCAAGGGCCTGGCCTACCGCGCCTCCAATGGCGACGTCAACTTCGCGGTGCGCAAGTTCCCCGGCTACGGCAAGCTGTCGGGCAAGATCGCTCGACGAGTTGCGCGCCGGCGAGCGGGTGGCCGTGCTCGACGGCAAGGAGCGATCCGCTCGACTTCGTGCTCTGGAAGGCGGCCAAGGCCGACGAGCCCGCAGACGCCAAGTGCGACAGCCCCTACGGCCCCGGCCGCCCGGGCTGGCACATCGAGTGCTCGGCCATGGCCTGCGCCATGCTCGGCGAGCACGTTCGACATCCACGGCGGCGGCATGGACCTGACGTTCCCGCACCACGAGAACGAGATCGCGCAGAGCGAGGGCGCCAGCGGCGGCCCGTTCGTCCGCTATTGGCTGCACAACGGCTTCCTCAATGTCGACAACCAGAAGATGTCCAAGTCGCTGGGCAACTTCTTCACCATCCGCGAGGTATTGAAGCGCTACGACGGCGAGACGCTGCGGTTTTTCATGTTGCGCACGCATTACCGCAGCCCGTTCAACTTCAGCGACGTGCACCTCGACGACGCGCGCACGGCATTGCGCCGGCTTTACACCGCACTCGACGGGGTCGCGGCCTCGGCCGGGCGAGATCGACTGGTCGCAGCCGGCGGCGGCGGCTTTCCGCGCCGCAATGAACGAAGACTTCAACACGCCGCTCGCGCTGGCCGTGCTGTTCGACCTGGCCAGCGAAGTTGAACCGCACACGCTCGGCCGCAGACCGCGGCACTGCTGCGCGGCGCTCGGTGCGACGCTCGGGCATCCTGCAGCAGGAGCCGCGAGCTTACCTGCAAGGCGGCGCATGCGATCGACGAGGCGGCCATCGACGGCCTGATTCGGCCCGCGCAGCGGCCAAGAAGGCGCGCGACTTCGCCGAGGCCGACCGGATCCGCGAAGCAGCTCGCCGACCAGGGCATCGAGCTGAAGGATTCGCCGCAAGGCACGACCTGGGTCAACGCCTGAGTATGGCTCGCACCCCTGGCGCGGCGCCTGCCGCCATCGTCACTCCCGGCTACTGGGATGATGCCTGCAAGCATCTGGCACGGCGCGATCGGGTGATGAAGAAACTGATCCCCCGATTCGGCGGGGCCCGACTGCAAAGCCGCGGCGATGCCTTCACGACGCTGGCACGTTCCATCGTCGGCCAGCAAATTTCGGTCAAGGCCGCGCAATCGGTGTGGGACCGCTTTGCCGCCCTGCTGCCGACACCGGCCACGCGACTGGCACCACAGGCCGTGCTGGGCCTGGACCTCACGACGATGCGCAGCGCCGGCCTGTCGGCGCGCAAGTGCGAGTACCTGCGCGATCTGTCCAAGCATTTCGACGAGCGCCTGGTGCATGTGAGCCAATGGACGCAGATGGACGACGAAGCCATCGTCGACGAGTTGGTGGCGATCCGCGGCATCGGCCGCTGGACGGCCGAGATGTTCCTGATCTTCCACTTGATGCGCCCGAACGTGATGCCGCTCGACGACCTCGGCCTGATCAAGGGCATCAGCCTCAACTACTTCAGCGGCGAGCCGGTGACGCGCGCCGAGGCGCGTGAAGTCGGCGACGCCTGGGCGCCGTTCAAGTCCGTCGCCACCTGGTATGTGTGGCGCAGCCTGGACCCGTTGCCAGTCGACTATTGATGGGAGAGGACTCAAGCATGAGCAAACGCCACTTCCTCGAGTTCGAGCAACCGATCGCCGAGCTCGACGCCAAGATCGAAGAGTTGCGCTTCGTGCAAAACGAGTCGGCGGTCGACATCTCCGACGAGATCGAGCGCCTGGACAAGAAGAGCCAGCAGCTGACCAAGGACATCTATTCGAGCCTGACGCCCTGGCAGGTGACGCAGATCGCACGCCACCCGCAGCGCCCGTATACCCTGGATTACATCAACGACCTGTTCACCGAATTCACCGAGTTGCACGGCGACCGCTCGTACGCCGACGACTTGTCCATCGTTGCCGGCCTGGCACGCTTCAACGGCCAGGCCTGCCTGGTCATCGGCCAGCAAAAGGGTCGCGACACCAAGGAGCGCGGCCTGCGCAATTTCGGCATGAGCCGGCCCGAGGGTTATCGCAAGGCGTTGCGCCTGATGCGCCTGGCCGAGAAGTTCAAGCTGCCGCTGTTCACCTTCATCGACACCCCCGGCGCATACCCGGGCATCGGCGCCGAAGAGCGCGGGCAGAGCGAGGCCATCGGCCACAACATTTTCGAGATGGCGCAGCTCGAAGTACCGATCATCGTCACCATCATCGGCGAAGGCGGCTCGGGTGGGGCGCTGGCGCTGTCGGTCGGTGACCAGTTGCTGATGCTGCAGTACTCGGTGTACTCGGTGATCTCGCCTGAAGGCTGTGCCTCGATCCTGTGGAAGTCGGCCGAACGCGCCGCCGATGCGGCCGACGCATTGGGTATCACCGCGCACCGACTGAAGGCGCTGGGCGTGGTCGACAAGATCGTCAACGAACCCGTCGGCGGCGCTCATCGCGACCCCAAGGCCATGAGCGCTTCGCTCAAGCGCGCCTTGGGCGATGCGCTGCGCCAGGTGGTCGACCTCAAGCCCAAGGAACTGCTCGAGCGTCGCTACCAGCGCCTGCAGTCCTACGGCCGGTTCGGCGACACCAAAGAGCGGTGAACAAGCTCGTCGCGGTGGCCGTCAGCGGCGGCCGCGATTCGATGGCCTTGCTGCATTGCACGGCGCGCACGGCGAGCGCGCTGCGCATCGGTGTCATTGCGCTGCATGTCCATCACGGCCTGCATCCCGCGGCCGACGCATGGGCCGACTTGGTCGCCGACCGTTGCCGCCGCTGGGCGGTGAACTTTGCCATGCAGCGACTGGCCGGCCAACCCGGCCCGGCAGAGAGTGTCGAGGCCTGGGCTCGCCGCGGCCGCTACCTCGCGCTGGCGGCGATGGCGCACGAGGCCCAGGCCGATCTCGTGCTGTTGGCTCATCATCGCCGCGACCAGGCCGAGACCTTTCTGCTGCAAGCCTTGCGCGGTGCCGGCCCGGCCGGTTTGTCGGCGATGCCGCGGCAGGTGCTACGCAACGGCATCGTCTGGGCGCGGCCCTGGCTGGAGATGCCGGCCACGGCCATCGATGCCTACCTGCGCCGTCACCGCCTGCCATTTGCCGACGACCCGAGCAACGCCGACCCACGCTACGCACGCAGCCGGCTGCGCACGCAATGCATGCCCGGCCTGCGCGAGGCGTTCGGCGATGCGGAGGCCATGCTGGCCGCAGCCGCGGCGCGCAGCGCCGAAGCGCAGAGCCTATTGTCCGAAGTGGCGGCCGCCGATCTCGCCGCCGCCTGCGACGGCGCAGCGCTGCGCCTGCTGCCATGGCGCGCATGGAGTGAAGCGCGGCGTCGCAACGCGTTGCGCGCCTGGCTGCGCGAGCGGCTCGGCCGCGGAGCGCCGCAGTCGCTGGTCGAGCGCTTGATGCGCGAGTTGCCAACAACACCGGCCCGGCCGAATGGCCATGCGCAGGCGCCACGCTGCGCCGGTACCGCGGTCGGCTTTATGCGGTTGCGACGCCGGCGGCCTGCGAGCCGGGCGGTGCATTGTTATCGACACCGGTGGCCAGCGGCGGCATCTCGCTGGCCCTGCTGCGCGACGCACAATGGCGCGAGCGCAGTGGCGGTGAACGCTTCCAGCGCGCTGCCGGGACCCCGCCGCGCAGTCTGAAGAAGCAATTCCAGGCCGCGGGCGTACCGGCCTGGCAACGCGATGCACCGCTGCTGTATGCCGCGGACGGCCGGCTGTTGTTCGTTCCCGGCCTGGGCATGGATGCGCGAGCACTGGCCGCGTCGGGTGAAGCGCAATGTGCGCTGGCCTGGGTGCAAGCGGGCTGAGCGCCGGCCGGCCGGCTCGGGCCAGGCAAATACAATGACCGGTTTTCGCCAGCCAGAAGACCCGCACTGCCCATGGCCCTGATCGTTCACAAATACGGCGGCACCTCGATGGGGTCGACCGAGCGCATCCGCAACGTCGCCAAGCGGGTCGCCAAATGGGTGCGCGCAGGCCACCAGATCGTCGTCGTGCCGTCGGCGATGAGCGGTGAAACCAATCGTCTGCTCGGCCTGGCCAAGGAGTTGCAGCCCGAGCGCATGAGCGCCGACATGATGCGCGAACTCGATGCCATCGCTGCCACCGGCGAGCAGGTGTCGGTGGGCCTGCTGGCCATTGCGCTGATGGCCGAAGGCCTGGACGCAGTGAGCTACGCCGGCTGGCAGGTGCCCATCGTCACCGACTCGGCCTATACCAAGGCGCGCATCGAACGCATCGACGACGCCAGGGTGCGCGCCGACCTGGCCGCCGGGCGGGTGGTCATCGTCACCGGCTTTCAGGGCATCGACAGCCAGGGCTGCGTGACCACGCTCGGCCGTGGCGGCAGCGATACCTCGGCCGTGGCCATCGCGGCGGCGATGAAGGCCGCCGAGTGCCTGATCTACACCGATGTCGACGGCGTGTACACCACCGACCCACGCGTCGTGCCCGAGGCGCGACGCCTGGCCACCATCAGCTTCGAGGAAATGCTCGAGATGGCCAGCCTGGGCTCCAAGGTCCTGCAGATCCGCTCGGTGGAGTTTGCCGGCAAGTACCACGTGCCGCTGCGCGTGTTGTCGAGCTTTACCGACTGGGACATCCCCATCGTCGACGAAGCCCAGTCGGGCACCCTGATCACGTTCGAGGAGGACAAGCAACATGGAACAGGCCGTCGTATCCGGCATCGCCTTCAATCGCGACGAAGCCAAAGTCACGGTGCGTGGCGTGCCCGACAAGCCGGGCGTGGCCTTTCGCATCCTGGGTGCCGTGGCCGACGCCAACATCGACGTCGACATGATCATTCAGAACGTCTCGCACGATGGCAAGACCGATTTCTCGTTCACCGTGCACCGCAACGACTACCCGCGCACGCTCGACCTGCTCCGGAACCAGGTGGCCCCGGCCACGGGTGCGGCCGAGGTCAGCGGCGACACGCGCATCTGCAAGGTGTCTATCGTCGGCATCGGCATGCGCAGCCATGTCGGCGTGGCAGCCCGGATGTTCGGCACGCTGAGCGAGGAGGGCATCAATATCCAGATGATCTCCACCAGCGAGATCAAGACCAGCGTGGTCATCGACGAGAAGTACATGGAGTTGGCGGTACGCGCGCTGCACCGGGCCTTCGAGCTCGACGGCGAGCCGGCATCGGCACCGGCCTGAGTCGGGCGGCGGCGCGGCCGGGCTTGACTTTTGTCAAACCCGATGCAAGGCGGGGTAGCATGATTCGCTGACCCAAGCTGTCTTGGCCGCGGCCTGTGCGCGGCCGGTGCCTGTTCGTATGACTGTGGCTGCCGCGACTCTCGATGATCGATCCGACGCCGCGCCGGCCGACGCCCTGGCAGCGTTCGACGACGCGCTCGAGCAAGGTCGCTTCAGCCGCTGGACCGACGCCGCAGACGGGCAGCGGCTGCTGATCTCATCCTTGCAGATCACGGGCCTCCGTTGTGCGGCCTGCATCGACATTGCCGAAGCCGCCTGCCTGGCGGTTCCAGGCGTGCGCAGTGCCCGCGTCAGCGCGGCCGCCGAGCGCGCCACCGTGACCTGGTCGCCGGCCGGCGGGCGCTTGTCGGATGTGGTGCGGGCGCTGCGTGCGGCCGGCTACGACGCGCTGCCCGACGTCGCGGCCTCCAGCCGCGCCCGCCGCAATGCTGAATCGCGCACGCTGCTGTGGCGCTTGTTCGTGGCCGCCTTTTGCATGATGCAGGTGATGATGCTTGCCGCACCGGGCTACCTGGCCGGCCCGGCCGAGATCGACCCCGGTCTGCGTCAGTTGATGAACTGGGGAGGCTGGGTCTTCTCCGTGCCGGTGGTCGCGTTTGCCGCCGGGCCGTTCTTGAGCGCCGCTTGGGCTTCGCTGCAGCGCCGCCGGCTCGGCATGGACGCGCCCGTGTCGTTGGCGGTTCTGGTGACCTTCGGTGCCGGCACGGTGGCCACCTTCGATCCGGCGGGCCCGCTAGGCGCCGAGGTCTACTTCGACTCGCTGACCATGTTCGTCAGCTTCCTGCTCGCCGGACGATGGTTCGAGATGCGCCTGCGCCACCGTGCCGAGACCGTGCTCGAGGCCACGCTCATGGCCTTGCCCGAAACCGCCGAGCGCGTGAGCAACGACGGGCGCGTCGAAACGGTCAGCACACGGCGCTTGCTGCCCGGGGACCGGGCTCGGGTCGTCAGTGGCCAGGCCTTTCCGGCCGACGGCGTCCTGGTCCAAGGCCAGACCGTCGCCGACGAAGCGCTGCTCAGCGGCGAGTCGACGCTGGTGCCGAAACCCTGCGGCGCCGCAGTCGTTGCCGGCAGCATCAATCGTGGCGCGCCGGTCGACATGCGAGTCGATCGCTGCGGGCCTGACACGCGGCTCGAGGCGATCCTGGCCTTGATGCGCGAGGCCGCCACCGAACGCCCGCCGGCCGTGGCCGTGGCCGATCGCTGGGCCGGCGCATTCTTGGCCGCGGTGTTGCTGCTGGCGATAGGCGGCGCAGCGGTGTGGAGTCAACTCGACCCGCCGCGCGCGATCTGGGTGGCCGTGGCGGTGCTGGTCGTGACCTGTCCCTGTGCACTCTCGCTGGCTGCGCCGTCCGCCTTGTTGGCCTCGGCCTCGGCACTGGCACGCCGCGGTGTGATCGTGCGCCGCCTGGCAATGCTCGACAGCCTGGCCAACGTCGATACCCTGTTTCTCGACAAGACCGGCACCCTGAGCTTTGCTCAGCCGCAAGTGCTGGCGATTGAAACCATCGGCGCGCCGGCTGGCGCCGATGTCGAGAGCACCGAGCTTGCGAACGCTGCGGCATTGGCCCGCTGGTCGCGACATCCGATGGCCCGCGCGGTGGCCGCCCGGGCGCCGAGCGACGCCGGCACAGGCTGGGCCGATGTGCACGAAGAAATCGGTTCGGGTCTCGACGCTGTCGACGCCGCGGGCCGACATTGGCGCCTGGGTACACGCGCCTGGGTTGCCGACCTGGCCTCCAGCCCTGCCGACGACGATGGCGCCACCGGGGTGTGGTACGGCCCGCGCGGCGCGCCTCGGCTGGTATTTCGCGTCGGTGAGGCCTTGCGCGACGACGTGCGTGAGACGCTGGCCGGCTTGCGCAGTGCCGGATTGAGGATCTGCCTGCTGTCGGGCGACGCGCCGGCGCGCGTGGCCGCATTTGCGGCCGGCCTGGCGCTCGACGAGAGTCATGCCGGCCTGACGCCGCAGGACAAATTGGCCTTGGTGCGCCAGGCCCAGTCGCGTGGGCATCGCGTGGCGATGGTCGGTGACGGCGTCAACGACACGCCGGCGCTGGCGGCGGCCGACGTATCGCTGGCGATGGGACAGGGCGCGCTGGTGGCCCGGCATCAGGCCGACGCCGTGCTGGGCAGCGAGCGTCTGACCGAGTTGTGGTTCGCGCACCGCCTCGCGCTGCGCTGCCGCCGCGTGATCCGCCAGAACCTGGCCTGGGCCGCGCTCTACAACCTGTCCTGCGTGCCGCTGGCGCTGGCCGGTTGGCTGCCGCCGTGGGCCGCGGGCTTGGGCATGGCCGCCAGTTCGCTGTTGGTGGTGGCCAACGCACGTCGCCTGGCGACGCCGTACTGATGGATATCCTGTACCTGCTGATTCCGCTGTCGGTACTGCTGATGCTGATCGTCATCGGCGTTTTCGGCTGGGCGCTGCACCGGGGTCAGTTCGACGATCTCGACGAGGAGGGGCGGCGCATCTTGCGTCACGGCGACGAGACCGAGCACCAGATTTGATTTGGATCAAAAGGGCGGCTCGCGCAGCCCAGAACAATCGCCGCCATTGACTTGACCAGGGCCAGGAGCCAACCTGCGATGACCAACCAACCGGCACAGCCAGCGCTGATGTACACCGACACCGCCGTGCGGCTCTTTGCACTGGCGGCCGTGGTCTGGGGTGTGGTCGGGATGCTGGTCGGCGTGATCATTGCCGCGCAGCTGACCTGGCCCGAGCTCAACTTCGGCATCCCCTGGTTGTCGTACGGCCGCTTGCGGCCGCTGCACACCAATGCCGTGATCTTCGCCTTCGGCGGCTGCGCACTCTTTGCCACCTCGTACCACGTGGTCCAGCGCACCGGGCAGACCCGGCTGTTCGCGCCCGGGTTGGCGATGTTCACATTCTGGGGCTGGCAGGCGGTGATCGTGGCGGCCGCGATCACGCTGCCGCTGGGCATCACGCAGGCCAAGGAATACGCCGAACTCGAGTGGCCGATCGACATCCTGATCGCTGTGGTCTGGGTCGCCTATGCGGTGGTCTTCTTCGGCACGGTGGGCATCCGCAAGGTGCGCCACATCTACGTCGCCAACTGGTTTTTCGGCGCCTTCATCCTGACCGTCGCGCTGCTGCACATCGTCAACAGCGCGGCCATGCCGGTCAGTCTGTGGAAGAGCTACTCGGCCTACGCCGGCGTGCAGGACGCGATGGTGCAGTGGTGGTACGGGCACAACGCGGTCGGCTTCTTCCTCACCGCGGGCTTTCTCGGGATGATGTATTACTACATCCCCAAGCAGGCCGAGCGCCCGGTGTATTCATACCGGCTGTCGATCGTGCACTTCTGGGCCCTGATCTTCACCTATATGTGGGCCGGGCCTCACCACCTGCACTACACCGCGCTGCCCGACTGGGCGCAATCGGTCGGCATGATTTTTTCGCTGGTGCTGCTGGCGCCGAGCTGGGGCGGCATGATCAATGGCGTGATGACCCTGAGCGGCGCCTGGCACAAGCTGCGCGACGACCCGATCCTGAAGTTCCTGATCGTCAGCCTGTCGTTCTACGGCATGAGCACCTTCGAGGGGCCGATGATGTCGATCAAGACGGTCAACGCGCTCAGCCACTACACCGACTGGACCATCGGCCATGTGCACAGCGGCGCGCTGGGCTGGGTCGGCCTGGTGTCGATGGGCTGCCTGTACCACCTGATCCCGCGCATGTTCGGCCGCACGACGATGCACAGCGTGCGCGCGATCGAGCTGCACTTCTGGATCGCCACCATCGGCATCGTGCTCTACATCGCCGCCATGTGGATCGCCGGCGTGATGCAGGGGTTGATGTGGCGGGCGATCAATCCCGACGGCACCCTGGTCTACAGCTTCGTCGAGAGTGTCAAGGCGACTTTCCCGTTCTACGTCGTGCGCCTGCTCGGCGGCGTGCTGTATCTGTCGGGCATGCTGGTGATGGCCTGGAACGTGGTCATGACCGTGAGGAGCGGCCAGGCCAGGCCGATCGCTATTCCGCCGCTGGCCGGCGTACCCGCATAGGACATCCCCATGGCCAGCACCACACCGCCGCGCGGTCACGAGAAGATCGAGACCAGCAACCTGTTGATGATCGTTCTGATCCTGCTGACGGTCGCCGTCGGCGGCCTGGTCGAGATCGTGCCCCTGTACTTCCAGCGCTCGACCACCCAGGCGGCGCCGGGCATCCTGCCCTACCCGGCGTTGCAGCTGGCGGGTCGCGACATCTACATTCGCGAAGGCTGCTACAACTGCCATTCGCAGATGATCCGGCCGCTGCGCGCCGAGACCCTGCGCTACGGCCACTACTCGACGGCCGGCGAGTTCGTTTACGACCATCCGTTCCAGTGGGGCAGCAAACGCACCGGCCCCGACTTGCACCGTGTGGGCGGCAAGTACAGCGACGAATGGCATCGGCTGCACCTGAACAATCCGCGCGATCTGGTACCCGAATCGAACATGCCGGCCTACCCCTGGCTGGCCCGCAACATGGTCGACGCCAACGGCATCGTGCCCAAGCTCAATGCATTGCGCCGCCTCGGCGTGCCTTACAGCGATGCGGAGATCGCCGCCGCGCCCGCTGCGGTACAGGGCAAGACCGAACTCGAAGCCCTGACCGCGTACTTGCAGGGCCTGGGTACGGCCGTCAAGTGATCCGGAGAAACAGACGATGGACATCAACGATCTTCGCAGCGCCGTCACCGTGCTCGGCATGCTGCTGTTTCTCGCGCTGGTGGCGTGGGTTTACGCCGGTCACAGGCGTCGGGCGTTCGACGAAGCGGCACAGCTGGCGCTGACCGGCGAGGAGGGCGGCGACCGTGGCTGACTTCACCTCGAGCGGCTGGTCGATCTACGTCGCCGCCGCAACCGTGCTCGGCCTGTTGGCGTGCCTGGCGCTGCTCGTCGTCGCGGCCCGCCGCCGCGTCGCCAGCAGCGCGGTCGACGACAACACGACCGGTCATGTCTGGGACGAGAACCTGCGCGAGTTGAACAATCCTCTGCCGCGCTGGTGGATGTTCCTGTTCGTGCTCACCGTGCTGTTCGCGTTCGTCTACCTGGCGCTGTATCCGGGCCTGGGCCAATACGCCGGTCGCCTGAATTGGAGCAGCAGCAGCCAGCACGAGGCCGAGCAGGCCACGGCGCGGGCGTCGATGCAGCCGCTGTATGCACGCTTTGCGACCATGGATGAAAAGGCCCTGGCCCGCGACAGCCAGGCGATGGGCATCGGCGAGCGACTCTTCATCAACAACTGCGCCACCTGCCATGGCTCGGATGCCCATGGCAGCAAGGGTTTTCCGAACCTGACCGACAAGGACTGGCTGTGGGGCGGTGAGTTCGACACGATCCGCCAGACCATCACCCAGGGCCGCACGGGCGCGATGCCACCGATGGCCGCGGCCGTCGGCAACAGCGACGACGTGCGCAACGTCGCGAATTACGTCCTCAGCCTGTCGGGCAGCCCGCACGACAACGTGGCGGCTCAGATCGGCCGCGCGAAGTTCACGATTTGCGCGGCCTGCCATGGCATCGAAGGCAAGGGTAATCAAGCCCTGGGCGCTCCCAATCTCACGGACAAGACCTGGCTGCACGGTTGGGGCGAAGCGGCCATCGTCGCGATGGTCAACAATGGCAAGACCAATGTCATGCCCGCGCATGGGCAACGCCTGTCAGAAGTTCAGATTCGCGTGCTTGCGGCCTACGTATGGAGCCTGTCCAATCCCCCCGGGCAATGAACGAGACCGCAGCCGATGACGCTGCGACGCAAGTCGTCTGGCTGTACGAGAAGCAAAAGAAGATCTACTCGCGCGCGGTCAGCGGCTGGTATGCCGGCTGGCGCTGGGCGCTGGTGTGGGCCACACAACTGATCTTCTACGGCCTGGCGTGGTTGCCCTGGAACGGGCGCCAGGCCGTGCTGTTCGACCTCGCGGCGCGGCGCTTTTACCTGTTCGACCTGGTCCTCTACCCGCAGGACTTCATCTACCTGACGGGATTGCTGGTCGTCAGCGCCTACGGCCTGTTCCTGTTCACTGCGGTGGCCGGCCGCCTGTGGTGCGGTTACGCCTGCCCGCAAACGGTGTACACCGAGATCTTCATGTGGCTCGAACGCCTGTTCGAGGGCGACCGCATGCTGCGCATCAAGCGCGACGCAGCGCCGTGGAGCGTGAATGCCCTGCTGCGGCGGGGTGCAAAGCACGGCACTTGGATCACGCTGTCGCTGTGGACCGGCTTCACGTTCGTCGGCTACTTCACACCGATCAAGTCGCTGTGGGCCGAGTCGTTCACACTCGACTTCGGGCCTTGGGAGTGGTTCTGGGTCCTGTTCTATGGCCTGGCTACGTATGGCAACGCCGGCTTCCTGCGCGAACAGGTCTGCAAGTACATGTGCCCCTATGCGCGCTTCCAGAGCGCGATGTTCGACCGCGACACCCTGATCATCAGCTACGACGCGCAGCGCGGCGATCCGCGCGGCACCCGCGGCCGCAGCACCGACCTCAAGGCGGCCAATCTGGGCCACTGCATCGACTGCTCGCTGTGCGTTCATGTCTGCCCGACCGGCATCGACATTCGCAAAGGTCTGCAGTACGAGTGCATCGGTTGCGCCGCCTGCATCGACGTCTGCGACGGTGTGATGGACAAGATGCAGTACCCGCGTGGCCTGATCCGCTTCGACACGCAAAACGGGCTGGCCCAGCACTTGACCCGCGCGCAGCGCTGGCGCCGCGTGCTGCGGCCGCGCGTGCTGGGCTATGGCGCGATCCTGCTGGTCATCTGCACGGCACTGCTGGTCAGCCTGTTGCTGCGCACGCCGTTCAAGGTCGATGTGGTGCGCGATCGCACGGCCTTGTCGCGCATGGTCGAAGACGGGCGGGTCGAGAACGTGTACCGTCTGCAAATGATGAATGCCAGCGAAACGGTGCAACATGTGCGCATCGATGTCAGCGCCACCGGGGCATTGGCCGGGGCGGTTGCCATCAGTGGGCCGCGCGAGGTCGAGGTCGGCGCCACCGCCTCGCGCTGGGTGCCGGTGGCCGTGCAAGTGCCGCCGGAAGCCGCGCTGAAGGCCGGCGCCGGCGCCCATCCGATCGAGTTCCACATCGAGCCCCTGGCGCTGACCGGCCAGGAGCGTGCCTGGCGGCGAGACGAGCGTTCGACGTTCGTCGTGCCGCGCTGAAAGGAGTGCAGCAATGAGCCCCAATCCCTATGCGCCTCATGGGCCTGTGTCACCCTGGTGGCGCTACCCCATGGTCTGGCTCGTGCTCGGCGGGCCGCTGATCGTGGTGCTGGCCAGTTTCACGACGCTGTACCTCGCCATCACGCGGCCCGACCCGGTCCTGCCCACGCTGGCTGAACCGGCCCAGGCCTCGCAGCCGGCGGTGCAGGCGCGCAACCATGCGGCCACGCCCTGACGCGGCCGGGGCCACCATGAGTGCATCCGACCCCAACGAGAACGGGCGACCGCGTCAACGAACGCGAGCGCCGCGTCGGCCGCATAGGCGCCATCCTCTGGCCTTCCTTCCTGGTCGCGTCGGCGCTCAACGGCGTCGTGTTTTCGCTGGTCGACCCGGCGTCGTTGCATGGGCTCGGCCATCGCCCATTGGGCTGGTCGGACATCAGCATCTACACCCTGGGCTTTTTCGTATTTTGGGGCGCCTGTGCCACGGCCAGCGCCGCCAGCCAGTGGCTGGGCAGCGCGCCGCCGCGCTGAAGCAGCCACTAGCGGTGCCGCGCAGCCGCTCTTGATGCAAATCAAGAGGTCGTCAGGCCGTGGTGGCATAGTCCACCGGCATGTCGACCACCCACACCCCTGAATCACCCGTCCTGACCGCCGAGTTGCTGGCGCACATGGATACGCCCGGGCCGCGCTATACCTCGTACCCGACCGCAGACCGCTTCATCGAAACCTTCGGCCCGGCGCAAGCGGTGAATGCCTTGCGCATGCGCGCGCAGAGCGCCGCGGCGGGCGCCGGCAGCGCCCCGTTGTCGCTGTATGTGCACGTGCCGTTCTGCGAATCGCTGTGTTACTACTGCGCCTGCAACAAGGTCATCACGCGGCACCACGAACGGGCCGGCGAGTACCTCGACGCGGTCGAGCAGGAACTCACGCTGGTGGCCGACACCCTGGGCTCGGTGCAGCCGGTCTCGCAACTGCACTTTGGCGGCGGCACACCGACGTTTTTGTCCGATGCCGAACTGTCGCGCCTGATGGCGTCGCTGCGGCGGCGCTTTCAGCTCACCGAGGATGCCGAGATCGCGATCGAGGTCGACCCGCGCACGGTGGACGAGACACGCCTGGCGCACCTGGCGACGCTGGGATTCAATCGCCTGAGCTTCGGCGTACAGGACTTCGAGCCGAGCGTGCAACAGGCGGTTCACCGTGTACAACCCGAGGCGCAGGTGCAGGCGTTGATGGCCAGCGCGCGCCGCATCGGCTTCGAGTCGATCAACATCGACTTGATCTACGGGCTGCCGCTGCAAACGCCGGCGTCGATGGCCAGCACGGTGCAAAAGGTCGCCACGCTGCGGCCCGACCGCGTGGCGCTGTACTCATACGCTCACCTGCCGCAACGCTTCAAGCCGCAGCGCCGTATCGACGCGGCGCAACTGCCTCGTCCGGGCGCGCGCATCGAGATGCTGTCGGTGGCCATTGCCGGCTTCATCGGCCATGGCTACAGCTACATCGGCATGGATCACTTCGCCTTGCCCGACGACAGCCTGGCGGTGGCCAAGCGCGAAGGGCGTCTGCACCGCAATTTCCAGGGCTACAGCACGCGGCCCGATTGCGATCTGGTGGCCCTGGGTGTTTCGGCCATCGGCCGTGTCGGCACCACCTACAGCCAGAACGCCAAGACCCTGCCCGAGTATTACGACGCCTTGCGCCAGGGCCGGCTGCCGGTGGTGCGTGGCCTGGCGCTCAGCCCCGACGACGTGATTCGCCGTGCCGTGATCATGGCGCTGATGTGCCAGGGGCGGGTCGAATTCAAGGCCGTCGAGGCCGCGCACCGGATCGACATGCGGGCGTATTTCCAGAACGAATTCGCGGCGCTGCAACCCCTCGTCGAGGCGGGGTTCGTGCTCTGCGAACCCGGCGCGATCCAGCTGACCGCGACAGGCTGGTACTTCGTGCGCGCGGTGGCCATGGTGTTCGACAAGTATCTGAACGCATCCTCTACGCGCGAACGCTTCTCGCGGGTCATCTAGCTCGAGGATGACGTGTCGACGGCCGCCCTGATCGCCGGCGCCGGTGTGCTCGGTCTGGCCGGCGCTGCGCATTGCACGGCGATGTGTGCGGCGCCTTGCGCGGCGATCTGTAGCCATCAGCGCGTGAATGGTCTGACGGCCTGGGTCTTCCACCTGGGCCGCGTGATCGGATACGCCGCGGCCGGTGCCGCGGTGGGCGCCGGTATTGCCGCGCTATCGGGCTGGATTGCAGTCAGCCGCGGCTTGCACCCCATCTGGTTGTTGGTCCATCTGGCCGCGTTCGGCTTTGGCCTGTGGCTGCTGTGTCGTGGTCGTCAGCCGGCATGGCTCGAGCGCCTGGGGCGTCGTGCCGCACCCGCGCGCACAGCCACGGTGGCAATGCCACTGCCGCGCCGCACCTCGGCCGGGCCACAGGCCACTGCCGCCGTGGCCGGCTTGGCCTGGGTGGCCTGGCCTTGCGGACTGCTGCAGGCCGCGCTGCTGATGGCCGCGTTGGCCAACGACGCGGCGGGTGGTGCCGCCGTGATGACGACGTTCGCACTGGCCACGTCGCCCGGGTTGATCGCTGCGCCCTGGGTCTGGTTGCGACTGCGCGGCGCGGGTGCCGACGCGGCAAGGCCCGCCATCGGTTGGGCGCTGCGTGCCTCGGGGGCTTTGCTCGCCGGCGCGTCGTTGTGGGCCCTAGGACACGACAGCTTCGTGCGCGCGCTGTGCGCTGTCTGACGATGCGTGGGCCTGCGGTGCCCCGCGGCGAGGAAGAGGTCGGCTGCTAGAATCGCCGCCGCTGGAGTCGTGACCGAGTGGCCGAAGGTGCTCCCCTGCTAAGGGAGTATGTGCCAAAAGCGCATCGAGGGTTCGAATCCCTCCGACTCCGCCAGCGCGCTAGGATGTGCTGCTGATTGCCGCGCACTCGTGTGTGATTTCTCGATCGCACATCGACCGCAACGCCTCTCCGGTCGCGACGTCGAACAGCCGGAATGCCTGTGGGTCGAACGCCACCTTGATGATTGAATCCGTTCTGGGCCGCACGACATTGGGCACGCGAGCGGTCAACTCGGTGGGGCCCAAGGCGAAGTGAAGCACGTTCTCCGCGCCGAGCGGCTCGACCAGGTTGACCGGCAATTCGAGGCTCGGCCAGTCGGCAGAGGTGGCGGCATCGAAGTGATGCAGGTTCTCCGGGCGAATGCCAAGCACCACGCCTTGCCCCGGTCGCTGGAGCAGCACGTCGTGCCATGCGCCTGGCATCGTGATCCGGTGCGCGCCAGGCAGCGACAAGGCGGGCGGGCCGTCGCCCAGCACCACCGTGGCTTCGACCAGATTCATCGGCGGTGAGCCGGTGAATTCGGCCACGAAGCGATGCTGCGGCCAGTGGTAGATCTCGTCGGGCGTGCCGACCTGAACGATGCGGCCAGCCTGCAGCACGACGATGCGGTCGGCCAGCGTCATGGCCTCGACCTGATCGTGAGTGACGTAGATGACGGTGCCCTTGACACGCTGGTGCAATCGCTTGATCTCCGCACGCACCTGGTTGCGCAGCAGCGCGTCCAGGTTGGACAGCGGCTCGTCGAACAGGAACACCTTGGGGTCACGCACCATCGCCCGGCCCATCGCCACGCGCTGCCGCTGACCGCCGGACAGTGCCTTGGGCAGGCGGTCGAGCAGGTGGGTGATCTGCAGCGTCTGGGCCGCCGCATCGACCAGGCGTTTGATCTCGGCCAATGGCGCCTTGCGCACGCGCAGGCCGAAGGCCATGTTTTCGTACACCGTCTTGTTCGGGTACAGCGCGTAATCCTGAAAAACCATCGCGATATCGCGGTCGCGCGGCGGCAAGTCGTTGACCACCCGCCCGGCGATGGCGATCTCGCCGTCGCTGATTTCCTCGAGGCCGGCGATCATGCGCATCAGCGTGCTCTTGCCGCAACCCGACGGGCCGACGAAGACGACGAACTCCCCGCTCTTGATCTCCAGATCGACGCCGTGGATCGCTGCGACCTCGCCGTAGTTCTTCTTGACCTGTCGCAGGCTGACGTCAGACATGGATCATTCCTCGCGTGGATCGCCGCTCAAGCCTGCCGTCACTCGGTGGCCACGGCAATGGCGCTGCCGGGTTGCTTCACGCCGGCCACCATGGCTTCGAGCACGCGCATCGCGTGTACGCCGTCATCGATGGTCGGCATATCAGTGCGCCGGCCGTCTAGGCTGGCGAAGAAAGCATCGAACAGCGCGTTGTAGCCTTTGAAGTCCTCGTGCGCTGCGGCCGTGAAGTTCGGCTTCCACGACAGCGTGTCGACGCCGTCGGCCAGCGTGGCCTCGGGCTGGTCGGCCTTGAACGGTGGGTCGCGGAAGTAGTTCACCTCGATCACGCCGTTGACCTCGACGCGCCGGTGGTCGCCCATGATCTGCAGCCGCTCCATCGGCGTGCCGCGTGACTGCAGCGTACCCATGACCACGGTGCCGATCGCACCGTTGGCGAAATCGAAGTGCACGTGCAGCACCTGCCTGCCCGGCGCGAGCTCGTTGCGAAACACGGTCACGCGCAGCACCGGCGCGACGAAGTAGCGCACCAGGTCCATGTAGTGCACGCAGTGGTGCAGGTAAAAGCCGGTGTAGTCGACGTTGCCTGTGAAGTAGGTGGGTGCGGTCATGTACTCGCCGAAGAAACCAGCGACGGGCCCGAACTCGGCCGACTTGACCACGTTGTAGGCGACCCGGTTGGCAGTCGAGTAGCGCTTCATGAAACCCACGCCCACCGTGCGGCCCGCTGCGCGGGCCGCTTTGGCGATGGCTTGCGCATCGGCGGCACTCGCGCCGCATGGTTTTTCCATGAACACATGGCAGCCCATTGCGAGCGCCGCGATCGACATCTCGCGATGCTGGACAGGCCCGGCGGCCATGCCCACCACGTCGATGCCGGGCAGGGCCAGCAGCTCGCGGAAGTCGGTTGCCACATGCGGCACGCCATAGCGCCGCGCCACCTTGGCGGCAGCGGCCTGATTGATGTCGCACACGCCCACCAGCTCGATGTCCTGGCGTGAAAGCTGCGGCAACAGCATCTGCTCGGCGTGGCGGCCGCAGCCGATCCAGATCATGCGACGGGTCATAGCCGGGCTCCATTCAGGTGCAACAGGCTCTTGATGAACGAACAGGCGGCGACCAGCTCGGCCTGCTCGTCTCGCGAAGGAGGTTTCCACTGCGCGAAGGGGATGCCGATGCGTTCGTCGGTGCGGCGGAAGGGCTCCAGGGAGATCGTGCCGGCATAGCCGATGTCGGCCAGCGCACGAACCGCCGGCGTCCACTCGATGTGGCCGGTGCCGAGGTAGCCGCGGTGGTTTTCGTTGGCCTGGAAGTGAAACAGGTGGCGGCCGGCCGCGCGGATCGCACCTGGCAGGTCGTCGTCTTCCATGTTCATGTGGAAGGTGTCGAGCACGAGACCGACCGCTGAGTGGTCGACTCGGCGCACCAGCTCGATGCCCTGGCGCGTGGTGTTGAGGATGTCGGTCTCGAAACGGTTGAGCGGCTCGACACCGAAGCGGATGCCGGCCTGCGCAGCCAGCGGGGCGGCGGCCTGCAGGCCCTCGATGCACCAGGCCTCGCGGCTTTGCCGCTGCGACTCGCTGACCGGGTGCGGCGCGCGTGCCGCGAAGACCAGCGGGTTGCCGTACAGCGGGCCGCCGACCATGGTGGCACCCAATGCATGGGCCACATCTGTGCAGTAGCTCAAATAGTTGCGTCCAGCCTGGCGCCTCGCCGGGTCGTCGGAACACAGGTTGCGATCGAGATTGACGCGTGCCGCCAGCACGACACCCAGGCCCTGATCAGCCAAGGCGCGCCGCGTGGCCGCCAGATCGAGTTCGTCCGGTTCGGGCACCAACAGCTCGACGAAGTCGAAGCCGGCGGCGCGCCAGCGCGCCAGTTGCGCAAATTCGTTCGCCGTGAATGGGCGCTGGAACTGCATCGAGATGATGCCGATGGGATTGTTCATGGGCTCGTTGATGAGGGTCGTGAAGTCGGTGGCAATCGCCGGTTGTCGAGGGCTGCTGGTGCCTCAGCCTTTGACAGCGCCTTGGGTCATGCCGGCGATCAGGCGTTTCTGGATCAGCATGAAGAGCAGCGTCACCGGCAGCGCCCCCATCACCCCGCCGGCGGTCAGCAGGCCCCAGGCGATCTCGTACTCGCCGATCAGGGTCTGCACGGCCACGGTCAGGGTGCGAACGTCCTGCCCGGCGAGCACCGAGGCGTACAGGAATTCATTCCACGAGGTGATGAAGATGTAGATGCCGGTGGCGATCACGCCGGGCATCGTCAGGGGCAGCACCACCTTGAGCATGGCGCCGATCGGGCTGCAGCCGTCGACCAGCGCCGCCTCGTCGAGGCTGCGCGGGATGGCGTTGAAGTAACTGATCATCATCCAGGTGGCGAATGGAATCGAGAACGTCGAGTGCGCCAGGATCAGCGCCAGGTGGGTGTCCAGCAGATTCAGCTGCTTCATGATGATGAACAGCGGGATGATCAGCAGGATCAGCGGGAACATGTTGATCAGCAGGAACGTCATCATCAGCAAGCGTCGCCCGCGGAAGCGAAAGCGCGAGAACGAATACGCCGCCGTCAGGCTGAAGGCCAGCCCGAGCACCACGGTGCCGCAGGCCACGATCAGGCTGTGGCCGATGTTGGCGACGAACGAGGTCTTGGTCAGCAGGCGCACATAGCTGGCGAGCGTCACCGTCTCCGGCCATAGGCTGCGCTGGGCGGAAAACAGCGTGCTTTCCGGTTTGATCGAGGTCAGCAGCATCCACAGGTAGGGGCCGATCGCGAACAGCACGATGGCGGCCATGGGCAGGTGCAGCATCCAGAGTCGCTGCATCGCCTTGGCACGCCGCTGGGCGCTCTTCATTCCAGGCCTTTCCCGGCGCGGCGCAGGTAGACCACGATCAGGCCCAGCAGCAGCACCGAGAACGTCACCGCCAGCGCGGTGCCGTAGCCGAAGTCCATGCTGTTGTAGGTGCGCTTGAAAGCATAGAGCGGCAAGGTCTGCGTCGCATAGCCGGGCCCGCCGCCGGTCATCACGTAGATCACATCGATCGAGTTGGCGACCCAGATCAGGCGCAGCATCACGGCGGTGACCAACACCCCCTTCAGGCCCGGCAAGGTGATCTCGCGAAACTGTTGCCAGGTGCTCGCGCCATCGATGGCTGCCGCTTCGTACAGATTGGACGGAATGGTCTGCAGGCCAGCCAGGATCATGATCGCGAAGAAGGGGAAACCCTGCCAGACCAGTGCCATGATGATCGCGTAGAGCGCCGTGTCGGGGCTCGCCAGCCAGGGCATTGCGCTATGCAGCAAGCCCAGGCGCAGCATCAAGTCGTTCAATAGGCCGACCTGAGGGTGATAGATCCACGACCACATCAGCCCGATCACCACGCTGGGCAGGGCCCACGGGATCAGGATCAGGCTGCGTGCCAGGCCGCGCCAGCGGAACTCCTGGTTGAGCAGCAGGGCAGTACCCAGCCCGAGCACCAGCTGCAAGGGCACGGTCAGGCCGATCCAGAGCACCGTGCGGCCGAGTGACGACCATGCCACCGGGTCGTGGGCGATGGCCCAGTAGTTGTCCAGGCCGATGAAGTGCACATCCCGCGGCTTCCAGAGCACGTACTGGAACAGGCTGGTCACCACGGCCTGCAGCATCGGATAGAACACCAGGCACAGCGTCGCCAGCACTGCCGGCGACAGCAGGAGGTAGGGCAGTGCGCCGACGCGCAGCCGGTGCCCAATCAGTCCCGCTGCAGGCGTAGGCGTGGAGCCGAGCCTCACTTGCCGGCGAAGTGCTTGGCAATCGTGTCCATCATCTGCGCCGAGGTGATCTCACCGATCATTGCGCGTTGCATGTTGGTGGGCCACACCGTGGAGACGAAATCGGCCGTCTGCGGCACGGCCGGCAAGGGTTGTGCAAAGGCCAGCGAATCGGCTGTGGCCTTGCCGAAGCGCTCTGGCGCCGTCGCCTTGCCGGCCGCGCTGCGTGTGACGGTCATCTGGCCGGTGGCCTGCACGAACTTGGCGTTGTTCGGGCCCTCGCTCAGGAAGGCCATCCACTTCCATGCGGCCGGTTTGGCGCGCGAAGTCTTGAACATCGCGGTCGATTCGTCGCCGAAGTAGGTCCAGCGCTTACCACCGCAGGCAGGCACGGGCACGGCCGAGACCTTGTCACCGAGCGTATCGGAGATCGACTTGGCCGAGCCGATGTGGTGGAAGATCATGGCCGTCTGTCCCGCCTTGAACGCGCTGATGATCTCGTTGAAGCCGTCGTTCGGCGCCGAGGGCGGCACCACCTTGTGGGTGCGGAACAGGTCCACGTACCAGTTGTTCGCCGCCACGGCCTTGGCGCTCGTCAGGTCCGTGGGGTTGAACGAGGTCTGCGCCAGCACGAACGGACCCCAATTGTCCTGCCCGCCCTTGCCGCCGCGCATGCCAAATCCGAATTGCGGCGTGCCGCCGTTGGCGCCGGCCGGCACGGTGAGCTTCTTGGCGGCTTCCAGGAACGACTCGCAGGTGCTTGGCGGATTGAGCTTGGCCTTGGCGAACAGATCGGCCCGGTAGTACAGGTAGATCACCACGTACTGCAGCGGCATGTAGTACTGCTTGCCGTCTGCCGCCTTGTTGATCTCCAGCAGGTTGTTCGACAGATCGGCCTTGCCGGCCCAGCCGGGCAACATGGCGTCGATCGGTTCGAGCGCGCCCATCTCGATCAGCTGCGGTTGCTGGGCCAGCTTGACCATCGCCACGTCGGGTGCCTTGCCGCCGACGATCGAGGTGAACAGCTTGTCGTAGTAGCTGTTCCACGGCACGTTCTGCGCGTTGACCGTGATGCCGGGGTTCTTGGCTTGGAAGTCGGCGACCAGGCCATCCATGATGCTGGTCTGCTCCGGGTTGTCGAAGTGGTACCAGAACACGAGATTCTGTTGCTGCGCATGCACGGGGCCGGCGACCAGGCTTGCGCACAGGGCGGCGGCGATCAGCGAACGGCGGGCGAATGTAGTCTTGAACATGGTGTTGTCTCCGGTTGAGGGTCACAGCCGCGCGCGCAGGAACGCAGCGGCATCTTCAAAAGCCAGACGCGCTTCGGGCAGTTCGCTCGCGAGCTGCATGAAGCCATGGTTCATGCCGGCGTAGCGGCGAAACTCGAAAGGCGTGTCGGTGTCGGCCAGGCGCTTGGCCAAGGCGGTGCTGTCGTCGAACAGCGGGTCGAGTTCGGCGGCGGTGACCAGCAACGGCGGCAGGCCCGACAAATCGGCCCACAGCGGCGAAACGCGCGGATCGCTTTCGTCATGCGCGGCCTTCGTGCTGCCGGCCAGATAGTGTCTGCGGTACCAGGCCATCTTGTCGCTCGACAAACCGAACTCGCCACTGCCGCAGCGGCGGTGCGAGGCGCTCTTGTGGTCAGCGCTGTAGACGCCGTAGAACAGCAGCGCTGCATCGGGCAGCGATTCGCCGGCATTGCGCAGATCGATCATCGTCGCCAGTGCCAGGTTGGCGCCGGCCGAATCACCGGCCACGCTGCACGGGCCCGAGTCGTCGGCCTGGCTGCGCAGCCAACGCCAGGCCCAGGCGCAGTCGTTGAGCCCGGCGGGGAAGGGGGCCTCGGGGGCGAGGCCGTAATCGATGCCGATGACGCTGCAGCCCGTGACTTCAGCCAATCGCGCCATTGCGCCCAGGTGCGTCTGGTTGTTGCCGAAGACCCAACCACCGCCGTGCAGATGAAGAATGCTTCCGCGCCGGGTGTCGCCATGCACGCGGTGACTGACGCGCAGCGCCGCGATACCTTGGCCCGTGGCTCGGCCGCGGCGCGGCGGTGCGGGGATCGTGAATGCCTCGATGCGGAAGTGGTCGACCTCGATGCGATTCCAGCGCGCATGGATGCGATTGAACTGCTTTCGCGCCGCATCGAGCGGCAGCGTCGTGATATCGGGCAGCAGGGCGTCTTCGCGCTGCGTGCGTTGCAGCAGGGCGTGCAGGGCCGGTGCCAGCGTCGGAGCCGCCTCGCGCTCGGGGGCGGCTCCGTCCACGCCGACCACGCTCTGGATATGGTGGCGCAGCACACGCTCGACCTCGCCGGTGCGACCCGTCTTCAAGGCGTCGACGATGCTCCAGTGACGGCGCGCCGTTTCAGCCAGCGTGCGCGGTGCGACGTCGAGTGCGATCTTGTTGCGGTGGTTGTACAGCGAGCAGCGAATCAGCACCGGTACCAGCGACGGCATGCCAGCCAGCTGGAACAAGGTGACGTGGAATTGCTGGTCGATCTCGAACAGCGCATATTCGTCACCGGCTTCAGCCGCAGCCTCCATTTTGCGCACCAGCGTGCTCAAGGCCTCGATCTGATCGGCGCCGACATGCGCTACCGAGTGACGCACCGCCTCGGTTTCGAGCTGGGCCCGCAAATCCAGAAAGACCTGCGCCTCCAGCGGCGTGATCGGCGACACGATGGTGCCACGGTAACTCTGGCGCACGATCAGGCCGTCCTCCTGCAGACGCATCAGCGCCTCGCGTACCGTACCTTGGCTGCAGCCCATGGTCGCCGCGATATCCAGCTCCAGCAGCGGCTGCCCGGCGACCAGGCTCGACAGCATGATCTGCTTCTTCAGCCAGCCGTACACGTCGCCGACCTTGCGCTGCGGCGCGGCCAGGGGCAGGGCGTTCGCTGAAACGTTCATGGGTATGGCATTATCGATATTTAGATGTTAAGGACGACAGGAGCGCTTGCACTCAGCGCAAACCCTTACCGCATGTCGCGTTATCGATATATCGGATCAAAGCGTGGATAGTGTCTTGCCAAAGGCAACATATCGCGGCTAGAGTGGCCATCCATGTCGAACCCAGAAGCGCGCCACGTGGTCAGCGACGGCCACATCGACGCCGTCCGGCGCTTCAACCGCTTTCATACACGGCTGGTTGGAGCGTTGGGCGAGCGTCTACTGGCGTCCGACTACCCGCTGCCGCAAGTTCGCGTGCTCTATGAAATTGCCAATGCACCGGCCACCGATCGGCTGGCCGCAAGCCAATTGGTGCGCACCTTGGGCCTGGACGCGGGTTATCTGAGCCGCCTTATCGCGGGCCTTGAATCCGACGGCATGATTCAGCGCACGCCGTCTGCAAAGAACGCAAAGCGCATGGCGCTGGACCTCACCACCAAGGGCCGACGCCAGTTCACCAAGATGAACGCCGCGTCAGCGCAGGAGGTGCGCCGGCTCCTATCTGGCCTGACACCCGCAGAACAGGCAGAACTGGTGCTTGCGATGGCACGCATCCGCCACCTGCTGGGAGACAGGCCGACGGACGCCTCGATCGTCCTGCGCGAGCCGGTACCCGGTGACTTGGGCTGGATCGTTCACAGGCAGGGTCTGCTCTATGCCCGCGAGTACGGATGGGATCAGAGCTTCGAAGCGCTGGTGGCCGAGATCGTGGGCAAATTCGGGAAGGAGTTCGTTGCGGGTAAGGAGCGGTGCTGGGTGGCCGAGAGTGCGGGCGAGGTGGTCGGCTCCGTATTCATCGTGCGGCAGGACGACTCAACCGCCAAGCTCAGGCTGCTCTATGTCGATGCGTCCATACGCGGACAGGGTCTTGGGCGTCGCCTCGTCGACG
Source organism: uncultured beta proteobacterium (assembly GCA_963741125.1). Taxonomy (GTDB): domain Bacteria; phylum Pseudomonadota; class Gammaproteobacteria; order Burkholderiales; family Burkholderiaceae_C; genus CADEEN01. The sequence goes on from CAVUGY010000026.1 coordinate 345,278, forward strand.
AGTGCATCGAATTCGCGCGCCGGGCGGGCTATCGGCGGCTGGTGCTGTGGACCAACGACGTGCTGATTGCTGCGCGCCGCATCTACCAGGCGGCGGGTTTCAGCTTGGTCGAAGAAGAGCCGCACCGGTCGTTCGGCAAGGATCTGGTCGGCCAGGTCTGGGCCCTTGACTTGTGATCCCGTGGCCGAGAGCAGCCATTATATAGTTGACATAATATACATTGTCGCACATTCAATTGGGCCAGAGAGCGTCGTCCAGGTCCATGTCGAACACGGTCACGCCGGTACTCGCACGCACTTCCGGCGGCGGCTTGGCGGCCTGGTCCAGTGGCCGACAGATCTTGCTTTTCAGGCTGCGCAGGCAGTTCGAGTTCTCGACCGCGAGCAGGATGGCCTGCGGGTCGATCAACATGTCGAAGGGATTGCTCGCGTGAACGGTGCTGGACATGGTTTTCTCCGGTGAGGCGCAAACAGGAAAGCGCGCAAACCAATATATCGACGCAGCGAGCGCCGCCCTGTAGGCGTTGCGGCACAACGGCTGTCAGACGCGGCCTGAATGCACGGTCAGCGCGGCGGAGCGGCAGCCAGTCGGTCGACCAGGAAAGCACGGCCACCCGACTTGGCAAAGGCCGCGGCGTCCAGGCCACGGTCGTTGAACAAGCGCTTGTTGGCGCCGCGCGCCAGCAACAGGTCGACGCTAGCCTCGGCACCATAGCCCGCGGCCATCATCAACGGCGTGGTGTTGTTCGGGCTGCGTGCGTCGATCGGCGCACCGCGGTCGAGAAGCATGGCCACGACTTTGGGGTCCGGGCCGGTGGCCGCGTAATGCAGCGGCGACCAACCGTCCTGGTGCACCTTCGCGCCGCGCTCGATCAGACGGCCTGCCCACTCCATCGAACCACGCAGCCCTGCCATCATCAACGGCGATTCGCCACTGGCGTTGAGGGCATTGACATCGAGCGCCGCCACCGCCCACAGCGCCAGCGCCACCCGCGGCGCTTGGTCGCGCAGGGCCAGGTGCAGCGCGGTCTGGCCCTCCGGATTGCGTGAATTGACGTCGAAGCCACGCTGCACCAAGGCCTTGACCGCCTCGCCGTCGTCGCGATTGACGGCCTGAAAAAAATCCTCGTAGCTGCCGGCATATGCGGCACAAACACAAATATTGACAGCGATATATAGACTATATCTAAAGTACTTTATTAACATGTCTCAGGCCTGAAGAGGCGCTCGAAGTTGGCGCTGGTGATGCGGCCGATCTCGGCCTGGGATAGCTGTTTCACCTCGGCCAGTTGCTTTGCCACAAACGGCACGTAGGCGGGCTGATTGGTCTTGCCGCGGTAGGGCGCCGGCGCCAGGTACGGGCTGTCGGTCTCGATCAGCAGGCGGTCGAGTGGCACGAACGCGGCCACATCGCGCAGATCCTGGGCATTGCGAAAAGTCAGGATGCCCGAAAACGAGATGTAAAAACCCAGATCGAGGGCGGCGCGCGCCACCTCGGCCGTCTCGGTGAAGCAATGAAAGACGCCGCCGGCTGCCGCGCCCTCCTCTTCGCGCAGGAGGGCCAAAGTGTCGGCACTTGCGCTGCGGGTGTGGATGATCAGCGGCTTGGCGCAGGCTCTTGCGGCGCGGATATGCACGCAAAAGCGTTCCCGTTGCCAGGCCATATCGGCCACGCTGCGACCACCCAGGCGGTAATAGTCGAGGCCGGTTTCCCCGATTGCCAGCACCCTGGGCAGGCTGGCGCGCTCGAGCAAGTCGGCAACCGTCGGCTCACGCACACCTTCGTTGTCGGGGTGCACGCCTGCACTGGCCCAGAAATTCGGGAAGCGCAGCGCCAGCGCATGCACGACTTCGAACTCCTCGAGCGTGGTGCAGATCACCAGCGCACGGTCGACGTCGGCCGCGGCCATCGCCGCGCGCACTTCGTCGATGCGCTCGTGCAAGCCCTCGAAGCTGAGGTGGCAATGGGAATCGACGTACATCGCGCCGGCCGCCGAACCGGGGCGGGTCAGATCGTCTGCGTGGGCTTGGCCGACTGAATCGACGTGCCTAGCATCTCTTCGATACGCTGCTTGAGTACGCGGGTTTTTTCGTCGCTGGGAAAACGCACGCCGACGCCCTGCGTGCGACCACCCGAGGCATTGACCGGCGTGATCCAGCCCACCTTGCCGGCCACCGGGTAACGCTGCGGGTCATCGGGCAGCGACAGCAGCAGATAGATGTCTTCGCCGAGCTTGTAGTCACGCGTCGTCGGAACGAACAGCCCACCGTCGGTAAACAACGGTATGTACGCCGCGTACAGCGCACCCTTTTCGCGAAACACCAACTGAATGACGCTGGGTCGGCTCGACACGTTCGCCGGCGCGTTGGCCTGGGTGGTGCGTGTCGCAGCTTCGCTCATGGAACGTCAAGTGTATCCAATGCACTGTGTCGTGCGTGTGTTTGCGAGCGTGGCGTTTGACACAAACGACTACCCTGCCCGATCAAGGCCTCGCTGCGCAGGCCAGCGTGCCAGGGGTGTTCGTCATGGCGTGCAGCCGACGCCAGCGCCGCGGCCCATTCGGCCAGCGCGGCCCAGGTCGGTGCGCCCGGCTGCATCAATGCGTGCACCTTGGCCAATTCGAAGTACCGCGGCGCGGCCTGCGCGCGCAGGCACATCAGGTCATGACAGAGCTTTTGCAGCGCGTCCACAAGGCGCGCCAGCGGCCAGTCCGCCACGGCGGCCGCCTGGCCGTGCCGCACGGCCGCGGGCAAGCGCTCCCAGGCATCGCTGTCGATGCCGTCAGCCGCCATCGCCGCGGCGTCGAGCGGCTGGCCACCGGCTGCGGCGAGCAGCACGGCCGGCCTGGCCACCTGTTGTGCGCCGAGCCAGTCCAGCGCCTGTGCCGTCGGCGGCAGGGCCAGCTGCAACCGTTGGCAACGGCTGCGAATGGTGGGCAGCAGGGCATCGGGGTCGTTCGTCGTCAGCACCAGGCGCAACTGCCCTGCCGGTTCCTCCAATGTCTTGAGCAGGGCGTTGGCGGCGATCGGGTTCATCGCCTGCGCCGGGTGGATCAGGATCACCTTGGCGCGCCCGCGCGAAGTGGTCTTCTGCCCCCACTCGATGGCGACCCGAACGGCCTCGACGCGAATCTCCTTGCTCGGCTTGGCCTTGGACTTCGCCTCCTTGCCCGCCGAGTCACCGTCTGCGCCCTCCTCGGCCTGAGCCCAACCAAGCGACTCGCGCATCGCGGCGGGCACCAGCAGGTGGAAATCGGGGTGCATGCGCGCGGCCATCAGGCGGCAGCCGGCGCACTGGTGGCAGGGTCGCGCCAGCGGCGGCTCGGCTTCGCACAGCCAGCCCGTGGCCAGCGCCAGGCCGAGCTCGAACTGACCGACCCCGCCCGGCCCATGCAGCAGCAGCGCATGGGCGCGCAGGGCCAAGCCGTGAGCCAGCGGTTCGGCCAGCCAGGGCAGCAGCGGCGCGTCGCTCATCTGGCAAGCCGCGCGCTGCGCGCTTCGGCATTCGCCTTGGGAACGGCCCGGCGGCTCATAGACCGAACTTGTGTGCTACGGCGCCGACGATCTGTGCCCACACGGCGTCACGCGATTGCGCGGCGTCGATGCGGGCAACGCGCTGCGGCTCGGCCGCACAGCGCTGTGCGTAGACAGCGTGCACGCGGGCAAAAAACGCCTCGTCCTGGCGCTCGAAGCGGTCCGGCGAGCGGGCCGCGGCACGGCGCTCCGCGGCCAGCGCCGGTGCCAACTCGAACCACAGCGTCAGGTCGGGCTGGCGAGCCTGCTGGACCCAGGCCGCGAGCTGCTTCAATACGGTCCCGTCCAGGCCGCGGCCGCCACCCTGATAGGCAAAACTGGCGTCGGTGAAGCGGTCGCACAGCACCGTGGTACCGGCGGCCAGCGCCGGTTCGATCGTCCGCTGCAAGTGATCGCGCCGCGCCGCAAACACCACCAGGGCCTCGGTCAGCGCATCCATCGGCTCATGCAGCACCAGTTCGCGCAGGCGTTCGGCCAGCGCCGTGCCGCCGGGTTCGCGGCTGACCAGCACGGCCTTGCCGCGCTCGCGCAACCAGGCAGCAAGGGCCTCGATGTGCGAGGATTTGCCGGCACCGTCGATGCCTTCAACGGTGATGAAATGGCCGTGAGTCACTGGGCGTCACGGGGCTGGTTTGCCGCCGCGCTGGAATACATTGACCGCACGATTATGGTCGGTCAGCGAATCGCTGAAGACACTGCCGCCGCTGCCGTCGCTGCGGGCCACGAAGTACAGCGCGTGGGTAGGCGCCGGTTGCACCGCGGCGCGCAGCGACGCGGCGCCCGGCATGGCAATCGGCGTCGGCGGCAGGCCACGGCGGGTGTAGGTGTTGAACGGCGTGTCGGCCAGCAGGTCGCGCTTTCTGAGGTTGCCGTCGAACTGTGAGCCCAGGCCGTAGATCACGGTCGGGTCGGTCTGCAGCGGCATGCCGATGCGCATGCGGTTGTGGAACACGCCGGCGATCAGGCCGCGATCGCCTTCGCGGCCGGTCTCCTTCTCGATGATCGAAGCCAGGATCAGCGCCTCGTCCATCGAAGCCAGCGGCACGTCGACGGCGCGCTCGGCCCAGGCCGTGATCAGCCGGCGCTGCATGGTCTCGAAGGCACGCCGCAGCACGGTGAGGTCGCTCACGCCGCGGCTATAGGCATAGGTGTCGGGGAAGAATCGCCCCTCGGGCGACAGCGCGGGCTCGCCCAGGGCAGCCATGATCTGCGTGTCGCTGAGTGCGCGCGTGGCGGGTTTGAGCGCCGGCGCGTGGGCCAGCACATCGCGCATCTGGGCAAACGTGCTGCCTTCGACAAATCGCACGGTCTCCAGCACCTGATCGCCGCGCACCATCTTGTCCAACAACTGGCGCGGGGTGGTGCCGGCGTCTATCTGGTAGCTGCCGGCGCGAATCTGGCGCGACTGGCCCGACCAGCGAAACCACTCGTAAAGCCAGCGCGGCGGCAGCTGTACGCCGGCATCGACCCACAACTCGGCCACCCGTCGCGCAGGCACACCGGGTTCGATCGAGACTTCGGCCGTGGCGCTGGCCAGAGGCAGCGGCTGGCGCAGCCACCACCAGACGGCGCCCGCGCAAAGGCCAGCGGCCAGCAGCGCCGTCAGCAACACGAAGAGCAGCAATCGGCGCAGCCAGCGCATCACCCGACGAGCACGAGGTCCATGTTCGGCCCATGATAATGGCCGCATGAACGAGCCTCATCTCGATACGCTGCAAGGCAGCGCGGTATTGAACGAATGGGGCGTGATACGCGCCCAGGGCGCCGATGCGGCCAGCTTCCTGCACGGCCAGCTGACGCAGGACGTGCAACAGCTCTCCGCGCGGCATGCCTGCCTGGCCGGCTACTGCAGCGCCAAGGGCCGCCTGCTGGCCAGCGGCGTGCTCTGGCGGGCCGGCGACGACGAACTGCTGCTGGCCTGCAGCGCCGACCTGCTGCCGGCAACGCTCAAGCGCCTGTCGATGTTCGTGCTGCGCGCCAAGTGCAAGCTGAGCGATGCCAGCACGGCGCTCACCTTGCACGGCCTGGTCGGTCCTGCCGCGACGGCCTGGCTCGGTGCGACTTCGCCCGCCTCGGCCTGGCAGCGCAACGACGCCTGCGGCGGCCAGGTCATTCGCCTGCCCGATGCCGAGGGCTTGGCGCGCTACCTGCTTGCGCTGCCTGCAACGGCGGCCGCGCCACCCCTGCCCGCACTGGCCGCCGACGCCTGGCGCTGGCTCGAAGTCAGCAGCGGCGTGGCCCGCATCGCCGCTGCGACGGTCGAGCAGTTCGTGCCGCAGATGGTGAACTTCGAGCTCGTCGGCGGTGTGAATTTCCAAAAAGGTTGTTATCCCGGCCAGGAGGTCGTCGCCCGCAGTCAGTACCGCGGCACCCTCAAGCGGCGGGCCTTCGTCTTTGCCTGCGCCGGCGCCGCATTACCCGGGCAGGAGGTGTTCCACAGTGCGGATGCCGAGCAGCCGGCGGGCATGGTCGTCAACGCCGCGTCGTGGGCCGGCGCACACCGGGCATTGGTCGAGGTCAAACTGGCCGCGCTCGGCAGCGGCACGCTGCACCTGGGCGCGGCCACAGGGCCGGCCATCGAGCGCATGGCGCAGCCCTACGCGCTGCCGGTCGAATCGGCCGCGTGAGCGTCGACGCCGCACAGCCGCAGGAACACCACCGCGGGCAGGCAGGCCCGCCGCCGCCGCGGGCCGCTTGCGCCGCAGCCCACACCCCATGTGTCTGATCGCCCTCGCGCTCGAACGGCACCCGCGCTTTGTGCTGGTCGTTGCCGCCAATCGCGACGAGTTCCTGGACCGGCCGTCCGCCGCGCTCGATCATTGGCAGACACCGGCAATGGCCGAGCCCGTGCTCGGCGGCCGCGACCTGCGCGCCGGCGGCACCTGGATGGGCCTGGCCGGCAACGGCCGGTTGGCGATGCTGACCAACGTGCGCGACCTGGCGCGCCACCATGCCGCCGCGCCGTCCCGCGGGGCGATCGTCCCGTCATGGTTGGCCTCGCCGCTGGCCGCCGATGCCTACTGGCGCGACACGGTCGGGCGTGGCCACAACCCGTTCAATCTGCTGGCCGGCGACATGGCGAGCGGCCAATGGTGGTGGGGCGGCGACCGCATGGCGGCCCCGCAACGGCTGGGGCCGGGGCTGTACGGCCTGTCGAACGCGGCGCTCGATACGCCCTGGCCCAAGGTCGAGCGCCTGAAACAGGCCCTGGCCACGGCCCTCGACCGCGCGCAATCGGCCGCGACGCTCGAGGGCGACTTGTTCACCGCGCTGGCCGACCGCAGGCCGGTGCCCGACGACGATCTGCCTGCCACCGGTATCGGTCTGGAGCGCGAGCGCTGGCTGGCGCCGGCCTTCATCCGCACGCCCGACCAGCGCTACGGCACGCGCTGCTCGACCCTGCTGATCGCCGAGCGCCGCGGCGCCAGCCTGCACATGCGCCTGGTCGAACGCCAGTTCGCCGCCGATGGCAGCGCGCTTGCGCAGCGCAGCGCGAGCTGGACGCAATGGCCGTGGAGCGCCGGCAACCGGCCCGTGGTGGTCGACGAGCCGCTCAACGCAGCGTGAGCGCCATCGCCTGGTGCGCGATGCCGGCCTCCTCGAACGGCGCGCCGCGCGGCGCAAAGCCGGCGCGCAGGTAAAAGCCCACCGCGCTGGCCTGCGCGTGCAGGATCACCTCGTGGTCGCCGCGCTGGCGCGCGCCTTCCACCAGGGCCATCAGCAAGGGCCTGCCGATGGCCGCACCGCGCACGCCGGCCAATACGGCCAGGCGGCCGAGCTTGGCCACGCCGGGCTCGACCGCCACCAGGCGCCCCGTGCCCAAGGCCTGGCCCAGGCGATTGAAGGCCACGACGTGCAGCGCATCGGCGTCCGCGGCATCGTGTTCCAGCGCGGCCGGTACGCCCTGCTCCTTGATGAACACCGCTTCGCGGATCGCGCGGGCCTGGGTGCCGAGCGTGGCCCAGTTGCCGCTGCGCACGTCGATCATGGCCTGCCCGCCTTCGAAGCCTCGCAGCAGCTCGCGCAGCCGCTCCGGCACCGGGCGCGAAGTCTGCGATGCCGGGTCGGCAAACACATAGACCAGCTCGCCATGCACCAGCCGCTGCTCGCCGCGGAACACCGCCGCGTGCAGCAGCATCGACGAGTTGCCGACCCGTGCGCAGCGGATGCCGACATCGAGCAATTCGTCGTAACGCGCCGAGCCCTCGTATTCGAGCGCGGCCTTGCGCACGTAGAGGTCACCACCGAGCGCGGCCATCGTGTCGTGGTACGGCAGGGCCATCGCGCGCCAATAACCGGCGATGGCGGTGTCGAAGTACATCAGGTAATGGCCGTTGAAGACGATTTGCTGCATGTCGACCTCGACCCAGCGCACGCGCAGGCGCTCGAGGTGGCGAAATTGGCTGCGCTGCAGCGACGGCGATTCGGGGTTCATGGCGGGGCTCCTCGGTGCGTGCGTGGATACGGCACGCCGGCCGCCAAGCATACTGAGCGCCCTCGCCCACCCCTGCCCGCTGCGACATGGCCCATATCCCATGCGCGAGGCGTCGATGTAGCCGGCCGCACGAATGCCACAGGAGACACACCACACCATGCACAAGCCCATACTCATCCGCGCCGCGGTGCCCTGCGTCTGCGCGGCGTTGCTCATCGCCTGCGCTGCCCCGTCGCCGGCGCCGAGCGCCGAGGCCGTGCTGGCGCCCAACGCCAACTTGATGGCCCAGGGCATCCCGCCCATCCCCTTGTCACTGGTCGAGCGCGTCGCGCGCTACACCGATTTTCGCGGCCACAGCTTCGTCGAGTGGCACCCCACGCGCAGCGAGATGCTGGTGTCCCACCGCAAGGCGGGCGACAGCGTGCCGCAGATCTACCGGCTGGACAAACCGATGGGCGAGTTGCAGCCATTGACCGAAGGCAGCGAACGTGTCACCAGCGCCAGCTACGAACCGCGCGACGGCCGCTACATCGTCTTCGAGCGCGCCAAGGGCGGCGACGAGGCCAACCAGGTCTATCGCCTGGACCTCGATTCACGCCAGACCACGCTGCTGACCAACCCCGACGAAGCGCACAGCCTCGCCGGTTGGTTGCGCCGCTCGTCGCAGCTGCTGGTCACCTCGGTGCCGCTGGACCGCACGGCCCAGGGCGGCAGCCGCGCGACGATAACCACCACCCTGTGGCTGCTCGATCCGACGCAGCCCGACGGCAAGCGCAAGCTGGCCGAACTGCCGGGGCCGGGCTGGTTCGCCGCGGGCGTGTCCGACGACGACCGCATGGTGGCCTTCATCCGCTACCTGTCGGCCAACGAGTCGCAAGTCTGGCTGGTCGATACGGCCAGCGGGGCGCGACGCCCCGTGCTGCCCGCGGCAGGCGAAAGCGTCAAGGCCACGCATTTCGCCGCCGGCTTTGCCAAGGACGGCCAGCGCCTGTTCGTGGTCAGCGACCGTGCGGGCGAGTTCCGTGAGTTGATGTCGCTGCACCTGGCCAGCGGTGCACTGACCCGCATCACCGGCCACATTCCGTGGGACGCGAGCGGTGGATCGGTGTCGGACGATGGCCGCTGGATCGCGGTGCAAATCAACCACGACGGGCGCGACGAGCTGCGCGTGTTCGACGCCACGACGCTCGAGGAGCTGGCGGCCCCGGCCGTGCCCGCGGGCAGCATCGGCAACATGGCCTTTCATCGCCAACGGCATGTGCTGGCCTACGCGCTGAACAGCGCGAAGGGGCCGAACCAGCTGTATGTGCTCGACCCGGCCACCGGCCGCAGCGAGCAATGGACACGTGCCTTTGCCCCGCCAGGCGTCGACACCGCGAGCTTCGCCGAGCAACGGATCGTGCGCTGGAAAAGCTTCGACGGCCTGACGATCTCGGGCCTGCTGACCCAGCCGCCGGCGAAGTTCACCGGCAAGCGGCCGGTGCTGATCGAGATCCACGGCGGGCCCGAAGGCCAGGCGACGATGGGCTTTCTGGGCCGCTGGAATTACTTCGTGCAGGAGATGGGCATCGCCGTCATCGAGCCCAACGTGCGCGGCTCGTCGGGCTACGGCAAGACCTTTCTGACGCTGGACAACGGCGTCAAGCGCGAGGACTCGGTGAAGGACATCGGCGCCCTGCTCGACTGGATCGCGACCCAGCCCGACCTGGACGCCTCGCGCGTGCTCGTCGCCGGCGGCAGCTACGGCGGCTACATGAGCCTGGCCAGCAGCGTGCATTACAGCGGGCGCATCGTCGGCAGCATCGACATCGTCGGGATCTCGAACTTCGTCAGCTTCCTGACCAACACCGAGAGCTACCGCCGCGACCTGCGCCGCGCCGAGTACGGCGACGAACGCGAACCGGCCATGCGCGCCTTCATGGAAAAGATCTCGCCGCTGAACAACGCCGACAAGATCACCAAGCCGCTGTTCGTGGTGCAGGGCAAGAACGACCCGCGCGTGCCCTACACCGAGAGCGAGCAGATCGTGGCCAAGGTGCGCGCCAACGGCCAGCCGGTGTGGTACCTGCGCGGCGAGAACGAAGGCCATGGCTTCGCGCGCAAGGAGAACGCCGACTTCCAGTTCTACGCGACGGTCAAGTTCATCGAGCAGACCTTGTTGAAGTAGCGGGGGTCGGGCCAGTTCCCGACGCAACCGGGTCGTACATTGCGTGCTGTATCCATAGATCCCCGTGTTAATCCAACGGGGGCGCGCTCTCATTGCATCAAGGCGACCCAATGGCACTAAGCGACAAGAAACTAAATGCGCTGCGGCAAAAAATCACCGAGGGACTGCGCATTCAGCGTGATACGCACGAGCCAGTGCCCTACATGGACGCCGCTAACGTAGTGGGAGATGTATGCGCACGCCAAAACCACACAATTTTTGCGCGTCGAGGCTGCGGAAAGACCCTGCTTCTTCATCATTCGACCAAGGTTCTATCAAATACCAAGATTCGAACTGTTTATCTCAACTGCGAGGATTTCAAACGCCATTCATTTCCGAATGTTTTAATTGAAATACTCGATGCGCTGTTTGGTGAGCTTGAACTTCATTTGACAGGATGGTTCGGAAAGAGTAAGAAGTCTCGCCAACTAGTGCAGAATATCCGAATCGATCTATCGAAGCTTCGTTCTTCTGCAGATGTCCAAGAAGAATTGATTAAGAAGACTAGTTCTTCAGAATCTAGTCATACGTTTGACGCCAATGCTGGAGTAAAATCTGAGCCAAGTGAATTAAGAATAGGATACAGCAAGATCGGGAAGCAAAAGGAGGAGGTTGAACGTAGTTTCAAACTGCGCAGTGAAAAGCTTCGTGAATTAGATACTTGGCTACCGAGACTCAAGGAGCAGGTCCGCGAATTCTTCAATCGGTCCTCATCGGTAACTGCCGTTTTTCTGCAAATTGATGATCTCTATCATCTGAAAAAATCCGACCAGCCATTTGTCATCGATTACCTGCATCGCCTATGCAAGGACTTGCCGCTTTACTTCAAGATCGCGACTTTGCGCCATGCATCATCGCTCTATATGGATTTGTATGGACAACCAATCGGTGCACAAGAGCGTCACGATTATCAGCCGATAAACATAGATTACACCTTCGCCGACTTCTCGAGGACCAGAGACCAGAATAAGAGAATATTGCACGAGTTTGGCAAAGCAGCTGGAATCTCAAATGATGATATTGATGGGCTCTTTAAAGGGGTGGGCTTTGACCGCTTGGTGATGGCTGGTGGGGGTGTTCCTAGAGATACACTTTCTCTGTTCTTGGAAGTTCTCGGAACTGTTACATCTCAAGGTACTGAAAAGATTGGAAAGGATGATGTTCGACTTATGAGCAAGTCGAATTTTGAGAAACGTATTGCCGAATTAAAGCAAGATTCAGAAGGTGGCGAGCAAGACGTGCTGATGCGTGGTATTTACGTAATTCGAGAATTCTGTCTTACGAAGACTACCAACGCGTTCCTCGTTTCTGAAAAGGTCCTTCAACATAATGATGATCTTCGAGTTCTTATTTATCGACTACTGGACTATCGAATCATTCATAGCACAGCTTCAGCTCTGACTCACAAGTCGCAAGCTGGAACATTTCAAGGATTCGTAATTGATATAGGGTGCTATGCGCACCTACGCAAACTTGGCGGTCGCTTCAGCGAACTGGACGTTTCCGATGTTGAGGCAAAAGATCGGATGCGTTCAGCGCCTGTCCTTGAGGAATCAGACTTCAAGTTGCTGTTCGAGAAGACGCCGGAAAACGTAGAGGGCGCGCTCTTGGCGGATGAGGTTTCAAGCGCCTAAGCCTAAGGGAACGCAGACTCACCAGTTCTCTTCGCCGTGCGTGTTGGGAAGTTGACTGGGACTCGAACAAATCGCTAGGGCCGCGACCCGCCCTTTGTCTTGCACAACAGTTGGACGCCGCGCGCAGCGTTGCCGAGTCCACGGTCAGCGCGCAACTTGAAGCGCCCTTCGGCATCGGATTCGGCCAACAACATTGCGGCCATCTCACTGATCAGCCGATTTACGCTGGTGCCCAGTTTCTTTGACAGCGTCTTCAATCGCAGATGTTTGTCTTCGGACAAACGAATGGTGACCGCCCTCACGACGCTGGCTCCACCACGAGCAGTTGGGTCGGCGTCGCAATGCCAATACCGGGAAACATCAGTTCCATACCCCATAAATCTAGCAAGTTGTGCGTAACGAGGTTGAGCTATGGCGGGCAGCACCTTGGCGCCGCCCGCCTTTCTCCGCTCCCGTGCGCTCAGCCGTGCTTGCGGTCGAAGAACTGCTCGTCCTCGGTCGAGCCCTTCAGCGCGGCGGTCGATGACAGCCGCTCGATGGTCGTCGTCACGGCATCGAAGTAGCCGGTGCCGACCTCGCGCTGGTGCTTCACGGCGGTGAAGCCGCGCTCGGCGGCGGCGAATTCCTTCTCCTGCAGCTCGACGAAGGCGCTCATGTTGTGGCGCGCGTAGCCGTGGGCCAGCTCGAACATCGCGTAGTTCAGGCTGTGGAAGCCCGCCAGCGTGATGAACTGGAACTTGTAGCCCATGGCGCCCAGCTCGCGCTGGAACTTGGCGATCGTCGCGTCGTCGAGGTTCTTCTTCCAGTTGAAGCTGGGGCTGCAGTTGTAGGCCAGCAGCTTGCCCGGGAACTTGGCGTGGATCGCGTCGGCGAAGGCCTTGGCGAAGGCCAGGTCGGGCTTGCCGGTTTCGCACCAGATCAGGTCGGCGTATTCGGCGTAGGCCAGGCCGCGGCTGATCGATTGCTCGAGGCCGTTGCGTGTCTTGAAAAAGCCTTCGACGGTGCGCTCGCCGGTCATGAAGGGCTTGTCGTTGTCGTCGACGTCGCTGGTCACCAGGTCGGCGGCTTCGGCGTCGGTGCGCGCGAGCAGGATCGTCGGCGTGCCCATCACGTCGGCGGCCAGGCGCGCCGCCACCAGCTTGGCCACGGCTTCGCGCGTGGGCACCAGCACCTTGCCGCCCATGTGGCCGCATTTCTTCACCGAGGCCAGCTGGTCTTCGAAGTGCACGCCGGCGGCGCCGGCTTCGATCATGGCCTTCATCAGCTCGAAGGCGTTGAGCACGCCGCCGAAGCCCGCTTCGGCGTCGGCCACGATGGGTGCGAAGTAGTCGATGTCGTTCTTGCCCTCGCTCCACTGGATCTGGTCGGCGCGGGCGAAGGTGTTGTTGATGCGCTTGACGGCCTTGGGCACCGAGTCGACGGAGTACAGCGACTGGTCGGGGTACATCTCGCCGTTGTCGTTGGCGTCGGCCGCCACCTGCCAGCCCGAGAGGTAGATCGCCTTCAAGCCGGCCTTCACCTGCTGCATGGCCTGGTTGCCGGTCAGCGCGCCCAGCGTGTTGACGAAGGGCTCGGTGTTGATCAGGTTCCACAGCTTCTCGGCGCCGCGCTGCGCCAGCGTGTGTGCTATCGGCAGCGAGCCGCGCAGGCGCACCACGTCTTCGGCGCTGTAGCCGCGCTTGATGCCTTTCCAACGCGGGTTTTCGGCCCAGTCTTTGGCCAGGGCGGCGGCTTGTTGTTCACGGGTCGGCTGCTTCATCGAGGGCTCCTTGAGGGTGATGGAAAACGCGAATTCGATGCACGCAGCGTAGCCGGGCCCGCTTGACTGTGATGACTTATGTCTTATAGAAGACAAATATTATTCTCTCTATGAATCAATAACTTGCAGCGCACATGCCACCATATGAGATGCGCTTTTCAGTCGCAAAACGACTGCTGCTCATCGTCGGTCGAGTGATTTCACGATGTGACACTCGAATTCGCAACGACGAAAAGCCAGGCGCCGAAGCCCGCTGCGTATGATCGCCGCGCCCTCCCCACACGCTCTGCCGCATCACCACCCCATGCCCGGTTTCGCCTTCTCCGCCAACCAAACCTTCCTGAAGGCGCCCGACGCGCAGCATCAGCCCTACGCCGTGGCCGGCATCGCCTGGGACGGCGCGACCACCAACCGCCCCGGCGCACGCTTCGGGCCCAGTGCCATCCGCCAGGCCAGCCACATGCTGTGCGACGGCATCCACCCGCACTTCAATGTCAGCCCCTTGGGGCAGCTCGGCGACGTGGGCGACCTGCCGCTGCCCAACACCAGCCTGAGCGCGATGCGCGAGGCATTGACCCCGCTGCTGCCGCCGCTGCTGGCCAGGCACCATATGGTCTGGCTCGGCGGCGACCACTCGATCACCCTGCCCCTGCTGCGCGCCTACCGCGCACACCTGGGCCGGCCGCTGGCGGTGCTGCACTTCGATGCCCATTGCGACACCTGGCGCGACCACTTGGGCGAGCCCAGCGGCCACGGCACCTGGGTCTATGAAGCGATCGAGGAAGGCCTGGTGGTCGGGCCCTGCTTCACGCAGCTCGGCATCCGCTCGCCCGGTGAGCGCGCCATACGCGAATACGTCAGCGACAAGGGCGGCCTGATCTATACCGCCCGCGACCTGCGGGGCCTGCACAGCCCGCAGCAACTGGCGCCCGTGCTCAATGCATTGCGCGCACGCCTTGCGGCGCATGGCTCACCGCCGCTGTACGTCAGCCTGGACATCGATTGCCTGGACCCGGCCTTCGCGCCCGGCACCGGCACTCCCGAGCCCGGTGGCATGTCCACCAACCAGGTGCTGAGCCTGCTCGAAGGCCTGCATGGCATCGACTGCGCCGGCATGGATTGTGTCGAGGTCGCGCCGGCCTATGACCATGCCGAGCTGACCAGCCTGGCGGCGGCCAGTTTCGTCTGGACCTATCTGTGCGGCCGCATCGCGGCCCCTTAGCTTCACTCCTGCAGCCGCAACGCAGTCGTCTTCTTCACCGTGCGCAAGACCAGCATCGAGTTCGAGCGCATCACGCCCGGCAGGCGCATCAGCACTTCGGTGTGAAAGCGCTCCAGGTCTTCGGCGTCGCGGTAGGTGAAGCGGATCAGGTAGTCGTTGCTGCCGGCCACGTAGTAGCAGTCGAGCACGCGCGGCTCGTCGCGCACCGCCCGCTCGAAGGCTTCGAGCATCGGGCTGGTCAAGGTTTCGAGGTTGACGATGGTGAAGCTGGTGCCATGCTGGCCCACGGTCTTGGCGTTCAGCAGCGCGGCATAGCCGGCAATCACGCCCGCCTCTTCGAGTTGCTTGACCCGCCGCAGGCAGGCCGAAGTCGACAGATGCACGCGCTGCGCCAGCTGCAGATTCGAGAGCCGGCCGTCGGCCTGGAGCTCGTTCAGGATGGCGACGTTGATCGCATCCAATTGCACCGAATTGCCGGTTGATCGCATTTAATGCCTTTTGCGAGTTTGATATTCGCATTATGTTGCGAATGAACGGGAAAGCACTCGTCGATTGCGCAACCTTATTGCGCCTGCCATTGCATAGACTGGTGGGGTGGGCCGTACGGCGCTGCGAGCGCCGGCGCCGGCCTGCGCCAACGATCACGGAGAACACCATGGCCAAGCACATGGACGCCTACTGGATGCCCTTCACCGCCAACCGGCAGTTCAAGAAGGCGCCGCGTTTGTTGGCCAAGAGCAAGGGCATGTTCTTCTGGACGCCCGAGGGCCGCGAGATTCTCGATGGCGTGGCCGGGCTGTGGTGCGTCAACGCCGGCCATGCGCGGCCGAAGATCGTGCAGGCCATCGCCGAGCAGGCCGCCGAGCTCGATTTCGCGCCGCCGTTCCAGATGGCGCACCCGAAGGCCTTCGAGCTGGCCGAGCAGCTGATCAAGATCACGCCGCAGGGCCTGGACAAGGTCTTCTATACCAACTCGGGTTCCGAGGCCGTCGAGACGGCGCTGAAGATGGCCATCGCCTACCACCGCGTGCGCGGCGAAGGCTCGCGCACACGCCTGATCGGCCGCGAGCGCGGCTACCACGGCGTCAACTTCGGCGGCATCTCGGTCGGCGGCATCGTCGCCAACCGCAAGATGTTCGGCACCCTGCTGGCCGGTGTCGACCACATCCGCCACACCCACGACCTGGAGCGCAACGCCTACTCGCGTCGGCCAGCCCGCGCATGGCGCCGAACTGGCCGACGACCTCGAACGCCTGGTGGCGCTGCACGATGCATCGACCATCGCCGCGGTGATCGTCGAGCCGGTCGCCGGCTCCACCGGCGTGCTGCTGCCGCCCAAGGGTTACCTCGAACGCCTGCGCGCCATCTGCGACAAGCACGGCATCCTGCTGATCTTCGACGAGGTCATCACCGGCTTCGGCCGCACCGGCCAGCCGTTCGCGGCGCAGACCTTCGGCGTCACGCCCGATCTGATGACGGTGGCCAAGGGCATCACCAACGGCTGCGTGCCCATGGGTGCGGTGTTCGCCAGCGGCAAGATCCACGACGCCTTCATGAACGGGCCCGAACACCTGATCGAGTTCTTCCACGGCTACACCTACTCGGCGCACCCGCTGGCCTGCGCCGCGGCCTTGGCCACGCTCGAAACCTATGCCGACGAGGGCCTGCTGACGCGCGCCGCGCAGCTCGAAGGCTACTTCGCCGACGCCTTGCATTCGCTGAAGGGCCTGCCCAATGTCATCGACATCCGCAACATCGGCCTGGTCGGTGGCGTCGAGTTGAGCCCGCTGCCCGGCGAGCCGGCCAAGCGCGCGTTCAACGTCTTCCTCGATTGCTGGGAGCAGGGTGTGCTGCTGCGCACCACCGGCGACATCGTCGCCCTGTCGCCGCCCCTGATCATCGAAAAGCCGCAAATCGACCGCCTGGTCGGCGTGCTCGGCGCGGCCATCAAGCGTTGCGCCTGAGCCCGCGCATCACGCCCACACCGAAGGAAGCTGCCTAGCGCCTACCTTATGTCGCTGCTCGATACGGATCGCGAACTGACGCGCCACTCGTACTACGACGCCACCGCGCCGCGCACGCAACGCTTTGCGGCCCTGCAAGGTGACGCCGGCGCGTGCGATGTGGCCATCGTCGGCGGCGGGTTCGCCGGGCTGGCGGCAGCCATCGAACTGGCCGATCGCGGCTTCAAGGTGGTGGTGCTCGAAGCGCGCGAAGTCGGCTCGGGCGCCAGCGGGCGCAATGGCGGGCAGGCGATCCACGGCCTGGCCTGCGACCAGGAGGTGATCGAATCCCAGCTCGGCATGGAGGCCGCACGCCGCATCTGGGCCATGAGCATCGAGGCGCTGGATCTGATCGGCCAGTATTGCGCACGCTTTGCCATCGATTGCGACTGGCGCCACGGTTTTCTCAGCCTGGCGGTCGGCGAGCGCAAGTCGCGCGCCCTGCGCCAATGGCGCGACCGCATGGCCGAGGCCTACGACTACCCGCTGCAGTGGATAGACGGCGCCACCCTGCCAGGCTGGATCGCCAGCCCAAGATATGTCGGCGGCGTGCACGACCCGCGCTCGGGCCATCTGCACCCGCTGAAGTACTGCCTCGGGCTGGCGCGCGCGGCGGCCTCGCTCGGGGTGCGTATCTTCGAAGGCTCGACCGTCGAGTCCATCATCCACGGCCCGGTGGTGACCTTGAAGTGCGAGCGTGGCGCAGTGCGCGCCAGGCATGTCTTGCTCGCCGGCAACGTCTACCTCGACGGCGTGGCGCCGAAGATCGAGCGCCGCATCATGCCGGTCGGCACCTACATCGTCGCCTCCGAGCGCCTAGCTCCGGCGCTCGCGACCTCGCTGATCCCGTCGGGATCGGCGGCGTGCGACACCAACTTCGTGCTCGACTACTTTCGCACCTCCGCCGACCATCGCGTGCTGTACGGTGGCCGTGTCAGCTACACCACGGCCACGCCGCGCAACCTGATCGCCAGCATGCAGGCGCGCATGGCACGCACCTTCCCGCAACTGGCGGGCACCAAGATCGACTACTCCTGGGGTGGCTTCGTCGACATCTCGATGAATCGGGCCCCTGATTTCGGCCGCCTCACGCCCGAGGGCGGCCGGGCGCCGAACGTGTATTACGTGCAGGGCTTCTCGGGCCACGGCGTGGCCCTGGCCGGCCTGGCGGGCAAGCTGGTCGCCGAAGCGATGGCGGGCGATGCCGGCCGCTTCGACACCTTTGCCCAACTCAAGCACCGGCCCTTCCCCGGCGGCAAGCTGTTGCGCATGCCCGCCCTGGTGCTCGGCACCACCTATTACCGTCTGAAGGATCTGCTGTGAGCGCGAGTGGCGGCATAAGCAAACCTGTCGTGCTGGTGCCGGCCTGCAATCGCATGCTCGGCCACCATCCGTTCCACATCGCCGGCAAGAAGTACATCGACGCGGTGCGCCTGGCCGGCTGCCAGGCCCTGGTGGTGCCCAGTGCCAGCCTCGACGAGCTCGATGCCCTGCTCGACCTGGCCGACGGCTTGTTGCTGACCGGATCGCCGTCCAATGTGCACCCCAGCCACTTCGACGAGGGCGTGCACGACCCGGAACTGCCTCTGGACACCGAGCGCGATGCCTGGACGCTGCCGCTGATTCCGAAGGCCCTGGCGCGTGGTGTGCCGCTGCTGGCCATCTGCCGCGGCACGCAGGAAGCCAACGTGGCACTCGGCGGCAGCCTGTACCAGGCGCTGCAGGAGGTGCCCGGCTTCGACGACCACCGCGCCGACGACAACGTGCCGGTGCATGTGCATTACGGGCCCGCGCACAGCGTCACCGTCGAGCCCGGTGGTGTGCTCTCGCGCATACTCGGGCACGCGCGTTTCGACGTCAATTCATCGCACGGCCAGGCGGTGAATCGGCTGGCCGGCGGCCTCGTCGTCGAGGCCCGCGCGCCCGACGGCGTGATCGAGGCCTTCTCCAAACCCGGTGCGCCCGGATTCAACCTGTGCCTGCAGTGGCACCCCGAGTGGCAGGCCGCAGACAACCCGGAGTCGATGCAGATCCTGACGGCGTTCGGCGCCGCATGCAGCGAATACCGAATGACAAGACAACCCAACAGGTGACCCCATGGTCGTGCGAGACAACTTCACTTTCAGCGAACTCGAGAACTGGCTCAACGAACGCCGCGTGACCGAGATCGAATGCCTGGTGCCCGACCTGACCGGCGTGGCGCGCGGCAAGATCCTGCCGCGCGAAAAGTTCACCGAAGACCGCGGCATGCGCCTGCCCGAAGCCGTGGTGGCCATGGGCGTGACCGGCGAGTTCCCCGAGGAGGGGCCGTACTACGACGTCATCAGCCCGAACGACCGCGACATGCACCTGCATCCCGACCCGAGCACGGTGCGCATCGTGCCCTGGGCCGCCGACCCGACCGCCCAGGTGATCCACGACTGCTTCGACAAGGACGGCAAGCTGGTGCCCTTTGCACCGCGCTCGGTGCTGCGCCGCGTCTGCGAGTTGTACGACGCCGAAGGCTGGAATCCGGTGGTGGCGCCCGAACTCGAGTTCTACCTGGTGGCGCGCAACACCGACCCCGACATCCCGCTCAAGCCGCCCATCGGCCGCAGCGGCCGCGCCGAGACCTCGCGCCAGGCCTATTCGATCGACGCCGTCAACGAATTCGACCCGCTGTTCGAAGACGTCTACGACTACTGCGAAAAGATGGAGCTCAACGTCGACACGCTGATCCACGAGGTCGGCGCCGGGCAGATGGAGATCAACTTCTTCCACGACCATCCGCTGGGCCTGGCCGACGAAGTGTTCTTCTTCAAGCGCACCTTGCGCGAGGCGGCGATGCGCCACGACATGTTCGCCACCTTCATGGCCAAGCCGATCGCCGGCGAGCCCGGCAGCGCGATGCATGTGCACCAGAGCGTGGTCAACAAGCTGACCGGCAAGAACATCTTCAGCAACGAAGACGGCACACCGTCCAAGGAGTTCTTCTGGTACATCGGCGGCCTGCAGCGCTACGTGCCGGCGGCGATGGCGCTGTTCGCGCCCTACGTCAATTCGTACCGCCGCCTGGTGCGCTCGAACGCCGCGCCGATCAACATCCAGTGGGGCACCGACAACCGCACGGTGGGCATTCGCAGCCCGGTGGCCACGCCGGCCGCGCGGCGCATCGAAAACCGCGTCATCGGCGCCGATGCCAACCCCTATGCCGCGCTGGCGGCCACACTGGCCTGCGGCTACCTGGGCATCAAGCACCGCATCGAGCCTTCGCCCGAATGCAAGGGCGACGCCTACCTGGGTGATTTCCAGCTGCCGCGCAGCCTGGGCGAGGCACTCAGCCTGCTGCGTGCCGAGAAGGACCTGGCCGAGGTGCTCGGCCCCTCCTTCGTGACCGTCTACACCGAGGTCAAGGAGATCGAGTACGCCGAGTTCATGAAGGTGATCTCACCCTGGGAACGCGAGCACCTGCTGCTGCACGTTTGAGGACCCGAGCATGAGCACCCGCACGACCAAAGAATGGCAGGCCGCCGATGCGGCGCATTTCCTGCACCCTTTCACCGACTTCCAGGCCTTGGCCAGGAAGGGCTCGCGCGTCATCACCCGCGCCGACAACATCTACCTCTGGGACAGCGACGGCAAGAAGATCCTCGACGCGATGAGCGGCCTGTGGTGCGTCAACGTCGGCTACGGCCAGCAGGCCTTGATCGACGCGGCGACGCGGCAGATGAAGGAGCTGCCCTTCTACAACGCCTTCTTCCAGACCGCCACGCCGCCGGCCATCGAACTGGCCGAGTTGCTGGCCGAGGTCTCGCCGCCGCAGTTCCAGCATGTGTTCTTCTCCGGTTCGGGCTCGGAAGGCAACGACACCAACGTGCGCATGGTGCGCCGCTACTGGGATCTGCTGGGCCAGCCCGAACGCCAGGTCATCATCAGCCGCCACAACGCGTACCACGGCTCGACCATGGCCGGCGCCTCGCTGGGCGGCATGAGCGGCATGCACGCGCAGGGCGGTTTGCCGATCCCGGGCATCGTGCATATCGAGCAGCCGTATTGGTTCGAGAAGGCCCCCGACGGCATGTCACGCGACGACTTCGGCTTGCTGGCCGCGAGTTGGCTCGAGGCCAAGATCCAGGAGCTCGGCGCGAACAAGGTCGCGGCCTTCATCGGCGAGCCGATCCAGGGCGCCGGCGGTGTGATCATTCCGCCGGCCACCTACTGGCCCGAAATACAACGCATCTGCGATCGCCACGGCATCCTGCTGATCAGCGACGAGGTCATCACCGGCTTCGGCCGCACCGGGCGCTGGTTCGGTTGCGAGACCATGGGCTTCAAGCCCGACCTGATGACCTTCGCCAAGGGCGTGACCAGCGGCTACGTGCCGCTGGGCGGGGTCATGGTCGGCGAGCGTGTGGCCAAGGTGCTGATCGACAAGGGTGGCGAGTTCAACCACGGCTACACCTATTCGGGGCATCCCGTGGCCTGCGCGGTGGCCTTGGCCAACATTCGGCTGGTGCGCAAGCTGGGCCTCGTCGAACGGGTGCGCAACGAGGTCGGCCCGTATCTTGCAAAGGCCTTTGCGCAGCTCACCAAGCACCCGCTGGTCGGCGAGGCGCAGAGCTGCGGCCTGATGGGAGCCTTGTTGCTCGTCAAGGAAAAAACCGGCGGCGACGGCCGCGGCACCCAGTTCCCGGCCGAGCGCGAGGTCGGCATGGTTTGCCGCGGCCATTGTTTCGCCAATGGCTTGATCATGCGCGCCGTCGGCGACCGAATGATCATCGCGCCGCCCTTGGTCATCACCCAGGCCCAGATCGACGAGATGGTGGCGCTGATCGGCCGTTGTCTGGACCTGACCCTGGCCGACGTGCGCGCACGCGGCTGGGACCACTGAATCGCCTGCTTGAGCATTCACCCCAATTGCCGCCCGTCAGACACTGCCTAGACTGCTGCCATCCATTTCGCCCCTCATCCCACCCTGGAGGTTTCTCGATCATGATCAAACCGTTCTCGTTGCGCACTGTCGGCATGCTTGGTGCCGTGGCGCTGGCATTGGGTTGTTCGACGCTGAGGGCCCAGGAGGAGGAGAAAGTCCTCAATGTCTACAACTGGTCCGACTACATCGCCGAAGACACGATCAAGAACTTCGAGAAAGAGACGGGCATCAAGGTCCGCTACGACATCTTCGACAGCAACGAAATCCTGCACGCCAAGCTGGTGGCCGGCAAGAGCGGCTACGACGTGGTCGTGCCCTCGTCGTACTGGGCCAAGCTGCAGGCCGATGGCGGCCTGCTGCGCAAGCTCGACAAGGCCAAGTTGCCGAACCTGAAGAACCTCGACCCGGACATTCAGGCCACCTTGGCCAAGCTCGACCCGGGCAACCAGTTCATGGTCAACTGGCTGTGGGGCTACACCACGGTCGGTATCAATGTCGACAAGGTCAAGGCCGCATTGGGCGGCATGCCGATGCCCGACAACGCCTGGGACCTGGTTTTCAAACCGGAGTACATGGCCAAGTTGAAGAGCTGCGGCGTCTCGTTCCTCGATTCGCCCACCGACATCGTTCCGGCCGCGCTGCACTACCTCGGCAAGCCGGCCTTCAGCCGCAATGCGGCGGACTACCAGGCCGTGCCAGACCTGCTGAAGAAGGTCCGACCCTATGTCACCTTGTTCAGTTCATCGGGCTACATCAATGACATGGCCAACGGCTCGATCTGCGTGGCGCTCGGCTGGTCGGGCGACGTCAACATCGCGCGCAGCCGCGCCATCGAGGGCAAGACCGGGCAACACATCGAGGCCCTGCTGCCCAAGACCGGCGGCGTACTGTTCTTCGACACGATGGCGATCCCCATCGACGCGCCGCATCCCGACAACGCGCACAAGTGGATCAACTACATCATGCGCCCCGAGGTTCACGCCAGCCTGACCAACAAGGTCTTCTACGCCAACCCGAACAAGGAATCGCGCAAGTTCATCAAGGCCGAGGTGGCCAACAACCCGACGGTGTTCCCCAACGATACCGAGATGAAGAAGATGGACCTGCCGGAAGCCGTGACCAACGATACGCGTCGCACCATGACACGCATCTACACCGCCTTCAAGACCGGCGTCTGAGCGGTTGCCGGCGGAGCACGCGTCATGGTCGATCCACAAAACTTGCGCGCGGCAGCGGACGACGCTGCGGCTTTTTTGCGCATCGAGGATGTCGTCAAGGACTTCTCGGGCGTCAAGGCCGTCAACCATGTCAGCATCGACATCAAGCGCGGCGAGATCTTCGCCCTGCTCGGTGCCTCGGGCTGCGGCAAGACCACCTTGCTGCGCATGCTGGCCGGGTTCGAGGTTCCGAGCTCCGGCCGCATCGTGCTCGATGGCCAGGACCTCGCCGGCCTGCCGCCGTATGCGCGGCCGATCAACATGATGTTTCAGTCCTACGCCTTGTTCCCGCACCTGACGGTGTGGCAGAACATCGCCTTCGGACTGCAGCGCGACGGCCTGCCGGCCGACCAGATCGCGGCCCGCGTCGAGGCCATGCTGAAACTGGTGCAATTGGTCAACTACGGCAAGCGCAAGCCGCACCAGCTGTCGGGTGGCCAGCAGCAACGCGTCGCGCTGGCGCGCAGCCTGGCCAAGCGGCCGCAATTGCTGCTGCTCGACGAGCCTCTGGGTGCGCTGGACAAGAAGTTGCGCGAAGAAACCCAGATCGAACTGGTCAACATCATCGAGGAAGTCGGCGTGACCTGCGTCATGGTCACGCACGACCAGGAAGAAGCCATGACCATGGCTTCACGCATCGCCGTCATGAGTGAAGGTCGGGTCTTGCAGGTCGGCGCGCCACATGAGATCTACGAAACGCCGGTCAATCGCCTGGTGGCTGATTTCATCGGCAACGTGAACCTGATGGACGGCCATGTGGCCGTCGACGAGAGCGACCACGTGATCGTCGACTGCGCCGACTGCCGCCATTACGTCGGACATGGCATCACCGGCACCATCGGCATGCCGGTGACCGTGGCGCTGCGGCCGGAGAAGATCCACCTCTCGCGCACTGCGCCGGCCGATGAATTCAATTTCGCCAAGGGCGTGATCAAGAACCTGGCCTACTTCGGCAGCTTCACCGTCTACCACCTTCAGTTGCCCAGCGGTGCCATGCTCAAGGTCAGCCAGAACAACGTCCAGCGCCACCGTGACGACGAACTGACCTGGGACGACACGGCATGGGCGCATTGGTCGCGCACTTCGCAAGTGGTGTTGACCTCATGATCGCGCGTCTGCGTTCCATGGCCACCGGGCGCAACGTCGTCATCGGCGTGCCCTTCCTGTGGCTGCTGGCCTTCTTCCTGGCGCCATTCCTGGTCGTTCTGAATTTCAGCCTGTCGGAAATGGGTTCAATCCGGCCGGAGGACATCGCCACCGTGTCCGAGGGCGCATTGAAGATCGCGCTCAAGTACAGCAACTACGTGGCGATGACGGGTGATGGCTTGTACTTCACGGCCTATGTGTCGAGCCTGAAGTTCGCCGCCATCACCACCGTGCTGTGTCTGTTCATCGGCTACCCGTTTGCCTATTTCATGGCCCGCGCCAAGGCCACCTTGCAGCCGGCCCTGTTGATGATGGTGATGCTGCCGTTCTGGACGTCCTTCCTGCTGCGCGTGTATGCATGGAAAGGCCTGCTGGATGCAGGCGGATGGGTGGCGAGCGCGCTATCGGCTTTGCACCTCGACGGCCTGCTGATCGCATTGGGCCTGATCGAAACTGCCGGCAAGTACATGAACACGCCGTTCTCGCTGGTGATCGGCATGAGCTACACCTACCTGCCGTTCATGATCCTGCCGCTGTACGCCACGCTGGCCAAGATGGATCTGCGGCTGCTCGAGGCCGCCACCGACCTCGGCGCCACGCCCTGGGTCACCTTCTGGCGGGTGACGGTACCGCTGTCCAAGGCCGGCATCATCGCCGGCTCGATGCTGGTATTCATTCCCTGCATCGGCGAGTACGTGATTCCTGAATTGCTCGGTGGCCCGCGCACGCTGATGATCGGCAAGGTGCTGTGGGACGAGTTCTTCAGCAACAACGACTGGCCGATGGCGTCGACCGTTGCCGTCGTGCTGCTGCTGTTGATCGTCGTGCCGCTGGCCCTGTTCAACAAGTATCAGGCCCAGGCCCAGGAGATGCGGCGGTGATTCGCGCCGGCCATGCCCTCTTCTCGCCGGTGTTTGCGCGGCGCTTCGGCCTGCTGTGGCTGGCGGGTGGATTCTTCTTCCTGTACCTGCCTATCGTCACCCTGGTCTTGTATTCGTTCAACGGTTCGCCGCTGCCCACCGTTTGGGGCGGCTTCACGCTGCAGTGGTATGTCAAGCTGGCCGGCGACGAGGAAATGCTGCGCGGGCTCAGGCTCTCGCTGCAGATCGCATTCATGGCGGCCACCACCTGCGTCGTGCTCGGTACGCTGGCCGCCTTCACGCTGGTCAAGTACAAGCGCTTTTTCGGCCGAACGATGTTCAGCGGCATGGTCACCGCGCCGCTGGTGATGCCCGAGGTGATCATCGGCCTGTCGCTGCTGCTGCTGCTGGTTTCGGTGCAGAAGCTGCCCGGTTTGGGCTTTCTCGATCGCGGCATGATGACCATCTGGCTCGGGCATGTCCTGCTCGGCATGGCTTACGCCACCGTGGTCGTGCAGGCGCGCCTGCAAGACCTGAACCCGCAACTCGAGGAAGCGGCGATGGACCTCGGTGCGCGCCCGGCGCAGGTATTCCGCCTGGTGACGCTGCCGATGATCGCGCAGGCGCTGGCATCGGCCTGGCTGCTGACCTTCAGCCTGTCGCTCGACGACGTGGTGATCTCGGCCTTTCTGAACGGCCCCGGCTCGACCACCATGCCGCTGGTGATCTTTTCGCGCGCCCGCCTGGGCCTGAACCCGAGCGTGAACGCCGTGGCCACGGTGATCATTGCCGTCGTCGCGGTATGCGTCACGGCGGCCAGTTTGTACATCGCGCGTGCGGAACGCAGACGCCAGAGCGAAATCAACGCCGCGCAACGCGGAACCACCTGAAGTCGATCCCCACACAACCCCCAGGAGAACCCATGCATGTCCTGAAGCTCACCGCCCTTTCGGCCGCCTTGATGGCCGCTTTCGTGCCCGCCGCGCAGGCGCAATCCAACGACGAGTTGCTGAAGGAGCTGAAGGCGCTGAAGGAGCGCGTTCTGCAGTTGGAAAAAAAGCTGGGCGACGGCGCGGCCGCCGGCAAACCGCAATGGGGCATGACCCCCGAGCAGGTGCAGGATTTCAATCGCATCGCGGTCAAGACCGAGGCCCTGGAAGACAACATGGACGCCCAGGGCCTGAAGGCGCTGAAGATCAGCGGCTACGCCGACCCGACCTACATCTACAACAAGAGCCAGCACCGCGCCGGCTTCCAGTTCCTGAACCCGGTGGCCAGCGACGGCTACAACTACGACAACTCCTACTTCGGCGCCGTCAGCCTCGACTTCCAGAAGGAGATGGAGGGCGGCACCAAGTGGCGGCTGACCCTGGTACCCAACCGCGGCACCGGTGCGGTGATCGGCGACAACTCGATCGTCCACGAGGCTTCGGTGATGGTGCCGCTGGGCGATTTGCAGACGCGCCTGATTGCCGGCCAGATCCCCGATTGGTCAGGCTACGAATACCTGCCCGCGACGCAGAACAAGCTGATCACGCACAACCTGCTGTTCGACTTCACCTTGCCCACCGCCTATACCGGCGCCGGCATGGAGTGGATCAGCGGCAAGTGGGATACCAAGGTCATGCTCGCCAACATGAATTCGAGCAAACGCAACGCCGGCGAGAAGACGCCGGTGATCGCCTACCGCGTCGACTATTCACGCGGCGAGTACCAGGGCTTCGGCTTTGCCGGCGTGCAAGGCAAGGCCACCAACTTCCGTTCCGACGATGTCAATCCGGTCACGGCCGCGCCCTATGACACGCGCGACACGTCGGTCAGCCTGTTGGAGGCCGACGCGTATTTCATTCGTGGTGACCTGACATGGCAAGGCCAGATCAGCTATGGCATGCAGAAGAACGCGGCCGTCACCGCAGACCCGACAACCGGCGAGATGCGCGATGCGCGCTGGACCGGTTTCTCGACCCTGGTGGCCTACAAGTTCATTCCGCGTTGGGAAGCCATTGCACGCCTGGACTACATCAACAACAAGAAAAACGGCGGTGGACTGCTGGGCTACAACTTCGCCGATTCCCGTAATGGCATCGGTCCCGACCCCGCGGGTGACGCCGAGGTCGGAGCCAACCGCACCGCGCTGTCTCTGGGCCTGAGTTACCTGTTGAACCTGAATACGACGCTGAAGGCGGAAGTCAGAATGGATCGCGCCAGCCAACCTGTATTCCTCGACGTGACCAGCGGCGAGTACCGCAAGACCAACCAGTTGTTCGGCGCCTCGGTACTGGTCGCCTTCTGATCCTGGGGCATGCGATGACGACGGTAGCCATCGACTGGCGCGCTCGCGCGGCAACGGCTGCCTTCGATGGTCGCGCGGTCATCGCCGGATCGCGCTGCGAGGCGCGATCCGGCGAATCGTTCGTCAAGTCCTCGCCGATCGATGGGCGCACGCTCGGGCCGGTCGCGCGCTGCCGCGAAGCCGACATCGATGTCGCGGTGAAAAGCGGCCGCGCCGCGTTCGACGACGGGCGCTGGTGCGGCAAGGCGCCCGCCGCGCGCAAGAAGATCCTGCAGCGCTTTGCCGAACATATCCTGGCCGCCAAGGACGAGTTGGCCCTGCTCGAAACCGTGGACATGGGCAAGCCGATCCAGTACGCGCTGTCGGTCGACGTGCCCTCCACGGCGCGCACGATCGCCTGGTACGCCGAGGCCATCGACAAGGTCTACGACGAGATCGCACCGACGGCGGCTTCGGCACTGGCGCTGATCACGCGCGAGCCCATGGGCGTGATCGGCGTGGTGGTGCCGTGGAACTATCCGATGATCATGGCCGCGTGGAAGCTCGGGCCGGCGCTGGCCAGCGGCAACTCGGTGGTCTTGAAACCCAGCGAGAAGTCGCCCTACACGGCGCTGCGGCTGGCCGAGCTGGCCGTCGAGGCGGGCTTGCCGCCCGGCGTCTTCAACGTCGTTCCGGGCTACGGCCCCGAGGCTGGCGAAGCGCTGGCCCTGCACATGGATGTCGACGCTATCGGCTTTACCGGCAGCACGCGGGTCGGACGCCGGATGCTCGAGTACGCCGGGCGCAGCAACTTGAAGCGGGTCTACAACGAACTCGGCGGCAAATCGGCCTTCGTCGTCTTCGACGATTACGCCCAGATCGAGCGCGCGGCGAAGAGCGCCGCGGCGAGCCTGTTCTTCAACCAGGGTGAAAGCTGCAACGCACCCTCGCGCGTGCTGGTGCACGAATCGATCGCCGAGCGCTTCGTAGAGATCGCCGCCGCCCAGGCACCCTTGTTCCGCCCTGACGACCCGCTCGCCACCACTACCACCATGGGCGCGCTGGTCGACGAGGGCCAGTTGCGCACCGTGATGGGCTACATCGAGGCCGGCAGCCGCGAAGGTGCACGCCTCGTCACCGGCGGCCGGCGTGCCCGCGAGTCCAGCGGCGGGTTTTACGTCGAGCCGACGGTGTTCGACGGCGTCGCCAACGGCATGACCATCGCGCGCGAGGAAATCTTCGGCCCGGTGATGAGCGTGATCCGCTTCAAGACCGAAGCCGAGGCCATCGCCCTGGCCAACGCCACCCCCTACGGCCTGCAGGCCAGCGTCTGGAGCGACAACGTCAATCGCGCCCATAGGGTGGCACGCGCGCTGCGTGCCGGCACCGTGCATGTCAATCAATACGACGAAGACGACATCACCGTGCCTTTCGGCGGCTACAAGCAAAGCGGCAACGGGCGCGACAAGAGCCTGCACGCGCTGGACAAATACACCGAACTGAAAACCACCTGGCTGCGCATCGAGCCGGCCTGAACGAACAGAAAGGGGTTCGCGATGAACCACTCCAAGAACGAACAACTGATGGCCCGCAAGGCCGCGGCCACGCCGCGTGGCGTCGGCGTGATGGCCACCTTCTTTGCCGAACGGGCCCAGGGCGCCGAGCTGTGGGACACCGAGGGCCAGCGCTACATCGATTTCGCCGGCGGCATCGCGGTGATGAATGTCGGCCACGGCCACCCCAAGGTGCTGGCGGCCATTCAGGCGCAGTTGCAGCGCTTCACCCACACCTGCTACCAGGTGGTGCCCTACGAGGGTTACATCGCGCTGGCCGAGAAGCTCAATCAATTGACGCCGGGCACCCATGCCAAGAAGACAGCCCTGTTCTCGACCGGCGCCGAAGCGATTGAGAACGCCATCAAGATCGCCCGCGCCCACACCAAGCGCAGTGGCGTGATCGCCTTTGGCGGTGCCTTCCACGGCCGCTCGATGTTCGCCGTCGCGCTGACCGGCAAGGTGCAACCCTACAAGGCGGGCTTCGGCCCCTTCCCGCCCGAGATCTACCACGCGCCCTTCCCCGGCGAAGGCGTGGACCTGGCCGAAGTCAAGCGCGCGCTGCAGCATCTGTTCAAGGCCGACATAGAACCCAGCCGCGTGGCGGCCATCGTCTTCGAGCCGGTGCAGGGCGAAGGCGGCTTCAACGTCATTCAGCGCGAGGCCGTGCAGTGGCTGCGTGCCCTGTGCGACGAACATGGCATCGTGCTCATCGCCGACGAGATCCAGTCCGGCTTCGGCCGCTGCGGCAAGATGTTCGCGATGGAACATTTCGGCGTGATCCCCGACCTGATGACGATCGCCAAGAGCCTGGCCGCCGGCGTGCCCCTGTCGGCCGTGACCGGCCGCGCCGAGATCATGGACGCACCGGCTGCGGGGGGTCTGGGCGGCACCTACGCCGGCAACCCGTTGGCCATTGCTGCCGCGCATGCCGTGATCGACATCATGGCCGAGGAAAACTTGCCCGCACGCGGTGCCTTGCTCGGCGATCAACTCAAGGCGCTGTTGAACAGCCTGCGCCGCCAGGTGCCGCAGATCGCCGATGTGCGCGGCCTGGGCGCGATGGTGGCGGTGGAGTTTTCATCGGCCAGCGGCGAGCCCGACGCCGAATTCACCAAACGCGTACAGGCCCAGGCGCTCCAACGCCGGCTGATCCTGCTGACTTGCGGCGTCAATGCCAACGTGTTGCGATTCCTCTTTCCATTGGCCACGTCGCAAGCGATCTTCGACGAGGCACTGGGCCTGCTGCGTGAGTCCGTGCTGGCGGCACGACCATGAAGGCCCTGCTCGAGCGCCTGACCGGCGCCGGCGTGCACACGCTGCTGGTGCAGTTCACCGACCTGCACGGCGTGGCCAAGGGCAAGCTGGTGCCGCTCGCCCATCTGGACGACGTGCTGACCGTCGGTGCCGGATTTTCCGGCCCGTCGATTGCCGGTACTGGCCTGGCCCGCACCGGGCCGCGCTCGGAGTACATGGCGCGCGGCGCGGCCAGCACGGCAACGCCGCTGCCCTGGTTGCCGGGCGTGGCGCGCATCGTGGCCGATGGCTTCGTCGCCGGCGAGCCTTTCGACGCCTGCCCGCGCCAGGTGCTCAAGCGCGCGCTGGCCCGGCTCGCCGAGCGCCATTGCAGCCTGCACGTGGGCATCGAGCCCGAGTTCTTCCTGCTCAAGCAGGTGCAAGGCCGCTGGCTGCCGGCCGACGACGCCGATCGCCTGGCCAAGCCGAGCTACGACCTGAAGAGCCTGCCGCGGCAAATGCCCTTCCTGCGCGACTTGCACGACGCGCTCGAGCGTTGCGGCCTGGACGTGCTGCAGCTCGATCATGAAGATGCGCATGGCCAGTACGAGGTCAACTTCGCGTTCGCCGACGCGCTGGCCAGCGCCGACCACCTGATGCTCTTCAAGCTCGCGGCGCAGGCCATTGCCGAGCGCCACGGCCTGGTTTTTTCGATGATGCCCAAGCCCTTCGCCGATCAGCCGGGCAGCGGCATGCATTGCCATGTGAGCCTGTGGGAAGGCCGCAGCGACAACGCGCGCAACCTCTTCGTGCCGCACCGCGGCGACGGCTCGGTCGACACGGGGGCGCTGCTGTCGGCGCCGGGCCGGCAGTTCGTCGCCGGCGTGCTCGACCACGCGGCGGCATTGACCGCATTGGCCGCTCCGACCGTCAACTCGTACAAGCGGCTGACGGTCGGTGAATCGATCTCCGGCACCACCTGGGCCCCGGCCTACGTGGCGCAGGGCCCGAACAACCGCACCGCACTCGTGCGCACGCTGCACGGCCGCTTCGAGTGGCGCGCGCCCGACGCCAGCGCCAACCCCTACCTGATGCTGGCCGGCCTGATCGCGGCCGGGCTGGACGGTATCGACCGCAAGCTCGAACCCGGCCCGGATTGCAGCGAAGATCTGTTCGAGCTTTCGCTGGCGCAGATAGCCGAGCGTGGCATCCGGCTGCTGCCGCAAACCCTGGCCGAGGCCCTCGATGCCCTGCAGGCCGATGCGATCGTGTGCCACGCGCTCGGCGAGACGCTGACCCGGGAGTTCGTCGCCGCCAAGCGCATCGAGCACACCGACTATGCGCGCCATGTCAGCGACTGGGAACTGCAGCGCTACGTGACCGCGTTCTGATGCAGCCGTCAGGCGGCCGCATTCCGTTTGCGGCCTACGCCTGCCTGGCCGGCAGCATGGCCCTGGTGGGCAGCTACGTCGGCTTGTCCAAGCTGCTGCTGGCCGTGATGCCGGTATTCCTGCTGGCCTGGTTGCGCTGTGTCATCGCCGCCGCGGCCATGCTGCATTGGGTACGGCCTGCACCCGGGCAAACACGCTTGTCGCGGCACGACCGCGTGCTGCTGTTCTGGGAAAGTTTTCTCGGCAACTTCCTGTTCACGATCTGCATGCTGTTCGGCGTGCTGCACTCGACCGCGCTGGCCGCCGGCGTGATCATGGCCGCCATGCCCGCGGTGGTGGCGCTGCTGTCCTGGGCCTTCCTCGGCGAGCGCATCGCGCCACGCGTCGCCGCCGGCATCGCCTTTGCGGTGGCCGGCATCGCCTTGGTGTCGGCGGCCCGGCCCGGCGCCGGCAGCGGCGCCGGCACCCTGCTCGGCAATGCCTTGTTGTTCGGCGCCACGATCTGCGAGGCCAGCTATGTCGTCATCGGCAAGAAACTCACCGGCAACGTCTCGCCGCGGCGCATCAGCGCACTGGTCAACCTGTGGAGCCTGGCGCTACTCACGCCGATCGGCATCTGGCAGGCCTGGAGTTTCGACTTCGCGGCGCTGCCCGGCGCCATCTGGCCGCTGCTGCTGTTCTATTCACTGGCCGCCAGCATGTGGACGGTGTGGCTGTGGATGACCGGGCTGAAAGACGTGCCGGCCTCGCGCGCCGGGGTCTTCACCGTCATGCTGCCGATCACCGCGGCCGGCATGGGCCTGGTCTTCCTCGGTGAACGGCTGAGCGGCGCACAACTCGCCGCCTTCACGCTGTCCTTGACCGGCCTGCTGCTGGCCACTTGGCCCACAGCGGTCGCGCGCAAGACGCCGGCTTGACAGCGCGCAGGCGCTGCGTATCATGTTTTGTTAATGCCAAACACTGTTCGGTTTGGCAGAACAACGCAGCGTCCAGCGCCCCACCGCTCACCGTCAAGGAGATGGCCATGAAGATCAGCAGGCTCGTGAAGACCACAACGGCCTTGGTCGCGGCGCTGCTCGGCATGGCCGTCGCACCCGTGGCCAGTGCGCAGTCGGTGGTCGTCTACAGTGCCGTGAGCCCGAAGGTGATGACCGCCTTCGTCGAGGAGTTCCAGAAGCAGAATGCCGGCCTCAAGGTCGAGTTGATCAGCGGCGGCAGCGGCGAGCTGTTCACTCGGCTCAACGCCGAGAAAGCCAATCCGCGCGCCGACGTGCTGGTCGGCCCCGACGCCGACAACTTCGACGCCTACCTCGACCTCTTCGCCAGCTACAAATCCAGAGAGGACGCCGCATTCCCGCGCTCGGCGGTCGGCCCCGACAACAAGTACTACGGCTTCTCAACCAACTTCCAGGCCTTCATCGTCAACACCAAGATGATGCCGGCCGACAAGGCGCCTCAATCCTGGAGCGACCTGGCCAAGCCCGAATACAAGGGCAAGGTGGTGATGGCCAATCCGGCGCAGTCGGGCTCGGCCTTCTCGCAGATGCAGCAGATCCTGCAGCTCTACAACTGGGAGGTGATGGACAAGATCATCGCCACGGCGACCTTCGTCACCAGTTCGCGCCTGGCCTACCAGAACGTCGCCAAGGGCGAGATGCCCGTCGGCCTGACCAGCGAGTTCAACATCGTCGCCAGCCAGGCCGACGGTTTCCCGGTGGTGGCGATCTACCCGAAAGACGGCACCGCGCTGATCAATGACGCCAGCGGCATCGTCAAGGGCGGCCCCAACCCGGACAACGCGAAGAAATTCATCGACTTCGTCAACTCCAAGGCCGCACACCAGATGATCGTGGCCATCGACAAGCGGCGCAGCGCGCGCAGCGACGTGGCCCCGCCGGCCGGGCTGCCCGATGCGGCCACGCTGAAGACCTTCCCCTACGACAGCAAGGCCGCGACCACGCAGCGCAAGAGCAACCTCGAGCGCTTCGACAAGGCCTTCGCCAACAAGTAGCGCATTGGCCGATCCGACGCATTGTCCGCAGGCGCGGACGATGCGACTGTGCAGCCGCCGCCGTCGCTTGATGCACACGGCCCTTCTTTAACGCGCCCTGGAAACGCAGCACGATGTCCCCCGCCGCCTTGCAGGTGCGCAAGCTCAGCAAGCAGTTCCTCAGCGGCGACACCAGCGTGCTGGCCGTGGACGAGGTGTCGTTCGAGGTCCACGGCGGCGAATTCTTCACCCTGGTCGGCGCCTCGGGCTGCGGCAAGACCACCACCCTGCGCATGATCGCCGGGCTGGAGCAGCCGAGCTCCGGGGCGATCACCGTCGACGGCCAGGATTTCATCGGCGTGCCGCCGCGCCAGCGCCAGATCGGCATGGTGTTCCAGTCCTACGCGCTGTTCCCGCACCTGACGATCTTCGAAAACGTGGCCTACGGTCTGCGCCTGCGCGGGCTGGCGCGCAGCGACATCG
This sequence comes from uncultured beta proteobacterium, assembly GCA_963741125.1. Lineage (GTDB taxonomy): Bacteria > Pseudomonadota > Gammaproteobacteria > Burkholderiales > Burkholderiaceae_C > CADEEN01. The sequence continues at coordinate 379,130 of CAVUGY010000026.1, forward strand.
AGCGCCGCGTGGCGGCCACGCTGGCGCTGCTGCGGCTAGAAGTGCATGCGCAGCGCCATCCGGCCGAGCTGTCGGGCGGGCAGCAGCAGCGTGTGTCGATCGCCCGCGCGCTGGTCTACGAGCCGCGCATGCTGCTGCTCGACGAGCCGCTCGCCAACCTCGACGCCAAGCTGCGCGTGCACATGCGCGACGAATTGCGCGCATTGCAGCGCCGGCTCGGCATCACGACGCTGTACGTGACTCACGACCAGGAGGAGGCCACCGCGGTTTCCGACCGGGTCGCCGTGTTCAACCACGGCCGGCTGGTCCAGCTCGGCACACCCGAAGACATCTACGTGCGGCCGCAATCGCTGTACGTCGCCGATTTCATAGGCCGTGCCAATTTCCTGCCGGCGCGGCTCGTCGAGGCCGGGGCGCCCGCCCGCGGGGCGACGCTGCGCAACGGCAGCACGCTGCGGCCCGAGCGCGTGGTCGCGCTGCAAGGCGAAGAAGCGCGCACCCTGGCCGACCCCAGTGCCGCGACGCTCATGATCCGACCCGAGCACCTGTGGCTGGGCAACACGGCCGGCGACATCGCCTGCCGCGTCGAACGCGTGCAGTTGCTGGGCGGCCTGCTGCGCTATACGGTGGCCGCCGAGGTCGCCGACCAGCCCATCCTGGTCGAGACCACGCGGCCACTGGCCGGTGTCGTCGAGGGCAGCGGCGCGTGGCTGCGCATCCCGGCTGCCGACACCACGCTGTTTCACCGCTGACGCTATGCAAGCCGGCCTGCGCCGCGACCGCGATTGGGGCCCGCTGCTGCTCGGCAGCGCCGTCGCCCTGGTGGCCGTCGTCTTCCTGATCTACCCGCTGGCCAACGGCATGCTGCTGGCCTTCGTCAAGAACGGCGAAGACCCGGGCTGGGCCAGCCTGACCCTGGCCAACTTCTCCCGCTTCTTCACCGCGGCGAGCTATCAGCGCGCATTGTGGAATTCGATCTACTCGGGCCTGGCCGCGACCCTCCTGGCCACCGTGATCGCGCTGCCGATGGCCTACGCGGTGGCGCGTATCGAGCTGCCCTGGCGCGGCCTGTTGTCGGCGATGAGCGTGGTGCCGCTGATTTCGCCGCCATTCATCGGCGCCTATGCATGGATCATCCTGTTGGGCAGGAACGGCACGATCACCCAGCTCGTCCACGACGCGACCGGCTGGACGCTGCCGGCGATCTATGGCCCCGGCGGCGTGATCTTCGCGCTGGCCCTGTCGTACTTCCCCTATGTGTTCCTGATCGTGCAGGGCGCACTCGCCTCCGGCGACCCGCACATCGAAGAAGCAGCGCGCATGACGGGCGCGAGCCGAGCCCACATCATCCGCACCATCACCCTGCCGCTGGCCTTCCCGGCGGTGGCCGCGTCGATGCTGATCGTATTCATCAAGGCCATCGGCGACTTCGGCGTGCCCTCGATCCTGGGCGGCGAGTTCCAGGTCCTGCCGACGCTGATCTACTACCAGATCCACGGCTTTTTCAACCTCAACGCCGCATCGGCCATTGCCGCCGTCAACGTGGTGCTGACGCTGGCGGCCATGGGCCTGCTGGCCTGGGTCAACCGCAAGCGCAGCCATGCGACCGTGGGCGGCACCGCGGGCGCGACGCTGCGCTTCACCCATCCCGGCGCACGTCTGGCGGGCAACCTGTACTGCTGGCTGGTGATCTTGGTGGCCGTGCTGCCGCAGCTGGTCATCGCGCTGGCCTCGTTCGCCGACCGCTGGCCGGGCACGATGCTGCCGCAAAGCTACACCTGGGACCATTACCGGCACGTCGGCTCACAGCTGCTGCAGGCCATCACCAACAGCCTGATCCTGGCCGGGGTGGCGACGGCGCTGTGCGTCGTCTTCGGCACGGCCACGGCCTACGCCAGCGCACGAGGCCGCATGCGCGCGCGCTGGGCGCTCGACCTGACGATCATGCTGCCCTTCGTGCTGCCGGGGCTGGTCATAGGCGTCGCCTACCTGACGGCGTTCAACAGCGGCCCGCTGGTGCTGACCGGCACGGCCCTGATCCTGGTGCTGGCCTATTTCACGCGCCGCGTCGCCTTCGTCTTTCGCACCGTGGCGGCGGCGATCGCGCAGATCGATCCCCGGCTCGAAGAGGCGTCGAAGATCTGCGGCGCGACCTGGGCCACGACGATGCGCCGCGTCATGGTGCCGCTGGCTGCCCCGGCCGTGTTGTCGGGCGCCATCCTGGTGTTCTCGACCCTGATCGGCGAGATCAGCGCCACCGTGCTGCTGTACTCGGCGAAGTGGAAGACGGTATCGATCGCCATCTACGAACTCGTGCTCGGCGACCAGCTCGCCGAGGCCAGCGCCATCGGCACGATCACCACCCTGATGACGCTGGCCCTGGTGCTGCTCGCCGGCCGCCTGGCCGGCAAGAACATGGCCGAGCTCTTTCGCTGACCATGGCGCACGACTCAGCGCCCGGCCAGGCCATCGGCCAATGCCGCGTACAGCGCGGGCGTGGCCGCCACCGTCTGGTTGCCCAGCGCCAGGCCGTCGCCAGCGAGAAAGTCGTTGACACGACCGCCGGCCTCCTCGATCAGCAGCAGGCCGGCGAGCGCATCCCAGGCGTAGAGGTGGCGCTCGACATAACCGTCGAGGCGGCCGTCGGCAACCCGGGCCAGGCCCAGGGCCGCACTGCCGCATTGGGTCACCTGGATGCCCCGCTGCAGCAGTCGCGTGACCAGCTCGCCGAACGCCGGCGCCGGCGTGCGGCTCGAGTAGCCGGTATCGACCGTCGCCCGCGCCAGGTCGGTGGTCGTGCTGACGGCCAGCCGTTGGCCGTTGCGCCATGCGCCGCCGCCGCGTGTGGCGGTGTACGACAGGTCGGCGTTGGGGTCGTGGATGACACCGAGTTCGGTGCGCCCGGCCAGCACCAGGGCGATCGACACGCACCAGGTCGGCAGGCCGCGTGCGAAGTTGGCCGTGCCGTCGATGGGATCGATGACCCAGCACGGGCCGTCCACCGCGCCGCCCGCGACACGGCCACCCTCCTCGCCCAGGAACGCATCCTGCGGAAAGGCCGCGCGCAAGCGATCGACGATCAAGCGCTCCACGGCCCCGTCGGCGGCGGTGAGCATGTCTTGCGCACCCTTCAGGCGCACATCGAGGGCTGCCGGGTCGGCAAGGAAGCGCAGGGCCAGTCGACCGGCCTCGCGCGCCACGGCTTCGGCGGCCTGCAATCGTTGCGTCAGCGGCGGCGGGTTCATGCGATGAGAGCGGGTGTTCGTGCTGGCAGGCCTGATGCCAGCGTGAGCTTAGGCCAAGGGCGCGGTGCGCGGCTTGACAGGGCCGCGGCCCTGCGTAGGATATTCTGCATTGGCAAACGCTGTTCTGCATCTTCGAATCTCGGCCCGTCGCACCCCGGCCGGCCTGCGCCCCGTCCCATGACTGTTGAGGCCTTCACTTTCGGCAGACTGCAGGGCGCTGACGTGCCGGGCTTTGTTCTGCGCAATGGCCAGGGCGTGACGATGAAGGTCGTGGCCTACGGTGCGCGCCTGACCGAACTGCACATGCCCGATGCGCGCGGGCGTGTCGCCGACATCGTGCTCGGCTTCGACACGCTGGACGAATACCTGGCCTCGGACGCCTACATGGGCGCCACCTGCGGTCGCTACGGCAGCCGCATTCGCAACGCCTGCTTCATGCTCGACGGCCGCAGCATCGCCCTCAGCCGCAACGAAGGCGTGCACCACGCCCATGGCGGCCACGAGGGATTCGATCGCAAGCTATGGCAGGCCGAGGCCGACGCGCAGGCCAACCAGGTGCGGTTCACGCATCACTCGCCCGACGGCGACGAGGGCTATCCCGGCGCGGTGACCGCCAGCACCAGCTACCGCCTGACCGAAGCCAACCTGCTCGAAATCGTGATGCGCGCACAAAGCGACCGCGCCACCGTCGTCAACCTCGTCCATCACAGCTACTGGAACCTGGCCGGCCACGATGGCGGCGATGTCCTGGCGCACCGCCTGGGCCTGGCCGCTGATTTCTACACGCCTATCGACGCCGACCTGGTGCCCACCGGCGAGGTGTGCAGCGTCACCGGCACGCCGTTCGACTTTCGCCGAGCCAAGCCCATCGGCCGCGACCTGGCCGCCGTGGCCACCGCCAACGGCGGCTACGACCACCACTGGTGCCTGCAGGGCGCGGCTGATGTGCTGCGCCCATGCGCGACCTTGCACGACCCGGCCTCAGGCCGCATGCTCGAAGTGCATACCACGGCACCCGGCGTGCAGTGCTACACCGCCGGCCACCTGCGCCACGCCGTGCGCGGCAAGGGCGGCAGCCGCTATGGCGCCTACGCCGGCGTCGCGCTCGAGACGCAGCGCTTTCCCGACGCACCCAACCTGGCCCACTTTCCGAGCGCACGGCTGCTGCCCGGCGAGCTCTACGAGCACCGCATGCAAGTGCAGCTGCGAGCGCAGGCTTGATTCGCACGCAACGAGGACCACCATGGCCACAGCCCCCGACAACCAACTGATGCCCGGCCGCGCACGCTACCCCAGCCTGAAAGACCGCACGGTGTTCATCACCGGCGGGGCCTCGGGCATCGGGGCCAGCCTGGTCGAACATTTCTGCGACCAGGGCAGCCGCGTCGCCTTCGTCGACCTGCGCGACGACCTGGCCGCCGCGCTGATCGCCGACATCGCCGCGCGGGGCCAGCCGGCGCCCTGGTTCAGGCCCTGCGATCTGCGCGATGTCGACGCCCTGCGCACCGTCGTCGCCGAGGCCGGGCGCGCGCTGGGCCCCATCCGCGTGCTGGTCAACAACGCCGCCAACGACGACCGGCACCGGCTCGACGAAGTGACCTCGGCCTACTTCGACGACCGCATCGCGGTCAACCTCAAGCACCAGTTGTTCGCCGCGCAGGCGGTGCGGCCGCAGATGCGCGATGCCGGTGGCGGTTCGATCATCAATCTCAACTCCATTTCGTGGACCGTTGCCGAAGGCGATTGCATTTGCTACGTCACCGCCAAGTCGGCGATCACCGGCCTCACGCGCGGGCTGGCGACCGAACTGGGGCCGGAAGACATCCGTGTCAACAGCATCACCCCCGGCTGGATCATGACCGAGCGCCAGATCAAGCTCTGGCTCACCCCCGAGGGCGAGCGCCAGATCGATGAACGGCAGGTGCTGAAGGGCCGCCTGTATGCGCCCGACATCGCGCGCATGGCGCTGTGGCTGGCCGCCGACGACAGCCGCATGTGTTCCAAGCAGACCTTCGTCGTCGACGGCGGCTGGATCTGAACCCCGAGGAGAACTTCATGCGACTGCTGCAATACCGCGAGGCGGGCGATGCCGGCGCCGTCGCCGTCGTCGAGGGCGACTCGCTGCGGCCGCTGCAGGGAGTGGCCAGCCTGTATGCACTGGCCCGGGCGGCGCTCGCCGAGCGCAGCAGCCTGGCCGCGGCGGTGCAGCGGCGCCTGTCGACGCAGACGCTGGCCTATGCGCGCGTCGAAGCCGAGGGCCGGCTGCTGCCGCCGATCTCGCATCCCGAGCCCTCGCGCCTGTTGGTCACCGGCACCGGCCTGACGCATATCGGCAGCGCGCAGGCCCGCGACGAGATGCACCACCTGCCGGCGCAGACCGACCTGCCGGAAAGCGACTCGATGAAGATGTTCCGGCTCGGCCTGGCAGCGGGCAAGCCGGCGCCGGGCCAGATCGGCGCGCAGCCCGAATGGTTCTACAAGGGCGACGGCGATTGCCTGGTCGCCACCGGAGCGTCGATCACCATGCCCTCCTTCGCGCTCGCCGCGGGAGAGGAGCCCGAGATCGCCGGCGTCTACATCGTCGACGATGGCGGCGCACCCTGGCGCATCGGCTACGCGCTGGCCAACGACTTCTCCGATCACATCACCGAACGCAAGAACTACATGTACATCGCGCATTCCAAGCTGCGCCAATGCCCGATCGGCCCCGAACTGCTGGTCGGTGAGCTGCCGCCCGACATCCAGGGCGAGTCACGCCTGCTGCGCGGCGGTGCCGCCATCTGGCGCGGTGTGTTCGCCAGCGGCGAGCGGCACATGTCGTACTCGATCGCCAACCTCGAGCACCATCACTTCAAGTATCCGGCCTTCCGCCGCCCGGGCGACCTGCACGTGCATTTGTTCGGCTGCCCGGTGCTGAGCTTCGCCGAGGGCCAGCGCGCCGAGCCGGGGGATATGTTCGAGATCGAGGTGCCTGCCTTCGGGCGGGCGCTGCGCAATACGCTGGTCGCCGACACGCGCGCCGATCGCCTGGTGCAGGTCGGCGTGCTCTAGGGCGGGCCTGGTATGAACCTGCGCATCGTCGCCCGCACCGCCGACACGCTGGCCGAGTGCCCGGTGTGGCATGCCGCCAGCGCGACGCTGTACTGGGTCGACATCGAGCGCGGGCTGCTGCATGCGGCCGACGAACAGGGCAGCCTGCAGCGCAGCCTGCAGTTCCCGGAGCGCATCGGCTCGTTCGCCTTGCGCGCCGGCGGCGGCTTCGTCGTGGCGCTCGAGCATTCGCTGTCGCTGTGCGATGCCAGCGGCGGCGCACTGCGGCCCGTCTTCGCGAATCCGGAGCCGCGCGGCACGACCCGTTTCAACGACGGCAAATGCGATCCCGCCGGTCGCTTCTGGGCCGGCACGCTGGATCTCGCATTCCGCCGACCCCTGGGTGCGCTGTATTGTCTGGAGGCCGACCTCAGCGCACGCCGGGTCGTGCCCGAGGTTTGCATCAGCAACGGCCTGGCCTGGTCGCCCGACGGCAGGCGGATGTATTTCGCAGACTCCTATGCGCGGCGAGTCGACTGCTACGACTACGACCCCGGCACGGGGATGGCCAGCGGCCGACGAAGCTTCGCGGACACCTCGGCGCACCCGGGCAATCCCGACGGCGCCACGGTCAGCAGCGACGGCCGCTACTGGCTGGCCATGTACAACGGTGCCTGCGTGTTGGTCTTCGCCCCCGACGGCAGGTTGCTCGAGCAGATCAAGCTGCCGGTGCAACGCCCGACCTGCTGCGCCTTCGGCGGCCGCGACCACCGCACCCTGTTCATCACCTGCGCCGCCGACGATCCCGGCCTGCGCGACCCGGCGCTGGCCGCGGTCAGCGTGTGGGCCATCGATGTCGACGCACAGGGCTTGCCGGCGACCGAGTTTCGCGAAGCCTCGACCGCGGCCGCTGCCCTGCGCTGAGCGCTGCCCGCAGCAAGGAGACCATCATCGACGAACGTTACCGGGTGCGCAGTCTGGAGCGGGCGCTCGATGTGCTGGAGGTGTTGGCGCAAGGCGGCCGCGCCGGCTTGTCGGTGTCGGAGTTGTCGCGCCGCGCGGCGATGTCCAAGAGCAACTCGTTTTCCATCCTGCAGACGCTCATTGCACGCGGTTATGTCGCCGACGAGGGCGGCGGCACATCCCGGCGCTACCGGCTGACCCAGGCCTTGGCGCAGCTCACCGACGGCGTGCTGAGCAAGGAGTCGGTGACCACCATCGGCCAGAAGGTGCTGGAAGCGCTCACCGCGAGCACCGGGCTGACCTCGCGAATGGCGGTGCTCGACGATGGTTACGTCGTGGCGCTGCTGCGCGTCGACGGGCCTGGCCCGGTGCAACTGTCGACCTACCTCGGCCGGCGCGAACTGCCGCACTGCTCGGGTGTCGGCAAGGCGATCCTCGCCCGGCTGTCGAGCAAGGAGGTCGACACCATCGTCAAGCGCATCGGCCTGCCTCGCCGCACGCCGCACACCATCACCACGCCGACGGCCCTGCGCCGCCAGCTGGCCATCGTGCGCCAGCAGGGTTACGCCTTCGACGACGAGGAAGATCACGAGGGCGTGTTCTGCGTCGGCGCCGCATTCTTCGATCGCGGCGACGCGCTTGCCGGCGCCATCAGCGTCAGCGGCCTCAAATCGGTACGCAGCGAATCCGACCTGCATCGCCTGGGCGCCGTCGTGCGCACGCATGCCGACCGCTTGTCGAGCGAGCTGGGGGCGAGCGTACCGCCGCCTTGAGTGCTCGCCACGCTTGGGCACCGCTCAGGGGTCGCGCAAATAGGCCACGGCCTCGCCCTCGGTCTCGAAGATCGGCGGCGCGGCCGCACTGAGCAGGCGCTGCAACTGCATGCGCTTGAAGGCCCCGCTGGCGTAGCGCGAGACGCGGCTGTAGTAACGCGCCTCCATGTCGCGGGCCATCTGCGCGTAGGCGTCGGCCACGGCGGGGTCGACCTGGAAACCGTCGTAGTTGACGATGGTGGCCACGCGCCGGCCGAGTTGCTGGCAACGCGCCTCGACGGCCTGGCGGATGCGGGCCACATCCGACGGCCGCCGCACATGCAGGTGGTTCAAGTCCAGGAACAGCATGCCGCGCTCGGCGTCGTAGCTGACCCGGCGTTCGAGGTCGCGCTCGAGCAGGCGCCGGCGCAGGTTCATCTTGCCCTCGTTGAACAGATAACCCGGCATCCATGCCGGCGCCGGCTCGAGCAGCGGCATGAAATCCATCTGCGCCAGGATGTCGCGCGCTATGTCGATGCCCGGCGCGACCTCGGCCAGGCGCAGGCCCTGCGCGGTGAGTTCGAAGACGCAGCGCTCGGTGACGTAGAGCACCGGCTGGCCGAGCGCGGCGGCGCGGGCGCCGGCAAAGGTGATTTGCTCGACCGTTGCTCGGAACTTGCGCGCGCGCCCTTCCTGCACGATGTGCAGCCTGCCGTCCTCGGCCCGCACCTGCAGCCCGCCGGCCGTGAAGGTGCCGGCCAACAACAGCTTGCGCGCGTTCTGCGAGATGTTGATGAAGCCGCCCGCCCCGGCCAGCCTGGAGCCGAAGCGGCTGACGTTGATGTTGCCCTGGGCATCGCACTCGGCCATGCCCAGCACCGCCAGGTCCAGCCCGCCGCCGTCGTAGAAGTCGAACTGCTGGTTCTGGTCGATGACGGCCTCGACGTTGTAGGCCGCGCCGAAGTCCAGCCCGGCGGCCGGCACGCCGCCGACCACGCCGGGCTCGGCCGTCAGCGTGATCAAATCCAGCACCTGCTCTTCGTTGGCCACCGCGGCCACCCCCTCGGGCATGCCTATGCCCAGGTTGACCACGCCTTCGAGCGGCAACTCCATGGCGCAGCGGCGCGCGATGATCTTGCGCTCGTCCAGCGGCAGCGGCTGCAAGCTGTCGAGCGGCACCTGCACCTCGCCCGAAAACGCCGGCGAATAGGCGGTGGCGTAGGTCTGGCGGTGGTGCTCGGCCGACGCCACGACCACGCAGTCGACCAGCGTGCCCGGCACCTTGACCAGGCGCGGGTGCAGCGAGCCGGCCTTGGCGATGCGCTCGACCTGCGCGATCACCACGCCCGCCCGAATTGCGCGCGGCCATGGCCATCGCCAGGTTGTCCAGCGTCAGCGCCTCGCGCTCCATGGTCAGGTTGCCCTGCGTGTCGGCCGTGGTGCCGCGGATGAAGGCCACGTCGATGCGAAAGGCCTTGTAGAACAGCCATTCCTGGCCGTCGATCTCCATCACCCGCACCAGCTCCTCGGTGGTCACGGCGTTGATCTTGCCGCCGCCCAGGCGCGGGTCGACGAAGGTACCCAGGCCGACCCTGGACAGGGTGCCCGGCTTGCCCGCTGCGATGTCGCGGTACAGGTGCGAGATGCAGCCCTGCGGCAGGTTGTAGGCCTCGATGCGGTTTTCCAGCGCGAGCTGGCCGACCTTGGGGATCAGGCCCCAATGGCCGCCGATCACGCGCTTGAGCAGGCCGTCATGGCCGAGCCGGTTCAGGCCGCGCTCCTTGCCGTCGCCCTGGCCGGCGGCGAAGACCAGCGTCAGGTCGCGCGGCTCACCGCTGTCGACGAATCGCGCCGCCAGCGCGGCCAGCAGTTCGTCGGGCGTGCCGATGCCGACGAAGCCCGAGGTGGCCAGCGTATCGCCGGGCCGGACGATGGCCACCGCGTCGGCGGCCGAGACGATCTTGTTGCGCATGGGGGTGCCCCTTGCTCAAAGCGGAATGCGGAAGCGCAATCCGGGCGTGCTGCCGAAGGCCGCCGGCTTGGTGAAGGTTTCGATCAGCACGCCGCCGTTGGCACGGATCACCTTTTGCGAGGCCAGGTTGTCGGGGTCGGTGGTGATTTCGACATGGGCCAGGCCCTGGGCCCGCGCATAGGGCAGAACGGCAGCGAGCGCGGCGGTGGCGCAGCCGCGCCGCCGTTTCCAGGGCACCACGGCGTAACCGACATGGCCGAGCACATGGGCCGGCAGCGCGCTCGTACCGTCTTGCCAGCGCAAGCCCAGGGTGCCGCAAAACTCGCCGTCCCAGATCCAGAAGTGGCGGCCCGGAATGCGCGCGACCGTGCTGCCGTCGGGCAGCGTCACCGGCGAGCCCTTGGCCTCGGGGTCGGTCTGGCGCGCGACGAAGCCCGTGGCGTCGGCCTCGATCGCGGCCAGCGCCTCTTCGGCGGCGATGCGGCCGCGCAGGCTGTCGGGCGACCAGCCGCGCCGCAGCGCGTCGGCGAAGTGCGGCAGGCGGTCGAGAGTGGGCGTCGTCAGCTCGATCATCCAAGAACCTCCGCGTCGACTTCGGGCATCGCCATCGCCCGCCGCGCCTGCTGCATCACGGCCGCAGGGGCGAGATCCTTCAAGCGGTGATCGCTCCACACCTGGCGCCAGCGCCGCGCGCCCGGCAGGCCATGGTAAAGCCCCATCATGTGGCGCGCGGCATGCGGCCCAGGTGAGGCCTGCGCCGGCCTGCGCAGTCATGTAGGCGACCAGCGAGGCCTCGACCTCCGCGCGCGACAACGCGCCCCCATCGGCAGCGCCGAGAAAGCGCCGATCCCAGTCGGCCATAGACCAGGGCTGGTGATAGGCCTGGCGGCCGATCATCACGCCGTCGACCCGCTGCAGATGCTCGGCGATCTGTGCGTCGCCGGCGACGCCGCCGTTCAAGACGATGGTCAGCGCCGGGAAATCATGCTTGAGGCGATAGACGAACTCGTAGCGCAGCGGCGGCAGCTCGCGGTTCTCCTTCGGCGACAGGCCCTTCAGCCAGGCATTGCGCGCGTGCACGATGAAGGCGCTGCAACCGGCCTCGGCCACCTGGCCGACGAAGTCACGCACGAAGTCGTAGCTCTCGCCGCGGTCGATGCCGATGCGGTGCTTGACCGTGACGGGCAGGTCCACCGCCTCGCGCATCGCCGCCACGCAGTCGCGCACCAGGGCCGGCTCGGCCATCAGGCAGGCACCGAAGGAGCCGCGCTGCACGCGCTCGCTGGGGCAGCCGCAATTCAGGTTGACCTCGTCGTAGCCCCAGCGCGCCGCCAGCCGGGCGCAGGCCGCCAGCTCGGCCGGCTCGCTGCCGCCGAGTTGCAGCGCGAGCGGGTGCTCGGTGGCGTCGAAGTCCAGGTGCCGCGGCACGTCGCCATGCAGCAGCGCGCCGGTGGTCACCATCTCGGTGTAGAGCCGCGTGCGCTGCGTGATCAGGCGGTGGAAGACGCGGCAATGCCTATCGGTCCAGTCCATCATCGGCGCGACCGACAGGCGCCAGGGGTTGGTTGGACCGCACACCGCTCGCGGCTCAGGCGGGTTGAGCCGTGAACTTGACGCCCAATGCACGGGCAACTTTCATCACCGTTTCAAAGCGCGGCTTTGCGCCCGGCGCAAGAGCCTTGTAAAGACTCTCGCGGCCCAAGCCGGCGTCTTTGGCTACCTGCGCCATGCCCTTCGCGCGGGCGACGTCGCTGAGAGCGAGGAGAAGGAGGTCGGGATCGTTTGCCTCGAGTACTGCGGTCATGTATTCGGCTATTGCTTCATCGTCGTGGAGGTACCGAGCTGCATCGAACGCAACAAGCTTCAGGGGTGCCTTGCCTTTGGTCATAGATCGTCTCCAAGTTCAGAAGCCAGCTTCAAGGCACGACGAATGTCGCGCTTCTGAGTGGACTTGTCACCCGCGTTGAGCATGATGACGAGCACTCGACCGCGCCGGACAAAGTACAGGCGGTAGCCTGTACCGTAGTGCACCCTCATCTCGGAAACTTCGCCCTCAATCGGCTGCCAGTCGCCAAGGCTGCCGGCTTCCGCGTGCCGGAGCCGCGCGGCGATGCGGATCCGAGCGCGCTTGTCCTTCAGGTCATCCAGCCAAGCGACGAACGCTTGGGTCTGACGAACGGTGAACACACCACGACTGTAGCCATATGGATACAGTACGTCAAGCCGCTTCGCCGGGCGTTTCGCGTCTGCGTCCGCCAACCGCGCCACGCAGGCCTTGAAGTTGGCGGCCGCGGCACTGCGCACCAATCAGTCGGCGCTGGACGCGTACTACCAGCGCATTGCACTGCCCCCGGAGATCAGTAGCGCCGCGGTCTAGAGTTCGATCAACCCGAGAAGGAGATCGAACCGGCGACGCTGAGATTCACCAGCGGCAGCGCGGGCGTGGGTGCACATGACTTAGGTCATGCCGCGTGACAGGCTTCTGCCGCCGGCGTCGAAACCAAGCCTGCGCAGCACGGCGCCCAGCACGCACAAGGTTGATCTGCATCAGCCTTGCGCGATCGGGAAAGCACAAGACTGCTCCGCCGTGGTCGCGTGGCCCGGCGCATGGTCGCAACCAGCCCAAACCCGAGAGGGACGCCCTATGACCGAGACCTTCTACGAAGTCATGCGCCGGCAGGGAATCTCCCGCCGCAGCTACATGAAGTTCTGCAGCCTGACGGCTGCTTCGCTGGGCCTGGGGCCTACCTTCGCGCCGACCATCGCGCATGCGCTGGAGACCAAGCCGCGAACGCCCGTGCTCTGGCTGCACGGCCTGGAGTGCACCTGCTGCACCGAGTCGTTCATCCGCTCGGCGCATCCGCTGGCCAAGGACGTGATCCTGTCGATGGTCTCGCTCGACTACGACGACACCATCATGGCCGCGGCCGGGCACCAGGCCGAGGCCGCGCTCGAGCAGGTGATGAAGGAGTACAAGGGCAATTACATCCTGGCCGTCGAAGGCAACCCGCCGCTGGGTGAAGACGGCATGTTCTGCATGCCCGGCGGCAGGCCCTTCGCCGACAAGCTCAAGCATGTGGCCAAGGATGCCAAGGCCGTGATCGCCTGGGGTTCCTGCGCGTCGTGGGGCTGCGTGCAGGCCGCCAAGCCGAATCCGACCAACGCCGTGCCGATCAACAAGGTGATCACCGACAAGCCGATCATCAAGGTGCCGGGCTGCCCGCCGATCCCCGAGGTGATGACGGCGGTGGTGACCTACATCGCCACCTTCGACCGCATTCCCGAACTCGACCGGCAGGGCCGGCCGAAGATGTTCTACAGCCAGCGCATCCACGACAAGTGCTACCGCCGGCCGCATTTCGACGCCGGGCAGTTCGTCGAGAAGTGGGACGACGAAGGCGCCAAGGCGGGCTACTGCCTGTACAAGATGGGCTGCAAGGGCCCGACCACCTACAACGCCTGCTCGACGACGCGCTGGAACGAGGGTGTCTCGTTCCCCATCGCCTCGGGCCACGGCTGCATCGGTTGCAGCGAAGACGGCTTCTGGGACAAGGGCTCGTTCTACGACCGGCTGACCAACATCACCCAGTTCGGCGTCGAGGCCAACGCCGACAAGGTCGGATTGGCCGCCGCCGGCATCACCGGTGCGGCCGTCGTCGCGCATGCCGCGGCCAGCGCCATCAAGCGCGCGGCCGACCGGGGCAAGAGCCCCAGCCGACGAAGGCCAACAAGGCGGAGGCCTGATCATGACCGTCATCGAAACCCAAGGCTTCAAGCTCGACAACAGCGGCCGGCGCATCGTCGTCGACCCGGTGACGCGCATCGAGGGCCATCTGCGCATCGAGGTCAATGTCGACGACAAGGGCGTGATCCGCAACGCGGTCTCCACCGGCACCATGTGGCGCGGCCTGGAGGTCATCCTCAAGGGCCGCGACCCGCGCGACGCCTGGGCCTTCACCGAGCGCATCTGCGGCGTCTGCACCGGCGTGCATGCGCTGACCTCGGTGCGCGCCGTCGAAGACGCGCTGAAGATCAAGATCCCCGACAACGCCAACCTGATCCGCAACCTGATGCATGCGGCGCTGTACGCGCAGGACCATCTGGTGCACTTTTATCACCTGCACGCGCTCGACTGGGTCGACGTGGTCAGCGCGCTGAAGGCCGACCCGAAGAAGACCTCGGAGCTGGCGCAGTCCATCAGCAGCTGGCCGATGTCTTCGCCGGGTTACTTCCGTGACCTGCAGAGCCGCTTGAAGAAGTTCGTCGAATCGGGCCAGCTCGGGCCGTTCCGCAACGGCTACTGGGGCCACCCGGCCTACAAGCTGCCGGCCGAGGCCAACCTGATGGCGGTGGCGCATTACCTGGAGGCGCTGGACTTCCAGAAGGAGATCATCAAGATCCAGACCATCTTCGGCGGCAAGAGCCCGCACCCGAACTGGCTGGTCGGCGGCGTGCCCTGTTCGATCAACCTCGAGGCCACCGGGGCCGTCGGCGCGATCAACATGGAGCGGCTGAACATGGTGTCGAAGATCATCGACGACACCATCGCCTTCGTCGACAACGTCTACATCCCCGACCTGCTGGCGATCGCCTCGTTCTACAAGGATTGGGGCGCCATCGGCGGCGGCCTGTCGAGCCAGAATCTGCTGGCCTATGGCGACTTCCCCGACATCGCCAACGACGACAGCAACAAGAGCCTGCTGATGCCGCGGGGCGCCATCGTCAACGGCAAGCTGACCGAGATCCTGCCGGTCGACCTGAAGGACCCGGCGCAGATCCAGGAGTTCGTCGGCCACAGTTGGTACAAGTACGCCGACGAGACCAAGGGCCTGCACCCCTTCGACGGCATCACCGAGCCCAACTTCGCGCTCGGCGCCGGCACCAAGGGCACCAAGACCGCGATCGACTCGGTCGACGAGAGCGCCAAGTACTCGTGGGTCAAGTCGCCGCGCTGGCGCGGCCATGCGATGGAAGTCGGGCCGCTGGCGCGCTACGTGGTGGCCTACGCCATGGGCAAGCCCGAGTTCAAGGAGCCGGTGGACATGGTGCTCAAAAAGCTCGATGTGCCGCTGCCGGCCCTGTTCTCGACGCTCGGCCGCACCGCGGCGCGCGGCCTGGAGTGCTCGTGGGCGGCGCACAAGATGCGCTACTTCTTCGACAAGCTGATCGCCAACCTGAAGGGCGGCAATTTCGCCACCGCCAACATCGACAGCTGGGAGCCCAAGACCTGGCCGGCCCTGGCCCAGGGGGCGGGATTCTGCGAGGCGCCGCGCGGCGCCCTGGGTCACTGGATCAAGATCAAGGACACCAAGATCGACAACTACCAATGCGTGGTGCCGACGACCTGGAACGCGGGCCCGCGCGACGCGAAGAACCAGATCGGCGCCTACGAGGCGGCTTTGATGAATACGCCGATGGCCAAGCCCGACGAGCCGCTGGAGATCCTGCGCACGATCCATAGCTTCGACCCCTGCCTGGCCTGCGCGAGCCACGTGATTTCGCCGGCCGGCGAAGAGATCACGCGAGTCACCATCCGCTGAACCCGGAGGCCCTCATGAGCACGCAAGACAGCAAGCTCTTTCCGGTCTACGTCTGGGAGGCCCCGGTTCGCATCTGGCATTGGGTGATGGCGCTGTGCATGGTGGTGCTGGCCGTCACCGGTTACCTGATCGGCTCGCCGCCCGAGTCGGTGGGCGGCGAAGCCAGTGACCATTTCCTGTTCGGCTACATCCGCTTCACCCACTTCGCGTCGGCCTACCTGTTCGCCGTGATGTTCGTGATGCGCGTCGTCTGGGCCTTCCTGGGCAACCGCTTCTCGCGCGAGCTGTTCACGGTGCCGTTCAAGATGTTCGACGCGCAGTGGTGGGGCGGCCTGTTCGACCAGACCCGGTACTACCTGTTCATGAAGTCGCGCGCGCGGCCCTGGCAGGGTCACAACCCGCTGGCGTCGGCCGGCATGTTCTTCATGTACGTGCTGGGCACGCTGTTCATGATCTGCACCGGCTTCGCGATCTACGGCGAGGCCCAGGGCATGCAGAGCTGGACCTTCACGCTGTTCACCGCCTGGGTCATGCCACTGGCGGGCTACAGCCAGAACGTGCACACCTTGCACCATCTGGGCATGTGGTACCTGATCGTCTTCACGATCGTCCACCTCTACATGGTGGTGCGCGAGGACATGCTGGCGGGCGAGACCATCATCAGCACGATGTTCAGCGGCTGGCGGGTGGCCAAGAAGTGAACGTCAGGCCGACCGTGGCGCCGCCAGCAGCCGCGGCCGCAGCCTGTGGCGTGCTGGTGCTGGGCGTGGGCAACCTGCTGTGGGCCGACGAAGGCTTCGGCGTGCGCGCGGTCGAGGCGCTGCACCAGCGCTATGAGCTGCCGCCGCAGGTGTCGCTGGTCGACGGCGGCACGCAGGGCCTGTACCTGCTCGATCATGTCTGCGCGGCCGACAAGGTGCTGGTCTTCGACGCCATCGACTACGCACCTGCCGCCCGGCACGCTGCGCATCTTTCGCGACGAGCGAGGTGCCGGTCTGGTCCGACCGCATGATGAGCCTGCACCAGGCCACCTTCCAGGAACTGCTGTCGCTGGCCCACTTGCGCGGCCGCTTTCCCTCGCGCATCACGTTGATCGGCGTGCAGCCGGATGTCCTCGACGACCTGGGCGGCAGCCTGAGCCCGCTGGTGCGCGCCCGCCTAGACGAAGCGGTGCAGCTCGCGCTGGCCGAGCTGGCCGCCTGGGGCGTGCAGGCCCAGCCACGCAGCGCACCGCCGCAGGAGCTGCTCAGCGCCGACTCGCTGGCCATGCCGGCCTACGAGGGTGGCCGGCCGGCGGCAAGCGACGCCTGCCGCATCGGCGACGCGCGTTTCATGAACCAGGTTCACGGCGGAGGGGTCGCCTGATGTGCATCGGTGTGCCTCTGCAGGTGCTCGATGTCGAAGGCAGCCATGCCTGGTGCGCGGCCGACGGCCAATGCGAGCGGCTGGACATGCTGCTGGTCGGCTCACAACCTGCGGGCACCTGGGTGCTCGCCTTTCACGGCGCGGCGCGCCAGGTATTGAGCGAGGCCGAGGCGATGCAGTCACGCGCCGGCCGCCGCGCCCTGGCCGCGGTGCTGCGCGGCGAAACCGATGTCGACGACTGCTTTGCCGACCTGATCGGCCGCCAGCCCACCCTGCCCTTGCACCTGCAACCGGTACGCCCCGATGACAGCTGAGCTCGCCTCACCCGAGAACGACGCTGCACCCACTGCTGCAACGCCTGGTCGAGCAGACCGGCGCTGACGTGCTCGATGGCGCGAGCTTCGACGCCTGGGCCGAGCGGCCCGGCGCGGCGATGGTCGTGTTCGCCGACGATCCCGAGCGCAGCAAGGAAACGCTGGACCTGGCCGTGATCGTGCCCGAGTTGCATGCCCGATTCGGCGGATTCCGGGTCGCACTGCTGCCGCCGGCCGCAGCACGGGGCCTGGCTACACGCTACGGCTTCGCGCGCTGGCCGGCCTTCGTGATGCTGCGTGACGGCCGCTACCTGGGCGCGGTCGACGGCATCCGCGATTGGCAGGTTTACGTCGGCGAACTCGAACGCCTGCTCGCGGCCGCGCCGACCCGGCCGCCGAGCGTGGGGATAACGGTCCGCGCGGCCGGCCAGTCGCCCGCGCCGCAATGCCCATGACAGGAAGGAGCGCACCGATGCGAGCCGTACCCATTCCGATCCGGCCCTGGGTGGCCCCAGCCGACGATGCGGTCGAGTACATGCCGCTGCCCCGCGAGATGGTGACTTTCGAGATGCCCAGGCTGCCCGAGCCGGGCCCGCAATCACGACATGGCCGGCGCACGAGACGTGCTCGACACCTTGCTCGCCCTCCTCGAGGCCTGGCTCGAAACCGGTGGCCCGCCACCGGTGCTCGACTTGCTGGGCCTGCCGTCCGATGTGCTGCGGGTGTTGAACGAAACGCTGGGCGAAGGCGAAGTCGCGGCCATCGTCGATGGCAGGCGGCAGATCCGCATCCAGGAGAGCGTGTTCACCGGCATTTGGCGCGAGCAACATGTAGCCGCCGACGGCACCATGCAGAACGACTATCTGCTCGCTGCCGCGATCCCGCCGGTCGTCACCGCCCTGGCCCGCGAGCGTGCCCTGCCGACCCTGCGCACGCCGGCACTGCCTGCCGGTGCGATGAACGTGCCCGCGCTGATGCATGAGCTGCAGGAGGCGATGAGCCGCAGCGGCCCGGGCGTGGCCGCGCATGTGATCAACCTGACCCTGCTGCCGTTGTCGCCCGAAGACAGCGCCTATCTCGACCAGGTGCTGGACGGCGGTGCGGTCGTCATCCTGTCGCGTGGCTTCGGCAACTGTCGCATCAGCAGCACCGCGGCGCGCCATGTCTGGCGGGTGCAGTACTTCAACAATATGCAGACCCTGATCCTGAACACGGTCGAAGTGTCCGAGATCCCCGAGGCCGCCCTTGCCGCCAGGGAAGACCTGCTCGAATCACGCCAACGCCTGGCCGAGCTGGTGCAATGGATGGGCGAGTCGACTGCCGTGCGCTGAGCGCCATGGACCACAGCGCCAACCCTGCCGGCCGGGCGCAGGCCCTGGGGCCGGCGACGCGGCTCGAATGCGCGATCTGCTGGGCCGTTTACGACCCGGCCCTGGGCGACGAGGTCTGGCAGATCCCGCCGGGCACGCCGTTCGCCGCATTGCCGCCGCACTGGAGTTGCCCGAACTGCGCCGCCGAAAAGCACAGCTTCCTGGTGCTCGATGAAAAGGATTGACCAGCCCTCTACCAACGCGCCCTCACCTGCGCAAGCACTGGAGTCGACATTTCGGCGCATCCTGCGCGAGCGGATGCAGGACATGCCGATGGTCAACACCGCGCTGGCGGTCGAAGCGGTCGGTTTCCGGCCCTGGGGCGAGCATTGGCTCGGCATCCTGATCACGCCCTGGTTCATGAATCTGATGCTGATGCCGCGCGTGGTCGACAAGTGGCAGCCCCTGGCCGAGCGCGAGAAGCGGCCCTACGCGTTCCCGGCCGGTGTGTTCGAGTTCATCGGCGGTCGCGAGCCGACGATCGGCGACTACCAGGCCTGTTCGCTGTTTTCGCCCGTCTTCGCCTTCACCACGCCGCAGGATGCACGTGACACGGCCGTGGCCGCGCTCGAGGCGCTGCTCAATCCGGCCCACCCTGCGCCGGCCGACGCGCCGGCTGCCGGCGCAGCGGCCGGTGAGCAAACGCGACTTCCTGTTCGGACTCTCGCCGCGAGCCGCCCGTGGGTCTTGAGGGCGAGATACGCATCGGCCTGGGCCTGCGCCACGCGCACATCGAGCGGGTGCGCATCACCTCGACACGGCCCGACGTGGCGCGCTCGCTGCTGCAGGGGCGCACACGCGCCATGGTCCAAGCCGTGGTCCCGCGCCTGTTCTCGATCTGCGGCCATTCCCAGTCGGTGGCCAGCACGCTGGCCTGCGCCGCAGCGCTGGGCGAGGCCATAGACCCTGAGCTGCTGGCGCGCCAGCGTGCCACGGTGGCGGCCGAGATCGTGCGCGAGGGTGTCTGGCGCATGCTGCTCGAGTGGCCGAAGTGGATCGACGAGATACCCAGCCCCGAGGCGGTGGCGGCTGCCAGGGCCTCGCTGGCATCGCCGGCCGATGCGCCGGTCGGCCACTGCAGCGGAGCGATCGCGCTCGCCGCCTTCGGCAGCGCCGCCGACGAATGGCTGGCGCAGTCGTCGCTGGCCGAACTCGACCGCTGGATCGACGCCGGGCGCACCGGCATCGCCCGATTCATCCGCCAGGTGCGCGACGACGACGCGGCCACCGCGCGTGCAGGCGATCGCCGAGCGGTCGAGACCCCGCTGCTGGCTGGCGGGTTCGACGCGTCGTCGGCGGTCGAATGGTCTGCCGCCATCGACGCCGATCCCGAGTTCGCGCGACACCCCGCCTGGCGCGGAACGCCGGCCGAGACCGGGCCGCTGGCGCGTCAGCGGGCCGACCCGCTGATCGCCGCGCTGATGCAGCGCTCGGCGTCGCGGATACCGGCGCGCTTCGTGGCGCGCCTGCGCGAACTCGCATCGCTGCTTGGCGGGCGCAGCGTGGCCATGGTCGGTGGCCAGAGCCTGCCCGGCGGCACCGGCCTGGGTTGGGTCGAAAACGCGCGCGGCCTGTTGATGCACCAGGTTCGCTTCGACGGGGATCGGGCCACGACTTACCGCATCGTCGCCCCCACCGAGTGGAATTTTCATCCCGCCGGTGCGCTGGCGCGGGCCTTGTCGGGGCTTGCCGCCGATGACTTGACGACCGTCAAGCGCCGCGCCTGGCAGTTGGCCCACTCTCTGGATTCCTGTGTGGCCTGCCATGTCGAGTTCGAAGATGCATGAGATGTCCTTGGCCGAGAGCGTGCGCGAGATCGTCGACGAGACGGCGCGTGCCAACGGCGCGAAGCGCGTCGCTGCGGTGCGCCTGGAGATCGGCAAGCTGGCCCAGGTCGAGATCGCTGCCATGCGCTTCGCCTTCGACGTGGTCACGCGCGGATCGTCCGCCGAATCGGCACGCCTGGAGATCGTCGAAACCGACGGCAGCGCCTGGTGCATGCGCTGCGCCGACAGCGTGACCATCGCCAGGCGCGGCGACGCCTGCCCGCAGTGCCACAGCTGGCAGCTGCAGGTCACCGGCGGCGACCGCATGCGGGTGATGGACATCGAAGTGGCATGAACGAAGCGGCGACAGGAGATCGAGCATGTGCGTGACCTGCGGTTGCGGCAACGGCGAAACCCGCATCGAGGGCGTGGACGAGGGCCACCTGCACACCCATGCCGACGGGACCACGCATGCGCATAGACACACGCGTCAGCTGCAGATCGAGCGCGACATCCTGGCCAAGAACGACGGCCTCGCGCGGCGCAACCGGGCCTGGCTGGCCGAGCGCGGCATCTTCGCGCTCAACCTGGTCTCGAGCCCGGGCTCGGGCAAGACCACGCTGCTCGTGCGCACGATCGAGCAGTTGGCCGGCCGACTTTCGCTGGCGGTGATCGAAGGCGACCAGCAGACCAACGTCGACGCCGAGCGCATTCGTGCCACCGGCGCAGCGGCGATCCAGATCAACACCGGCAAGGGCTGCCACCTCGACGCGGCCATGGTCGCGACGGCGCTCGGCAAGCTGGCACCGGCCGAGGACTCGGTGCTGATGATCGAGAACGTCGGCAACCTGGTCTGCCCGGCCGGGTTCGACCTCGGCGAGGCGCACAAGGTGGTGGTGCTGTCGGTCACCGAAGGCGAAGACAAGCCGCTGAAGTATCCCGACATGTTCCACGCCGCGTCGCTGATGCTGTTGAACAAGGTCGACCTGTTGCCGCACCTGAGCTTCGACGTCGAGCGCTGCCTGGCCAATGCCCGCCGCATCAATCCGGCGATCGACATCCTCCAGGTCTCGGCGACCAGCGGCCAGGGCATGGCGGCCTGGCTGGACTGGATAGCACGCGGCGCCAGCGTGGTGCGCCAGCGGCGCCTGGATCAGGTGGCCGCGCTGCAGCGCCGCGTGGCCGAACTGGAGGCCGCGGTCGCGCGACTGCGCGCGCCGTGACGCGCAGGGCGATGCCCGTCCCATCCGACATGGCGCAGGAGTGCCGCGCGATCCGGGTTCGCGGCCTGGTGCAGGGCGTCGGATTCCGCCCCTTCGCCTACCGTCTGGCGCATGACCTCGGTCTGGCCGGCTGGGTCTTCAACGATGCCGACGGCGTGGCGATCGAAGTCCAGGGCGCCGTCTCCGCGCTGACCCGTTTCGAGCAGCGCTTGAAGACCGACGCCCCGCCGATGGCGCGCGTGGTCGAGGTGCAGGCCGTGACTCGCCCGCGCAGCGATCGCCTGGCAGGCTTTCGCATCCTGCCCAGCCGGCCCGGCCCGGTGACGACGGCGGTGGCCCCCGACGCCGCCACCTGCGACGACTGCCTGGCCGAACTGTTCGACGCGGGCGACAGGCGGCATCGTTATGCCTTCATCAACTGCACCCAATGCGGCCCACGCTACACGCTGACCCGCCACTTGCCCTACGACCGTGCGCACACCAGCATGGCCGCTTCGCGCAATGCGGGCTTTGCCTGCGCGAATACAGCGACCCCTTGCACCGGCGCTTCCACGCCGAACCGAATGCCTGCCCGGCCTGCGGCCCGGCCCTCGCCTTGGTCGATGCGCAGGGTCGCGCCATCGCCGGCGACGCCATAAGCGCCACCCTGGCGCTGCTGCGTGCCGGGCGCATCGTCGCCGTCAAGGGCCTGGGCGGATTTCACCTCGCCTGCGACGCGCGCAACGCCGCCAGCGTGGCGCGCCTGCGCGAGCGCAAGCAGCGCGAGGAAAAGCCGTTTGCCGTCATGTGCGCGAACCTCGCATCGGCCCTGCGCTGGGTGCAGGCCGACGCCGAGGAGCGGTCGCTGCTGCAGTCCGGCGAGCGGCCGATCGTCGCTGTTGCCCCTGCGCGAGAGCCGCCGCCGAGCCGCTGGCCGGCGTGGCCCCGGGCCTGAACAGGCTGGGCGTCATGCTGCCCTGCACGCCGATTCAGTTCCTGCTGTTCCACGAGGCCGCGGGCCGGCCTGCGGGCACCGGCTGGTTGCACGAAGCGCAGGACTTGCTGCTGGTGATGACCAGCGCCAACCCGGGTGGCGAGCCCCTGGTCGTGGCCAACGACGAAGCGCTGACGCGGCTGCATGGCATTGCCGATGCCGTGCTGATGCACGACCGCGACATCGTGGCCCGCTGCGACGACAGCGTGCTGCGCATCGGCGCCACCGGCGCCGCGCAATTCATCCGCCGAGCGCGTGGCTACACGCCTCAGCCCATCAAGCTGCCCCGCTCGGGCCCGCCGGTGCTGGCCACCGGTGCCTGGCTGAAGAACACGATCTGCGTCACCCGCGGCGACGAGGCCTTCTTGTCGCCGCATGTCGGTGACCTCGACAACGCCGCCACCTGCCAGGCCTTGGTCGAGATGGCCGAGCATCTGTGTGCGGTGCTCGACGTCCAACCGCAGGCCGTCGCGCACGACCTGCACCCCGACTTCTTCAGCACGCGCTTCGCGCTCGAATTCGCCGCCTCGCATGCATTGCCGGTGCACGCCGTGCAGCACCACCACGCGCACATCGCGGCCATCGCCGCCGAGCATGGCGTCGATGCGCCCCTGCTCGGTCTGGCGCTGGACGGCATCGGGCTGGGCAGCGACGGTGCGGCCTGGGGCGGCGAGCTGCTGCGTGTCGATGGCGCCGCCTTCGAACGCCTGGGCCACCTGGCGCCGATCGCGCTGCCCGGTGGCGACGCCGCAGCCCGCGAACCCTGGCGCATGGCCGCCGCCGCGCTGCACCGCATCGGCCGCGGCACCACGATCGCGCAGCGCTTCTCGGCACAGCCTGCTGCCGATGCGGTGGCGCAGATGCTGGCCCGCGACCTGCGCTGCCCGCCCAGCACCAGCATGGGCCGCTGGTTCGATGCCGCCGCCGCGCTGCTGGGGGTGCGCGAAATCAGCGCCTACGAAGGCCAGGCGCCGATGCTGCTGGAGGCGCTGGCCGCCACGGCCGCATCCGATGCAGCCGGGGCCGAGCTGAGCGAATGGGTGGGCATCGAATCCGATGGCACGCTCGACCCGACGCCGTTGATCACACGCCTGGCCGAGGAGACCGACGCGGCGCGCGGCGCAGCGCTGTTTCACCACGCCATGGCCGACGGGCTGGCGCGTTGGGTCCTGCGCGCGGCCGAAGTCACGGGCTTGCGCCGCGTGGCCTTGGGCGGCGGATGCTTCTTGAATGCGCTGTTGACGGCCCGCCTGGTGTCGCGGCTGAGGGCCGCAGGCATGCAGGTGCTCGAGGCGCGCCAGGCGCCGCCCAACGACGGCGGCATCGCGCTCGGCCAGGCCTGGGTGGCGATGCGCAGACTCTCTACAGGGGCCTGAAGCATGTGCCTTGCCATACCGGTGCGGGTGGTCGAACTGCTGGGCGATGCGGCGGCGCTGGTCGACCTGGACGGCATCCGCAAGGAGATCTCGCTCGCGCTGGTCGACGGCGTGTCGGTCGGCGACTACGTGATCCTGCATGTCGGTTATGCCCTGGCCCGCCTGGACCCCGACGAAGCCGAGCGCACGCTGGCGCTGTTCGCCGCCGCAGCCGCGGGGCAGCCGGCATGAAGTACATCGACGAATTCCGCGACGGCGCGCTGGCGCGCAAGCTCGCCGCGGCCATCGCCGCCGAGGCCGAGCCCGGGCGCAGCTACCACTTGATGGAGTTCTGCGGCGGGCACACCCATGCGATCTCGCGCTACGGCATCACCGACCTGCTGCCGCCCTCGGTGCGCATGATCCATGGGCCGGGCTGCCCGGTCTGCGTGCTGCCGATCGGCCGCATCGATCTGGCCATCGAGCTGGCGCTGCGCGCAGCGCGTGATCCTCTCCACCTATGGCGACTGCCTGCGCGTGCCGGCGTCCAAAGGCCTGTCGCTGCTGAAAGCCAAGGCCCGCGGCGGCGACGTGCGCATGGTCTATTCGCCGGCCGACGCGCTGACGCTCGCCGAGGCCCAGCCGGAGCGCGAGGTGGTGTTCTTCGCCATCGGCTTCGAGACCACCACGCCGCCCACCGCGCTGGTCATCAAGCAGGCCGCGCAGCGGGGGCTGAAGAATTTCAGCGTCGTCTGCAACCACGTGCTGACGCCGGCGGCCATCAGCAACATCCTCGAGTCGCCCGAGGTGCGCCAGCTCGGCACGCTGGCGCTGGACGGCTTCATCGGCCCGGCGCATGTGTCGACGATCATCGGCAGCCAGCCCTACGAGTTCTTCGCCGAGGAGTACCGCAAGCCGGTGGTGATCGCCGGCTTCGAGCCGCTGGACGTGATGCAGGCGGTCCTGATGCTGGTGCGCCAGATCAACGAGGGCCGCGCCGAGGTGGAAAACGAATTCACCCGCGCCGTCAGCCGCGACGGCAACGTCAAGGCGCAGGCCCTGGTGTCCGAAGTGTTCGAGCTGCGCCGCACTTTCGAGTGGCGCGGCCTGGGCCAGGTGCCCTACAGCGCGCTGCGCATCCGCGAGGCCTTTGCCGCCTTCGACGCCGAGCGGCGCTTCGCGCTCGAGACGCACTCGGTGGCCGACAACAAGGCCTGCGAATGCGGCGCCATCCTGCGCGGCGTGAAACAGCCGCGCGACTGCAAGGTCTTCGGCACCGCTGTGCACGCCGGAGAACCCGATCGGCTCGTGCATGGTGTCCTCCGAAGGCGCCTGCGCGGCGTACTACAGCTACGGGCGCTTCCGCGAGCAGCCCAGCGTGGCGGCTGGTATGAGCGGCGTGCGCGCGGACTACATCCGCCCGCTCGACATCAAGCATGGCCGGGTCGACCTGTCGCATGGTTCGGGCGGGCGGGCGATGGCGCAATTGGTCGAGCAATTGTTCGCAGCGGCGTTTCACAACCCATGGCTCGCACAGCGCAACGACCAGGCGCTGCTGCCGCGGCCCGAGGGTCGCATCGTGATCGCCACCGACAGCCATGTCGTGTCGCCGCTGTTCTTTCCCGGCGGCGACATCGGCTGCCTGTCGGTGCACGGCACGATCAACGACGTGGCGATGTCGGGCGCGCGCCCGCTCTGGCTGGCCGCGGGCTTCATTCTCGAAGAGGGCTTCCCGCTGGCCGACCTGAAGCGCATCGTCGATTCGATGGCCGCCGCCGCGCGCGAGGCCGGCGTGCCGATCGTCACCGGCGACACCAAGGTGGTCGAGGCCGGCAAGGGCGACGGCGTGTTCATCACCACCACCGGCGTCGGCGTGGTGCCGCCGGGCATCGAGATCTCGGGCGACCGGGCGCGGCCGGGCGACCGCATCCTCGTCTCGGGCACGGTGGGCGACCATGGCATGGCGGTGATGTCGCAGCGCGAGTCGCTGGCCTTCGGCACCGACCTGCGCTCCGACACCGCGGCCCTGCACGGCCTGGTGGCCGCGATGATCGCCGCCGTGCCCGCGGTGCGCGTGCTGCGCGACCCCACGCGCGGCGGCCTGGCCACCACCTTGAACGAGATCGCCGCGCAGTCCGGTGTCGGCATGCTGATCGAGGAAGACAGCGTGCCGGTGCACGGCCAGGTGGCGGCGGCCTGCGAGTTCCTGGGGCTCGATCCGCTGTACGTGGCCAACGAGGGCAAGCTGGTGGCCATCGTGCCGCCCGAGTGCGCCGAGCGCCTGCTGCAGGCCATGCGTGCGCATCCGCTTGGGGCGCGCAGGCGGCGCTGATCGGCGACGTGACCGAAGACCCGCACCACTTCGTGCAGATGCGCACCCGCTTCGGCGGCACGCGCATCGTCGACTGGCTGGCCGGGGACCAGCTGCCGCGCATCTGCTGAGGCGCTCGTGCGCATCCTGTTCCTGACGCGCAGCTTCAACGGCCTGGCGCAACGCCTGTACCTCGAGCTCACGGCGCTGGGCCACGAGGTGTCGATCGAGTTCGACATCTCGGACGCGGTGACCATCGAAGCCGTGGCCTCGTATCGGCCGGAACTGATCGTGGCGCCGTTCCTGCAGCGCGCCATCCCCGAGAGCGTCTGGCGCCACACGGTGTGCCTGGTCGTGCATCCGGGCATCGTCGGCGACCGCGGCCCTTCGGCGCTGGACTGGGCCATCGACGAGGGCCGGCGCGAATGGGGCGTGACCGTGCTGCAGGCCGATGCCGAGATGGACGCCGGCCCGGTGTGGGCCAGCGAGACCTTCACCATGCGCGCGGCCACCAAGTCCAGCCTGTACCGCAACGAAGTCACAGCGGCCGCCACCCGCGCGCTGCTCGCCGCGGTGCAGCGATTCGGCGATTCGCGCGCGCACCTGCCGCTGCCGACAAGCGCCGGCACGGCGGGCCGCTGGCGCCCCCTCATGCCGCAGGCGGCGCGCCGCATCGACTGGGCGCAGGACAGCACACCAACCGTGCTGCGCAAGATCCGCGCCGCCGACGGTGCACCCGGCGTGCTGGACGAATTGTTCGGCACGCCCTGCCACCTGTTCGATGCGCACGCGCAAGCACTGAGCCACGGCCACGAGGGTGGCCGCGTGATCGGCCGGCGCCACGAGGCCGTGCTGCGCAGCACGGTCGACGGCGCGGTCTGGATCGGCCATGTGCGCCGCGCCGACCGGCCCGACAGCTTCAAGCTGCCCACGGCATTGGCCTTTCCTGCCCAAACCCGCGACCTGCCCGAATGGCCGATCGCCATCGACGCGCCGTTAGAGGCCTCGGGGTACCGCGAGATCCGCTACGAGGCCGCAGGCCGGCGTCGGCTACCTGCACTTCCCCTTCTACAACGGCGCCATGAGCAGCGCGCAATGCACGCGGCTGACCGAGGCCCTGCGCTTCGCCCTTGGCCAGCCGGCTTCGGTGCTGGTGCTGCTGGGCGGCCACGATTTCTGGTCGAACGGCATCCACCTGAACGTGATCGAAGCCGCCGACAGCCCGGCCGACGAATCGTGGCGCAACATCAACGCCATCGACGACCTGACGCGCACGCTGATCACGGCCACCGA
This sequence comes from uncultured beta proteobacterium, assembly GCA_963741125.1. Lineage (GTDB taxonomy): Bacteria > Pseudomonadota > Gammaproteobacteria > Burkholderiales > Burkholderiaceae_C > CADEEN01. The sequence continues at coordinate 406,602 of CAVUGY010000026.1, forward strand.
TCGGCTGGTGATCGCGGCGATGCAGGGCAACGCCGGTGCCGGCGGCGTGTTCCTGGCCCTGGCCGCCGACCAGGTCTGGGCCCGGCGCAGCGTGGTGTTGAACCCGCATTACAAGAACATGGGCAACCTGTACGGCTCCGAGTACTGGACCTACCTGCTGCCGCGCCGCCTGAAGGCAGGCACTGCCGCCGACGTGATGGGCCGGCGCCTGCCGATGTCGGCCGGCCAGGCGGCGCAACTGGGCCTGATCGACGCCGTCTTCGGCGACACGACGCCCGCGTTCGTCGAGCTCGTGCGCGCGCGGGCGCAGGCGCTCGCCGCCAGCGCCGAGCTGCCGTCATTGCTGCACGCCAAGCAGCAGCGCCGACAGGCGGACGAAGCACACAAGCCGCTGCAGGCCTACCGTGACGAGGAACTCACCCGCCTGCGCCGCAACTTCTACGGCTTCGACACCAGCTATCACATCGCGCGCTCGAACTTCGTGCGCCGCGTCGCGCCGTCATGGACGCCGCGCCACCTGTGCCTGCACCGCCGCATGGCCAGCCGATGAGGGGCCGGCGGCTGCAGGCGGCACCCGCGTGGGCACCAGCCGAGGTTCGGCGCCGAGCCAATACAGACCATTGGCCATGATGCAAAAGCCGGTGGCGGCGAACCAGACCATCGCCGCACCGACGAAGCCGGTGAACGCCAGCCACCAGGGGCTGTGCAGCAGCGACAGCGTCGATGCAATCAGCAGGTTGATGCCGACCACCAGGTAGATGCGCCGCTCCAGGTACCAGCGGTCCGTCTGCATCAGGTAGACCTCGCCCGGCTTCCAGCCGGGACGGGCCAACCGCGGCGAAAACCCGAGTCGCGCCAGCCCATTGCCGACTACGCAAAAGCCGGTCAACGCGACCAGGATCGAGGCGACGGCGGTGGCACCAACCGCCAGCACCCACAGCGGGTGCAGCAGCGCCGCCAGGGTGGTGGCCAGCAGCAGCACCCCGCCGGCAACGAGCCAGACCGTGCGTTCGATGTACCACCGGTCGGTGGGCACGATATAGAGTCGACTGAGTTTTCCCATGACCTGGCCTCCAGTCACGGGCATATTCGACCCGATCCAGCGGACCGGCCTTGTCCCAGCGCAGATCAGGCGCGTGCGAGCTTGTCCGCGTGTCGCGTGACAGGGTGGCCTGCACCGGCGGTGGCACGCGCGTGCGCTTCAGCGCGGCGTGCATCGGCGCGCGCGCCCGCCACGTCGCCCAGCGCCCTTCGAGCCTGCGCGCGCAGCAGCAGATCCTCGGCCACGAGAAAGCTTTCCTCCGGGTCGATGGCGTGGCCCTGCGACAGGGCCAGGGCTTGTTCGGCGGCGGCGCGCGCCGCCACGGCGTCACCCCGTGCCAGGGCCAGCCGCGCGTCGAGTTGATGCAGCGTTCGCCAGACGAATCGGGGCGTGCTCGGCGTGCGCTCGAGCGCGGCTCGGGCCTCGTCGAGCGCGGCCCGGGCCGAATCCCATTGACCGGCGGCGATCGCCCAGGCGGCGTTGGCGAAGGCCATGGTGCGGATCTGGGGCTGCCGATTGGCACGCGCGGCGGCAAACATCGGCTCGGCCCGCGCCAGGCTCTTGCGCGCCTCGGCCACGCGGCCCAGATCGATCAATGCGCGGGCCTGGTCCAGCAATACGTAGCGCGCGTGAGTCGGGTTGTCTTCGGCCAGGCTCTGCGCGATCAATCGGCTCAGCAAGGGCAGAGACTTGTCGTGCCATTGGAGTTGCACCAGCGTGAAGGCGTAGTGCGTGCGCAGCGTGAGCAACGCCAGGTCCTTGGCCGGGTCGAACCTGCCGTTGCCCCGGTGCGCGCGTTCGGCATCGAGCAGGCGGCCGCCATCGCGCAGGGCCTGCGCCAGCGTGCCCCAGGCGTTGAGATAGCCCGGCGTGCGATCGCGTCCGATGCGCTCGAGCAGGGCAATGCTGCGCCGAGACGACTGCGCCGCGTCGGCAAAGCGGCCGGCCTCGAGATCGGCACGGGCCAGTGCGTTGAGCGCCTCGGAGTAGTCCTCGCTTTCGCCGCGTCCGACCTGCGCGGCCAGCCCCATGGCCTGTTCGATCAGTGTGATGGCGTGGGCCGGATCGCCGGCGTAGCGGGCGATCAAGGCCTCCTCCTGCAGGCACTCGGCGCGGGCCCAGAGCTGCGCGTTCGTGACCAACGGATTGGCCTGCGCGGCGCGCTCCAGCAGCAGCCGCGCCTCTTGCGGCTGCCCGCCGCGTGCCCTTGCCGAAGCCTGGATGCACAACAACTGGGCCCAGGCACCCGGGTCCCCCTGCGCGCGCAACAGGGGCTCTGCCTCGGCGAGCACGGCGTCGGCACGGGCATGTTCGCTGATCCATCGAAATTGCTGCCCTATGCCCAGCAGCATGCGGCCGCGCAAGGCAGCGTCGTTACGGTACTGGGCGCGCACCATCAGCAGCGCCCGCTCCAGCTGCTCGATCATCGCCTCGTCAGGGCGACCGGCGGTCAGGTCCGACAGCAGGAAACTGGACAAGTCGGCCTCGGCCGTGGCATTGCGTTCGGCCGCTCGCGCGGCCGCAGCCTCCTGATCGGCGCGTGCCTTGGCCAGCAGCGCGACGTCGCGCTGTGCGCGCGCTTCACCGGCCTGCCACAGCGCTGCGCCCGTTCCGGTCAGGACGGCCAGCAATGCCAGCGAGGCCGCAGCGGCGATCAGCCGATGCCGCCGCACGAACTTGCGCGTTCGGTAGCCCAGGCTGTCGGGCCTGGCCAGCACAGGGCGTTGGTCGAGGAAGCGCTCGATGTCTTCGCCCAGCGCATTGACGGTCGCGTAGCGCTCGGCAGGCGACTCCTTGAGCGCCTTCGTGACGATGGTGTCGAGATCGCCGCGCAGTTGGCGTTTCAGTCGCGGGTCGTCGGTCACATCGCTCGGGCGCCTCGCGTCACCGTGCCGGAAGGCTGCCTCCAACGTGGCGCGAGACGGGTGCGGCAGACGATGCGGGCGTTGCAGTGCCAGCAACTCGTACAGCACGACGCCGAGCGAATACACGTCGGCCGCCGTGCCGACCGACTCGCCGCGCCATTGCTCCGGCGCGGCGTAATCGGGCGTCAAGGCGGCGCCGAGTTGCTGTGTGAGGTCGGCCTGTGTGCTGCTGCGATGGTCGAGCAGCTTGGCCACGCCGAAGTCGAGCAGCCGCACCTGCCCGTCGATGGTGACGAGGATGTTGCTCGGCTTGAGGTCGCGATGCACGACCAGGTTGGCATGCGCATAGGCCACGGCCTTGGTCACCTGCAGAAACAGGCCGAGCCGCTCGCGCAGGTTCAATGCATGGGCACTGCAGTACTCGTCGATACGCTGCCCTTCGACATATTCGAGCGCCAGGTACGGCTGCCCGTCGTCGGCCACGCCGGCGTCGTACAGCCGCGCGATGTGGGGGTGCTCCAGCGTGGCCAGGATCTCGCGCTCGCGCGCCATGCGCTCGGCCAGGCCGGCGCGGCGCCAGGCGCCGTGCGGCAGCTTGAGTGCGACCTTGCGGCTTTGCAGCAGGTCGGTGCGTTCGGCCAGCCAGACCGCGGCCATGCCGCCCTCGCCGAGTTGGCGCAGCAGGCGATAGGGGCCGATCAGGGTCTGGCTCGCCAGCGCGTCCTCGCCCGCACCTTTGGGCAGCGGCGCGAATTGGCCGGTCTCGACCTTGGGCAAGGTGTTGAGCAAGGCCTCGACTTGTGCCGACTCGGCGTGCGCCAGCAGCGCGCGCAGGCGCGGCTTGAGCCCGGCGAACTGGGCATCGAGTTGCTCGACCCAGGCCTCGCGCTCGCCGGCAGGCAGATCGAGCGCGGTGTCGAGCAGGCCACGCAAGGTGGCCCAGTCTTGCGGCGCCAGATCGAAATTGCTGCCCTGCATTGACGACCCCTTATCCAGACCACCTACTTCACAACGCCTGCTTCGACTCAGGCCCAATACGTCGATCTGTTTCGTGATGTGGCAGTAGGCGGCGCATTGTTCGACGGCGCGGTCCATCAAGGCCCGAGTGCGACCGGTTGCTTCAGCGCTTGCGCGATCGAGCGAGCAAGCGGGTATCGACCGGAATAGGGTGACGAGGCCAGCGCTGTCGATGCACGCGCGGCGGCATCGCGTGCGTCACTCTCACGTCCGAGTGCACGGTAGGCCCGAGCGAGCCAATAGGCGGTTTCGCCGACCCAACGATCGTCGAGCGCTCAAGCGGCGCCACACCCCGTCGGCACGCTCCAGCAGCGGCAACGCCTGCGGCCGCGCGACCGTGCTGTAGCTGCGCACGCCCGGCGAGCGCCAGGGCGGCGGCACGACAAGGTGTGTCCGCTACGCGGACAGGCGATCCAGTTCGCGCAGCGCCGCCTGCGCATGCATCGTTCGCGGCATCGATCTCGTCCGAGTTCGGCGCTGCGCGCGCCCGAGGTCGACAAGAATATCGGCGAGAAACGGCTTGCGCGGATCGCGTTCGGCCGCCCGCATGCGCTTGGAGCAAGACGCCGTCTGCGCCTCCTGCGGCATGGCCGCGAAGCAGGTGCAAGGCGGGCCATCGCTCGCAAGGGCGCTCTGGCGGTGTCATCGCGGTGCCGGCATCGTCGATGTCGAGCAACAGTTCGCCCGCCGCTTGCAGCCGGCCCAATTCGATCAAGGCCAGGGCCAGGTCGGCCTGTGTCACGAGCACCGAGCGCCGGCGATCTTTGCGTTCTGTCGAGAATCGAGAGAGCCTTCTTGAAGCGGCATTGATCGCTTCGTGCTGGGCCGGTGCAATCCCAGAAGACCAAGCGCTAGCGTACGCAGATGGCCCGCACTGGCGACGCTACGACGCGGGATCGACGGCGCCAGCAGGTCGAGCGCCGCTTGCAGTTCGGCAACACCGGGCTCGAGGCGCCCTTGCAGCACATGGACTTAGCCAAGCCGCACACCGAAGTGCCCCGACCATGATGTGGACGCGCCGATACAGTCGCGCGCGCGTCACCAGCGCCTGAGCGACGTGCTGCTCGGCCTCGCCATAGTCGCCCATGAACAAGCAGTGCTCGCCGTAATCGAGCTGTGCTTCGATGACCGCGGGTGCGGTTTGCCGGTCTTGGCGACGAATCTGTGCGCAAAGACACTCGTAAGCCTTGCTGCGCATGCGAACAGCGCACCTTGCTTGCGTTCGGCGTGTGGCGCTGCGTGATCTTGGACATCAGACACGTAACCCATCGCCGCGCGCGCATTGACTTCGCCGTGCAGCGCGCTGCTGATGCGAAGCGCGTCCCGGCGGCGACGTTAACTGGCGGCGTAGTCACCTTGCGGCAAGGGCCAATCCGGCCTGGAGCAATCCTGGCGTCGACGTAGACGTCGCTTTGCCTTTGCTGCGTCGTGGATCGAGTCGCGACAGGGCCGCTTCGACCAGCGCCGAGGCTTCGTGCGGTCTTGCCTGCAGTTTCTTGACCTGCCCGAATTCGACTTCGAGCGCCGCGAGCTCGTCGTCTGAGCTCGGCCGGCCGGTCAGGGCATGCACTTCGACTGCTTCGATCGCCTGGGTCAGCACGACCTCGGCGTCGGCTCAGCGCAAACAGACCGGCGTAGCTGGTACCCAGCACGCTGAAGCAGCTCGACCCGCACTTCCGGTTCGCCGGTCAGTTCGTCCTGCAGTCGCACGCGAGCACGATGCAGCAGTTGCGATGGCGGTGGTGGCCTGACCTTGCTGGGCGGTGTAGGGATCTGTGTCGGCCAAGATCGACGCGATGTACGATTTCACGCGTACGGCGCGCTGCTGCTCATGCACGGCCACGCGTGCTTGCCAGAGGGCGATCGCTGCCGTGCTCGAGAGGGCCAGCGCGATGATGGCACCGACACCCACAGGCCATTGATTGCGCACGACGAACTTGTGCAAGCGGTACCAGCGGCTGTCGGGCTGCGCGAGTACGGGCCGCCGCGTCAGCCAGCGCTCGATGTCGTCGGCCAACGCGTTGACGGTGGCATAACGTTCACCAGGCGCCTTCTTCAGTGCGCGCAGCACGATCGTGTCAAGGTCGCCGCGCAGCTCGCGCCGCGCCCGGCCTTTGGCGACCACCTCGCTGGGCCGCCTCGGTTCGACCTGCAAGATGGCTTCTTCGAGTGCCGCGCGCGAATCGCGTTTGAGCTGATAGGGACGCTGGCCGGCGAGCAGTTCGAACAAGCACCACGCCCGAGCGAATAGATGTCGGCCGCGGTGCCGATGGGACTGCCCTGCGATCTGCTCCGGCGCGGCGTAGTCTGGCGTCAGCGCGCGGCCCAGATCACGGGTGAGCGCGGTCTCTTCGGCCACACCTTGCTCCACCAGCAGCTTGGCGATGCCGAAGTCCAGCAACCGCGCCTCACCGGCGGCGGTGACCAGAATGTTGCTCGGCTTGAGGTCGCGATGCACGACCAGGTTGGCATGCGCATAGGCCACCGCCTTGGTCACTTGAAGAAACAGCGCCAGTCGTTGATGCACGTTCAATGCATGGGCGCTGCAGTACTCGTCGATACGCTGCCCTTCGACGATATTCGAGCGCCAGGTAGGGCTGCCCGTCGTCGGCCACGCCGGCGTCGTACAGCCGCGCGATGTGCGGGTGCTCGAGCGTGGCCAGGATTTCGCGCTCGCGCGCCATGCGCTCGGCCAGGCCCGCGCGGCGCCAGGCCCCATGCGGCAGCTTGAGCGCGACCTTGCGGCTTTGCAGCAGGTCGGTGCGCTCGGCCAGCCAGACCGCGGCCATGCCACCCTCGCCGAGTTGGCGCAGCAGGCGATAGGGGCCGATCTGGGTCTGGCTCGCCAGCCCGTCCTCGTCCGCACCTTTGGGCAGCGGCGCGAATTGGCCCGTCTCGACCTTGGGCAGAGTGTTGAGCAGCGCCTCGACCTGCGATGACTCGGCATGCGCCAGCAGTGCCCGCAGGCGCGGCTTGAGCCCGGCAAACTTCACGTCGAGTTGCTCGACCCAGACTTCGCGCTCGCCGGCCGGCAGATCGAGCGCGGTGTCGAGCAGGCCACGCAAGGTGGCCCATTCCTGCGGCGCCAGATCGAAATTGCTGCCCTGCATCGCGATCCCCTACCCCAACTGCTTGCTACTTCAGCGCCTCCGCCAGGAACAGGCGCGCCTGCTGCCAGTCGCGGCGCACGGTGCGGTCAGTGACCTGCAGCGCCGCCGCCACTTCGGCGTCGGTCAAGCCACCGAAATAGCGCATCTCTACCACCCGCGCCATGCGTTCGTCCACCTTTTCCAGCTCAGCCAGCGCCTCGTGCACGCGCAGGATGTATTCCTCGCCGGTGTCCAGGCCCAGACGCTCGGCCACATCGCCGGTCAAGGTCAGGTGTTGCGCATCGCCACCATGGCGCTCGGCTTGCCGCTGCCGCACCATGTCGATGATGATCGAGCGCATCACCCTGCCTGCATAAACGAGAAATCGCACCCGATCCGGAAATTGAAGCTCCGCGGATTTGCTCAAGCGCAGGTAAGACTCGTGCACCAGCGCCGTCGTATCGAGCACGGTATTGCGGCCGCTGCCGCGCAAGGCGCGAGTGCGCGAGCTGACGCAGTTCTCGGTAAGTGGCCGCGAACAACTCGTCGACTGCACCCTCGTCGGCTTGGGCCGGATCCGTAGCACCCATCGTTCCCTCGTTGGCAGGTGGTGACGCGACCGAGGCGCACCAGATCGGAGCTTCGTGTACTCGGCGGGTGAGGTTGTCGCACAGACGAGGCCATGTGTCCATCCCTTGCGGCGTGCGCGATACGGAGCGCCGACCGCGCTGCCCGTATCGATGCCCTCACACCGGGCGCAGGTGGTCGAACGCCAGGTGGAACAGGTAGGCGTACCCGGCGTAGACCAGGGTCAGCCCCAGGTCGGCTGCCACCGCTTCGCCCCAGCTGAGGGGCGTCATGGCGTAGATCACCGGGCAACTGACCACCACCGCACTCGCCTCGTGGGCCAGAGCGTGAAGCGTTCGCAAGCCATGCGGCCTGTCGCTGGCCACCCGCCCGGTGCGACGGCGCTCGACAAAGTCGAACACCGTGTTGAACAGCGCCGACCAGGCCATCACCACCACCGACACGGCGGCGATCATCGCCAACGACTCACCCACGCCGGCACCGGCCACCCAGGCATACAGCGGCACTACCAGCGCCAGCCCGAGGCCCTCGAAGCACAGGGTCTGGATCACCCGCTCGCGAGCGCCACGCAGTCCGACAGCCACCAGGCGTTCTACCAAGGCTCGCTGGCGTAGACCGCGATCACCAGTGCGCACACGGGCTCGCCATCGCAGCGCGCGCTGGCGATCTCGGTGTGCACGGGGCCCAGCGCCATGCCGCGGTTGTGCTGCATGGTCTGCAGCGTGCTGCCCAGGTCGCGCTCGAGGCGATTGCGGTCGTGGTCGTGCAGCTCGACGAACAAACCCTGTCCGCCTTCGTCGTCACGCACCCAGCCGATGCCGGCGTGCACCGCCTGCCCGGGCCTGTCCTCGCGCGCCTGCGACAGCACGCAATACAGGCGCTGGCCCCAGGCCTGCGGCGGCGTGTGCCAGCGGCGGCGTTCGATACGGCTGCCCGGCGGGATCACCGAAGACAGGCAGATCAGGTTGTAGTTGGCCACGCCCGCGTCGAGCAGCGCGGTGTCGAAGGCGGCCAGCGATGTCGGGCCGTGGCCGACACCGCGGGTCAGCGTGATGGCACCGAACGGGCTGGGTGCCGACATGACGCTACGGACCGATTCTGCGAGGTATTCCATGACGCTCCCTGTCTGGTCTTGCTACCGACGTGCAGTCGGTACCTCCAAGAACGCATTGCGCGGGCCGGGCAGGACATGAGCCGGCCGGTATCCCTAGTCCAGTGGAGCAACGCCGGTGGCCATGTCCGGATCGATGTCACAAACGCGTTCAAACCGATCGAGGGCAGGTGCGGGCTATCGCCAATCAGTCCTCGCAATGTGCGAACTCACAGGGAGACCAGTCATGACGATGCGGATGTTCGGTCAACGCGTCCACGGCCTGGCGGTGGCTGGAACACCGGTGCGGGCGGGTGTCTTCAACGAGCATCAGGTGCGGGCCGCAGCCGGCCTGACGCTGGTCTTCGGCGCGGTGGCCTTCGTCTACGCCTACTTCGCCAAGCAATACCTGCCGATACAGGCCGTCACCACGCTGTTCTTCGTCGAGTTTCTGCTGCGCGTGACGCTGGGCCTGAGGTTCAGCCCTTTCGGTCAGCTCGCCCGCTTGCTGACCAGGCATCAACCACCCGAGTGGGTTTCGGCCAAGCCCAAGCGCTTTGCCTGGAGCCTGGGTCTGGTGATGTCGCTGGCCATGATGATCATCACCAATGCCCATATCCGCGGCGCGCTGCCGCTGACGATTTGCCTGATCTGCATGGCGCTGATGTGGCTGGAGGCCGTGCTCGGCCTGTGCCTGGGCTGCGAGATTTACGGCTGGATGGTGCGGCGCGGCTGGGTCGCGAAAGACGCGGCCTTCGAGATCTGTAGCCGCGGTGCATGCGCCACCGACGAGCCACGCTAGCCCGCGAGCTCACGATGGATCAGACCGACCTGCTGCATCTTGGCCCACTCGCCGCGGTACGCGGGCGCATTGTCGGCGTAGACCGGCACGCGCCCCTGCTAGACGGCTCGACGCGGGCTTACGTCAACCTGGACAACGCGGCCAGCACCCCGGTGCTGCGCGAGGTGCTGGACCGCGTCGAACAGTTCCTGGAGTGGTATTCGTCGGTGCATCGCGGCACGGGTTTCAAGAGCCGCGTCGCCACGCAGGCTTACGAAGATGCGCGGGCCATCGTGATGCAGTTCGTCGGTGCGAACCCGCGCCAGCATGTCGCGATCTTCGGCAAGAACGCCACCGAGGCGATCAACAAGCTGTCGTACCGCCTGCCGTTGACCGCCGAGGATGTGATCCTGGTCTCGCTGCTGGAGCATCACAGCAACGACCTGCCCTGGCGTGCGCGCGCCCGCGTGGTGCACATCGGTGTCGACGCGCTCGGTGATCTAGACGAAGCGCATTTCGATCACCTGCTGCGCGTGCATGCGGGCCGCGTCAAGCTGGTGGCCGTCAGCGGTGGCTCCAACGTCACCGGCTGCATGCCCGCTGTGCACCGCCTCGCGGAAAAGGCGCATGCGGCGGGCGCGCAGATCCTGGTCGACTGCGCCCAGTTGGCACCGCATCGAACAATCGATATCGGCGCACTCGACGATCCGGCGCATCTGGACTACGTCGCCCTCTCGGCGCACAAGCTGTATGCGCCCTTCGGCTGCGGCGCGCTGATCGGCCGGCGCGACACCTTCGAGCAGGGCGAGCCGGAATACCGTGGCGGCGGGACGATCGACTTCGTCGCGCGCGACAGCGTGGCCTGGGCCGATGCCCCCGAGCGTGACGAGGCCGGGTCACCCAATGTCGTCGGCGCGGTCGCGCTGGCCGCGGCGATGCAGGCCTTGCAGGGCATCGGCATGCAGACGATCGCGCAGCACGAAGCCGCGCTGACGGCCCATGCCTTGCGGCGCCTGGCGCAGGTGCCAGGCCTGCGCATCTACGGCGACGCCGATCCACGGCGCGCCGCGCAGCGCCTGGGCGTGATCCCGTTCAATCTGGCCACGCACTCGCACTTCCTCGTCGCCGCCGTGCTCGGCACCGAGTTCGGCATCGGCGTGCGCAACGGCTGCTTCTGCGCCCACCCTTATCTGACCCAGCTGCTGGGCCTGACCCGGTCCGACGTGCAGCGCGTGCGTGCCGAGATGGCGGCCGGCGATCGCCGCTCCATGCCCGGCATGGTGCGCATCAGCTTCGGTATGTACAACAACTTGGACGATGTCGAGCGGCTCGTCGATGCGCTGGCCACGATCACCCGCGACGAATACCGCGGCAGCTACCGCCAGGAACGCGCCAGCGGCGAGTATTCGGCCTCGGGCTGGTTGCCGGACCTGACGGGCGTCTTCTCGCTGCACTCACCGCGTGCTTGTTCCCGAGTGTGCGACGGAGCGCTCGATGCCGCTCACTGACGCGCTCGGCTGGTGCGCGGCGGCGCTGATGGTGGCGACCTTCAGTTGCCGCAACCCGCTATGGATGCGCCCGCTCGCGGTCTGCACCAACCTCGCCTTCATCGGCTACGCATTCGGCGCCGGCCTGCCCCCCGTGCTCGCGCTGCACGCGCTGCTGATGCCGGTCAACCTGCTGCGCTGGTGGCAATGTGCGTGTGACTTGAAGGCTACACCCCTCGGGTGCGCGGCACCGGTCTCTGTTGTATTGAGTTTGTCACGTGCGCTGGCGGTTGCCGGCGCCGTGTCGGTAGGTATCTCGCCCGACGTGGCCGATTGAATCGGCGCATTCATAGGAGTTCGTCATGCACTACGGTCGTTGCTCGAGATCCATCGGCACGCTCTTGCTCCTGCTTATGCTCGCCGCTTGCGGCGGGGGTGGTGACACCGCACCGCCACCGCCAGCACGGCATTGGACCTGCCGGTGGCACGGTCAATGGACCATCTGGCGCTCAAGTGATCGAAATGCCGCGGGTGCATTGACGACGAACACAACCATCGAAATCGAGCAGTCGAACGTCGGCCAGTGCGCCGCCGCTGCCAGCCGGCCTTGCGCCGTTCGGCGCAGATCTTCGCTTTCACGCCACACGGCACGAGCTTCGCCACGCCGGTCGCGATTACCGTGCCGTTCGACCCGGTCGACCGTGCCCGTCGGCACCACACCTGCGCTCTACAAGACCAACGCGCCAGAGCGCAATGGGAGCCGGTGGCCAACGCGACAGTTCAGCGGCAACACGGTCGTGGGGCAGGTCACCAGCTTCTCGTTCGGCCAGGTCGTCGTGCCGCCGTTGACGCAGTTCGCGCCGCATTGGGAATGGGAATTCAAGGCCTTCCCGGGTATTGGCAGGCCTCCGGTGCTGCTGCCCGATCCCGACGGCCACGGAAGTCAGGACGGTGGGCTGCTGGGGAAGTCTGTCGACTTCGGAAGGCATTCTTCGACCGGCCGTTCCTGCTTCCTCCCAACGGCGGGCAGGCCGAGGACGGGCGCGCCAACGGCTTGGTGACTGCCTCCGAGGACGACGTGACGTTCGGTGCATTCACCGAGGCGCCGAACGACGGATTTGTTCCGATCTCACCACCATTGGCAGCGAGCGTCGAAGCTTGTCCAGCGGCAAAGCTTCAAGAAGAACGCGGCCGATGCGTCGCTGACGTTCACGCTGAGCCACGCGGAAATCGAAGCGACCGACTTTGGCATAACGTCGACGGCAACTCACGGTGACCTGCCTGAGCCGCAACGCACCCGTACCGTCATCATCGGCCAACTCGAGTACGCCATGAAGGCATACAAGGGCGATCGAGCAACGCTGGTCTGCAGCGGCAGATGACGGTTGACACATCGGACGGCAATGGGACCAGTTCTGGACGCCGAATGCATCTGACAACGTCGGCTCGGCACGCAATCCACTGTGGAGCTGGAAGACTTCGACTTCTTCCACGACCCCCATCATCGATTCGCTGGGCAACGCGACCGGCCTAGGCACCCACGCCTCGATGAAGCTGAAGGCGCCGCGCACGATCATATCGATCTCCGGATCGATCAACACCGGAGAGGAATTCACGGTCGCAGGTCACGACCAGGTCACGCGCTGACATCGCCGAAGCGGCGGCCGGCGCGAGGAATGCAACATCTGCCTCGGCGAGCGCCTTCGCAAGACCCGCAAAAGGTCAACGGCACTGACGATGACCAGTTCGCGGGCCTCGAGCCGATCAACCGACGCAGCCGCCGCCGCCCACGCAGCCGCTGGTGCCGCCGTGCACAGCTTGCCCCGACGCCGAGTCCCGGCCGCTAGGCCTGCTGCAGTTCGAGGCGGCCGTCTTCCGATCGGCGAGATCGCCGGGGCACCGTCCGATGGTCAGGGTCACGCGCACTGGTGGCAGCAGGGGCGAGGTCGTCGGCTTGTTTCACCACCAGCGACGGCACCGCGCCCGGCGGGCAGCGACTACACACCGGTAACGCCACATGTCGTCTTCGCCGATGGTGAGCAGGCGCCACGCTTCATCGCCGTGCCCATCGACCACAACAGTCATCGAGCCCGACGAGACGGTGAATCTCACGCTCTCGCGACCGGGCGGCTGCGCGACTCTCGGCACGCAGTCCACGGCCGTGCTGACCATCGTCGACGACGACGGGCGTACCGGTGCCGCATCGTACACCGTCGGCGGCACCGTCAACGGCCTCGCCGGCAGCGGGCTGGTGCTGCGCGAAGCCACTTGGCGGCGGCGGCCCACGTCCGGCAGCCAACGGCACGTTCACGTTCGCCAGTCGCGCTGCCTGAGCGGCTCGAGCCTATGACGTGCGGGTCGAAACGCAGCCCACCAACCCGATCCAGATCTGCAGCGTGGCCAATGGCGTGGGCACGCATCGCGAACGCCAATGTGAGCAACGTTGCCGTGACCTGCACCACGCCGGCGCCCAATGGTTCGCTGCGACCCCAGCTTCGGCAGCGGCGGCAAGGTGGCCAGCAACATCGCCTTCGTGACCTCTGCCTTCGACGCGCGCATGGGCATGGCGCTGCAAGCCGATGGCCGCATCTTGTTGGTAGGCGGCCTGAAGCTGGCCCGCTTCAACGGCGATGGCAGCCCAGACACGAGCTTCGGCACCGCGGGCGTCGTGACCGTGCCCTTCAACGGCAGCCCCTACGACATGGCGCAGGGTGTGGCCGTGCAGACCGACGGCCGGATCGTGGTGGTCGGCACCATGTCGGTAGGCGGCACCACAGCGGACAAGCAGGACTTCGCGCTGGCCCGCTTCAATGCCGATGGCACGCTGGACACCGGCTTCGGCACTGGTGGCATCGTCACCACCGATTTCAATGGCAACCAGGATATCGCGCGCCGCATCGTCATTCAGCCCGACGGCAAACTGCTCGTGGCCGGCTATTCGACATTCGTAGCGCCGACGCTCACCGAGAATCAATTTGCCTTGGCGCGCTACAACGCCGATGGCAGCCCGGACACATCCTTCGCAACCGGACTCGGCCGAACAACCACTGGTTTTGGCGGCACGTTCAATCGGGTACAGGGCCTGACGCTGCAGCGCGACGGCAAGATCGTGGTGGCCGGCGTAACGGCGCTCAACGGAGGCACTCCGAACCAGAACGTAGGCGTCGCTCGCTATCTCGGTGCCAGCACGCTGATCAATGGTCACATCGTTAGCTCGGGGTCGCAGGATCCGGACTTCAACGATCCCGACCTCAGTGGGCCCTTGACCGGGGGGCAAATCAGCACCGACCTCAACCGGGGTGGCGGGGAGGCAGTCGATGTGGTTGAGCAGCCGGGTATCGATGGCCAGTTGCTGGTGGCCGTCAATGTAGGAAAGTTTGGCTTGGCAACGTTCATACAATCACCGACACGAGCACCGGCAAAGTCTATGGCGGCTATTTCCCATCGCCGCTCCTCGCCGACTCTGGTCGATTTCAGTGGCAAGACTGACCAAGTCAGCGCCATGGCGCTGCAAGCCGACGGCAAAGTGCTCATGGTCGGCAGGAGTGACATTTACGGCGCCAACCCCGACATGGCGATCGCTCGCTTCGTGCCGGGTTCTCAGGGCGCGTCGATCGACACCACGTTCGGCAGCGCTGGCAAGGTCACCGTCGACTTTTTCGGCGCCTTCGACAGAGCCGAGGCGGTGGCGGTGCAACCCGACGGCAAGATCATCGTCGGTGGCTACGCACGCAACGCGGGCACGACGGTGTTTGCGCTGGTGCGCCTGATGCCTTGATCCGGCTTCGTGCCGCCGCCCCCGATGTGCGGCGGCACCGAATGCCCGCGCGTAGGGCGCATCAATCGCCTGCAATGGCCGCCGCGAATCGCGGCCACAGCGGGGCCGGCAGGTCGTGGCCCATGCCTTCGATGATCTCGAGCGTCGAGCCGGCGATCTTGGCGTGCAGGTCGTGCGCGGCGGCCACCGGCACCAGCGGGTCGGCGCTGCCGTGCACGATATGGGTGGGCGCCGCGATGCGCGCCAGCAGCGCTGTGCGGTCGCCGTCGGCGGCGATGGCCATCAACTGGCGCACGACGCCGTCGGGCCGGGATGCACGCTGCACCGAGGCCATCATGCGGGCCTGGAACTCCGCTGGGTCGGGTCGATACGCCGGGCTGCCGATGACGGTGAACAGCTTCATCAGCCTGGCCACTTCATTCGCGACGTCGGGATCGCCGGCCGGACTGCGCTCGAACAGCGCGGCACGCACCGGCGCATTGGGTTGTGGCAACCGGCGCGCGCCCGAGGTGGTCATGATCAGCGTCAGCCGCGATACGCGCTCAGGCCGGCGCGCGGCCATGTGCTGGGCGATCATGCCGCCCATCGAGGCGCCGCAAATTTCCGCGCGCGCGATGCCCAGCGCGTCGAGCACGCCGAATCCGTCGTCGGCCATGTCGGCCAGCCCGTATGGCACGCGCATGGGCAGGTGCAGCATGTAGCTGAGCGCGCCCCAGGCCAGGTTGGGCGTGCCGCTGGTTTCGAAGCCCTGGCTCAGGCCGGCATCGCGGTTGTCGATGCGGATCACGCGCCGGCCTCGCGCGACCAGCATGCGCACCAGCTCCTCGGGCCAGGCCGTGAGTTGCATGCCCAGGCCCATGATCATGAGCAGCGGCACCGCGCCGGGCGGGCCCTGGTCGTCGACCTCGATGTGCAGGCCGTTGGCGGACAGCTGCATTTTCAGAATCCGCTGGCCGCTTGCAACGGTGCGTGGCCGGTGGTCTTGTAGAACCAGCGCCTCGCGCCGCGCACGTCGAACGGCTGCCAATGCGCCGGGTCTTGCTGCAGGCGGTCGGCAATCGCATACAAGGCCAAGGGGTTCATGCCCATGCCGATGTGGCTGGCGTGGACCTCGATGTTCTCGGCCTGCGGCGCGGCTTCGTTGATGCTGCATTGCCAGGCCACCACGCCGTCGGTCTTGGAGTAGATCGAGGTCGTCGGTACCGGCGGCGTGCCGCGGATCTGTGCGATCAGTGCCGGGTCGTGCACGTTCTGGCCACTGACCATCTCGTAAAAGCGCCAGGCATTGGTCGCCCGCGGATGGCCGGTGAACGGCGTGCCCAGGGTGATCACGCAGCGCGACAGCTCGGGCATCTCCTTGGCCAACTCGCGCGCGTAGAGCCCGCCCAGGCTCCACCCCACCAGGCTGACCTTGGTGCCATGCCGCTTGGCGGTGCGTCGCAGGTGATGGCGACAGGCTTCGAGCACGCCATCGCGCGGGCCGAAATTAAAACCCTGCTTCCACGGGTAGGCGCTGTAGCCCAGCGTTTCGAGCAGGCCACGCAGCGGAGCGGTGGTCATGTCGGCGGCGCCGAGGCCGGGAAAGACGATCACCGGATGCCCGTCGCCCGGCGGCAGGCGTTTGAGCCAGGGCATGGACACCAGCAGTGCCGCGTATTCCCAGGGTGCGCGGCCCTCCATCAACCACAGCCATGGCGGCGGCGCCTTCAGGTCGGCGGGGTGCAGCAGCGGCGGCGCGGGCGATGGGCGACGTGACCTCATCGCTGGTTATCGCTTCGGCCGCGCGCGCGGCGCCCGCGCTGCAAGGGGTGTGTATTGCGGATCGGGCTCCTCGGCCGGCAGCATTCGCAATTCGTCGAACGCCGCGCGCAACTGCAGCCGCCAGCTCGCGCACTTCGGGCATCGCCGCGGCGTCGGCCATCAGGCCGAAATCGAGCGACTGGTCGTAGCTCTGCACCGTGATGTTCAGCGCCACGCCATGCACGACGATCGAGCACGGGTAGTTGCTCAGCATCTTCGCGCCCGCCATGTACAGCGGCACCGGCGGTCCGGGCACGTTGGAGATGACCACGTTGGCCACCGGCGGCAGCTTGTCGGCGACCTTGGCGCGCTGGTAGAGCGCGGTGGCGGCCGACATCAGCCAGGGCACGCCGATCGACGGAAAGTCGGTCGGCAGCACGCTCTTCACACCGGCCAGCGTGCTCTTCATCGAGCGCGTCGCGGCCTTGATGTGCGCCAGCCGCCGCCGCGGATCGGCGATCTGCGTGCCCAGGCTGATCAAGCTCATCGAGGCCTGGTTGTCGGCATTGGTATCGCCCTTGGCCCGCAGCGAGACCGGCACGGCGGCCACCATCGACTTGCGCGGCAGCGGTCCATGTGCGCTGAAATGGCGGCGCAGCGCCGTGCTGCACAGCATCAGCACCATGTCGTTGAGCGTGGCTTCGTGCAGGCGGCCCAGGGCCTTGAGTTCCGGCAGCGGCAGGCTGACGGCGGCGAAGGCCCGGCCGGCGCTCACCGACACATTGAGCCGCGTACGCGGTGCCAGGCCCAGGCTGCCGCTGCGTTTCCGGCCGGTGACGAAATCGCTGCGCGCGGCCATCTGGGTGGCAGCCGATGACAGCGAGCCGACCGCGCCGGGCAAGGCGCGAATCAGTTGCGTGATCTGCTGCACCTCGCTGCCGATGACCCCCGAGATCATTTCCACCAGGCCGAGCTCGAAGCGCTTGACGCGGCTCGAAGGGCGGGCCTCGACCGCCGGCGGCTTCGGCGTCAGATCGAGAATGGCATTGGCCAGGGCCACGGCGGCCTGGCCGTCGACCGCCGCGTGGTGCAGCTGGGTGTACATCGCCACCCTTCGGGCACCGCCCTCGCCCGCGGCCAGGCCCTCGATGACATGAAACTTCCATAGCGGCAGGCTGCGATCGAGCAGCCCGCTGTGCAAGCGACCGACCAGGGCCTCCAGACGCGCCATTTCGCCGCCCCGGCCGCGCGCGCCGGCCGGCAGCTTGACGGCCACGATGTGCTGCGTCAGGTCGGGCACGGCGTCGAGCCAGACCGGGTTGCTCATGTTCAGCGGCATCTGCCAGACGCGTCGCCGCAGCGCCGGCGCCAGCGGCAGCCTTGCGGCCATATGTTTGCGCAGGGCGTTGACGAAACTGCCGCGGCTGGCACGCGGCAGTTCGAACACATGCAGGGCGCCGACATGCATAGGCATCTCAGGCGTTTCCAGATAGAGGAAGGAGGCGTCGAGGCCGGACAGGCGCTTCATGCGGACATGCTAGGCGCAGCCACGCCCCCCGGTCCTGGGGTTCACCCCATGCAGATGCGCGGCGCAGGCAGCGAGATCGTCGAACACCGCGTCGGCCATTGCGAGGGCCTGTGCATCCAGCGGATGGCCGCTGCGCACGAGCCAGTTGCGAGCGACCCCCGCCGCGCGACCGGCCTGCAGGTCGGACAGGCGGTCGCCGATCATTACCGAGGAGGCCAGATCGAGGCCGAGCGTCCTGGCCCCGGCCAGCAGCATGCCCGGCCCCGGTTTGCGGCAGTCGCAAATCCGGCGGTAGGCGGGCACGGCTGCATCGGGCAAATGCGGGCAGTGCAAGACGGCATCGAGCCTCACACCGGCGTGGGCCAGCGCCGCGTTCATGTGCAGGGTCAGCTGCTGGTAGCTGGCTTCGTCGTAGTAGCCGCGAGCGATGCCGCTTTGGTTGGTCACGACCACCAGCGCCCACCCGGCCGTCTTCAAGCGCTGCAAGGCCTCGACCGCACCGGGCAGAAAGGCGAAATCCTCGACCCGGTGCAGGTAGTGCCGTTCGACGTTGATGACGCCGTCGCGGTCGAGGAAAACGGCCGAATCAGCCTGCGCCACGGATGCGCTCGACCAGGCTGGTCGTCGAATAACCCTGCACGAAGGGAACCGCCACGGCGCGACCGCCCCAACTGCGCACCAGCGCCGTCTCGGCCAGGCGCTCGATGTCGTAGTCGCCGCCCTTGACGTAGACATCGGGCCGGATGCGCTCGATCAGCGCGTTGGGTGTGCTTTCGTCGAAAAGCGTCACGAAGTCGACCGCTTCCAGCGCCGCGATGACCAGCGCCCGGTCCTGTTCCCGGTTGAGCGGACGATCCGGCCCTTTGCCGAGTTGCCGCGCCGACGCGTCGCTGTTGACGGCAACCATCAGCGCCGCACCGAGCGCACGGGCTTGCGCTCAGGTATCGCACGTGGCCGGCGTGCAGCACGTCGAAGACCCCGTTGGTGAAGACCAAAGGCCGCGGCCAATCGCCGTGGGCGCTAACCATGTCGCGACTGAACAGCTTGCTGGGTCTGACGGCAGGCACAATAGCTTCGATGAGCGAGACCAAAGATTCGAGCAGTCTATCGTTCGCGCAGCAACTCGACGAGCACCGCGCGCTTTTTGCGGTGCTTGAACGCTTGGCCCCCGAAGTCGAGCGCGCGGCGCAGGCGCTGGCCCGGTGCCTGAGCAGCGGCGGCAAGCTGATGTTCTGCGGCAACGGTGGTTCGGCCGCAGACAGCCAGCACCTGGCCGCCGAGTTCACGGGCCGATTCGCCGGTGAGCGACGCCCGCTGGCCGCGATCGCGCTTTCCACCGACAGCTCGCAACTGACCTGTATCGGCAACGACTATGCGTTCGACCAGGTCTTCGAGCGCCCGCTGCGCGGGCTGGCGCGGCCGGGCGATGTGTTGGTGGCCATTTCGACGTCGGGGCGTTCGCAGAACGTGCTGCGCGCCGTTCAGGCGGCACGTGAGCTCGGGCTGACCAGCGTCGGCCTGCTCGGGCGCGACGGCGGCACGATCGCATCGCTGGTCGATGTGGCGGTGGTGGTACCGAGCCCGACCACCGCGCGCATTCAGGAGGCCCATATCTTCATCGGCCACACCCTGTGCGCACGCACCGAGCAGCTGCTCGGGCTTTGAGCCCGGCGATCAGGCTGCAGGCTGGTCGGCCAGCCAGCGCACGTAACGCTCGACGCCCGTAGCGACATCGACGAATGCATGGTCGCAGCCGATAGCGCGCAGCGCGCTCAGGTCGGCCTGGGTGTAGGACTGGTACTTGCCGGACAGCGCGGGCGGAAATTCGATGTACTCGACGAGCGAACGCGCGGTCAACTCCTGCAACGGCAAGGGCGCCAATCCGTCTGTCTCGCGACAGCCATTGACGACGGCCTGGGCCACATGGTTGAAAGGCTCCGCCCGCCCCGTGCCGACGTTGAAGATGCCGCTGCATCGCGGGTGCCTGAGGAACCACAGGTTGACGGCGACGACGTCGTCGACGAAGACGAAGTCGCGCGCCTGCTGGCCCGGCCCATAGCCGCCGTAGGCGCCGAACAGGCGTACCCGGCCGTCGGCACGAAACTGCTGAAAGTGGTGAAAGGCCACCGAGGCCATGCGAGCCTTGTGCTGCTCTCGCGGGCCGTAGACGTTGAAGTAGCGCAGACCCACCAACTGCGTCGCGGCCGTCGGCAGCGAACGCCGGACGACCTGGTCCGTCAGCAGCTTGCTGTAGCCGTAGACGTTGAGCGGGGCCTCGCAGTCGGGTTGCTCGCGAAACCCGCTGCTGCCGCCATAGGTCGCCGCCGACGAGGCATAGATCAGCGGGACGCCGCGTGCCAGACAGGCGTCGACCAGGTCCTTGGTGCAGCGATAGTTCTGCGCCAGCATGTAGTGCCCATCGTGGACCATGGTGTCGGAGCAGGCCCCCTGGTGCAGCACCGCGTCGACGCCATCGAAATCTCCGCGCATGAATCGGGGGTAGAAATCGTCGCGATGGAAGTAGTCGGCAATGCGCGCGCCGAGCAGGTTTCGGTACTTGGCGCCGTCGCTGAGATCGTCGACGGCAACGATGTCGTCGATGCCGGCAGCGTTCAGGCCGTGGACAAGATTGCTGCCTATCATGCCGGCCGCGCCGGTGACGATGACTTTCATGGGCCTTCCTGAAAGAGTTCGTCGCGGCTGACCGTGGCGGTGCCGAAGCGGCCGACGACAATCGCACCGGCGCGGTTGGCGATCGGCACGGCTTCGCGCAGCGTCAGGCCGGCGGCCAGCATGGTGGCCATCGTCGCGATCACCGTATCGCCGGCACCGGTGACATCGAAGACCTGGCGCGCCTGTGCCGGCTGGTGCAGCGAACCCTGGCCGTCGAAAAGCGTCATGCCGTCCTCCGACCGCGTCACCAGCAGGCCTTCGAGCGCCAGTGTTCGACGCAATGATTGCGCCCGCTCGACCAGGCCGGCCTCGTCGGACCAGGGCGAGGTGGCCTGGGCCAGTTCGGCCTGATTGGGCGTGATCACCGTCGCGCCGGCGTAGCGGCTGTAGTCGCGGCCCTTGGGGTCGACGAGGGTCGGCTTGCCGGCCGCGCGCGCCAGCCCGATCATGCGCTCGATGTGGGCCAATCCACCCTTGCCGTAGTCGCTGAACAGGACGGCGTGGTGCGTCGGCAGCGCCGCCTCGTAGGCGGCGAGCATCTGATCCAGCAATTCATGGTCCGGCGGGGTTTCGAAATCGAGCCGCAGCAATTGCTGAGAGCGGCCGACGACACGCACCTTGACCGTGGTGCGGCAGCCTTCGTCGCGGCCGAGCAGGCTGGCCACGTCCTTTGCGGCGAGCAGTGCCTCGATCTTGCCGGCCGCCTCGTCGCGGCCGATCACGGTCAACAAGGTGGCCCCGGCGCCCAGCGCGCGCACATTGAGCGCGACATTGGCCGCACCGCCCAGACGATCTTCTTCGCGCTGCACAAGGACCACGGGCACCGGCGCCTCGGGCGAGATGCGGTCGACCGCACCGAACCAGTAGCGATCGAGCATCGCGTCACCGACCACCAGCACGCGCGCCTGCGCCAGGCGCTCGGCCGTCAGCCGTGTTTGCAGTTCGCTGCGGTGTCGATCAGGCTGCATCGGTGACAAGGGTAGCGCGCGGACGCAGTTGCCGCCAAGCCGCAAGCACGGCAGCCGGATCGAGATCGAGCAGGCGCGCCGCCGCCGTGGGTGCCTGCGGGCCGAGTGCGATCACGTCCGCGGTCGGCGCACGCGGCTTCCAGCGCCCCCACCCGGCCTGCCCGTAAAGAACGACCAGCGGGCAGTCCATCGCCCCTGCCACATGGGCTGGCCCGGTATCGACCGAGATCATGCTGTGCGCGCGGGCGGCCAGGGCAGCGATGCGTTCCAGAGTCGGTTGCATGGCCGCAACATTGATCACCCGCGCTGGCCCCGTCGCAGCGCCCACCGTGTCGACGATCTCCTGCACCAGGCCTGCCTCGCGCGGCGAGCCGCAGACCAGGACGGCGGCTTCGGGCAGGTCTGCCAGCACGCCACGGATGACCGCGGCCCAATGTGCGGCGGGCCAGTGCTTGTCGTGCGCGACGGTGGCGATCCGACCCCGCTTGTGCGTCTTTTTGTGCCCCGGCTGAATCAAGACCAGGGCCTGGTCTTCGATGCCCTGGTCGCGCAGCCAGCGGTCGGCCCGATCGTGCCAGGCCGATGCAGCCACCAGCTGCGGCCGGGCCGGTGATCGCAGCGTGCGCTGCGGGCCGGGCGTGCCCGGTGCGTCCAGTTGCGCGACCTGCAGCCACCAGTCGGCCCAGTGCGCAGTGTCGCCGGGCCAGGTGTCCCAGGCCCGCACCAGCCGTTCGGCCGGCACGGCGGCGCCTTCGATCACGCGCGCGCCGTAGATGTCGGGGTCGCACAGGTAGACCGGCCCGGTGTGGGCGCGCAGCCAGCGCCGCGCCGCCCATTGCGACGGGGTCAGCCAGTACGGCGCGCGCCGACTGCTGAGCAGGCGCAACTCGCCGACGGCGGGGTCGTTGCCGAGCAGTACCGGCGTCCATGCGCCGGAAGACAGTACGTGTACCGGGCGGCCGTAGCGCTCCGCCAAGGCGTGCAAGAGAACCGTCAGCAGCACGATGTCGCCGATGGCGGCAAAGCGCACGACCACGGGCGCCTGCGGGTCGGCCGTGTGGGGCGAATGCAGGTCGGTTGGGGGGCGGTCGCGCCACATCGGGGCTGCAGCGTATCAGGCGGCGACACCAGCGCGCTTGCGCCAGCCCAGCCATTCGTTGGTGATCAAGGCCGTGGTCACCAGGGCGCCCCCGGCAAGGGTGTCGGGGCGGGGCACCTCGCCGGCACCGATCCAGGCCAGGCACACGCCGAAGACGACCTCGAGCAAACCCAGCAGCGAGATCTCGGGCGCCGCCAGAACACGACTCAGG